>DIBU01000022.1 GCA_002416125.1 Halieaceae bacterium UBA5044
TCGTCGCCAAGATCATCGAGTAAGCGTAGCGGCTACGACGAAAAGCCCGGCCCAGTGCCGGGCTTTTTCGTTACTGGCGTTGCAGGTTTTTCTCGGATATCTGGCTGTTCAGCGTGAGAAAGTCATACAGGACACCGAGGCCCAGCAGGCCCAGGGTCAACAGGTAGATGAGTCCCGTAACAATCTTTCCCATATAGAAGCGGTGCACGCCGAACACGCCGAGGAAGGTGAGCAGAATCCACGCCAGACTGTAGTCCGTAGGGCCCTCCACATAACGGCGATCCGCGTCACGGGCCATCCCCGGGATCAGGAACAGGTCGATAATCCAGCCGATAAACAGCAGCCCTAGAGTGAAGAACCAGATCACCCCGGTGATCTGTCGCCCATAGTAAAAGCGATGGGCGCCGATAAAGCCAAAAATCCAAAGCAGGTATCCGATAAGGACCGAATGGGTTTCGTTGTCATTGCGCATGGCTGCTTTGCTCCGTGACGAATGTCCATGCATCGTCACTGCTCGCCGGCCCGGCGTCAAGCTCTGGTCGTAGATGACGGGGCGCGACCCGGGGCCCGCTTGTCATGATCTGGATCATGGCGCCGCACAGGGTGTCTGTTCTAGGCTGGTACGCTGCCGGCAGCTGCCGCTACCCGGTGGTTTCACCTCAAATAAGCAAGGAGTTCCCATGTCAGTAGAACACCACGACCTCGTCCACGAATTCCCGGAGTTTCGTGAGCGCATCCACAAGCTGAAAATGAACGATGCCCACTTTCGCAAGCTGTTCGATGAGTACCACGAACTGACGCGGGAAGTGGAAAACATGGAGAATGAAGTGACGCCGGTTGCGACCCACACGGAAGAGCAGGCCAAGGTGCGCCGGCTGCATCTCAAGGATGCGCTGTACTGCATGCTCAACGCGGCGGTTTGACATGACTTCAGACAGCACGGCCGAAGTACGCGCACAGCTCAACGCAACCCTGGCCGAGCTGGAGCGACGCCTGGCCAGCATCAAGCGCGACGTGACGCGCAGCCACTCCGGCGACTGGGCGGAGCAGGCCCAGGAGCGGGAGAATGACGAGGTGGAGGATGCCATCGGCGTGGAAACCAGGCAGTCGATTGCCGATACCCGCGCCGCCCTCGCCCGTCTGGACGCCGGTACCTACGGTAGCTGTGAGCGTTGCGGGGAGCCCATCAGCGCGGCGCGCCTGCAGGTATTGCCGACGGCGGCGCATTGTGTGAATTGTGCAGACTGAAGTCGGCCCTTCCCGGGCAAAATAATCCTGTACGCTGCTTGACAGCCTGTAGGGCGCTCTTTAGAATTCGCGTTCCTTTTTCGGGGGGCTCCATTGCGGACCCCTGGTTTTTTATTGATTGGAGTTAGGTCTGGTGCAGAACCAACGCATTCGCATTCGCCTCAAGGCTTTCGACCACCGCCTGATAGATACGTCTACCCAGGAAATCGTGGAAACGGCGCGCCGCACAGGCGCCCAGGTGCGGGGGCCGATCCCGCTCCCGACCCGCAAAGAGAAGTATACCGTGCTGGTTTCCCCGCACGTGAATAAGGACGCTCGTGACCAGTACGAAATTCGTACCCACAAGCGTTTGTTGGACATCGTGGAGCCTACCGAAAAAACAGTAGACGCCCTGATGAAACTGGACCTGGCAGCAGGTGTAGAAGTACAGATCAGTCTTGGTTAACGACAATTCGTAGCAAGACCTGCCCGTAGGCCCGGTGGCCTGCGGGTGTGTAACGCCCGGTTCTTTAAAGCAAGGCGGGGCGGCCATAGAGGGTAAGCCCCGTACACTGAGAGGTTAGCAAGATGACTATTGGCTTAGTCGGCCGTAAGTCCGGTATGACTCGTGTTTTTACCGAGGACGGCGCATCCATACCAGTAACCGTAGTGGAGGTCACTCCAAACCGCGTTACTCAGATCAAAGAACTCGATAGCGATGGCTATCGTGCGATCCAGGTCACAGCGGGCAGCCGCAAGGCCTCGAAAGTGAGTAAATCAGCAGCGGGCCACTTCGCGAAGGCGGGTGTGGAAGCCGGTACCGGTCTCTGGGAATTCCGTCTGGCGGATGGCGTTGAGGCCCCCGCAGTGGGTTCCGAGCTGACGGTGGCGCATTTTGCCGCCGGCCAGAAGGTCGACGTGGCCGGCAAGTCCAAGGGTAAGGGCTTCCAGGGCGTGATCAAGCGCTGGAACTTCTCCATGCAGGACGCGACACACGGCAACTCGCTGTCGCATCGCGCCCCGGGCTCCATTGGCCAGTGCCAGACGCCGGGTCGTGTGTTCAAGGGCAAGAAAATGTCCGGGCACATGGGCGCGGAAACGGTGACCACCCAGGGTCTGGAGATCGTGCGTGTTGATGCGGAGCGCAACCTGCTTCTCATCAAGGGCGCTGTCCCCGGTGCACCCGGCGGAGACGTTATCGTGCGTCCCGCGGTCAAGGCTTAAGGTTAGGGGGTCTCTAACGTGGAATTGAGTGTAGTCAAGCCAGGTAACGCCGCAGCGGGCACGGTTTCAGTGTCTGATGTCGCCTTTGCCCGCGAATACAACGAAGATCTGGTGCACCAGGTGGTGACGGCCTATCTGGCCGGTGCGCGCCAGGGTACACGTGCGCAGAAGACGCGCTCCGATGTCAGCGGTGGTGGCAAGAAGCCCTGGCGTCAGAAGGGTACCGGTCGCGCTCGCGCGGGCACCATTCGCTCGCCGATCTGGCGCACCGGTGGTGTGACCTTTGCGGCGCGCCCGCAGGATCACTCCCAGAAAGTGAACCGCAAGATGTACCGTGCGGCCATGCGCTCCATTATGTCCGAACTGGCCCGTCAGGATCGCCTGCTTGTGGTCGAGAGCATGGATCTCGAGGCGCCCAAAACCAAGCTGCTAGTCAAGCAGCTGGGTGAATACGGTCTGGACAACGTGCTGATCGTCACGGCAGAGCTGGGTGAAAACCTGTATCTGGCAGCGCGCAATCTGCACAAGGTTGATGTGCGTGATGTGGACGGTGTGGATCCGGTCAGCCTGATCGCCTACGACAAGGTGATGGTCACTGTGGATGCAGTGAAGAAGATTGAGGAGATGCTCGCATGAACCAGGAGCGGATTTTCCAGGTGCTGGTAGCGCCGCACGTGTCGGAGAAAGCGGCGGTGCTGGCGGATGCCAACAACCAGTATGTATTCAAGGTCGCCGTGAATGCTACCAAGGCCGAAATCAAGAAGTCGGTTGAGCAGCTTTTCAAGGTAAAGGTGGATGCGGTCCAGACCCTCAAGGTCAAGGGCAAGGTCAAGCGTAACAAGTATGGCCTCAGCGCGCGTCCAACCTGGAAGAAGGCATATGTTCGTCTGGAGCAGGGTCAGGACATCGACTTTGCCGTGGCTGAATAAGGAGTAGGTGCGAGATGGCAGTTTTAACAAGTAAACCGACATCGCCCGGACGCCGTCACGTCGTTCGCGTGGTGAGCGAGGATCTGCACAAGGGTGCACCCTACGCTCCGCTGCTGGAAAAGCAGAGCCGCCGCGGTGGCCGTAACAACAATGGCCGCATCACCGTGCGCCACGTTGGCGGTGGTCACAAGCAGCACTACCGGATCATCGACTTCAAGCGCTCCAAGGACGGTATTCCGGCCAAGGTCGAGCGCCTGGAGTATGACCCCAACCGTACGGCAAGCATCGCCCTGTTGCTGTTCGCCGATGGCGAGCGTCGCTACATCATCGCTCCGAAGGGTGTGAAGGCTGGCGATACCCTGCAGTCCGGCTCGGCGGCCCCGATCAAGACCGGCAACTGCCTGCCCCTGCGCAATATTCCGGTGGGTTCGGTGATCCACGCAGTGGAGCTGAAGCCCGGCAAGGGTGCCCAGGTCGCGCGCTCGGCTGGCGCTTCGGTGCAGCTGGTGGCCCGCGAGGGTCAGTACGCAACCCTGCGTCTGCGCTCAGGCGAGATGCGCAAGGTGTTGTCCGACTGCCGCGCCACGATCGGCGAGGTCTCAAACTCTGAGCACAGCCTGCGCAAGCTGGGTAAAGCCGGTGCCTCGCGCTGGCGTGGTGTGCGCCCGACCGTTCGCGGTGTGGCCATGAACCCGGTCGATCACCCGCATGGTGGTGGCGAAGGCCGCACCTCAGGTGGCCGTCACCCGGTGAGCCCGTGGGGCACGCCGACCAAGGGCTACAAGACGCGTTCGAACAAGCGCACTGACGGCCTGATTGTACGCCGTCGTGGCAAGAAATAAGTTCGGTCGATAGAGCCGAGAGATTAGAGGAAGACACTGTGCCGCGTTCACTGAAAAAAGGTCCCTTTATCGACCTTCACTTGATGAAGAAAGTTGAAGCAGCGATTGAAAGCAACGACCGTCGCCCGATCAAGACCTGGTCGCGCCGTTCCATGATATCGCCGGATATGGTCGGTCTGACAATCGCCATCCACAATGGCCGTCAGCATGTGCCGGTCCTGATCAATGAAGACATGGTTGGTCACAAGCTTGGAGAGTTTGCGGTAACGCGTACGTTCAAAGGGCACATTGTGGACAAGAAGGCGAAGCGCTAAGCGCTGGTCTATAGCGAGGTTTAGGAAAATGGAAGTTGCAGCAAGACTGAAAGGTGCGCGGATCTCGGCCCAGAAGGCCCGCCTGGTTGCAGACCAGGTGCGCGGTAAGCCTGTCGAGGAGGCGCTGAGCCTGCTCGAATTCAGCACCAAAAAGGCAGCTCACATCGTCAAGAAGATTCTTGATTCTGCGATTGCCAATGCTGAGAACAATGAAGGCGCGGATGTGGATGAGCTCAAGGTGTCCAGCATCTTTGTCGACGAAGGTATGACCATGAAGCGTCTGCGGCCTCGCGCCAAGGGTCGCGCGGATCGCATTTTCAAGCGCTCCTGTCATATCACAGTGAAAGTTGCAGACGGCCAAGGCTAAGTTCAGGAGAAGACCACATGGGTCAGAAAGTACATCCGGTCGGCATACGTTTAGGTATCGTCAAGGATCACAACTCGATCTGGTATGCGGATAGCAAAAACTATGCGAAAACGCTGATTACCGATCTTGAGGTGCGCAAGTACATCGAGAAGACGCTGGAGCACGCTTCCGTGAGCCGCGTCGTTATTGAGCGCCCGGCGCAAACCGCACGCATCACCATTCACACAGCCCGTCCCGGTATCGTGATTGGTAAGAAGGGTGAGGATGTTGACGGCCTGCGCAAGACACTTGCAGACAAGATGGGTGTGCCGGTGCACATCAACATCGAAGAGATCCGTAAGCCCGACCTGGATGCGAAGCTGGTTGCCCAGAACGTGGCGCAGCAGCTCGAGCGCCGTGTGATGTTCCGTCGCGCCATGAAGCGCGTGGTGCAGAACGCGATGCGCCAGGGTGCCGAGGGTATCAAGATCCAGGTCGGTGGTCGTCTGGGCGGTGCAGAAATTGCGCGTACCGAATGGTACCGCGAAGGTCGTGTGCCGCTGCACACCCTGCGCGCAGACATCGACTACGCGACCTACGAGGCATCTACCACGTACGGCATCATCGGCGTCAAGGTGTGGATCTTCAAGGGTGAAGTGATTGGCACGGAGAACCATTCCGACAGCGCCAAGAAGACAGCAACTAATTAAGGGTTACGCAGATGCTTCAACCTAAGCGTACAAAATTCCGCAAGATGATGAAGGGCCGCAACCGCGGCCTCGCAGAGCGCGGCAGCAAGGTCAGCTTTGGCGAGTTCGGCCTCAAGGCCACTGGCCGCGGCCGTATTACTGCGCGCCAGATCGAGGCAGCTCGTCGTGCGATGACCCGCCACATCAAGCGTGGCGGAAAAATCTGGATCCGGGTCTTCCCCGACAAGCCGATCACCGGCAAGCCGTTGGAAGTACGTCAGGGTAAGGGTAAGGGTAACGTTGAATACTGGGTGGCCCAGGTTCAGCCGGGCAAGGTTCTGTACGAAGTGCAGGGTGTGTCCGAGGAGCTTGCGCGCGAGGCGTTTGCCCTGGCAGCCGCGAAGATTCCGGTAGCCACTACATTTGTTAAACGGTCGGTGATGTGATGAAAGCTAGCGAATTGCGTGACAAGTCCCCCGAGGACCTCAACAAGCAGCTGCTCACCCTGCGTGAAGAGCAGTTCAAGCTGCGCATGCAGAAGTCCACTGGTCAGCTGGGGCAGACACACCTGCTGCAGCAGAACCAGCGCGACATCGCACGCGTCAAGACTGTGCTGAACGAAAAGGCGGGTAACTGAACATGTCTGGTGCAGAAAAGCGTATACGGACGGCAACCGGCAAGGTTGTCAGCAACAAAATGGACAAGACCATCACGGTCCTGATCGAGCGGCGGGTCAAGCACCCGGTGTACGGCAAGTACATCACCCGTTCGTCGAAGATCCACGCGCACGACGAGAACAACGTCTGCAGTATTGGTGACACCGTGAAGGTGACCGAGTCCCGGCCCATTTCCAAGAGCAAGACCTGGAAGTTGCTCGAAGTAGTGGAAAACGCCCAGCAGGTTTAAGCGCTGTAATTTGCGGCCTCGCCGCAGTTTGGAGTAAGAGATGATTCAGACAGAGTCGTATTTGGAAGTCGCTGACAACAGCGGTGCCCGTCGGGTGATGTGCATCAAGGTGCTGGGTGGCTCCAAGCGTCGCTATGCGCGCGTCGGTGACCTCATCAAGGTGACGGTGAAGGAAGCAATCCCGCGCGGCAAGGTCAAGAAAGGCCAGGTCATGACGGCGGTTGTGGTGCGTACGCGCAAGGGCGTACGTCGTCCCGATGGCTCGCTGATCAAGTTCGACGATAACGCCGCCGTACTGCTGAACAACCAGCAGGCGCCGATCGGCACCCGTATTTTTGGCCCCGTAACTCGTGAGCTGCGCGGCGAGAAGTTTATGAAGATTATTTCTCTGGCTCCCGAAGTAATCTGATTCGGCCAGGAGGAGAGGAAACTGTAATGTCCAAGATCAAGCGCGATGACGAAGTGATTATCCTGGCCGGCAAGGACAAGGGTAAGCGCGGCAAGGTTCGCAAGGTGCTCGCTGACAATCGCGTGGTTGTCTCCGGCATTAACATGGTGAAGAAGCACACCCGGCCGAACCCGCAGATGGGCGTCGCCGGTGGCATCGTCGAGCGCGAAGCGCCGATCCAGGTGTCCAATGTGGCAATTTACAACCCGTCGACCAGCAAGGCCGACCGGGTGGGTTACAAAGTTGATGGGGATACCAAAGTGCGTATCTTCAAATCCAGTGGCGAGGCGATTGACGCCTGATTCGGGGGTCAAGGGTAAAAGACATGGCAACGTTGAAAGAAAGGTACAAGAGCGAAATCGCTCCTCGGCTGCGGGAAGAGCTGGGTTTGAGCAATGTGATGGAGATACCCCGCATCACCAAGATCACCCTGAACATGGGTGTTGGTGAGGCCGTGGGCGACAAGAAGGTGTTGGAGAACGCTGTCGCCGACATGGAGAAGATCTCCGGCCAGAAGCCCGTGATCACCCTGGCCCGGCGCTCCATTGCTGGCTTCAAGATCCGTGACGGCTGGCCGATTGGCTGCAAGGTCACACTGCGTTCCGACCGCATGTACGAGTTCCTGGAGCGCCTGATCACCATCGCGATCCCGCGGATCCGCGACTTCCGCGGTATCAGTCCGAAGTCGTTTGACGGCCGCGGTAACTTTGCCATGGGTGTCAGCGAGCAGATCATTTTCCCGGAAATCGAGTACGACCAGGTGGACACGCTGCGCGGTATGGATATCACCATCACCACCACGGCTCGTACGGATGATGAAGGTCGCGCCCTGATGCGTGCTTTCAACTTCCCCCTGAAAGGTTAAGAGGCAAGTAATGGCTAAGAAATCGATGATCGCACGTGAGAAAAAGCGCGCGCAGATGGTGGTCAAGTATGCCGGCAAGCGCGCCGCGTTGAAGGCCATCCTGAACGATCAGAACGCATCCGATGACGCCAAGTGGGACGCGCAGATCGCTCTGCAGAAGCTTCCACGCGACGCCAGCCCGGTACGCAAGCAGCGTCGTTGCCAGCTCACCGGTCGTCCTCACGGCGTCTATCGTAAATTTGGCCTGTGCCGCAACAAGCTGCGTGAAGCAGCGATGCGCGGTGATGTACCGGGTCTGGTTAAAGCCAGCTGGTAACGGAGAGATTCGATCATGAGTATGCAAGATCCGCTGTCAGATATGCTGACCCGCATCCGGAACGCACAAATGGCCGGCAAGGCCCGGGTAGAAATGCCGGGTTCCAAGCTCAAGGCTGCTGTTGCCGAGGTGCTCAAGCAGGAAGGTTACATCAGTGACTTCGCGGCCTCCGCCGAGTCGGGCAAGCCGCGCCTCAGCATCGAGCTGAAGTATTACGAAGGCAAGCCCGTCATCGCCGAGATTGACCGTGTGAGCCGCCCTGGTCTGCGTAGCTACGCGGCCAAGGACGAATTGCCGACGATTCGCAACGGACTCGGAGTGGCCATCGTGTCCACGTCCAAGGGCGTTATGACCGACCGGGCAGCCCGCGCTGCCGGTGTTGGTGGCGAAGTGCTCTGCACCGTTTTCTAGAATTACTGAAGAAGGGCATTCAACATGTCTAGAGTCGCAAAAAATCCGGTTCAGCTGCCGAAAGGGGTGACCGTAACCCAGAGCGGTCGCGACGTGACCGTCAAGGGTGGCAAAGGCACGCTGGCGCTCGAGTTGGGCGTGGGTATCGCCATCAACGAAGAAGATGGTGCTCTCAATATCGCCTATGACGGCGACAAGAGCAAAGCGCTTGCCGGTACCACGCGCGCGCTGCTGAACAACATGGTGATCGGCGTCAGCGAAGGCTGGGAAAAGAAGCTGGTACTCAACGGCGTTGGCTACCGCGCCAAGGCAGACGGCAAGTCGGTGAACCTCACCGTTGGCCTGTCGCACCCGGTTGACTATCAACTCCCGGAAGGCGTAAGCGCTGAAACGCCGACCCAGACCGAAGTCGTGGTCAAGGGTATCGACAAGCAGGCTGTAGGCCAGGCGGCTGCAGAGATTCGCAGCTTCCGTCCGCCAGAGCCTTACAAGGGCAAGGGTATTCGCTACGCCACTGAGAACGTGCGGCGTAAAGAAGCCAAGAAGAAGTAGGTAGGTTGAGATGAGTGCAAAGAATGATTCAAGGCTGCGTCGCGCACGTCGCGCTCGCAACCGTATGCGTGAGCAGGGCGTCAATCGTCTCAGCGTGCACCGTACGCCACGGCATATCTACGCCCAGATCATCGCGCCCGCAGGGGATCGTGTTCTGGCCAGCGCCTCGACGCTGGACAGCAGCCTGCGTGCTGGCAGCACCGGCAACCAGGAAGCTGCGGCAGCCGTAGGCAAGCTGGTGGCGGAACGCGCCAAGGCCGCCGGAATCGAGAAGGTTGCGTTTGATCGCGCAGGCTACAAGTACCACGGACGTGTCAAGGCGCTTGCCGATGCTGCCCGTGAAAGTGGACTGGAATTCTAGGGTAAGGTTATGGCGTTTAACGATCAGAAGAAGCAGCAGCAGGACGGTGATCTCCAGGAGAAGCTGGTACAGGTCAACCGTGTTGCCAAAGTGGTCAAGGGTGGCCGGATCTTCAGCTTTACCGCGCTGACTGTTGTTGGCGATGGCAATGGCAAGGTCGGCTTCGGCCGCGGCAAGGCGCGTGAAGTGCCTGTTGCGATCCAGAAGGCGATGGAAGCCGCACGTCGCAACATGATCCAAGTGGAGCTGAGCCACGGCACCATCCAGTATCCGGTCAAGGCCAGCCACGGCGCCTCCAAGGTGTACATGCAGCCTGCGTCTGAAGGTACGGGCGTCATCGCCGGCGGCGCGATGCGTGCGGTGCTTGAAATCGCCGGGGTCCACAACGTACTGGCCAAGTGCTACGGCTCTACCAACCCGGTAAACGTGGTGCGTGCAACCTTCAACGGTCTGCGCGACATGTCTTCACCGGACGACGTGGCGGCAAAGCGCGGCAAAACTGTCGAAGAAATTCTGAACTAATTACTGGGTTGGCGAGTCATGGCTAAAGCTACTATCAAAGTGACGCAGACCAAGAGCGTCCACGGTCGGTTGAAGAACCACCGCGCCTGTATCGCGGGCCTGGGTCTGCGCCGAATTGGTCATACCGTAGAGGTGGAAGATACCCCCTCTGTGCGCGGCATGATCAATAAAGTGAACTATATGGTTCGGATCGAGGAGTAAATCATGTCAGACGTAATGCGACTGAATACCCTGGGGCCGAACCCGGGTTCGCGCAAGGAAGGCAAGCGCGTTGGCCGTGGTATCGGCAGTGGCCTGGGCAAGACAGCGGGTCGCGGGCACAAGGGGCAGAAGTCACGCTCCGGCGGCACCGTGCGTCCCGGTTTTGAAGGCGGCCAGATGCCCTTGCAGAAGCGCCTGCCCAAGTACGGCTTCACGTCACGTGTGTCCCGTACGACTGCGCAGGTTCGCCTGGGCGAACTGAATGCCGTCGACGGTGATGTCGTGGATATCGATGCGCTGAAGGCAGCTGACGTGATTCGTCAGGACGTGCTTCGCGTGCGGGTGTTCCTGTCAGGCGAGCTGAGCAAGCCTGTGACCGTCAAGGGCCTGGTTGTGACCAAGGGCGCCCGTGCTGCCATTGAGCAGGCCGGCGGGAAGGTCGAGGAATAAATGGCGACGGGTCAGCTGCCAGGGTCTAACAAGGCAGGACTGGGCGAGCTTTTTGCTCGCCTTCGTTTTGTTTTGCTGGCCATTATCGTTTACCGGATTGGTACCCATATACCTGTCCCGGGGATAGATCCTGCCCAGCTGGCGGCGCTGTTCAACCAGAATCAGGGCACGATACTGGGGCTGGCGAATATGTTCTCCGGCGGCGCATTGGAGCGCATGAGTATTCTTGCGCTGGGGATCATGCCTTACATCTCTGCATCCATCATCATGCAGTTGATGTCGGCAGTGACGCCGCAGCTGGAAGCGCTGAAGAAAGAAGGCGAGTCTGGCCGTCGCAAGATCAGCCAGTATACGCGCTACCTGACGGTTGTCCTCGCCATCATCCAGGCGACCGGCATGACGGTGGGTATGGCCAACCAGGGGATGTCCTACGACACCTCGGTGGTCTTCTACGTTATCGCGATTACCTCACTGGTAACCGGCGCGGTATTCATGATGTGGCTGGGTGAGCAGATCACCGAGAAAGGCGTGGGTAACGGGATATCCCTGTTGATCTTCGCCGGTATTGTTGCCGGCCTTCCCGCGGCGATTGGACAGTCGCTGGAGCAGGCGCGCCAGGGCGAACTGAACATCCTGGTGCTGCTGTTTATCCTGACGCTGGCCGTAGCCGTCATCTACATGATTGTGTTCATCGAGCGCGGTCAGCGCCGGATAACGGTCAACTACGCCAAGCGCCAGCAAGGTCGGAAGATGATGCAGGCGCAGAGCTCGCACCTGCCGCTGAAGGTGAACATGGCAGGGGTGATTCCGGCAATTTTCGCCAGCAGCATCCTGCTGTTCCCGGCGTCCATCGCGCAGTGGTTCGGTTCAGGCGGTTCTGCGGACTGGCTGCAGGACCTGGCGCTGGCCATTGGCCCGGGGCAGCCGCTGAACATTCTGTTGTTCACGGCGTTTGTGGTGTTCTTCTGCTTCTTTTATACGGCGTTGATGTTCAATCCGCAGGAAGTGGCCGACAACCTGAAGCGTTCCGGTGCCTTTGTACCCGGTATCCGCCCCGGTCAGCAGACAGCGAACTACATTGACGGCGTGTTGACCCGGTTGACGGTTTTCGGCTCTGCCTACATCGCGCTGGTGTGTCTGATGCCCCAGTTCCTGGTGGTGATGTGGAATGTACCGTTCTACCTGGGTGGTACGTCGCTGCTGATCGTGGTGGTCGTGGTCATGGACTTTATGGCCCAGGTGCAGAGCCACTTGATGTCTCACCAGTACGACTCGGTGATGAAGAAAGCGAAGCTGAACAACTATGGTGCTTCCGGTCGCTAAAAAGTGCTGGCCGGTCATTGGAGAGAAGTGAAATGAAAGTACGTGCATCAGTAAAGAAGGTCTGCAGGAACTGCAAGGTGGTCCGTCGCAAGGGCGTCGTGCGTGTTATCTGCAATACCGATCCGCGTCACAAGCAGCGCCAGGGCTGATCGGCCCGGGAAACTGACTGTTGATTTTTAGTAAACATATCGCTAGAATGCTGCGCCTTTCGCGCCACACACCCTCGACCTTGCAGGTTGAGCGGTCAGGTGTTTCTGCCCAGTGCAAAGCGACGATTTGAGTATTTGGAGAAAGTTGGATGGCTCGTATTGCCGGCGTCAACATACCTGATAACAAGCACACCGTTATCGCTCTGACCTACATTTTTGGCGTGGGTCGTACACAGGCGCGCCGCCTGTGCGTCGAGGCCGGTGTCGCCGAGGACGTGAAGATTGGCGATCTCGACGAGGCGCAGATGGACGCGCTGCGGACCAAGGTGGGCGAAATGACGGTCGAGGGCGACCTGCGTCGTGAAGTGTCCATGAACATCAAGCGCCTGATGGACCTGGGTTGCAACCGTGGCCTGCGTCACCGTCGCAGCCTGCCGCTCCGCGGTCAGCGCACCAAGACCAATGCTCGTACCCGCAAGGGGCCGCGCAAGCCGATTCGCAAGTAAGGGACTCGTACCCGCGAATCCTTTTTAGTGTAGCTGCACCGGGTGCAGTGTTGATATTAAAGCAGGAAAAACAGTATGGCCAAGCCAGGTGGCAAGACCACTCGCAAGAAGATTACCAAGACCGTGGTGGACGGCATTGCGCACGTTCACGCGTCTTTCAACAACACGATCATCACTATCACTGACCGCCAGGGCAACACCCTGAGCTGGGCAACTTCTGGTGGTTCCGGTTTCCGTGGCTCACGTAAGAGCACGCCGTTTGCGGCCCAGGTCGCTGCAGAGCGCGCCGGTGAAGCAGCCAAGGAATATGGGCTGAAGAACCTCGATGTTCAGGTGAAAGGCCCTGGCCCCGGCCGTGAGTCCGCAGTGCGCGCGCTCAATGCCTGTGGCTACAAGATCACCAACATCACCGACGTGACGCCGATTCCGCACAATGGCTGCCGTCCGCCCAAGAAACGTCGCGTCTAATATCAAGACAAGCGCTTAGCAGGAACAACTGACATGGCTCGATACATTGGACCCAAGTGCAAGCTGGCCCGCCGCGAAGGAACAGACCTGTTCCTCAAGAGCGGTGTGCGCGCACTCGAAAGTAAGTGCAAACCCGAATCCGCCCCCGGTCAGCACGGCGCACGCCGCGGCCGTCTGTCTGATTACGGTGTACAGCTGCGTGAAAAGCAGAAAGTGCGCCGTATCTACGGCATACTGGAGAAGCAGTTCCGCAACTACTACAAGGAAGCCGCTCGCCTGAAAGGCGCTACCGGTGAAAACCTTCTGCAGTTGTTGGAAAGCCGCCTCGACAACGTCGTTTACCGCATGGGCTTCGGCTCCACGCGTGCCGAAGCGCGTCAGCTGGTGTCCCACAAGGGTATTCTGGTCAACGGTGCGGTGGTCAACGTCGCATCCTACCAGGTGAAGGCAGGCGATGTGGTGTCCCTGCGGGAAAAGGCAAAGAAGCAACTGCGCGTGCAGTCTGCCCTGGCACTGGCCGCTCAGCGCGGTGATGCCGAGTGGATTGATTTCAATAGCGATAAGCTGGAAGGAGTGTTCAAGTCAGCCCCTGAGCGCCAGGATCTGTCTTCCGAGATCAACGAAAACCTGATCGTGGAACTGTACTCCAAGTAATCCGGACTTAGGACTAACCTACTCATACAGGTGCCAGAATGCAGACAGCAGTAAACGAATTTTTGACTCCGCGGGTTATCAACGTCGAAGAAAAGACGAGCACTCGTGCGCAGGTCACCCTGGAGCCGCTGGAGCGGGGCTTTGGCCATACGCTCGGCAACGCCCTGCGTCGCATACTGCTGTCTTCCATGCCCGGCTGCGCCATTACGGAAGTCGAAATTGACGGCGTGGAGCATGAGTACAGCGCTATCGAGGGTGTGCAGGAAGACGTTATCGAGATCCTGCTGAACCTCAAGGGTGTTGCCCTGGTCATGAACGGCAAGGATGAAGCTGAGCTGACCCTGAGCCGCAAGGGCCCCGGTGTAGTCACTGCGGGTGATATCCAGGTTGACCATGACATCGAGATCCGCAATCCCGATCACGTGATTTGCCACCTCAATGGCAACTCGGACATCAGCATGAAGCTGACCGTGGCTCGCGGCCGCGGCTACTCACCGGCTGATTCCAGGGAGAACCCTGAAGAGGAGACGCGGGCGATAGGCCGGCTGCACCTCGACGCCACGTTCTCACCCATCAACCGGGTGGCCTATGTGGTGGAAGCGGCGCGTGTCGAGCAGCGGACTGACCTCGACAAGCTGGTGCTCGACCTCGAAACCAACGGCACCATCGATCCCGAAGAGGCTATCCGTCGTGCAGCGACCATCCTGCAGCAGCAGTTGGCCGTGTTTGTCGACCTCGAAAGTGAGAGCCAGAGCGAGTCTGTGGTTGAGGAAGACGAAGTCGACCCCATCCTGCTGCGCCCGGTCGATGACCTTGAGCTGACAGTGCGTTCCGCCAACTGTCTGAAAGCAGAGAATATTTACTACATCGGTGACCTCGTTCAGCGCACTGAAGTTGAACTGCTGAAAACCCCGAACCTGGGCAAGAAGTCACTGACTGAAATCAAGGATGTACTGGCGTCCCGCGGCTTGTCGCTGGGTATGCGCCTGGACAACTGGCCGCCGGCCAGCCTCCGAAACGACGACCGGGTGTTGAGCATCTAAACACACGAGTTACCAGTTGGCAGTGCTGAGATAGCACAGAGAGTATAGGAAAGGAAAAATGCGTCACCGTCATAGCGGACGTCAGTTGAATCGGAATGCCTCCCACCGCAAGGCCATGTTCCGTAACATGACCGTGTCTCTGGTAGAGCACGAGTTGATCAAAACCACTTTGCCCAAGGCGAAAGAGCTGCGCAGCTACGCTGAGCCGCTGATCACCCTGGCCAAGAGCGACAGCGTGGCGAATCGTCGCCTCGCCTTTGATCGCATGCGCGACAAGGCTGCAGTGGGCAAGTTGTTTGCCGAACTCGGGCCGCGCTACCAGGCGCGTCCGGGCGGTTACATTCGCATCATGAAGTGCGGCTATCGCGCGGGCGACAAGGCTCCCATGGCCTACGTCGAACTGGTCGATCGCCCAGCGTCGGATGACGTGGCAAGCGAGGAGGCGTAAAGCCTTCCATTAAAAAGCCGGGCACCGCCCGGCTTTTTTGTGCCCGCAATTCGCCGCGAAGACAACACGCGCTCGCGGTGTTAATCACGACAAGCTCACCAGCGTTACCCCGCCACAGCGAACCACCCCAGTACGACAAGCCCACCAGCGTTCCCCCGCCACAGCGAACCACCCCAGCACGACAAGCCCAGCAGCGTTACCCCGGCCGCAGCGGACCGTCGGCGGCCAGGACGGCCGCCGCCGAGCCCCCATGGACGGGTTCACGGCGTGTCCGCAGTGGCCGGGGTAACGCTGCTGGGCGCCGGCACCACCACAGCCTGCGCAGCCTACGCAGCCGCCTTCTTCTTCCGCTTCCGCACAGCCCCGGCCTTGCTGGGCCCGCCGGCAGCGCGCGTCAACAGCGGCTTGAGGAACATCCCGGTATATGAACCGGGCGCTTCCGCAACCTCCTCCGGCGTACCTGTCGCGATAATCTGGCCGCCGCCCGAGCCGCCTTCCGGCCCCAGGTCTACCAGCCAGTCCGCCGTTTTGATCACATCCAGGTTGTGCTCAATGATCACCACGGTATTGCCGTGATCCCGCAGGCGGTGCAGCACCTCCAGCAGTTGGCGAATGTCCTCAAAGTGCAGGCCCGTGGTGGGCTCATCGAGGATGTACAGAGTCTTGCCGGTATCGCGCTTGGACAGTTCCCGCGATAGCTTGACTCGCTGTGCCTCCCCACCTGACAAGGTAGTTGCTGCCTGTCCGAGGCGTATGTAGGACAGGCCGACATCCATCAGTGTTTGCAGCTTGCGCGCGATGGCCGGCACCGGCTCGAAGAAGGCCAGCGCATCTTCCACCGTCATCTCCAGCACCTCGTGGATATTCTTGCCCTTGTAGCGGACTTCCAGCGTCTCGCGGTTATAGCGCTTGCCCTTGCAGACATCGCAGGGGACATAGATGTCGGGCAGGAAGTGCATCTCTACCTTGGTGACGCCATCGCCCTGGCAGGCTTCACAGCGACCCCCCTTGACGTTGAAGCTGAAACGGCCGGGTTTGTAGCCACGCGAGCGCGCCTCCTGGGTGCCGGAGAACAATTCCCGCACCGGGGTAAAGATGCCGGTATAGGTCGCCGGGTTGGAGCGGGGCGTGCGGCCAATCGGGCTCTGGTCGATGTCGATGCATTTATCGATGTGCTGCATGCCAGTGATCGCCGAGTAGGGCGCCGGTGTCAGGGTGGTGGCACCATTGAGCTCGGTAGCGGCGAGGGGGTACAGCGTGTTGTTGACCAGGGTGGACTTGCCGGAGCCGGATACGCCCGTGACGCAGGTCAGTAGCCCCAGTGGCAGCTCCAGGGTGACGTTTTGCAGGTTGTTGCCCGTGGCGCCAGAGAGCGTGAGCATTTTCTTGCGGTCCACAGGGGTGCGCTTTGCGGGTACGGCGATAGAGCGCTTGCCGGACAGGTAGGCGCCAGTCAGGGAGTCCGCGTTACCCACGATATCCGCCAGGCTGCCCTGGGCCACAATACGCCCACCGTGCACCCCCGCCCCCGGGCCTATGTCAATAATGTGGTCAGCGCTGCGAATGGCGTCCTCATCGTGCTCTACTACCAGAACCGTATTCCCCAGGTCGCGCAGATGCGTCAGCGTGCCGAGCAGGCGTTCATTGTCCCGTTGATGCAGGCCGATAGACGGCTCGTCGAGTATGTACATCACGCCGACCAGACCGGCGCCAATCTGCGAAGCCAGGCGTATGCGCTGTGCCTCGCCACCGGAGAGGGTTTCCGCGCTGCGGCTCAGCGTCAGGTAATTCAGCCCCACATCGACCAGAAAGCGGTACCGCGCACGCAGCTCCTTGAGGATCTTGCCGGCGATTTCACCCTTGCGGCCCGGCAGGGTCAGGTTGCCGAAGTAGATCTCCGCCTCGCCCACCGGCATCTCCGCAATGCTGGGCAGGTCGCGATCGTCCACGAATACGTGGCGTGCATCCCGGCACAGGCGGGTGCCGCCGCAGTCAGGGCAGGGTTGCGTCGACATGAACTTGAACAGCTCTTCACGCACCGACTGGGACTCCGTGTCCCGATAGCGCCTTTCCATATTGGGCAGTATCCCCTCAAAGGGATGCTTGCGCTTGTAGACGTCGCCGCGATCATTCATGTAGGCGAAGCTGATCTCCTCATTTCCACTGCCCTGGAGAATGGCCTGCTGGTGGGCTTTCTTCAGCTGTGCAAAGGGGGTGTCGATGGAGAAACCGTAGTGGTCGGCGAGGCTGGTCAGCATGTGGAAGTAGTACACGTTGCGCCGGTCCCAGCCGCGTATGGCGCCTTCGGCGAGGCTGGACTCCGGGTGCAGGACGACACGCGCCGGGTCGAAATACTGCTTGACGCCCAGGCCGTCACAGCTGGAGCAGGCACCGGCGGGGTTATTGAAGGAAAACAGCCGCGGCTCCAGTTCGTCGATGCTGTGGCCGCAGACGGGGCAAGCGAAACGGGCGGAGAACATGATGTCCCCGCCGTCGCCCTCCATGGGGCTGATCGTGGCGAGGCCATCGGTGAGGCCCAGCGCCGTTTCGAAGGATTCCGCCAGTCGCAGGCTGAGATCGGCGCGCACCTTGAAGCGGTCTACCACCACCTCGATGTCATGTTTGCGCTTTTTGTCGAGGTCGGGAAGGTCATCAAGCTCGGTGATAATGCCATCGACCCTGGCACGTACAAAGCCGGCGGCGCGCAGCTCCTCAAAGACATGCAGGTGCTCACCCTTGCGCGCCCGCACCACGGGCGCCAGCAACATCAGTTTGCTGCCCTCGGGCATGGCCAGCACGGAATCGACCATCTGGCTCACCGTCTGGGCCTGCAGGCTCTCACCGTGTTCCGGGCAGCGCGGTTCCCCGACACGTGCGTACAGCAGGCGCAGGTAGTCGTATATCTCGGTAATGGTACCCACGGTGGAGCGCGGATTGTGGGATGTGGACTTCTGTTCGATGGAAATAGCGGGCGACAGACCCTCGATATGGTCCATGTCGGGCTTTTCCATCATCGACAGGAACTGCCTGGCATAGGTGGACAGCGACTCCACATAGCGCCGCTGCCCTTCGGCATACAGCGTGTCGAAGGCCAGTGAAGACTTCCCCGACCCCGAGAGCCCGGTGATGACAACCAGTTTGTCCCGGGGGATGTCGAGGTCGATGTTCTTCAGGTTGTGGGTGCGTGCACCGCGGACGTGAATGGTGTCCATGTGTCTCCGGTCGGGGGGTATCGGTCGAACCCGACAGTATAGGTCGTGTTGTCGTGTCGAGGCAAAAGGTTACCGGGTGGTACGCAGGCGTCTGCCGAGTGGATGCCACAGCGAAAGCGAAGCTGTTACCATAGCGGCTTTTGCAAAGTGCCTGTCCTGCTGTGATTACCAAACATCCCATGTCGTCCGTTGAGCGGCGCTCAGTGGCCTCACTGGCTTTGCTGTACAACGTGCGCATGCTGGGCCTGTTCATGGTGCTGCCGCTACTGGCCCTGTACGCCGTGGACTTTGCCGGCGCGACGCCCACCCTGATCGGGGTGGCGCTGGGCGTGTACGGGCTCACCCAGGCGTCACTGCAAATCCCCCTGGGCTGGCTCTCCGATCGCATCGGCCGCAAGCCGGTGATTATTGGCGGTCTGCTGGTATTTGCGGCGGGCAGTGTGGTGGCAGCACTGGCCGAGAGCATCCAGGGCATCATTCTTGGTCGCGCCCTGCAGGGTGCCGGGGCGATTGCCAGCAGTGTGATGGCTCTGGTGGCTGATCTCACGTCCCGGGAGCAGCGCACCAAGGCGATGGCGGTGGTGGGTGCGAGTATTGGCCTGGCCTTCGCCCTGGCCCTCGTGCTGGGGCCGCTGATAGCGGGAATGGGCGGGCTGGAGGCCGTGTTCGGCGTCACTGCGGCATTGGCGTTGTTGGGTATCGTGGTGGTGCTCTGGCAGGTGCCGGACCCGCCTCGCAGCGGGGTGACCTACACCGAAGTTGGCACGCGGCCCCGCTTGTTCCGCGCCAGCCTGCGCAACGGCACGCTGCTGCGGCTGGATATCGGCATTTTTGTCCTCCATTTTGTGCTCATGGCCAGCTTCCAGATTGTACCCGGGGCGCTGGAGTCGGTGGTTGGGCTGGCTCGCGAGCACCATTGGCAGATTTACCTGCCCGCGGTTGTGCTGTCGGTGCTGGGCATTCTGCCCATGATGCGGCTGGCGGAGCGCGGCGGCCGCCACCATCTCGTGTTTCTTGTCGCTATCGCCGTATTGATGGTGGCTCTGGCGCTGCTCGGTCTGGCAGCCACGCCGTGGCTGTTTTGCGTGGCACTGTGGCTATTCTTCGTCGGGTTCAACTACATGGAGGCGGTACTGCCCTCCCTGGTCAGCAAGGCGGTGGCACCCGAGGCCAAGGGCACGGCGCTGGGCATATTCTCCACCGCGCAGTTTCTCGGTATTTTCGCCGGCGGTGCCGCGGGTGGCTGGGTACTCCAGCACTACGGCGTCGTTGGCATTACCGAGTTGTGCCTGCTGGTTATCGCGGTGTGGATGCTGGTGGCACTGCCGGCACCTGTTCACGGCGAGTCCGGACTGGGCGAAGCCGCGCCCTGAGTGCCGGGCGCCAGCCGGGGCCGGAACCGATGGGTTTTGGCGTGATGTGGTGTCGCAATTGCACAGGTGGATTGTTATAGTCCTCGCAGTTATTTCCAATCGCCAACCGTCCACGAAAGAGGAGTTACCATGGCTTCACGGGGCGTCAACAAAGTCATACTCGTCGGTAATCTGGGCGCGGATCCGGAAGTGCGCTACATGCCGTCAGGCGGTGCGGTGACCAACGTCAATCTGGCCACCTCCGAGAGCTGGAAGGACAAGCAGACCGGCCAGCCCCAGGAGCGCACGGAGTGGCACCGCGTGGTGTTCTTCAATCGGCTGGCGGAGATTGCCGGTGAATACCTGAAAAAGGGCTCCAAGGTGTATGTTGAAGGCTCTCTGCGCACGCGCAAGTGGCAGGCACAGGACGGCCAGGACCGGTACACCACGGAAATCGTGGCCAACGAGATGCAGATGCTGGACAGTCGCCCCGGCGGCGGCCAGATGGGCGGCGACAACTATGGGCGCGATGAGTACAACCAGAGCGCGGCGCCGCAGCAGCAAGCTCCCGCCGCATCGGGCGGCGCACGTGCGCCGGCGAGCAATACACCTCCCGGTGACTTTGACGACTTTGACGACGACATTCCTTTCTGAGGCGGTTGTTTCGCCCGCAGCGTGCGGCAGTGATCCGGGGGGGCTGGTGTGCGCGTCCTCTTGATCGGTTCGGACAGCTCTCTGGGACTGGCCCTGGCGGATCACCTGAAGCGCTGGGGTCGGCACGAGCTTGAAAGTGTTTCCAGCTCGGTGTCGCGCTGGAAAAGCGAGCGCCATGCCAAGAAGGTTGTGCGCCGCGCGCGTGCGGACATCGTGGTTGATGTGCGTCTGCAGGGCGCAATCGACAGCGGCGAGTTGATCAACGAACTGGATGTTGAGCGCAGTCACTGGTTGGCCAAGGCCTGCCAGCGCAGTGATGCCAGCTATTTCCTGGTGTCCAGCGCGCGCGTGTTCGCAGGCGATGCGGAGCGCGGTTATCGCGAACAGGACCCCCCTGACAATCCTGAAACGGTGGGTCGCTTGCTGGCGGCGGCGGAAACCCGCGCCAGCGAGACCTGCGAACGGCACGTGGTGCTGCGTCTCGGCCCGGTATTTTCAGCAGCCGGCGTCAACGTGTTGTCGCATATGCTGGAACAGCTGATCGCCGGCGGGACCCTGTCACTGGACAACCAGCTCAGGGGCTGCCCCGTTGAGTCCCTGGACGCCGCCCGGGTTGTGGCAGGCATGCTCGACCAGTTGGGTGCCGGCGCCGAGTCCTGGGGTATCTACCATTACTGCAGCACGGATACGACCAACTGTTATGAGTTTGCAGAAGCGTTGCTGGCTTCCGCCTCGCAGTTCTCACGGTTCTCGCCCGACGCCGTGCAGTTGCAGTTGCTGGGTGGCCCGGGCCGGGCGCTGAACCGTTCACTGCAGTGCAACCGCATCCGCAGCACCTTTGCCATCAAACAGGTTTCCTGGCGCAGTTTCGTCGCCGATACCGTGCGCCAGTATTTCTATCAACGTCAACAACAACAGGCAAGCAAGGAGGCCTCAGGCTGATGTCTGCATCGTCCGCAAGCGGCCCGGGGATCGGTCTCTCGATTGCCGTGCTGACGGTATCCGACACCCGTACGCCCGACACCGACACCTCGGGCCAGTATCTGGTGCAGGCGCTTGAAGCCGCGGGTCACAGCTGCTTCGCGCACAACATCGTGCCCGATGACATCTACCAGATTCGCGCGCTGCTGTCGGTCTGGATAGCCGAGCCCGCCGTGCAGGTGGTGCTGGTGACCGGCGGCACCGGGTTTTCCGGGCGCGATTCCACGCCTGAAGCGGTGGCGCCGCTGTTCGATAAATCCATTGAGGGTTTTGGTGAAGTGTTCCGCGCCTTGTCGTTTGCAGAAATCGGATCGTCGACGGTGCAGTCGCGTGCCCTGGGCGGCCTCGCCAACAACACGCTCATCTTCTGCATGCCGGGTTCCACCGGTGCCTGTCGCACCGCCTGGACTGGCATTATTCGTGAACAGCTGGACAGCGATCACCGGCCCTGTAACTTCGTTGGGGTGCTGCGGGCCCGCGCTACGCTGTCGTGAAGCCGCTACTGCCGGTTGATGAAGCGCTGGCGACCCTGTTGGCCAGCGCCCCCCCACCGCCTGCCAGCGAGCTGCGCTGTCTGCAGACGGCGTGTGGCATGGTGCTGGCCGACGATGTGATCGCCTCCGTCGCGGTGCCACCGGAGGACAACAGCGCCATGGATGGCTACGCGCTGCGCGCCCGCGACGCCACCGCCCCGTTGCCCGTCAGCCAGCGTATTGCCGCCGGACAGGCTCCCGAACCCCTGATGCCGGGGACGGCGGCACGGATCTTTACCGGTGCTCCGGTGCCTGCAGGCGCTGATGCCATCGCTATCCAGGAGCAGTGTGCCGAGGTCAACGGCACCGTGGTGGTCCAGGGAGCGGTGCACCCGGGCGACAATATCCGACCGTGTGGACAGGATATCCCTGCAGGTGCCCGTGTGCTGGCTTGCGGCAGGCGTCTGCGCGCGGAAGACATCGGGCTGCTGGCCTCGGTGGGGCTTGCGCAGGTGTCTGTTCGCCGCCCGCTGCGGGTCGCATTGCTGGCCACCGGTGATGAGCTGGTCGAACCCGGCGTCGCCCTGCGAGCGGGGCAGATCTACAACAGTAACCGCTATATGCTCGCGGCACTGGTGCGCGGCCTGGGCATGCAGGTAGTCGACTGTGGCAGCGTGGCGGACACGCCGGAGGCCACTGCCGCAGCGCTGGAGCAGGCGGCGGGCAGCGCCGACTGCGTGATCAGCTCGGGTGGTGTGTCCGTGGGCGACGAGGACCATGTGCGCCGTCAGGTGGAGCGGCTGGGTTCGCTGTCACTGTGGCGTCCTGCCATCAAGCCGGGCAAGCCGCTGGCGTTTGGGGAGGTCGCCGGTGTGCCGTTTCTCGGCTTGCCCGGCAACCCGACCTCCAGTTTTGTCACCTTCTGCCTGCTGGCCAGGCCCTTCCTGTTGCGCTTCCAGGGTGCCAGTGACGTAGAACCCCTCTGGCTGCGTGCCCGTGCCGGATTCAGCCGTCCCAGGCCGGACAGCCGGCAGGAATATCTGCGGGTGAGTGTGAGTGCCGGGCCCGATGGCCCGCGTGCGGTGCCCTTCGCCAACCAGAGTTCGGGGGTGCTGAGTTCGGTGTGCTACAGCAACGCCCTGGCCTGCGTGCCCCCCGCGACCTGCGTTGTGGAAGGGGACTGGCTGGACGTGGCGCTACTGGATTCCCTGGGCTGAGTCTGGTGCCCGCTCAGCCGGTGAACTTCTGGAACACCAGTGAAGCGTTGGTGCCTCCGAAACCGAAGCTGTTGGACATGACGCGCTGCAGGTCCACGTTGTCGTGTCGCTGGGTGGCGATGGGCAGGCCTTCCGCCTCCGGGTCCAGGGTCTCGATATTGGCCGAGGCGGCGATAAAGCCCGCTTGCTGCATCAGCAGAGAGTAGATCGCCTCCTGCACACCGGCTGCACCCAGAGAGTGCCCCGAGAGTGATTTCGTCGACCCTACAACGGGAATGTGATCGCGATCGCGATAGGCTTCACGCACCGCCTTCAGTTCCTGAATGTCGCCCGCCGGGGTGCTGGTGCCGTGGGCGTTGATATAGTCGATCGGGCCGCTGACCGTCGCCAGCGCCTGCTGCATGCAGCGCACGGCGCCTTCACCAGAGGGTGCTACCATGTCGTAGCCGTCGGAGGTGGCACCGTAACCCACAAGCTCCGCGTAGATCCGCGCACCCCTGGCGAGGGCATGTTCCAGCTCTTCGAGCACCAGCATGCCGCCGCCGCCGGCGATGACGAATCCGTCCCGGTTTGCGTCGTAGGCGCGAGAGGCGCGCTCCGGGGTGTCGTTGTACTTGGTGGACAGGGCACCCATGGCGTCGAACAGGCTGCTCAGTGTCCAGTGCAGCTCCTCACCACCGCCCGCGAACACGATGTCCTGCTTGTTGAGCTGAATCTGCTCCATGGCGTTGCCAATGCAGTGCGCGCTGGTGGAACAGGCAGATGAAATCGAGTAATTCACACCCTTGATACGTAAAGGCGTGGCGAGGCAGGCTGACACCGTGCTCCCCATGGTCTGGGTGACCCGATAGGGGCCCACGCGGCGCAGGCCTTTTTCCCGCAGGATGTCCGCTGCCTCGGTCTGGCTCGCCGAGGAGGCGCCACCGGACCCGGCAATGATACCCGTGCGCACATTGGATACGTCCTTTTCGGCGAGGCCGGAGTCCGCTATCGCCTGCTGCATGGCGATATAGGCATAGGCGGCAGCATCGCCCATGAAGCGCAGCTGTTTGCGGTCGATATGATCTGCGACAACAATATCCGGTGCGCCGGCGACGTGCGAGCGCATCCCCATATCAATCTGTTCCTGGCGAATCTTGATACCGGAGCGCCCGGCCCGCAGCGCCTCAGTGACTGTTTCGGCATCGTTACCCAGGCAGGACACGATACCGAGCCCTGTAATGACTACCCGTCTGCTCATGGGATTAGAAAGACTCCGTTGAGGTGAACAGCCCGACACGCAGGTCGTTCGCTGTGTAGATGTCGCGACCATCCACCGATACCACGCCATCGGCTATGCCCATGATGAGCTTGCGCTCGATAACCCGCTTCATGTGGATGTGGTAGCTGACTTTCTTCGCGCTGGGTACAACCTGCCCGGTGAACTTCACGTCGCCGGAACCCAGTGCCCGACCCCGTCCCGGGTTGCCACGCCAGCCGAGAAAGAAGCCGACAAGCTGCCACATGGCATCCAGTCCCAGGCAGCCGGGCATCACCGGGTCACCCGGGAAGTGGCATTGGAAAAACCATAGATCCGGGTGGATATCGAGCTCGGCGACGATTTCTCCCTTGCCGTAGCGGCCACCCTCGGAACTCACGTGGGTAATGCGATCCAGCATCAGCATGTTGTCGGTCGGCAACTGCGCGTTGCCGGGGCCGAAGAGGTGGCCGTGGCCGCAGGCGACCAGTTCTTCTTTCGTGAATGCGCTTTGTGCGGTCATAGTGTGTCCAGTCGGGCCCCAAAGTCCGTGCAGGGCGTCAGGCCCCGGTGTCAGCCGCGCTGTGATCGGTCAGGGCGTATGTGTCAGGGCGTCATTCTAAACCCTGCGGGGCACAAGTCCAGCGCTGGCGTGCGCAGGCGGCTGGCGGTGCATGAGTATGCAGACTGCCGTGACCGGAGCCGATGCCGGGGCGCGCTGGCCTCGCGCTTTGTCCATCAAGTAAGATAGCGGGTTCCAGCGAGCATGGGCTGCTTGCAGCTCATGTCGCCCAACGCAACAGGATCTGCCATGTTGACACCCGTACTTCTTTCCGGCGGCGTCGGAAGTCGCCTGTGGCCCGTATCGCGGGAGCTTCACCCCAAGCAGTTTCTGCCCCTGGCCGGGGAGTTGACCATGCTGCAGCAAACCCTGGCGCGCACGGGCTCCCTGCAGGCGCGGGCCCCGGTGGTGGTCTGCAATGAAGAACACCGTTTCATGGTTGCCGAGCAGCTGCGCCAGGTCGGCATCAAGGCCGGCGCACTGATTCTCGAGCCTGAGGGGCGCAACACGGCACCGGCGGTGGCCCTGGCGGCGCTGCACGAAATGGCACAGGACCCGGAGGCGGTGTTGCTGGTGCTGCCCGCGGATCACCTGATCCAGCAGGTGGAGGCCTTTGCCGAGGCGGTTGCCCGGGCTTTGCCACTGGCCCGCGCTGGCCGCCTGATGACCTTTGGCGTAGTGCCACACACACCTGAAACCGGCTACGGCTATATCCGCTGTGGCGCGGCGCTGGGGGATGATCTCTACACCCTCGACGCGTTCGTCGAGAAGCCCGACAGCGCCACCGCCCAGGCCTACCTTGAGAGCGGCAGCTACCTCTGGAACAGCGGCATGTTTCTGCTGCGGGCCGAAACCTACCTGGCGCAGTTGGCCGAATTCCAGCCGGCGATGCTGGCCAGCTGTCGGCGCGCAATGCAGGAGTCGACGCAGGATATGGATTTCATTCGCCCCGAGGCAGATGCCTTCGCCGCCTGTCCCGCTGACAGCATCGACTACGCGGTGATGGAGCACACCCGGGAAGGCGGCGTGATCGCGCTGGACTGCGGCTGGAGCGATGTCGGCGCCTGGTCGGCGCTGTGGGAAGTGGCAGCGCGCGACCCGCAGGGCAACGTCAGCCAGGGCGATGTGATGCTGGACAACTGCCGTGACAGCTATTTCCGCAGTGAGTCCCGCCTGCTGGCGGCCACGGGGGTCGCGAATCTTGTGGTTGTGGAGACTGCTGACGCCGTGCTGGTGGCCGACCGCGACCAGGTGCAGGACGTCAAGCGGATTGTCAGCCGCCTGAAGGCCGAATCGCGGCCAGAGGCATCACTGCATTCGCGTGTTTATCGCCCCTGGGGTTCCTATGAAACGCTGGTCAGCGCCGATCGTTTCCAGGTCAAGCGCATTATTGTCAATCCGGGGCAGACACTGTCATTGCAAATGCATCATCACCGCGCCGAGCACTGGATCGTGGTGCACGGCACTGCAGAGGTGACCTGCGAAGAGAAGGTCTTCATGCTGGGAGAGGATGAATCCACGTATATCCCCCTCGGCCGCAAGCACCGCCTCGCCAACCCCGGACGCATTCCTCTCGAACTGATTGAGGTGCAGTCGGGGACGTACCTCGGCGAGGATGATATCGTGCGTTTTGAGGATGTTTATGGCCGCGAGAAGGCCGCCCAGGCACGCAAGGAGAGCCACTGATGATCAAGAAATGCCTGTTTCCGGTTGCTGGTTATGGCACCCGCTTCCTGCCCGCGACCAAGAGCATGCCCAAGGAGATGCTGCCCATCGTCAACAAGCCGCTGGTGCAGTACGGCGTGGAAGAGGCCATCGCGGCGGGCATGACGACCTGTGCCATGGTGACCGGGCGCGGCAAGCGCAGCATCGCTGATCACTTCGATATCAGCTTTGAACTGGAGCACCAGATTTCCGGTACCGGCAAGGAAGTGTACCTGGAAAGCATTCGCAACGTTCTGGACAAGGGCGTGTTCACCATGGTGCGCCAGCGCGAGATGAAAGGCCTGGGCCACGCGATACTGACCGGCGAGGCCCTGATCGGCAGCGAACCCTTTGGCGTGGTGCTGTCGGATGACCTCTGCATCAACGATGGGCCGGGCGTGCTCAGCCAGATGGCGGAACTGTATCGCCAGTTTCGCTGCTCGATTGTCGCCATTCAGGAAGTGCCCATGGAGGAAGTGCACAAATACGGCGTGATTGCCGGTGAGAGCCTGAAGGATGGTATTTACCGCGTCGACAAGATGGTGGAAAAACCGGATGCTGCCTCTGCACCCTCCAATCTGGCGATCATCGGCCGCTACATCCTCACGCCGGATATCTTCGACATCCTGCGCGAGACGCCGCCCGGCGCCAACGGCGAGGTACAGCTCACCGATGCATTGCAGACCCAGGCACGGCAGGGTTGCGTCATGGCCTACAAATTCTCGGGCCGTCGGTTCGACTGCGGCAGTGTGCCGGGCTTTGTCGAGGCCACCAACTTCGTCTACGAAAACTACTATTCACAGCCGTAGGCGGAGCGCAAACTCATGGAAAAACTGGACTGTTTCAAAGCCTACGATGTGCGTGGGCGCGTCCCCGACCAACTCAATGAGGAGATTGCGCGGCGCATCGGCCGGGCCTATGCCGAGGTGGTCAAGCCGCGCAAGGTCGTGGTGGGCCACGACATTCGCCTCACCAGTGAAGCCATCAAGGCAGCCCTGGCGGACGGCCTGCGTGAGCAGGGGGTGGATGTCTACGATATCGGGCTGTGTGGCACCGAGGAAATCTACTTCGCCACCAGCCACGCGCAAATGGATGGCGGTATCGTGGTGACGGCGAGCCACAACCCCAAGGATTTCAACGGCATGAAGTTCGTGCGCGAGGAATCCAGGCCGATATCCGGCGACAGCGGCCTCGCCGATATCCGCGCGCTGGCCGAGGCCAACCACTTTACACGGGCCGCCACCCACGGCCGCTACCTGCCGCTGGATACCTCCTCTGCCTACATCGAGCACCTGCTGTCCTATGTCGATGTCGATGCACTGCCCCCGCTGCGCATCGTGGTGGACGCGGGAAACGGCGGCGCGGGGCGCGTCGTCGACCTGCTGGCGCCGCATCTGCCTTTCGAGTTCGTCCGCTTGCACCATGAGCCCGACGGCCACTTCCCCAATGGCGTGCCCAACCCGCTGCTGCAGGAAAATCGTGCCGTGACCAGCGCCGCAGTCCTCTCTGAGGGTGCCGACCTGGGGCTGGCCTGGGATGGCGACTTTGACCGCTGTTTCTTCTTCGATGAGCGCGGCGAGTTTGTCGAGGGCTATTACCTCGTGGGCCTGCTGGCGGAAATGGCCCTGGAACAGCACCCGGGAGCGGCGATCATTCACGATCCGCGGCTGGTGTGGAACACTATCGATCGCGTGCAGAAGCTCGGTGGGCGCGCGGTGGAAAGCAAGACCGGCCACGCGTTTATCAAGGAGAGGATGCGGGCGGAGAACGCGGCCTACGGCGGTGAAATGAGCGCCCATCACTATTTCCGCGACTTTGCCTTTTGCGACAGCGGCATGATTCCCTGGCTGCTGGTTGCAGCCCAGCTCGGTCGCCGCGGCATGCCGCTCTCATCGCTGGTTGCGGAATGCATGGCGGCGTTTCCCTGCAGCGGCGAGATCAATCGCAGTGTCGATGACCCGGCCGCGGTGCTGGCGAAGGTCGCGGCGCGCTATCGCCCGCAGGCACTGGAGGAGTCCTCGGTGGACGGGCTATCCATGGCGTTTGCGGATTGGCGCTTCAATCTTCGCCTGTCGAACACGGAACCTGTGGTGCGTTTGAACGTGGAAAGCCGCGGTGATGTCGACCTGATGAGGACGCAAACCAGTGCCCTGCTGGCGCTGATCGACGCCTAGCCTGTTGTTGTTCGCGCCGCCGCCTGCGCCCTGAACCACTCGGCTATCAGCCGTTCACTGGCCGGGTCCAGAGTCTTGTCGGCCTCTGGGTGGTCCAGACGCCGCAAGATGCTCTGGCCGATATCCTTGCCGAGCTCCACGCCCCACTGATCGAAGGCGTTCACGCCCCACAACTGGCTGCTGCAGAAGGTGCGGTGTTCATACAGGGCCAACAGTGCGCCCAGGGTATGGGGGGTCAGGGCATCCAGCGTGATAACGCTGTGTGGCCTGCTGCCGGGAATCACCAGGTGCGGTGCCAGTTGCCTTGCGGCGCTTTCCTCCATGCCGCGTTCCTGCAGGCTGGCGAGCGCCTCGTCCTGGCTGCGCCCAATCATCAGGGCGCGGCTCTGGGCCAGCCCGTTGGCGACCAGCAGGCGGTGCTGCGCCGCTTCTCCCGTGGTGGTCGTCAGCGGCAGAATCAGGTCCGCGGGGCACAGCCGTGTGCCCTGGTGCAGGAGCTGGTAGAACGAGTGTTGACCCATGGTGCCGGCGGCGCCCCAGAGCACCGGGGCGGTGTCGTAGCCGAGGGTCTCACCGTCGCGGCTTACGCGTTTGCCGTTGCTCTCCATGGTCAGTTGTTGCAGGTAGTCGGGGAGCCGTTCCAGACCCTGGTCGTAGGGCAGCACGACATGGTTCGCGGCCTGGAAGAAATTGCAGTACCAGACCTCCAGCAGGCTCATGAGGATCGGCAGATTCTGCGCACTGTCGGCTTCCAGGAAGTGGCGGTCCATCGCCTCGGCGCCGGCAAGCAGTGCATTGAATCCATCCCAGCCAATAGCGATGGCGATACTCAGTCCGACCGCCGACCACAGGGAGAAGCGGCCACCGACCCAGTCCCACAGCGGCAGGCAATTGTCGGCGGGAATGCCAAAGGCTGCTGCCGCGTCGAGATCACTGGTAATCGCCAGGAAATGGCGTGACCAGTCTTCATCCCCGGCGCCTGCGGTGCGCAGCCAGTGCTGCGCGGCCTCGCCGTTGGCGAGGGTCTCCTGGGTGCGGAAGGACTTCGAGCAGAGGATGAACAGCGTGGTTTCAGGCTGCACCTGCTGCAAGGTGTTCTGCAGGTCTGCAGGGTCCACGTTGGCCACATAGTGGCAGCGTATGGGACCCTGCCAGGCCGGCAGCGCCGCGGTAACCAGCCGGGGGCCGAGATCGGAACCGCCAATGCCGATATTCACCACGTCGCGAATAGCCTGCCCGGAAAACCCCCTGAGCTCACCCGAGGTGATGCGCTCGCACCAGAGGCGCATGCGGTGCCGGGTATCTTCCACACGACTGAATTCGGTCTCCAGTCCGGCGGGTGCAGTGCGCGCACGCAGAAGGGTGTGCAGCGCCGGGCGCGCTTCGGTGTTGTTCAGTGCAACGCCGCTGAACAGCTGGCGGGCGCAGCGGGGAAGCTGCGCCTGTTCGGCGAGTCGCAACAGGGCGGCACGGCTGTCCCGACAGAGCAGCTGGCGGGAATAATCCAGGGTAAGCCCGGCAGCACTGGCCGTGAAATCGCCGGCACGCTGTACTTCGCGGTTGAACAGGGCGCTGACTGAGGTGCCGCGCATCCCCTCGGCCAGCGTCTGTAGCTCATGCCACGAGGGAAGGTCCGGGAGTTGCAGTGTGTGTGCCATGGTGCGCGCCGCTGTGTCAGGCGGCCAGTATAGGCAGGGCTAACCCGGCCTGCAATTCAGGTGTGCGCTCAGTGATCGCGATCGATGGAGAGCCGGGTCAGGTGCTGCAGGGCCTCCAGTGCCGGGCCCGCGGACAGTCCGGCGAGGGCGGCCACCGCCAGGTCGTGATGCTCGCGCGCGCGCTCCCGCGTGTAGTCAATAGCGGCGCAGCGGCGCACGGCGGCGCTGATCGCGTCCATTTCTGCGGCGGAGCGCTCAGTGATGGCCCGTTTCACCAGAGCCTGCTCGTCGGCCGTCCCGGTGCGCAGGATATGAATCAGCGGCAGCGTGACCTTGCCCTCGCGCAAGTCATCGCCCACGTTCTTGCCCATGGTGTCGGCATCGCCCGCATAGTCGAGCATGTCGTCAATCATCTGGAAGGCCAGCCCCAGGTGCAGGCCGAACCGGCGCAGGCTTTCCGCCTGTGTCGAGTCAGCCCCGCTCAGCACGGCGGCGCCGTAGCAGGCCGCCGCGAACAGTACCGCGGTTTTGCGGGTGATGATGTCGATATAGTCCTGCTCGGTGGTGTCGGCATTGCCCGCCCGGGTCAGCTGTAGCACTTCGCCTTCGGCGATGGTGTTCGTGGTGTCCGCCATGTGCCGCAGTATCTCGATGTTGTCGAGCTGCACCATGAGCTGGAAGGCTCGGGTGTAGAGAAAGTCGCCGACCAGCACACTGGAAGCATTGCCAAACTCGGAGTTGGCCGTGGGCCTGCCCCGGCGCAGCTGCGAGACGTCGACCACGTCGTCGTGCAGCAGCGTAGCGGTGTGGATGAATTCGATGACGGCGGCAAAGGTCACGTGCCCGGCTGAGCAGGTGCCCAGTGCTCGGGCAGTCAGCAGTGTCAGCAGGGGGCGCATGCGTTTGCCGCCAGCGTCCACGATATAGTGGCCGACGTTTTCGACCAGGGGCACGTTGGACTGGAGTTGCTGGATGATCAGCTGGTTGACCTGATCGAACTCCCCGGCAACGCTGGCGCGGATTTGCTGCATAGTATGAGGGCGTTGAAAATGCCCGCGCATGCTAGGTGGGTCGGGAGGGGGTGTCAAGCTTGGCGCCTTTGGCGGCGGCCCCCGGCACGCCGGCAGAGGGGGCAAATAATCCTTGCCCGAGGGGGTTGAGTTGAGTAAAATCGCCGCCCTCCGCGACAGTTGCGCCCTGTGCGTATGCCGCGGAACCATGAGCACTGTTAGTGCCTGGCTCTGCCCCCTCGATAATCCAGGGTTATTTTTTGTCGCGAGCAGGCTAACTGAACGGAGAACACAATGTACGCAGTTATTGAGAGCGGTGGCAAGCAGCATCGCGTGGTGGAGGGGGAGACCCTGAAGCTGGAGAAAATCGAAGTGGCCACCGGTGGCACGGTCGAATTCGACCGGGTATTGATGGTCGGCGGCGAGCAGGTCAAGATTGGTACTCCGCTGGTAGCGGGTGGCAAGGTGACGGCCGAAGTGGTCAGCCACGGTCGCCACAAGAAGGTTAAAATCGTCAAATTCAACCGCCGGAAGCACTATCGGAAAGAAACTGGCCACCGTCAGTGGTTCACCGAAGTGAAAATCACTGCTATCACGGCGTAACGGAGGCTAGCGACTATGGCACACAAGAAAGCAGGCGGCAGTACTCGTAACGGTCGCGATTCCGAAAGCAAACGCCTTGGCGTCAAGCGCTTTGGTGGTCAGCTGGTGCAGGCAGGCAATATCCTGATTCGCCAGCGTGGCACCCGTTTCCACCCCGGCGCCAATGTGCGCTGTGGCCGCGACCACACGCTGTTCGCGACCGCGGAAGGGCGGGTGGAGTTTGTGACCCGAGGCCCGAAGAACCGGAAATACGTGCAGGTGGTGAGCGCCTGATCAGGCGGACCAGCTGGCCGGATAGACAGAAGCCTCGTCAACTGACGGGGCTTTTTTTTTAGAGTAACTGACGTTCGCAGAGGCGAACGCGCTCCGGCACGGGGCGCAACGGCCAAACCATGAAATTTGTAGACGAAGCAAGCATCAAAGTGTTTGCGGGCAATGGCGGTAACGGCTGCCTGAGCTTCCGCAGGGAAAAGTTTGTGCCGCGCGGCGGCCCTGATGGGGGCGACGGTGGCGATGGCGGCAGTGTCATCATGGAGGCGGACGCAAACCTGAACACCATGGTTGACTACCGTTTTGTGCGCAGCTACCGGGCCGAGAACGGCGAATCCGGCCGCAGTCGCAACTGCACCGGCAAGAGCGGGGAAGACCTCATTCTCCGGGTCCCGGTTGGCACGACCATCATTGATGAAGACAGCGCCGAGGTGCTCGGCGACCTGGCGGCGCACGGTGAGCGCCTGGTCGTGGCCCAAGGCGGCTGGCACGGACTCGGCAATGCGCGCTACAAATCCAGCACCAACCGTGCGCCGCGGCAAACCAGCCCCGGCACCGAAGGTGAGCAGCGCTCCCTGAAGCTGGAACTCAAGGTCCTTGCCGATGTGGGGCTGCTGGGTTTGCCGAACGCCGGCAAATCCACGCTGATCAGGGCGATCTCCGCGGCGCGTCCGAAAGTGGCCGACTACCCGTTCACCACACTGGTGCCGAATCTGGGTGTGGTCAAGGTGGACGCCCACCGCAGTTTTGTCGTCGCGGACATCCCCGGCCTGATCGAGGGTGCCTCCGATGGCGCGGGGCTGGGTATCCGCTTTCTCAAGCACCTGACGCGGAACCGGATTCTCCTGCACCTGGTGGATATGGCACCGGTAGACGACAGTGAGCCTGCGGATGCGGCCCTCGCAATCGTGCGGGAGCTGGAGCGGTTCAGTCCCACGCTCGCCGCCCGCCAACGCTGGCTGGTGCTGAACAAGGTGGATCTGGTCCCCGAGGATGAGCTCGCTGCCCGTCGCGCGGCCTTGCTCGAGGCGCTGGATTGGCAGGGGCCGGTCTACGAGACGGCAGCCATCAGCGGCGCAGGCACCAAGCGCCTGTGTCAGGATCTGATGGTGGCGCTGGAGGAACAGAAGGCGCTGGAGCTCGCCGACCCGGAGGTGGCCGAAGCAGAGGCGGAGCAGCAGTCGCGGATGCAGCAGGAAGCGCGCGAACGCATTGAAGCCCTGCGTGCCCGTCACCGCCGGCAGCCGGAGGATGACGCCAGCGACGACGACAGCAACGATGTTGAAGTGGAATATGTGCACTGATGGCTGAACCGGATCGCGACACAATTGCCGCCAGCCGGCGCTGGGTCATCAAGGTGGGTAGCGCGCTGCTGACCAACGATGGCCGCGGTCTGGATGCGGCGATGATTGGCAGCCTGGTTGCCCAGATTGCGGCGCTGCGGGAGCGCGGCGCAGAGGTGGTGCTGGTTTCCAGCGGCGCGGTCGCAGCCGGCCTGGTACGGTTGGGCTGGCCGAGGCGTCCCACCCGCCTGCACGAGCTGCAGGCGGCCGCGGCCGTGGGCCAGTCCTCGCTGATCCAGAGCTATGAAACCGCGTTTCGCGGTTACGATATTGTTTCGGCACAGGTGCTGTTGGGGCACGACGACATTACCGCGCGCGATCGCTACCTGAACGCCCGCAGTACGCTGACCACCTTGTTGCGCCTCGGTGTGGTGCCCGTCATCAACGAAAACGATACCGTGGTCACCGATGAAATCCGCTTTGGCGACAACGACACGCTGGCCGCCCTGGTGGCCAACCTGATCGATGCCGATGCCCTGCTGCTGCTCACAGACCAGCAGGGCCTGTACGAGGAAGACCCCCGCCTCAACCCCTTCGCGGTGCTGGTGGATACGCGCGATGTGCACGATGAAGCGCTGGACCGGATGGCGGGGGAAGGTGGGGCACTGGGCCGCGGTGGTATGATCACCAAGCTGCGCGCGGCGCGCCTTGCAGCGCGTTCGGGGACCGAAACGGTCATTGCCAGCGGCCGCCACCCCGACGTTGTCGCTCAGGTAGCGGCGGGCAGCGCGCTGGGCACCTGGCTGCGCTCCGGCAGGCAATCGGAAAACGCCCGCAAGCAATGGTTGGCGGGCATGGTGCGCATCCCCGGCAGCCTGGAACTGGATGCCGGTGCGGTGCGTGTGCTCAAGGAGTCCGGTCGTAGCCTGCTGCCCGTAGGGGTGTGCGCCGTGACGGGCCAGTTTGAACGCGGTGATATGGTGCTATGCGTTGACCAGCAGGGGCGTGAAGTGGCGCGCGGCCTGGTGAACTACAGCGCGGACGAAGCGCGGCGCATTATGGGCAGACCGTCTGCCGAAATAGCGCCGTTACTGGGTTATCAAGGTGATGAAGAGCTGATTCACCGCGACAACCTGGTGCTGTGCTAGCGCCGCTGGAGGCCGCGAAAACCCATGAGCCTGACACCCGAACTGCTGTTGGTTGCGTACTGTATCGCCATCGCGCTGCTGTCACTGGCCGGTGGTCTGCTGCCAAACTGGGTGAGGATGACCCACACCCGGACGCAGCTGGTGATGAGTTTTGTCTCGGGGTTGATGCTGGGTGTCGCGTTCTATCACCTGCTGCCCCACAGTATCGCCCTGCAGCCGCGCGAGTATGGCGCGGATGCATCGGTCTGGTGGTTGATGATCGGCCTCATCACCATGCTCCTTTTGCTGCGCATGTTTCATTTTCATCAGCACGACTTCAGTGAGGAAGAACATGAGCACCATGATCATGACCACAGCCACGCGCACGGCCACGAGCACCACGGCGGGGCAGCTACCGTGCCCACAGCGCTGGTGCCCGCGCAGGCGGTTCCCGCTGCACACCGCCTGAGCTGGATTGGGCTCGCGCTTGGTCTGGGCGTGCACACGCTGATCGATGGCGTTGCCCTGGGAGCGGTGATGCAGGGCGAGGTCGGGCGCAGTGCGGGGCTGCTCGGCGTCGGTGTGTTTCTGGCTATCCTTCTGCACAAACCGCTGGATGCCATGTCCATCACCACCATTATGGAGGCGGGCGGTTGGAGCCGGCGCTCCCGTTCGCTGGCCAATCTCGGGTTTGCGCTGCTCTGCCCCCTGGGCGCGCTGCTGTTTTTCTTCGGGGTGGACCTGCTCGGGGATGCCCGTCATCACGCCGTGGCGGGTGCGCTGGCGTTTTCTGCCGGCGCCTTCATCTGCATTGCCCTGAGCGATCTGCTACCCGAGGTGCATTTTCACAGCCACGATCGCGGTAAATTGACTCTGGCCTTCCTTGCCGGGATTATACTGGCCTACGCGATAGGCGGGCTGGAGCCCGCCGGCGTGCACATGCACGGCGCCTGATCAGAGGAAAGGAGAGGACCATGGTCAAACGCATTATCTATCCGCCCATGTGGATGGTGTTCGGGGTTTGCGCCATTTTTGCCTTCAATGAATTCTACCCGGGTCCCCGCTTCACCAGTCAGGCCAGCCAGTTGCTGGGCGGGGCTATCCTGCTCGCTGGCCTCGCCATGCTTGTGGTGGCAGGGGGCCTGTTCAAACGCGCCGGCACTGACCTGATTCCCTTCCGCAATGTGTCGGCGCTGGTCACCACCGGCGTCTACCGTTTCACACGCAACCCCATGTATCTGGGCATGGCGGCCATTCTGCTTGGGGTCGCGGTGACGGTGGGATCCAGCTTGGCGTTGCTGGTTCCGCCATTGTTCATGGCGATTGTCGAGTGGCGCTACATACGGCCCGAAGAGGCATTGCTACAGGACCTCTTTCCCGAGGACTACCCCGCCTATCGCGCCCGGGTGCGGCGCTGGCTGTAGTCAACGCGGCCTGTCACGCGCCCAGCGCCCTGGCGCGGGCCTGGGTAGCCTCTGCGTCGAAGGGTTTTGCTGACCAGCCCTGCATCTGCTCCTCTACCAGTGTGGTGAGCGCCTCGATGTGTACCGGTTCGCTGTTCAGGCAGGGAATATACTCGTAGCGTTCACCGCCGGCTTCCATAAAGTAGCCGCGGTTTTCCACACCGATTTCCTCGATGGTTTCCAGGCAGTCTGCCGAGAACCCCGGGCAGATGACCTGCACGGACGTCACACCCTGTGCAGGCAAGCCTCGCAGGGTGTCGTCCGTGTAGGGCTTGAGCCAGGGTTCGCGGCCGAAGCGCGATTGAAAGCAGGTCAGGTAGTCATCGGCGTCCAGCCCCAGCGCCTCCGCCAGCAGGCGGCTGGTCTTGTGGCAGTGGCAGTGATAGGGGTCCCCGTTGTGCAGGTAGCGCTCAGGTTCGCCGTGGTAGGACATGATCAGGCGGTCGGCGCGACCGTGCGCCTGCCAGTGTGCGCGCACGCTGGCGGCCAGTGCGCTGATATAGGCGGGGTGGTCGTGGTACTGGGCGACGAAGCGTAGTTCAGGCAGCCAGCGGCGCTGACGGAAGTCGGCCGCCAGGGCGTCAAAGGTGGAGCCGGTAGTCGGGCCGCTGTATTGCGGGTAGAGCGGCAGCACCACGAGCCTCTGTACGCCGCGATCAAAGAGCGATTGCAGCTGCTCCGACAGGGGGTGAGAGCCATAGCGCATGGCGAACTCCACCTGCACAGAGTCGCCGTAGGTTTTCTGCAGCGCCTTGCGCAATGCACTGGCCTGCTCACGGGTGTGCAGCAGCAGCGGCGAGCCTTGCTCGGTCCATACCGTGCGGTAGGCCTTTGCGGAGCGCGCGGGTCGAATGTTCAGGATGATACCGTGCAGGATGCATAGCCAGAGCAGGCGCGGTACCTCCACCACCCTCGGGTCGGACAAGAACTCCTTCAGGTAGCGGCGAAGTGCTCCCTTTTCAGGGGCATCGGGTGTTCCAAGGTTGGTGACCAGTACGCCGATTCGGGGCGGCTGGCGGTGGTCGTAGTCCTGTTGTCCGCGGTATCGCATGGGGTGGCATTATCCTGTGGCTACGCTCGAAAGCCAAGCGGCGGTGCGTGTGAAGAGTCGATTACGCAAGCCATTCGTCGCTGGATTGATGCATTTCATCGCTGGCCCCCTGCAACTCATCGAAAGCCCCTGTCGGCAGGCGCACGGGGCCTCTAATCTGTGTTCCATGGACAGCGCGGGACACCACCTAGCGGGTCCTCAAACCAACAACAACGCCACATTTGGCCAGGAGAACGACCATGCAACCATCAATCAAAAAGTACATCGCCACACTCGCTTTCGGTGCATGCAGCACAGTAGCCCTTGCAGCCACTGCTGCCACCGCGCACGAAGACACGCTGGTACTGGCCAAGGGAATGGAAGCCGCCAGTGTGCGGGTTGAGCTCAGCGACCTCAATCTGGATACCGCGCAGGGTCAGCAAGTGCTGCATCAGCGGATCAGCGCGGCTGCTCGCGAAGTCTGCGGTTCTGCCGATTACCGTGCCGCTGGTGGCCTGCGCCAGGCCGCCAACAACCGCGCCTGTCACGCCTCAGCGTTTGCCGAGGCTGTGAGCCAGGTTGGCGCCGAGCGCGTCGCCGCTACCCTGCGCTAGCGAGGTCAACTCCCGCTACCCCTGGTGGGAGTCCCGGGGAGTCACCGTCAGGTGGCTCCCTTTTTTTATAGCAGCGTATCGAGAAGCACGCCGGCGAGGAACAACGGCGTGAACTGACGCGTGTGACGGAAACAGGCTGCGGAGAACCAGAGTGGCCAGAGCGTCGCAGAATAGGCTGGCGGCCGGCTCTCGGGCTTGCTTGTACGCAGCGCCCGCAACGTTTTCTGCAGGGCGGGGACGCTGGCAAAAACCAGCAATAGCGGCCAGCCAAATGTCTGCGTCAGGACCAGCGCCAGCGTCAGCGCGTATTGCGCCAGCAGCAGGGCAGCGGTAGTTCCTCGCGCGCGCTTTTCGCCCAATAATACCGGCAGGGTGTGAACGCCCTTGGCACGGTCGGCGCCGAGCTTGTCGATGTGTTTGCCGAACAGCACGGTAGTGGGCCCCAGGGCGAATACCAGGCTGAGCCATGCCACCTCGTTGCTCCATGCGCCGGAAACCACGAAGTAGGTGCCCCCTACCATCAGTGGCCCCCACACCAGAAGCACGGCGGGTTCTCCGAGGCCGATAGTTTTCAACGGCCAGGTGTAGAACAGCACAAAGAAGGCGCCGGCCAGCAATAACGCCAGTGTCGGCCCGCTGCGTTCGCTCACCAGCCAGAGGCCCAGCGCCAGCGCCACACCGGCGGTGAACGCGAAATAGCGCCAGAATTGTGCCTCGCTCATCAGGCCGTCTTCCAGCACGTGCACACCGTACTGATTGCGGTAGTAATTGCCGCGGTCAATGCCCCTGCGGGAATCGGTGTAGTCGTTGAGCAGGTTGTTGCTGGCATGTGCGAATAACAGGCCGGTTGCGCAGGCGAGCCAGAAGAGCGGGTCGAAACGGCCGGCACGCCAGGCCAGTAACCCGCCGAGCATGGCCGCGGTCAGTGTCATGAACAGCACGGATGCCCTGCAGGCCAGCAGCCACCGCGCCACGGGGTCCAGCTGCGCCCATTGCTCAGTGGTCACACCGGGCATTCCATTCAGGGCTGCCGCCCACAATCTGAGGTTTACCACATCCACAAACCTTGCTCAGGACCCTTCAGCCTGCAAGCATATCAGGCATTGTGTCGCCTGCGATGGTAAGGTGGCGAAATCCCCGCTTCAGCTCACGGAGGCAGATACCATGCACAGATTCACCGCGATTGCGGCGCTCACCACAGTCCTGATGGCCAGTGCAGCACAGGGCGGCAACGAGGAGAGTATGCTCCTCAGGCTCGATCGCGAGCAGCCGCACTACGCCGAGCTGGCACTGTCCCTCTGGGACAAGGCCGAGCTTGGCTACCTGGAGAACGAGAGTAGCGCCCTGCTGCAGGACACGCTGGCCCGCGCGGGGTTCAGCATTGAGACCGGCGTGGCCGGACTGCCCACGGCCTTTGTTGCCAGCTACGGCAGCGGCGCCCCGGTCATCGGTCTCCTGGCTGAATTCGATGCGTTGCCCGGTATTTCCCAGACCGCAGCACCGGTAAGGGAGCCCGCAACGGAGAAACACAGCGGTCACGCCTGCGGCCACCACCTGTTCGGTGCTGGCTCGGTAGCCGCGGCGGTCGCCGTGCGTCACTGGATGGAGGAAAACGGCGTAAGTGGCACCCTTCGGCTGTACGGCACGCCGGCGGAAGAGGGCGGCTCCGGCAAGGTATACATGGTACGAGCCGGCCTGTTTGAGGACGTGGATTCAGTGCTGGTGTGGCACCCGTCTGACCGCAATCAATCCAATCCCGCGACGACGCTGGCCAACAAGTCTGCCAAGTTCCGTTTTCGCGGCGTGTCCTCGCATGCCGCCGTGGCCCCGGAGCGCGGGCGCTCTGCGCTGGATGGCGTGGAGGCGATGAATGTCATGGCCAACATGTTGCGTGAACACATGCCGCAGGAAGTGCGCATGCACTACGTGATCACCAGTGGTGGCTCGGCGCCGAACGTGGTGCCGGACTTTGCCGAGTCTTTCTACTACCTGCGTCATCCCGAGGCGGCAACCCTGGAAGCGCTCTGGGAACGGCTGGTCGCAACGGCTGAAGGCGCCGCGCTGGGTACCGGCACCGAGGTGAGCTACGAGGTGATTCACGGCAACCACAGCGTGCTGCCCAACGAAACCCTGGCGAGGACCATGCACGAGCGCCTGTCGCAGGTCGGGGGTGTTCAGTACAGTGCGCGCGATCTGGCGTTCGCCAACACGCTGGCGGAGTCGCTGGCCCAGAGCGAGGCAGATCTGGCTGCCGCCGCGGCACGCATAGAGCCCTTCGCACCCTCGCGCAGTATGGGCTCGACGGATGTGGGAGACGTGAGCTGGGTGGTGCCGACAAGTGAGATGCGTGCGGCGACCTGGGTGCCGGGTACTGCGCCCCACACCTGGCAGGCGATTGCCGCGGGCGGCACTGATATCGGCGTCAAGGGTATGATGGTGGCGGCCAAAACCCTCGCGCTCACTGCTGCGGACCTGTTCCAGCAACCGCAGCTTGTGCGTGCGGCACGCAGCGAATTCGAGCAGCGTCGGGGCGAGGATTTCAGCTATCGTCCGCTGTTGGGTGATCGCGAACCGCCGCTGGACTATCGCAAGTAGCAGGCGGGTGGTCGTGGGGAATTTGGTTGCATTGGAAACCACTTTCCCCGGGCGTATACTCAGGGCCTGTCTCTGCCTGCAGGTGCCCTATGCCGAATTCTCTTTCCCTCGCGCGATTCCTGCCTTACCGCTGCAACAGCCTGGCGCGCAAAATCAGTGTTTCCCTGTCGCGTATCTACAGTGACCGCTTTGGCCTGAGCATTCCCCAGTGGCGAGTGCTGGTCACACTCGCCGAATACGGTGAGTTGCAGGCACGGCAGGTCACGGAACTCACGACGCTGGACAAGGTGCAGGTCTCGCGGGCGGTCGCCGGCCTCGCCGAGCGCAGTCTGCTACGGCGTCGCAGTTGTGACCGCGACAGCCGGGCATCACTGCTGCGCCTCAGTGAGTCTGGCCTGGCGATGTTTCGTCGTATCGAACCGGAGGCGCTGGCCTGGGAAGAGGCGTTGCTGGCTCCCCTGCAAGCCAGGGAGCGGGACACACTGTTCAACCTGCTCGACCGACTGGATCTGCAATTGCAGGCGATGGCTCCGACCCCGGACGGCACAGAACGCCCGGAGAGTGCTGCATGACACAGGAGGAGGTGGTCGCCAGCCTGCCGACACACCTGCGGCCCTTTGTGGAGGTCCAGAATTACCAGCAGCAGTACACGGCGCAGGACCAGGCGCTCTGGCGATTTATCATGCGGCACCTGGTGCGGCAGCTGCGCGACACTGCGCATCCGGTGTATCTGGAGGGTCTCGCCCGCACCGGCATCGCACTGGATCATATTCCCTCAATCGACGAGATGAACGCCTGCCTCGCGCAGTTGGGCTGGCGCGCCGTTGTGGTCGACGGCTTTATTCCGCCGGCCATCTTCATGGAGTTCCAGGCGCTGCGGGTACTGGTGATCGCACTGGATATGCGCAGTGTTGAACACGTTGTCTATACCCCGGCGCCGGATATCGTGCATGAGGCGGCCGGGCACGCACCCTTTATCGTGGATGTCGACTACGCTGAATTCCTGCAGCGTTTTGGCGAAATCGGCATGCGGGCCATCGCCTCCCGGCGCGATCACGCACAGTACGAAGCGATTCGTGAGCTCTCGATACTCAAGGAAACACCGGGCGTGGAGCCGCAACGCATCGCCGCCGCGGAGCAAACGCTGAACGCGCTGCAGGCGGTCGAAGAAGCGCCCTCCGAGGCAGCCCTGCTGGCACGCCTGCACTGGTGGACGGTGGAGTATGGCCTGGTCGGTGATGTCGCGGATTACCGCCTGTTCGGGGCCGGACTGCTGTCCTCCCTGGGCGAGAGCCGCCATTGCCTGGACGACCTGCGGGTGCGCAAACTGCCGCTTACGGTGGACGCGGTGTCGCAACCCTATGACATCACCCGGGAGCAGCCACGGCTGTACGTCACCCGCAGCTGTCGGCATCTGAGCCAGGTGCTGGAAGAGTTCGCCGCGACCATGGCGTATCGCGTAGGCGGCGCAGCGGCGCTGCGTCAGGCGATTGCCGCCGGCACCGTGTGTACGGCGGAATATGACACGGGTGTTCAGGTGAGTGGCTGCTTCACGTCGGTGTTCTGTGATGCGGTTGGCAAGGCGGTGTATATGCAGTGTGTGGGGCCGACCCAGATCGCTTTCCGGGGCGCGGAGATCTATGGACACGGCACGACAACGCACGCCGAAGGCTTTGGCTCGCCGATTGGCAAGCTGAAGGACTTTACCCGTTGTCTGTCCGAGTACTCGGTGGATGAGCTGAAGGCGCACAACATACGCATTGGGGAGCCGGTTTGCCTGGAGTTTCTGTCGGGCATCACCGTGCGCGGATACCTGCAGGATGTGCTGCGGCAGGAACACCGCAATCTGCTGCTCAGCTTCAGCGACTGCACGGTGACCGACCTGCAGGGTGAAGTGCTGTTCGAGCCGGCATGGGGGCGCTACGACATGGCGGTGGGCGGAGCAATCTGCTCGGTGTTTGGTGGCAGCGCGGACCGCGCCAAGTACCCGCTCTACCAGCCCGTCAGCAGTGCGCGTTCCCCGTGCGCAACGCCCGATGCCGAACTGGAGGCGGCCTACCACGCGGTGGCGACGCTGGCGCTGGGTGCTGATCAGGCCCCGGTGGTCAGGGCACTCGATGCCCGGCCTGAGGACTGGCTGCTGCGGGCAGAGGTGTTGGCCCTGGGTGACCGCGCCCCTGCGACCCTGGCGCAGCGTGCGCGTCGTGAACTGCGCGAGATCGGCGCTGCGCATCCGGAGCTCCAGGAGGTCCTCGCACTGGTCTCCTAGCGGAACGGCGATGGTGCCTGCCCGGGGGCGGTGCCGCCTGCAGGGCATGCATCCCGGCGAGGCTTACCGTACTATACCGGCTCGCCTGAAATCACCGCCCGGAGAGGACCGATGTCCCTGGATTTTGACAGTGCACGATTACCCAACCCCTGGTGCACCGAGGAGCACGAAGCCTGGCGTACGCAGCTGCGCCGTTTTATCGACACCGAAATCATGCCGTTTGCCGATGATTGGGACGAGGCGGGCGAGATTCCGGCAGCGCTCTGGCCCAAGGCCGCGGCTGTGGGGTTACTGGGGCTGGGCTATCCGGAAGCCTATGGGGGCACCAGTGAGGGCATCGACAGCTGGCACGCGTGGATCACCCAGGAGGAACTGGCGCGTATCGGGGCCGGCGGTATCCCCGCCAGTCTCATGGTGCACGGTATCGGCCTGCCGCCGGTGATCCACTGGGGCTCCGAAGACATGAAACAGCGGGTGGCTCCGCCGGTGTTGGCCGGCGAGAAGCATATCGCCCTGGGGATTACTGAGCCCGGAGGCGGCTCCGATGTGGCCAGCCTCACCACAACCGCGGTGCGCGACGGCGACGTCTACGTGGTCAACGGCTCCAAAACCTATATTACCGGGGGCATGCGCGCCGACTGGGTGTCCACCGCGGTGCGCACGGGCGGCGAGGGCGGCAAGGGCGTCTCCATGCTGCTGATTCCCACAAACGCAGAGGGCTTCAGTCGCACCCCGCTGAGCCGCAAGCAGGGCTGGTGGGCATCGGACACGGCAACCCTGTATTTTGACAATGTGCGGGTGCCCGCAGACCAGCTGATCGGGCCGGAAAACCAGGGTTTCTGGGTGATCATGACCAATTTCAACGGCGAACGCATGGCGATGGCCGCCGGCATGGAAGCGATGGCGCGTGTTTGCCTGGAAGAGGCAGTGGCCTGGGCCCGCGAACGCCGTACCTTCGGCAAGCGCCTGGCGGATCACCAGGTCATTCGCCACAAGATCGCGCAGATGAAGCAGAAGATCAACGCCACCCAGGCGTACATACGCTTGTGCTTTGAGACGATTGAAGCGGGCACCGCGAACCCGGGCGATATTGCCCTGCTCAAGGTGCAGGCCAGTGAGACGGTGGAGTTCTGTGCCCGCGAGGCGATGCAGATACTCGGTGGCATTGGCTACATGCGCGGCAGTCGCGTCGAGCGGATTTACCGCGAGGTTCGGGTCAACGCGATAGGCGGCGGCTCGGAAGAGATCATGCGTGACCTGGCGGCGCGCCAGTACGGAGTCTGATATGAAGTTATGGCACTGCGGTGGCGCCCGCTCATTGCGTCCCCTGTGGACGCTGGAAGAGCTGGGCCTGGACTATGAGCTGGAGGTGCTGCCGTTCCCTCCGCGGGTGATGCAGCCGGATTACCTCAAAGTGAACAGCCTGGGCACGGTGCCCTATTTTGTCGATGGTGATACCGTGATGACGGAGTCGGTGGGGATTTGCCAGTATCTGGTAGACCGCTACGAAGATCGGGGCCTGGGCCTGCGCCCGGAACACCCCGACTACGGCGCCTACCTGAACTGGCTGCACCACAGCGATGCCACGCTCACGTTTCCCCAGACCATTGCCCTGCGCTACTACTTTTTCGAACCGGATCCGGCCAAGCGCGCGGTAGCGGATGACTACGCGAAGTGGTTTCGGGCCCGCCTGCGGCGCCTGGATGAGTGCCTCGAACGCCAGGCGTACCTGGTGGCGGAGCGCTTTACCGTGGCGGATATCGCCATCGGCTATGCACTGTATCTGGGCCAGATGCTGCACCTGGACAAGTATTACAAACCCGCCACGGCAGACTATCTGCAGCGGCTGATGGCGCGCCCGGGCTTCCAGCGTGCGAATGCCCAGGCTGAGCCCCTGGTGCTGCCCGATGTGGTTTGAGTGCCTACTGTTGACGAGGAGTACGCTGTGAGTCAGGTGAGTGATCGGGAAAAGGCAGAGTTTCGGCAACAGGTGGGGGCGTGGATGCAGGCCAACCGCCCGGCGGATCCCGGGTTCCTGCTGCCGCAATCCTTTATGGAGGTCGGCAGCGAGCAGCAGCTGGACTTCCTCCGTGAGTGGCAGCACAAGGTGTGGTCGGCGGGGTATCTGGGCATGGCCTGGCCGCGGCAATACGGCGGGCAGGGCGTGGATCCCGTCTACCAGTCCATCGCCGATCAGGAGATGCGTCGCCATGGCGTTCCCATCTGCTTCAACGTGATCGGCCTGGGCTGGGCCGGGCCGCTGATCAACGACATCGGTACGGAAGCCGAGAAAGCGCGCTACCTGAAAGGCATTCTCTCGGGCGAGGACATCTGGTGCCAGGGGTTTTCCGAGCCGGACCACGGTTCCGACCTCGGCAGTGCGCAATTGCGGGCCCGGCGCGAAGGTGATGAATACGTGCTCAATGGCACCAAAATCTGGACCACCATGGGCAACTTCGCGAAATACATGATCCTGCTCGCGCGTACCAATCCGCAGGCGGAGCGCAAGTACGATGGCCTGTCGTTCTTCCTGGCGCCGATGCAGGTGCCGGGAATCGACCCGCGGCCGATACGCAAGCTCACCGGGGAATACGGGTTTACCGAAACCTTTTTCACCGATGCGCGCATCCCCGCCAGCTGTCTGATGGGGGAGGAGGGGCAGGGCTGGAAAATCGCCATGCGCACGCTGCAATACGAGCGCGGCGCGGAAGCCGGTGCGGCGGGTGGCCTGGCCTTTGTGCGCATCGCGATCGACGACATGATTGCCGAACTGGCGGACGTCGAGCGCGACGGCGAACCCGCACTGCAGGACCCTGCGGTGCGCGACCAGCTTGTACAAATGATCATGGAGGAAAAAGCGGTGGTACTGTGTGACCGGCGTGCCGCTATACCGGCCCTGACCACGGACTACCCCTTCTCGCTGCCACTCTCGAACAAGCTGCGTTTCACCGAGAGCACCCGGCGCATGCGCCAGATGGCCATCAACCTGCAGGGCGCGGACGGTGGCCTGTATGTGGGCGACGCGGCGGCGCGCCAGGGCGGCTTCTGGCAGCGGGCCTATCTGAACAGTTTTTCCGCCACCATCGGCGGCGGCACCAGCCAGGTGCAGGCCAATATCATTGCAGAGCACATCCTGGGTTTGCCCAAGTAAGGAGAGAACGGTGTCGGTGATTGGGAATACAGCGCTGGATTTCACTGATGACCAGGCGATGATCCTGGATGTGGCCCGGGGTTTCTGTGCCGACAGGTCACCGCTGGAACGCGTGCGGGACTTGCTGGAATCAGACCTCGGCTACGATCCTGCGGTCTGGGGCGAGATGGTCGACATGGGCTGGCCGGGGATGGCTCTGCCAGAAGCTGTAGGCGGTTCAGGGCTGGGCGTGTCGGTGGCGGTTCCCGTGTGCGAGGCGCTGGGGCGGTCCCTGCTGGGCGGCCCCCTGCTGGCTACGCTGCTGGCGGGCCAGCTCTTGTTGCGCGCCAGCGCGGGACGTGACTGCAGCGCTGTGCTGGCGGCGATTGCCGCCGGAGCGCCTGCCACCATCGCCTTGCTGGATAACGCCGACTGGGGCACTGAGCAGATCCGCTGTGAACTGGGCAGCGATGGCGTGCTGCGTGGGGTCAAGCAGCAGGTGATGGAAGCCGCCGCCGCGGCGTGGTTGGTGGTCGTGGCACAGGAGCAGGGAGAGCCCGTGTTGGCGGTGGTGCCGGCAGCGGCCGTTGCGCCGGAAGCGCGGCGCAACCACGTATTGATCGATGCCACGCGTCGCGCCCAGACCATCGACTTCAGTGGCGTACAGGTTGCAGGGGATGCGGTGCTGCGCGGCCCCGACGTTGCCCGCGCGCTGCGGGACGTGCGTCTTCTGGGGGGGTTGTTGTTGGCTGCAGAAGCCGGCGGCAGCGCCGCCAGCTGTCTGGACACAACGGTGGAGTACCTCAAGACCCGTACACAGTTCGGCAAGCTGATAGGCTCCTATCAGGCGCTCAAGCACCCCTGTGTCGAGATTCTCATGGCATTGGATGCCACCCGATCGTTCGTCTACCACGCGGCCACCCTGGTCGGTGATGGACCGCTGGATGAGGAGGCGGAAATCGCCTGTCGCATGGCGAAGGCGCAGGCAACAGAAACACTCAAATATGCCGGCGATCGAGCGGTGCAGTTCCACGGCGGCATGGGCTTTACCTGGGAGTGCGACGCGCAGCTCTATGTGCGCCGCGCGCAGTGGGTGCAACAGGCCTTCGGCGATGCCCAGCATCACCGGAAAAGGCTCGCGCGGCTGCTGCTTGATCGCTGAATCCGGCCTGTCTGGCTTCTGCCCGGCCTCACGTCAGTCCGGGGGCGACATCGTTGCGTATCAGGCCCATGGGTAAACGCAAGCCAATGTCATCTCTGCGCAGCGGCGGCCTGGGTCGCGGTCTGTCCATGTCGCTGGCCGGCTTGCGCGCCGGCGGTGCGTTCGCCCTGGATGGCGCGCTTACCCGGCTGCGTGCCGGTGGGGAGCAGCAGCCGGATGCGGGAGACTCGGAGTTCCTGCGCCGCGAGGCCCGTCGCTTCGTCGCCGAGTTGGGTCGCCTGAAGGGCACTTACGTGAAAATCGGGCAGATGTTCGCACTGCTCGGCGAGCACTTTCTGCCGCGTGCCCTGACCGAAGCCCTGCAGGAACTCAATGCCGCCACCCAGCCGCTACCCTGGTCCGAGATTGGCCCCGCACTGCACACGAGCCTCGGTGCCCGCCTTGACGAGCTCGATGTGGAACAGGAAGCCCTCGCCGCCGCCTCGCTGGCGCAGGTGCACCGGGCCACGGTACGGGCGACGGGCGAGCGTATTTGCCTCAAGGTGCAGTATCCGGGCCTGCGCGATGTGATCGACAGCGATTTCGATACGGTCGTGCGCATGCTGGTGCTGGCGCGCTGGCTGCCTGCCGGGCGTCAACTGGACGATTGGCTGGAGGCAATGCGGCTGCACCTGCACCATGAAATCGACTACGATCGCGAGGCGCGCCTCGGCGATGCGATGGCCCAGCACGTGCAGGGTGCGCCTGCGGCTGCGAACGCCTGCCGCTACCATGTGCCGCGTCGCCACCCGCGCTACTGCGCAGCAGACGTACTGGCGCTGGAATATATCGAAGGGCACCTGGTCACGGATACTGCGATCGGTGAACTGTCGCAGCGCCGACGCAATGCGCTGGGGCGCGCCATGCTGGATCTGTTTTTTCGCGAACTCTACGCCTGGGGCCTGCTGCAGACGGATCCGAACTTCGGCAACTACCTGATCCGCAGCGGGCCGCGCAGCGACCAGCTGGTGTTGCTGGATTTTGGCTCGACACTCGAATGCGAGGCCGCGTTTCTGCAACACCTCGGGGGGGCCATTGCCGCGGGCCTGGAGCAGGACCGCACTGCGCTGCTCGCAAGCCTGGTGGGCCTGGGGTGCCTGAATGCGGGCAGCAGCGCCTATGCCCGCGATACGTTCACCGATTTCTGTTTTGCCTTGCTCGAGCCCCTGCGGCCCCCTGCACAGCTGCCCGCGGAGTACCTCAACGCGGACGGTGATTATTGCTGGGGCCGCTCCCAGTTGCTGCGCCGCGCGGGAAAACGCGCCGCCAGTTCTGCCGCCTCGCTGGATTTTGCCACGCCCTCCCGTGATTTCGCCCTCATTGCCCGCAAGCTCACAGGCGTATTCACGTTCATCGCGGTGCTCGATGCGCAGTTCAACGGGCACGACCTGGCCGCCGGGCACATTGCGCGCTGGCGGGCTGCAGGCTGATGGCGGAGCGCGACAAGGAACGCCCGGTTCCGGCAGGTCGCCTGCGGCGTCTGGCGGGCATGGCGCGGCTTGCCGGCGGTGTGGCCGGTGGCATGCTGGCGGAGGGTGAGCGGCAGCTGCGCGCCGGCAAGCGGCCCAAAATGCGCGACATGCTGCTGACCCCGGGCAACGCGCGTCGCGTGACCCGCGAGCTGTCGCGCATGCGCGGCGCCGCCATGAAGCTGGGGCAGATCCTGTCCATGGATACCGGGGACTTTCTGCCCCGGGAGCTCGCCGAGATTCTTGCACGCCTGCGCGCGGACGCCGATGCCATGCCACGCTCACAGCTGGAGGCGGCCTTGCACGGTGCCTACGGCAAGCGCTGGGATCCTGCTCTGTACGATTTCCAGTGGCAACCGCTGGCGGCTGCCTCCATCGGTCAGGTACACCGTATCCGGGCGCCAGATGGCCGCCCGGCAGTGCTGAAGATCCAGTATCCCGGTGTGGCGGACAGTATCGAGAGTGATGTCGACAACATCGCCAGCCTGCTGCGGGTGTCGGGCCTGCTGCCGCGGCATCTGGACGTTGAGCCGCTGTTGGCCGACGTGCGTGTGCAGTTGCGGGAAGAGGCGGATTACCTCCGCGAGGCGAAATTCCTGCAGCGGTTTCGCGACGCGCTGGCTGAGGACACCAGGTTTGTGCTGCCTGAAGTGCTGCCCGACCTGACGCGGCGCACGGTTCTGGCCATGACCTATGTAGCGGGCGAGCCCATCGAGACCCTGGCGCTACAGCCCGCAGCGGAACGCGACCGGGTGATGACGGCGCTGCTCGAGCTGCTGCTGACGGAACTTTTTTCCCTGCGTCTGGTGCAGACGGACCCGAATTTTGCCAATTACCGGTACCGCGACAGCGACGGCGCGATCGTGCTGCTCGACTTCGGCGCTACGCGGCGCTTTCGCGCCGGTTTCGTGCGGGATTACGGCAAGCTGGCAGCGGCGGCCATGGCGGAGGACCGGGAAGGGCTGGCGCGTGCGGCACAGCGCGTCGGCTACGCCATGGGTGACCCCGGTTCGCAGTACCGCGAGCTGGTGCTGGACATGCTCTTGCTGGCGTTGGAGCCGCTGCGGCACCCCGGTGCCTATGATTTTGGCGCGTCGGACATGCCGGCACGGCTGATGGAACTGGGCCAGTCTGTCACCGGGTTTCGAGATTTCTGGCAGGCGCCGCCGACGGACGCCATTTACTTCCACCGCAAGCTGGGCGGTTTGTTCATGCTGGCACATCGGCTGGGTGCACGTGTCGATGTGGGCGCGCTGATGGCTCGGCACACTGGCACAGCCTAGGGGCTGGGGGCGTGATCCTGGCGCACGCCACCGAGCCAGGTGGCGCTCACCGCAAGCGTATCGTCCAGAAGGGCGATGTCCGCCCGGGCGCCCGCGGTGAGGTGACCCCGCGAGGCATCGCCCAGCAGTTGCGCCGGGTAGCATGACGCCATGCGCAGGCACTCATCCAGTGTCAGCCCGACAACCTGGTGACAGTAGCGTACCGCGTCCACAAGGCCGATGGCGCTGCCGGCAAGGGCGCCTTCCGCGTTGACCAGTCTGCCTTCATGCTCCTCGATGCGCTCCCCATACAGCGTGAACCAGCGCTGTTCGCTACCCACGGTCGCCATGGCATCGCTGACCAGGAACAGGCGACCGGGCCCGGCGCAGCGCTGTGCGAGGCGGATGCTGGCCGGGTGCACGTGATGACCATCGGCAATGATGCCCAGCCAGTCCGTGAGGCTTTCCAGCGCCGCTCCGGTGACGCCGGGTTCCCGTGCCAGCAGTGGACTCATGGCATTGAACAGGTGGGTGAAACCGCTGAGTCCTTCGCGCCGTGCTGCCTGCACCACCTCGTAACCGGCATCGCTGTGGCCGGCGAACACGGTTACACCGGCCTCGCACAATGTGCGGATTTGCCCCGGGGCCATGATTTCGGGTGCGACGGTGAGCAGGCAGCGCAGGTCTGACAGGCTGCACAGCCAGTCGATATCCGCCTGCATGCAGCGCCGCAGGCGATCGCCGCGATGCGTACCGCGCCGCGTTGCGGCGAAAAAGGGCCCCTCGATGTGCAGCCCGAGTACGCTCGCTGCAGCGGGGTTGTCGCCCGCCTGAACGGTGCGCACCGCGTCGGCGCCTGCGCGCAGAACGTCGGGCGCGTCACTGAGCAGGGTGGGCAGCACGGCGGTGGTGCCGTAGCGGCGATGGCTCGTGGCTATCTGCAGCAGGCTGTCCACGGTGGGCGCGTTGTTGAACTGCACGCCGCCACCGCCGTTGACCTGAAGGTCGACAAAGCCGGGCACCAGCATGCCATCGGGTACGGTCTCGCGGGGCAGCTCGGGGGGCAGGCTGGCAATCGGCACACGGTTGACGATGCGCTCTCCCGCGAGCAGCAGGGCACTGTCTTCATGCCAGCGCTCGCCGTCAAACAGGCGGGATACGCAGATCGCGCGATCGGTGCTGAAAGTGTTCATGCGGTGCGCTCCTGTCCCTGTTACGCCCCGAAATTTGAGCGTCGGTGTGCGCGAAACTAGCGTACATTAGTGTTATGCTCACAGCCACCCGGCGACGCCGTTAGCGCGTAATCTCAACCCATAATAAGAGGTTTTGCATGCCCTCACGTACTGTTCTCGCGGCGTCCCTGTGCATTGTGCTGGCTGCCTGTTCCGACTCCAGCGACCAGATTGCGCCACCGCCTCCGCCACCTGAACCGGAACTCACCTATTCTGCTGAAATCCGCCGCACTGAGTATGGCATACCGCACATCCGTGCAGAGGATTGGGGCAGCCTGGGCTACGGCTTCGGTTACGCCTACGCGCAGGATAACTACTGCGTAGCGATGCGTGAAATTGTCTTTGCCGCCGGCCGCTCAGCAGAGCTCATGGGGGAAGAGATGGGCAATGTCGAATCGGACTTCCTGTTTCGCTTTCTCAACGGTGACAAGGACGCTTTCGCCGAGGAGTTTGTCTCGGCCCTGCCACAGTTTGCCCGTGATCTCGCCGAGGGCTACAGCCGGGGCATGAATCGCTACCTGGAAGAAACCGGTCTCGATAACCTGCCCGAAGGCGATTATGGCTGTCGCAACGCCGACTGGGTATACCCCATCGACAGTGTGGACCTGTTCCTGTTCCTGCGCCGAGAGGCGCTGCGTGGCAGCTCGGAGCAGGGTTTGTTCCGGCGCGCGATTCTGGCCACCACAGGCCCTGATGAAGGTGCCGCACCCGCCCCTGATGCGCTGGACGATGCCGTGCGCGCGCTGCAGGATGCCGCCGTAGCGCTGCGCGATATTGACCGCGGCAGCAACGGTTTGGCCCTGGGTCGCGATGCCACCCGCAGTGGCAAGGGCATGTTGTTGGGAAATCCGCACCAACCCTGGTTCGGCAGCGGTGCCTGGTATCAGGCTCATCTGACGCTGCCGGGGGTGTACGATGTCGCCGGTGCTGCACTGCACGGCTTCCCCTTTATCGGTATTGGTTTCAACCGGGACGTGGCATGGACGCATACGGTGTCACTGGCCAACCGCTTCAGTCTCTACGAACTGAAGCTCAACCCCGACAACCCGCTGCAGTATGACTACGACGGTGAATGGCGAGACATCGTACCGCAGACCGTGACCATCCAGGTGCGCCAGCCTGATGGCAGCCTGCAGGATCGTGAGCAGGTCTTCTATGTGTCGCACTATGGCCCGGTGGTTAACCTGAAGGGGGTGGCGTCGCTGTTGGACGGCTGGCCGATGTTCAACGGCTCTGTACTAGCGTTTCGCGATGCCAATATCCTCACCGGGATTCGCGGTATAGAACAGTGGATCACCAAGGGGCAGGCGGGCTCAATCGAAGAGTACGTTGATGCCCTCCAGAGCATCGGTAATCCGGTGTTCCATGAACTGGCGGCTGACCGGGCGGGCCAGGCGTTCTACGGCGAGCTGTCAGCGGTGCCCTTTGTCACCCAGGCCCAGCTCGATCGCTGTATCAACGGTGTGGTCGGGCCCCTGCTGGCGGCTGCGACCACCAACGTCATCCTGTCGCTGGACGGCTCCGATCCGGCCTGCGAGTGGGGTACGGACCCCGAAGCCCCACCGGGCAGCAACCTGTACGGTGGCTCCAGCCTGCCGCAGCTGCTGACCACAGACTACGTAGGCAACAGCAACAACAGTTACTGGCTGTCCGATGCCAACAATCCCCTGGAGGGCTTCCCGGTCATCATGGGGCCAGTCGGGTATGAGCGGCAGCAACAGTTCCTGCGCACCCGCATTGGCCACATCATGGTGGAGGAGCGCAAGCAGGCCACCGATGGTCTGGATTCGGAGCCGCTGTTCAACCTGGAGACCCTCAAGGGCCTGATGTACGCAAACCGCGTTTATGGTGCGGAGGTCGTGCTGGATGACGTGCTGGCCATTTGCGCCACTGAGGCTGCCGCGCCGGTCCTGCAGGCCTGCAACGTCCTTGCCGGCTGGGATCGCCGGGTCAACGTGGACAGCCGGGGTGCACAGATTTTCACCGAGTTCTGGAAAGAGATCAGCGATGAACTCGGCAACAGGTTCCAGAACATTGTACAGAGTGACGAGTTCTGGGCAGTGGATTTCAATCCGGAGGATCCGCTTAACACGCCATCCGGCATTGACCTGGGCGTACCGGCCAACAGCGCGCGGGTGGTCAATGCACTGGCCGTGGCGGGCGAGAGGCTGGCAGCGGCCGGTGTGCCGCTGGACGCGCCCTGGGGCGAGGTGCAGGTACTGGAACGCAACGGTGTGCGTGTGCCTATCCACGGTGGCTCGGGCACCATGGGCGTGTATGGGGCCATCAGTGCGGCCTTGCGCGACACCGGCTATGTCAATCCGGGCAGCGGCAATTCCTATATCCAGGCGGTAACCTGGGACGATTCGGAGTGCCCCATTGCCGATGTGATCCTGGTTCCCTCGCAGTCCACCAATCCCGAATCGCCGCACTTTGCCGACCAGACCGAGCTCTATGCGAACAAACAGTGGGTGCGCTTCCCCTACTGCGAAGCGGATATCGCCGCCCAGCAGATTGGGGAGACATTGATTCTGCAGGAATAGCCCCGGAGCGCATCCGGGCGTGGTCCGTGCGCCACCCGGGTGCGTATTGTGTGCATGCCTGCATCGCGCCTTGTTCTCGTGCTGGGAGACCAGCTGTCCCTCGCCAACCCCGCTATCGCCAGCGCTGATCCCGGGGAGGATCTGTTGTTGCTGGCGGAAGTCGCTGAGGAAGCGAGTTACGTGCCACACAACCGGCACAAGATCGCGCTGATTTTCTCTGCGATGCGGCATTTTGCCGAGGAGCTGCGGGCGCGCGGTTTTCAGGTGCACTACATTCGCCTCGCGGACGGCGTGCCCTCCCTGCAGGTGGCGCTGGCGCAGGTGATGGAGCGCCACCCCTGCGCAACTGTGCGGGTCTGCGAGCCCGGTGAGTACCGGCTGCGCTTGGCCATGGCCGGGTGGCCGCAGGCGCTGGGTATCGAGCTGGAAATGCTGGAAGACAGCCGGTTTCTGGCCAGTCATGGCGAGTTTCGTGCATGGGCGCAGGGCCGCAAGCAGCTGCGGATGGAATACTTCTACCGTGACATGCGGCGCCGCTACGGCGTATTGCTGGAAACGGATGGGCAACCCGCGGGTGGTCGCTGGAACTACGATCAGGAAAACCGCGTTGGCTGGCGCCAGCAGCGCGAGATCCCGCAACGCCGCAGGCTTCAACAGTCTGCCCTGACCCGCGAGGTGCTCGCCGAGGTGGCAGAGGCTTTTCCCAGCAATCCCGGCGATCTGCAGCAGTTCAACTACGCCTGCACGGCCACAGAGGCCCGTAGCGAGTTCGACTGGTTTTTGCGGCACGCGTTGCCCGATTTCGGTAGGTATCAGGATGGGCTGACAGAGGCGTCGCCCTGGCTGTTTCACAGCAAGATTTCCATGTACCTGAATATCGGCCTGCTGGAGCCGCTGGAGCTGTGTCGCGATGTGGAACAGGCATGGCACGACGGCCACTGCAGCCTCTCTGCTGCAGAGGGCTTCATCCGCCAGATTCTCGGATGGCGCGAATATGTGCGAGGCGTGTACTGGCTGCTGATGCCGGACTACGCCGAAGGTAATGGCCTGGACGCCCGGATGCCGTTGCCGGCGTTTTTCTGGAATGCTGAAACCGACCTGCGTTGTCTGCAGCGCGCCGTGAGCCAGAGCCTTGATCTCGGCTATGCCCACCACATCCAGCGCCTGATGGTCATTGGCAACTTCGCCCTGCTGGCGGGCCTGGATGTGAAGGCGGTGTGCGAATGGTATCTGGCCGTGTATGTGGATGCCTTTGAATGGGTGGAGCTGCCCAATACCCTGGGTATGGCCCTGCATGCCGACGGGGGTGTCATGGCCAGCAAGCCCTATGCGGCCAGCGGCAAATACATCCAGCGCCAGGGCGACCATTGCAGGGAGTGTCGCTACTCACCGTCACGCATGACCGGAGAAGGCGCCTGCCCCTACAACGCGCTGTACTGGCGTTTTATCGACCGGCACCTGGAGGCATTGTCGGAGAACCCGCGCATGGGCCTGATCACCGCAAACTGGCGCAAGCGCAGCGCCGCCGATCGCGAGGCTATCGTCGTCTGGGCCGACCAGGCTCTGCAGCAGCTGGTGGGTCCACCCGGCTGACGCTGTTGCGCCGGCTTGCGCAGCGTCGGGAGCAGTAGCGGACCTGTTCCCAATTGAGACGCCAGCGCGCCCGCCACTGGAACGGCCTCGCACACACCGGGCACAGTTTGCTGGGGCGTTCAGTCCGGCCCACGGTCGGCCTCCGGGGTGTCTGGCATCAGCGGCCAGTCCGCGGCATCGGTCACGTACAGTGGCTGCTTTGGCCGCTGTCCGCCCCATTTGGTCGTAAACAGCCCCTCCGGGTCGTGTTCCGCCGCCTGCTTGGCCTGATTGAAGCGGCGCCCGCCGCGCGGGTCGCAGCCAACGCCGGCGATGTACTGCCAGTTGCCATAGTTGCTGCCCACATCGTAGTCGATGAGGTGTTTCTCAAAAAACGCGGCGCCGTAGCGCCAGTCCAGCCCCAGCTCGTGGATCAGGCAGCTGGCACTGATCTGCCGACCGCGGTTGCTCATCCAGCCGGTCGCCAGCAGCTGGCGCTGCAATGCGTTGACCAGCGGGAAGTCGGTATCTCCCTGACACCAGCGGGCAAAGGCTCTTGGATCGAAGGTGCAGAAGCGGTTGTTGCGCCCGGTTCCAAGCCCCTCGAAGCGAAACAGCCGATGTCGGTCTTGCAGGGCGCGCCAGTGAAAAAACTCACGCCAGAGCAGCTCAAACACGAGCCAGTGCGTGGACGCGTTGGCCCCCAGCTCGGCCTCGAAACGGTACACGGTGTGCGCGACTTCCCGCGGAGAGAGCGCGCCGCCGGCCAGCCAGGGGGAGAGAGTACTGGAACCGGTCAGTGGATCCAGGCAGTTGCGGGTCTCCTTGTAGTGCGCAAGCGCCTGCTCTCCGAACGTGAACTGCTGCAATCTGCGCTGTCCGGCACGGCTGCCACCGCGCAGCGGCAGGGCGGTGTGCGGCGCAATGGGTGCAGCAGGCAGCGGTGCGAAGGTCAGGCCCGCCGGTGGGGGCGGCAGGTGTCCGGGGGCTTCCAGAGGGTGATCAATGGCCAGCGACTCGACCGCCCTGCGAAACGGCGTGAACTGCAGGGGCAGGTCTTCCAGGGCAAAGGGCAGCTGCTGGCGCCGAAACAGGGTGTTGCCACTGTGCACCTGCAACGGAATCGACAGGCGCTGGCGTAGGCGCTCCAGCTGCTGTTCCTCATACACGCCGGCGCAACGGCTGGTCCCGACCCGGTCAATGCGCCACTGACGCACCAGCTCAGGCAGTAGGGTCTCCGGCTGGCCGCGGAGTACCAGTAAGTCCTGTCCGAGCAGTCCGAGCTGTTCCCGAAGGTCCTGCAGGTGCTCAAGGGTGACGCGCTGGCGCTGTTTGCCAAGGCCGCGCAGATTGCACCACGGCCGGGGCTCCTGCCAGATGTAGACCAGCAGGAGCTCTGAGGCTGCGGTGTGGGCCATGAGCCCCGGGTTATCCTGCAGGCGCAGGTCGTTCTGTAGCCAGTAGAGTTCGCGCATTGTTCCGCCGTCTGGGTCTGTGTTCTGTGTACGCAGGCGGGCTCTGCGCAGATTGACAGTCCCCTCGACAGGTCTTTTCCATGGCTTGCCGTGGAGCTTCGGGTTGCCGCGAGGGCCGCCATATTTGCTTTTTCGCGGCTGGTGTTGGGCAATCGGCTGGTATACGCTGCCGCGCAGGTTTTAATCCCCTCCGGAGCCCGTATGCCTGCGACCAACCCCCTTCTGCAACCCGTCAACCTTGGTGGGCTCGCGCTGCGTAACCGGGTCGTGATGGCACCGATGACCCGCAATTTTTCCCCGGGAAATGTCCCGGGGGACGCGGTGGTGGAGTACTACCGTCGTCGTGCCGAGGGCGGTACCGGCCTGATTATTACCGAGGGTACCTGTGTGGGCCATCTCGCGGCCAACGGCTACCCGGATGTGCCGTATTTCCACGGTGAGGCGTCCCTGGCGGGCTGGCGGCGGGTTGCCGAGGCCGTACACGCCGAGGGTGGGAAAGTCGCGCCGCAACTGTGGCACGTGGGTGGCATGCGCAGTGCCGGGGTGATGCCCGAGGGCGATGTGCCGGGCTACACGCCTTCAGGCATGAATGTCCCGGGCAGGGTGAACCGGCATGCGATGACGCAGCAGGACATCGACGATGTGGTTGCCGCGTTCGCACGGGCTGCCGCGGACGCCAGGGCCTGCGGTTTCGATGCCGTGGAACTGCACGGTGCTCACGGGTACCTGATCGACCAGTTCTTCTGGGAGGGTACCAATCAGCGCCAGGATGCCTACGGTGGCAGCCTGGCCAAGCGCTCCCGCTTTGCGGTAGATGTCATTCAGGCGGTGCGCCGTGCTGTCGGGGCCGGCTTCCCGATCATTTTCCGCTTCTCACAGTGGAAACAGCAGGATTTCAGCGCACGGCTGGTCGATAGCCCCGCCGAGCTCGATGAGTTCCTGGCGCCGTTGACCGCGGCAGGCGTGGATATCTTTCACTGTTCCACGCGCCGCTTCTGGGAGCCGGAGTTCGCAGGCTCCGCGCTCAACCTGGCCGGCTGGACCCGCAAGCTCACCGGCAAGCCGACGATTACCGTGGGCAGTGTCGGCCTCAACGCGGATTTCATACCCAAACCCGGTGAAACCACGTTCCGGGAAGCGGAACCCGCCAGCCTGGACGAGTTGTTGCGGCGGCTGGATGCGGGTGAGTTCGATTTGGTGGCGGTAGGCCGGGCGCTGATCGCCAACCCCGACTGGGTGCAGCACGTCGCCGCGGACAACCTGGCGCAGCTGCGCGCCTTTCGTAAAGAAGATCTTGCAAGCCTCGCATGAGGGGGATGGGCTATGTATAAAACCATTATTGTCGTCGATGAAGACGATTTCGCCCTGGCCTCGGATGAGCTGGAAGTGGTCTCCTTTGAGCGCTATCTGGTCGACTTCCCCAAGCGCAACGAACCCAAGACCCGTCTCATCAACCTGTGCGACACCGAGTACTACCTGAGCCGGGGATATTATTGTTCCCTGCTGGCGGAAGCGCGCCAGCACAAGGTGCTACCCAGCGTCAGCGCGATCAACGATTTGCGCGACCTGACACTGGGGCCGGATGACGACGTCAACCTGACCGCATTTGACGCGGCCTCCCTGCAGGAAGGCGAGACGCGGGAGTTTCTCGCCTATTTTGGCTGGACCGAGGACGAGCGCTGGCGCAAGTCCGTGCGCAATCTGTTTGAGCGCTACCCGGCACCGATACTGCGGTTTCGTCTGGCGCTGGAGAACGGCAGTCCCCGCCTGACGGTGCGCCGCCACGGGTACACACATCTTACCGACGTCGAGCGCGGCCTGTTCCAGCAGCGCCTGAAGACCTTTACCGAGCAGGTGTGGCGTACCTCTTCGAATCGCAAGCCTCTGCGCTGGGATCTGGCAATTCTGGTCAACCCGGAGGAGGCCATTCCGCCCAGCGATGCAGAGGCGATCAAGCGCTTTATCAAGGCCGCGGCAAAGCTGGGCATGCACGCGGAAACCATCACCGCACAACAGGCCGGGCAGATCGCGCAGTACGATGCGCTGTTTATCCGCGAGACGACGGCAATTGACCACCATACCTATCGCCTGGCGCGCAAGGCCGAGCGTGAGGGCCTGGTGGTGATCGATGACTCGGCATCGATTCTACGCTGCTGTAACAAGGTGTTCCTGCACGACGCATTCAGCTATCACCGGGTGCCCTCCCTGAAAACGCGCACGGTCATTGGCACGTCGGAAGCTGAGCTCGATGAGATCGAAGCCCAGTTCAGCTATCCCTGCATTCTGAAGTTGCCCGAGGGCGCCTTCTCCAAGGGCATATACAAGGTCGCGAACCGGGAGGAACTGGCCCACCGACTGCGGGAATTACTCAGTAATACCGCGCTGGTGCTGGTACAGGAGTACATGTACACCGATTTCGACTGGCGTGTGGGAGTGCTGGCGGGACGGGCCATCTACGCCTGCCGTTACCACATGGCGCGGGACCACTGGCAGATCTACAACCACGGCGCGAAACGCTTTTCCTCAGGCGGATTCGAAACCCTGCCCACCTTCGAGGTGCCCAAAGTGGTGCTGGACGCGGCGCTGAAGGCATCGCGTGTGGTCGGCAAGGGGCTGTACGGCGTAGATATCAAACAGAAGGGACAGCAGGTCTACGTCATGGAAGTGAATGATAACCCCAGCATTGAGCACGACGTTGAGGATGCCTATCTGGGCAAGGAACTGTACATGTTGATCATGGCGGAGTTTCAGCAGCGTCTGGAGCAGCGCGGCCGTTGAGCGCCCTGGCCACCCACAGTGCTGAGGACGCACCGCTTGTCGACCCGCAACTGTTCGCGCGGATTGCCGGAGACCTGCGTGACCGCGGCTACAGCGTCTCCCCGGGCGCCTTGCCGCTGACGCTGGCCGGCGGCCTGCTGGACCACCTGCACACAATGAGCGCTGCACGGTTCACCGCAGCCGGTGTTGGCCGCGAGAACGACCACACATTGAACAGCTTCGTGCGCACCGATGCGATCTGCTGGATCACCGGCGAGTCATCTGTCGGGCGGGCGTGGTTGGCGTGGGCAGAGGCTCTGCGTGAATTCCTGAACCGGGAGCTGTTACTCGGCCTGTTCTCCTTTGAAAGTCATTTTGCGCATTACCGCCCCGGGGATTTCTACCGCAAGCACGTGGACGCGTTTCGCGGAGAGGCCAACCGGGTGTTGTCCGTGGTCGCCTATTTGAATCCGGGGTGGCAGGGCGACAATGGGGGGGAGCTACGCCTGTTTACCGGCACCGACGACGACGCCGCGCTGCTGGTACAGCCGCTGCATGGCACTGTGGTGGTGTTTCTCAGCGAGGAGTTTCCCCACGAAGTGCTGCCGGCCAACCGCGACCGATATTCCATTGCCGGGTGGTTTCGGGTGAACGGGTCCACTGCGGCCCGGGTCGACCCGCCGCGATAACCGCCCGTGCACCGCACACAGGAGCCAATACAGTGAACGCACAGCACGCAGACGCATTACAGAGTTTCATGGAGGAAATCGAGCGCCGTAATCCGGGAGAGCCGGAATTCGCGCAGGCCGTACACGAAGTGGCCATGGACATTGTGCCCTATATTGCGGACAAGCCCGTTTATCAGGAGCTGAAAATCCTGGAGCGGATGGCGGAGCCGGACCGCATTGTCACCTTCCGCGTTGTCTGGGAGAACGATCACGGCGAAATCTGCGTCAACCGCGGCTTTCGCGTTCAGCAAAACAATGCCATCGGCCCCTACAAGGGCGGCATTCGCTTCCACCCCTCGGTCAACCAGTCGGTACTGAAGTTTCTTGCGTTCGAGCAGGTGTTCAAGAACAGCCTGACCGGCCTGCCCATGGGCGGCGGCAAGGGAGGCGCCGACTTCGATCCCAAGGGCAAGAGCGAGCGCGAGATCATGCGTTTCTGTCAGGCATTCATGACCGAGCTCTACAAGCATATCGGTCCCAACACCGATGTGCCCGCCGGAGACATCGGCGTGGGAGGGCGTGAGGTGGGCTACATGTTCGGCCAGTACAAGCGCATTGTGAACCGCTTCGAGGGCGTGCTGACCGGAAAATCACTGGAGTTTGGCGGCAGCCGGATTCGTGCGGAAGCGACCGGTTACGGCGCCGTGTACATGATGGAGGAAATGCTCTCCCACCATAAGGAAAGTATCGAGGGTAAAACCTGCCTGCTGTCCGGTGCCGGTAACGTCGCCACCTACTGTGCAGAAAAGTTGATAGGCATGGGTGGCAAGGTGGTCACCATGTCGGATTCGGGTGGCTTCATCCACGACCCGGAGGGGCTGACCCACGAGAAACTGCAGTGGATCATGGAGCTGAAGAACCGGCGTCGCGGACGCATCGAGGAGTACGCCAGAGAGTTCTCCGGTGCGACCTTTCACGCGGATGAGCGCCCCTGGAAAGTGCCCTGTGATCTGGCGTTCCCCTGCGCCACGCAGAATGAAATCACTGCGGATGATGCCAAGCAGCTGGTGGAAAATGGCTGCCGGGGCATCTCCGAGGGCGCCAACATGCCGGCAACGACGGAGGCTATTCGGGTGATTCAGGCGGCCAAGAATGTGCTGCACGCTCCGGGCAAGGCGGCTAACGCCGGGGGAGTGGCGGTGTCCGGCCTGGAGATGAGCCAGAACAGCCTGCGGCTTCAATGGAGCCGGGCCGAGGTCGACCAGCATCTGCGCACCATCATCCGCGGCATCCACGACCAGTGCGTTGAGTTTGGCACTGCGGCGGACGGCCACGTGGACTACTTCAAGGGCGCCAATATCGCCGGGTTCAACAAAGTGGCGGCCGCCATGATTGCCTACGGCGTGATGTAGGGCGCTGCGCCGCGGCAGCCCCTCAGATCCTTGGCACTGCGGCCAGCAGCGCCCGGGTGTAGGGGTGCTCGGGGGCGGTGAGAATCTGCTCTGCGGTACCCTGTTCTACCAGTTTGCCTCGCTGCATCACACCCACCTTGTGGGCAAGACCGGGAACGATGGAGAGGTCGTGTGTGATGAACAGGTAAGAGACACCGAATTCCCGCTGCAGCTCTGCCAGCAGGTCCAGCACCTCGGCGCGAATTGACACGTCCAGCGCGCTGGTCGGCTCGTCGCAGATGATCAACTCCGGATTCACCGCAAGGGCGCGGGCGATCGCGATGCGTTGCAACTGGCCGCCGGAAAATTCATGCGGGTAGCGATGGGCGTGCTCCGCAGCGAGCTGCACCCGCTCCAGTAGCCGCTGAATGCGTGCCTTCCGCTCTTCCGGTGAGAGCGCCAGTCCCAGGCTGATCATGCCCTCGGCAATGATGTCGCCTACGGTCATGCGCGGATTCATGGACGAAAACGGATTCTGGAAAATCACCTGTATCTGCTTCCGGTAAGGCAGCATGGCGCCGCGCCCCAGGCCGCCGATGGTCTCGCCCTGGAAGCGGATTTCACCCCCCGCGATCGGCTCCAGGTTGAGCACCGCACGCCCCAGCGTGGACTTGCCGCTGCCGGATTCACCGACCAGGGCATAGGTTTCACCGCGCCCGATGGCAAGGGAGACCCCGTCCACGGCGCGGGTGTGGTCGACCACCCGCTGCAGCAGTCCGCGGCGAATGGGAAACCAGACCTTCACATCCTCAAGCTCCAGCAGCGGCGAATCGGTCGCCGCCTCACGGAAATGCGTGAGATCCGGCAGGGCGTCGATCAGCCGCCGGCTGTAAGCCTGCTTCGGGTTGTGGAAAAAATCCTCCACGCTGGCGCGTTCAATCAGCTCTCCGCGATACATGACCGCGACGTCGTCGGCGGTGTTCTTGACTACACCCATGTCGTGGGTGATCAGCAGAACTGCGAGTTGCCTTGAGCGTGTGAGCTCGCGTATCAGGTTCAGCACCTGCAGCTGGATGGTGACGTCCAGAGCGGTCGTGGGCTCGTCGGCGATCAGTACATCGGGCTCACAGGCCAGGGCCATGGCGATCATGACGCGCTGCTGCTGGCCACCGGACAGTTGGTGAGGGAAGAAGTCGAAACGCTGCTCGGGGTCGGGAATGCCGACTTCCTGGAACAGCGACACCACGCGCTCGCGCAGCGCCGCACCCCGCAGGCGCGTGTGCAGCCGCAGGGTTTCGGCAACCTGCCTGCCGACGGTCTGCACCGGGTTCAGGGCACTCATGGCGTTCTGGAAGATCATCGCTACACGGCGCCCGCGGACTTCCTGCATACGCGCTTCGGACAAGCCAAACAGGTCCTGCCCCGACACCTCCACGCTGCCGCCGCTGATGCGCAGCGCATCCGGCAGCAGGCGCATCGCGGCCAGGGACGTGACCGACTTGCCGCTGCCGGATTCGCCGACCAGCGCAAACACCTTGCCGGCCTGCAGCTCAAAGCTGATGCCCTTGACGATCGCCTCGCCGGTCTCGGCCAGGGTGACCGTGAGGTCCTGGACCCGCAGGCAGACGGTGCCCGCTGTAGGCTGCGTTTGGTGTTCCCTGCTCATGCGCTTGCCCTCCGCAGGCTGGTGCGCGGGTCGAAGGCATCGCGTACCAGGTCGGAAAACAGGTTGGCGGCCAGCACCAGGACAAACATGAAAAAGAACGCGCCGGTGAGCGTCCACCAGATGGTGGGCTCCCGCGACAGCTCAGACCGCGCCCCGTTGATCATGTTGCCCCAGCTGCCCATGGAAGGGTCGACGCCGACGCCGATATAGGACAGCACGGCCTCCGCGAGGACCAGTGCACTGAAGTCGAGTACGAACGTGATAAGGATGATATGCACGACGTTGGGTAGCACGTGCCGGCCCAGGATTCGGGTGTGGCTGACGCCGAAGGCGTGCGCTGCCTGCACGTAGCCGAGCTGGCTGATCTTGAGGGTTTCCGCACGAATCAGCCGGCACAGCGTCGACCAGCTCGTTACCCCCAGGATAAAGCACAGGGCGATGAACTTGGCATCCGCCTTTTCCATGCCCACGGCAAAGAAATCCGGGTTCAGGTCAATGTAGACCTGAAACAGCAGCACGGAGGCGGCAATGAGCAGAATCCCGGGAATGGAGCTCAGGGTGGTGTAGAGGTACTGCACGACATCGTCAACCCAACCCTTGAAGTAACCGGCCATGACCCCCAGCGTGACCGCGATCGGCAGCATGACCAGCGTGGCCAGGGTGCCCAGCAGCACACCGGTGCGAATACCCTTGAGTGACTGGAACAGCACGTCCGCGCCGCCCTGGTCTGTGCCGAGAATATGGTAGTGGCGACTCAGGCTCACCATCCACACGGCGCTGCACAGAATGACCGCCTGTGTCGTCCACGACGCCAGCCAGGGGAAGCGACTGCCACGCAGCAGCAGCCACTGTGGCGTGATCACCAGCGCGCAGAGCAGCAGGCCCCAGAGTAGCGCGCGGACACTCTTGCCCAGTATGTCGGCGGCGCGTTCGTCGGGGTGACTGAGGTGCTGTCCCGCATGACGCAGGGGCGGGAAATCACGGATGTCGCGCCCGTCCGCGTCCTTGATATTTTCCTTCTCAAAGGACAGCAGTGCAAAAGGCGCGGAATAGGTGCGCTCGAAACGTTCCCCCATGCCGCCAGTGAGCACATCGAAGACGCTGGTGACCTTGTTGTCGTAGAACACCTCTTCGGTGGCGAGGCTCTCCGGGTTCTCCAGCGCGCGCCGGAAATGCAGAGAGTCGAGCAGGGCGACCATGATGTAGGCGGCGATTACGGTGAACGCCACCATGCCGAGGCGCGAGCTGAAGACTTCAGCCCAGCGCTCCCGGGTCTGTGGGTCACGTCGCAGGCGCCAGAAAAACAGGGCCAGTGAGATCACCAGCAGGAAGATCAGCGCATCGGACCAGAGGATAACGGGTTTCATCGTTGCCGGGCCCTCAGGACAGCCGTACCCGGGGATCGGCCCAGGTATAGGAGATATCGGTCAGCAGCAGGCCGATGATGTACAGGATTGAGCCGATAAACACCATGCTGCGCACGATGGCAAAATCCTGCGAGTTGATGGCATCCAGCATGTAGCTGCCGAGGCCGGGTATGCCAAAGAACGATTCAATCAACAGGCTGCCCATGAAGAGTGAGGGAATCAGTACCACCACACCGGTGAGAATGGGGATCAGCGCGTTGGGCAGGATATGCCGGAAGAGGATAGACAGCTCGCTGCAACCCTTGGCACGGGCGGTGCGCACGTAATCCTGGTTCGCCTCCTCCAGGAACAGTGTGCGGTACCAGCGTGCGCCGGCGCCGATGCCGGCCACCACACCTACCAGCACGGGGAGGATGAGGAACTTCCATACCTGGCCCTCCGTGTGAAACCCGGATATCGGCACCAGTCGCCAGGTTTTGGCCACCAGGAACTGCCCGCCGATAATGTAGAACAGGTAGGAAATCGACATCAGCGCGACAAAAACAAATACGGCGCCGCGGTCCAGCCGGGTGCCGCGGAACATGACCACCATCAGGGCCACGCAGATGTTGACCCCAATGCCGACCAGAAAGGTGGGCAGGGCGACGGCGAGGCTGGGCCACATCCGAGTGGCGACATCCGTGGTGATGTCCCGGCCGCTTTCCGAACGGCCAAAGTCAAAGGCGAACAGCCGCACGGACTTGTCGAAGAAAATGGTATCGGTAATCTGCGCCACGCCCGCCGCGTCCGGGTTCAGGAACAGGGGTTTGTCGTAGCCATTTTTCTGCTTCCAGTTCTCGATAGCCTCGGGGGTGACGTATTTGTCGCCGAGTTGGGACGCTGCCATGTCATCGGGCGAGTTGACCACGAAGAACAGGGTGAAGGTGAGCAAATTGACGCCCACCAGAATCGGAATGGCATAGATCAGGCGGCGCACGATATAGGCAAACATGGTCGCTCCTGTTACTGGCGGGCCGTCGCGCGCAGGCGACGGCGGTAGGCGATAATGCCGGGAAGCAGCAATGCCACCAGCAGCGCGCTCATGGCATACAGCGGCCAGATCACGGGCTGGTTCCACTCCTCGCGCTTGCGCTCGCGCAGGTCATCGTCAATGCGCACGTACTTGAGGGTGTTCTTGGAAATGCCGTGGCGTTTGTTGTTGTGTACCCAGGGGTTATTCAGGTAGATGTCCTTCGGGTAAAAGCCGTACAGCCAGACGGCGTCCTCGCGGTAGAGGTCGACCATGCGCGCGACCAGCGCATCCCTCTCCTCGCCGGCAGGAAGCACGCGCATCTGGCGGAACAGGTCGTCGTATTCTGGGCGCTCGTAACTCGCATTGTTGGCCCCATCGCAATTGCAGATCAGCGGACTTTCCGGCCCGTAGAGGAGAAACAGGAAGTTCTCCGGGTCCGGGTAGTCGGCCAGCCAGCCGTGGGAGAAAATCTGTGTGTTGCCCGTCAGCAGTTTTTCGCGGGTGCGGTTCCAGTCAGCCGGACGGTATTCGACCTGCACACCAATGCGGCCGAAAGCGCGGTCCATCCAGTTCATGCTGGTGCTGGAGATGGCCTGGCTCTGCACGTCAATGAAGATCTTCAGCGGCTCCCCGGTGCGCGCATCGCGGCCGTTCGGGTAGCCGGCCTCGGTCAGCAGCTGTTTTGCGTGCTCAATTGACTTGCGCTTGGGTGCGCCGTCTACCCAATCGTACACGTAGGGGTTGATGCCGGCCTCGCCTTCGACAAAACCCGGTATGCCTGGCGGTATCGGTGACTGGGCCGGGATGCCGTTGCCCTTGTAGAAGATCTTGAGGTATTCCTCGGTATCGAAGGCAATCTGCAATGCACGGCGCAGTTTCCGGCGCTCCTCGGTGTAGCCGCCGAGCACCGGGTCGCGCATGTTGAAACCGTAATAATAGATCGCCGGTTTGACATCCGGCGATACCGTGATGCCATGGCTGGCCAGTTCCGCGCCCAGCTCCACCCCATTCGGGCCGACCACGAAGGCCTGGTCGAACACCCGGTTGGTGTTGCCGTGGCTTTCACCCGAGCGGTCGTAGTAGCCCTGCAGGAACTTGGTCCACAGAGACAGCACCTCCTTCTCCAAGCGGAACACCGCCCGGTCAATCAGCGGCAGACGCTTGCCCGCATCCTCCAGCAGCCCCTGCTCGGCGTCTCCCGGCGCGCCCTCGGTGGGGAAGTAGTCCTCGCGGAAGTTCGGGTTGCGCTCCAGGACGATTTCACTGTTCGGGTCATTCTTCACCATCATGAACGGGCCGCTGCCCACCGGCCACCAGTCCAGGGTCAGGTTGCGGTCCAAAAAGCCCGGGTTGTGGAAAAAGCGGTCCACCTCTGGCGCGATCGGCGAGAAAAAGTGCATTGCCAGCCAGTAGCTGAACTGGGGGTAACGTCCCTTGATGGTGATGCGGAAGGTGCGGTCGTCAACCACTTCGAGGCCGTCCATCCTGTAGTCGTCCAGGTTGACCCAGCCGTCCCTCGGCACGTCTTTCAGGCGCGCCGAGAAGTCCTCCATGCCGACAATGTACTGGGCCATGAAGCCGAGCATGGGTGAGGCATTGAACGGGTCCGCGAGGCGTTTGATGGCGTAGACGTAGTCGTTGGCGGCCACCGGCCGCGAACCCAGCTCCGGAAAATCGCTGATCTGGCGATACGGGCGGCTTTCGCTGGCGTCCTTGAACAGGTAGCGCGGCGCGCCGCGGTCGTCCAGCGCAAAGGCCGGGTGCGGCTGGTAGCGGGCATCGGCGCGCACGGTCAACTCATAAACCGAGTAGGCGACGTCCTCCGCCTGCGGGTCAATAATCTCGCCCTCGGCGTTGATATAGGTAATCTCGGGGAAATCCTCGACGCCCAGGGGCAGCAGTTCATAGGGCCGCTTGAGGTAATGGTAGCCCATGGGGGGTTCATAGATCTGCATCAGGAACAGCGACTCATCGGCCGCGTAGGACAGTGCAGGGTCCAGGTGCTTGGGCGGCAGCGGCGTCATCACCGACTGGTAGGTAACAAGGCCCGGGGGGCTGTCCGGGTTGGGGTTGTTCCAGGGGCCGTCGGTACAGCCGGCCAGAAGCGTGGCGCCGATCAGCAGCAGTGCGGCGCGCGTGCGCGGTGCGGCGAGTCTGGAGAGCATACGGGAGGATCCCTGTGACAGGCAGCGGCCTATGTTAACAGCAAACACACCGGCGGTTAACTACAGGTCGCCCTGGAGGGTAGAATGGTCGACTGGAGGTACCATGTCAAAATTCTGTTTCACCATCTTCCTGGTCTCGTTCATGATCGCCTGTAGCCGCACTGCGGCACCGCCGGACCCCGTTCCGGTCGAGCCGGGGGTCTCACTGGCACTGGCAGAGGAGCGCGCGCAGCGCGTGTCCGACGTCAGCTACCTCGTCCATCTGGCTGTCCCCGAGGCTGCCTCGGAGGCGATTGCGGGGCGTATGGAGATACGCTTCAACCTGGCTGCTGTAGAGCAGCCCCTGGCGCTGGATTTCCGCGCCGCCAGTGAGGCACTGCACAGTCTGCAGGTCAACGGTGCTGCCCTGCCCACGGCCGTCGAGGCTGAACATGTGCTGCTACCGACCAGTACCTTGCACATCGGCGAGAATCACGTGACGCTGCAGTTCACCGCAGGGGACAGCGCCCTGAACCGCAATCCGGATTACCTCTATACCCTGTTTGTGCCGGACCGGGCGCGCACAGCATTGCCGGTGTTTGACCAGCCTGACCTGAAGGCCAGTTGGGAACTCAGCCTTGACCTGCCCGCCGCCTGGGAGGCGATTGCCAACACGCCAAGGCTGTCGGTCAGCGAAGCGGACGGCAGGCGGGTGCACCGCTTCGCGGCAAGCGAGCCCATCAGCTCCTATCTGTTCGGCTTTGTTGCGGGCCGCTTCCAGTCGGTCACCCGGGAGTGGCGTGGGCAGGGCATGACGATGCTGCATCGTGAAACCGACCCGGAAAAGCTGACCCGCAATCTCGACGATATCTTTCGCCAGCACCGCGAGGCCGTGGCCTGGCTGGAGAATTACACCGGTGTGGCGTTTCCCTTCGAAAAACTGGATTTTGCGCTGATCCCGGCTTTTCAGTATGGCGGCATGGAGCATGTCGGCGCGGTTCCCTACCGCGCTGAACTGCTCTTGCTGGATGAAAACCCGACGGATGACGAGCGCCTGCGTCGCGCCAGCCTGATTGCGCACGAGGTTGCCCACATGTGGTTCGGTAATCTGGTGACCATGCGCTGGTTCAACGATGTGTGGACCAAAGAGGTCTTTGCCAACTTTATGGCGGCCAAAATGGTGAACCCGCTGTTCCCTGAGATCGACCACGAACTGAACTTTCTGCTGCGCCATTACCCGGCCGCCTACGCAGTAGACCGCACGGCAGGGGCCAACCCGATCCGGCAGCAGCTCGGCAACCTCAACGAGGCCGGGCAGATGTATGGGCCCATCATCTACCACAAGGCGCCCATCATGATGCGCCAGCTCGAATCACTGCTGGGTGCCGAGGCGCTGCGCGAGGGCCTGGCGGAGTATCTGGAGCGCTTTGCCTATGCCAATGCCACCTGGCCGGCGCTGGTGGCAATCCTCGACCACAAAACCCCGCTGGATCTTGCGGCCTGGAGCGATACCTGGGTGCACAGTGCCGGCTTCCCCTCCGCCAGCCGGCAAGCAGAGGATGCTGACCTGTTTTATGGCCCGCAAGCGGCGCAGCTTGAGGACATGGCGCGCTGGCCGCAGTTGTCTCCCGTGGCGCGCGGGCGCCTGCTGCTCAACCTGTTTGAGGCGATGCTGCAGGGTGGCGCGGTTGCGCCCGAGGCCTATGCACGCGAACTGCTCGCGCGCGTAGTCGCCGAGCCGAACCAGCTGCTGTTGAACCAGATGCTGGATCAGCTCGCTGTGCTGCAGCAGGTGTTGCTGACCGACGCGGCGCGCGAGCGGATTCAACCCGACCTCGAAGCGATACTGTGGCAGGCGCTGGCGCAGTCAACGGATGCGGGTCGCACACGCCTGCTGTTCGACAGCCTCACGCAGCTGGCGCGGCAGCCGGAGACCCTGCAGCGTCTGCACGCCGTCTGGCGCGGAGAGGACTCGATCAGCGGTCTGGTGCTGGCAGAGCGGGACAGGATACGCCTTGCCGAACGCCTTGCCGTGGCCATGCCCGAACGCGCCAGCGCGCTCATTACCCAGCAACTGGCGCAGGTCGAAAACCCCGACAACCGCCGTCGGCTGGCGTTTCTGGCGCCCGCGCTGTCCGCCGATGCCGCGGAGCGCGATGCGTTTTTTGCCAGCCTTGCCGACCCAGCCAACCGGGCGACAGAGAGCTGGGTGCTGGACGCGCTGGGCTACCTGCACCATCCCCTGCGGACTGCGCATGCCGAGCGCTATATCGAGCCGAGCCTGGAATGGTTGCAGGACATCCAGGTGACCGGCGACATCTTCTTTCCATCCGCCTGGTTGAACACGACACTGCAGTACCACCATACGCCTGAGGCGATTGCCACGGTACAGGGTTTTCTGCAGGCCCGGCCAGCGTATAACGCCCAGTTGCGGATGAAGATCCTGCAGGCACTGGATGTGCCACAGCGGGCGATGCAACTGCGCCAATGAAAAGGCCGCCGGAGTCACCTCCAGCGGCCGGAACGACAGTGGGTCAGGACCCGACGATGCCGCCGTCCTTGCGGGTGATGACCAGCGTACAGTCGCGGGGAATGGCGCCGCTGCCCTGTGCAGCAGGGAAGTTTGTCACGGCAGGGTCGCCGTTGCCGGGGTGCTGCAGGTTGACGAACAGCGTGCGTCGGTTGGGTGTGACGGTTATGCCGGTGACTTCACAGTCGGTGACTCCAGTGAGCAGGCGCTTGATCTCGATGTCATCGCCGGACTGATTGCCGTTGGCGACCAGTAACTGGTCGTTGAGGCCATCCTTCTGTGCACCATCGGTCTGGATGAAAACACGGTTTTCGGGGTCAACCCAGAGCCCATCGGGCGAGGCCAGGCTGCGCTCGCCACCGTGTGTTGATGAGGCAAGCAGGAATATCTCCCAGGTGAAACGGCGCCCGACGTGGCGGTTGCTGTCCCGCCAGCGAATGATGTGACCGTCCGGATTCGGCGCCTGCGGGTTGGCGGCATCCGCTTCCTCGCGACGGCTATTGTTGGTCAGTGTGCAGTACACAGTGCCATCCCGACCGACCGAGGTCCACTCCGGGCGATCCATCGGCGTGGCGCCGGCGAGGTCAGCGGCAATTCTGGCGTAGGTCAGTACTTCTGCCTCAGAGCTGAAGCGCGCTGCGATGGCGGGGTTGCGCAGGCTCAGCTCCAGCCACTCGCCGCTGCCGTCGTCGTTGAACCTGGCGGCGTACAGTGTACCGCTGTCCAGCGGGCTCAGGCCCTGCGAACGCATGAAGCGCCAGTTGCCGGCAGAAACGAACTTGTAGATATAGTCGAAGCGCTCATCGTCACCCATGTAACCGACAACGCGGCCGCCCCGGCCCTCGACCAGAGCCACCCCTTCATGCTTGAAGCGCCCCATCGCCGTCCGTTTGACCGGCAGTGCGTCGGGGTTGAAAGGGTCGACCTCAACGATCCAGCCAAAGCGGTTCTCTTCGTTCGGATGGCTGCCACCGGCCAGGTCGAAGCGTTCGTCGAAGAGGTGCCAGCCGTAGCCGAAACCGTTGGCACTCAGGCCATAGCGCGCCTGTTCTTCGCTCGGTGCCCAGTTCGGGTCACTGGTTCCGAAGTAGCCGTTGAAATTTTCCTCACAGGTCAGGTACGTACCCCAGGGCGTGTAGCCGTTGGCGCAGTTGTTGAGCGTGCCCATCGCACCGGCTTCGGGGCCGATGTACTCGCTGCCTGCCACGGGGCCACTGAATTCCACCGGGGTGCGGCCATGCACACGACGGTTGTACATGCTGTCCTTCACCAGTTCCCAGCCGCGGCCGGTTTTGCGTATCTCCGCGACGGAGATGCCATGGGCATGTTGCGAGGTCATGACGTCAGCCAGGCTCTCGGGAGCTGCTTTGCCGAGTACCGTGCTGTTGGTGCCGAACTCGTGATTAATCGCCAACAGGCCACGCGTGCTGCTGCGGCGGAAGGGGAAGAACCACATGCCATCGTGGCCGATGCCGATTTGCTGAGCCTGTTCCGCGGCGCCGGGTCTTGCATCCGGAGCGCCGCTGTAGTCCGGCACGTTATGGGTCAGTGATGTGCCCCAGGGGATCAGCACCTGGTAGTCATAGTCGGCAGAAATAGCCGGCAGGGGGCCGTTGCCCTGGGCCAGCGGCACGGGCTGGAAGTCGATCAGCCGGCTGCCGATTTTACGGCTTGGCGCGGCCGGGGCACTGCTGGCGGCCGCCGACAGGGGCCCCGCCAGAAAGCTGCCTGCGGCCAGCGTAAGGCCGCCGCGCAGGACCTGCCGACGCGAGGCGTAGTCCTTGAGTACATCGCGAAAGGGACGGTTGTTTGACGGGTTGCTGGTGCCTTCATCGTGTTCCATGTTTGTCTCTACCTGCGCTGTGGGAAGTGAGCGGCACTCCGGCGACAACCGCCGGGGGCCTGTTGCCGGTGCAGGGGTGCATCGGCTATCCAGGCAGGAGGGTAGAGAGGCTGTGTTGCAGTGATGTGGCGCTTGCGTGGCGAAACCAAGAACTTTTTATTGCGGCATAAAAAAGGGCCGGTAGCGAATCGCTGCCGGCCCTCGGGAGGAAGAGAAACCGTTTAGAAGGAGTACACCGCGTCAAAACCGAAGGTGCGTGGCTGGCCCCAGGTGTTGCCGGCCCATCCCAGTGTACCGAAGTCGATGCCCCACTCCCGGTATTCCTCATCCGTCAGGTTGCGCACCCAGGCCGAAAGACGCAGGTCGCCGCTCTCGCCCATCGTCAGCTCGTCCAGCGTGACACGCGCATTCAGCAGCGTGCGGGCGTCCGAGGAATCAAACTGATTCTGGAAGGGGTGGAATACCATGCTGTCGGTGTAGGACACATCCAGGCGTGCGCTCAGCCGCCCCATCCCCGTGTTGGCGGTGGAGTACTGCAGGCCAAGCGATGCGGTGTTCTCCGGTGCTCGGGTGACAGTGACAACATCCTTTATGTTTTCGATCTGGTTGGTCACCGGATTGCGTGCGTTGTATTCATCGAATTCGGCATCCAGATACCCGTAGTTCAGGTCAACGGACACGTTCTCGCTGAGCAGCGCAATCACCTCCAGTTCAAGACCCATGTAGGTCGCCTCACCCGCGTTGGTGATGCGGCTGGATGCACCGCCGCTGCCCGCTTCGAATACGGCAATCTGCATGTCCTTGTAGTTGTTGTAGAACACCGCGCCGTTGACCCGCAGGCGGCGATCCAGCCAGTCGGACTTCATCCCCAACTCGTAGGAGTCGAGGGTTTCTTCCTCGTAGGGCTCTTCCCAGGCCGTGGCGCTGGACGCGCGGCTGTTGAAGCCTCCCCCGTTGTAACCGGTGGAGTACGTGGCATAGACATTCATGTCCGGGCTGAACGAGTAGTTGGCTGTCAGCAGGTAGCTGATGTTGTCCCAGGTGTCCTCGTTGGTAAACCGGTCGTCGAAGCTGACGTGGTTCAGGCCTTCATTGAACAGGAACGCCTCGCGATCATCCTCGGTGTAGCGCAGGCCAGCGGTGATATCCAGCTGCTCGGTGAGGGAGTAGGTCGCCTGGCCGTAAACCGCGGTCGACTCCGACTCCTGCCCGTAGATGAAATCCTGGAAGCCGTTCAGGTTCGGATCGGCGCCCGGGAACGGGAAAGGCAGGGGTAGCCGCTGGCTGCCCTGGCAGACCGGTCCGGTGCCGAAGTCGTTACAGAAGCCGGCGCCGATAAAGGCCGGCCCGATTGCGCTGTCTACCAGGAACTGGATGGGCAGCACAAAGCTCTGCGGGTTGTCCTGATACACTTCTTCGTCAAACAGGAATACGCCTACCGTGTACTGCAGGCGGTCGTTGAAGGCATCGCCGATCAGCTGGAATTCATGGCTTTCCATTTTGATCCAGCCTTCGGGAATGCCGGCCTGGAAGCCCTGAGTGGGAATCTCTGCGCCGCCGCCGTACAGCAGGTCGCGCATCGTGTAGGCCCCGCCGTCGAGGTCGGTGGAGTCATAGCCGGAGTCGGTGTCGCGGTTGGCGTAGATATATTTGAGGGTGAAGGGATCAAGTTCCCAGGCAACCGTCAGGTTGTGGCCCTGCACTTCCAGCCATTCTTCGCTGGACCCCTCGAGCATGAAGGTTTCCCGGCGCTTGGTGGGGTCGCCTACCGTGGCCGCCATCTGCTGGAAGATCTCACCGCCGAGGAAGGTGTAGGGGAAGGGGGTGGTGGTGAAACCGTCGTAGATGGAGTCCTTTACCTTGGTCACCTGGAACGGCGTGGGTACCCCGGTGTTGTCGGTGTCGTCGTAGGCGTAATCGATGGTCAACCCGTCGGTGGGTTCCAGGCGCAGCGCCACGCGGTAGGAGGAGTTGTCCTCACTCGCCAGGTCGGGGTTAACGCCGGGAAACTCGTTGGTCGCCCAGCCGTCGTATTCCATCTTGCTGCCGGAGATCTTGACCGACAGCATGTCGGCCATCTGCGGCAGGTCAACGGAACCCGTGAGGCGGCGATAACCATCGTTGCCGACACTCACTTCCACGCGCCCACCCAGTTCGCCGGTGGGTTTGCGTGTCGTGACGTTGACGGCGCCGCCGGTGCTGTTGCGACCGAAGAGCGTGCCCTGTGGGCCGCGCAGTACTTCGATGGACTGCAAGTCAACGATGTCGAAGATCGCGCCGACGGTCTTGCTCATGTACACGCCGTCGAGGTAGAAACTCGTTTTCGGGTCGGTCATCAGCGAGGTTTCACCGCTGCCCACACCCCGGATGTAAATCGACATGTTGGAGTTGGAGGAGGGCTGCTTCTGGACGTTGGTGTTCGGCACCAGTCCGTTCAGGTCCGTGACATTGTAAATACCGAGGTCGGCTATCTGCTCGGCATTGAAGGCGGTCACCGCGATGGGGGTTTCCTGCAGCAGCGTTTCCCGACGCTGTGCGGTGACCACGACTTCCTCCAGTGCCAGACCCTGAGCCTGAACTGCGGAAACAAAGGGGATCGACGTGGCCGCGATCAACGCGGCGGCGATGGGTGTGTGCATATATCTCGGCATGGTGAGGCTCCGTAATCGTTATTATCAGCGCTCCGGAGGGGCGCCGGGGTAACCTGCCAACACGGTGTGTTGGATTGCGCAGTGATTGTGTGTTTTCGAAAACCTGCAACCGCAGTTTAACGTTGTCGGTGCCTGCTGCGTCAAGTGCCGCGAGGAGAAATATTCACGCGTGTGTAGGGACTTGACCCGATTTTGCCCACCACCGACAACAGGCTACCGGTGACCGGCGAGGGAAATGCATGAATAACACCAAGAGTGATTGCGAGCCCATTTTCGTCATGCTTACATGGGCGGTATGAAGGTCGATACCGAGAGTCACGCTGCATTGCGGCAAAACACATGAGAGTTGCCAGAAAATACCGCTTTGCCAACCTGGTGCCAGCACTGCTATCCGTCTTCGTGTTGTTTCTGGGTATTGCGCTGACGATCGCCACCTGGCAACAGCACCAGCAGCGAGAGCAGGCGCTGCTGAATGCAGCCTTCAGTGCCGAGGCCCAACGCCTGATTGCCGTGGCCGAAAAGCAGCTGCACAGCTATTCGGTGGTAATGCGTGGACTGCAGGGCTTTTTCCAGGGTTCGGAGAGCGTTGAGTACCCCGAGTTCCTGGCTTACACGCGGGCCCTGAATGCCACCTCCGAGCTGGCCGGCCTGCAGGGAATCGCCTGGGTGCAACTGGTGCGGCGCAGCAATCTGGATAAACACCTGGAGGAGATGGCGGCTCAGCTGCCCGTCGACTACGCCATCCGACCGGAGGGCCCGGGTGAGGTGCTGGCGCCGATCATCTATATAGAGCCATTGGCGGGTGCCAACCTGCGCGCCATCGGCCTTGATATCTACCAGCTTCCGGTGGCCCGCGCCGCCGCAGAGAAAGCCCGGGACCTGGGCGATATCGTCATCACCCGCCCGCTGCAGCTGGTGCAGGACCAGGGTGATGCCCCGGCGACGGCCAGCCCCGAGTCCCCATCCTTTGTGATGTACCTGCCGGTGTACGGTGCCTCGGCCGTGCCGGATACGCTGGCTGAGCGCAGGGCGAGACTTACCGGGTATATCGACGTGCCCTTTCGCGTCAGGGACCTGATCGAGGGGATGGCGAGGGAAATCGACGCCGACCTGGATTTTGACATCTTCGACGGCGACCCGCGCGATCCGGCGAATCGGCTCTACGTGTCAGACACCGTGTCCCATACAGCGCGGGCTGCCGCGGGTGAAGCGCAGGCTGAGCACAGCGTGACGGTGGGTACCCGCAGCTGGACCTTCTACATCAGCTCCACCCCTGCCTTCCGCGCCGCATCGCTGGCGCCGGGAGGGTCCTCGGCGATGTTCGTGGCGGGGGGGGCGGCCAGCCTTGCCCTGGCGCTGCTGGTGCTGGTGATTGCCCGCGGTCGCGACCGCAGCGATCGGCGCGCGGAACGCCTGGCCAGCCTTTACCACGCACTCAGCGAGGTCAACCAGGCCATTGTCCGTATGGACAGCGAAGCGGAGCTGATGCCTCTGGTCTGCAAGGTGGCGGTCCGGTTTGGCGGCTTTACCCTGGCCTGGGTGGGTCGTATTGATACTGCAAGCGGTGCGATTGTCGGTGTGGCCGGAGCAGGGGAGGGGCGGGAATACTTCGACAGCAAGTCGCTCTCCATTGATGCCAACCATCCCGGCGGAGGCGGGTCCATGGCCACTGCCGCGCGAGAGAACCGGCCGGTAATCATCAACGACTACCTCGACTCGTCCTTGACCGAGCCCTGGCACGATCGGGCGCGCGAGTTCGGTTGGCGCTCATCGGCCGCATTTCCGATTCCCCGGGGCGGCAAGCCCTTCGCCGTGTTCAGTGTCTATCATGCCCACTGCGACGTGTTCGACGAGGAGGCAACGGCCCTGCTGCGTGAGATGAGCGCAGATATCAGTTTCGCCCTGGACAACTTTGACCGGGAGGAACAGCGCACGCGCTACGAGAAGGCGGTGCGGGAAAGCGAGTCGCTGCTGTCCACCATTCTTGAGAACGTGGGTGCCTGCATCTACCTGAAGGATCTCGAGGGCAAGTACCTGTTCGTGAATCGGCAGGTGCTTGCCACCTGGGGGGTGGAGCGCGAGGACATTATCGGTCAGGGTGACGAGCGCCTGTTTGAAGGCGACAGCGTCGCGCGGATTCGCGAGAACGACCGCAAGGTGCTCTCGACGGGTATCGTCGAGGAGCGTGAAGAGGTGGAGACCATCCGCAGCAGCGGCAAGACCTCTGTGTTCTGGTCGGTGAAAATCCCGCTGTACGATGCCGAAGGCAAGGTTTACGCCCTCTGTGGGATTTCCACCGATATCACAGAGCATCGCGACAATCGGGACCGGATCCGTTTCCTCAGCCATTACGACACGCTCACCGGCCTGCCCAACCGGGAGTTGCTGCACGAGCGGACGCGCCTGGCGGTGACTGCCGCAGCCGCGAGTGGTACGCCGCTGGCACTGCTCTATATCGATCTGGACCGTTTCCAGCTGATCAACGAATCGCTGGGGCTCGCGGTGGGGGATGCCGTGCTCACCGCGCTGTCCAGCCGCCTGAGCGCCGAGCTGAACCTGGAGTCCACCCTGAGCCGCATGGGGGGAGACGAGTTTTTCCTGCTGCTTCCCGGCGTTGGAGAGGCAGGCGCGGCCGAGGTGGCGGAACGCCTGCTCAGTCGTATCGCCGAGCCCCTGCAGCTGGAGGCGCAACGGCTCAGCGTTACGGCGAGCATTGGCATCGCCTGCTTCCCGGAGCACGGCCGTGACCTCGACCAGCTGACGCAGGCGGCAGACGCCGCGCTCTCGCGGGCCAAGCTCGCCGGGCGCAATGTGTTCTGCGTCTTCGAAGACGAGATGCGCGTGCATGCCAATGAAACGCTGCAGATCGAGAACCAGCTCAGGGAAGCCCTCGTCAGGGGCGACCTGAGCCTGCACTACCAGCCGCAGGTCAGCCTGTCGACCGGGGAGATCACCGGTGTTGAGGCCCTGATCCGCTGGCAGCACCCGGAGCTGGGTTTCGTGCCGCCGTCACGGTTTATTCCCATTGCCGAAGAGAGCGGGCTGATTCTGGATATCGGCAGCTGGGTGTTGCGTACCGCCATAGCCCAGCAGGCGCTGTGGCAGGCAGCGGGTTTGCCCGTTGGACCCGTCGCTGTGAACCTGTCCGCGATGCAGATCTACCGCGAGGACTTCGCGGAGATGGTGAGCCAGATGCTCGCCGACGCCGGCGTGCCGGCGCAACTGCTGGACCTCGAGCTCACCGAGCGTATTGCCATGGAAAGTTCCGGCAAGACACTGGCAACCCTGGGCGATCTGCATCGACGCGGCGTTGTGCTGTCGATCGATGATTTCGGCACCGGCTATTCCTCATTGAGTTATCTCAAGCGCTATCCGGTGCAGAAGCTGAAAATCGACAAGAGTTTTGTCGACGGGGTGGCCGAGGATGCCGAAGACCAGGCTATCGCGCTGGCCATTATCGGCGTAGCTCGCGGACTGGGATTTCGCACCATCGCCGAGGGCGTGGAAACGGAAGCGCAGTGGCAGTTCCTCAAGGACAACGGCTGTGACGAGTTTCAGGGCTATTACTTCAGCAAGCCGCTGCCGGCTGCGGATTTCGAGGCCCTGCTGCGCGAGCTCACCTCATGAGCCGCTGGTGACCAGCACCCAACTGGTATAGCCGACGAAGCACAGGATAAGCAGTGCGCCCTCCAGCCGGTTGATGCGGCCGGGTCCGCGGCGTCGATACCCCATCACACATAACAGCAGCGCCAGGGCCCCCATGCTCAGTACGTCCCGGCCCAGCACCTCCGGGGGCACGTCGATCTCGGCAATGCCGCCCGCGATGCCCACCACCGCCAGCGTGTTGAACAGGTTGGAACCGATCACGTTGCCCAGCGCGATGTCGCTCTCACCCTTGCGCGCGGCAATCACCGAGGACGCCAGCTCGGGAAGCGAGGTGCCGACCGCCACGATGGTGAGTCCGATGACCAGATCGCTGACCCCCAGGCCCTCCGCAATCAGCACCGCGCCCCACACCAGCAGGCGCGAGGCGGCAACCAGGAGCAGCAGGCCGGCGAGCAGCCAGAACAGCGCACGGCCCAGCGGCATGTGCTGCTGGGTGGACGCGTGCTCCGCAGTGACCTCAATGGCCAGCGTGTCGCGGTCGCCCCGCAGGCCCTGTTGGATAGACCAGCCCATCAGCAGAAGGAACACGCCAAGCAGCAGAAATGCCTCGAGGTGGGTGATGACACCATCGACCACCTGCCAGGCGGCCAGCGCCGTGACCGCGAGCAGTATCGGCAGCTCCTTGCGCAGGATCTGCGAGTGCACGGCCAGGGGGCTGAGCACGGCGGTGACGCCGATGATCAGTGCAATGTTGGTGATGTTGGAACCGTAGGCATTGCCCAGTGCCAGGCCCGGGTTGCCCTGGCTGGATGCGATGGCGGAGACCACCATCTCGGGTGCCGAGGTCCCGAAACCTATGATGACCATGCCGATCAGCAGGGGCGGTACGTTGAAATGCCACGCCGTTGCGGCTGCGCCCGACACAAAACGGTCGGCGCTCCAGACCAGCAACACCAGGCCCACAAGTACGGCTCCCAACGCGATCATGAGTCAGCTCCTGCAAAAACGGTTGTACCGGGCTTGCGCCGGTGGTCGTGAGCAAGATACTGATCTGCCGGGCCCCTCGCCAGTGCGCCGCGGCACCACTATTACCGTTTCGCCCCTGTCGCGGGCCCTGCGGCAGGTTTTCAGTGCTGTCGGTTTACATCCCTGGCACAGCCGTTAAACTGGAGGACTCGCGAGTTACTGCGCCAGGCATTGCGTAGTTTCCCTTCCCCTACGCAATCAGGAGCACAGCATGAGCGCAGCCAAAGCAGGCGACAACGTCAGCATTCATTACACCGGTACGCTGGACGACGGCACCGTATTCGACAGCAGTGATGGCCGCGACCCACTGCAGTTCGAAGTGGGGTCCGGGCAGATCATCCCCGGCCTGGACCGGGCCATCGAGGGTATGGCCGTCGGTGATAAAAAGCAGGTCAACGTGCCGGCAGACGAGGCCTACGGCCAGCCCGCCGCCGAGGCCCGGCAGGAAGTCGCCCGGTCGCAGATCCCCGAGCATATTCCGTTGGAACCGGGCCTGCAGTTGCAGATGCAAACCCCCGATGGTCAGGCGATCCCGGTGCGTGTCGCCGAGGTCAGTGACGAGGTGGTCGTGCTGGATGCCAATCATCCGCTGGCCGGAAAAGACCTCACCTTTGACATCGAACTGGTGGCGATCGCCTGAGGCGGCTTTGTGATTTATCCCGCCTGTGGTAAATAAGCAGGCGGAACCCCTCTTCTAAGGATAATAAACCGGGAGCATCATGAAGACACTCGCCAGAAACTCTGTTCTGTCCGCTGTGCTGTTGTTCGGGTTGGCGTCACTGACAGCCTGCTCGGATGGCGGTGATTCCGCCGCGCCGCCTCCACCTGATGTGACACCCGAGGAAGTGCCGGACCCCGACCTGGTCGTCATCGAGCCCGGCGAAGATTTTCAGCGGCGGTTGATAGAAGCCTTTATCAACGTTGAACCCGGGCAGACCATCGAATTGCCTGCGGGAGAATTCGCGCTGGATGCGCAGCTGTCGCTGGATGTCGACAATGTCACGGTCCGCGGCCAGGGCCACGGTGAAACCCTGCTCGATTTCGGCAGCCAGGTGTCGGGTGGCGAGAGTATCCTGGTCACCAGCAACAATGTGGTGTTGGAAGATTTCGCGGTGATCGACGCACCGTCGGATGGCATCAAGTTCAAATTCTCCAACGGTGTGACACTGCGTTCGGTGCGCGTGGAGTGGACCTGCGGTGCCTGCGAGAGCAACGGTGCCTACGGACTGTACCCGGTACAGACCAAGAACGTGCTGATAGAAGACTGTGTGGTCATCGGCGCCAGTGACGCAGGAATCTATGTCGGCCAGTCAGACAAGATCATCGTGCGCCGCAACAACGTCTCCCTGAACGTGGCGGGCATTGAGATCGAGAACTCCACGGACTCGGATGTGTACGACAACGTCGCGGAGAACAATACCGGTGGCATTCTGGTATTCGACCTGCCGAACCTGTCCGTCGACGGTGCGCGCGCGCGGATTTTCGACAATACCATTCGCGACAACAACACCCCCAATTTTGCGCCAGCGGGCAATATCGTGGGTGTGGTGCCGGCGGGCACCGGCATACTCGCCATGGCGTTTGACGATGTGGAGATTTTTGGTAACCGCATTGAAAACAATCAGTCCATGGCGGTGGCCATCGTCAGCTACGACATCAGCGGCCTGACCACCAACGATGTCCGCTACGACCCGGACCCGCGCCGCATACACGTGCACGACAACCTGTACTCCAACAATGCCTACGCCCCTGCAGACCTGGCGGCGGATGTTGCCGGGCTGTTCGCAGCCTTTGATGGGCTACCCGAGGTGGTCTATGACGGGCTGGGTGAAGCGGAGGGTGCGTTCGCGGATGCCGACCGTATCTGTGTTTCCGAAAAAGCCTCGGTCCGTCTTGGCGTTGTGTTCCAGCCCGGCGGCGGTGGCCCCAGCGTGGATCCCGCCTTCTTTGATTGCGCGCATGCGTCACTGACCGCGGTAGTACTGGACACGCCGGAAGAGATTGCAGAGGGCGAGCGCCCACTCACCGAGGAAGAGATTGCGGCCCTGTGCACCCCCGAGGGTAGCGACCCCAATTTCGATGCGGCGGAGGTCAGCTGCCGGGAGCTTGCCGGTTACAACCTGTTTGCGGACGCGCTGGAACCACGCTCAGCCGCCAACGACGGTATCGGCTACGAGCTGACCAGCGCACTGTTTACCGACTATGCCAGCAAGTACCGCTTTATCTACGTGCCAGACGGCCTGCAAGCCGCCTACAACAGTCAGAACGTATTCGATTTTCCGGTGGGCACTATCATCGCCAAGACCTTCGCCATGCCCAACGACTTTCTGAATCCTGCGGCGGGGGAGGAGGTTATCGAAACCCGTCTGCTGATCCATCGTCGGGATGGCTGGGCAACACTGCCCTATATCTGGCGCGAGGATGGCAGTGGCGCAGACCTGGCGGTGGCAGGAGGCCGCCGTTCGCTGGAGTGGATTCACAGTGACGGCAGCACGCGCAGTACCGAGTACGTGATTCCCGATGCCAACAGCTGCAAGACCTGCCACGGCGTGACCCGGGCGGAGACCGGCAGTGGCGTGAATACGGAGACCGTCAACCTGCCTATCGGCCCCAAGGCACGGTTCCTCAACCGCGAGCGTCTGTACGATGGCGCACTGAAGAACCAGTTATCGCATATGGCGGATGCAGGGGTGCTGGTTGGTTTGCCAGCTGACCTGGCGACGATCGACACGGCGCCTGACTGGGAAGACGTCAGCAAGCCCCTGGAGTCGCGGGTGAAGGCCTATCTGGACATCAACTGCGCCCATTGCCACAGCCCCGGTGGTTTTGCCAGCAACTCTGGCATGTTCACCGAGTTCTGGCGTGAAGTGAATGCCACCTACGGTGTCTGCAAGCCACCCGTTGCTGCCGGGGCAGGCTCAGGTGGCCTGCAGTACGCGCTTGTGCCGGGCGATGCCGATGCGTCCATCACCGTGTTTCGCATGAATTCCAATGAGCCCAATGTGCGCATGCCGGAAATCGGCCGCAGCATCATCCATGACGAGGCCGTGGGACTGGTGCGTGACTGGCTGAACAGCCTGAGCGGCGGCTGCGACTGAGTGCGCAGCGCGCGGTAGCGCGGGCCCGCCCCAGAGAATGGGGCGGGCTTTTTCGTTCTAGATCATGGATTGCTGGTAGTTCTGTATGCCGACGCGCTCGATCAGCTCGAGTTGCGTCTCCAGCCAGTCGACGTGCTCCTCTTCGCTCCTCAGGATCTCCGAGAACAGGTCGCGGGTACCAAAATCGGAAACCGATTCACAGTGCACGATGGCCTCGCGCAACAGCGGAATGGCCAGTTCTTCCTGCTTCATGTCGCATTGCAGGATTTCTGCAACGTTTTCACCGATGTACAGTTTGCCAAGGTCCTGCAGGTTGGGCAGCCCCTCGAGGAACAGAATACGCTTGATCAGCAGATCCGCGTGCTTCATTTCATCGATGGATTCCTCGTATTCTTTCTCGTTGAGCTTGTTCAGCCCCCAGTTCTCGAACATTCTGGCGTGCAGGAAATACTGATTGATGGCCGTGAGTTCGTTTTTCAGTGCCTGGTTCAGGAAGGCAATGACCTGCTTGTCACCTTTCACGCTCTGCTCCTTGTGTGGTGGTGTTCTCCCACAGTGTAGTCAATTGGGCGCCGGGAGACCACGGATACCGGCCGTCAAGCGCGGTGAGCGATTTCTGTGTTCGAGACTGACAATTAATACCACACGCAATTGACAATGATTCGCATTCGTCTACACTGGGTGCAGTCAGGAGGTTATTGCATGTTTATTTGTCTCTGTCGCGGAGTGACCGACTCCGCCATCCGTGCCGAGGTCCAGCAGGGCGCTGTCCGCTATGAAGACATTCAGGCGCGCCTGGAGGTGGGTACATGCTGCGGCACCTGCAAAGACAGCGCTGAAGAAGTGATAGCCGAGACGGTCGCTGAATCCCTTTTCTTTGAACTCAAGCCCACATCGGAAACCGCCTGGGCCTGATCCTGGAGTAACCTATGAATACCATGCCCTCGCGCCCACCGAAACGGGTGCTCGCCCTTGCTGTTGCCGCCATTTTGCTGCCATCCAGCCTTGCCGCGCAGGAGGGGGGTGAGTTCCCCATGCCGGTGATCGAGGTTATCGGCAAAAGCGACGATGCCGTGTCGCGGCAGACGGGTTCGGTAGTGCTGATCGACCGGGAGGCTCTGGAACTGATCCAGCCATTGTCCACGGATGACGCATTGCGCCGTGTCGCCGGCATCAACACGGCAACAGAAGACGAAACGGCAATCGTTGCCAATCTGGGAATTCGCGGGTTGTCGGCCAGCGAGTCAAAATCGCTGATTCTTGAGGACGGCGTGCCTGTGGCCCCCGGTCTGTTTATCGGCAACGAGCGGTATTTCAACCCCCGTATCCAGCGTGTCGAGCGCATCGAAGTGCTGAAAGGGTCTGCGTCCCTGCGCTATGGCCCCTCCACCATCGGTGGCGTGGTGAACTACCAGACGAAGACGCCGGACGACGGTGTCCTGCTGTCGGGCCGACTTGGTTCCTTCGACACCCGCGAAGCCTCTCTGGAGGCGGGTGGCCGCAGCGCCTCTGGCGATGCCTTCGCCGGGCTTGTGGCGACCCGCGCAGAGAGCGACGGCTTCATGGACAAGGACTATGAAATGACGGACATTCTCGTCAAGTCCGGCATGGCGCTCAGCGACAGCCAGGAAGTGGGTGTGAAGTTCTCCTGGTACGAGAATGACGCCAACATCTCCTACCGCGGCCTGTTGCTCGGTGACTACGAGGCCGGTGCGACCTACAACCCGGCGCCGGATGACTACTTCCTGACCGATCGTGTGGCCTTCGACCTAAATCATGCCTGGCGCATCAACGATAACGCCAGGCTGCAAACCGTCGCCTACTGGAGCGAGGTGTCGCGGGATTACTGGCGCTACAACGTCGACGACGAGGCCTCCAACGAGGCGGGTCGCTGGGTTTATACCGACACCCTCACCGGCAACAACCGGTCCTTTGAACGGCTTGGGCTGGAAACACGCCTGCAGCTGGATCACCAGCTTTTCGGCCTGGAAAATGCCGCCGAAATCGGTTTCCGGGTGATGAGCGAGGAGTCGGACGACACGCGCATACGCGCCACTCGGGACGCCGACCGCACCGGCATCAATGACCGGCATCGTGTGGACAGCGCGGACAGCATCGCAGCGCATGTGCAGAATCGCATGGAGCTGACTGATCGGCTGGCGGTCACCCCGGGGCTGCGAATCGAGTCCTATGAGCAGAAGCGCCGGGTGCTCACCGAAAACAACGCCTCGGCAAAAACTTCCAACACTGAGCTCCTGCCCGGGATCGGCGCAACCTTCGAACTGACCCCCACGGCCCAGCTCTACGGTGGCCTCTACCGCGCGTTCTCACCGGCGGCAAATGGCGTGGCGCTGGACGGCCTCACGGACCAGAATCTGGACGGCGAACGCTCGAACAACTATGAGGTCGGCATTCGTGGCTTGCGGGGCAAGCTGAGCTATGAAGTCGCAGCGTTCTATATGGATTTCGACAACCAGGTGGTCACCGGCAACAGCGATCCCAACCTGTCCCAGTCCAATGCCGGCGAAACCTTGCATAAAGGCATGGAACTGATCCTCGGCTATGAGTTGGGCGCGGGCTTCAGCGTGGATGCCAACGCGACCTGGGTGCCTGAGTCGGATTTCCAGACCGGGGAATTTGAGGGCAACAGGCTGCCCTATGCGCCAGAGCACCTGGCCAATCTGGCGCTCAGCTACCACGAGGGCCAGTGGAACGCCGCGCTGACCGCCCACTACCGCGGCTCGCAGTTCGGTGATGCAAGCAACCAGGTTGCTATCCCCGACGACGCTGCCGGCGGTATCTGGGGTGGCAAGATGCCCTCCTATACGCTGCTGGATTTCTTGGCTGAGTATGAGTTCAGCAGCAGCCTGACGGTGTTCGGTGCGGTGAAAAACCTGACAGATGAACGCTATATCACCGGGCTGCGCCAGGGTATCTACGTGGGTCCAGAGCGCTCCTTTGAAATTGGCGCGCGCTTCCGCCTCTGATACCAGGTCCCCCGGCCGGGGTGCAGGCTCTGTCCGGTGGTACTTGCCACCTTCACTGTTGTAACCTCTCCGCTGTAGCATGGCCAGGCATGACACAGCGGGGAGGATGGCGTGGCGCGAACAACCGGGAAAGCCGTTGCACTCCTGCTCCTGCTGATGTCAGTGAGCCTGAGGCCATTGGCGCAGGAGCTTTCTCCCCGCGCCTACTGGCCCGCACCACAGGGCACGCAGATCGGTGCCCTCGGGTTTGCGCATACCCGGGGCGACACCATTCCCGATCCTTCGCTGCCGATTGCCGGCCTCAACTCGTCTATCACCACGGCACAGCTCAGTGTTCGCCAGACCTTCTCCCTCGCGGGGCGCACCGCGACCTTTGTGGTGGATGCGCCCTACGCCAGCGGCCGCTCCTCGGCAGATGTCGACGGGTTGGGCAAGGTGTCTCGCGACTATGATGGCCTCGGAGACGTCGCGGCAACGCTGTCGCTCAACTTTGTCGGTGCGCCCGCCATGGATCGTGAGGCCTTTGCCGAGATGCTGCGAGCGCCACGCCCCCTGCTGGGCGGCAGCCTGCGCATTGTGGCACCCACGGGCCGCTACGACCCCGAGCGGCTGCTGAATGTGGGCGCCAACCGCTGGGCAACCAAGCTGGAGCTGGGTTACATCCTGCCTCTCGGAAACCAGTGGATATGGGAGATTGAGGCGGGCGGCTGGTGGTTTCAGGACAACGACAACTTTCTGGGCTTGCGGCGGGAGCAGGCCGCGCTGTACTCGGTCGAGACGCATCTCGTGCGCCAGATCCATCCGGGACTTTGGGTATCGCTGGATGCGAACTTCTATCGCGGAGGACGTAGCACGCTGGGCGGCCGGCGCCTGGATAACCTGCAGCGCGACAGTAAAGCGGGATTTACCCTGGTGTTCCCCTTCAACCGGCGCAATGCGTTCAAACTGGCCTACGAGCAGGGCTCCCTCAACGACAGCGATGAAAGCTTTCGCGCCTACTCGCTCAGCTATCTGCGCACCTTCTAGCCGGTGCGCTCCGAAAGTCGGCCCGTATCAGATGGGGTAGGTGAATCCGGTACAGTCTTCCGTATACGCCCACAGCTTAGCCGCGGCCGCGTCGTCCCTGGCCCAGGGACGCGGACGCACCCGTTTGCAGTTGGCAAAATACTCACCGCTGGTGTCTGCGACGTCATCGCTTGTGCACAGATACACAGATGTCTCGGCACCCTTGTCCGGGGAGCGGAAAAATATCTTCATGATCGCGGGCGCAATGTTCTTCAGGAAGCCGTCGTTCTGCTGACCCAGTGAGGTGGCTACCGCGCCGGGGTGCAGGGCGTTGACCGTGATCGGCTGCCCCTCGAGACGCTGTGCCAGGGTTCGGGTGAACAGAATGTTCGCCAGCTTGGAGCGGCCATACTCGCGAAACGCCTTGTAGTTCTTCTCCGCCTGCATGTCATCGAAATTCATACCGCGGACAAACGCGTGCGCGGCAGACGCAACGTTGACGATGCGTGCGCTGGGCGCTTCCGCCAATGCGGGCAGCAGCAGGCCCGTGAGCAGGAAGGGCGCAAAGTGGTTCACCGCCAGCGTCTCTTCGTAGCCGTCCACCGTCGTCTTGCGGCTGGTATTCATCAGGCCCGCGTTGTTGAGCAGAATGTCTATTGGTCGCCCCTGGGACAGGCAGGTTTCGCTCGCGGCGCGCACGCTGGCCAGGCTTGCCATGTCAATCTGTACCACGCTGGGCTCAGCCCCGCCCGCTGCGACGATCTCCCGGCTGAGCGCCGCACCCTTTTCCAGATTGCGGCACAGCAGCGTAAGTACCGCTCCCTTGCCGGCGAGGGTGAGAGCGGCGCTGCGGCCTATGCCCGCCGTGGGGCCGGTGATGGCGATGTGCTTATTATTGATATCCATGGTGTGCTCTTCCCTCGTTGAGTGGCGTAGCCGGATGCAGCGCGCTGCTAGCTTTCTGCGGACCATACCAGGGCCAGCAGCTTGCCCTCGGCGAGCTCTCCCACGGGGGCGTCGTCGTTGATGACGCGCAGCTTGCCGTCAGTGGTCAGCGTGAACAGCGGGATCATGCTGGTGCCGTTCTTGTCTTTGTAAGCCGCCAGGTCAAACTCTTCATTGAGGTTGATGGCCCGTATCTCTGCGCCACGCGCCAGCAGGCTGGCCAGTTTCTGGTAGGTGACTTCGCTGCCAAAGAGACGCGGCGCGCGGAACTCATCCGCGGGGCGTTCTCGCTCGCTGACCTCACGCTCTTCCGCGTTGCGCAGGCTGAACACCTTCTTCGGGCCGAATTCACCGCGGTATTTCAGGCAGGCGAGCGTATTCCAGCGTGCGCGCCGCGACATGGCGAAGAGTCGCCCGATGCCCACGAGTTCCAGATACTGGTCGGCGTGCGAAGAAATCGGGTCGCCGTAATAGGTTTCCAGCCCTGCCATACGCGCGCTGCGGATCTCTTCATAGGAGGTATCTGCGAGTTTGACCCGGAAACCCTGCCGCACCAGCGCCTGAGCCACAGCCCGGGCCACGGCATTTGCGCCGACGATGAGCACGCCGTTCGGCTCCGCTTCGGCGAGGCCCAGCGCGCGGGTCGCGGCGCCGGCGGTGAGGCTCTGCAGCACCACCGTGGCGATGATCACCAGGAAGGTGTAGGCCACCAGATCCGAGGCGCCCGGGTAGTCGATACCCTCGAGCCGCAGCGCAAACAGTGAGGAGACAGCGGCGGCAACGATGCCGCGCGGTGCCACCCAGCTCAGCAACGCCTTCTGGCGCCAGCTGTAGTTGCCGCCGAGCGCGGACGCCCACACCACAACCGGCCGCGCCAGCAGCACTACCAGCAGGACGATCACGCCGTTCCAGCCGGTGGCGAGAATATCCTGGGGATCGACCCGCGCGCCCAGCACAATGAACAGCACCGAGATAATCAGCACCGACAGGCTTTCCTTGAAGCTGAGTATTTCACTCACGCCCACGTCTTTCATATTGCCCAGCCAGATGCCCATCACGGTCACTGTCAGCAGCCCGGATTCGTGGGCGATGAAGTCACTGCCGGCGAACATCATGATCACCCAGGCCAGGGTGACGACGTTGATGAGGTATTCCGGAACCCAGTGTTTCCGCAGCACGAAACCCAGGCTGAGGGCGCCGATCAAACCCGCCACCAGGCCGACACCGATGCTCTGGGCGAACACGACCCACGAATCCGCGCCGGTAAGGATGTACTGAAAGACCAGAACGGCAAGCAGCGCGCCCACCGGGTCAATCAGAATGCCCTCCCAGCGCAGCACCTGGCTCACCTCTGGTTTTGCGCGCATGGTGCGCAACAGCGGGTTGATCACAGTCGGGCCGGTGACCACGACGAGCGCCGCAAACAGCAGCGCAACAGGGAGGGAGAAGTCGGCCAGCATCCAGCAGCCGGCCGCCATCAGCCCCCAGTTCAACAGGGCACCCCAGCTCACCAGGTTGGTGACTACGCGTCCGTGGCCCCTGAGGTCACGGAACTTCAGCGTCATGCCACCTTCGAACAGCACCAGTGCGACCCCGAGGGACACCATGGGGAAGAGCAGGTCGCCGAACTGTTCATCGGGTCGCAGCAGGCCGGTGACGGGACCGGCGATGATGCCCAGCACCAGCAGGGCGAGGATCGAGGGCTGCTTCAGTCGCCAGGACAGCCACTGGGCCCCCACGCCCAGCACCAGCACGGCGGCGATGATATACAGCAGATTCTGATCCACGCGAGACTCCCTTCGGTATGCGATGTTGGCCCAGCATACCGCACTTGGTGGGGTCCGCGCGCTAGTCCATCACGCCGGGCTGGCTGTAGTCGCAGACGCCATCGGGGAAGATGGCCTGCAGCTTCGCAAACTCCTCGGTAGACGGTACCCAACTGCCGTAGAGCCCCGCCTCAATTGCGTCGTCCAGTGGTTGCAGTGCGCAGCGGAATACGTCGCCTGTGATCGGCGCACCAGCGACGATGCGCGATGTGCTGTACGGTGGAAAGCGCTCGGTGCAGCTACCGACGGGTCGGTCATTCAGGATTCCGTCCCAAACCGTCTCTCCGCTGGCGATCAGTTCACCATCGCTGGCAAAGCAACTGTCCACCGCAGCGGCCGGACGGTTGGCGCCCACCGGGCTATCCGGGTTGGCGCGTATGTTGGCCATCCACTCGTCGAGAACGGCAAAGGCCTGCATGGTGTTGTCGTGGTCGCTGCCGTCCGGGTTTCTGTCGATGAACCAGATCACCTGGTTGGAGGCGTCGCCGTCGTGGTTCAGGAGGCGTTGACGGGTGACGAAGGACTGGATGGTGTTGTGCATGTCCAGTTCGTCTTCCAGATAGTGGCGCAGGTCGATAAACGGAATTTCGGCTTCCCCGCGCTGCACCATGCCCGAGTCGAAAGCGGCCCGGATCGCGCCCGGGTCCGCGCGTTTGCGCGCCGCCGGTGTGTCATCGGTTGCGGTGGTGGCATTGCGCCAACTCCAGGGGTCGATCTGGTTCGGGTATAGCGGCTCATCGTCGTCCAAGGCAAAGCACAGGTCGATGATGAAGGGGCAGCCCTCCTGCACCATGTCCGGTTCATTCTTCCAGCTGCCGATGTTCCAGTTCAGATCGATGAATTCGTCAGGGGTGATGTTGCCGTCAAGCAGTGCCTGCAGACCGTATTGCACGCCGACGTTGTCCCAGGTGGTGGCGGCAAAGCCGTCTTCGGCGCGACCGTAGATGTTGATCACGTCAGCGAAGTGCGTCCACTCCACCTCGGCCTGCTGCTCGGGCGTAATGCCGGGAGCCTCGCCGAAGTGAGGGTTCAGCGCCAGCGGTGAGAGGCCACGCCAGGAGGCCGTGCACTCACTGGAACCCTGGGGCACCCAGGGCGTGAGCCCGAAACTGACGACGTCGTTCGGTACCTCGTTATTCGCGTTCAGGCCTATCAGCCAGCTGCGGTTGTTCCAGTCCGCCCACTTGCCGCCCGGGTCATCGCGCAGTTGCAGGTCGATCCAGCGTTCAATCAGCTCGCAGTCCCCGATGTGTATGGTTTGCGTCACCATGTCTGAATAGGAGTACTGGGGAACCCCGGCGTCTATCAGCCCGGGGTGATTCTGGGCATAGACGTATTGCTGGATGCCGCCGCCGGAGCCGCCGACGCCAACGGTGTAGTCGGGCGCGCCGTAGGCCGAAACGAAGCGGCTTTTGACCATGATGGCGGTCTCGCCGCCGAGTTCGAGGTTGTAGTGCGTTCCTGTTTTGGTGCCCGTGGAATAGGCCACCGCGTAGCCGGCGGCCAGGCCGTCCGTGTACAGAGCCCGGCTGCGGCTGGGGCTGCCCTGGTAATGGCCAATGGCGACGCCACCTTGAAAGTAGTAGATAAGCCGCTGGTTCCAGACGCTCAGGTCGGGTCCGTCTTCCTCCCCGGGCGCCGGGGAGAGCACCGCAATCGAGTAGAGGAAGCGATTCAGGCTGCCGCGTTCCCAGCGCACGATAAAGTCGACATCGCGGTCATCAATGGTGGTGGTTGTGGCGATGTCGGCGGGACGTTCACCGTTTTCCGGGTAGTCCATCCAGGCGCCACCCTCGCTCAGGTATTTGTAGCTGACCACCGTCTCCACGCTGCAGTTTTCATCGATCACCGGACCCAGTTCCAGATCCGCCAGATGGCGGTCAATGGCACAGAAAAAAGGCGTCTGTTGCGGCCCGGAGAATATCGGCCCGCTCGCGGGATGATTGACCAGGGTGACACTGGCAGCGGTGACATTGCCTGCGCTGCTGCTGACCTCCAGTGCGTTGTCACCCACCACCAGGCCGGCAACCCGGCCCTCCAGGCCGTGCCCGTTGCTGCGGGCTGAAAACTGCTCACTGATATCCTCGCCTTCCAGCATCACCACGACGCTCTCCAGTGGCAGTGCTTCAGGTACCTCGATACCGACCCGCGCCTCTCCGCCGCTGACCATCTCGGGTGGGCTGGACAGCACCGAGACGGCGAACGCGCCCAGCAGTTCAGGTTCTCCGCCGTTCCCGTGGTCGGTGCCATCGCTGCAGCCTGTCAGCAGCAATGCCAGCGTGAAAAAGAGGGTGTACAGAGCGCCGCGTTGGCGCGGCGCTGAAACCGGGAGCTGCATCATATTCTCCTTATTTTGCCTGTGCAGACTTAACAGACTAGCTGCTCCCGCTGCGGCTGCCAGCGGCTTGGTCCAACTATCTGGACGACCCCTTCGGAAATGCCGCAAGTCTGCTAGACTCCGCATTCACGAAAAAGCCTGCTGCCATGTGGCGCCAACTGACCGGGCCCCAACCCGCAACCACTCTGGGAGTGCCAGATACATGAAGCAGACAATCGCTCGCTGGTTATTGCGTGCAGCGGGCTGGAGCCTGGAGGGCGCTCGCCCGGCGCATGCGCGCTATGTCCTGATCGCGGCGCCCCACACCTCCAACTGGGACTTTCCGCTGATGCTGCTGTACGCCGCTGCATTCGACATCAAGGTGCGCTGGATGGGCAAGCACAGCCTCTTTGCCTGGCCCGTTGGGTGGCTCATGCGCCGCCTCGGCGGCATGCCCATTGTCAGGCATCGCGCCGGGAATCTGGTGGCTGCCATGGTTGCGGCCTTCGAACAGGCAGACCAGCTGGTGCTGGTGGTGCCGACGGAGGGCACGCGTGACCGCACCGACTACTGGAAATCGGGTTTCTACCACATCGCTCGCCAGGCCAAGGTACCCATCGTGCCCTCCTTTCTGGATTTCTCCCGCAAACGGGGAGGGTTTGGGGCCGGGCTGTCGACCACCGGCAGCGTGGTAGCCGACATGCAGTATTTCCGCGACTTCTATGCCGGTATGGCCGGCAAGTTCCCGGCCAATTCAGGGCCGATACGGCTGCGGGAAGAAGCAGGCGAATGACGCCGGCCATCGGGTCTTCTCCCTGGCGCTATGCGATCGGGGCGCGGCACTACGACATGCTGGCTGACGGTGTTAATGTCGCCCTTGAGCAGTTGGGCAAGGCCGTTGCCCTGAACCCGGAGCGGTCCTGCCTGTCAGGGCGACATCCCAATACGGGCGTGGAACCGCTGCCTGGCCCGCGGGTAGACACCGACTGCGTTGAGAGCATGATTCTGACGATAGAGGTCTCACAATGAGTTCACTGAAACTGGGTCTGCAACTGGGCTACTGGGGCGCGCAGCCGCCGCCGGATTTTGTCGGTATGGCACAGGAGGCGGAGCGCCTCGGTTTTGATTCCGTGTGGACGGCGGAGTCCTGGGGTAATGACTGCTTTACACCGCTGGCCTGGGTGGGCGCACACACCTCCCGCATCCGCCTCGGAACCGCGATCGCGCAGCTCTCTGCGCGTACGCCGGCGTCCTGCGCGATGGCGGCGCTGGCGCTGGATCACATGTCCGGTGGACGCATGATGCTTGGCCTCGGTGTGTCCGGGCCGCAGGTGGTTGAGGGGTGGTATGGGCAGCCTTATAGCAAGCCTTTGGCCCGCACCCGCGAATACGTCAGCATCATCCGCAAGATCCTGCGTCGCGAGGAGCCCGTGTCCAACGATGGCGAGCATTATCCGCTGCCCTATCACGGCCCCAATGCCTGGGGGCAGGGCAAGCCGCTGAAGTCGATCACCCACCCCCTGCGTGCCGACCTGCCTATTTTCATCGGCGCCGAGGGGCCCAAGAACGTGACGCAGACCGCGGAAATCGCCGATGGCTGGTTGCCGCTGTACTACTCACCCTGGCGCCATGAGGTCTACGAAAGCCAGCTGGTAGCGGCGAAGCCTGGCTTCGAAATTGCCCCCATGGTGATGGTCAATATCAACGATGACCTGCAAGCGGCCTTGCGCCCGGTCAAGGCGATGCTCGGTTTCTACGTGGGCGGCATGGGCTCCAAGACCAACAATTTCCACAAGGACCTGATGGCGCGACTCGGCTTTCCGGATGAGGCGGACCAGATTCAGGAGCTGTTCTTTGCCGGTGAGCGTGAGAAGGCGATCGATATGGTGCCGGACACCTTTGCCGACGAGATCGCGCTGTGCGGCCCGCTGGACCGCATACGTGAACGGCTGCAGGACTGGAAGCGCTCACCGGTAACCACCATGCTGGTCAATGGTGACCGCGAGTTCCTGCGCCAGATGGCTGAACTGGTGCTTTGATTGGGAGGCCAGAGAGGCACTGGCTGCAGGCTGGGTGGCCAGGGCGCCGCCTTACCTTCACAACACCATATAGCCGCCGTCAGTTACCAGAGTATGCCCGGTGGTGAAGCTCGACAGGTCGCTGGCGAGGTAGAGCACGGGCCCGACGATTTCCTCGGTTTCAGCCACCCGTTTCTGCAATGATGCCGCAATAGCCCCGTCCAGATAGCCGGGGATATTCGCTGCACTGTCGAACAGGTCGGAGTGGTAGCTGCCGGGCGCCAGGCTGTTGACCCGTATGCCCTTGCCGGCCCATTCCGCAGCCATCACTTTGGTCAGTGCGTCGAGCGCCGCCTTCGTGGCGGCGTAAAAGCCCTGCAATGCGGAGGGCTTCAGGCCGCCGACGGAGATCACGTTGATCACCGAGCCGCCGCCGTGCTCTGCCATTCTGGGAGCCATTCTTGATGCCAGGTACCAGGGTCCCTTGGTGTTGACATCAAACAGCTTCTGGAACAGGTCCGGCTGCAGGTCGGAAAGCTCGCCAATCATCGGGTTCATACCGGCGTTGTTGATCAGAATATCCACGCGACCGAAGGTTTCGTAGGCGGCCTCAATGACCCTGTCGAGGTCCTCAGTGCGACCCATGTGTGCCGACAGCGCCAGCGCCTTGCGCCCCTTGGCGCGCAGTTCATCGGCAACGGTCTCACAGTTTTCCAGTCGCCGGCTGACAACGATGATGTCGGCACCGGCGTCGGCGAGGCCATGGCACATGGCCTTGCCGAGGCCGCGACTGCCGCCGGTTACGAGTGCGACCTTGCCGGTCAGATCAATCTTCTGCATGGTTCGAAGTCCTCGTTGCAAACCAGGGGAGCAACTCCCTCGTTGAGCCGTATCGGTCCTGAGCGGTCTCGCAATGTTACCCGCCGGCACCCCAGCGCCAGTCGCGGATCTCGGGTTTGTCGACACCGTGTTCATAGGCGTAGGCCTGGCAGTCGAGCTGTAGCTCGCGCATCTTCTGCCGCACATGGGCGCCCGCCACCAGCAGGCCGGGCACGCGGTTGATCACGTCGATCACCAGGCTGAATCGATCAATTTCATTCTTGATGGCGAGGTCCAGCGGTGTGTTGATGCTGCCCTTTTCCTTGTAGCCGCGCACATGGAGGTGGGCGTGATTACTGCGCTTGTAGGCCAGCCGGTGGATCAGCCACGGGTAGCCGTGGAAATTGAAGATGATCGGCTTGTCCACCGTGAACAGGCTGTCGAAGTCGCGGTCCGAGAGGCCGTGGGGGTGTTCCTGGGGCGACGTCAGGGTGAACAGGTCCACCACATTGATGAAGCGGATTTTCAATGCGGGGAAATGTTCCCGCAACAGTTCAACGGCCGCCAGCGCCTCCTGCGTTGTCACATCCCCGCAACCGGCCAGCACCACATCGGGCTCCCCGCCCTGGTCGTTACTGGCCCAGTCCCAGATGCCAATGCCTTGGGTGCAGTGGCGAATTGCCGCAGGCATGTCCAGATACTGCAGGTGCTGCTGTTTGTCGGCCACAATCACGTTGATGTCGTTGCGGCTGCGCAGGCAGTGGTCGGCCACGCTGAGCAGGGTGTTGGCGTCCGGCGGCAGGTACACGCGCACAACGCTGGGGCTCTTGTTCACCACGAGATCGAGGAAGCCGGGGTCCTGGTGGGTGAAGCCATTGTGATCCTGGCGCCAGACGGTCGAGGTGATCAACAGGTTCAGGGATGAGATGGGCGCCCGCCAATCGATATCCTCCGCGCCGTCCAGCCACTTCGCGTGCTGGTTGAACATGGAGTCGATTACGTGCACGAAAGCCTCGTAGGTTGACAGGAAACCATGCCGTCCGGTCAACAGGTAGCCTTCCAGCCAGCCCTCCAGCGTGTGTTCGGACAGCAGTTCCATAACGCGGCCATCGGCGGCCAGCTCGCCGCCGTCCTCATCCCCGGGCAGACGGTCTGCCATCCAGGTTTTCTTGCTGGCTTCATACACCGCGTGCAGCTTGTTGGATGAGGTTTCATCCGGCCCGAACACGCGGAAATTCTCCGGGTTGGCGCGCAGGATATCGCGCAGCAGCTCGCCCAGCGGGAACGTGTTGCCGGCAACGTTTGCGCCGGGCTGCGGTACCGCAACGGCGTAGTCGCGGAAGTCGGGCAGCTGCAGGGCCTTGCGCAACAGCCCGCCGTTGGCGTGGGGGTTGGCGCTCATGCGGCGGTTCCCCTGCGGCGCGAGCGCCCGCAGCTCGCTGTTCAGCCGACCCTCGGCGTCAAACAGCTCATCGGGCCGGTAGCTGCGCAGCCAGTCTTCCAGCTTTTGTAGTTGCCCGGCATCCTCGCGCACTTTCGCCAGGGGTACCTGATGCGAGCGCCAGCTGCCTTCAATGGCGTGGCCATCGACGGTTTTCGGGCCGGTCCACCCTTTCGGGCTGCGCAGTACAATCATCGGCCAGCGCGGGCGTTCGGGGGCAGACGTTGTCGAGCCCCGCGCCTCCGCCTGAATGCGGTGTATGTCCATCACGCAGTGCTCCAGCGCCGCGGCCATCGCCCGGTGCATCAGCTCGGGGTCGTCGCCCTCCACAAACAGCGGGGACCAGCCATACCCCCGGAACAGTGCATCGAGTTCCTCGTGCGATATGCGCGCCAGCACGGTGGGGTTGTTGATCTTGTATCCATTCAGGTGCAGCACGGGAAGCACCGCGCCATCGCGGCGCGGGTTGAGAAACTTGTTGGAGTGCCAGGCGGCGGCCAGTGGGCCGGTTTCGGCCTCGCCGTCACCCACCATCACCGCAACCAGCAGGTCGGGGTTGTCGAAAGCCGCACCGAAGGCATGCGAGAGGCTGTAGCCCAGCTCGCCGCCCTCGTGAATCGATCCCGGGGTCTCTGGCGTGCAATGGCTGCCGATGCCGCCGGGGAAGGAGAAATCGCGGAAGAACTGCAGCAGGCCGGCGCTGTTTTCTCCCTTGTGCGGGTAGACTTCCGAGTAGGTGCCCTCCAGGTACACCGGTGCCAGCACACCGGGTGCGCCGTGGCCCGGCCCTGCCAGGTAAATGGCGTTGAGATCGTGTTTGCCGATGAGCCGGTTCAGGTGCACGTACAGGAAACTCAAGCCCGGGCTGCTACCCCAGTGCCCGAGCAGGCGCTCCTTGATGTGCTCAGGCTGGAGTGGCTCGCGCAGCAGCGGGTTATCGCGCAGGTAGATCATGCCTGCCGCGAGGTAGTTGCAGGCGCGCCAGTAGGCGTCTATCCGGCGCAGTTCGTCGGCCTCCAGAGGCGATGGGTTCGCGGGCCTGTCCATAAGTCGCATCTCCTGTCGGTGTTTGCTGGGTCGGTTGCCGCCGGTCAGTGCGTTGCCTGTGCTGCCAGCAGGGTGGCGGCCTGCCTGGCCATCAGCGCCTGCTCGTCTGCCTTCAGCACCCAGACGCTGACCGCGCTCTGCGCGGGGCTGATGCGGCGTTCATGACCCATCGCCGCGCTGTTCGCCGCCGGGTCGATGTGCACGCCTGCCCAGTGCATATCGTCGAGGATGCGCGCGCGTATCTCCGGGGCGTTTTCGCCTACACCGCCGCCGAACACGATGCTGTCTGCGCCACCGAGTACCGCGAGGTAGGCGCCAACGTATTTCCGCACGCGATAGCAGTATAGCCCCACCGCCAGTTTTGCCGCTGCACTGTCAGATGCCAGCAGCACGCGCATGTCGGCGCTCAGGCCCGATACACCCAGCAGTCCACTCTGGCGGTTGAGCAGGTCGTCCACTTCACCGGTGCTCCAGCCGTGCTGCTGTTGCAGGTACAGCAGCAGGCCCGGATCAATGTCGCCACTGCGGGTGGCCATCATCAGGCCCTCGAGCGGGGTGAACCCCATGGAGGTGTCCACCGGCCTGCCATCGCGGGTGGCGGTGATGGAGCAGCCCGAGCCCAGTTGCAGCGTCAGGATGCGCCCCGTGCTCGCCCCCCGCGCTGCGACCGCGGACCAGCGCCGCCACAGCGCCTCGTGGGCCAGCCCGTGGAAGCCGTAGCGCCGCAGACCAAGGCGCGTCGTCAGTTCTGCCGGCAAGGCGTAGTGGCGTGCGAACTGCGGCAGACCTGAGTAGAACGCGGTGTCAAAGCTGGCTATTTGCGCTGTGCCGGCGTTGAACAGCGCCCGGGCGGCGCGGATCAGTGACAGCGACCGCCCGGTGTGCAGGGGTGCCAGCGGTGCGAGCTGCGCCAGCTGCTGCTCCGCCGCTGTGTCAATCAGGCTGGGCCCCGAAAAATGTGGCCCGCCGTGGACGATGCGATGCACCACGGCGGTGATCTGCCCCGGTTGGTATTGCGCCAGGAAGTCGCTCAGGAGTTCGGCTACTGATTCACCCTCCAATTCGTAACGCGCGCTGGCAATCGCTTCCGGTTCGCCGCCGCTTACGCTGTACGCGGCGAGGCGCAGGGAGGAGCTGCCCGCATTGACGGTGAGTAGCATCATAGTGTCGAGTATGGCGTTTTCCTCGATGGCCGACCAGACCACGGCCCGCGCAACGTCGCCTGAGGCGCCCTCTGGCCTGCTGGCCAAGAGCAATCCGTGGTAGATTTGGCCCAATGCTTAGGCTAACAGTGAGTACACAGGATGAAACGTTTTCAAGGGAAAGTGGCGTTTGTGACGGGAGCAGCCTCGGGCATCGGCCTGGCAACCATGGCGCGTCTGGGCCGCGAGGGCGCGCAGGTGTACGCTGTCGACATCAACGCTGAACAGCTGGCGCGCGAAGCCGCGAGCCTCGCCGGGGAAGGGTTGGCTATTCGCAATCTCGCCCTCGACGTCACTGACGAGGCGGCCTGTCGCGCGGCCATTGCAGCGTGCGTGGCCGAGCTCGGCAAGCTGGATGTGCTGTGCAACATCGCGGGTATGGCGCTGACCAAAAACTTTGCCGACGTGAGCGCAGCGGACTGGGACCGCGTGATGACGGTAAACACCCGCTCCGTTTTTGTGCTGTGCCAGGCCGCCATGCCGCACCTGCTGGAAACCGGCGGCAACATTGTCAATATTTCCTCTGCGGCGGGCCTGCAGGGCCTGCCCTATAACAGTGCCTACTGCGCCAGTAAGGGCGCGGTGTTGCTGCTGTCGAAGTCCCTCGCTGCGGAGTTCGCGGGCCGCGGTGTGCGGGTCAATGCCGTATGTCCGGGTGCGGTGGATACACCGCTGGTCAAGGACATCCAGATACCCGAGGGTGCCGATATGTCGCTCTATGGCCGGATGTTCCCGCTGACCCCCTACTTCGCGCAGGCGGAGGAAATCGCCGGCGCTGTGGCTTACCTGGCCTCGGATGAGGCGAGGTTTATCACCGGGTCAGCGCTGGTGATTGATGGCGGGCAGACCGCCATTTGAGGAGGTGCTAGAAATACGCCGCCGGGCCAGCAGGTCGTTCTGGTTGTCAGTCCTCGCCCGCCCGGCCTTGGGAGGTAAATGCGCATGTCGAACGTAATAAAGGCTTCGCAAGACGACTGGCACAGCCGCGAATGCGCCGATGTCCTTGCCGACCTTCGTAGCGACGTTCAGGGTCTTTCCCGGCAAACGGCGGCGGAGCGATTGCGCGACCACGGCTTGAATACCCTGCCACAACCGCCCCGGCAGGGTTTGATGGTGCGTTTCCTGCTGCACTTCCACAATGTCCTGATCTATGTGCTGCTTGCATCGGCCGCCGTCACGGCGCTGCTGGGACATTGGGTGGATACCGTGGTGATCCTCGCGGTGGTGCTGCTGAATGCGGTGATTGGCCTGGTGCAGGAGGGGAAGGCCGAGAAGGCCATGGACGCGATCCGTCACATGTTGGCGCCGACGGCCGCGGTCATCCGCGACGGCAAGCGCCAGAGCGTGCCTGCGGAGTCCCTGGTGCCGGGCGATGTTGTTCTGCTGGAGTCTGGCGACAGGGTGCCCGCTGACCTGCGTTTGTTCAAGGCGCGTGGTCTCTCTATCCAGGAGGCGATTCTCACCGGCGAATCGGTGCCTGTGGAGAAAGGCGTGGCAGCTGTCGCGCCGGGCGCAGTGCTGGGAGACCGGTCCTGTATGGCTTTCAGTGGCACTCTGGTGACGGCGGGCCAGGGGCAGGGCGTGGTAGTTGTGAGCGGCGCCAATACCGAGATCGGCCGTATCAGCAGCATGCTCACCAGGGTGGAGGCGCTCACTACGCCGCTGGTCCGACAGATGTCGGTGTTTTCCCGTTGGCTTACGGTGTTCATTCTGACTCTCGCCGGCCTGATCCTCGCGTTTGGCCACTTTGTACAGGGTCAGGATTTCAGCCAGCTGTTCACGGCTGTGGTAGGACTATCCGTCGCCGCCATTCCCGAAGGCCTGCCCGCGGTGTTGACCGTAACCCTTGCCATCGGCGTCCAGGCCATGGCCCGCCAGCACGCTATTGTGCGTCGCCTCCCGGCCATCGAAACGCTGGGTTCGGTCTCGGTGATCTGCAGTGACAAGACCGGGACCCTGACGCGGAATGAAATGATGGTCGCGGCGGCGAGCGTTACCGGTGCAGATTTTATGGTGGAGGGCTCAGGCTATGAGCCGGCTGGTGAGATTCGCGGCGGCGCTGGCGGGGTGGATCGCGAACGCCTCGCAATACTCGCCAGGGTGGCCGCGCTATGCAACGATGCGGCGCTGCACCGGCGAGACGGTGTCTGGGAGGCTGAGGGTGACCCGATGGAGGCAGCGTTGCTCGCCTTTGCGGGTAAACTGGGCCTCAATCAGGACGAGGCTCATGTCAGTTGGGTCCGTGCAGACCTGATCCCCTTTGATACTCGCCACCGGTTCATGGCGACGCTTAACCACGACCATGAGCACCATGCCTGTGTGCACGTGAAGGGCGCCCCGGAAACCATTTTCGATTTCTGTCACGCGCAGCGCACTCCAGACGGAGCCACCGTGCGCTTTGACCGCAACGCCTGGCACGCCAAGGCCGAGGCGCTGGCGCAACAGGGCCAGCGCGTACTGGCTCTCGCGACGATGACCGTGGCGGAGGAGAAAAACGCACTGGACTTTGATGATGTTGAAAATGGCCTGGTATTGGAAGGTCTGGTGGGGCTTATCGATCCACCGCGGCCTGAGGCGATCGCAGCGGTCAGAGCCTGTGCCGGTGCCGGCATTAGTGTGAAGATGATTACTGGCGACCATGCTGGAACTGCCGCCGCCATTGGCCGCCAGATTGGCCTGGAGAAAGCGGACAGTGTGCTGACCGGTGCCGATCTCGACCAGTTGGATGACACCGAGCTGGCAGCGCGTGTGCTGAACACCGATATCTTCGCCCGCACCAGCCCGGAACACAAGCTGCGCCTGGTCAAGGCCCTGCAGAGCCACGGCAAGGTGGTGGCGATGACTGGTGATGGTGTCAACGACGCGCCGGCCCTGAAGCGCGCCGATGCTGGCATTGCCATGGGCAGGGGTGGCAGCGAGGCGGCGAAAGAAGCCGCGGAGCTGGTGCTTCTGGATGACAATTTCGCCACGATAGTTGGTGCGGTCCGTGCGGGCCGTACAGTGTATGACAATCTGAAAAAGGTGATTGCCTTCCTGCTGCCGGTAAATGGGGGCGAATCCCTTAGCCTGTTGCTGGCGATCCTGTTCGGCCTCACCCTGCCAATTACCGCGGCTCAGATCCTGTGGGTCAACATGGTCAGTTCGGTAGCGCTGGCCATGGCCCTCGCATTTGAACCCACCGAACCCAATACGCTCAGACGGCCGCCACGGAATCCCTCGAGTTCGATACTCTCCCGCGGTCTGGTGTTGCGGATTGTTCTGGTATCACTGCTGTTCTGTACCGGTGTTTTCGGTCAGTTCTGGTTGGCGCTGGGCCAGGGCCTGCCTTTGGAGACGGCCCGGACCATGGCCGTAAATACGCTGGTCGTCATGGAGATTTTCTACCTCTTCAGCGTCCGCTATGCCTATGGCAGCTCCCTCAGCCTCGAAGGGCTCAAGGGCACCAGGGCCGTATGGGTGGCGCTGTTGGTGGTGACCAGTTTGCAGCTTGCCTTCACTTATCTGCCGTGGCTGGCAACATGGTTTGAGGCACAACCGTTGAGACCGGCGCAGGCGATGCAGGTGCTCGCCATGGGAGTGCTCATGTTGCTGCTGATGGAGGCCGGCAAGTCGGTGCAGGCGCGGTTGGCCGGCGCGCAGTGAACACGTTTGTCGTTACCGGTTCGTGTTGCTGCAGTACCGTGCCAATCGAGGTTTGGCCTTTGGCCTTGCCGCTAAATGGTACGACAGGCCAATGGAGCCGGCTCGCACAGCGCGGATGTCAGGTTGCAGGCCCGGGCATGGGGGGACTGGTTGAGTGAAGGCACTTGACGCAGCTATTCGCACAGCGTGGTTGTTTGTGGCATGGTGGGCGCTGGCGGAAGGCGAAGCGGCCGCGGTGGCCTTCGGGTTGGGGGCGGTTCCCTTAATAGCGCTGTTGTCATGGCGTCTCTTTCCGCCGGGGGCACGTCGTCCTCGGGTGCTGGCCACGTTTGCGTTTGGCGGATATTTTCTTGTTGGCTCCGTAGCTGCGGGAGTGGATGTGGCTCGACGGCTTCTGTCACCACGGCTGCCGATTAGCCCGGGCTATATGTCCTACAAGACATCGCTGCCCGCCGGGAGCCCGCGCTGGTTGTTGGCCAATACTCTGTCGTTGCTGCCGGGAACACTCAGCGTGACTCTGCGGGGCCCCGAGATTGAACTGCACTGCCTGGATACGACCGCGGAGGTTCATGATGCTGTAGCCCGTGCGGAAGAGCACATCGCCCGGATGTTTCCACTATGACGATACTGATAGACACTGTGGCCCTTGTGCTGTTGCTCCTGTTGTCGGTGGGGCTGCTGCGTATCTGGCTGGGACCTGAGCCCGCAGATCGAATGTTGGCTTCACAGCTCTTTGGTACCACCGGCGTTGCGCTACTGCTGGTATTGGCGGAATCGCAGGGGGAGCCAGCGCTGCGCGATGTGGCGCTGGTGCTGGCATTGCTCGCGGTTCTGGCCACTGTGGCTTTTGTGACCCGGGTTATGCAGGTTGCCCGCGCTGACAGCGCAGGAGAGCGCCGAGATGCCTGACAGCCTCGTGACACTGTTGCAGGCCCTTCTGCTGACACTCGGTTGTCTGTTTTTTCTTGTGGGTACGCTAGGCCTGTTTCGGCTGCCGGACACCCTGGCCCGCATCCATGCTCTGACCAAGGCCGATAATCTCGGTCTCGGCCTGATAGTGCTGGGGTTGTTGCCGTCGGTGCCAGGGCCTGCTACTGCCGCAAAGATTCTTTTCATCTGGCTGGTGGCGCTGGCGGCGAGCGCGACCGCCGCCCATTTGGTGGCAAGAACTGTGCGCGCCTCGGATAGCAGGAGTGACCGTGAGGACGGCGCATGAGCTGGTGGCTGGATGGCCTGCTCCTGGTGTCCCTGCTGGTGACTGCAGTGGCCGTGCTGATGTCCCGTGACCTGTTTCGGGCGGTGGTGATGTTCATGGCTTTTGGTTTGCTGATGGCCCTGGCCTGGGTGCGTTTGCAGGCGCCGGACATTGCCCTGGCTGAGGTGGCCATTGGTGCCGGTCTCACCGGAGTTCTGTTGCTTGATGCGGTCAGTCATTTCCGGCGCGGCCGCTCTCAGCCAGCCTCCCGGATGAGGGAGTAAGCCTGTTGCGGCGCGTGCGATTGTTTGTGACCTTGCTGGCCTGCGCGGGCTTGATCGTTGCACTTGCCGCTGCGGTGCTGGATGTCGCCGGTGCCGCAGTGTCATCGGAACTGCCCGAGCAGTTGCGGGCCAGCCTGGAACGCAGTGGTGTGGAGCATCCGGTCACGGCGGTTTTGCTGAATTTTCGCAGCTACGATACGTTGCTTGAGATCGGTGTGCTGGTAATAGCCGGCATGGCGGGAATTTCCCTCGCCAGCACCAACTCTCTGGAGGACCCTGCTCTGCGCAGCGCGGACTCGCTGCTGTATGCACTGCAGCGCTGGTTTGTACCGGTGATGCTGTTGCTGGCCGCCTACCTCCTCTGGGCTGGTGCGTACCGGCCCGGCGGTGCGTTTCAGGCCGGTGCCGTACTTGCCGCGACGGGTGTGCTCATGCGCCTGGGCGGCTTGCCCATGGCGTTTATTCGTCCCGGGATACTGCTGCGGCTTGGTCTGGTGATCGGTTTTGCAGTGTTTCTCCTGGTGGCGGTTGTGGGCGCTCTGATGGGCGAAGCCTTTCTCGCCTATCCAGCTACCATGGCAGGCCTCCTGATCCTGACCATCGAGGTTGCGCTAACCCTGTCCATCGGAATGATTCTGCTGGCCCTGTTTGTAGCGGCTCCAGTGACCGATGAGCACGAACCGGAGGAGGGCGCCGGGTCGTGAGCTCCGCTCTGTTATATGCCCTTGCCGGTGTCGCCCTTTGTGGTATCGGCCTCGCGGGCTTCCTGCTTCTGAATCACCTCCTACGGCGCTTGCTGGCCTTCAACCTGATAGGCTCGGGGGTGTTCTTGGTGTTGGTAGGCCTGGCGCAACACCGCGGTGGCCCCGATCCGGTGCCCCAGGCGCTTGTGCTCACCGGCATTGTCGTCGCGATTGCCGCCACTGCCCTGGCTGTTGTTCTGATACGCCGTTACTTTCACCTGACCGGTCGCACCTCCTTCAAAGCTGAAAGCGAAGGGGATGGCGGCGGAGCCGGATCTTGAGCCAGTGGTTGATGGCAGGACTGCTGTTCACGCCCCTCGCGTGGGCCTCGCTGTCCCTGCTACTGGATTTCCGCAAGGGTCGCTGTGTGAGTTGGCTGGGCATGGTCATTCAAGTGCTGGTATCCCTCGCCCTCTGGTATGCGGTGATGGAACGCGGCGGTTTTTCCTATGCCCTCGGAGGTTGGGAGGCGCCGCTGGGTATCGCCCTGCGGGTTGACGGGTTGGCCGTTACTTTCGTTTTGCTCACCGCGGCTGTAGCCACGGCCTGCGGCCTGCATGCCGGCTTCTATCTTGATGCATGCAAACCCTGGCAGCGCTATTTCTGGCCCCTTTTCTGGTTTCTGTGGGCGGGCCTCAATGGTGTCTGGCTGGGTGCCGATCTGTTCAACCTCTATGTCAGCCTGGAACTGATCAGCCTCGCCGCTGTGGGCCTGGTGGCACTGGGGGGCGAAGCGGCGGCCCTGCGCGCGGCATTGCGCTACCTTTTTGCAGCGCTTCTCGGATCGTTGGCCTACCTGTTGGGGGTGGCACTGCTGTATGGACGGTTCGGCACCCTGTCGTTGGCGCTCATCGATGAGCAACTGGCGAGCTGCGAGCCGGCCTTGATTGTGGCCCTGTTGTTGATGTTGGCCGGCCTGGCCCTTAAGACGGCATTGTTTCCGCTGCACGGCTGGCTGCCGCCGGCTCATGGCATCGCCCGGTCCCCGGTCAGTGCGCTGTTGTCCGGCCTTGTGGTCAAGGCGTCGTTCTATATCGCCGCCCGTCTTTGGTTGGAACTGGGGGATCGCCTGGGGTCCCCTTGGCTGGCACAGAGCATCGGTGCGCTGGGTGCGGCAGCGGTTGTCTGGGGTAGTTGGCTCGCTTTTCGCCAGCCCCATCTGAAGCAGGTGGTTGCCTATTCTTCCGTGGCCCAGATTGGCTACCTCTTCCTGCTGTTTCCGCTGACCTTTGCGGTCGCGGAGCCAGTATCCCTGCTGGCACAGCAGGGCATTACCCTGCAGGTTATCAGCCACGCATTGGCCAAGGCCGCGATGTTCCTAGCTGCAGGCAACCTGATCCTGTCGATCCGCAGCAAACGGGTGGATGCGCTGGCGGGTGTGAGCCACTTCCTGCCGTTTTCCCTGTTCTCGTTCGGTCTCGCAGGGGTGTCCCTGATGGGCTTGCCGCCCTCCGGCGGCTTTGCAGCCAAGTGGTTGCTGCTGCAGGCCAGCCTTGCCAGCGGTCAGTGGTGGTGGGTTGGGGTGCTGCTGCTGGGCGGTGTGCTGGCGGCCGCCTACGTGTTCCGTATCTACCGCGCGTCATTTCTTGAGGTCGGCGACAGCGATGACTTCTACCATCCGCCGCAGAGCCTGGAGGCGATCCCGATGATCCTCGCTCTGTTGGCACTTGGTCTGGGGCTGGTGGCAGAACCGGTGCTCTCGGTACTGTCGTTGCCTTTCGAGGTGACTGCCGACGTAAATGAGGCACAGCTGTGACCGCGACCGCGCTGTTGCCGCTGCTGGCCCTGTTGACCTCGCTGCTGGCGGCGGTGGTGATCTTTGTCCTGCCCGAAAGCAGCCACCGCGTACGCATCCTGGTCAACCTGATGGCCGCGTTGCTGAAGTTGGTCATCGTCGCGCTGATGACCTGGGGCGTATTTCATGGCGTCGATTTCAGCGTCAGTTTCACCATGCTCCCCGGGGTGAGCTTCATGCTGCGGGCCGATGCTCTGGCGATGCTGTTTGCCGGCCTGTCGGCGGTGCTTTGGCTGTTTACCACCATTTACGCGATTGGGTATCTGGAGGACTCGCCCAATCGCAGTCGTTTCTTTGGTTTCTTCAGCCTCTGCGTTGCCAGCACCATGGGTATTGCCCTGGCGGGAAACATGTTCACTTTCTTTCTGTTCTACGAAATGCTCACCCTTTCGACCTATCCGCTGGTGGTGCATCGGGGCACTGAAAAGGCCCTGCGTGCCGGTCGCAATTACATTAGCTATACTCTCGGTGGCGGCGTGGTGCTGTTGCTGGGGATTGCCTGGTTGCACGGCCTGGCCGGGGATCTGGCGTTCCGTGAGACGGGCCATTTCCAGGGGGCAGATCCGGCTCTGCACGGGCAGTTGACGCTGATCTTTATCCTGCTGATTGCCGGCCTGGGGGTTAAGGCAGGCATGTTTCCGGTGCATGGCTGGCTGCCGCAGGCTATGGTGGCGCCGGCACCCGTCAGCGCGCTGCTGCACGCAGTGGCCGTAGTCAAAGCGGGAGCCTTCGGTATCGTGCGCGTGGTGTACGACGTCTACGGTATCGACTTCGCCTTTATGCTGGGCCTGCTCCAGCCCCTCGCCTGGCTGGCGGCCTTTACCATCCTCTACGGTTCGGTGCGCGCCATGGCACAGATCGACCTCAAGCGTCGTCTGGCGTTCTCCACCATCAGCCAGGTGTCCTACATTATCCTGGGGGTGGCCCTGTTCGGCCCCATCGGCACGGTGGGTGGCCTGGTCCACCTGCTGCATCAGGGCATCATGAAAATCACTCTCTTTTTCTGCGCGGGTAATTATGCCGAAACTCTGGGTGTGCATCGGGTGGATGAGCTGGATGGCGCTGGCGCACGAATGCCCGCGACTTCGACGGCCTTTACCTTGGCGGCCCTTGGCATGATCGGGGTGCCGCCACTGGCCGGTTTTGTCACAAAGTGGATGCTGGGCACGGGTGCCCTGGCCACCGGGGTGGAGTGGGCCGTTGTGGTCCTGCTCTTGAGCAGCCTGCTCAATGCTGCCTATTTCCTGCCAATTGTCTATCGACTCTGGTTCTGTCCGGTTGCCGCACCGTGGCCGGGGGAGCGCCGCTGGGGCCGCCTGGAAACCAGTGCCTGGCTATTCTGGCCGCCGCTGATTACCACGCTTATGCTGGTGCTGGTTGGCTTGCTGGCGGCGACGGCTTTCAGTCCTCTGTCCTGGGCCCAGCTCATTGTGGTCAGGATGTATCTGCCGTGAACGGATCGCCGCCGCTGGTGTTGATTGCTGCCAGTATCCTGCTGCCGCTGCTGTACCCGTTGCTGGCTGCGCGCCCCGGCTGGCACAGCATATCGCGCGGAGCGTTGCCCCTGCTGCCACTACCGGCCCTTTTGCTTGCGCTCCTGTCGACAACGCCCTGGACACTGGAGCTCCCCTGGTTGTTGCTGGGGAGCACGTGGATGCTCGATGAACTGCGGCGCAGTTTCCTGTTGCTGACTGCTCTGTTGTGGGGCACAGCGGGTTTGTACGCGGTCGGCTATCTTGGCGGTAAACATCTGCGCCGGTTTGGCGTGTTCTGGGGCCTCTCTCTCGCCGGAAACCTCGGCCTGGTGCTGGCCGCGGACATCGTCAGCTTCTACATGTTCTTTGCCCTGATGACGTTCGCTGCGTATGGCCTGGTGGTGCATGTCGGCGGTAACCATGCACGCTTCGCCGGCCGCGTCTACATTGTGATGGCCCTGTTGGGCGAGATGGCCATGTTGGCAGGCTTCCTGCTGGCGGCCCGGGACGGAGGCAGCTTGCTACTGGCGGAACTGGCCGCGGGCATCGCTGCCAGCACTAATGGCTGGCTCATGACAACTCTGTTCATCATTGGCTTCGGAGTGAAGGCGGGCCTGCCCCTTCTGCATTTTTGGCTGCCCTTGGCGCACCCTGTGGCGCCGACACCCGCGAGCGCGGTTCTCAGTGGGGCGATGGTCAAGGCGGGGTTGCTGGGATGGCTGCTGACATTACCCATCGGCGAGGTCGGCTGGCAGTCATGGGGGCAGGGGCTGATCCTGATGGGCTTTGCGGGCTCCCTGGGGGCGGCCGTTTTCGGGGTGATCCAGCGGGACCCCAAGACGGTGCTGGCCTGGTCCAGTATCAGTCAGATGGGGTTAATGGCGGTACTGGTGGGTGCAGCGCTGATGGCGCCAGGGCAGGTGTCTGCACTGTTGCCGGTAATTGCCCTGTTTGCACTGCATCATGGCCTTGCAAAGGGTTGCCTGTTTCTCGCAGTGGGTCTGGTGATTCCTGCCGGCCGCCTGCTGCAAAGTTTTCTTTGGGTTTTGCTTGCACTGCCCGGACTGTCCCTCGTTGGAATGCCGTTCACCAGTGGTCAATTGGCGAAGGCGGCGATGAAGGGTGCCCTTATGGTATTACCCAACGTACCCTTGGCGGGACTGCTGCCACTGTTACTGCAGGCGGCTACGCTGGCGACGGTGGCGCTGGTCGTCCGTTACGGCTGGCTTCTATGGCAACAGCTGGAGAGAGGCACCATCCCGGCGTCGCGCTGGCTGGGTTGGGGACTGGCATTGTTCTGCAGTGCCGTTGTATTCTGGAGTTTGCCCACAGTGGCGTTGGTCATGTCAGACTGATCTTGAGCCAGCCCCCTGGAGGCATGATACGAAACGCGCCGCCGCGGCGCGTCTGGCAGCGGGGGGGTCAGCCCTCCACCGAGACCGGCGTTGCAAAGCCTTCAGGTTTGATGGCGAGCACCGAACAGTCGATCTGCTCCAATATCGTTTCGGCCGTATTTCCCATGAAGAACCCGCGAATCCCGGTGCGGGCTACGGTACCCATGACGATACAATCCGCTTCGAGTTGCCGGGCGAGCAGGGGGACTTCCTGCCTGGGAGAACCCTTTACAAGATGAGTGCGAGGAGCGAGATAGTTCAGGGCGTCTCGCGCTGCGGTATTCTGCGCGGCGACGTCACTCAGCAGTCTTTCCAGTTGCTGACGGTGTTGCAGTCGCTCTTGTTCAATGCCCGAGGCCAACCGCTCCTTGGGGATGGTGCGCGAGACGGCTAGATCCTGAGCCAGCTCGCTCATCGCTTCCCAAGCGTGGACAACATGCAACTCTGCAGATTCCGACAATGCGAGGCTGGCCGCCATTTCCACCACTTGTACGTTCAATAGCCTACGTTTTTCCAGTTCCTCGGGCGCGTGGAACTGGGATACATCGACGGCCGCCAGAATGCATTTGTAGGCGCCCGTGGTGTGCGCTTTGACAAACCACACCGGGCAGGGACATTGCCGTAGCAACTGCATATCATCTCCGGCTAGAAACCGGTCCAGCCAGTCGGGTGATTCAGGGCACTTGATGATCAGGTCATGGTCACCACGCAGCACTTCGCGGATGATTTCCAGAAATGGAGTTCCTGTAAGAACCTTGTGTGGTATCCGCATGCTGTCCTGATGGGCTGCGGTCAGTGAGGTCAGTCGCTCTTCGCTTTCCTTACGCAGTGCTTTCTGGAGATCGACAGGGTCCGGCCCGGCATAGGGCATGCCTGCCAGTGCGGGCACATGCGGAATGACTGTCGCAACCGTGAGCTCTGCCTGATTGCTTTCTGCAAGTGCAACCGCGCGTTCCAATGCCAGTTCGCTGGAGGCATCGGCTTCCAAAATGCATAGAATGTGTTTGAAACGCTTCATTGCTGACCAACTCCTTCCCGTTCGCCGACGTGACCGGCGTTATTTCAAATGTGGCTCTGTGATTCGATCGGATGCCTCGTTCGCTGCATCGGAGAACGGCGACAGAATGATATCAGCACCGGCCTGCTCGAGCTCGGCGACTTCATCGTCGGATTGGGCGGTGATGGCCGTTCGGCCACGGTATCCAAGGTGGTGCAGCGTGTTCAGAAGAGAGACGTTGGCGTGCCGTTCACGCGCTGTGCTTATCACCCAGTCAGTGCTGGCAAGAGGTAGTGTAGCCGCGAATTCCGGATCTTCAGCGTCGCCAAATATTACGGGATAGCCCGCGGGATCCCCGGTTCTTACCAGATCAGGATTAATGTCGACCGTCAGTACTCTCCAGCCTCTTTCTCGCAGGCAACGTGCAATCCCGAAACCGTATCTTCCGAGCCCAAAAAGCAGGGCTTGTGGTACAGCATCATCAGGGATGTCCGCGGTTGGGTTTTCTCTGTGTGGTCTGCCACGCTCAAACAGTTTCAGCCATGGTGCCAGCAACTCGTAAAGCGCTTGCGAGTAGAGAATCATGTAAGTGGAGACGCTGATAGTAATCAGTCCCACGAGCGTGATCAGCCCCACGGTTTCGGGACTTATATGCCCCAGTGTAAGTCCGAGGGCGCCAAGGATCAGCGAGAACTCACTGATCTGCGCCACGGTGAGGCCGGCGAAGAAAGCGGTGCGGCTTCGGTAGCCCAGAAACCCCATGATTATCATGACGATCAATGGATTGCCGATCAGCACGAACAGGGAAAAGACGGCAGACCCAAGCAACTGCGCCCCAAGCATGCCGAGGTCGAGATGTGCGCCGAGGTCGATGAAGAAAAACAGTAGCAGGAAATCCCGCAGGCTGGTCAGGCGTGCACCCAGCGCGTCACGGTAGGGGGTTGAGGCAAGGGACACGCCGGCGATGAAGGCGCCCACCTCTTTACTGAAGCCGAGGGAAACTCCAAGAGCGCCAAGCGCCAGTCCCCAGGCAATGCCGAACAGAACGAGCAATTCTTGCGAATGCGAGAGCATAGGCATGAGCCTTGGCAGCACATAGCGCATTGCAACGGCGACAAACAGCAGGAACCCGGCGCCTTTCAATAGCACGGCCAAGGCTGCGGCCGGCACGGATACCTCCTCCGCCGCTCGCATTGCATTCAGGCCAATCATGACCAGTACGACCACCAGATCCTGCACGATCAGGAAACCCAGCGCTATGCGCCCGTGCAGTGTATCTACCTCGCGCTTGTCTGACAGCAGTTTGACGATGATGATGGTGCTTGAGAATGTCAGTGCCACTGCGACGTACAGGGCAGTAACGGTTGCCATGCCAAAGGCCACGGCAATCAGGTACCCGATAATACTGGTGAAAGCTACCTGCCCGAGCCCCGTGGCCAGGGCAACAGGCCCCATGGTCTTGATAATGTGTAAGTCCAGTTTCAGCCCGACAACGAAAAGCAGCAGGGCGATGCCGAACTGGGCCAACAAATCGATCTGGTCGTCTGCACTGACCCAGCCAAGCATTGATGGACCAACGAAGATGCCGACGGCAATAAAGGCAACGATCAGAGGTTGGCGCAAACGAACTGCCACTCCGCCTGCGAATGCAGCGATTAGCAGGAGAACGGCGATCTCGGTGAATACGTCCGGGAACAGTCCCATCTGCTTGTCTCTCGGATGACTGGAGGGAAGTCGTATGGTGGTAGCTATATTTCCATACAGGCACATTGAAGACAACATGCCCGGGAGCCGACGCTTCGTGACCGGCGTAATGTGCCAAATTGTAGCGTCCTTACGATGTACGTTCTGTTGAAGTTCAATAGCCAGCCATAGCGCCACTTACAGATACTGGCGCAGCGTCAGCCTGTCCCCGCGCTGGGTGAACTCGATGTGTTTAAGGAAGCTCATGCCGAGCAACACTTCATCGGTTTGTAGCCCGGGCACAATACCGGCACGCACATCGGGAAGCCGTATTTCGGCCACCGCCACCTCGTCGAGGGTTGTGGCATAGCTTATCGCGGTACCGTTGGCGGTTTGCGTGCGATAGGCGCGTCCTCGCTGCAGTCCGAGGCGATTCGCCAGTGATTCCGGAATTGCCACCCCGGTGGCTCCGGTATCCAGCAGGAAGGTGACCGGCTGGCCGTTGATTTCGCCGCTGGTGACGTAGTGGCCGAACCTGTTCCGCTGCAGGGTGATTTCGCGCACGCCGTCTTCGGTGTACAGGGTCTCCAGCTGCCGGTTGGGATTTACCTGCCTCTCCAGAACATCACTGAAATAGAACACCCCCAGCCCCAGCAGCACGACCCACGCGAGGGCCTGCATCGTAATGCCCATGCGCTTCTGCTCCCGGATGTCGTGTTCTTCGTTCATTTGGTCGCTCAAGTGCCCGCAGCGTAGTCCACCGTAGGCCTGCATTGTAACGCACTTGAACGGCAACCTTTGTTGGCAGGGGGATTGACGCTTGCCGTTCCGGCGTGGGCATAATGCCTGCACTCACCTCAGAATGAGATCCTCTGCATGCCCGTGCATCAGCCCCGCCTGTTGGCGATCCTCCTGACTTCTTTGCTGTTAACCGGCTGCGGCAGTGACAAACCGCCGGAGTCGGAAGCGGCGGCTCCGGGAAACGAGCTGACAGCGCCTGAAGCCTCTGCGACCGCACAGGCGACCAGCGACGCAGAGGTGCTCGTGTTTGCATCCGTGCAGGACTTGATCGCACTGCTTGAGGAACAGGACTGGTGGGGTGAACCCAGGGCTGATGAGCCGCTGCAGGCGCCTCGCCTGCTGATTACCGCGATCGGGCCCAGCTGGCAGGAAGCGTCGAAGAGTATCCCGGTGAAAGACAAGAAGGGCCTGTTCTATCGCCTGATGCTGCCGCAGGTGATGCACGCCAATTATATGGTGATGGAATTTCGCGCGGGGTTGGAACAGGCACAGCGGGAACTGGACAGCGACGGTCGGGTATCCGAGCAGAGCCTGGCTCTGCTGCGGCGACTGGCGCTGCTCTTGCCCGGTGATGCCGAGGAGCACGTCACTGCATTGCAGGAGAATGCCCCGGAACTGAAGGACATGATCAGCAGCTTGCTCTACCGTGTTGATGTCGTTCCTGCGGGCCTTGCACTGGGGCAGGCGGCCTACGAGAGTGGCTATGGCACCTCGCGTTTCGCGGTGGAGGGCAATTCGCTGTTCGGCCAGTGGACGTATCAGGGTGATGGCATCAAGGCGAAGGAGCACCGCGCCTACAAGGGCGACTACTCCATCAAGGCGTTCGACTGGCCCTTCGACAGCGTGCGTGGCTATTTTATCAACCTGATGTCCCACCCCGCCTATGAGGATTTCCGGCAACTGCGCGCCGACATGCGCGCGCGTGGTGAGCCGCTCTCCTCATTGCCGCTGGCCGACGGCCTGCTGCGCTACTCCGAGCGGGGCCAGGATTATGTGGATTCCCTGAAAGGCATGATCCGCCACAACAAGCTCGATCGCGCTGATAATGCGGTGCTGCGCGATGAGCCGGTACGCTTTCTGTTGGGAGCCGAGAGCCCGGAGGCCGCGGCAGACCTGCGTGCAGAAATCGAGGCCATGCGCGCGAACGGCAAGTTGCAGGAGTTGATCGACAGCATGCGCCTTGAGTAAAGCAGGGCTTCTTGTCACTGAGGTTTAGGTGATATTGGTGCCCGGCATAGCCGTCTAATCCGGCTGGTGGGGCGGGTCGATATCCGGCGCTGGCGGCGCGGTGTCGCCCTCTCGCTGCAGCGTCGTCAGCCTTGCCTGCAAGAGTCTCGCGTGCTCGCGCTCCTCTGCCGCAAACTCCGCGGCATATTTCACGATCTCCGGGTCTGCTGAGCGGGCCGCAACGTCGGCGTAAAAATCCGCCGCTGCGGTTTCCTGCCTGATCATCAGGCCCAGTGCCGTCTCCGGCTGCATTTCGTAGCGCAGGCTTGCATACGCGCCGGTCTCCGGCGGCTCCTCGTCGGGCCAGGTGAACTCCCAGGGTTTGAGGTGCGGCAGCTCGTGGCTGGCACAGATGGCGGCGACCTCCTGCGCGTGCAGGTCGCTGTAGGTCGCCAACTCGTCGAACAGCGCTGCCAGGGCCTGTTGCCGGTGGTGACGCATCGTGTCGGCAAATTCGCGCAAACGCTGGGCAGACTCCTGTTCCAGTTCCAGACTGTGGGCGAGGAACAGTGGCAAATCCGTGTTCAGGTCATTTTTCACAGTGCAAACCCCGCTCGTGGATCTTCCCCCCCACCGGCCTGTGGATGCAACCGCGGCCATACCGGCCGCGGATTGCGGTACAGGATACCTTTGCCGAAACCGTCGTCCGCGTGAATCAGCGCTGCAGCCTCCGCGGCGGTTGCAGGCGTGCCTTCCACAGGGTGCACGCGCTGTTTCCAGGCCGTTTGCTCTGGCACAAAGGTCACACACTGGCTGAGCACGTGAATGAAGGCAAAGCCGGGAAAGGCCATGGCCTCAAAGATGAGCTGTGCCAGGCCGTTGGGATCCCCGCTGTAGCCACGGGCGATAAAGCCGGCACCACTGGCCAGGGCGATGGCGCAGGGCTGGAAGGCGCGCACCTCGGTGCCATAAGGGGTCAGTTTGCCATCCAGCCAGGTTTCCGGGCTGGTGGGAGATGCCTGCCCCTTGGTCATGCCGTAGACCTCGTTGTCCATTGCAATGTAGACGATATTCACGTTGCGGCGGCAGGCGTGGAGGAAGTGGTTGCCGCCAATTGAAAAGCCGTCGCCATCGCCGCCCACTGCGACGACCTCGAGATCGGGGCGCGCCACTTTCAGGCCGGTGGCCAGTGGGAGTGCCCGCCCGTGCACACCGTGGAAGCCGTAGCTGCTGACGTAGGCGGGCAGGCGCGAGGAGCAGCCGATGCCGGAGACGATCGCCGTATTGTGGCTGGCAACCTCGCGTGCAGCCATGGCCTTGGTGATCGCGTTGAGTACACTGTAGTGGCCACAACCCGGGCACCAGATAGGCTTGATCCCGGAGTTGTAGTCTCTCGCTTTAAGTGGCATTGGCCGCCTCCAGTGCTGTGTCGATGTCCCGGGGTTGGATCGCTGCAGGCCCGGGCAGCGCCAGGCTCTCGAAGACGAGTTGCGGCAGCAGGGAGCGCAGGTAGTGCCAAAGCTGCGCCCCATGGTTGTGCTCTACCACCAGAAGTCGGGTGGCGGACGCAAGCAGGGTTGCCAGCTGTTTCGTGGGCAGCGGCGCCAGCAGGCGCAGACTGAGCACTGCGACCTCGCGCCCAGCGGCTGCCATGGCCGCCTGTGCCTCCAGCGCGGTGGCGGTGACCGACCCCATACAAATAATCACGGGGTGCTGGTCCACCTGGCCGACGAGCTCGGCCCAGTGCCCACCGAAGTCCCAGTCGGCGAGCTTGCGCCAGCGTTTATCCAGCTGCATGCGGTGGTCCCGGGCGCGCGGTGACGGGATGGCATTCTCGCCGTGTTCGAGGCCGTCGGCGGTATACATGTGGCCCGGCTCACCGGGCAGAGCCAGCGGCGACACACCCGAGTTCGTGTCGCGATAGCGCAAGTAGGGTTCTGCCTCTTGCGAGCTGTCGAAAGCGGCCCGTGGACAGTCGCTCCCGGGCGCATCAAACACCTGAATGGACTGGCCAAGGGTCTGGTCGCTGAGCACGATTACCAGCGTTTGCAGCCGGGTTGCCAGGTGCACCGCCCACGCGGCCGTGAAGTGGCAGTCGGCGATCGACTGCGCGGCCAGCACAATATGCGGGGCGTCACCGTGCATGCCGTAGAGCGCCAGGTTGAGATCGCTCTGTTCGCTCTTGGTAGGAATACCCGTGGAGGGGCCGCCGCGCATGACATCGACCACCACTGCCGCGGTCTCACTGGCTACCGCGAGTCCCATGGCCTCGCTCATCAGCGCCATTCCCGGGCCAGAGGTGGCGGTCATGGCCGGCACGCCACCAAACCCTGCGCCAATCACCATGTTGATGGCCGCGAGTTCATCTTCGGCCTGTACCAGGTGGCCCCCGTAGTGCTCGATATGGTGGGCCAGCCACTCCAGCAAGTCGGAGGCGGGTGTGATGGGGTAGGCCGCGACAAAGCGTACCCCGGCCTCAAGCGCGCCCAGCGCCGCCATCTGGTTGCCGCTGGCCAGCCAGCGTTGGGGGTGCCCGGGGGCAGTCGCCGCGGGCACCGGGAACCTGGCGAGGAGTTCCCGTAACGGATCTGGCAGTGCCTGGGCAAACCCTGCCCGCAGTGCCCGGCAGGCTGCAACCAGGACTGCATCGTCATGTTTTTCGAGGCGTGCGCGCAGTAGCGCCTCCGCCGCGGTGCCTGTGCAACCCAGGCCGCTGGCGAGCATCCCGAAAAATACCATGTTCTGCCACCCCGAGTCCGCGGCGGCAGCAATCCCGGCGGCGTCAACGGTCAGGAGATTATCGAGGTTGACGCCGGGGGGAGGGACGTCGGTGCCGGTATGCAGGACCAGGGTGCTGGCGCTGATCGGCAACTCATCGGCAAAGCGTGCAAAGTTCTGCCAGTCCAGTGCAATCAGCAGGTCGATGTCAGCCGGTATCGTCGATACTGGCGCGTCGCCCAGGCGCAGGATGGCGGCCGATTCGCCCCCGCGGATCTGTGGGCTGAAGGTCTTTTTCAGCATGCCGTGGCCGCCGACCTCCGCATACAGCCGCAGGACCAGTTCACCGGTCGAGATTGCGCCGGCGCCGCCACTCCCGCTGATCGCCAGGGTGAGAGCCGTCATGATTGCTTCGTTCCGGAGTCATTGGGTTGTGGTGTCATGCGGGCCAACCCTGATTCCACATCCAGAACCAGCTGCGTCATTTTCAGAATACTGTCTGGATTCAGCGCGATGGATTCAATGTCCTGTTCCACGAGCCAGCGAGTGATCTCGGGGAAATCAGACGGCGCCTGCCCACAGATACCGATGTACTTCCCCGTCTTCTTGCAGGCCCGAATGGCCATCCCCATCAGTGTCGCAACGGCTTCGTTGCGCTCATCGAACTCGGCCAGGAGTTCTGAATCCCGGTCCACCCCAAGCGCCAGTTGTGTCAGGTCATTGGAGCCAATGGAAAAACCATCGCAATGCTCCAGAAAGCGCTCAGCCAGTAATGCATTGGCCGGAATCTCGCACATGAGATGAATGCGCAGGACATTTTCTCCCCGGTTTAGACCCTGTTCGGCCATCAGTTCCATGACGTTGATTTCCTCTTCCACGCTGCGGACGAAGGGAATCATCAACTCGAGGTTGGCAAGCCCCATGATATCGCGGACTCGCTTTACCGCATCGCACTCCATGGCGAAGCAGTCCGCGAAACGTGGCGAGTGGTAGCGGGATGCCCCCCTGAAGCCCAGCATCGGGTTGTCCTCCTCTGGTTCATAGTCCGCACCGCCAAGCAACTGCGCATATTCGTTGGACTTGAAGTCACTCATGCGCACGATCACGGGCTTCGGATAAAAGGCTGCAGCGATGGTGCCAATCCCTTCGGCGAGGCGACTGACATAGAACTCCCGCGGATTGCCATAGCCTGCGATACGCTCGCGTATCTTTGACACTAGCGACGGCTCAAGCTTGTCGATATCCAGCAGGGCCCGGGGATGCACGCCGATGTGATCGTTGATGATGAACTCGATTCGGACCAGACCGACGCCGTCATTCGGCAGCCGACTGAACTCGAGGGCACGTCCGGGATTGCCCACGATCATCATGATTTTTGTACGTGGGCGTATTCCCGCCTCAAGATTGAACTCCACAGTCTCGAAGGATAGCCGTCCGTCATAGACCTTTCCGGTTTCGCCCTCGGCACAGCACACCGTTACCGCCCGCCCGTCGCTCAGTCTGGCCGTTGCATCGACAGTCCCGACGATGGCCGGAATGCCCAGTTCGCGGGCAATGATAGCCGCGTGGCAGACGCGTCCGCCGCGATTGGTGACAATCGCGCTGGCACGTTTCATGATGGGCTCCCAGTCAGGGTCGGTCATGTCAGTAACCAGTACATCGCCGTCTTCGATATCGGCTATGTGCGAGGCATCGAGTATCGTTTTCACCGTGCCGCTGCCAATGCGCGCGCCCACGCTTTTGCCGGTGAGCAGGACCTTGCCCGTTTCCGTAAGTCGGTAGCTCTGCTGTTTGCTGGCGTCCAGGTTTGAGTGCACAGTCTCCGGGCGAGCCTGAACAATGAACAGTTCGCCACTCCGGCCATCTTTGGCCCACTCAATGTCCATGGGCCGCCCGTAGTGGCGCTCGATGCTGATTGCCAGCCGGGCCAGCTGCAGCACTTCGTCGTCGGTGATCGCAAAGCGCTCGCGGTCCTCACGACGCACCTCGACGTTGCGGGTAGCCGCTCCGGTAATGCCGTCTTTGCTGTACACCATCTTCAGGGCCTTCGAACCCAGCTGCCTGCGAAGGATGGGCCGAAAACCCTCCGCCAGAGTGTTCTTGTAGACCAGAAATTCGTCTGGCGTAACCGCGCCCTGAACCACGTTCTCGCCCAGGCCGTAGGCGGCGGTGACCATGACCACGTCGGTAAAGCCACTCTCCGTATCGATGCTGAACATGACGCCGGATGAGGCAAGGTCGGAACGCACCATGTTCTGCACGCCGATGGAGAGCGCCACTGCCATATGGTCGAAGCCCTTGTGCACGCGGTAGGCGATGGCGCGGTCTGTGAACAGTGATGCGAGCACCCGTTTGCAGCTGCGTTGCAGGTGCTCTTCGCCCTGTATGTTGAGGTAGGTTTCCTGTTGCCCTGCGAATGAGGCATCCGGCAAGTCCTCGGCAGTCGCCGATGATCGCACGGCGACCTCGGGGTCCTTGCCGCCGTTTTTCTGCCTGAGGGTGCCGTAGGCGGCGTTGATCTCTGCGGCGACTTCAGGAGGCATCTCACCATCGACAATCCAGCCGCGGATGTTGGCACCGACGGTGGCCAGCGCGCGGACATCCGCGATATCCAGCTGCGCGAGTGCCTCGGTGATCCTGCCGCGAAGGTCGTTGTGATCAAGGAATGCGTAGTAGGCTGCAGCCAGAGTAGCAAAGCCATCCGGCACCTGTATTGCCTGGCCGGACAGTGTGCGGTACATCTCGCCCAACGAGGCATTCTTGCCACCCACCAATGGCACATCGCCGATGCCGAGTTCAGAGAAGAGTCGAACGTAACTGAAGTTACTCATGACATTGCCTCCCACGTCCTGATTTCAGTGTGTTCGCAACACGGGGCAGGATTATTGACCTGCCTCAAGGTTCGGTGGGATTCCGCCGGCTTCACCCGTATTTTTGCCGTTCGGGGTGTCGTCCACACAAATTCTTCTACAGAATAGACGGGGCGATAAGAATACGGGTTCAGCTGCGCAGCAAGTCGCAGCGCAGGCGTGTTGACCCGATACTGGAAGGCCATGCTTATGCAACGCTGGACTCCAAGGGATGTACAGGCGCTGATCAACGGCTTGCGTACCGAGGGTGTTCGCGTGCTCGGCCCCCGGGTGGGCGATGCGGCCATACTCTACGATGAGATTGAAACGCTGCCCATCGGATACGGTGACGAGCAGGCCCCCGGGCATTATCGTCTGACTGCGAGAGAAGATCAGAGTCGCTTCGGTTACAACCTGGGCCCGTCGACCTGGAAACAATTCCTGTTCCCGCCAGAGGAAGCGATATTTCGCGTACAGGACGGGGAGTTCATCAGCTGCCGTGAGCAGCCCGAAAGAATGGCTTTTCTCGGTGTCCGAGCCTGCGAGCTGGCCGCGATTTCGATTCAGGACCAGGTATTCATGGGTGACTTTACTGACCCTGGCTACGCCTCGCGCCGTGAAAACCTGCTGCTGATTGCGGTCAACTGCTCTCAGGCTTCGGGTAACTGTTTTTGCGCATCTACCGGCGATGGCCCGGCAGTGGGTGTCGGCGCCGACCTGATACTGACTGAGCTGCGGCCGGAGGATCCCTATTACCTGGTGGAGGCTCAAACCGAAGCTGGGCAATCGATGATCTCGGCTGTCGGTGGCCCTGCGGCGGCACCGGGGGAAATCGACGCTCGGGATGAAGCACTGGCCGCGACCCGACTGCAGATGCAGCGCGAGTTTGCCACCGAGGGCATTGCCGAGGCACTGTACGCCGCCCTTGATCATCCGCACTGGGATGCGGTCGCCGAGCGCTGTCTGGCCTGCGGCAACTGCACCCAGGTCTGCCCGACCTGTTTTTGTAGCTCAACCCGGGAGCAGGTAAACCCTGTCAGTCTCGAGGTGACGCACATGCGCCGCTGGGAATCCTGCTTTACTGCCGATCACTCTTATCTTTCCGGTGGTGTGGTGCGCCCGAGTGTGAAGTCGCGCTATCGCCAGTGGTTGACGCACAAGCTGGCAGGCTGGGAGCAACAATTCGGCGTGTCCGGCTGCACGGGATGCGGGCGCTGCGTCAGTTGGTGTCCGGTTGGCATTGATTTGACGGAGGAAGTTGCCGAAATCAGGCGGTCAGTATGAGAACGCTAGCCGACGAGTTGCGGGCCCATCCGTTCTTCACGGGACTGAGTGAGGACTGCATGCGGTTGATCGCTGGTTGTGGCGAACGTGTAATGTTCCGGTCAGGTATGACGCTAGCCAGCGAAGGCAGTGCAGCCAATGAGTTCTATGTCATTGAGCGAGGGCGGGTCGCGTTGCAGCTACACACGTCGGAACGGGCGCTCTGCTCATACAAACGCTCGATGCCGGCGATATTCTGGGCTGGTCCTGGCTGTTTCCGCCGTTTCGCTGGTCGGTTGAGGCAAGAGCGATGCAGGATGTGCATGCCATTCGACTCGACGGTAAATGTCTGCGCGCCAAGTGTGACTCTGATCCTGTGATGGGTTATGCCCTGATGCAGCGTTTTTCCTACATCATGAGTCAGCGGGTAGAGGCCACGCGCCTGCAGGTATTGGATCTGTACGGTAGAGCGAGCCGCTCATGAAGGACCCGCTGCTGCCGCACCTTGTCGAGATGCAATCCTGGCAGCAGGAAAGCGAGCTTGTGTTTACGTTTCAGGTCGCACCGCCGGAAGGGTACGGGAGCTTTCGTGCCGGTCAGTTCAATATGCTCTATTTACCCGGCATGGGGGAGTCGGCGATCTCTATCAGCGGTGACCCGGCTGACAGGAATCACCTGACACACACAGTCAGGGCAGTGGGTAACGTCACGCGGGCGCTGCACACTCTCAGGCCGTTTGCCCGTGTCGGTTTGCGTGGTCCTTTTGGTCGAGGTTGGCCTCTGGCCGCTGCCGAAGGTCGGGAGCTGCTGCTCATGGCGGGTGGGATCGGACTGGCGCCGCTGCGACCGGTGCTGTTCCAGGCGCTGGCTGCGCCGGAGCGCTACCAACGGGTTACTCTGCTGCTGGGTGCCCGTTCCCCGGAGGAGCTTCTGTATTCTGAACAGCTGTTGCGCTGGAAATCAGATGCCGGCCTGCAGTTGCTGGCAACCGTTGACGTGGCCTCCGCTGCATGGCGCGGCGATGTCGGTGTTATCACGGATCTGGTGCAGAGGGCTGCCATAAACCCCCAGCAAACAGTGGCGATGGTCTGCGGGCCGGAAATCATGCTGCGCTTCTGCGCGAGGCGGTTGCGGGAGATCGGCGTCGCCAGCGACGCGATTCATGTCTCCCTGGAACGGCACATGCAGTGTGGCACCGGCTTCTGCGGTCACTGTCAGCTCGGCCCGTATTTTCTCTGCAAAGACGGGCCGGTGTTTGCCTATCCTGATGTGGAGCCCTACCTCATGACGCAGGAATTCTGATGGCCAGGTCTGATCGGCCGCGACTGGCCGTCTTCAAGTTTGCCTCCTGCGATGGCTGCCAGTTGAGCCTGCTTGATTGCGAGGATGAATTGCTGAGCATTGCTGAGCGGCTCGATATCGTGCATTTTCCTGAGGCATCCAGGCGGATGCTCACTGGTCCCTACGACATCGCACTGGTCGAAGGTTCAATCACTACCGCGCACGATCGTGAACGTCTCACGGAGATTCGCGAGCAGAGTGGCTTCCTGGTCTCTATCGGTGCCTGTGCCACCGCGGGTGGCCTGCAGGCTATGCGCAACTTCGCCGACGTCAGTGACTATGCCCGGACGGTTTATCCCCATCCGGAGTACCTTTCAACGCTGGAGACCTCTACGCCGATCGCTGACTATGTCGCCGTCGATTACGAACTGCATGGCTGCCCCGTCGACAAGTATCAATTGCTGGAAGTGGTGCTGGCTTTTGCCAGCGGGCGCCGCCCCCAGATCGCCCGCGAAAGCGTTTGTATGGAGTGCAAGGCGCGGGGCAATGTCTGCGTACTCGTCGCCCAGGGCCAGCACTGTCTGGGCCCGATTACCCAGGCTGGCTGCGGTGCCTTGTGCCCTGCCTATAGCCGCGGTTGTTATGGTTGCTTCGGGGTGAAAGAGCAGGCTCAGGTGGGTCCGCTGATTGACCACTTGCGAGCGCACCATGGTATGACCCTGAGCCAGGCCAGACGCAGCCTACGAGCCTACAACCCTGCAGCTGAACCGCTGCAGATCATCGCCCTGCAGTGCGACAAGGACGATGTCTCCGGTAGCAAAAAAGGGAGCGGTGGCCATGACGGGTAAAGACATTCCGATCAGGGCCGGGTTGAAGACCCGGCGTATCGATGTGGATTATCTCGCCCGGGTGGAGGGCGAGGGCGCCCTGATGGTGGATGTGGTCGACGGTGAGCTCAGGGACGTCCAGTTAAAGATTTTTGAACCGCCACGCTTCTTCGAGGCATTCTTGCAGGGCCGGGCACTGACGGAAGCGCCGGACATCACCGCGCGCATTTGCGGAATATGCCCCGTGGCCTACATGATGACCGCCGTGCATGCGTTGGAGGCGATGCTCGGTATCCGACCCGACGAGGGCATTCGTCGATTACGCCGGCTGCTGTACTGCGGTGAATGGATTGAAAGTCACGTGTTGCATATCTATATGCTTCACGCACCGGATTTCCTCGGCTTCGACGATGCAATCACGCTGGCCCGGGAGCATCCGGACGTGGTGAAACGCGGCCTGCGCATGAAAAAGGCGGGTAACGATATCGTCAAGTTGCTGGGTGGTCGGGAAATTCATCCCATCAATGTCCGTGTGGGCGGGTTTTACAAGATTCCCGCCGTCGCGACATTTACCGCGCTGCTTGATGAACTGAAGTGGGCACGCGACGCGGCCGCAGAGACGGTGTTCTGGGCAGCCGGCCTCGATATTCCGGATATGCATCGCGACTATGAGTTCGTCGCACTGCGCCACGATAGCGACTATCCCTTCAGCGAGGGGCGCATTGTGTCCAGCCGCGGGCTTGATGTTGAGATGGCACAGTACCCAAACCATTTCGCAGAGCATCAGGTGCCCCACAGCAATGCACTGCACTCAGTGCGCAAGCCCGACAATACGCCTTACTTCGTCGGCCCCATGGCTCGATACAACCTGAATCGCGACCGTCTTTCGAGCGCGACGCGGAAGCTCGCATGCGAGGTCGGTTTTGATCGCACGGTTGATAATCCCTTTGAGAGCATCGTGGTGCGCGCGCTGGAAGTGTTCCAGGCATTTGATGAAGCCATTGGGCTGATAGACAACTTTTTCGTTCCAGCACGGGCGGCAGAGGTGGTTCCTGCGGGTGGCGGCGTGGGGGTGGCGGCCACAGAGGCGCCGCGTGGACTGCTTTTCCACCGCTATGAAGTCGGTGAGGACGGGCTTATCACCCTGGCCAATATTGTGCCGCCCACTTCACAGAACCAACTGACGATCGAGGAGGACCTGCGCGACCTGGTGGCCTCAAATCTTCGCCTCAGTGAGCGTGAGCTGACGATGCGCTGTGAGCAGGCGATTCGAAACTACGATCCCTGTATTTCCTGTGCGACCCACTTCCTTAGGCTACAGTTACGTCATGGCTAGAGGCGGCAGAATTGTGACTGTGGGCAACGCCTACCGCGGCGATGACGGTGTCGGGCCGTACGTCTTCACCAGATTGTCAGAGACCCTTCCCGGGGTGGATTTGGTGGCATCAGACGGCGAGGTCAGTGGACTTATTGCCGCGTTCGAGGGCTGTGATGAATTGCTGCTCATCGATGCCGTGGATGCGGTTGGCGCGGGGTTATGCCCGGGCAGCGTGATCTGGTTGGACGCAAATGACCCGGCGCTTGCTGACGTCGGGCTGCGCGCCAGCACACACGCCATGGGCGTGGCCGAGGCTATCGCGTTGGCTCGATCACTCGGTTCCCTGCCTGACCGTTTCACCGTGATTGCGATTGCCGGCGCGTGCTTTGGCCAGGGGCAGGGCCTTTCCGCTGACGTGACGGCAGCCGCGGACCGTGTTGTCGCAGAACTCAGCGGACGGTATGGCCATGCATGAGGCTGGATTGATCAGGAATTTGCTCCAGAAAATCAACGAGTTGGCCAGTCGTGAAGCGGCGACGTCGGTGACACGGGTAACGGTCTGGCTGGGTGCCCTGAGTCATATTTCGCCGGAACATTTTGCCGAGCATTTCCGCAACGAAACTGTCGGCAGCCTGGCGGAGGGTGCCGAGCTCACAGTCGAAACATCGTCAGATATCAACCATCCTCAGGCCCAGGCTATTCTCTTGAGGAGTATCGACATTGCCGAAGCCTGATTGCCGCCATATTCAGGTTACCGGCCTGGTCCAGGGGGTGGGTTTTCGTCCGTATGTATACCGGCTGGCGCAGCGCTTGGGCCTGCAGGGTGAAATACGCAATCGTTCCTCAGGGGTGAGCATTACAGTACAGGGCCAGATGGCGGTGCTGGACCAGTTTTTGACTGAGCTTCGCCGGAATGCGCCCGGACAGCGGCATGAGTTTTCGGTGAATGTGGCCGCCGCAACAGCGCACAGCGACTTTGTGATTGCTCCGAGTCAGTCTGACGCCGGTATCGCCGGCACGCTGCTTGCGGATCAGGCAATCTGCGAGGACTGTCGTCGCGAGTTTCACGATCAGAGCGATCGGCGTTACCACTATCCGTTTATCAGCTGCACGTCCTGTGGGCCGCGCTTTTCCATTTGTAGGCGGCTCCCCTGGGATCGGATCAATACCAGCTGGAGCCGGTTTTCCCTCTGCGCAGCGTGTCGACAGGAGTACGAGTCGCCTCTGGACCGTCGCTTCCACGCGGTGGGTATTTCCTGTCCGGACTGTGGCCCGGTGTTGTTCACTGCTGACGGTCTGCAGGGCGAGGCGGCAGTGCGCCAGGCCTGTGCTGTGCTGGAGCGCGGTGGTGTGGTTGCCGTCAAAGGTGGTGCCGGATTCCACTTGCTGGTGGATGCGCAGAATCCGGCGGCTGTTGCGCGCCTGCGGGAGCGCAAGCGACGCAGTAAACCACTCGCAGTGCTGGCCCCGACGTTTGAATGGGTGCTTGAAAACGCCCATACCGAGGCTGCAGAGCGCGCTGCACTTAAGGGATCTGCAGCACCTATCGTGTTGCTCAAGGCGTGTGGCGGGATACACGAATCATTGGCGCCTGGTTTGGGTACACTGGGCGTCATGTTGCCCAGCAGCGGGATTCAGCTCTCCATCCTGCGAATGCTGCAGCGCCCGCTGGTCGCTACGAGTGCCAATCTTTCCGGTGCGCCGCTGATTCACGAAAATGACACCGCACTGTCTGCGCTGGCGGGCATTGCCGATGCGTTCCTGTTACACGATCTGGATCTGGTACAGGGCCTGGATGATGCCGTACTGCGGGTGATGGCTGGCCAGCCGGTCAGTCTTCGACTTGGGCGAGGCTTTGCGCCCCAGATACACACTGTTCCGGTAGCCCACTCATCGCTGGGTTGTGGCGCGCATTTGAAGGTTAACCTCGCCATGCAGGAGAGGCATACGTTGATCGTTGGCCCGTACATCGGCGATCTTCAGGGAGCTGGCAACAGGCAGCGTTATCTCCAGCAGAAGTCCACAATGCCCGCCTTTTTCCAGATTGATGCAGGGACTGAAGTCACTGATCTGCACCCTGATTATGGTTCCAGCGTGGAGGCGGATGATCACGCGCTCACGGTTCCGCACCACGTAGCCCACGCCATGGCTGTCTGGCTGGAGCATCAGCCGGAACCCCCTTTTCAGGCGCTCACCTGGGATGGTGTTGGCCTGGGTCCCGACGGCACTGTCTGGGGGGGAGAGTGCCTGCAGTTTGACGCGGGAATGGAGTGGCAACGTCTTGGAAGCATTCGACCGTTTCAGTTGCCAGCGGGACACGACATCGCCCGGTTTCCCGGCAGGATCGCCAGAGTCCTGAGCGGCGAGACGTATCCCGGCAGGTCGATTGCCTGCTCCAGCATGGGCCGATTAATCGAGGGTCTCGCCGCACTGGCCGGACTCCGGGAGGAGAACCTGTTCGAGGCGCAGGTCGCCATGGAGTGGGAGGCGCTCGGTCACCGGGCAAGCCAGGCGTTACACATGGACTTCAGCTGGGTTGGCGCTGATCTGGATTGGCGTCCGCTGCTGCCGCTGGTTGCTGACCGTAGCGTCAGTCTTTCGGCCCGTGCCCTGGGCTTTCATCAGGCATTGGCCAGAGCGGCGCTGCGCCAGTGCCGTCTGGGGCGTGGGGATAGCGTGCTGCTGTCCGGCGGAGTGTTCCAGAATCGCCTGCTGGTAGAGCTGATGGTTGCCGGCGCCAGGGAACTTGGATTGAAGCTGTTGCTGCCTGGGCGACTCCCGCCCAACGATGGAAGTATTGCCGCCGGGCAGTGTGTGGCCCTCGCCATGGGGGCAAAACAGATCGGAGTTGCCCAGCAATGTGCCTAGCGATACCCGGAAGAGTCATTCGCATCAGCGGCGACGGCCTTGAGCGACAGGCCCTGGTTCGCTTCGGCGATGTTGAGCGTGTCGTTAACCTGTGCCTGACGCCAGAGGCCGCAACAGACGATTACGTCATTGTGCACGTGGGTTGCGCGATCCGGGTACTGGATCAGGAGGAGGCGCAGCGCGCCTTGTCCCTGCTGCATGAGCTGGCCTCAATGGAGCGCGGTCATGCGCTTTCTTGAGGAGTTTCGGGACCCTGTGCTGGCCGAGGCGATCGTTGCCCGAATCGCTGGCCTGGTAACTCGGCCGTGGGTCCTGATGGAGGTCTGCGGTGGTCAGACTCACGCCATTATCCGGCATGGCATCGATCAATTGCTGCCTGATTCAGTAGAGCTGATTCACGGTCCCGGATGTCCCGTCTGCGTCACGCCAGTCGCCTGCATTGATGAGGCGCTCGAGTTGGCTCGAAGGCAAGACGTGATTTTCGCCACCTTTGCCGACATGTTGCGCGTGCCCGGCAGCGATACGGATTTACTGGCCTGCAAGGCCATGGGTGGCGACGTCCGCACGGTTTACTCCCCCCTGGACGCGGTGCAGTTGGCGCGTGAGAATCCCGGGCGCGAGGTCGTTTTCTTTGCGGTTGGCTTTGAAACCACGGCACCCGTAAATGCGCTCAGTGTTGTGCAAGCCAGGGCATCCAGCGTCGACAACTTTTCCCTGTTGGTCAGTCAGGTTCGGGTGCCACCGGCTATTGAAGCAATAGCCGGCTCGCCCGGTAACCGGGTACAGGCCTTTCTTGCTGCGGGACATGTGTGTGCGGTGATGGGCTATCGGGAGTACGAGGCGGTTGCACGTCGTCTGGGCGTGCCAGTGGTTGTGACGGGCTTCGAACCACTGGATGTTCTGCTCGGTATTGAGGCTGCGCTGGCGCAACTCGAGCGTGGTGAAGCCCGGGTAGAAAATCAATATGCCCGCGGTGTGGACCGGGATGGGAACCGCGAGGCACAGCACCTGATGAAGCAGGTCTTTCGCGAGACCGGACAGTCCTGGCGGGGTTTGGGCAGGCTTGAGGCCTCCGGGCTCCAGTTGCAGGGTCATTACGCCAACTTCGATGCGAGGGAAAAGTTCGCCTTGCCTGCTGTGCCGTCCAGGGAGGCAGGTGAGTGCCTCGCCGGAGATGTCCTCACTGGACGCATCCGCCCTTATGAGTGTCCACGTTTCGGCAGGGAGTGCACCCCCGATTCGCCACTGGGCGCTACGATGGTGTCCGGTGAGGGCGCTTGCGCTGCGTACTATCGCTACCGCCGAAACGCAGGCGCACACCGTGCCTGAGTGTCGTTTCCCCTTCTCCAGATATCCCGTCGTGACGCTTGCTCATGGTGCTGGTGGTCGTTTCACCCAGCAACTGATACGGGATATTTTCTCTGCTGCCATGACCGATGTGCAGGCGGATCAGGATGGCGCTGATCTCGTCTTTCAGGACCCGCCCGACAGTCGCCTGGTATTCACCACGGATTCCTACGTTGTCAGCCCGCTGGTATTTCCGGGTGGGGATATTGGCAAGCTTTCGGTGATCGGCACCTGCAACGATCTCGCCGTGTGTGGCGCCGAGCCTGCGTATCTGAGCTGTGGCTGGATTATCGAAGAGGGTTTTCCCACCGAGTCATTATTCGCGCTGGCTCAGTCCATGGCCCTGGCTGCCGCTGAGGTCGGCGCCAGAATCGTCACCGGCGATACGAAAGTGGTGGAGCGCGGCCACGGTGACGGGGTGTTCCTGAACGTGTCCGGCGTCGGTGTACGTCGGCTTTTCTGTCATCCCCGGCTTATTCAGCCCGGCGACGTGGTGATTGTCTCTGGAGACCTGGGCCGGCACGGTGCCTGCATCCTCGCCCAAAGAGAGGATTTGCAGATTCAGACGCCAATAGAAAGTGACTGTGCCCATCTGTGGCCTGCCGTCTCTCGTTTATCGCCTTTGGCTGAGTCTGTTCACTGTATCCGCGATCTCACGCGCGGTGGCCTGGCGACGGTCCTGGCCGAGCTCAGTGAAACGGCATCCCTGCAGATCACTATCGAGCGCGACCGGGTGCCTGTCAGCAAGAAAGTGGCTTCGGTCTGCGAATTGTTCGGTATGGACCCTCTGTATATGGCCAATGAGGGTCGGATGGTGGTGTTTGCCGAGCCGCGGCGTGAAGAGGATATCCTGGAGAGCCTGGGTGCCGGCGCCCGGAGGATTGGCGTCGTCTCTGAAGGTCGCGGCGTCATCGCCAGCAGTCAGTTGGGGGGAAGCCAGATGCTGGACATGCTCAGTGGTGAGCAGTTGCCGCGGATCTGCTAGCGCCGGTGCCATCTCCAACGCGGCAAACCGACGGAGTCGAACCGGTTCAGTTCGACGGTGCGGCGGCGCCTTCGCCGAGCCCCAGTTCGGATGCCGGCGCCCCGGCCGGAGCGTTCACGAATTCGCTATCCTGCATGGAAGCCGGACCGCCAGTTACGTCTTCGACACTGAGGTGGGGGTTGTTGGCTTCGTATTCCTGTGAACCGATTGGAGGCGCCTCGGAGGGATCATTCGGGTAGTCCTCGACCGCCTCGCCCTGGGCGAGTGTTGCAGCGGTGAAAACGGGAGCCAGCAGAAACGCCAGAGTCAGCGCGGCGGGTTTAGGTAGTCGCATACGGGTTGCCTTTCATCTGATCACGCGGGAAGTGGTGGAAGCTTACACCATATCGCAAGTCATGGTGCATTGCCCGCGGCGAGCGCCCAGAACGCAGTCTATACTTTGTGTGCGTTCGCGCCTTCAGGCGCTTGCTGACGTGTGTCGGCTCTGCGTAGAGAGCTGCCGTTCTCAGCGTAGATATGTCGAATGCGCTACCGGGGGGAGGAATGATGCATTTCAACGGGTTGCTGTGTTTCAGTCTCGGTCTGATGCTCTGCGTTGCCATGGTGCCTCCGGCCCGTGCGCAGTCCGACGGCTGGCCGACGAAGGAGTTCCTGATCGTCCAGTCAGATCCCTACGGCATGCTGCCTGACAGCCTGCAGTCGCATCAGCAACTGACCGATGATGAGCAGACGGCGCTGACGGACATGGAGGTGTTTCTTACTGAAGTCGCTGAGCGCTATGAGGCAATGGGTTTTCGCGCGCCGGAGCTCGAGCGCGTGGAGGGTGTCTCGGGTGGGGAGGCCTACAAGGTCCATTTTTTCGATTACGACGATCATGGCACCTCACCGTTTCGCGTACGCCGCAAATCGGCCTCCACCACAGAAATGCAGATCGATACTTCGCGACCGTTTCAGAAGGACGGTATTCCTCTGGATCGAACCTACGAGCACCTCGCCCATGAGCTGTTCCATCTCGTGCAGCGCGCCTATCAGCCGAGCGAAGATGTCATCCAGAACGACTGGATTATCGAAGGGCAGGCGCAGGCCATGGGCATGTATATGCTCCAGAAAATCCTGCGCAAGGACCCCTATGCAGGGAGTCAGGACGGATACCGGTTGGGGGCTCGTCCCTACTACACGCCGCTTCAGGACATCCCGGCCACCGGGGTGCCGAAAGCCGATTACCTGACAGCCTCGTTCTGGCGCTACGTGGGGGAGGTCTTCGCCGCGTCGAAGAAGAATGGCCGGGCGGGAGTCCAGCCCATCGAACCCGACTACCGCTATCTCGTTGACATGTTCCGACACCCGTACCCATCGAGTGCTTCGCTGCATGCGGACCTGCTGTGGACCGATCAGGGCCTTCGGAATACCCTGGGTTATGGCCTCGATCGTGTATATGCGAATTTTGTGTCCACCTTCGCGGCCTATGTGCCCACGCGCCTCACCAAGGAGCCCGAGCACAGCGCAGAAGTTGCCGAGATCAACTGGCGTAACTTTGTGTTCAACGGGTGTGAACGTACCGCGAATCTCACTGCGACGTCGGTTTCGGCCAATGTGGAATTGGTTGTCGATGCTAATGCGGCAAGCTGCTTCGCCGTAAACGTTTGGGGCGAAGGTCAGGCCGGGCTCTCGCTGCAGATTCGCTCGGGTGATGCGGACGCCTTGGCGGCATTACGCATAGGCACCCTGGGCGGTGCCAAAGTCGGCAGCCCCGTGCTCGTGGCACCGCTACCGGGTGGTGGTTACCTCGGTCACTGGCGCTTTCAGGTGCCGGCCGGTGAACCGGCCGTGTTTGTCATTTCCAACGTCGCCGCTGATCCCACCACAACACGGAAGGTGCTGCTTTCGCTCAATGCATCATCTGACTACTGGGAGAGCAACATGACGCAGCCTCGGCAGGCGGTTTCTGCGACGCAGGACGCCACGACCGCGCCTGCAGCGTCGATGCCTCCCGTGCGCGACGGCACGCGGGAGCAGGCCGCGAAGGAGTTCGCTGCCGGGCTGGATTCCCTGAGTAACAGAAGCGCAAACAGTGTCGGCGTTTCCCACAACTACGAGGTGCGCGGCTGTGTCGGCCAGGCCTTCGCCGAGTCAGGCTGCGGGCCAACGACAGCCATCCACCTCACGCTGATGCCGGGCGCATTTGCCGATGGATTCCAGACCACCGGAACCGGCGGCGGGCTGGCACAGGTGATGTCGCAGTTCATCGCCATGGCGGACAACGGCCCGTTCGCAACAGACAAGGGATTACGCAACGCGTTTGGCGAGGCCGCCGAAACGGAAGGGTCGTATGTGCATATCCTAATCCCGGCCATCGACTACGGGTTCACTGGCACCTTCACGGAAGCCCGGATTGGCGTGAATGGTGGAAAGGGGCACGGTGAATTCGAGGCACGAGGGCCCGAGGATCTGGTGCCCGGTCGTGGGCGTCTTTTCCCCTACACAGGGTCGGTGACGATAGAGGAGTTCACGCCATTCTTGTTGCGTGGCAGCTTCTCCGGTCAACTCACCGATTTGTCGAGCGTCGATTTTTCAGTCTTTGGTGACGACCATGCGCTGCCGGTTCAGCGCCAGATTCGCGGCCGCTTCGCGATAACAGCGCCGTGGGAGGGCGATAAGCGAGTCACGGTGTATCCGGTGTCGGGAGGAGAAGACAGCGCGATGGCGGACCTCTACGAGGTGTTCCCAGCGGCACGGAATTTCGATATCGAAGGGCTCTCTGGCATCGACCCGACGACGAGGGATGCTTCAGGCAGTGGCTATACGGTGGGCATGCTACCCCTCACGGAAGTTACTGAGATGCCGGTCTGCAACTGCGAATGCCAGATTGACAGAAGCCAGCCGCGCACGTGCCTGAAGATTTGCAAACCGAAAGTACTGGCCTGCGGACAGGCCAAACAACTCGCCTCCCGTCTGGCTGTGAGTGCGATGGGGCAGGATACGCAGATCAGTGGTGCTCCGCTATCCACGCCAGGCAACCCGGAGCGTCCCACCAGGGAGGAATACATCCAGGGTCTGATGAAGCACGGTTATCCACCGGATAGGATCGATTTTTTGGTCAGGGAAATGGACGCCTTCATGGCAGAAAACGGGGGTTGGGCAGAGCGTTGATGAACCTGCAGCGCTCAGCGGCCCACCCGCGGCTCCGCCTTGCTCCGTCGGGCGCCAGCCGAAATTTGGTTCTCGCTCCTTGAAAAACACCGAAATCGACACTATCTGTAGCGGTGAGGCACAACCAATCACACGCAAAGGAGGTGTCGTATGTCTCTAATACCGCGTAGCAGTATGTTTGATATCGATCGCTTTTTTGGTGACAACTGGCCGCGCTCCGCTGATCGTGAGATGGGCGAGTTCTTTGCCCCGAGAGTGGATATCAGGGAAGCGAGTGATCACTTTGAAATAACCGCCGAGTTGCCGGGTATCGACCGGGACAACATTCACGTCCACGTGAATGACGGCATCCTGACGCTGGAGGCTGAGAGCTCGCAGGAAGACAAGGAAGAGAAAGACGGTACGGTGATTCGCCAGGAGCGTCGCTATGGCAAGTTCATGCGGAGCTTCAATCTTGGCGGTGACGTTCAGGAAGAGGACATCAAGGCCATGTTCAAGGATGGGGTGTTGACGCTCAAGGCGCCGAAAGTGGCGGAGAAAATACCGCAGAAAAGGCGTATAGAGATCGAGTGACGTCCTTCGCCTGGCCCTTTCCGGGGCCAGGCAATTTCAACCGCGTTGGTGGGTAGCGGAAATATTCTTCCGCACTTTTTTGGCGGTGTCCTTCAAGCTGTCTGTTGAGTTTCCAGGTCCTGTTGCCAGTCGTCGTCGATCTCTTGCTCTCAGCGTAGCTCCAGCAACGCCTCGGCATCAAACGCTATCTGCCGAAGCTGCTGCGGCGCGCGACCGAGTTCCACCAGCATGTGCTGCCAGCGCGGGTCTTCGCGCAGGTTGTCGAACAGGGGGTCCGGCAGGTTGGTCAGCAGCAGCATCTGGTTGCGCTCGCGCAGGCGCGCCAGCCATCGGAAGGCCGCATCCGCGTCACCACCAACGGCGTGAAGCTGCGCGATACGCATCGCCTCGGATTCACCGTTCTCGGCCTCGAAACGCTCGAGCAGTGAACGGAAGCACGCGATCTCGCCCTGCGCGTGACACAGCAACGCCTGGTAGAATTCCTGGAACTTTCTCGCCTTTGCCGGCACCGTCTGATCGATAATCTGCTGTGCCCCCGCGAAATCGCCCTGCATGATCTTGGTCAGACCGAGGGTCAGGTGGCCGCCGCGCGAACGTTCCACAACCTGCCGGACGGCGGCCTCGGCCTGGCGCGGCTGACCGGCGGCGATGTAGGCCTGTGCCTGGTTTATGTAGCAGGCGGTGCAGAAGGGATCGAGATCGAGCGCTCCCTGGTGCAGGGCCACCGCCGAGGAAAAGCCTTCCAGTGCGTAGGCAAGTTCGCCGGCAAGTTCCAGGTGTCGGGGATTCCCCGGCTCCTGCGTCAGGGCCTCGGTCACGTGCTCCGCCGCTGCCGGCAGGTCGTTCTCTACCTTAAGGGCCAGTGCGGCCAGGGCCCCGTGGGCGCCAGCGCTGCCGGAGGGTATGGCAAGCATCTCCTCGGCCAGCGTGCGAACCCGTTGCGCCACGTCGGTCCCGGACAATTCGCCCCGATAGACCTGCAGCAGGTAGCTCCGGGTCAGAAGATCCCGCACCGGGATAAAACGCGGACTCCTGCGCGCGACGCCCTCCAGTGTCGTGATCGCGCTGCCCAGTTCGGCGAACTCACCGCTTCGCAGCACGTGTAGGGCGCGCAGGTACAGGGTGTAATCTTCCGGGGCTATCACCGTGTCAGATTCGGCCGGCTCCATCACCGTCAGCTGGAACAGGCCCGCAACAGCGCTGGCGACCTGGCTCTGTACGCGCAGGATATCGCCGTACCTGCGGTCGATCGTCTCGGACCAGACATGGTGCCCACTGTTCGTTTCGATCAGCTGTATCGTGATCCGCAGGAGCCCGTCGTGTTCGCGAATACTGCCCTCGAGGAGGTGCGTGGCGCCCAGCTGAGCACCGATCTCCCTTGCGGTCATCTGCTGACCCAGCTGCGGCAGGAATGACGAGGTGCGGGAAATAACCCGCAGGCCATGCACCCGGGTCAGGCTGTTGATGATTTCTTCCGGCAGGCCAAGGGCCAGATAGTCCCTGTCACCCGCCGCCGTGAAGTCGGCGAAGGGCAGCACCGCAACGACGGGGGGAGACGCCGCGGGTCTTTCTACTGAATCGGACTCGGGCCTCAGGAGCAGCCACCAAGCCAGTAGCAATGTACCCAATCCCAGTATCGCCGCCGTGAACCAGGCTCCACGGATCGTGCCGGACAAGGCTGCGGACGCCGGTGGCTGTGTGGCGGCCGGCGTATCCACGGTCCGGGCATTGAACAGGTACCCTCGACGGGGCAGCGTCCTGACCGCGTGCCGGCCCTCATCGCCAAGGGCCCGGCGGATGTCCACGAGACACTGCGCCAGGCTGTCGTCGGTGACCACCGCTTCACCCCAGATCCTGTCGAAGAGCTCTTCTTTGCTAATCAGGCGGCCGGGGTTGGCCACCAGGTACTGCAGAACGCGGAACGACTGCGGCCGCAGCGTGATCGTCTCGCCGTCCCGCAGGACCGCGCCCCGACTTGCGTCGATCGCAAAATGCTCAAATTGCCTAAGCGCTCCTGAGGCCACTGCAGAAGTCATTCACATACCGCCCTTAATGCCTTTTTCCGCGAATTTCGTGTTGATTTCGTGAACTTTCGTCCGGTTTTCGTCACTTCACTTGTCTCAGGTCCTATCGTGCGAGTGCAAATTGCGAATGCTGTCCTGACAGCGAATCCGAGGGAGTATCCATAATGAAGCAGTCGATTCTGATAGTCATCACCTTGTCCACCCTTCTGCTGGGTGGCTGTAAGATCCGCATCGAGGTGCCGGAAGGTGGCCGTGTCACCACCGAGTCTGGTAGCTACGACTGCGAGACTGGCGCGGTTTGCGAAATCGATGTCGTGGACCTGTTTTTTGATGAAACCTTCCGCGGCGAACCGGCGACCGGCTACCGCTTCGACAGCTGGCTGAAACGCCAGCGCGGCCTGTGTGGCGGCTCCGATGGGTCCTGCCGGCTCTTCACGTCGGGCTTCGAGGGCAATGACATCCTGATGGGCTTCCTCGAGCGACAGGAGGAAGTGTTTTTCCTCGTACCCCAGTTTGTGCAGATTCCCACGGATGCATTTGACCCGGCGCTCATCCAGTCGACGGCGTTCCTGGTGCGCGAGTCTGGCCTCTCGGTGACCTATCGCTTTTCTGAGAACGGCAACTACAGCAAGCGCGCCGGGCCGCTCTTCGCTACCGGAAAGTACACCTTCGAACTCAACGACACGGTCATCAACTATACGCAACTCGCGGACACGGATAGGAACGACCTGACGGGCTACGCCGTCTTCGAGAGCTTCGATGCCGAGAACGGCCTGTACAGGGTCTGCTACACGGACGATCAGGACGTGCGGTCCGCGAGCACGGCGGTGGACATCTGCGCAAACGGTGGGCGCGGTAACCTGTCAGAGCCCACGCGGCTGCGTTTCGTTATCCAGGAGTAGTGACCGCCACCGGGCATTCAACAGCGGCCTTCCGGGATTTCTTTTGACTTGCTTGCATGGGTGTTTGGTGGAGGCGGCGGGAGTTGAACCCGCGTCCGCCAGTACTCTGCCTTCGGCTCTACATGCTTAGTTTCCGTTAATTAATTTAGCCTCATACAGCCCAACGGGCAGGACGTAATTGGCGAGCCTGAATAAGTTTTAGCAGTTCCACCTCAGGCGGGCTTCACAGCGATCCAGTTCTATATGACAGTCAGTAGTGCGGTACTGGCACCTTACTAAAGACCGCTAGGGCCGAAGCCACTAGTTGGTGCTTTCACGGGCTGCTTACGCAGCCAGTTGGGCACCGTAGTTGTCGTCGTTGGCAACTAATAGTTTGCAGCTTTGGATTTACGTGATTCGCTACCATCACGGCATGCACCTCAGGGTTCGTTACCGTCGTCGAATCCGTATCGCCCCCAGTGTGACTCGCAATTGTACCTCAATTGCACAGTGTTAGACTGTGAAATCTGCAATAGTTCCCTCGGGGCCGCTTTCCTGCCAGTGGAAGGTTTGCCTGCCATACCTCTCGAAGAAGGAGCCTGACATGTCTGTGCGTTACGCTCATACCGACCTCCACGCTTTCAGCCAGCGCCTGTTCGAGGCCGCGGGCTTGCCCGCTGAACGTGCCGCGGTGATGGCCGAGGTGCTGTTGGAGGCCGACCTGATGGGCTTTACTACGCACGGTATGCAGCGCGTGGCGCACAATGTGCGCTGGCTGATGGAGGGCGCAAGCCGCTGTAATGGCGAGCCTGTGGTGCTGGTGGACAAGGGCCCGCTGTTCAACTGGGACGCCGCCTTTCTGCCCGGCCCCTGGGTCGTCAGCCAGGCGGTTGATACCGCGCTGGCCCGGGTTCCGGAGTACGGCGTGGTCACCGCCACGTTGCGTCGCAGCCAGCACATTGCCTGCCTGGCAGCCTATCTGCCCCGGGTGATTGAGGCCGGTTATCTCGGGATCCTGACCTGCTCGACGCCCGCGGAGCACACGGTGAGTCCCTTTGGCGGCCTGACGCCGGTATTTTCCGCCAACCCGCTGGCCATGGGTGCTCCGGGGAAGGAGTACCCACTGTTGTTCGATATCAGTATGTCGATCACCGCAGGCGGCTACGTGGCGCGCGCGGCGCGTGAGGGCGCACGGCTGCCCGAACCCTGCCTGAAGGATGCGGAGGGCGTCATCACGGATGACCCGTCCGCGCTCGCTGGACCGCCCCGGGGCAGCATCATGCCCATCGGTGGTGCCCAGCATGGTTACAAGGGCTCCGCGCTGTCGGCCGCAACCGAAGTGCTGAGCATGGCGCTGGGCAACTATGGCCGGGCCGATGCGGAAGCAGCGGGGGACGGCGAAGCCAATTCTGTGTTCCTGCAGATTATCGATCCTGCGGCCTTTGGCTCGCTCGCCGTGTTCAAGGAGCAGCTGCATGCACTGCAGTATCTGGTCACCGCAAGCGAAGTATCCGAGGGGGCACCGCCGGCACGTTTCCCCGGGCAGAGAGCGTGGCAGCAGCGCCGTGAGCAACTGGCGGGTGGCGTGGCGCTGTACCCCGGCATCATGAAGGATCTGGCGCCGCTGGCGCGCCAGCTGCAAGTGCCGCAGCCTGCGCCGCTGGGCTGATGTTCAGGGGTTCAGCGGCGGCAGGGCGTGCGCCGCCGGTTTGCGACGGGCCTTGAGGTAGCGTTGTCGAGCGGTCTGCAGTTTTTTCCCAAGTGCGCTGCCCACCGGAGCTTCCTCGCCCCGGCTGAACAGCGCAATACGCCAGCTGTCGAGTGCGCGGCTGAGGGCTTCGTCGCCATAGCGTTGCGCGAATTCCCGGCTGTCCATGGTCGGGGTCAGGTGCGCGCTCCAGGCCAGCAGGGCGCGGTAGGCCGCAGCGCGGTCCTGGGCCCGTAACCGCTGCTGCAATACCTTGAAGGCATGGGCTTCGCTATTGAGGTGACGCTGCCGGTAGGCTTGCCAGCGCGGGCGCAGCGACTGCTGCCAGCTGCGCCAGCATGCCCAGGCGAGCAGGAAGGCCGCTGCGACGGCGCCCAGCAGTGGCCAGCGCAGGGCGTTGACACGGGTATCGGCGGCGTCGTCCTGCACGGGCGCTGCACCGCTGACTTGCAGTGTCACACCGTCGGCAGTTGCCTGTTCAACCCTGTCGGTGTCGGTGTTCCAGTAGCTCAGGGTTACCGGCGGCACGCTGAACGCGCCACCCGCCTCAAACACCAGTGTGAGTTTTTCACTGCGGGTCGCGGGCGGGCCGTCCGCCGTGGTGGGTCGGTCGGCGTAGACGGAGGCGCCCGCATAGTCCAGCTTGGGCGCGAGCGGCGGCAGGAAGATCGCGGGCAGTCCCTCCAGCTCGGCCCGGTATACCAGGGTAACGGCGTCCCCCGGCTGCAAACTGCCTGTATCGCCACCGACCTCCAGAGAAAGGCGCAGCGCGTTGCCGGCCAGGTAGGGGGTCAGTGATTCTGCGCCGGGCGGCACCACCGCGCTGAAGCGAATCTCGGGAAGCGCCACCTGCAGGCGTGTGGGGGCACTGCCCGGGTTGGCGTAGCTGACCCCGAGTTCGGCGTCGTCAATGCGATACTGGCCGGCCTGCAGCGGATAAATGCGGAAACTGCGCACGATCCCCGACCAGGTTTCGCCGTCGATCGCGCGACTGGTGGGGAAAGAGCTGTCCGGGGGCCGCTGTGTGATCGCGTTGGCCAGTTCGAAGTCGGGGTAGTTGGGCGGCTGCGCGAACCAGGTGGGTACGAGTACCGTAACCTGCAGCTCCAGAGGCTCGCCCACCCTGACCTGTTGCGGCGTTATCGTCACTTCCACTACGGGCTGCACCTGGGCCAGGCTGCGTGCGCTCAGCAGGACAAGCAGGCACAGGGCGATCCAGCGCTTCATGGCGCCTCCTCCCGGCTTTGTTCCAGGGCGAAACGCGTGCGCAGGAATTCGGCGGTGTCGGTGTCCACCGAGCGCATCCACTTCTCGGCGGACTCCAGGCCGATGGTGCTCTCCCGGGTGATTTCCATTTCCCGGCCGCGTTCGTCCTCGTTGTCGAACACGTAGTCATCCGCGCTGAGTTCGGATTCGTCTTCGGTGTCACTGTCCTCGCGCAGCTGCTCGATGTACTCAGTGATATGCCGTGCCAGGTCCAGGTTTTCCACGGCCTGCTGCCAGCCCGGCTCGGCGGCGACGGCCAGCTCGAAGGCGCGGATGGCGTTGCGGTAGTCGCGTGCCTTGATCAGGGCGTTGCCCCGGTTATAGAAGCCCACGGCGTCCGGAATGCGGGCGAACAGGTCGGCGGATTGCTCGTACTGGCCCGCATAGTAGGCCGCGGTGGCTTTCTGTGCCGGGTCCTCGAAGCGAGCCAGTGCCGTTTTCCAGTCGCGCTGGTTCATCGCGCGCTGGCCCTGCTGGTCGCGGGTCAGCCACAGGTCGGCGAGGGTAGCCTCCCGGCTCGCCAGCCATACCAAAGCCAGCAGGGCCACCAGGGTGACCGCGGCAAACTGCAGCGGCGCGCGCTGCCAGAGTGGCCTCTGGTTCCGGCGCTTCATCGCAGCACCCAGCCCCGGCGGAAGCCGTAGAGCACCAGCAACAGGGCGGGCCAGAGCAGCAGCCAGCCCTCGTCATGCCACTCGGCGTCCGGGTCATCCGCCTGCAGCAGATTGGATTCAATCAGTCGCAGCAGCTTGCGTATATCCGCATCGCCTGTTTCGCTGCGTATCAGGGTGACGTCGGTTTCGCTCGCCACACGGCGCAGCAGGTCGGTATCAATTGCCGTTTGCAGGGGGCCGCCCCCGGGGCCAACCACCGGTTTGCCGTCGGGCAACAGGGCGACACCGCCGGCTTCGGTGCCCACGACCAATGCCGTCACCGCCGGGGCCGAGGTGTCGGCGCTGAACGCGGCGAGCGCAGGGATGTCGGCGCTGTCGAAGCCGTCGGTGATGAACAGCAGTGTGCCGATGCTGGCGCTCTCGCCCAGCAGGTCCAGTGCCAGCGGCAGTGCGGCTGCGCTGTTATTGCCGCCGCGCGGCATGATGGCCGGGTCCAGGCTCTCGAGAAATCCGGCGAGAACCGCGCTGTCGGTAGTCGGGGGGACCACAATGTGCGCAGAGCCCGCGTAGGCTATCAACGCGGTGCGCGCGCCAGTGCGTGCGGCGACCAGGTCCAGTGCCTTGAAGCGTGCCCGGTCCAGGCGGGTGGGTGCGAGGTCGTTGCTGCGCATGGAGTCGGTGACCTCCATTGCGATCACCAGCGGTGCCGTTTCCTCAAACCACGGCGCCACCTGTTGGCGCCAGGCGGGACCGGCGGCGGCCAGTGTCAGGGCCAGCAGGGCGATGGTAAAGCTGTCGAGCGCGCTGAAGCCCGCGCGCGTGTCGTGCTGGATGGTCAGGGCGCGGCGCAGGTGCGGCGCAACCAGGTTGCCCAGGGTGTTCTCTGGGCTGCGCTGGGTGCGCAGTAGCCACCAGAGGCCAATAACCGCGGGCAGGGCAAGCAGCCATAGCGGGCGCAGAAAATGCAGCTGCTCAATCATGCGCCGTTTCTCCGTCCGCCGAACCGCATGCCCGCCAGTGTCGCGAGCCCGATCAGCAGCGCAGCCCCCGCGGGCCACACCACCAGTGATTGCCGTGGCCGCCAGGATTCGGTGTTGACCTCGGCGGCGGTCGCCTCATCGATACGCTGGTAGACCGCGGCCAGTGCATTTTCATCCTCGGCATTGAAGAATTCGCCGCCGGTGCGCCCGGCGATATCGGCCAGCAGGCTGAAGTCCACCCGGTCTTCCCCCGTGGCCTGCGGGTCGCCAATGCCGATGGTGTAGATTTCCACGCCATTGCGCTCGGCGATGGCCGCTGCGTTGATCGGCGTCATGCGGCTGGCTGTGTCGTTGCCATCGGTGAGCAGAATCAGAATACGTTCTTCGATACTGCTCGATTCAAAGGCGTGAATGGACAGGCCGATGGCATCGCCCAGCGCTGTTTGAGGCCCCGCCATGGCGACGGCCATCAGGTCCACCAGGGTGCTTGCGGTGGCGAGATCCCGGGTGAACGGCAGCTGTATATAGGCTTTGTCACCAAACACGATCAGGCCCACGCGGTCGGACTCGCGCTCGGCGATGAACGCCTTGACTACCTGCTGCACGGCCCGGTGACGGGAAATGGGCTGGCCGTCGCGCCCGGGGAAATCCCGGTAGTCCATGGAGCCCGAGAGGTCAATGGCGAGCATGATGTCGCGCGCGACTTCGGTGCGCACAATCGGTTCACCGACCCAGTTCGGCCGCATCAGCGCGACCACCAGCAAAAGCCAGATGAACCAGAGGAGTGCGGCCTGCGTGCGGCGCCGACGACGCACCACCGCACCGGTCCCCGGTTGCACGCCGGACGCGGCCACGATGTCGGCAAAGAAGGGCACGCGCAGGGCGCTGGCGCGCTCCCGGTGTGGCGGCAAACCCCACCACAGCAGCAGCGGCAGCGGCAGGGCGAGCACAGCCCAGGCAAAGGCAAACTCAAGCACGGTGCACCTGTACCCAGCGCCGGGCCGCCGCCAGTAACTGCGGGTCGTTCACGGGCGCGAGATAGGCTGCGCGGGCCAGAGCAGGTGCCGCGGCCGTGACCACGGGGTCGTCGCCACTGCTTGTACACAGGAACGCGGCCCAGGCCTCGCCCTGCAGGGCGGCAACCTCCCGACGGGGGTAGGCGCCCAGCGCCGTACGCTTCAGCAGCACGGCGATAGCCTGGCTGGCTGCCGGTTCCTGCTGTGCCAGCGCATCCAGTGCACGCAGCGCCTCCCGGCGATAGCGGTTGCGCCGGTAGGCGGCGACCCGATGACCGAGTGCGATCAGTATCACCGTCAGGAGCCAACCTCCGAGCACCCACCAGCCTGTGGTGGCAGGCACCATCGATACCGGTTCCGGCGTCACGATAGGGTGCAGCAGATCGATCAGCTGGGAGAGCGAAAGCCCGTCGTAGCGGCTCATGCGCGGGAGCGTCCGGGGCGCGTCTGGCCCAGCAGCTGCCGGATCTGCGGCAGCGTCTCCTGCGCTGCGTTGAGAGGCAACACGGACAGGTTGATCTCGCGTTGCCAGTCCCTGATGGTTTGCAGTCGCTGGCGGGTGAAGCCGCCTACCGCTTCCAGGGTGCTGCTGTGGCTGAGATCGATTTCCGCCTGCAGGTGGCCGTCGCCGAGCACCGTGGGTTCGCCCTGGCTCAGGCCCTGCTCCGCCAACGGGTCGTGCACCAGCATCAACAGCACATCATTGTGCGCGGCGATGGTAGACAGGCGCTTGCGCGTGATTTCATTGGCTCCCGCGAAGTCGCTGAGGATGACGACCAGGTGATCGTGGCGCGCCAGGCGCGCCACCGGCCGCAGCACGTCGTTCAGGCGATCAGCGCCCTCGTCTACCCGCTTTGCTGCGTGCAGGGCGCCGTTGAAGTCAGCCATTGACTGCAGCAGGGCAAACAGGGTCCGCCGGCTGCGGCGCGGCGCAAACTCCACCTGGGTACTGTCGTCGAACACAATGCCGCCGATGCGATCGCCCGCGCCGAGCACGCCAAAGGCGGCGATGGCCGCGGCCTCTGCCGCTGTGACGGACTTCATGTTCAGGGTGGAGCCGAAAAACATCGACATACGCTGGTCAACAACCAGCAGTGCGGGTCGGTCGCGCTCCTCGGTGTAGACACGCACGTGCGGACTGCCGGTGCGCGCGGTGGCTTTCCAGTCGATTGAGCGTACGTCGTCGCCGGGCAGGTAGTCGCGCATCTCCTCAAAATTGAGTCCCCGGCCGCGCAGGCGGGAGGCGTGCTGGCCGTTGAGTACACTGCGTGCAGGCTGGCGCGGCAGAAAGCTGAGCTGTTCCGCAGCGCCCTGCAGGTTGCGCAGGTGCTCGAGAGAGACGTGGATGCGGGGGTCGTCGTGCATGGCCAGGCGCCGCTAGGGCAATGCCACCTCCGCCAACAGCGCGTCGATGACCTTGTCGGCGTTCATGCCTTCACCGTGGGCCTCGTAGGACAGCATCAGCCGGTGTCGCAGGCAATCGTGGACGATGGCGCGCACATCCTCGGGGTCCACATAGTCCCGCCCCTGCAGCCAGGCGTGGGTGCGACCGCACTTGTCCAGTGCGATGGATGCCCGTGGGCTGCCGCCCACCTCGATCCAGCGGGCGACGTCGGCCGAGTACTTTTCCGGCGTGCGCGTGGCGTACACAAGATCCGCCATGTAGCGCTTCATGGGCTCCGACACATGCACCTGGGCGATTTCCCGCCGTGCATCAAATACCGCCTGCTGCGGGATTCGCGCGGGCCTTTCGGGTTTTTCGCCGGCATCATCCTCGCGCGTCTGCGTCTGCGCCTGCTGCTCCTCTGAACGTACCAGATCCACAATGCGCATTTCATCCTCGACGGGCGGGTAAACAATGTTCACATGCATCAGGAAGCGGTCCATCTGTGCTTCGGGCAGGGGGTAGGTGCCTTCCTGTTCAACCGGGTTCTGGGTTGCCATCACCATGAACAGCGGTGGCATACGGTGCGTTTTGCCGGCGACCGTGACCTGGCGCTCTTCCATGGCCTCGAGCATGGCGGCCTGGACCTTGGCGGGTGCGCGGTTGATCTCATCGCCGAGCACGATATTGGCGAAGATCGGGCCGGGCTCGAAGCGGAAGTCGCCCCGATTGCCGTCCTGGTAGTACACCTCGGTACCGGTGACGTCGGAGGGCAGCAGGTCAGGTGTGAACTGGATGCGGCTGAAGTCCGCCTCCAGATGCTGTGCCAGCGCCTTGATAGCCCGGGTTTTTGCCAGGCCGGGGAGGCCCTCGACCAGCAGGTTGCCATTGGCCAGCAGCCCGATCAGCAGCCGCTCGATGACGGCTTCCTGGCCGACGATGGACCGCTGCATGCGCGCGCGCAGTTCGTTGATACGTTCTTTCGACATGCCAGATAACCCGGGTGCAGTAGAAGGACCGGGTTATGGTGCCAGCCTCGGCGAAGCTGGACAATGTTTTCCGGGCGGTGCGGGGGGCTTACTGCTTGACGTTGTCGCGGATGATGCGCTGCTTCTGCCGGTTCCAGTCGCGCTCTTTTTCGGTATCGCGTTTGTCGTGGCCCTTCTTGCCCTCGGCCAGGGCGATCCGGGCTTTCACCAGATGCCCTTTCCAGTAGAGCTGGGTGCAGACGCAGGTCAGTCCCTTCTGACTGGTGGCCGCAAGTATCTTTGCCAGTTCCTTGCGGTGCAGCAGTAGCCTGCGTGTACGGGTTGGGTCGCTGACATAGTGCGTGGACACGGTCTCCAGCGGCGTGATCTGGGTACCCAGCAGCCAGGCTTCACCGTCCTTCATCAGGACGTAGGAGTCGGTGAGCTGGCACTTGCCCATGCGCAGGCTTTTGACTTCCCACCCCTGCAGCTCAACCCCCGCCTCGTAGCTGTCGAGCAGGTGATAGTCGAAGGTCGCGCGCTTGTTGCGAGCGATCACATTGTCGTTTTTTGCTGGCTTCTTGTTACCCATGGCGCGCATTATACGGACAAGCCTGCGCACTGGAACGTGAATTTGGCTCTTTTCATCGCCTGCCGTGTGGGGCAGTCTAAGCCTATGATTAGAAGGAAGTTTTCCCGGTGAACTCGGCTGCGGGAAATCCCCTGGGGGAGTGGCGTTCTCGGATGACGTTCGTGCTGTCGCTGGCGTGTGCCACGGTCGGCATGGGCAGTGTCTGGCGTTTTTCCTACCTTAGCGGGGAGTATGGTGGCGGTCCGTTTGTGGTCGCCTATGTCGTTTTCCTGCTGTTGCTGGGCGTGCCGCTGCTGATCGCCGAACTCGTGCTCGGGCGGCAGGGTATGGGCAGCGTGGTGGAGTCGGTCAACCGCGCGGTCGAACGCTCCCGTCTGCGGCCTGCCTGGCTGGCACTCCCCTGGCTCGCCTGCGTGACCGGTGTGTTGCTGCTCGCCCTGTATGCGGTCGTCGCCGGGTGGGCACTGGTTTATGTCGGCGCCATGTATGCCGGGAGCTTCAATGCCGCGAGCATGTTCAACGCCGGGCAGTATTTCGAGGCGCTGCTGGCAGATGGTGACCGCATGCTGTTGGGGCAGACGCTCTTTCTGGCCAGTGCAGTGGTCGTGGTTGGCGCTGGCGTGCGCCGTGGCATCGGCCTTTTCGCCTGGCTGGTGGTGCCGACGCTGCTCGCAGGGCTGGCGCTACTGGTGCAATACAGCCTGGCGAACGGCAATGCATCAGCTGCGGGAAAGTTCCTGTTCTCGGTGCAGTGGCTGGACTTCAACCGCGAAGCGGTGCTGATGGCGCTGGGACAGGCCTTTTTCACCCTGGGCATCGGTGTGGGAACGGGGATCAGCTATGGCAGTTATGCGCCCGTCCGCGCGCCCATCGGGCGCTCGGTGCTGGCGGTGGCATTGTTCGATACGCTGGTGGCCATCGCCATGGGCCTGGCAATATTCCCGCTGGTGTTTGCCAGTCATCTGCTTCCCTCGATGGGCCCCGGCCTGATGTTCATCAGCATGCCCTACGCCTTCGGCAACATGCTGAACGGCGAGGTGTTCGGGGCGCTGTTCTTTGCCCTGGTTGCGCTGGTGGCACTGGGGTCGTCCATCGCCATACTGGAGCCGGTGACCGGGGCCATCAAGCAGCGCTTCGGTCTGCGCCGGGTCACCGCGGCGGTGATTGTCGGCGCCGTTGTCTGGGCGCTGGCCTACGCAGCAGCAGCGACGCTGGCCCCGGACAGCCGCGGTACGGCGCCGGACCTGTTTCGGCTCATGGACCAGCTTGCCGGTGGCGTGTTGCTGCCTCTGGTGGCCCTGGGCACCGCCCTGCTGGTGGGATGGCGGTTGGGGCGCCCGCTCCTGCGGGCACAGCTGTACCGTGAAAGCACGCAGTTTTTTTCGCTGTGGTACTTCCTGTTAAGGTATATTGCGCCGCTGGGCATCGTGCTGGTCATGGCAGCTGCCCTGGTAACGGAGTAAACCCGAGGTGGCGCCGGTCGCCACCCCTGACAGAGATCGCGATGACCCGAATCTACCGCCACGCCCTGCTGCCCTACGAAGACCGGCAGCTGTTCGAACTGGTGAATGACATCGAGGCCTATCCGGAGTTCATGGAGGGCTGTGTCGGCTCCCGGGTGCTGCGCCGTGAGGCGGATATCGTTGAAGCGCGCCTGGATCTGTCGCGGGGCGGCATCACACAGAGTTTCAGCACGCGTAACCGCCTGCAGGCCCCGCAATCCATCAGCCTGGAATTGCTGGATGGGCCCTTCGACTACTTCCAGGGCAACTGGGAGTTTCGCGGCCTGGGCAGCAGTGCCTGCAAGGTGACCCTGGACCTCGAGTTCAGTACCAGCAGCCTGCTGGTGGGGGCGGCAGTCAGTCGCCTGTTCGACAGCGTCACCAACAGCCTGGTCGACGCCATTGGTCGCCGCGCGCGGCAGCTTTACGGTTAGGTAGCGATGAGCGAGACAGACATGATTCAGGTCGAGGTGGCCTATGCGCTGCCCGACCGACAGGCAATTATCCCGGTCAACGTGGCAGCGGGTACCACCGCGCTGGAGGCTGCCCGGCGTTCCGGGGTGGCGCAGCGTTTTGAAGGCCTCAACCTCGAGGATTCGCGACTGGGTATTTTCGGCAAGCTGGTAGCGCCGGACCAGGTGCTGCAGGCGGGTGACCGGGTTGAAATCTACCGGCCGCTCAAGGCCGACCCGAAAGAGGTGCGCAAGGCGCGCGCGGCGCGGGTGAAAGAGCGCCGCCAGGACAGCGACGACTGAAGCCGGCCTACTGGGGGGGCTCGTTTGCGGGCGCCGGTGTTGACACCGCCCAGGCCGGCAGGTAGTCCCCGCTCACACCCGTGAGGGCATCGCCGTCGAAATACACGCTGACGGAGGCTTCCCGGATCACGTCATTGCCGTTGCGCAGCAGGTAGGGGTAGTCCCAGCGATCGGCGTTGAAGCTGTCTTCCACAAGCGGAGTGCCGAGAATAAAGCGCACCTGGCGCTGGCTCATGCCGGGCTGCAGTTGGTCGATCATGTCCTGGGTGACGATGTTCCCCTGCTCAACGTCAATACGGTAGACACCGGGAAACCCGAAGTTGCCGCAGGCGGTGAGCGAGACCAGTGCCAGTGCCAGGAAAATACTGCGCATGGGCTTTAACTTCCACTTGTCATGATGGGGTGGCATCATACCCGTCCAGACCTGTACAGAGAACCCCCGATCCCATGCCGACTGACAATCAGGAACTGCGCAATGCGGGCCTCAAGGTCACGCTGCCGCGCGTCAAGATTCTGCAGATTCTGGAATCGACCAGCGAGACCAGTGAGCACCTCAGCGCGGAGGATGTCTACCAGAAGCTGCGCGATGCCGGTGAAGATGTGGGGCTGGCAACCGTGTATCGCGTGCTGACCCAGTTCGAGAGCGCGGGGCTGGTGAATCGTCACAATTTTGAAACCGGGCACTCGGTGTTTGAGCTGGACACCGGTGAGCACCATGACCACATGGTCTGCATGACCACGGGCGATGTGATCGAATTCACCGACCCTGTGATTGAACGCCGCCAGCAGGAAATCGCCGCCGAACACGGTTTCGAGCTCGTTGATCACTCGCTGGTGCTCTACGTGCGGGAAAAACGCCGCTAGCCATCCTCCCTGCGCGGCTTTTGTCGCGCTTTTTGCATGACATTTCCTCGGCGTGACGTGGAATTAATAAAAATACACTTGTGTGTAGTTTTATGCGAACGTATATTCTTGCGTCAGCCTATTGGCAGAGGAGGCAAGTATGCAGGCCGTCAGCGAAACCCAAGAGCCCATTGAGGCCCTGTTCAACCCGGCATCGCCGGAATATCTGGAAAATGCGCCGGAGCAGTACCTGGCGCTGGCGCGGCGTGGGCGCCTCGTGTGGTACGCGCCCTGGCAGGCGTGGATCATGACCCGCATGCCCGACATCATGGAGTGTTGGCGCAACGAATACCTGTCTTCCGACTTCTACGACTGGGAGTTTGCGCCGCCGCGCCCGCCGGAGGACCAGTGGAGCAACTACGAGCGCGCGATGATCGGCCACAGCCTGCTCGCTGACCACGACCACCACCGCCTTGTGCGTCGCGTGGTGTCGCCTGCCTTCTCCCGCAACGTGGTCGACGAGATACAGCGCCGCATCAAACCCGATGTCGAGCGGCTGATCGCCGAGCTGGCGGATCTGGAGAGCTTTGACTACATCGAGAAAGTGGCCAACCATATTCCGTTCATTTCCATCAGCCGCATGGTCGGGCTGCCGGAGAAATACTGGCCCGAAATCAAACAGGTGGTGCTGACCTTCACCGAGGCATGGAACCCCACGCTGAGTGACGAGCGCCGCGAGGCTGCCCGCCAGGACAGCAACCGCGCCATCGAGATCCTGCAGCGGGTGATTGCCGAGCGTCGCGCCAACCCCGGCGATGACGACTTCCTGAGTGTGCTGCTGAAAATTGAGGCGGAAAACGAGAATTTCGGTGAGTGGGACATCATCACCCTGATCCTCGCGCTGATTGGCGCGGGTGCGGATACCACGCTGGTCGCCCAGCAGTGGACGCTGTACTCCCTGCTCAAGCACCGCGACCAGATTCCGGCCGCGCTGGAATCCCCCGACGCGTTCTCCAATACCTTCAGCGAGGTGATGCGCTGGTCCATTTCATCGAAGATGGGCTTTGCCCGCTACGCGCCGGCGGACATGGAAATTCTCGGCCAGAAAGTGACCAAGGGGCAGATGGTGCTGATGATGCCGCACCTCAAGGATCACGATCCCGAGTATTACACCGATCCGGAGCGCTTTGACGTCAAGCGCGAGTTCAACCCCGATGTGTTGTTCGGCTACGGGCCGCGCTACTGCATCGGTGCCGCCATGGCCAAGCGTCAGCTGTACCTGACCATGGTCGAGCTGTTCAAGCAGTTCCCGGATCTGGAGCTGGATGGAGAACCGGAGAAAGACAATTCTGACCACAACGCGGTGGTGTTTCGCGAGCTGCGCGTGCGCACCAACATCCGCAAATAAGAGAGGAAATGACGATGAGCAAACGTTACGAAAAGCCCATTCCGTTTGGCTGGTACGCAATTGACTACAGCGACGGCCTGAAACCCGGTGATGTCCGCCCCGTGGAGTATTTCGGCCGTGAACTGGTGCTGTTTCGCACCGAGTCCGGCGTGGCCTCACTGCTGAGTGCACACTGCCCGCACCTGGGCGCGCACCTGGGCTATGGTGGCATCGTCAACGGTGAATCCATCAGCTGTCCGTTCCACGCCTGGGAATTCAACAACGAGGGTTACTGTACGGCCGTGCCCTACGCGAAGCGCATCCCGCCGAAAGTGGAGGGCAAGCAGTGTGTGCCCAGCTACCCGGTCATTGAGCGCAACCAGATGATCTGGGCCTGGTACCACCCTGAAGGCGCGGCGCCGATGTTCGATATTGACGAGATCCCGGAGCTGGCCTCAGGTGAGTGGACGCCGCTGGATACCTATGACTGGAAGATCAACACGATCATCCAGGAAACCGGCGAGAACGCCGCAGACCTCGCGCACTTCATCACCGTACACGGCAGCCCGGCAATGCCCCAGGGCACGGTCGAGATGGATGGCCCGCGTCGCGTGACCGAGTTCGACTCGCGTGCGCACGCGATCGACGAGCAGGGCAACGTGGACCTGAGCGGCGAAAACCACGACGCGATCCACCTGCGCTCCGAGGGTGTCGGCCCCGGTTTTACCTTCCAGCGTTTCTCACGCATGTTCGACGTGGTGATGATGGGTACGGTGACGCCGATTGACGACCAGAACGTCCACCTGCGTTTCAATTTCTCGGTGCCGCGCAAACAGTCGGAAGACAACGCGATGATGGCCACCGGCACCGTGCACGAGATCGTGCGCCAGGTAGAGCAGGATATCCCGATCTGGGAGCACAAGGTCTATCTGGATGATCCGGCGCTGTGCGACGGAGATGGCCCCATTGCCAAGTATCGCAAGTGGTTCCAGCAGTTTTATGCCTGAGCCCCTCCGGGCTCGGGAAGCAAGGTTACAGAGAGCACCCATAACAGAGGATAAAGCGTATGAATGAAAAACTAGCCACAACGCCGGGCGATCACTACAACTGGCCGATGTTGAAAATCCGCTACCTGACGGACCCGGCCAAGCTGGCGGCGGTGCTGCCCCCCGGTTTCGAGCCCGGCAGCCGCCCGGAAGTGACCCTGACCGTGTACAACGTGCCGGTAAACGGTGAACCGGAGCAGGGTTTGCTGACGACGGTGCTGTGTAACTACAAAGGCCAGGAAGGCCAGTTTGCACTCGGCTACGGCATCGACAAGGAAGCGGAAATCTTCATCAGCCAGGAAAAGTTTGGCCAGCCCAAATACCCGGCGGAGATCAAGTACTACCGTCTCGGCGAGGAGGTTGGCGCCCGCGTGACGCACCAGAACTACACGTTCCTGGAGTTCTACGGCAAAGTGACCGACACGCTGGACAACGGCCCCAAGTTCGACGAGCACGAGTTCTGGGTGAAGTATTCCCGCGCGGCATCCTACGTGAAAACCGGTTTCGATTTTCCGCCGCATGTGGTCAACGTCGTGTCCAACTACGGCACAGCGCAGAAGCTCAAGGTTGAGGGTGAGCTGATTCTTCGGGACAGCCCCTGGGACCCCCTGACCGAGCGTCTGCCGCCGGTATCCAAGCCGGAGACCTACCTGTGGACGCCCGAATTCCTGGGCCGCAGTGTGGATCTGGGCGATCCGCTGGATGCCGATGCGTTTGAGCCCTGGGCCAACACCATCGGCAACTCGCGCTGGCGCGGCGTTAACGGTGGCCCGCTGAAGGGCTGAGAACGCCCCCTGGGCACACCTGGCCGCTGGCGTTTGCCCGCGGCCTTTTGACGTTTTATAGCAGAGGATTTTCCCACTATGCAGGATTTCAATAATAAGGTCGTGGTCATAACCGGTGGCGCGAGCGGTATCGGTAAGGCCCTGGGCCGGGCGTTTTTGGCCGCGGGCGCGAAAGTCGTGCTTTCGGATGTGGAGCGCGCTGCGCTGGACGCGACCCGCGACGAACTGGCGGCGAACGGTGGCACGGTGCGCGCCATCGTCACTGATGTGTCCAAGCCCGAATCCGTCAATGCGCTGGCAGATGCAGTCTTTGATGAGTTCGGTCACTGCCACGTGCTGTGCAACAACGCCGGGGTGAGCGTTACCAACACCAATGTCTGGGACACCACGCCGAACGACTGGCAGTGGGTTCTGGGTGTGAACCTGCGGGGTATCGCGCACGGTGTGCAGGCCTTCGTGCCGCGCATGCTGGCATCGGGTGAAGAAGGCGTCGTCATGAACACCTCATCAGGTGACGGCGGCATTTCGCCGCTGGCGGACCAATCGGTGTACGCCTCCAGCAAGGCGGGGGTGTCCATCATGACGGAGTGCCTGAACGCCCAGCTGGTGGGCCAGGAAACAAAGCTGCGCGCCTGCATCTTCTACCCCTCGGGCGGCATCCTGCCTACCGGCATCTGGACCACTCGGCGCAATCGCCCGGCAGAACTGGCGCGTGAGAAGCCGGTGCCCGAGGGTGGTGAAATGACCTTCGACGAGTTCATGCAGGGTATGAAGGAGATCGGCGTTGATCTGCCGGTGCAGGACCTGGACGAGCTCGCCGAGTTTGCGCTCGATGGTCTGCGCAAGCAGGACTTCGTGATCATGATTGGCCGCGAGACCATGGAAGCGACCCTGGTGGAGCGGGCACGCAAGCTGGCGCGTGGCGAATGCCCTATCAGCCACGGCTTGCACGGCTAGGTCTGTTCGACGGGCCGGTGTGCATCGCGCGCTCCGGCCTTTTTAACGCCAGCGCTTACGCCTGGGCGGCGCCGCTGACCCTCAACCGGGCGCGTTCGCGCACCAGGCTGCGGCAGAGAAAGTCTATCAGCTCGTCATAACGCTGCCCCGCATCATAATCGGGGTTGTGCAGGTGGTTGAGAATCACCGTGTCTATCATACCAACGGTCATTTCCGCGCAGAATTCTGCTGACAGGCTGTCCTTGAGGTCGCCCGTGCTGGCGCTGTACAGGCGCAGGAAATTCTCGTTCATGACCGACAACAGGGTCGCGCCGCTGGCGAGGCTGTTGCCGATACTGGCGATGGAATAGCGCGCCAGTTCGTGTTCCAGGTCGGAGGCCTGGCAGAGCTGCTGCTTTTGCACGCCCAGCACGTGCGAGATGCGTTCGTCCAGATGATCGAAGCGCTCCAGAGCCTCGTCCACCGAGCCCCTGACCAGTTCCAGCGTGCGACTGACGCAGATATCAAAGAGCAGATCGTGGCGCGTGCCGTAGTAGTTGTAAAAGGTTTTACGGGAAATGCCGGCACGGTCGCAAATGGCGTCAATGGTCATATCCGCGATGCCGCTCTGGCCGATCAGCGTCAGCGCTTCCTCAATGATGCGCGAGCGCTGCGCCTGCTTCTTGCGCTCCCGGAGACTCTTGCGGGGTGGTGGGTTGCTCAAAATAGGTGTCTTTTTGTGGCGGCAGGAGGCTGTCTATGACCGTCCACCATACACCAGAAGCCGCGCCCGCTGCCAGTCTCAGGCGCCCTCTGCGTCACGCAGCATCTCCCGGGCGTGGGCCAGCGACTGCTCGGTGAGCTTGACGCCGCCCAGCATGCGGGCGATTTCCTGCGCCCGCTGGTCGTCCTCCAGTACCGACATGCGCGTCCACGCGGCGGTTTTGTCCGACGTCTTGCTGACCAGCAGGTGTCGGTGCCCCTGCGAGGCCACCTGGGGCAGGTGAGTGACGCAGAGCACCTGCGCCTCGGCTGACAGCCCGCGCAGCAGGCGGCCTACCACCTCGGCCACGGCGCCGCCGATGCCGACGTCCACCTCGTCAAAAACCATGCTGGGCAGGGTGCCACCCTTGGCGGTGACCACCTGGATGGCGAGGCTGATGCGTGACAGCTCGCCGCCGGAAGCGATTTTGCCCAGGGGCTGTGGCGCCGAGCCGGGATTGGTGCTGATCAGGAACTCGATATCTTCCGCGCCGTGCGGGTGGGGCGCGCGCGTCTCGCGTGGACTCAGGGCGATTTCAAAGCGGCAGTCTGCCATGGCCAGCGTGTGCAGCACCTCGGTGGCCCGGGCGACCAGATTCCCGGCCGCCTTGGCGCGCTCTTTGCTGAGCCGTGTTGCGTCCTTGCGGTAGCTTTCCGCGAGGGCGTCCAGCTCCGATTGCAGTTCTTCGATACGCTGGCCGCCCTGGGCAAGACCGGCGAGCTCTTCCTGCAGACCCGCCTGCAGCTCGAGCAGCTGCGGCGGCTTGATGCGGTGCTTGCGCGCTACATCGTGCAGCTGCTCCAGGCGTTTCTCAACCTCAGCCAGCCGCTCCGGGTCGATTTCGATGGAGTCGATGTAGCGCTGTATTTCCCGGCGCGCCTCCTCCAGCTGTATCGCTGCAGAATCCAGCAGACCGCGCGCGTTATCGGCAGTCTTGCTGCCGCTGGCGACACGCATCAGCTGCAGGGCATGGCGGGCGCCGCCGGCCTGCTCCTCGCAGATCTCCAGTGCCTGGTGCGCGCCCTGGAGGATATCTTCGGCATTGGCCAGAAGGCTCTGGTCGCGCTCCAGTTCCTCCAGTTCACCCTCGCGCAGGCCCAGTTGCTCCAGTTCATCTACCTGGTAGGCGAGCAGTTGTGCCCGTGCGGTAGCCTCGTCCCGATTGCCGGTGAGCATGCCCAGCTCGCGCTGGCCTCGCAGCCAGTCGGATGCGGCCTGCTCGACGCGGCGCGCCAGCGCCTGCTGGCCGGCGAAGGCGTCAAGCATGGCCCGCTGTACCGGTTTGCGCAGCAGCGACTGGTGTGCGTGCTGGCTGTGGATATCGATCAGCAGTTCACCGAGCTCAGCGCAGTCCTGCAGCGTGGAGGCGCTGCCGTTGATGTAGGCGCGCGAGCGCCCCTCGGCCGTCACTACCCGGCGCAACAGGCACTCATCACCGTGGTCCAGGTCGCGAGCCCGCAGCCAGGCGGTGGCGGCAGCGTTGTCAGCAACGGCGAAAGTGGCGGTGACCTCGGCGCGCTCGCTGCCGCTGCGCACTGCCTTGGGGTCCGCGCGGTCGCCCAGGCACAGGCCCAATGCGTCCAGCATGATGGACTTGCCGGCACCGGTTTCCCCGGTGATGACGGTCATGCCGTCGTGGAACTCCATGTCGAGTGCGTCGACAATGGTGTAATCGCTGATGTGGATGTGGGTGAGCATGGTGAGCCGCTTGGGTGTTTGGCCTGTTATACCGCAGATCCCTCGCGGCATAAACATCCGCAGCGCTCATCGCTTTGTATTCCGGGGGGGCTGTGATACAACCTGAGTCGAAGTGACACAGGGTGGAGTATGAGCTCAGCGGATTTATCGGAACGGGCACGGACCATTCTCAAAGCGCTGGTTGAGCGCCACATTCGCGATGGGCAGCCGGTCGGGTCGCGCAGCCTGCTGGAAGAGGCTGGCCTCTCGGTGAGTGCCGCCACGGTGCGCAATGTGATGTCCGACCTTGAGGAACGGGGCCTGCTGCACTCACCGCATACCTCGGCGGGCAGGGTGCCCACCGCCCAGGGGTACCGGTTGTTCGTGGACCGCCTGTTGCAGGTACAGCCCCTGGATGAGCGGGCGGTAAGCGCCCTGCGCGAGCAGCTGCATCCGGACAGATCCACGACAGAGCTGGTGCAGTCGGCGTCGTCACTGCTGTCCGCGATCACCGCCCAGGCTGGCCTGGTGACGGTGCCCCGTCCAGAGACCCATCAACTGCGCCAGGTCGAGTTCCTGCCGCTGTCCGGGGACCGGGTGCTGGTGATTCTCGTCGTCAATGAGCGCGAGGTACAGAACCGGATTATCCACACCCAGCGCGCCTTCACCGAGGCCGAGTTGCGGGATGCCGCCGCGCTGGTCAATCAGCGCTTTGCCGGTCGTCCCCTGAACGAGGTGCAGAGCCGTATTCTGGCCGAAATGGAGGATGCCCGCAGCCGTATCGACAGTTACCTGCAGGCGGCGCTGGACCTGGCCAGCAAGGCGCTGGACCAGGAGGCCCCGGAAGACGAATACCTGATGGCCGGCGAGTCGCGTTTGCTGGGCCACGTCAGTCCGGAAGATGTGGGGCGCCTGCGTGAGTTGTTCGATGCCTTCGAGCGCAAGAAAGATCTCCTGCATCTGCTGGAGCGCTGCACCCGCGCCAACGGCGTGCAGATCTTCATCGGCAATGAGGCGGGCTTCGAGGTATTCGGCGACTACAGTGTGATTACGGCCCCCTACACAGACGGTGCACGCACGCTGGGTGTGCTCGGCGTGATCGGGCCCACGCGGATGCCCTACGAGCGGGTGATACCGGTCGTGGACATTACCGCGCGCATGCTGAGCTCCGCGCTGTCCAACTGAGCAGGGCCGCCAGGAGCCCGGCGGCCTTGAAATTTACCCGAGGCGTCCCAACATCTTCCCCAACCACAGCGGGGCGGCGCAGCAGCGCCGTGCCTGTGTCATTCACAAGTGCCAGTGATGGAGTCCAGACGTGGCTGAGAACGAGCAAAATACACCCGAATCCGAGCCCGGTGAGGGCGGCAACCAGCGGCAGGCTGCGGAAGCGGCTGCCTACGCGGACACGGCTGCATCCACGCAGCCTGAGGCAGCGGAAGGTAGCGAGGAGCCGACACCGGAAGCGCTGATGGCAGCCCTGGAGGAGGATCTCAATGCCGCTCGGGATGCTGCCCTGCGGGCCCAGGCGGATGCCCAGAACATCAAGCGCCGCGCCGAGCAGGACGTGGAGAAGGCGCGCAAGTTCGCCCTGGAGTCGTTCTGCAAGGAGCTCCTGCCCGTGGTCGACAATATGGAGCGCGCATTGGCGGTCACGGCGGGTCACGACGAGTCGGTGAAACCCATCATCGACGGCCTGGAGCTGACCCTGAAGAGCTTCGTCGATGCCCTGCGCAAGTTTCACATCGAACCGGTCGACCCCGAAGGCCAGCCCTTCGATCCGCAGCTGCACCAGGCCATGAGCCTGGTTGAAAACGCGGAAGTGGAGCCGAATACGGTCATCGCGGTCATGCAGAAGGGCTACACACTGAATTCGCGCCTGGTGCGCCCGGCGATGGTCATGGTCAGCAAGGCGCCAACCGGCGAGTAAAAACCGTTTCGGCCCCTTGAAATTGCCGACCCAGCGCCAATATAGACAACAAGTGAATACTGCAGCCGGCTGAGCCGGCGCAAATGAGGAGATGAACACATGGGCAAGATTATCGGTATCGACCTGGGTACCACCAACTCCTGCGTCGCGGTGCTCGAAGGGGGCAAGGCGCGCGTTATCGAGAATTCCGAGGGCGATCGCACGACGCCGTCGATTGTGGCTTACACCCAGGACGGCGAAATCCTGGTGGGGCAGAGCGCAAAGCGCCAGTCCGTCACCAACCCGAACAACACCCTGTACGCGGTGAAGCGCCTGATCGGACGCAAGTTCAAGGACGATGTTGTACAGAAGGACATCAAGATGGTGCCCTACAAAATCGTCGAGGCCGACAACGGCGATGCCTGGGTGCAGGCCAAGGGCGAGAAAATGGCGCCGCCCCAGGTTTCCGCTGAGGTGCTGCGTAAAATGAAACGCACCGCGGAAGAGTATCTGGGCGAGACCGTCACCGAGGCGGTCATTACGGTGCCTGCCTACTTCAACGACTCCCAGCGTCAGGCTACCAAGGACGCCGGTCGTATTGCCGGCCTCGAGGTCAAGCGCATTATCAACGAGCCGACGGCGGCCGCGCTGGCCTATGGCATGGACAAGGCGAAGGGCGACCGCACGATTGCGGTGTACGACCTGGGTGGGGGTACATTCGATATCTCCATCATTGAGATTGCCGAGGTGGATGGCGAGCACCAGTTTGAAGTGCTGTCGACCAACGGCGACACCTTCCTGGGCGGTGAGGACTTCGACCTGCGGTTGATCGAATACCTGGCGGCGGAGTTCAAGAAGGAAAGCGGCATCGATCTGCACAACGATCCGCTTGCGCTGCAGCGTCTCAAGGAAGCGGCAGAGAAGGCGAAAATCGAACTGTCTTCCAGCCAGCAGACCGAAGTGAACCTGCCCTATATCACTGCTGACGCAACAGGCCCCAAGCACCTGGTCGTGAAGCTGTCGCGCTCCAAGCTGGAATCGCTGGTGGAGGAACTGGTCAAGCGCTCCATGGAGCCGGTCAAGGTAGCACTGCAGGATGCGGGCCTGAGCCCCAGTGAAATCAACGATGTGATCCTGGTGGGCGGCCAGACCCGCATGCCGATGGTGCAGAAGGCCGTGGCGGATTTCTTCGGCAAGGAGCCGCGCAAGGACGTCAACCCCGACGAAGCGGTTGCCATGGGGGCGGCTATCCAGGGTGCAGTGCTCTCCGGCGACGTCAAGGACGTGCTGCTGCTGGACGTCACCCCGCTGACGCTGGGCATTGAAACCATGGGTGGTGTAGCGACACCCCTGATTGAGAAGAACACCACGATTCCGACCAAGAAATCGCAGGTGTTCTCAACGGCGGACGACAACCAGACGGCTGTGACCATCCACGTGGTCCAGGGCGAGCGCAAGCAGGCGTCGCAGAACAAGTCGCTGGGTCGCTTTGACCTGGCGGACATTCCGCCGGCGCCGCGCGGCATGCCGCAGATCGAGGTGACCTTCGACCTGGATGCCAACGGTATCCTGAATGTGTCCGCGAAGGACAAGGCTACGGGTAAGGAGCAGTCGATCCGCATCACCGCTTCTGGTGGCCTGAGCGAGGAGGACATCGAAAGGATGGTGGCGGATGCCGAGGCCAATGCGGATGCGGATGCGCGGTTCGAGGAGCTGATCGCGGCACGCAACAGCTGTGACGGCCTGGTGCACGCGGCCCGCAAGACGCTGGAAGAGGCGGGCGATAACGCCACTGCCGATGAGAAGGCTGCAATCGAGACGGCGATCAGCGAAGCTGAGGAGGCTCTCAAGGCGAACGAGAAAGACGCCATTGAGGCGGCAGCGGCCAAGCTGACCGAGGCGACCGGCCCCGTGGCCCAGAAAATGTACCAGGCGCAGGCAGAGGCGGCGCAGGGTGCCGAGGCAGGGGGCGCGGAACAGTCCGCGGCGGGCGACGATGCGGTTGACGCTGAGTTCGAAGAAGTGAAGGACGACAAGAAGTAGGCGTTAGCGCTTCCTGTCACCGGGGCGCGGATGTGCTCCGTCGGTAAACTTGACCACGCGGGACCTGAGAGCCCGCGTCGTCATTTGCGAGAATGCGGTTTAACGCCAGGCTGACTATGTCAAAACGCGATTATTACGAAGTGCTCGGGGTCGAGAAAGCGGCCGACGAGAAGGACATCAAAAAGGCCTATCGACGGGTCGCCATGAAGTATCACCCGGATCGCAACCCTGACGACCCGGATGCGGACGAGAAATTCAAGGAGGCGACCGAGGCCTACGACGTTCTGATGAACGCGGAGAAGCGCGCGGCTTATGACCGCTTCGGCCACTCGGGAGTCGATCCCAGCATGGGTGGCGGCGGCTTTGGCGCAGGCGGCGGCAGCTTCAGTGATATCTTCGGGGATGTGTTCGGCGACATCTTTGGTGGCGGCGGGGGCCGTGGACGCGGAGGGCCACAACGCGGCTCAGACCTGCGCTACACGCTGGATATTTCGCTGGAAGACGCCGTAAAGGGCACTACCGTGGAAATCAGGGTGCCCACGCTGGCCACCTGTGACGAGTGTGACGGCTCCGGTGCGCGAAAAGGCAGCTCACCGGTGAATTGCACTACCTGTGGCGGCATTGGCCAGGTGCGCATGCAGCAGGGCTTTTTCCAGGTGCAGCAGACCTGCCCGACGTGCCGCGGCCGCGGCAAGATGATTTCCGACCCCTGCGGCAAGTGCCACGGTCAGGGGCGCGTAGAGAAGCGCAAGACACTGTCGGTGAAAGTGCCCCCGGGTGTGGATACCGGCGATCGTATTCGCCTGTCCGGTGAGGGCGAGGCCGGTCCCGACGGGGGGCCGCCCGGCGATCTTTTTGTGCAGATGTCGGTACGACAGCACCCCATTTTCGAGCGCGATGGCAAGAATCTGTACTGCGAAGTGCCCATTACCTTTGTGGACGCTGCGCTGGGAGGAGAGCTGGAGGTGCCTACCCTGGATGGTCGGGTAAAGCTGAAAATTCCCGCCGAAACACAGACCGGCAAGCTGTTCCGACTGCGCGGCAAGGGCGTAAAGCCGGTGCGTGGTGGGGCGGTCGGCGACCTCCTGTGCCGTGCCGTGGTGGAAACCCCGGTCAACCTGAACAAGAAACAGAAGGAACTGCTGCGGGAGTTCCAGGATAGCCTCGGCCAGGGCGGTGATGCGCAGTCGCCGCGCCAGACCAGCTGGTTCGAGGGTGTGAAGGCCTTTTTCGACGATATGAAGCCATGACGACACGAGTGGGAATCACCGGTGCGGGTGGGCGTATGGGCCGCACCCTGATCGAAACCATCGCCCAGCAGCCGGGACTGCAGCTGGCCGCTGCGGTAGAGCAGCCGGACAGCAGCCTGATCGGTGCAGACGCCGGCGAACTGGCCGGCCTCGGCAAGCTGGGTGTGCCGGTCTCTGCCGCACTTGCCGATGTCATAGAGGACATCGACGTACTGATCGACTTTACGGTGCCTGCGGCCACGCTGGCCAATCTGGAGACCTGTGCCCGGGCAGGCAAGGCCATGGTGATCGGCACCACGGGCTTCACGGCGGATCAGGATCAGCTGATCAAGCAGGCTGCGGGTAAGATTCCGGTCTGCAAAGCTTCCAATTTCAGCACCGGCGTGAACCTGTGCTTCAAGCTGCTGGATATGGCTGCGCGTGTTCTGGGTGATGATGTCGATATCGAGATTGTTGAGGCCCATCACCGGCACAAAATCGACGCGCCCTCGGGTACGGCACTGTCCATGGGCGGTGTCGTAGCCAATGCCCTGGGTCGCGACCTTGCCGAAGTGGCGGTGTATGGCCGGGAGGGCCAGACGGGCGCGCGCAAGCGCGACACGATCGGCTTCGCCACCGTACGCGCCGGCGACATTGTGGGGGACCACACCGTAATTTTTGCCGCCGATGGTGAACGGGTTGAAATAACCCACAAGGCCTCCAGCCGCATGTCTTTTGCCCGCGGCGCGGTACGCGCGGCGGGATGGCTGGTGGGCCGGGAGCCGCGGCTGTATGACATGCAGGACGTTTTGGGGTTGTAAGCCGGCCCCCTCACCCCATGCACGAGAGGAAAGCGTGTGACAGAGTGTATTGTCAACATTGATGAGAGCAACGCAGCGGCCCTGCTGATCGAGGAATCCCATCGGCGGCCGGTGGTCGTCGACTTCTGGGCCGACTGGTGCGGACCCTGCAAGAGCCTGATGCCGGTGCTGGAAAAACTGGCCAATGAGTACGCGGGCGCGTTCCTGCTGGCCAAGGTAAATGCCGATGAGCAGCCCATGATCTCCCAGCAATTCGGGGTGCGCAGCCTGCCAACCGTGATGGTGATGCAGGGCGGTCAACCGGTGGACGGATTTGTCGGTGCGCAGTCCGAGGCGCAGGTGCGCGAGCTGCTGGAAAAGTACCTGCCCAAGCCCTGGGACGGCCTGCTGGAACAGGGTCAGGCGTTTATGGCGCAGGGCGATTTCAGCTCCGCCCTGGGGCCGCTGCGGCAGGCTTTCGAGGATTCCGGGCAGCGCCATGACATTACCCTTGCGTACGCCCATGCCCTGCTTGAGTGCAACCGGCTGGATGATGCACAGGCGGTGCTCGACACCGTGCGCATGGCTGACCAGGACCCCGCGTGGGAGCAGCTGGTTGCCCAGTTGAAGCTCAAGCGTGAGGCCGCTGTCACACCCGAGATGGCCGCGCTCGAGGAGCGCCTGGAGGCGGAACCGGGCAACCATTACGTGCGCCACCAGTTGGCCGTGCAGTACACCAATGCCGGTTACTTCCGCGAGGCGCTGGAACACCTGATCACTATCCTGCGCCAGGACCTCAACCATGCCGACGGGGCGACCAAAAAGGCGCTGATCGATACCATCGCAAGCCTGGGCAAGAGCGACCCGCTGGCGGCGGAGTATCAACGCAAGCTCTATAGCCTGCTGTACTGAGCCGCCCCGCTGCGGGCACCGGGCGCGCTCAGGTGCTTGTGTTGCGGTGCGGTAATCGTTAAGGTGCATGCCCTGGCGATGAAAAACATACTCCAAGGTCAAACCCGTTATGGCGCGTACCCATAATATGGCCCCGATGCAGCGTCTGCGCCACTTGCGCAGCAGTCTCGTTGCGGTTGCGTTACTTGCCTTGCTGGCTTGTTCGGAGCCGCCAGCACCCGCGGAAGTGCCAGTGGCCGGCAGTGCCGAGCTTGAGGCCCACTCTGCGGAGTTTCGCCGGGATATCATCGAAGTGGTGCCGGGTATTCATGTCGCCATCGGGTACGCGTTGGCCAACGTCATCCTGATTGAAGGCGATGACGGCGTCATCATTGTCGATACCACGGAATCCCTACAGGCCGCGCGCGCGGTCAAAGCTGAATTCGACCGGATCACCGACAAGCCGGTGAGCGCGATTATCTACACCCACAACCACACCGACCATATTTTTGGCGCTGAGGCGTTTGCCGAGGGGCGCGATGTCCCTGTCTATGCCCACAAGACCACCTGGAGTCATATCGAGCGCATCATGAATGTGTTGCGCCCGGTCATCGAGACCCGCTCCTTCCACATGTTCGGGAACTATCTGGCGGCGGGTGGAGAGCGTATCGTCAACGATGGCATCGGACCGGCACTGGCGCACAGCACAAGCGGTGAGGGTGATATTTATGGGTTGCTGCCGCCTACCCACACGGTTGATGAGCGCCTGGAGATCACCATCGCGGGCCGGCGCCTGGTACTGATGCACGCCCCCGGCGAGACCGACGACCAGCTGCTGGTCTGGCTCCCCGAGGAGCGTGTGCTGCTGCCCGGCGACAACGTCTACAAGGCCTTTCCCAATCTCTATACCATTCGCGGTACGCGCTACCGCGATGTCATGCAGTGGGCCGACAGCGTGCGTCTCATACGTTCGCTGGGGGCTGAACATCTGGTCCCCAGCCATACCCGTCCCGTGTCCGGGGCCGCAGAGATCGATGACATCCTCGAGGCTTATGGCGATGCGATCCAGTTTGTGCACGACCAGACCGTGCGCGGTATGAATCAGGGGCTGGATGCGGACGCGCTTGCGCGGCGGGTTGCACTGCCGGCGGAATTGGCGGCACACCCCTGGCTGCAACCGTTTTATGGCACCGTAGCCTGGTCGGTGCGGGCGATCTACAGCGGCTACCTGGGTTGGTACCAGGGCGATAGCAGCACACTCTTTCCCACGGCGGCGGGTACGCGCGCGCAGCGCCTGCTGGCGCTTGCCGGAGGGGCGTCTGCGGTGCTGGCCGAAGCCCAGGCGCAGCTGTCGGTTGATCCGCAGTGGGCGGCAGAGCTCGCCGATCTGGTGCTGGAGGGCAGTCCCGATTCTGTACCGGTTGCCGCTGAGCTGAAGGCGCGTGCGCTGCGTATGCTGGCAGTGAACACACCCAACCCCAACGCTCGCAACTGGTATCTCACCGACGCGTTGGAGCTCGAGGGGCGCATCACGACCGGGCCTTCCCCCATCAGTGCGGAGCGTGTCGCGTTCGCCGGGGCTTTCCCGGTGGCGGGGGTGCTGCGCAGCATGGCGGTAAACCTGGATCCAGAGCGCAGTGCAGGCGTGGATGAGCGCGTCGTGTTTGTTTTCCCTGATCAGGACGCTCGCTATGCCGTGCACGTGCGTCACCAGATTGCGGTCATTGAGCCGCTGGAGGCAGTACCCGAAGACGAGAGTCTGGTGGTGACAGTGGCAGCCACGGAGTGGTTGGGGTTGCTGGCCGGTCAGCGGAGTTTTCCGGTCGCGTTGGCCGACGGCACGATCAAGGTGTCCGGCGGACTGGCGGACACTGTCCGTTTATTGCGTTTCCTGGCGCTGTTTCGCCAGGAGTAAATTTATCGAGACCCACCGGGTCTCCCTAGATCAAACAAGAGGTAGCCACGTGGATACAAGTTTTGCTCCCGAAGATCTCGCGTTTCGCGACGAAGTGCGTGCATTTTTCGCTGAAGCCTACGACAGCGAACTGCAGGCACGACTGAACAACCTGGAAACGTTCAAGGAAGCGGTTATTGACTGGCAAAAGCGCCTGTACAAAAAAGGCTGGATTGCTCCAGGTTGGCCCAAGGAGTACGGCGGTACAGGTTGGAACGCCACACAGAAATTCATTTACGAAACCGAGCGCAGCGCCGCCGGCATCCGCGACGTGATTCCCTTTGGCCTCAACATGGTTGGCCCGGTGATCTACGCCTTCGGCAACGAGGAGCAGAAGGCGCGCTTCCTCCCCGGCATTCTGCAAAGCGACGACTGGTGGTGCCAGGGATACTCAGAGCCGGGTGCCGGCTCCGACCTCGCCTCGCTGAAAACACGGGCGGTTCGTGAGGGTGACGAGTACGTGGTCACCGGGGCCAAGATCTGGACCAGCTACGCGCAATACGCCGACTGGATATTCTGCCTGGTGCGCACCAGCAATGAAGGCAAGAAGCAGAATGGCATCAGCTTCCTGCTGATCGACATGAAGTCGCCGGGCATCAAGGTTAACCCCATTGTATCCATTGATAATCACCACAGCCTGAACGAGGTGGAGTTCAACGAGGTCCGGGTGCCCGTTGCCAACCTGATTGGCGAGCAGGATAAGGGCTGGACCTACGCCAAGGCCCTGCTGGCCCACGAGCGTACGGCCATCGCAGGCGTTGCCGACAGCAAGCGCAGCCTGGCCGAGACCCGCGCATTTGCCGAGCGTGAAGTGAATGGCGGCAAATCCCTGCTGAGTGATCCGCTGTTCCAGAAGCGCCTGTCCGACATTGAAATTGAGCTGATGGCCCTGGAGTTCACCGAACTGCGCGTACTGGCCACCGTGGCGGCCGGCGGCGCGCCCGGCGCGGAATCCTCAATGCTGAAAATCAAGGGCACGGAAATGCAGCAGGCAGTGCAGGAGCTGCGCATGGAAGTGGCGGCCTACTACCAGGGCGTACTGCCCAACGACCTCACTCCGGAGCAGTTGGGGCATGACTTCGGCTCCCAGGCTCGCCAGACCTACATGTATGGTCGTGCATCGACCATCTACGGCGGCTCGAACGAGGTGCAAAAGAACATCATCGCCAAGGCCGTACTCGGTCTTTAAACCCGGATTGTTGGAGAGGACAGAGCAATGAATTTCGAGTTTACAGAAGAACAGGGCATGCTCCGGGACAGCGTGGCGCGCTTTGTGCAGGACAGTTACGACTTTGATACGCGGTGCAAAATTGCCGCCAGCGATGAGGGCATGAGCCGCGAAAACTGGCAGACCTTCGCCGAGCTGGGCTGGCTGTCAGTACCCTTCGCCGAATCCCACGGCGGTTTTGGCGGTGGACCGGTGGACACCATGGTGATGATGGAGGAGTTCGGCAAGGGCATTGTGCTGGAACCCTACCTGGCTACCGTGCTCCTGTTCGGTGGTTTGTTGCAGCGCGGTGGCAGCGTGGAGCAACAGGCAGAGCTGATCCCGCGCATCATTGAAGGTAGCTGCCTGGGTGCATTCGCCTATCTGGAGCGCCAGAGCCGCCACGCGATCACGGACATCAAGACCACGGCAGCCGTCGAGGGTGACCAGCTGGTGCTCAACGGTGAGAAAGTTGTGGTCTTCAACGGCGCCAGCGCTGACCAGCTTATCGTTGCGGCTCGCAGCAGCGGGGAGCAGAGCGACGAGGACGGCATTACCCTGGTGCTGGTGCCCGCAGATGCTGCAGGGGTGGAGCGCACGGCCTACCGGATGATGGACGGTCAGGTGGTGGCCAATATCACTTTCACGGACGTACGCGTGCCAGTGGCGGATATCGTCGGTGAAGCGGGTGAAGGGTATGCCGTGATGAGTCCGGTGATCACCCGGGCCAACGTGGCGCTGGCTGCCGAAGCGTTGGGTATCATGGGGCAGTTGAACGCCAAGACGCTGGAGTACACGAAAACGCGCAAGCAGTTCGACGTTCCTATCGGCAGTTTTCAGGCCCTGCAGCATCGCATGGTGGACACGTTCATGGCCTACGAGCAGGTCAAGTCGCTGCTGTACCGTGCGGTTTGCGAGCTGGATGGCGAGGGTGACGATACCGCTGCCTGTGTACACGCACTGAAGGTGCTGGTCGATCGCAACGGCAAGAAGATATTCGGTGAGGCGATACAGTTGCACGGCGGCATGGGGATCACCGATGAGCTGGATATTGGTCACTACGCCAAGCGCTTGATGATGATCAACACCACCTTTGGCAATGGTGACTATCATCAGGCAAAGTTCAACGAACTGCGCTACAGTGCCTGAAGCCAAATAGAACGGTGCCCGGGGCGCCGCACGGTATGAGTGCGGTGTCCGGGCGGCAGCCGTTTCGATCATGAACCGGGAGAACACATCATGAAACTGGGTATATTGCTGGGCTACTCTGGCAAACAGATCAACATCCCGCTGGACCTGATTCACCGTGCGGAAGCCATGGGTTACGACTCTGTATGGACCGCCGAGGCCTATGGCAACGATGCCGTGACGGCCGCTACCTGGGTGTTGGCACAGACCAGCAAGATCCGCGTGGGTACTGCCATCATGCAGATGCCCGCAAGAACACCTGCGATGTGCGCGATGACGGCCATGTCGCTCGACCAGTTGTCGGGTGGCCGCTTTATTGTCGGCCTGGGCGCTTCCGGTCCCCAGGTGGTGGAAGGCTGGCACGGCGTACCTTACGGCAAGCCAGTGACCCGCACCCGTGAGTACATCCAGATCATGCGCAAGATCATGGCGCGTGAAGGCCCCGTGGAGTTTGACGGGGATATGTATCAGCTGCCCAATACGGGCCCGGGCACAACGGGCTTGGGCAAGCCCCTGAAATCGATTCTTGAGGGCAATCCCAACATCCCCATCTACACGGCATCAATTACACCGGCAGGCCTGCGCTGTGCGGGCGAAGTGGCGGACGGCGTGTTCCCGGTGTGGATGGACCCCGACAAATTCAGCATCCTCGGCGACCACATCCAGAAGGGTTTTGACATTGCGGGCAACGGCAAGAGTCTCGCCGACTTCGATATCGCGCCGTTTGTCTCGGTGGCGGTGAACGATGACCTCAAGGCCGCCTATGATTCGCTGCGCCCCTGGCTTGCGCTGTACATTGGTGGCATGGGGGCGAAGGGCAAGAACTTCTACACGGATTACGCGACTCGCGCTGGTTACGGAGAGGTGGCCGAACGTATTCAGGATCTCTATCTTTCGGGCAAGAAGGCCGAGGCAGAGGCATTGGTGCCAGACCAGTTGCTCGATGAGGTCGCCCTGGTCGGGCCCCGGGAGCGCATTGTTGAACGCCTGTCGAGCTGGAAGGCGGCGGCGTCCCGCGGCGAAGTGGGCACCATGCTGCTGGGTGTGCACGACCCGGACGTGCTCGAGTTTTTCGCCAAGGAGCTGCTGTAGTGCAGGTGAGCGGTGGCGTCGTCATCGTCACGGGCGGTGGCAACGGCATCGGCAAGGCCCTGTGCACACGCTTCCATCGTGAAGGCACTCGGAAGGTGGTGGTCGCGGATCTGCACGCAGCTGATGCCAAGGCAGTCGCCGCGCTGGTGGACGGCGATGCCTATGCACTTGATGTGCGCGATGAAGCCGCGTTGAAGTCCATGGTCGACGAGGTTACAGACAAGTACGGCCATATCGACCTGTTCTGCAGTAATGCGGGCATCATCGCCGGTGACGGTGAGCCCTGGTGGGCGACCTCGGCGCCGAACGAGACCTGGCAAGCCATGTGGGAGATCCACGTTATGGCCCATGTGTACGCCGCGCGCGCCTGCCTGCCCGGAATGTTGGCCCGCGGGCAGGGCTACCTGCTGAATACCGTGTCCGCTGCTGGCTTGCTGAACCAGGTGGGCGACGCAGCCTATTCGACGACCAAACACGCGGCCATCGGATTTGCCGAGGCCCTTGCAATCACCCACGGCGACGATGGCATCAAGGTGTCTGCGCTTTGCCCACAGGCCGTGGCCACACAGATGATCGGCAGCGTGGAGGAGGGCGGTACCGCAGGTGTCGACGGCATTCTGACGCCGGATGAAGTGGCGGAAGCGGTTGTCGAAGGCCTGGCCGCAGAGCGCTTCCTGATTCTCCCTCATCCCCAGGTGGCCGATTACCGGGCTCACAAGGCAGCCGATTACGACCGTTGGTTGGGCGGTATGCGCAAGCTGCGCCGGCGCTTCGGCAACCCCAACCTGTAGGTGGCGACGGCGAAATGCAGCGGAAAGAGCAACAGGCACGGTTTGCGCGCACCATTCTGAATGGCTTTGAAGCCTACTTTGCCGAGTTCCAGAATATCACCCTCGCAGCGCGTTCGCGCTTTGAAGCCCAGGACTGGCTGGGCATGCATGCCGCCTCCATCCGTCGCATAGACCTCTACAAGGAAGCCACCACCCGGGTGCTGGAATACGTCGAGTTGATTGCCGGTGAACAGCTGCACTCGCTTCAGTTCTGGCAGGAAGCGCGTCTGGTTTACGCTGACCTGGTGCGTGGGCATAACAATTTCGAGATTGCCGAGACGTTTTTCAACTCGGTCTACTGCGGCGTATTCAAACACCGCAAGATCCGCGACGAATACGCCTTCGTTTTCTCGCCTCAGGGGGACATGCCGGCTCCGGACGTGAGCAAGGTGTACCGGAGCTACCCGTTTGGCGATGACCTCAAGCGGATGCTGGCTACGCTGCTTGGAGATTACAGCTTCAGGCTGCCCTGGGAAGACCTCGAGCGAGATATCAACAACCTTGCGGCAGCGATCAATGGCTGCTTGTCCGGGCGCCTGGATCTCTCCCGGGAAGGTGTCGAGTTGCAGACGCTCGAACCTCATTTCTTTCGCAACAAGGGCGCTTACATCGTCGGCAGAATTGTTTCCGGGCCGGATTCGATGCCCATCGTCATCCCCATTCTGCACTCCGGTAACGGCGAGGTTTACGTCGACACCATCCTGTTTGGTGCGGATAAAATGAGTGTGGTGTTCAGTTTTACCCGCGCCTATTTCATGGTCGACGCCAGTATTCCCTCGCAGTATGTGCTGTTCCTGCAGCAGCTGATGCCGGCCAAGCCGATTTCCGAACTCTACAGCTCCATGGGCTACAACAAGCACGGCAAAACCTACTACTACCGCTGTGCCTATCGGCACATGCAGAAGACCACCGACCAGTTCATCATCGCGCCCGGCATCAAGGGGATGGTGATGAGCGTGTTTACACTGCCGTCCTACGACTTTGTGTTCAAGATCATCAAGGACCGGTTTACGCCCCCCAAGGAAATGACGCGTGAACAGGTGAAGGAGAAATACCGGCTGGTGAAGCGCTGGGATCGTGCTGGCCGCATGGCGGATACCCAGGAGTTCACCAACCTGGCCTTTGCGCGGGAACGCTTCTCCGACGAGCTGATGGATGAGCTGCACAAAGTCGCCCCGTCCATGATCGAGGAACATGGCAAGGCGCTGGTGATCCGGCACGTCTACGTTGAACGCCGCATGACGCCCTTGAATCTGTACCTGCAGAACGCGACCGATGAGCAGGTAGTGGCCGTGATGGACGAGTACGGCAACGCCATCAAGCAGCTGGCCGCCGCGAATATCTTTCCCGGTGATATGTTGCTGAAGAACTTCGGCGTCACCCGACATGGGCGCGTGGTGTTTTACGACTACGACGAAATTGTGCCCTTGATGGACTGCAATTTCCGCGAGATTCCCACGCCGCGCAGCGAGGCCGAAGAGCTGGCCAGCCAGCCCTGGTACAACGTGGGCCCCAACGATATCTTCCCCGAGGAGTTTCGCCTGTTCTTTTCCGGCAACCAGCGCGCGCGCCGGGTGTTCGATGAAATGCACAGTGATATCTATGAGGCAAGCTTCTGGCGAGGTCTGCAGGAACGCATCCGCGAGGGGCATGTCGAGGACTTCTTTCCCTACCGGCGCAAGCTGCGCTTTAACCGCAATCCTGAACAACAGGCAAACATCGCATAATGGCTACACTGTATCTTTTCCGGCACGGGCAGGCGTCTTTCGGTGCCGACGATTACGACAAACTTTCCCCATTGGGGAGTCGCCAGGCAGAGGTGCTGGGTCACTATCTGCGGGATCAGGGTATCCAGCTGGACGCGGCCTACAGCGGTGCGCTGCTGCGCCAACGTGAGACCACAGCCCTGGCGCTGGCCAGCCAGCCGGTTGCAGTGCAGCATCACATCGACCCGCGGTTTGATGAAGTGCGCAATGACGAGCAGATCCGTTACCTGGTGCCCGTTGTGGCCAAAGCGAATCCGGCTATCCAGGCCCTGGTGGACAAGGGCCTGTCGTCGAGCAAGGATTACCAGAAGGTGATCGAGGCGGTATTCACCCACTGGACCTCAGGGGATTGTGATGAACCGCGTATCCAGAGCTGGGCGGAGTATTCAGGCGCAGTCGGCGCTGCACTGAAAGCGGTGATGGCCGCCCAGGGTGCGGGGAAAACCGTCGGCATCTTCACCTCCGGCGGCACGATTGCGACCATCGTCAGTCAGGTTCTGGGTTTGTCTGGCGAACACGCCTATAAATTCTACGAGCCCATCTTCAACTGCTCAGTCACGCAACTGTTCTACAGCGGGGACAAGGTGTCCCTGTCGTATTTCAACGACAGGTCCTTCCTGCAGGTGCTGGGTGCGCAGCAGGGCGAGCAGCTCGTCACGTATCGCTGACAGGCCGCTTGCGCCGCAACAGTGACTCCTGGGCGGTTGACGCCACCAGCTCCCCCTGACGGTTATAGAAGCTGCCTCGACTCAGGCCCCGCCCGCCGTGCGCGGTGGGACTGTCAATCGCGTAGAGCAGATACTCGTCAACCCGCAGAGGACGATGTATCCACAGTGCGTGGTCCAGACTGGCGGTTTGCATCTGTGGGTCCATGACCGTCGCCGGATGCGGCAGGAGGGCAGCGCCCAGCAGGGCGAAATCCGAGATGAAGGCGAGGATGGTCTGGTGTCGAACCGGGTCGTCACCGATGACCTGCTCCGGATCCAGGACCCGGAACCAGGTGTATTGCTCGGGTTCTTGTGGCTGTGGGTTCAGATAATCCCGCCGCTTCACGGGTCGACGCTCCAGCGCCTGCATCATCGGCGGTCCAAAGCGCTCCGGATGGCGCTTGGCCATCTGGCTCCAGAACTCGAAATCGGTTTCCAGCTCTTCGGGCGGCGTGACGCTGGGCATATCGAACTGGTGGCTGAATCCTTCCTCCTCGGCCTGGAATGACACCGACGTGCTGAAAATGGGAATGCCATCCTGTTTCGCGGTCACTCGCCGCGTGGTGAAGCTACCGCCGTCGCGCAGGGGGTCGACTTCGTACACTATCTGCTTCTTGGGGTTTCCCGGGCGCAGGAAATAGGCGTGCATGGAGTGTGCCTTCCGCTCGCTGTCCACGGTCCTGCTGGCCGCGTTGAGGGACTGTCCCAGCACCTGACCGCCGAATACGCGGGGCGGGTAGCTCGGGCTGTTTCCGATGAACAGGTACTTGTCGATGCGCTCGACTTCGAGCAGGGTCAGTAGCTTCTGCAGTTTGTCTGCCACAAATATGCCTCTCTGATTGGGTTCAGGCCCGGCCCTTGCGGGGCGCGAGTCCGTTGAAAAACAGGTCGAAGTAGTCGATGGCGACCGCGTCGAGATCGTCCACCCGTCGCCAAAGTTTGATGTCCATGGAGGCGTTGATGGCGCCCGTGATCAGTTGCTGTGCGATGAAGGGATCGATGTCCCGAATGCTGCCGTCGCTTATTCCCTCACGGATGAAGTCGCCAAAGCGTCGATTGGAGGCCTCAGTGCGCGCCAGGATCTGTTTACGGCGTGGCATCGGCAGTGCGGTGATGGTGCTGTAGCGAATCAGCGGGCCGCGGTCAGAGTTCTGCGCGTGAAAGATCTTCCGGCACACCTGGTCGATCTTGTGCAGCCCATTACCCTGTAGCTGCACTGCCTGGGCATGGATCTCTTCATTGATGTCCAGCGAATAGGTATAGCAGTTGAACAGCAGGTCCTCCTTGTTGCGGATATGATAGTAGAACGCACCCTTGGAAACGTTCAGCTGCTCCGCGATTTCATCCAGCGAGGTACCGGTGAACCCCTTCTTGTTAAAGAACCAGGTGCCTGTTTTGTAGAACGCCTGCTGTTTCTGCCTGTTCTGTTCATCGCGGTCGAAGCCCTGTATGTAGGGTTCCGGTGATGAGCTGATGGCCAGTGGTGCGGGTTGATAGATGTCCTCGCCGCTGCGCAGGCCATGAGCGATAATGTCCCAGGCCTGTGCTGCCACTTCGGGTACGGAGCTCCTGGGCAGGCTGTGCAGCCAGAAAAATACCCAGTCCACCGAGCCCAGGATCGCCCGCGTTGCAGCCGAGGTTTCACAGTGCCTGATTTCACCCGCGGCGATACCGTCGCGCAGGTAGCCACGTAGGTGCTTGAACATGTCAATGTAGCGTGCCTCCACCTCATCTCGCTGTGCCCCCTGCAGGGAGGCGATCTCCAGCAACGCCGCGTAGTGGGGCCCCCTGTTTTCCTGCGCCGCCAGCCAGTTTTCGAATTGCAGGAGGAAGAACTGACGCGCGCGCTCCAGCGGGCTCGCGCAGCGGCGTTCAATCTCGGCCATCGATTGCAGGTGATGATCCAGCGTTGCCAGATAGCACTGGAAAATGAGCTCTTCCTTGGTTTTTACATAGTAGTAGAGGCTGGTTTTCGTGAGTCCCAGGGACTCGGCGATATCCCGCAGCGTGGTTGCCCGCGAGCCCTTCGAATTGAACAGTTGTGCCGCCTGGGAAAGGATGGCAGCGCGTTTGGCATCGTGCTGTGCAGTTCGGTTGAACGGTGATCCTTGTTGTGGTCCCTCACTCAGTCTGGTCATGCAGCGCCTCTGCGGATTCTGGAGCTTCCGCCGTCCGTACTCGATAGTCGACAATTCAAACTTTAAGTATTTTTTTTGTCGCTGTCTAGCGCGGGACCTGTGCGTTTCTGCCGGAGGTGGTGTCCAGCCATTTCCGGGAGCGATAACGCCACATCAACAAGCAGGATTTCAACAGGTAATCCAGCAGCATCACGGCAAAAACCCAGTAGACGGACAAGCCGAACTGTACGCAGAGCCAGGCGGGCAGGAGGCGACCGAAGATAATCCCGACGAATGTTGCCAGCAGCGGAAAGCGTGTGTCGCCAGCTCCCCGCAGTGCGCCGGCCAGCGCAAAATCAACCGCCATCATGGGCTGTGCAAGACAAATGATGAAGATGAAGCCGACCGTGAGGTCTATTACCTCGGGATCGTCGATCATGAAGGCAGCCAGATCCCGGGCGTACCAGGCCATCAGTGCCGAGAGTGTGATCATGGCCAGGAGCGCCATACGCAGTGATCGCCAACCGATGAGCATCGCCTGCGCCGGGCGGCCCGCTCCCAGCTGCTGCCCGACCAGAGTCGCCGTTGCAATGCCGAAACCAAAGCCGACAACGATGGGAAAAGCCACAAGGCTGATACCAATGCCGTAGGCAGCATAGGCACTGGTGCCGTAGTTGGCCACAATTGCAAAGAATGCGAGGAAGGCGATCTGTACAACACCCTGTTCAGTGACGGCAGGGAGGGCAATGCGCACCAGTTTGCGGGCTGCGGTCCAGTCGAAGCGCGCCTCTCCTACGGGTTGCAGGTTGAAGCGGCCTCTCCACCACATCAGGACGAACGCTACGGTTACCAAAGCGCCCGCTATGCCACCGCCCAGCGCCACCCCGGCCACGCCCATGGTCGGTAACGGGCCTACGCCAAATGCCAGCGCGTAGCCGAACATGACATTCATGAAGGTGCTGCAGGCGAGAAAATACAGCGGTGTAATGACATCGCCCGTGGCACGCAACGAGGTGGACAACATCATGTTTGTTGCCGAGAAGAGATTGAACAAACCGAGCCAGAAAATAAAACTCGCGGCGAGGACGGTCGTCGCGTCGTCCAGGCCGAAAATTCCCGCGATGGCTTCGGGCACCCAAAGCACAGGAACAGTCAGCAGTGCCGCAACCAGCAGAGCCAACAGCAACGCCGTCCAGCTTGCCATCTCTGCCGCTGCGACCTGTTTGGCCCCCCAGTGCCTCGAAACGGTCGCGGTGGTCGCCACCGAAAGCCCCATGAGGATAGCCTGCACAAGAAAGAACACCCGGTGGCCTGTGGTTACCGCAGCGACAGCAGACGTTCCAAGCCCTGCGGCGATCTTGATGTGCAGAAAGCCGACGGTCGTGAACAGCAGGTTGGAAATAATCGTGGGCCACGCCAACTGCCATACCCGTGCACTGCTCGACTCCCGCGCCTCCAGCGATCGACCCGCGTCCCCCATCAGGCCCCCTCGGTCTCAAACGCGAGGCGATGGCACTCCGCGTGCCGAAAGCAGTCTGTGAGGTGATCGTTGACCATGCCTATGGCCTGCATGTAGGCATAAATGATCGTCGACCCCACGAAGCTGAATCCGTGACGCTTCAGATCCTTGCTGATCCTGTCCGAAAGCGGCGTGCGGCCCGGCACCTCAGCCATACTATTCCAGTGATTGGTGATCGGAACATTGTCGACATACTGCCAGAGGTAACTGGAGAATGAGCCAGCGGATGCCTGGATGTTCAAAAATGCCTGGGCATTTTTACGCGCGCTGAACACCTTTAGCCGGTTGCGCACGATGCCGGGATCCAGCAGGGCGCTCTCCAACTGCGCATCGGACAAGACCGCCACTTTCTCGGGGTCCAGCCCTGCAAACATGCGATGATAGCCGCCGCGCTTGCGCAGTACCGTAATCCAGGAAAGGCCCGCCTGTGCCCCCTCCAGCACCAGAAACTCGAATAGCGTAGGGTCGTGCCGCACCGGGACGCCCCACTCCTGATCGTGGTAGGCCAGGTAGAGGGGGTCCGTTCCGCACCAACCGCAGCGCTTCATTGTGTTCATTCCTCTCCTGTCCCGGCAAAAGCACTCAGTATCAGACTGGCCCGGTATCCTGTCTAGCGCCAATACGCCGGTGTTATCTGGCGCCTTATCCCGGTGTGTGCCAGAATTCATCCCCATGACAGATACCATACGCTATGAGTGCACCGGGCACATCGCCCGCCTGACACTGAACAATCCCGCTCAGCACAATGCGCTCGGGCAAGAGCAGCTGAGCGCCATTCAATCTGCCCTGGTGGCGGTGCAAGGCGACGAGCAGGTCCGGGTCCTGATCATCACCGGTGAGGGCGACAAGACCTTTTGTGCCGGTGCGTCCCTGCAGCAGCTGGGAAGCGGCAGTTTGTCCGGCGACGCCTTTCAGGAAACAACCGACCTGATCGCAGAGCTTTCTATACCCACCATCTGTGCGATCAGCGGTAACGTGTATGGCGGTGGCGCCGAATTGGCGCTCAGCTGTGACTTTCGTGTCGGAATTGCGGGCAGTAAACTAAGAGTTCCCGCGGCAGCCATAGGCCTCTGCTACCCTGTCAGCGGGGTGAACCGCTTTGTGGAGCGTTTGGGCGTTAGCGCCGCGAAGCGCATGCTACTGGCGGCAGAGGAAATGCCCGCGCAGACGCTGCTGGAGATTGGCTTCCTTGACTACCTGGTGCAGCCTGCGGCCCTCAAAGACACCGTCGACAGGCTCGCAGCCAGTATCGCAGCGCTCGCTCCGCTTTCAGTAAGAGCCATGAAAAAGATCATCCAGCAATCAGCTGCAGGCACGCTCGATCGGGCGTTCGCCCAGGGGCTGGCGGCTGAGTGCATGGAGTCACAGGACCTGCAGGAGGGGTTCAGGGCGCGTCAGGAGAAGCGTGAGCCCAGGTTTCAGGGCCGCTGATCCTTTTTCTTCGGCTTCTCAGCGAGCAAGAACTGTCCGAGCACAGACTTGCGGTCTGAACCAATCGTGAGGGCGCCGCGCGCAGCCAATGCAGCGTCAGCCACGATGGCAAAACCAGCAAACTCCGCCGCCTCAAAACTCAGGCCTGCCGGTATGCCCACGCCGTTGTCCTGAATTTCGAGCTGCACTTCGTTCACCGATGGCATCGTTAAAGCGATACGCAGGTAGCAAGGCCCCTGTGACGCTGCGAAGCTGTGACTCAAGCTGTTCTCGAATAGCTCACCAACAATCACTGCAATCGGTATGGCCTGAGAAGCTGGAAGCAGTTCGTTCGTGGCATCGTTGATTGCGGTCAGTCGCTGGTTCAACGCTGGATGCCGCTCTGCCGCGAGTGTGAAGAGCTTTGAAACGAAGGCATGGGGATCAAGGTAGAGCTGCTCCCCTCGGTAGTAAAGTGCATCCTGAACCAGATCCAGCACCCGCAGCCTGTACTCAATACCAGACTGAAGGGCTGACGCGTCGCCGTGTGCGTACTCGGCGCTGCGTCGGATACAGACATTTGCCCATGCCAGCAACTCCTTGTTGTAGCGATGCATTGAGTCTGCGAGTACACGCTGAAAGTCCATCTGGTCCTGGACCTCGTCAGCGAACTGATCCGCTATTCTCTGCATCTCATCCGCTTGCTTCTCTGCCTGCTCCTTTAGCATTCGTTCCCGGTATACCCTGAGCATCAGATAGACGATAGCCAGCACGAACAGGCCGTAGAGCGTATATGCCCACCATGTCCGCCACGGCGCGGGTTTGACAGTGACGCCGATCGATACGCCCTCCGGGCTCCATACCCCAGAGGCATTAAGAGCTTGTGCTTTGAACACGTAACTGCCGGCGGGCAAATTGGTGTATGTGGCGGAACCGCGGTTGCCGATGTCTACCCAGTCGTCATCAAAACCCTCCAGCTTGTGACGATACCTGGTGGTATCCACGTTGGTAAGGTCTCGTGTGCTGAAATTCAGTGTCAGAAACCGATCTTTGTGGGTTAGGGTGATGGTTTCGGTGCGCAACAAGCGCTGCGACCCACGAAATCGCTGAGCGCCAGCGTTAATTTTGTTCAGATAAAGACGTGATTCTTGCGGGGGCGCCGTGGCAAGGCTTGGCGTAATCTTTGTAAACCCGAGGTTGCTTCCAAAATATAACGTTCCGTCTGTAGAGCGTAGTGACGCGCCGAAATTAAAGTTGTCGGCCTGCAAGTGATTGGCTCGGCTGTATCTTCGAAGGAACCGCAGGTCTGAAGAGTATAAAAAAAGCCCGTTTGATGTTGCGATCCAGAAGCGTCCTGAATCGTCTTTCTCGATAGCATATATTGCGGACGCAAACTGCAAGATCTCTGGCATTACCTCCCGAAGAGTCGCTGTAGACTGTAGTGACTTGATTGAAGCTATCAACATGCCATGACTTTGAGTCCCAATTAAGAAACTCTCGGGTGAAACCTGACTGACTGCGGTCAAGATCATGTTATTTGGCTTGCCACCCTTTGTCAGAGATAATTCCACGACGTCCATTTCCTCCGGCTGCACTGCAAAGATTTTGGATCCACCTATAGCCAATACTCCAAACTCGACCGGAAAAATTCCAAGTATCGGCTCATTTAGCAATTGAGATGACTGTAAAGCGATTCGAGAATCGTCTACTCGGGAAAGTAAAAAAAGCCCGTGGCTATAACTGCCGATTAATGTCCTATTTGAGTCAATCTGGGCTATGCTGGCAACCGCGAAATCATCATCGAAAACCAGATCGGATAAAATTGGAGAGTTATTTCCTGTATCGAAGATAGTTAGTCCTGACCGTCTGGTTCCTATCCACAGAGATCCGAAAGCACTACTAACTGCCATAATCCTATCGTCAACAATTTCCAGCGTTGGAAGCACACTTCTTGCATCTTTGATGGATTCCGAACCAGGACTATAGCGAAGCAGTCCATTATATGTTGCAACCCAAATATCTCCGTTCGAGTCCTCAGAGAAATCTAAAACGTCTTGCAAGGGCGCTTCTTCGGTGCGACTAAAATTCCCAAAATCGCTGATGGTAAGTCGAGATAGCCCGTTGAACGTCCCGATCCAAAGTTGATTCTCGTCTGAGGCTAGTGCAGTTATGTGATCCCCTGAGAGCCCGGAGTTGCTTTTGGTATATTCCTGAAAAAGAGTTCCGGATGGAGTGAATGCTGACAGACCTTTGTCGGTACCCAAAAATATTAAATCTCGGAAAACCGCTAACTTACGCGACGATCCACGTGTAGCGTCGAGCGCGGTCTCCAAATCTGTAGGCGATGCCTGATTGCGAGCGCCATACTTCTCTGTATTCTCAAGACTATGATTCTCGCGTAGATTTAGGGTATCGCCGCCGGATGTTATCCATCGTAGAGCGTCACGCCAGGTAGTCTCTACTGACTTGCGCTCCGAAACATCCAGTTTTACAAGACCATGTGAGCCGGAGACAAAGAATACGTCGCCTCCGTTTGAAAACATCACTTGATGAGCATCGCCTGCTCCTGAGTCTCTCCAAGCACGCGTGATCCAATGGATTGGTGCGCCCGTTGATATGTCGATGCCGTGAACTTTTCCCTGTGCAATAAATATCAGGTCTCCAGAGCTATGCGCAATTGCGTCAGTAATACCTTGGCTAGGTGCACTCGGAAATAGGAGAAAGCTCTGTCGTTGAGAGCTATATCTCATGAGACCGAGGCTTGTGGACGTAGCCCAAATTTCACCGTTAGAATCCTCGGCAAGCGCGGTTATATCTAGAGAGGGTGCATAGTGCTCGTGCCCTTTTTGGGCACTAAACGAAATTACCTGCTCTCCATCATGCAGAAAAACTCCGCTTTGCGTAGACGTCCACAAGCGGCCGTAGGAATCGATTAGAATTGCTGTTACCGGCCTGTTCCTGAGATTAGCCGAGCTCGAAAAATCTTGGATTGAAATTTGACTGGCTTGGATTCGAGTCGCGTCTTGAAGGGTTGAACTTTGAATCTCAGTAGCATGCGTCGGAAAAGATACTAACAATGTTGCCAATGTGGAACATATAATTGCTAGGGGAACCTTACTCATCGTCTAAGCAGGACGGCGAAGCCGATTAATCGCCGAAAGAAAGTCTTCATTGGCGAGCTCCAACTCGTTGATTTCTCCATCCAGGATGCGAGCACTATCCGATTTTGAAATCTTCTCGATTTCCGAGCTGATTATTCGTACTCTTTCAGCCCCTAGGTTTGAGCTCATGGACTTAATGGCGTGTGCCGCTGAGAAAATGGAGTTGCTATCCCTTTCTTTTGAGGCCAACTTTAGTTGCTCAATCTTTTGAGTCATCTGGTTGCGATAGCCGTCTATAAGCTTTTCAAGTAAGTCAGAGCCGGTTTGCTTTTCAACGGCAAAAATATTCTCAAGGGCCCTCATGTTCAGAGTTTCTGTGCCCAAATAAACATTAGTGGTAGTTCTCGTGTCTGAGGAATCATCGTCTTGTGATTCTGTATGAGCCGCGCGCCTCACCACGATCCCCTGCGATTCAAGCGCATCCCTAATTTCGTCCATCTTGAACGGCTTCGTGAGGTACTGATCCATTCCGGCTGCAATGCCTCGGCGCATTTCGTCATTGCTGTTTCCGGCAGTAAGAGCAATTATCGGCGTTTTTCTAATGCCACTGATCTGCTCGTGCTCTCTTATACTGGCCGTCGCTTCATAGCCATCCATCACAGGCATTTGACAATCCATGAAGACCACGTTGTACGTGGACTCTTTGAATCTCTCGAGCGCTTCTTTTCCGTTATTTGCGACCGTTACCTCGCAACCAAACATTTCTAAAACGGCCCTCGCAATTTTCTGATTGGTTTCCAAGTCCTCTGCGATTAATACGCGGACCACCTCACCTTTGCCGGCTTGTCCAAAGTGGACGTCATCTGTGAAATCGTCATTCGGTAATCTATTGCCTGGCTTCAGCTGAAGAAGTGATGTGCTCGAAGCTGGTTTAATGATGACTGAATCGATCAGATTCTCATAAGGCTCGGTATCAAACCTGAAAGAACAAAGTAGAATCTTTCGCTCAAAATGACAGTCTGAAAGGAAGTCGATTAAATCCGTCTTTCCTATGAAAGCGTCAACATCGACTACTATTTCCGAGCTCGTATGCTCTTTGACGAATGCCTCGGTTTGAGTGCGACAGATATATGCCTTTCTTTGAGCTCGCTTCGCGTGTCCAACAAACGATTCGATAACCCTCTCGTTGATTGAATATAGAGTTACCCCAGAGGCGACATTTTCGCTGGGCGACTTGCCATTCCCGGGTGCCTCGAGGGAAGGTATCGTGATCAAAAATTTTGTCCCAACACCAAGTGATGACTCGACCGAAAGGTTTCCGCACATAAGCTCCACAAAGTTCTTCGAAATAGCTAGACCCAATCCAGTTCCGCCGTATTTTCTGGTGGTGCTTGCATCGGCTTGAGTAAATGCTTCAAACAGACGTTCCTTCGCATTGGGCTCGATCCCGATGCCGGTGTCGCTCACCTCTATAGATAGGCTGCCCTTACCATGAGTCGAATCTTCCGGTTTCCAACCTGCCCTCAGTGTCACTGAGCCTTCCTCGGTGAACTTAATTGCATTGCTAAACAGATTAGTTACGATCTGCCTAATTTTCGTTGGGTCTCCAATCAGTCTGTAAGGTATGTTAGGCTCGATGTAATAGAACATTCCGAGAGACTTCCTGTTTGCAGCTTCGCTTTGGATATAGCATATTTCATCTAGAAGTCCCACTAGGTCAAACTCGATACGCTCGACCACTACTTTGTCGGCTTCAATTTTCGAGAAGTCGAGAATCGAGTTGATGAGATCCAGAAGAGATTCTCCACTGGAATGCGCTGCTAACGCGTAACGCTTCTGCTCCTCCGAGAGTGGCGTATGCTGCAGTAGCTCCGTCATCCCAATTATTCCGTGCAGAGGAGTTCTGATTTCGTGTGTTACGGTCGCCAAGAAGTCAGATTTCGCCCGGTTTGCCCTCTCGGCTGCGTTTCTAGCTTCTTCTAAATCTACAGTGCGCTCTTGAACCTTGTTCTCTAGTTCACGTTGCCGGGCGATAGCAAGAGCGCTTCTGGCTCTTTGTTGGGCAACGATGGCCGCCATGACGAGAATTGCCGCGATACCATAGAATATGTATGCGATGGGACTAAACCATGGTGCAGGATGAACTCGCAGAGAGAAAGATAATGTTGCGGGGCTCCAGACACCATCTGAATTGCTGCCTTGTAGGAGGAACTCGTAGTTTCCAGCTGGAAGGCTTGTGAACGAGACAGACCTGGATGTGCCGAGCTCTATCCATTCATCGTCAAACCCGTTCAGCTTGTAGCGATACAGATTCGATGACGGGTTTGTGTAATCAAGAGATGCGAACGTAAAGCTGGCATATCGGAAGTCGTGAGCTAGTTCTATTTCCTTTCTTTCAGACAGCGGCTCGTCGAAGAATACTTCCTCGTTAAGAATTTTAAATTCTGTGATTTGAACTGGTGGTAAGTATACGCTTTTTCTAAGATTACTCGGGTCAATTATGTTGAAGCCATTGTTACCTCCGAAATACAGTATTGATTTGCTATCTCTAAATACGGCGCCATGATTGAACTCCGAACCCTGTAGGCCATCGGAAAGGTCGAAATTTTCTGTTGAGTTTTTATCAACAGAGAATCTTGAAAGCCCTCGATTGTGGGACATCCATATGTTTCCATCGCTGTCGCTAGTTATTGCATAGACATCCGCGCTTGGAAGATTGATCGATTCAAGGTACTGTGAAAAACGGTTGATCTTCCTCCGTCTGTCATCCCTAGTCCATGAATTTAGTCCTCCGCTTTGTGTTCCAATCCAGAGTGTCCCCGATTTGTCCTCGTGTAACGCCCAGGGCATATTGCTCGAAAGGCTCTCAGGGTCGTCTAGACTAGACTTGAATCCTTTGAATTTGACAATTTCCGCCGAGTCATCGAAGAAATTTAAGCCGTTTTCAGTTCCTATCCAGATGTCCCCGGCGCTATCTTCTGAAATTGCAATCACATTATTACTGCTGATGCTATCCGGATTGTTTGGGTCGAAAAGGTAAGTTTTAAAGCTTTTGCTTTTCTCAATAAAAACGCTCAGTCCGCCACCATATGTGCCGACCAATAAATTTCCGTTAGACGCCCGAACGATCGATGTGATTCCATCAGCCTTCAGGCTACCTTCGTCCGATATGCGCTTCTTGTAGGTTTCGACCTTGTTGTTTTCGAAGCTGAATCGGTTTAGCCCAGCATCAAGGGTTCCTATCCATAAGGACTCATCTTCAATTAACAGGCTCATTACAAGCTGAGAGGATATTTTTTCATTTATGGCTGTCGCAGGTTGATAGTGATCGGAGGTGCCCCCTCTTGGGTCGTAGATGTGTATTCCCGAGTTCGTTCCTATCCAGATTCTTCCATCGCCGTCTTCGGCAAAAGTGTTTATCGAGTCCCCAGAAGAGCCGGTTTCAGAATCTACGCGTGAGAACAGCGATCTCGTACCGTATGCAAGTCCATTGAAGGTGCCTATCCAGATAATTCCTGCTTTGCTTTGAAATATGCTAAACACTTGATCATCAGGTAGATTTGAGTTCGTAGCATTGATCCAAGTAAACGTGTCGCTCTCTGGTTCCCATACGCTCACGCCTGAACGTGTTGCTACCCAAACGTTGTTAGATTGGTCTTCGATCGACATGTACACGGTGTTGTCGGAGAGGGCTCTATTTCTTGTGGATTCGTTGGTGTAGCGTGTAAAACGTCCTGTATTCGGGTTGAACTTGATCAGCCCCCCATTGAGTGTTGATATCCACAGCTTTCCATCTTTAGATGCCATGAGGTGGCTAAAGCGAGTGACCCCGGTGAAGTTTTCAACGTCCGTTGTGACTGCAATGATATTTTCAAAGTCGCGCTGTCTGTTGAGCTGTAGTAATCCCAGTCCGTCTATTAATATCCAGAGTTTCTTGTCGGCCGTCTCCACAAAGGAAACAGCACGGGTTTGCTTCGCGGTAGTGTCGGGCGGGAAATGATCAAACTTTTGCGTATTTGGCGAAAATCTACTGAATCCGGCGCCACCCTCATAAGCTATCCAGATAAAACCATCACTATCTTTGTACATTGAATATATGTTGTTGGACAAAGGGTGCTTATCAGATTGCGTGGTTGCCGCTTGAATTGACGAGAACTTGTGGTTAGCGGGGTTGTATTTGTTTAACCCACCTCCTGCCGTTGATACCCAAAGGAAGCCGTTCGAATCCTCTACGATATCAGTAGTTGACTGATGGCTTATCGAGGCCGGATCTCGGTTAGATGCTCTAAATCTAGTGACGGAGTAGCCGTCAAATTTGTGTAGGCCCTCCTGTGTAAGTATCCAGATGAAGCCGTTACTGTCTTGAAAGACACTTCTAACAGACTGTTGCGTAAGTTCTTTGGTTGCGGGGGAAAGCTGAAACGTGTAGTCGCGGGGGCTCAACGACTCAGCCACATTGCTAAACAACAGAGCGCCGAGAAAGCAAAGCAGGGTGTTGACTGATATCTTCAAACAAATGGGCCCCGTTTAGATAAGATCGGGGTCCGATGATAGCGTGCTTGCACTGTGGAGGTCACGCCGGAGCTACAACCAAAAAAAAGCGGCTTATAGCCGCTTTTTTTCTCAGTTCTTCGCCACACGGCCGCCTATCGAATACCCCACCGATATCCTGCCTGATCGGCGACGTTGCGGATGCCCCAGCGATAACCGGCCTGGTCGGCGACGTTGCGAATGCCCCAGCGATAACCGGCCTGGTCGGCGACGTAGCGGATGCCCCAGCGATAACCGGCCTGATCGGCGACATTGCGGATGCCCCAGCGGTAACCCGCCTGGTCAGCGACGTTGCGGATGCCCCAGCGATAACCGGCCTGGTCAGCGACGTTGCGGATGCCCCAGCGGTAGCCTGCCTGGTCAGCGACGTTGCGGATGCCCCAGCGGTATCCGGCATGGCTTACAACTCCGGCGCCAGAGTCGCTTGGGTCACCAGAAACGCTGGCGCTGCCAAGCGCAGCATCGGTTGATGGTTCCCTATCAGTACTCGCCCACTTAAAATTTGGGGTGCTCGCGGCTGCGGTTTCCCAGTGTGCTGAGTATGTTTGTTGGCTGACATTGGAATCTCCCCACTTGTAGCCGGGAGCGCGATATTCATACTGTTTTGCGATCGACGCAGGTATATCGGATACTTTCAGGGTGTTTTCTTCGGTATCCTGCAGGTTGCCTGCAAACGAGTAGCTGCTGAGAGTCATCGCGGCGAAAGCGCAAGCAGCGAAGGTTTTTGTAAGTCGCAATGACTTCATGTCGTTTCTCATAAAATCCTCTGCCTCATCGCGTGATACGGCCACCCTTGTGACCCAATTTCTTTAACCTGATCTCGTCCTTGAGAGGCACTTTGCATCGCGGGTTTGTGATGCTTAGGGACGTTATAGAGTTGGGGAAGAGGGGGTTGAAGAGGTTTCCATACCCTGTTTGGGGCAGCGGTTTCTTAAAGGAGCGCGGAAGGCGTCCGCTGATTCATAGTTGGCTTGAGGTAATTGGCTCTAAATGATTGAAAAACAATTAAAAAAATATGCGCGGTGAGGTGTTGCTCCGGGTTTGACCCATATGGGGTAGCGGGTCGAAATTGCGGGTTAGTTGCTGGAATTGACGTCCGCGTTGCGCGAGAGTTCTTCGATCTTTGCTTTCTCGGAAAAGTAGATTTCGAGCCAGTTTATCGGCAAGTTTTCTTCCGGTGGGAGGCCGTCTTTTCGCTCGATGTGGGCTTTAACGCCCCACCGCAAAGCGCTGGAAGGGGCGTCCTCCGTGGCATCGGGAGCGAGCATATGCTCGATACCCGGCAGCGTCGGCTGCCCGGCATCGTCAACTACAGCGGGGCCCTCGAAGTGCATTTCTCCGCTGATCTCACGAGCGAGGTCCAGCCCCGCATTGCCGCAGCCTGATATCCCCAGCGTCACCGCGCGTGTCGCGCTGACAGCGCCGCTACCCTGCTGGAAGGGGCTGTAGTAGAGGCGACCGTTCCTGTGTATGGCAGGTTCGGCGCTGCTCATCAGTTTGCATTTGATGTCATCGGGGCTCAGGTCGGGCTCGAGTTGGAGCAACAGGGCGGCAATACCGGAAACCAGTGCGCTGGCCTGTGATGTGCCGGTCATGACCAGCTCACCGGTGCTGATCATGTAGTTTGGGTGTTTCTGCGTCAGTGCGCTGCCCGGTTCTGCCAGGCCCGCTATGTGGCCCCCAGGCGCGACGACATCCGGTTTGATATGGCCGCTGGGCGTGGGGCCTCGCGACGAGAATCCAGGGATGTAGTCGTCGTTACGGTCGTCAACTGTCCAGGAGTCCGTGTAGGCGCCAACGGTGATGATGTAAGGGAGATTACCGGGGGAGCCGATGGTCATGGGTGCGGGACCTTCGTTCCCGGCCGCCGCGACAATGGTGATCCCTGCGGCCCAGGCGCGCATCAGCGCCTGATTAATGGGGTCAAGGAAATAAGGCCAGCGGGGGCGGGCGGCAAACGAAAGATTGAGCACCTTGATATCAAGGCGCTCCCGATTGTCGACAGCCCACTGAATGCCGCGGACGATGTCCAGAAAATCGCCTTGCCCTTCTTCATCGAAGGCTTTGATGGCGACCAGTCGAGCGTCCGGGGCAATCCCTTTATAGCTGCCATCCGGCTTACCATTTGTGAGCACTTGCTCACTGTGAGCGATAACGCTGCTCATGTGTGTGCCGTGTCCGCTGGCATCAGGCACGGGGTGGTCGGCGACATCACGGATTGCGTCGTAGCGGCCTGCAATGCGGTTCTCGCCGCGGGTATCTTTGGCGAGTGCCGGGTGCTCCCAGAGTCCCGAGTCGAGTACGGCAACGGTAACGCCGCGGCCGGTGATCCCGTGGCGGTGTAGTTCGGCTGCGCCTGAGACGCTCGGGAAGTACGTGTCCGAAAAGTAATCGGTGTACCCCGGGATCATCTTGAGTTTGCACTCCTCACCGAATTGAAGCGCCACACCGAAATGGTGTTGTTGCCAGCCCGCAGACCCTGCGTCCGCTTGCTGCGGGAATGCCACGGCCAATGTTGCAATGTCACCTGGCAGGGGTGCCGGAACACGCCCGTTAATTTCGCCCTGCGTATGCCAGGCGCCGTCGCCCTTCTGCGCGGGTGGCGGGAGCTTGAGCGGCGCCGCTCCCAGCTGTATCTGTGCGTCCGGCCCAAGCGCTCCGGGCCAGGAGAGTTGCACTTGCGTGAGTTGTTCAGCGGCCGCTCCGAGATTATGTATGTCCCATTCCAGCCTGTTGTCGCTGACGCGGGCCTCCAGTGCGCCACCCAGATGGCACTGGCCCGTGTCTGGCGGAGGAAGCGGCTCGGACATGTCCATCGACAGGTCGTCAATCAGTCGTAAAATCAGCGGTGAACTGCGAATCTGGTCCAGCTGTGCCGCGGTGACAGCGGCGCCCAGCGCCTGGATGATGGGAAGATCGTGGGTGACGGTGCCGCCGACGCCTTCCACCAATTGCCGCAGTTCCGTCACGTCAGTGCCCTGCAGCATAATCATCAGGGACGCATCGTCAGGGTTTTCGGCGTGGGCCGGTAATGCGAGCCACAGCAACGCGGCCAGGCTCAGTGGCAATTTCCTCAGTGACAGACGCATCTGTGCTGTCAATCTATTGTCCCGAGGCGAGTTGCTCGGAAAAATTGTGGCGCAGCAGGTTGGGTACTTCCTCCGGATAAACCGGCACGGAAAAATAGTAGCCTTGCAGCAGGTCACACTTCTTGTCGACGAGGTAGCGCATCTGTTCTGCCGTTTCTATGCCCTCGGCGATCACACGCAGGTTGAGGGTGCGCGACAAGGCCAGGATGGCATCAATGATGGCGGCGCCATCGGGGCTGCCGAGGTCTGCGATAAAGCTCTGGTCGATCTTCAGCGTGTCGATCGGAAAGCGCTTGAGGTAGCTCAGTGAGGAGTAGCCAGTGCCAAAGTCGTCGACCGCGAGGTCCAGACCAATGGCCTTCAACTCCTTGAGTTTGACAATGTTGGCCTCCGCATCTGTCATGATGGCGCCTTCGGTGAGCTCCAGCTCCAGCCTGTGCGGCAGCATCTTCGACTTCTCCAGAAAGCCGCGTACAAACCGGGACAGGCCGCTCTGGTTAAACTGCAGGGGGGAAATATTGACGCTCACGCGGAAGGCCGGCAGTCCCAGGCTATCCCAGTACTGGCAGTCTTTTGCGACCTGGGTCATGACCCATTCCCCCAGCTCTATGATCTGCCCTGTGCGCTCCGCAACGGGGATGAACTCCGCTGGCGATACCATGCCGCGCAATGGGTGCTTCCAGCGCACCAGCGCCTCGAGGCTGACGACGTTGCCCGTGGCGACTTCGACCTGGGGCTGGTAGCGCAGCTCGAGTTCACCCGCCTGCATCCCGTGACGCAGCTCTTCTTCCATCTTGAGCTGCTCTACGGCCTTGGCGTTCATCTCTTCGTTGTAGAAGCGGAAGCAGGCTCGTCCCTCGGCCTTCGCCACGTACATGGCGGTATCGGCATTGCGGATCAGGCTGTCGGGGTCCTCCCCATCAGTCGGGTAAATGGCGATGCCGATACTGGGCGTAACAACCGGGTTGTGCGATTGCAGTGCGATGGGCTGCGACAGGCTTTCGAGAATGCGCCGCGCAATGCTCTCCACATGCTGGGTATCGGGTACGTCGGAGAGTACGACGGTGAACTCGTCACCCCCCAATCTGGCGATTTCCGCGCTGCCATCGCCGCTCGCATCGTCGTCTTCATCGTCATCACTGAAGAAGTTGATGGCGTCATCCTGTCGTAGCTCCAGTGTAAGGCGCTTGGCGATCTCTACCAGCAGCCTGTCACCCCGGCCGTGGCCGATGGAGTCGTTGATCCGTTTGAAGTTGTCCAGGTCGATAAAGAGCAGTGCAGCGTAGGACTTGCGACGTTGGCTGCGCTTCAGAATGCGCACCAGCTGTTCATTGAAATTGCGGCGGTTTGGCAGGTTCGTCAGCGGGTCGTAGTAGGCCAGATAACGCAACCGGTCTTCCTGGCGACGCAGGGCGTTGAAGGCCTGGCTGGCACGCAGCATGTACTGTACATCCCTGCCCAGCAGGGACCAGTTTACCGGCTTGGTTTTGTACTGGGTGGCGCCGGCGTCAAAGCCCAGGTCGATGGAGTCCCGATCGTCGGAGCCCGTGACGATCATGATGGGGATGGACTCCCCCTGGGGCATCTCGCGAATAAGCTTGCAGACTTCAAGCCCCGACATGCCCGGCATTTCGACATCCAGGAATACCAGGTCTGGCCGTTCAGACGAAAACAGCTCCAGCGCCTCTGGGCCACTGCTGGCCTCGATGACAATCATGTCCTCGGCTTCCAGGCACTGCCGTGTCAATAAACGCACAATCTGGTCATCATCACAGACCAGGATTTTTGCGCGTAGCGGGTGTGAACTGGACTGTGGCATCAGTACGTTATGCGCGGCAACCTGAAGATCGGTCAAGGCTACCACTCCGTGTCGCTACCGCATAGGCTTCTTTGTCCAAGGCGCCGATGCAAGGCTGCGTATCGCGGGCCCTGTTACAAAATGTCAGGATGATATGCGCTCCCGCTGCTTGAAGCGCTGCTCCTGTACGAAGCGCGGCAGCTGCTGCAGTGGAATGGCTTTGCTGTAGTAGAAGCCCTGAACCTGCTCGCAATTCTGGCCGCGCAGGAAGCTGACCTGCTCGTGATTCTCAACGCCCTCTGCGATTACTTCGATTTCCAGGCGTCGGGCCATTTCTATGATCAGGCTGCACACCGCCGCCTGCTGCGGGTTATGAGGCAGGTCCCTCACGAAAGCTGCGTCGACCTTGATGGCGGAGATGGGTAGCTCGGTGAGGTGGGTGAGTTGAGAGAAACCGGTGCCGAAGTCGTCCAGCGAAAAACGGATGCCCATCTGCATCAGTTCGTGCATGCGTGCCTTGATGGCAGAGGGATCTTTCAGGATGGTGGTTTCTGTCAGTTCGAATTCCAGGCGAGCGGGATTTGCACCCGTGCGCTGCAGAATGTCTTTCACCGCAGTGATGAACCGATCGTCCTGAATCTGCGAGAACGAAATATTGACCGCCACCACAACGTCATGCATCTGCTGGTCACCCAGCCAATTGAGGGCGCAGCAGGCGTGCTGTATGACCTGATAACCGATGGTTTTCATCAGGCCCATGTCTTCACATTCGGCGATGAATTCACCGGGACAGATCAGGCCGCGTTGCGGATGATTCCAGCGCAGCAGGGCTTCCAGCCCCGCCAGCTGCCCGCGCTCAAGGTTCATGCGCGGCTGATAATGCAGCTCGAACTGGTTGTGCCGCGCCGCCAGGCGCAATTCGGCAGCGAGCGTGCTGGTGCCCTGCATATCAAATTGCAGGTGATCGCTGTAAGCCACGAAGCGGCAGCCGCTGATCGTCTTGGCCTGCAGCATGGCACTGCGTGCATGGTCCATGAGCTCGCTCATACTGGAGGCATCGTCCGGGTAGAGCGCACCGCCAATACTCGCGTCTATGGCCACGTGCTGGCCCTCGAGGTAGTAGGGTGCCGCAATGGCCTGCAGCATCTTGTCTGCAATGCGTGCCATGTCGGCGGGCGTGCCTACATCCTCGAGTATCACCGCAAACTCGTCTCCGCCGAGGCGAGCGATACTGTCACTGCTACGCAGCTTGCTCAGCATGCGCTGGCTCAACGCCTGGATAACCGCGTCCCCATTCTGTTCACCGTAGTGATCATTGATGTTGGTGAACTGGTCGACATTGAGGTAGAGCAGGGCCGTCTTGAAGCGGTAGCGCTGCGAGCGCTGCATGGCGCGTTCGAGGTGAGCGCGAAAGCCGGCCCGGTTGAGTGTGCCGGTGAGGGTATCGCGGTTGGACAGTTCGCTGATGGTGCTGCGGGCCTGTTTCAGCTCGATGCTGTAGTCGAGCAGTCGGTGCAGCATGGGATCTTGCAGTTGCCCGCGCACCAGGTAGTCCTGTGCGCCGCTGTCCCGCAGCTGGCGTAACTGCTCGCTGTCCGGCACGCTGTCGCGCAGAAGAATGATGGGCAGGGACGGTACGTGTTTCTGTGCCAGGCGCAGCAGGTAGTCGGTTTCGGGCCCTGCGGCGAGGATGACGGCCTCTATCGCAGGGTCTGTCAGCGTATCCAGCGGGCGCTCAAGGGAGGTGCTGCTGCTCAACCGGAATCGGCGGGGCTCGGCGCGGTCCAGGCAGTCTGCCAGGATCAGATGGTCTGTTTTGTTGGCTGAAATCGCCAGAATCGTTCGCAGATCCACAGGCTCCCCGCATCATCCTTATATCGCCGCCTTCGGGCTCGCGCCCCACCGGCGTGGTTATATCGCTGCTTATTCTATATTTAACATGAGGTTATACGTAGTATGTGAGAGAAATTCTAGTAATTTTTCGCAAACACCGACGCATTCACATTTTTTTCCGGCGAAGAGGTCCGCAGTGCCGACCTTGCACGCGGCGACATCCGCTTGAATTGTGCTAGAATCCTCCGCCTTTTCGCACGACGGGCCGATCATGAGCATTGCCTCCGACAAGCTGGAATCCATCCGCAAGCAGGTTCAGGTTCATCTGGATAATGCTCAGCGGCACGAGCTGAGCCCCGAGCAGGAGCGCGAGCTGTGCGCGCGCATTGGCGAGCGTCTGCGCGCGGAAAATGCGGTGATTGTTGCGCATTACTACACCGCCCCGGCGATTCAGGCGCTGGCCGAGGCGACCGGTGGCTGCGTGTCGGATTCTCTGGAAATGGCGCGCTTTGGGCACGATCACCCGGCGACCACGCTGATTGTGGCCGGGGTACGTTTTATGGGGGAAACCGCGAAAATCCTCACCCCCGAAAAGCGTGTGCTGATGCCCACGCTTGAGGCGACCTGCTCCCTGGATCTCGGTTGTCCGATCGAGGAATTTTCAGCCTTCTGTGATGCGCATCCAGACCGCGAGGTGGTGGTGTATGCCAATACCTCGGCGGCGGTAAAGGCGCGCGCGGACTGGGTAGTAACCTCGAGCATTGCCCTGGATGTGGCCGAGCACCTGGCGGCGCAGGGCAAGAAGATCATCTGGGCCCCGGACAAACACCTTGGGGACTATGTGCGCCGCCAGAGCGGTGCCGACATCCTCATGTGGGACGGCGCCTGTATTGTGCATGAGGAATTCAAGGCCCGCGGGATAGCCGATCTGAAACGGGTCTATCCGGACGCCGCGGTGCTGGTGCACCCCGAGTCGCCTGCGGCGGTTCTCGAACTGGCCGATCGGGTCGGTTCGACCACGCAGATCATCCGCGCCGCCAGGGAGATGCCGAACCCCCGTTTTATCGTCGCCACGGACCAGGGCATCTTCTACAAGCTGCAACAGCAGGCACCGGACAAGGAATTCATTATCGCCCCGACGGCGGGCAATGGCGCTACCTGTCGCAGCTGCGCCAATTGCCCCTGGATGGCAATGAACGAACTGGAAGCGCTGGATCAGGTGTTTGAACGCGGCGGCAACGAGGTATTCGTCGACCCGGTCGTAGGGCAGCAAGCCATGGTGCCGTTGCGCCGCATGCTCGATTTTGCCGCCAATCTCAACAAGAGCGTGCTGGGTCGCGCCTGATTCAGATATCCATGCGTTCGCGCAAGGTGTTGATATCGCTCAGGCGCTCGTTGATGCGCGCAGCCGCGACGTGGTTTGAGCCCACCAGCTTCAGTGCATAGCTCAACTGTTTCTCAGCCTCACCCAGGTTGCCCGTAAGGATGAAATATTCGGCGCGAGATTGATGCAGGCCGACAATATTTCCTGACAGGCCCTGAACCTCGGCCAGCAGATACCAGAGTGCGGGGTCCTCGGGCCGGACCTTGCTCTGCTCCAGCAGCACAGCCTCCGAAATATGCGGTTTGCGGTCTTGCATCAGAGCCCGCGCATACGCCATCGCCAGCGGGTGGCTGCCGGGAGAGAGCTTCAGCTCATGCTCCAGCAGCTCTGCCGCCTTACCCGGCTCGCCGCGCGTCATGAGGATGTCTGCATTGGCCAGCTTGTACTCGAGGCGTTCCGGGTTGCTGGACCAGATGCTGTCCAGTTCCAGTGCGGCCTGATCCACCCGGCCCGCCTCCGTCAGCGCCAGAACCAGGCCGTAGGTGGATGCCTCGCGTGAGCGCGTATTGCCATCCAGCTCACCGCGAAACTGCTGTATCGCGGCCTCCGGTGTTGCGGCGAGGTGGTTGGCAACCCGGGCGCGCATCAACTGGTATTGCAGGTCATCCCGGTTCGCCGGGCTGGCGTACTGGCGCGCCCGGTTGCGGGTGTCGGCAATGCGGTTTTCCGAAAGGGGGTGGGTGCGCAGGAACTCGGGGATGCGGTTGCCGCTGGCGTAGCGCGAGGCCTGCAGCATGCGCTCGAACATGGCCGGTGTTGCATGCGGGTCGAGGCCGGCCGCAACCAGCGTCTGCATCCCTACACGGTCGGCTTCCGCCTCGTTGCTGCGGCTGTAACGCAATGCCGAATCCTGGGCTGCCGCCTGGGCCGCAGACAGTGCGGCCATGCCCGCATCGCCGCCGGCCGTGGCCAGCAACACGAAGCCCGCCAGCATGGCGGCCAGGTTCAGCGGCTGCTGATTGCGCTGGAACTCCACACGGCGCGAGAAGTGACGCTGGCTCAGGTGCGCGATTTCATGTGCCAGCACCGAGGCCAGTTCGTCTTCCGTCTGGGCATACATCAGCAGGCCGTTGTGCACGCCGATCACGCCCCCGGGGACGGCAAACGCGTTGATAGTCGGGTTGTCGACCAGCACCAGGTCGATGCGCCGGTCCTCCAGCTGACTGTGTATGACCAGACGGTAGATCAGGTCTTCGAGGTAGTCGAACAGCAGCGGGTCGTCCATGGTGGCCGCCTGGCTGCGGAAAATCTTCAGCCAGGTACGCCCCAGCTGATACTCGTATTCGGCGGAGAACAGGCTGGTGCTGGACTCGCCCAGATTGGGCAGCTTTAGCCCTTCCACAGCCTGTGTCGAAGCCGCAGCCAGGGGCAGCAGTGTCGCCAGCAGGGCGGCGTGCAGCAGGGTCGGTCTGAAACGTCGGAGCAGCATACGCTCTATACATACCACGTGTAATGACAGCCGCGCGGGCCAACGGCATTCCCTGTATTGTACGTGAACGGCGCACGGGCGGCCCAGCACAGTAACAGTCCCTGTGATGATCGTTTTACAGAAAAGTTCAGCGCTGTTGGGGTGTATCGGATGAATGGATATACTGCGCGGCGAACCAACCCGGCAGGTGAATGATGCAGAAGGCAAGGGACGCAGTGGTGGAGGTCGATGCGCAGGGGCTTGATTGCCCGATGCCGCTGCTGCTGGCGAAGAGGGCGCTTAACGGGATGGAGGCCGGGGCATGTTTGCGGGTTCTCGCGACTGACCGCGGTTCTCTGCGCGACTTCCGGGTATTCGCGGAGCAGTCCGGCCACGCGCTGCTGGCCTCCGACGAGCACGATGGCATTTATTCCTATCTGCTGAAAAAGCGGTAGGCAACGGGAAGCGGCAGCATGCTGGATATTTTCAATAAGTGGTACAAGCGCTACCTGTTCGAGGAAGAGTCGGTGCTTCTGCTGGTGCTGCTCGTCGTCGCGGTAGCGTTGCTGATGACGATCGGCGACATCCTCGCGCCGGTCGTGGCCTCCATTGTACTCGCCTATCTCATGCAGGGTCTTGCGGGGCGGCTGGAGCAGCGCGGCTTACCGGGCTGGGTGGGCGTAAGCGTGGCCTATACCCTGTTCGTCGGTATTTTCTTCGGTGTGACGCTCGGTCTGCTGCCTCTGGTCTGGCGTCAGCTGGTGGCGCTGGCCTCGGAAATGCCGCGTATGTTGGAGCAGGGCCGGCAGCTGCTGACCCTGCTGCCCGGTCGCTATCCGGATGTCGTCAGCCAGCAGCAGATCAATCAGATGGTGGCGCTGGCGCAGGCAGAGCTGGGCGGTCTCGGTCAGCAGGTGGTGACGCGGTCGCTGGCGACCATCCCCAGTATTCTCACCTTGCTGGTCTACATGATCCTGATTCCCATCCTTGTCTTCTTCTTTCTCAAGGATCGGCAGCAGATCCTGAGCTGGCTGGCCACCTTTCTGCCCAGCGAGCGCCCCTTGCTGCGGCGTATCTGGTCGGAGATGGACACCCAGGTTGCCAACTATGCGCGAGGCAAGGTGCTGGAGATCCTGATCGTCGGGTCAGTCAGCTATGTATGCTTTACCTTCCTGCAGCTCAATTACGCGGCCCTGCTGGCCCTGTGCGTCGGCCTGTCGGTGATCATCCCCTACCTGGGTGCCGCGCTTGTGACGCTGCCGGTACTGCTGGTGGGTTTTTTCCAGTGGGGGTTCACCAGTGAATTTTACTGGCTGATGGCGGTCTATTTTGTCATCCAGGGTCTGGACGGCAATGTTCTGGTGCCCCTGCTGTTCTCCGAGGCCGTGAACCTGCATCCGGTGGCCATCATTCTCGCCGTGTTGTTTTTTGGCGGTATCTGGGGAGTGTGGGGCGTTTTCTTTGCCATTCCCCTGGCAACCCTGATCAAGGCAGTGATCAATGCCTGGCCCACGCCCATGGAGGGCGATAACCAACGCAGTCTGGAGTAAGTTCATGCAAGCAACCCGGTTTGGACAGTGGCATCGATCACTGGCCCTGTTTACTGTGCTCGCCCTGCTGGCCGCCTGTGCCAGCCTACCCCCGGCGCAGCCACAGCCGGTCAAGAGTCCCAATGACGACTACGCCTACCGCTACCTCACACTCCCCAACCAGCTCGAGGTGCTGCTCATTTCAGACCCGGATGCGCCGAAGGCCGCGGCCGCCCTCGATGTGCTGGTAGGCAGCGGGGATAACCCGCCCGGACGCGAGGGCCTGGCGCACTTCCTCGAGCACATGCTGTTTCTCGGCACCGACAAATACCCGGAAGCGGGGGATTATCAGCAGTACATTGACCAGCACGGTGGCAGCCACAACGCCTACACCAGCTTTGAGCACACCAATTATTTCTTTGATATCCAGGCAGCGTATTTACCCGGCGCACTGGACCGATTTGCCCAGTTCTTCATCGCCCCACGCTTTGACGCTGTCTATGTCGAGCGCGAGATGAATGCGGTCGAGGCGGAATACCAGATGGGGCTGCGCAGTGACTCGCGGCGAGGTCTGGATGTGCTGCAGGACGTAATGAACCCGGCGCATCCCTTCAGCCAGTTCACAGTGGGCAGCCTGCAAACCCTAGCGGACACGCCGGAACAGCCGATCCGCGAAGATCTGCTGCGTTTCTACGAACAGCACTACTCGGCTGACAAGATGCGCCTGGTGGTGTTTGGTGCCGAGTCGCTTGAACAGCTGGAAGCGCTGGTGACGCCGCTGTTCAGCGCTGTCCCCAACCGTGAGGTGGAGGTGACGGATATTCCCGAACCACTTTTCACACCAGAGAGCCTGCCCATGCTGGTGCAGGTCCAGCCACAGGCGACCCTGCGCCAGCTTGAAGTGTCGTTTCCGGTAGCGGACTACCGCGCTGACTATCGCAGCAACCCCCTTGCCTACCTCGGCAACCTGGTCGGGCACGAGGGGGCGGGCAGTCTGTTGTCCCAGCTCAAGGCAGAGGGCCTGGCGGAGACGCTGGCGGCAGGCTCGGGGCTGGGCTGGCGTGGCGGCGCCTTGTTCAGTATCAGTATCGGCTTGACGGAAGCGGGACTCGCCGGGCAGGACAGGGTATTGCAACTGCTGTTTGCTTACCTCGATCTGCTGCGTGCCGAAGGCCCCCAACAGTGGTTGTACGACGAGCAGTCCCGCCTGGCCGACCTGCAGTTCCGCTTTCGCGAGCAGGCGAACCCGGTGAACTATGTCAGCGCGCTGGCCAGCGGCATGCACGATTACGCGCCCGAAGACATCCTTCGCGGTGGCAGCCTGATGAGCGAGTATGCGCCAGCGCTGATCGAGGAGCTGCTGGCTGCGGTGGTGCCGGAGAACGCACTGGTGACCATCAGCCACGCCTCGGTCCCGGTCGACAGGGTAAGCCCCCACTACGAGGTGCCCTACAGCGTGCAGACCGTGAGCGCCGAGCAGCTTGCACGCTGGACTGCGCCGGTGGGCGATACCGCATTGGCCTTGCCCGCCCCGAATGAGTTTATTGCCGAAGACGTCACGCTGGTGAGCGAGGACCCGGTTGCGCAGACACCGTTGCGTACCCTGGAAACGCCGCGCCAGACCGTTTGGTTCGGTCAGGATACGGAGTTTGGTGTGCCTCGCGGGGCCCTGTACATCAACTTCCGCTCGCCGCATGTGGGAGAGACTCCCGAGCAGGCGGCTGCGGCCTTGTTGTATACCGCGCTGTTGAAAGATGCCGTCAACGAGTTCACCTATCCTGCGTTGTTGGCGGGGCTGAATTTCGATGTCTACAAGCATGCGCAGGGTATCAGCCTGCGTATCAGCGGCTATGACGACAAACAGCAGCGTCTGCTGGATCGCCTGCTGGTCGCGATCGATGAGGCCAGTTTCAGTGATCAGCGCTTCGACAACATCCGCGCTGACATGGTGCGCGGACTGAAGAACTCCGTGGCCAAGCGGCCTAGCAGCCAGGTGATCGACGATGCCCGCGAGGCATTGTTGCACGGTGAGTGGGGTGAGCAGCCGCTGATTGATGCACTGGAGGCAATCAGCCTGTCCGGCCTGAACGCCTGGGTTCAGGATTTCTGGGGTGAGGCAACGGCGGAAACCCTGCTCTACGGTAACTACACGGCGGACAAGGTGCCGGCTGTGGCCGAGCGTGTGAACACGCTGCTGGCCCCCGGGGAGCCCCTCGCCATGCCACCGCTGCAGGTGACCCGTCTGGAGCCCGGGACTGCCCTGAAGTATGTGGTGGAAGTGCCCCATGACGACGCGGTGGTGGGATGGTACCTGCAGGGAGCGGGGGATACCTGGAGCGACAGGGCGGCAACGGCTTTGACCGCGCACGTTATCAAGACGGGTTTCTACCAGCAGCTGCGCACTGAGCAGCAGCTGGGCTACGTGGTCAGCGCCTTTGCCTGGCCGCAGCTGGACGTGCCGGGGTTGATGATGCTTATCCAGTCGCCCAATACGCCCGCGCCCGCCATTGTCGAGGCGATGGATCGCTATCTGGACGGCGTCGACGCCAGTCTTGATGAGGCGCAGTTCCTGCGCTACCGCGACTCCCTGGTCGGTGAGATCCTCCGCCCCGACAAGAACCTGTGGGAGCGGGCGGAGTTCTACTGGCAGTCGATCGCCAAGCGCGAAACGGCATTTGACAGCCGCCAGCAGCTCGCCGAGGCGGTGCAATCCATGGCGCTCGATGACTGGCGCCGCTACTTCGACGCGGTGTTCATGCAGCAGCGGCGGTCCCTGCTGGTGGTTGCTCCGGGCAAAGCGGCAGCCGTTCCGGGTGGTTATGGTGAGTCGGTTGAGTCGGCGGCGGCGGTGAAGGCGCGTATGGGGGGCTACACCATCCAGTAGCATTGCCGTCTGCGCGGCCTCTGTGGCATGAAAGTGTCGAATAAGGTTCCATAAAAGAACTGTATGTTTGTCACAGCGGGTATGTGTGGTGTACTGTGCTACCCCGTACGTGAGGCGCGCGCAGGCAAAAGCAGGTAATTTCTGAGGTTACCGGCTATACTCAGCCCTGTGTTGTGAGTGCATATAAGGTTCTATTTAAGAACTAATAAAGCTGCGTACGCACAAGCCACCCCGCTTGAGGAGTTTAAGCCGCATGACCGAAGACAAGGACCCGATCGAAACACGGGAATGGATGGACGCGCTGGACGCGGTCAGCAAATACAGTGGGCCGGAGCGCGCCGCTGAGTTGCTTATCGAGCTTGCCAAGCACGCCACCGAGACCGGCGTGCGTTTGCCGACGGCGATTACCACACCGTTCCGGAATACCATCGCACCGCGCGATGAAAAGCTGATGCCCGGCGACCTGTTCATGGAACGTCGCATCCGGTCTCTGGTGCGCTGGAACGCACTGGCCATGGTGATGCGCGCCAACGACAACGACGAGGGGCTGGGTGGTCACATCTCCTCGTTTTCCTCCAGCGCTACCCTGTACGATGTGGGCTTCAACTATTTCTTCCGCGGCAACGAGAACGGGCATCCCGGTGATCTTGTGTTCTACCAGGGACACAGTGCCCCCGGCATGTATGCCCGCTCCTACCTGGAAGGCCGGCTGACCGAAGAGCAGTTGGATAACTTCCGCCGCGAAGTCGATGGCAATGGCCTGTCCTCCTACCCACACCCCTGGCTGATGCCCGATTATTGGCAATTCCCCACGGTGTCCATGGGGCTGGGGCCCATTCAGGCCATCTACCAGGCCCACGTGATGAAGTATCAGCAGAGCCGCGGGCTTGTCGATCATGGCGATCGCAACGTGTGGTGTTTCCTCGGCGATGGAGAGTGCGACGAGCCGGAGTCACTGGGTGCCATTTCCATGGCCGGGCGGGAGCGCCTCGGCAATCTGATTTTCGTGGTCAACTGCAATCTGCAGCGGCTGGATGGTCCGGTGCGCGGCAACGGCAAGATCATTCAGGAACTGGAGGGCGTGTTCCGCGGTGCGGGCTGGGACGTGCTCAAGGTGATTTGGGGGCGCAAGTGGGACCCGCTGCTGGAGAAAGACGACAGCGGCCTGCTGCAGCAGCGCATGGACGAGGTCTGCGATGGTGAGCTGCAGAACTACAAGTACAACGGTGGCGCCTACACCCGTGAGCATTTCTTCGGCAAGTACCCGGAGACCCTGAAGCTGGTCGAGGACTTGTCGGACGACGACATCATGTACCTCAACCGTGGCGGCCACGACCCCTACAAGCTTTACGCGGCCTATGCCCAGGCGGTCGCGCAGCACGAACGTCCCACAGTGATTCTGGCGATGACCGTCAAAGGCTACGGCACGGGCGAGTCGGGCGAAGCCAATAACGAGACCCACTCGCTGAAGAAGCTCGATCTCGACAGCCTGAAGGCATTCCGCGATCGCTTCGGCATTCCCATATCGGATTCCGAGCTCAAGGATGTGCCGTATTACCGGCCAGCACCGGACAGCCCGGAAATGCGCTACATGATGCAGCGGCGGGAAGAGCTGGGTGGGTTGATTCCTGCTCGGCGCAAGGAGCTTGAGCTGCTGGAGACGCCGCCGCTCAGTGCCTTCGACAACCAGCTCAAGGGTAGCGGCAAGCGGGAAATCTCCACCACGATGGCGTTCGTGCGCCTGCTCTCAACCCTGGTCAAGGACAAGCATATTGGCGAGCGCGTGGTGCCCATCGTACCCGATGAGGCCCGCACCTTCGGTATGGAAGGCATGTTCCGCCAACTGGGCATCTATTCTTCCGTTGGCCAGCGTTACACGCCGCAGGACGCCGGGCAAATCATGTTCTACAAGGAAGACCAGAAGGGACAGATCCTGGAGGAGGGCATCAACGAAGCCGGTGCCTTCTCCGCCTGGATCGCGGCGGCGACCTCCTACAGCACCAGCGGCTATCCGATGGTGCCGTTCTACATCTTCTACTCCATGTTCGGTTTCCAGCGTATTGGCGATCTGGCCTGGGCGGCTGGCGACAGCCAGGCGCGGGGGTTTCTGATCGGTGCCACGGCGGGCCGCACCACGCTCAACGGGGAGGGACTGCAACACCAGGACGGCCACAGCCACATCCTGGCCAGCACCATCCCCAATTGCGTCAGCTACGACCCTGCCTACGCCTACGAGCTGGCCGTCATCATCCAGGACGGTTTGCGCCGCATGTACCAGGAAGGTGAGAACAAGTTCTATTACATCACCACCATGAACGAGAACTACCAGCAGCCAGAGATGCCCCAGGGAGTGGAGGAAGGCATTGTGCGCGGCATCTACGCCCTGCGGCGCTCGACGCGCAAGAAGGGTCCGCGCGTGCAACTCATGGGCGCCGGCACCATATTGCGGGAAGTCGAGGCGGCTGCGGCCATCCTGGAGCAGGACTACGGTGTGGCAGCGGATGTGTGGAGCCTGACGAGCATCAACGAGCTGCAGCGCGAGGGCAAGAGTGTGGCGCGCTGGAACCTGCTGCACCCGGAGGACGAGCCGCGCGTGCCCTACCTGACCGAGCAGCTGGAGGGGCATGAGGGGCCCGTCATTGCGGCGACTGACTACATGAAAGCCCATGCAGAGCAGCTGCGCCAGTTCATTCCCCGCCGCTATGCGGTGTTGGGTACGGATGGTTACGGTCGCAGTGACACCCGCGAGCGCCTGCGACGGTTCTTCGAGGTGAGTCGGGAGTTCGTGGTGCTGGCGGCCCTCAAGGCACTGGTGGATGACGGTGCGCTGAAGGCGACTGTGGTGGTCGAAGCCATGCAGGCCCTGGGCATCTCCCCGGACAAAGTCGATCCCACCACCCTTTAACGGTACAGGAAACGAGGCGCATGGCTAAGCAACAGATAACAGTACCGGATATCGGCGGCGCAGAGGGCGCAGAGGTCATCGAACTGCTGGTCGCGGCAGGGGACCAGATTGAGCTGGAACAGGGCTTGCTGGTACTCGAATCGGACAAGGCCTCCATGGAGATTCCCTCCACGCTGGCCGGTAAGGTTCTGCAGGTTCTGGTGAAGGTAGGTGATGAGCTTGCCGAGGGGCACCCGATTGTCGTTGTGGAAACCGGGGACGAGACAGAGGCCGAGCCCGAACCCGAACCCGAATCCAGCCCCGATACGGCAGAGCCCGAGGGCGAGTCTCCCGCCAGGGAGACCGCGCAGGGCGCCAAGGCTGAGCCGGCTTCCGAGCAGGCGTCGCCGGACAGCGGTGCGCCCAGCGAGGTCACCGTCGAGGTGCCCGACATTGGCACCGAGGATGCAGTCGATGTCATTGAGCTCTGTGTAAAGCCCGGGGACGAGGTCGCCGAGGGCGACTCACTGGTGGTGCTGGAGTCCGACAAGGCCTCTATGGAGGTGCCATCCCCGCGCGCCGGCAAGGTGATCCGCATGCTGGTCAAAGAGGGTGCGGCGGTGCGTGAGGGCGATCCGCTGGTACTGCTGGAGAGCGCCCGCGATGAGTCGGTCGAGCCGAGCTCGGGCGGCGATAGTCCTGCGGCCAGCGCGGAGTCGACCCCGGTTAATGAGGCCGCGGTGCAAGCACCCGCGACACCGGCAGCGGCCACCAGCCAGCCAGCGGCCCGAGACAGTGATGACGCGCTGGTGTACGCGGGCCCCGCGGTGCGCAAGCTGGCCCGTGAACTCGGCGTTGACCTGGCGAAAGTGACAGGTTCCGGGCCCCGTGAGCGGGTGCTCAAGGAGGATGTGCAGGGATTCGTGCAGCGCGCCTTGAGTGGCAAGGCGCCCGTCGCCGCTGTCGGAGCCGGCTTGCCGACCGTCCCGGATGTCGACTTCAGCGCCTTCGGTGCTATCGAAACCGTGCCGCGTACCAAGCTCGACAAGCTCACGGCCGCCAATATGCAGCGCAGTTGGTTGAATGTGCCGCATGTCACCCAGTTCGACGACGCAGACATCACCGACCTGGAAGCGTTTCGCAAGAGCATGAAGGAGGAGGCCGAACAGCGTGGCACGCGGCTTACACCGATGCCCTTCCTGCTCAAGGCCTGCGCCACTGCTCTGCGCGACAACCCGAAGTTCAACGCCTCGGTGACAGCCGATGGTGAGAATCTGGTCTACAAGCACTATGTGCACATCGGCATGGCGGTGGATACACCGGTAGGGCTTATGGTGCCGGTGATACGCGATGTGGATCGCAAGTCCATCTGGGAACTCGCGGAAGAGGTAGTGGAACTGGCGGAAAAGGCGCGAGAGCGCAAGCTCAAGCCTGCCGAGATGCAGGGCGGCTGCTTCACGATTTCCAGCCTGGGCAATATCGGTGGCAATGGCTTCTCCCCGATTGTGAACACCCCGGAGGTGGGGATCCTGGGCGTGTCCCGCGCGGCGGTGAAACCGGTGTGGGACGGCAAGGCGTTCCAGCCGCGCACGCTGCTGCCGCTGTCACTGTCCTACGATCATCGCGTCATCAATGGCGGTGATGCCGGCCGTTTCTGCACACAACTGGTGACGCTGCTGGGGGATATACGCAGGTTATTGTTCTAGCGCGTCGCGCCGGTTGGCACGGAGCCTGCTAGGACTGTCAGCAGGCGAATGTGAACGCGACAGGAGAAGGCGTGACGGCAGGCAACATACAGGATTCTGGCCAGCAGGACTGGCGTGCTGCTTTCCTCGCCAGAGAAAACCTGCCTGCGGACTACCTGACCGAGGCCGGGCGCTGGTTTGATCCGGTGGCGGTGCAGCTCGTCAAAGCGCACCGCAGTAGTGCGCAGCCGACGCTATTGGTGGGCATAAATGGTGCGCAAGGGGCGGGAAAGACCACGCTCGTAGCCTATCTCTGCGACTGGTTGGTGCATGAGGCCGGGCTCTCTGCACTGTGTATGTCGCTGGACGATTTCTACCTGACGCGCGCGGAGCGTCAGGCGCTGGCGGACGCCGTGCATCCCCTGTTGGCAACGCGCGGTGTTCCCGGCACGCACGATATTCCCTTGTTGTTGCATACCCTGCAGGCCTTGACTGTTTCCGGCGACGTAGCGGTTCCCCGCTTCAGCAAGGCGGAGGATGATCGGCAGCCCGCTGCGGCGTGGCCGCGTATCCGCGCGCCGCTGGACGTTGTGCTGCTTGAAGGATGGTGCCTCGGTGCCACGCCCGAACCGCCGGCGGCGCTTGCAGTGCCCTGTAACGCGCTGGAACGGCGTGAGGATCCGCAGGCGGTCTGGCGTGGTTATGTCAATCAGCAGCTGGCCGGCGACTATGCGACACTGCACGCACAGCCGGATTGCTGGTTGATGCTGAAGGCGCCCTCGTTTGACGATGTGCTGCGCTGGCGCACGGAGCAGGAGAACCGATTGCGTGCCAGGATAGGTGCCAGCGAACACGCGATTGGCCTCATGGATGAGGCCGCGCTGGCGCATTTCGTACAGCACTACGAGCGCCTCACGCGGCATTGTCTGGCGAGCCTGCCGCCGCGCATGGATTTGGTGTGGACACTTGGCAGTGACCGCAGCATAAACGCCTGGGCAGGTCCGATGGTGCCCCGATGAAGCCGCGCCTGCTGGTATTCACCGATCTGGATGGCTCCTTGCTGGACCATCACAGCTATCGCTGGGATGCCGCCGCAGACGCGCTGCGCCAGCTGCGGGAGGCCGAGATTCCGGTGATCCTCGCGAGCAGCAAGACCCGCGCGGAAATGCTCCCCCTGCAAAGCGCGCTCGGCCTCAGGCATCCCATCATTGTTGAAAATGGCGCGGCGATCGTTGTGCCCTCGGGCACCTTTCGTGAACCACTGCCTGAGGCGCTACCCTGCGGGGATGGGCAGGAGGTACGGTTCGCACCCCCCCGAGACCGCTGGCTTGCCCTGCTGAATGCGCTGGCGGCAGAGTTTACGGGCGAGTTTGCCGGCTTTGAGCGCCTGGGCATCGACGGCATCGTGGCGGCGACGGGGCTTGATGCCGACGCGGCGGCGCTGGCGGCACAGCGCGAATTCAGTGAGCCGGTGCAGTGGCTGGGTACCCCTGAGCGTCGCGCGCAGTTTGTAGACGCGCTGGAAGCCGCGGGTGCGCGTGTCCAGCAGGGAGGACGTTTCCTGACGGTGGCAGGGGATTGTGACAAGGGGCAGGCACTGCGTTACCTGCGCCGCGCCTACCAGTACGACGCGCCGGGACGGCCGCTGCATGACCTCGCCATCGGCGACAGCGGCAATGATGTGCCGATGCTGGAGGCGGCAGAAACCGCGCTGCTGGTGCGCTCGCCGACACACGACTTTCCACCGCTGGCACGCACGACCGGTGTGCTGCGCAGCACCGGGCTGGGTCCGGCTGGCTGGCGCGAAGGTGTGCTTGCCTGGCTGCACCATTACACCATTGCAGGAGACTGATCAGCATGGGCGATTTCTACCAGAACGGCATTATCACCACCTTGCATAACCTCTCGCACCGCTCCGTGGACGAACTGGAAGCCGAGCTGCTGCGGTTCTCGCGTACCCGTCCACTGGGGCTCATCCTGCCTTCCCTGTACTCGGAACTGGAGGGTGCGGCGCTACCGCATATCGTGCAGGAACTGGGGCGTGTGCCCTATCTGGCAGAAGTTGTGATCGGCCTCGACCGGGCTGACGAGGCGCAATACCGGGCCGCCCTGACCTTCTTCTCGGCCCTGCCCCAGCGCCATCGTGTGCTCTGGAACGACGGCCCGCGTCTACGCGCTCTGGATGCGGAGCTGGAGGCCCGCGATCTGGCGCCGCGCGAGGCCGGCAAGGGTCGCAATGTGTGGTACTGCATGGGCTACACGCTGGCCTCCGGGCGCGCCGAATCAGTGGCGCTGCACGATTGCGACATTCTTACCTACGAGCGCGGATTGCTGGCGCGCCTGATTTATCCCGTATCCAACCCGCAGTTCAACTACGAGTTCTGCAAGGGCTACTATGCGCGGGTGGCGGATGGCAGGATCAACGGGCGGGTCAGCCGCCTGCTGGTGACGCCGCTGCTGCGCGCCCTGAAGAAAACCGTGGGCGATATGGAATACCTGGATTACATGGACAGCTTCCGCTACCCGCTGGCGGGCGAGTTCTCCTTCCGCCGCGATGTGCTCACCGATATTCGCATTCCCAGTGACTGGGGGCTGGAAATCGGTGTGCTGTCTGAAGTGTATCGCAACTACGCCAACAACCGGCTTTGCCAGGTCGACATCGCAGACGTCTATGATCACAAGCATCAGGAGATGTCACAGGACGATGCGACCCGCGGTCTCTCGCGCATGTCGATCGACATTGCCAAGGCGCTGTTCCGCAAACTCGCAACCCGCGGGGTCACTTTCAACAGCGAAACCTTCCGCTCCCTGAAAGCGACCTATTACCGCATCGCTCTCGATTTTGTGGAGACCTATCACAATGACGCGGTGATGAATGGCTTGAGTCTCGATATCCACAAGGAGGAAATGGCGGTCGAAATGTTCGCCGAGAATATCATGAAGGCCGGCGAGGCCTTCCTTGAGCACCCTATGGAGCGGCCTTTCATTCCCAGTTGGAACCGGGTGATCAGTGCAGTACCCGACATCCTCGAGCGGCTGCAGGAGGCTGTGGACGCAGACATGCAGGATTACGGTACACCCCGGTGATGAGCTCCGCACAGTCCGACTTTGAATGGCTGCAGGCGCGCGTGCAGCAGCACCTGGAGGTGATCTACGCGGATACGCCGGCCGCCGCATCAGCCCACGAGCTGGTGCCCCAGCTGATACAGGCAATGCGACTGCAGCGCGATGTATTGACACCGGCGCCCGGCAGGAACACCTGGAGTGAGCGCGATGCCCTGCTCATTACCTATGGGGACAGTCTGCTGGCACCTGGCGAGAAGCCCCTGCACACGCTGAAACGGTTTCTCGATGCCCATACCAACGGCGTGATCAGCGGCGTGCACATCCTGCCGTTCTATCCCTGGACATCAGATGATGGCTTTGCAGTGCTTGACTATTCCAGCGTCAATGAAGCGCTGGGCGATTGGGACGATATCGGTGAGATCGCCGCATCCTGCGACCTGATGGCTGATCTGGTGATAAACCACTGCTCGAGCCGCAGTGCCTGGTTCGAAAATTTCCTGCGCGACGAGTCCCCCGGTCGCGACTACTTCTTCACTGCGGATCCCGCGCAGGATCTTTCCGCGGTGGTGAGGCCCCGGACCTCGCCGCTACTGCGCATGGTGGAGACCGTGCGCGGCCCTCGCCATGTCTGGTGCACCTTCAGCCACGACCAGGTCGATCTCGATTTCCGCAACCCTGAGGTGTTGCTGCAATTCGTGCGCATCGTGCGACTCTATCTGGATCGCGGAGTGCGCATCTTTCGTCTCGATGCCATCGCCTTCCTGTGGAAAATCCCGGGAACCAGCTGCCTCAATCTTGAGCAAACACACGAAGTAGTGCGGCTGTTCCGTACCCTGAGCGAGCATGCAAGACACGATGCCATCCTGATTACGGAAACCAACATCCCCAACCTGGAGAATCTGTCCTACTTTGGGAACGCCAACGAGGCCCACTGTGTCTACAATTTTTCGCTGCCGCCACTGTTGATCAATACGCTATTGACCGGGGATTGCACCTATCTGCGGCAATGGCTGATGGCAATGCCGCCAGCCCGCAGCGGCACGACGTTTTTCAACTTCATTGCCTCGCACGATGGTATCGGCCTGCGCCCCGTTGAGGGGCTGTTGAGTGACGACGAACTGGCTGCCTTGCTCGGCGCGCTGCAGCGCTTTGGTGGACAGGTGTCCTGGCGCGCGCTGGAGGGTGGGGCGCAGCGCCCTTACGAGGTGAACATTGCGCTTTATGATGCCTTGCAGGGTACCGTTCGGGGGCCAGATAGCTGGGGCTTTGCACGCTTCGTCTGCGCACACGCCATCATGTTCGCGCTGGAGGGCATCCCCGGTTTGTACATCCACAGCCTGCTGGGCACACGCAACGATTACCAGCGTATGGCGCATACCGGGCACAACCGTGCGATCAATCGCCATCAGTGGCAGTGGTCAGAACTCGAGGCGCAGCTTGCTGATCCAGCGAGCACCCACCGGCAGGTGATGCTGGCTCTGGAAGGCCTGCTGCGCTTGCGCGGCGCGCAGCCCGCATTCCACCCCAATGCGGCCCAGTTTACCCTGCAGCTCGGGAGCGCACTGTTTGGCTTTTCCCGGCACAGTCAGGAAGCTGCGCAGCAGATTTTCTGCATCAGCAATATCTCCGACGAACCGCAGCGTCTGAACCTCCTCGACCTGAGTCTGCCCGAGGAGGCGCAATGGGAAGACCTGATCAGCGGAGAGCCGTATCCAGACCTTGACCAGTCACTGCAGCTGGAACCCTACCGCACCGTCTGGATCAGCGGTCGCACGACGATCACTCACCGCTGACCACGTTCACGGCAAACAGGGCGGTGGTGCCGCTGACCTCGTTCCCGACGATCAGCAGCGCCTCACCATTCGGACTCTGCTCTGCCGGCACGAAGCGAATGGACTCAGGGCCCAGGTCGCCCACCGCAGAGAAGTTACCCTCGTCGACCAGGCTTTCGATATTCTGACTGAAGTCTCGCGTGTTGATGTATTGGACGAACGTTGCGTTCTCCGGGTTGCTGATGTCGTACACCATGATGCCACCCACACGCTCGAGTCCGACGAACGCATAGAACTTGCCGTCGATGCTGGCGATTTCCAGAGCTTCCGGCTCCGGGCCCTTGTCGTCCGAGCGATCGTCACCGGTGTTGTCGTCGTTGCTGGCGTTGAAGCTATCACCGAGACGCTGCGCGGTGACAGTTTCAAAGTCGGCGCCGCTGTCGAACACCAGTGAACCGTTGCGGCTGTCCCAGATGCTGAAGGAACGCGCGCCAAAGCTGTACAAGTGCTCATACACGCAGCCTGCGGTGGGTTGTCCGCTCGTTTCCAGGCTGCCGGCAGGGCAGTCTCGTACACCGAGGTTCGTGATGACCTTGATACGACCGAGGTTGGCGGTGTCCAGCAGAGAATCCAGGTCCGGTGCAAAGCGCTCCAGGTTTGCCAGTTCTATGGTCGCCCCCGTATCCAGGATGTCACCGACGCGAATCTCGTCGAGATAGTGGAAGCAGTCGCCGTCGTCGTAGTCAAAACCGCCCTGTGCGCTGCATTCGGCTTCGTTGGCGGAATCGGTGAGGTATTCTCGGCCATCGCCCTCGTTGGCACTGACCACATAGGTAATGCCATTAACGGTATAGCTCTTCACGCTATCAGGCATGAAGGTCCCCCGCAGAGGCCATTCACGAATGTTGGTGCCACCGTCCCGGTTGCTTGCGTCCAGGCCATTGCCGGTCAGGCCGTGATCCTTGTAACCCAGGCCGATGACCGCGCTGATTTCACCTGCTGCGACGTCGACAACCGCCAACGCATTGTTTTCCTGCAGCGCGACCCAGGCCGTGCTGCCGTCCGCTGCAACGGTGATGAATTCGGGTTCGAGATCCTGTGCAACACTATCGCTTTTTGGAGAAATCCGTACACCGTTCCCCAGCGTCTTGTTGCCACCGGTGTTGAAGTCGGTGAAACGCAACGTGCGACTCACGGGGTTACCTGCGCCGCCAGTCAGATCGACCAGCGTGATACTGCCTTCAGGGTCGATGCTGTAGTCTCCATTGGGCTCGCCTTCGTTGGCGACCAGCAGGGTGTTCCCGTCTGGGGTGAACGTCAGCATGTCGGGTAGCGCACCGGCTTCGGTCGCGGAAAGGAATGTGCCGTCTGTCTGGTACAGGGCGACGTAGCCGTTATCCTGTTTCGTGTCGGCTTCCACGGCTACGGCCAGCAGGCTGCCGGCCACCGCGACGCTGTTCGCAGCGCCGAGCGCTTCCGGGCCAGACAGCGCAGGCACGGCACTGGCGATATCGACCGCCACGTTCAGTGTGCCTGCCAGGACGGGCATATCGGGTGCGCTGATGTCGAGGATGTCCACCCTGCCGGATTGCGCGTTGACCACGAAGGCCTGACGGGTGGCGGGGTCATAGTCAACGATTTCGGCGGCGCTCTCATCAAATTCTCCGGTCTCGTAGCGACCCAGAAAGCTCAATGCTATGCGACTGTTGGTGGCGTTCTCCCCTGTGGGCCCCTGTTCGCCCGGACTACCGTCAGCACCATCGAGTCCATCGCGACCATCGTCGCCATCGCAGCCGGCAAGTACGGCAGGCAGAGTCAGGCAGGTGGCAAGCAGCCAGGGGTTGAGTCGGCGCATGGGATTCTCCGTTCGGTTCGGCAATGAAATGCAGGTGCAGGATGCGAGGACTTTGTGACGTAATGATGGCGTTGAGATAACGGTTCGATGACCATTCTGTGACTTACGGAAGCGACTTTGAGGCGGTGTGGCCTGTGATACACTCCCGGCAACGCCCACAGGCGGGTTATCCGAGAAAATAGAATCAGGAAGACGACCGATCATGATCATAAAGCCCCGCGTGCGCGGTTTCCTTTGCACCACAACCCATCCCGTAGGCTGTGCAGCCAACGTGCGCAACCAGATCGACTACGTCAAGCGGCAGGGCCCTGTCGACAACGGCCCAAAGCGGGTACTGGTCATTGGCGCCTCGACCGGTTACGGGCTGGCCTCCCGGATCACCGCGGCGTTTGGCGCCGGCGCGGCGACCCTCGGTATCTTCTTCGAGAAAGAAGGCACCGAGTCCAAGCCCGGCACAGCAGGCTGGTACAACAGTGCGGCGTTTCACAGCGCTGCCGAGGCGGAGGGCCTCTACGCCAAGAGCATCAATGGCGATGCGTTTAGCGATGAGGTAAAACAGAAGGCCATCGCCACAATACGCGAGGATCTGGGGCAGGTAGACCTGGTGGTTTACAGCCTGGCGTCTCCCCGTCGCCAGCATCCGGTTACCGGCGTGGTACACAATTCCACTCTGAAGCCGATCGGCAAGCCTACCGTGCAGAAAGGCGTCAACACCGACAAGCAGGAAGTGCAGGACTTTCATCTTGAGCCCGCCACGCAGGAAGAAATCGACAACACGGTAGCGGTGATGGGGGGTGAAGACTGGCAAATGTGGATAGAGGCACTCGATGACGCCGGCGTGCTGGCTGAGGGTGCGAAAACCACGGCGTACACCTATATCGGCGAGAAGATGACCTGGGATATCTACTGGCACGGCACAATCGGTGCCGCCAAGCAGGATCTGGATCGGCGGGTCGTGGGAATTCGCCAGCGTCTTTCCGCCCATGGCGGTGATGCGCGTGTTTCGGTTTTGAAAGCGGTGGTTACCCAGGCCAGCGCGGCCATTCCCGCCATGCCGATTTATCTGGCGATCCTGTTCAAGGTCATGAAGGCCCGGGGGACACACGAGGGCTGTATCGAGCAGGTGGATGGGCTGTTCCGCAACTCGCTGTACAACCCGGCGCGTGAACTGGATGATCAGGGACGCCTGCGGGCTGATGGCAAGGAACTGAATCCGGAAGTGCAGGCTGAAGTGGCGGCGCTCTGGCAACAGATCGATACCGATAACCTGCATGAGTTGTCGGACTTCCAGGGTTACCGTCGCGAGTTCCTGCAGCTCTTCGGTTTTGAGGTGGATGGCGTTGACTACGACGCCGATGTGAATCCGCTGGTTCCCATTGAGAATATGGTGTAGGCCGATGTTTGAACATGGCGTGCCTTTCCGCCTCAATGACCGCGTACGCCGCCTGGTGGCGCCCAATCCGGGCATGATGACGGGCCCGGGTACCAACACCTATCTGCTCGGTGAGGAGCAGGTCGCGGTGGTCGACCCCGGCCCCGCTATCCCGGAGCACATCGAGGCCATCCTTGCAGCTGGCGCGGGGCGGATTCGCTGGATTATCTGCACCCATACCCACCCCGACCACTCACCGGCATGGCAGGGCGTGGCAGCGGCCACCGGCGCTGAGGTGATCGGGGCAATGCCTGCCGACGATCGGTTCCAGGACGATACCTTTTCACCGACAACCCTGCTCAGTCACGATTGGGTGTTGTCGGCCCCGGAATTCACCCTGCGGGCCCTGCATACGCCGGGCCACGTGAACAATCATTACTGCTTTCTGCTGGAAGACGACGGTATGTTGTTCGCTGGCGACCACATCATGAACGGATCAACCGTCGTGATAGTGCCGCCAGGCGGTGACATGAAAGCGTACATTGCCTCCCTGCGCCTGTTGCTGGATTACCCTCTGCAGAGTATTGCGCCGGGTCATGGCGACCTGATCCACAGTCCCCGCGAGGAAGTGGCGGGTCTGGTTGAACATCGCCTGGCACGCGAGCGCAAGGTCGTCGCGGGGCTCTCATCGCTGGGACAGGCTGATCTCAATGCGCTGGTCAAGGTGGTGTACGACGACGTTGATCCCGCCCGTCACGAGTGGGCCAAACTCTCCCTGTCCGCCCATCTGATCAAGCTGGCTGCCGAGGGGCGAGCGCGCGGTGATGCCGCGGCGGAGCGCTGGACGTGGCTGGGCTAGCGACTCGGGCATAGACCTTGGTCGAGTTGCGCCCCTTCCGGGAAGCAGTATCATCGGGTGCAAAGTCACCATCGGCGGAAGCAATAACATGTCCAATTTCCCCCTACACAAGGTTCCCGAGAATTTCCGTGATGCGCACATCACTCCCGAGCGCTATCGTCAGATGTACCAGCGTTCGGTTGACGATCCCGCGGGATTCTGGGGCGAGAAAGCGACTGAATTCCTGAAGTGGGATCAACCCTGGCACACGGTTGTTGACTTCGATTTTCACGAGGGGCGTGCCAGCTGGTTCGCTGGCGGGCGCCTGAACGTCAGCGTCAACTGTATAGACCGCCATCTGGAAACCCGCGCAGACCAGACCGCGCTGCTCTGGGAGGGCGATGACCCGACACAGAGCCAGCATGTCACCTACCGTGAGTTGCACGAGCAGGTGTGTCGCCTGGCCAACGTGCTGCGAGCACGCGGCGTGGGCAAGGGTGACCGGGTGTGCATCTATATGCCCATGGTGCCGGAGGCGGCCTACGCTATGCTGGCGTGTACCCGTATTGGCGCCATCCATTCGGTGGTCTTCGGCGGATTCTCGCCCACGGCCATCGTCGATCGCATTCAGGACGCCGACTGCCAGACGGTCATTACGGCCGATGAGGGCCGCCGCGGTGGCAAGACCATCGCACTGAAGAGTAACGTGGACACGGCACTGGAGTCCTGCCCCAATGTGCACACCTGCATAGTCGCGCGGGTGACAGGCGCAGATGTGGCCTGGCAAGCGGGCAGGGACGTCTGCTACAACGAGGCGACCGCCGCGGCTTCCGCAGAGTGCGAGCCGGAGAGCATGGACGCGGAAGACCCACTGTTTATCCTGTATACCTCGGGCTCAACCGGCAAGCCGAAGGGGGTTCTGCACACCACCGGGGGTTATCTGCTGCAGGCCGCGATGACCTTCAAATACACCTTCGATTACCGCGAGGGGGAGATCTTCTGGTGCACAGCGGACGTCGGCTGGGTAACGGGCCACACCTACATCCTCTATGGCCCCCTGGCCAACGGCGCCACGACCCTGATGTTCGAGGGGGTGCCCACCTGGCCCGATTCAGGCCGCTGCTGGGAGGTAATCGACAAGCACCAGGTCAACACGTTCTACACGGCACCGACGGCCATTCGATCGCTGCATGCCCACGGTGATGCACCCGTCAAGCGCAGTTCCCGCGCGAGTCTGCGCTTGCTGGGGTCGGTCGGTGAACCTATCAATCCCGAGGCCTGGGAATGGTACTACCGGGTTGTCGGTGATTCCCGCTGTCCAATTGTCGACACCTGGTGGCAGACGGAGACAGGCGCGCAGATGATCACGCCACTGCCGGGTGCGACCGACCTCAAGCCGGGTTCCGCGAGTATGCCGTTCTTCGGCGTGCAACTTGCCCTGCTCAATGAGGACGGCAGTGAAATTGACGGTGCAGGCTCCGGCTACCTGGTCATAAAGGCGTCCTGGCCGAGCCAGATCCGCACGATCTACGGTGATCACCAGCGCATGGTAGACACCTACTTCCGCAACTACCCCGGCTACTATTTTACTGGCGATGGCGCCACTCGCGACGAAGACGGCTACTACTGGATTACCGGTCGCGTCGATGATGTGCTCAACGTATCCGGGCACCGCATGGGAACCGCCGAGGTTGAGAGCGCGCTGGTGTTGCATGAGGATATCGCCGAGGCTGCTGTCGTCGGCTACCCCCACGACATCAAGGGGCAGGGCATATACTGCTTCGTGACGCCCATGGACGGCGTTGAGCCCAGCGAGGAACTGCGCAAGGCGCTGGTGCAGCTCTGTGCCAGCGAGATCGGCCCGATCGCCAAGCCGGACGTGATCCAGTGGGCGCCCGGTTTGCCGAAAACCCGTTCGGGCAAGATCATGCGACGCATTCTGCGCAAGATTGCGGAAAATGAGGTCGGCAGTCTCGGCGATACCAGCACGCTGGCCGACCCATCCGTGGTTGATCATCTGGTCGCCAACCGCGCACACCCGGTCAGCTGATCGGGTGGCTCAGCGCAGGTCGCGCAGGCGCAGTGTTGTGTTGCGCCCGCGGTGTGCAACCTGCGCCAGCAACAGCTCTGCGGTCGCAATGGCGTCCAATAGCGCATTGTGAGCGGCATGCACAGGCAGGCCATAGTGCGCGCGGCAGCCCGCCAGGGTTAACGCGCCCGGCGCGCAGGCCTGGTTGCGGCGTTCCCGCTGTTTCTGTTCCAGACGCAGTGTATCGATTGTCGGTAGCAGCAGTGGCGCTCCGTACAGGCGTTGACACTGGCGATCCAGAAAGGCGATATCGAGTGCGGCGTGGTGAAACACGAGCACGCGGCCGGCCGCGGCCTGCAGGAACGCTTCCAGGACCGTCGAGGCGGGCGCGCCCTGGGCCAGTTCCCGGTCGTGGATATGGTGAATGGTGGCGCTCTGGCCAACAGCCTGCTCTCCGGCAATCAGGTAGTGGCGCGCACTGGCGACCTGGATGGCGCCGTGCTCGATGGCAACCCAGCCGAGGCTTAGCAGCGCACCCGTCGCGGGGTCCAGGGAGGACATCTCACCGTCACAGACCAGAAACGGTGTTTCTCTGCAGGCGGTCCGGCCGGGTGGAGTAGGGTGTTGCCAACATGCCGCCAACGGCGTTCCCGCGGCCTGCCGCCGGCGCAAGCGGCGCAGCCGCAGCCACATCAGCCCATGCCCGCCCGGTAGGTTTGGCGCATGGCGGCCTGTGATTCGTCGATCAGGGTGAAGGCATCGCGCAGCTGCTCGCGCGCCAGTGTCGGCAGCCCGTGCGGTTTCAGGAAATTGTCTGGTGTTTCTCCCGACATGATCTGCTGGCACTGGTGCTGCAGGCGATGCTCTTGAATGCAGTGCAGGGCATCGGCCAGGTTGCGGCTGTCGCCCATGGTCATCTTCTTCTCCCGCGCCAGCGCCCGCAACCGCTCTTCCGTGTTGACGGCGGGTATGCGATGAGCCAGCGCGTGCAGCCGCACGATCTCGGTGATTGGCAACACCCCGCGTTTTTTCACATCCACCGCGTCGCGGTGCTCGCCGTTGCGCTCCACCACGAAACGGCGGAACATCCCCAGCGGTGGCCGGCTCTCCAGGGCGTTTGCGGCCAGCGCGGCAAGAAAAATGGAGTTGCCCGACGCCTCCTGCAGCATCACCTCCTGGAGACGCTCGCACAGGTTTTCCTCGCCGTAGATGGGCCGCAGGTCGAAGAAGATGCTGACACGCATCACCGCCGCTGGAGAGGGGGTGGTGGTCCAGCCGCGCACAGTATCCTGCCAGCGGTGCAGCGGTTGCCGCCAACTGTCCGTGGTTGCCATGATTTCGCCGCGGCAGTATGGGTAGCCGCAGAGTTGCAGGCCGTCACAGACGCGCCGCGCCAGATCGGCAAACCAGCCAGCGTGTTCAGGCTGTGTCTCATCGGCGAAAATCATGCCATTGTCCTGATCGGCGCCAAACAGCTGCTCGGCGCGCGCCTGGGAGCCGAATCCGACCCAGCACCACGCCGCAGGGGCAGGCCCCAGTTCGGCTTCTGCCAGCTGAATCAGGCGCACGGTCACGGCATCCGATATGGCAGTGAGGACGCGGCTGACCTGATGCGCGTGCATGCCGGACTGACTCCATTGCACCACCAGCGCCGGCATGCCTGTCAGCAACGTCCTGATACCCTCGGCGCTGTCCTGCCTGGAGATATGTTGTACGAGATACACCGGGTCATTCTGGCGCGCGAGTATCAGGTCTGACGTGGTGATCATGCCCGCGAGGCGGCCCCCTTCCACGACGGGCAGGTGGTGATAGCCACGCTGGGTCATCAGCAACGTTGCATCAAACAGGGTGCAGTCCGCTTCCACTGTTTCCAGCTGAGTTGTCATGATGCTGGCAATGGGCGTGTCGGCAGGCAGTGCCGTCGTCAACGCCCGGGCCCGCAAGTCCCGGTCGGTAATAATGCCCTGCAGGCGGCCGTCATCGAGTACCAGCGCCGAGGAGACGCGCCTTTGCGTCATGGCCCGGGCCACAGCCTGCAGGGTGTCGCTGCCGCAGACGGTGAGCAGGTCCGTGCTCATGTAGTCACGGATGCTCTGCAGCAGGGCGTTCGGGGATGGCTGGTAGCGCGCGGCGCGCCGCAGTCGGCGGCTGCGCTGGCTGCTGAAATGCCGATCGATATCCCGGTGTGCCTGGCGCAGTGCCTGGTAGGCGCTGTCCGGGAGAAAATACACCAGCGCATCCTCGATCACGCAGGCCCGCACCTCGCCGCGTTCGGCGTTCAGGCCGCCAATGTGAAAGCTCTCGCCTTCGCCCAGGCGATCCAGCAGGGTGTCGTCTGCATCGCGCAGGTCGACGGCACCGCTGCGCAGTATGCGCAAGCCGCGTGGCTCGGAGCCGGCATCAAAAGATTCGCCGTGGGTGTGATAGCTGATGGCAACCGACGTCAGCAGGTCCGCCAGCTCTGCGGGAGAAAGCCGGTCGAAGGGCAGTGTGCTGGCGAGAAAATCCGCGATCGGTGCCAGATCCACGGGCGCTCGTGGCACGGTGGGCGCGTCATCGCCTGCGGCCACAGTCAGGGCCCCGGCGTGCGGAAGCGTTGCAGAAAATCCGAACCCGTGTCTGCGAAGTAGCGGCTGCCGCCTGCGGCGGCCACCAGTTGCAGTCTCGCCCCTTCGCCGGGTAGTGCAGGCAGGTTCAGCACCCAGCGTTGGGGGCTTGATTCATCGGGGCGCATGGCTCGCGGTTCGGCCGTGCTACCGGCTTCCTCAATGGCCACGACAGCGCCCTCCAGGGGGTGTGACGCCTGCAGCCGCAGTTGCCAGCCAGAGCTTCGGGCCTGTACGTCGATTTCAAGCTCCAGGTTGCCGTTGGTCAGTGCACAGCGGCCGCTGTCGTAGCGACAGTTGCTCTTGGCAATGAGTGGGTAGTCGCGACCCGCTTCAGCCAGGTGAGGCTGCTCTCCGACCAGTTGACCCACGGCAAACCACGCACCGATGGACAGCAACGGGGCCACCAGTAGTGCGATGATGACGTGTCGGTTGCTGAGCATCGGCTTTTCTCCTGCTCTCAGTGGTCGTGTGCGGCGCTGGCGCCAGCGGGTACGCGGATATGCTCCACGAGTTCCTGTACCGACTCCGGCGGTGCGCTGGTGACGCGGCTGACCAGCATGGCCACGGTGAAGTTGACGATTGCACCTACCGCGCCGAAGGCATTGGGTTCAATCCCCAGGAACCAGTTGGCCGGCATGTCACCGAGGAACGCGGTCGAAGCAATGAACATAATACCCTTGTGCTGGAACACGTAGAACAGGGTTACCCCGATGCCTGCGACCATGCCCGCAATTGCGCCCTCCTTGGTGGTGCGCTTGGAGAAGATGCCCATCATCAAGGCCGGGAAGATGGAGGAAGCGGCGAGCCCGAATGCCAGCGCCACGGTGCCCGCGGCAAACCCCGGCGGGTTGAAGCCCAGATAACCTGCCCCGGCGATCGCGGCGGCCATGGCGACCCGGCTGGCACGCAGCTCGGCGCGTTCGGAAATGCCCGGCGCTATCATCCCTTTCAGCAGGTCATGGGAGATGGCCGAGGCAATGGCCAGCAACAGCCCGGCCGCCGTGGACAGGGCGGCAGCGAGGCCGCCGGCAGCCACCAGCGCGATCACCCAGTTGGGCAGCTGCGCAATTTCCGGGTTGGCCAGTACCATGATGTCGTTATCCACGGTCACCATTTCATTGACCGCAGGGTCGGCGCTGTACTGGATGCGGCCATCCTGGTTCTTGTCCTCGAAGGCCAGCAGACCGGTGGTTTCCCAGTTGCGGAACCAGTCGGGGCGCTCTTCATATACCAGGTATTCACCGGGCGTCGGTTCGATGGTCTGCATCAGGTTCAGGCGGGCCATGCCGGCAACGGCGGGTGCTGTGGTGTAGAGGATGGCAATGAACAACAGTGCCCAGCCGGCAGAGCTGCGCGCGTCGCGTACTTTCGGCACGGTAAAGAAGCGGATGATGACGTGGGGCAGGCCGGCGGTACCAATCATCAGTGACGCCGTGTAGGCGAACATGTTCAGGCCACTCAGCCGGTATTCCGTGGTGTACTCGTTGAAGCCCAGCTCCATCACCATCTGGTCCAGCTTATCGAGCAGATAGGTGTCTGTGCCGGTCAGTGTGCTGCCGAGGCCCAACTGCGGGAAGGGATTTCCGGTCAGGTTCAGGCTGATGAATATAGCGGGAATGGTATAGGCCATGATCAGCACGCAGTACTGTGCAATCTGCGTGTAGGTGATGCCTTTCATGCCCCCCAGCACCGCGTAGAAGAACACAATGCACATGCCCACCAGCAACCCGGTGCCGTAGTCAACTTCGAGGAAGCGCGAGAAGGCAACGCCGATGCCCTTCATCTGGCCTATCACGTAGGTGACGGAGCAGATGATCAGACACACCACCGCCACCGCGCGCGCTGCTTTCGAGTAAAAACGGTCGCCGATGAATTCAGGTACCGTGAACTTGCCATACTTGCGCAGGTAGGGTGCCAGAAACATGGCGAGAATAACGAAGCCGCCGGTCCAGCCCATCAGGAACACGGAGCCGCCATAGCCCATGAAGGCGATCATGCCGGCCATGGAGATGAATGAGGCGGCGGACATCCAGTCTGCCGCCGTGGCCATGCCGTTGGCGACGGGATGCACACCGCCACCGGCGACATAAAAGTCCTTGGTGGAGCCGGCGCGCGACCAGATCGCAATGCCGATGTACAGCGCGAAGCTGGCGCCAACCACGAGGTAAGTCAGAGTTTGCAGTTCCATGAGGCGGCCCCTAGTCTTCTTCTACGTTGAATTCGCGGTCGAGCTTGCCCATCTTGCGCGTGTAGTAAAAAATCAGCAGTACGAACACGTAGATGGAGCCCTGCTGGGCGAACCAGAAGCCGAGCTTGTAACCACCGATCTGGATCTGGTTGAGCACATCGACAAACAGGATGCCGCAGCCGAAACTCACCACGAACCAGACCACCAGAAGTTTGAACATCAGGGCAAGATTGCGGCGCCAATAGGCCAGCGCCTGGGCCTCGGTTAAACGTGACATGGGGACTCTCCATTGCTGTTGTTATCGTCGCAGGCAGCCGGACTATAGCACCGGGTATCGCTGCGTCGCTGTTGGACCTTGGTCGATAGCGCCATCAGAAGGCGTACTTCATGGCAAATTGCAGGCGGCTCAGATCACCCGAGCGACCATCCTCCAGTTCCTTGCGCGCGTAAATCAGTTCCCCACCCAGCTGCAGGCCGGGATGTGGCAGCCAGTTCAGGTTGGCGTGGGCGGATTCATAGCGTTTTGCCAGCTGGCCGGCGGTGGCGTATTCACCGATCGACGGGTTGTCGGCTGCAGAGGCCGACAGGGCGAAGGTGCTGCGCCACTGCGCGCTCCAGGCGTGTTGGTAGGCGAGCATGGCACCCCACTGCGCAATGGTGTCGATGTCGCCGTTACTGTCGATGTAGCCATCGTCGAATGTGTTCAGGCCCATATAGCGGCCCAGTGCAGAGCCCTGGTTGAGCATGAAGCGCATATCGCCGTTTGCCAGCTGCCATTTGCCCGCAAGACTGAGGCCGTACCCCCAGGTGTCGTCGCTGGCCAGTTTTTCGCCACTGTTCAGGCGGCTCTCGTAGCCGAGCTGGCGTCCCATGGCTGCCAGTGTCCAGCTGAGGTCACCGGCGGTGCCGTTGTAGCGCGCAATCAGGTCTGGAATGGTCTCTGCGTTGTCCAGGCGACGGTTCACCCCGGTATCGCTGAGCTCATCGATTCGGGTCGCCGGGTTCTCCAGCGCAAACTGGAAATTGCCCTCGGTCCAGCGCACTTGCGGCTGCCTGACGAAAATGGTGCTGACGGGGCCGACGAAGTCGAGCAGGTCGGGCAGGGCGCCCACGTTGAAGAAGGTAGACCAGCTCTGCCCCGCCAGCAGTGAGCGTCCCTCGCCCATGTCCCAGTTGATATAGGCGTGGCGCAGGCGCGGGTTCCAGGAGTTGGAGATACGCTCGTCGCCTCCCGGGCTTAACATAAAGTCCAGCTCGATACGTGTGTCGATGCTGCCCTGCGCCGTTGGCGTCCGAGTGGTGAAGAAGAATCGCGATGACTGGGCGTGCAGCTTGGTGCTGGTGGCGGCCTCGCCATCGCCAGATGCCGGTTCAACCGGGATCAAAGACGAGACCAGAAAGTCGTCCACCAGATCATTGGTCGGCTTGCCTTCACTGTACCGGGAGGTGATGGCATCGAGCTGGATGTAGCCGCCGTAGCCGAAGCGGGTGCCCTTGCGCACAGGCCGCAGGGTCTCCAGTTCTTCACGAGTGGATTCGCCGGCGGCCTGCTGGTCGACGACCAGTGCCTTCAATTCGGCGATTTGCTGCTCAAGCAGGGCGATGCGTGCCGCGAGATCTTCAGCGGAGGCGCTGAAGGGCAGTAGCGCCAGCGGTGTGGCGAGTAGTGTGGCAATCAGTTTTCGCGTGGGCATGGTATGCAGATCCTCTAGCTATTATTCTGTGTGACGTGCATGTTGTACCCTTGACCAGACCAGAGGCCCATTGGACCTTGGTCAAAGCCGCGCGGCATTTTCGACTTAAGTCGAATAATCAATAACAAGAACCGGAGGCCACGTGTCTCGACGCAGTATCCTGATCGCTGACGATCACCCACTTTTTCGTGCTGCCCTGGAGCAGGTCGTCGCCAGCGCGTTTCCACAGCACCGCCTGTTGCTGGCGGCCAATGTTGCCGAGCTGCAGCAGGCAGCCCAGGCGGAACAGGGCCTCGACTTACTGTTGCTGGATCTGCACATGCCCGGAGCGCTGGGTTTTTCAGCGCTGTGCTGGGTCGGTGGCCAGCTGCCCGGTGTGCCGGTGGTGATGGTATCGGCCAATGCCCAGCCGGATACCGTGCGACGCGCACTGGATCACGGCGCAGCCGCGTTTTTGTCCAAGTCTGCGGGTATCGAGGAAATGCAGCGCTGCATGGAAGCGGTGATGGCCGGAGCACGTGGATTGCACCCCGGGCTTTCCGTGGGTCAAAAGGGCGCGCGCCTGCAGGCACTTGATGTTGCCGACACTCTGTCCAGTCTCACGCCGCAGCAGTTCCGGGTGGCGTCCATGCTGGTTGAGGGTTTGCTGAACAAGCAGATCGCGGGGCACCTGGAGGTGAAAGAGGCGACGGTGAAGGCACACATGACCGAGATTTTTCGCAAACTGGGCGTGCATTCCCGCACGCAGGCGGTGTTGGCGCTTGCCAGCCTCTCGGTAGAGGCCGCGGAGGACGTCTAGCAGCCTGTCGGACTTAGTGCATCAGCCGCAGCAGATGAGCCCAGGTCCGACAGGCTGCTAACGTCCCAGCAAGGCCAGAATCAGGGCCAGCACGCGTTGTGGATTTACCGGTTTGGGCAGGAAGCGGTGGCCTGCCTGCCGCACGCTGTCGCGCACAGCAGGCGCGTCGTCCGCTGAAACAACAATGACCGGTGGCAGGCCGTGCAGCGTTTGCAGCACGCTGAGTGCGGCGACGCCGTTATCGCCATTGTCCAGATGGTAATCGACCAGCAGCAGGCCGGGAGCTTCGCCTGCCGCAAAATGTGCCTGCAGCCCCGCGGCATCGCTGCAGGTCAGCACCCGGGCGCCATTGCCGCGCAGCAATTCGGCCATGCCCTCCAGCAGCAAGGGTTCGTTGTCCATGCACAGGACGGTGACGCCAGCGAGGTCGCCCGGCGAAGGCGGCACGTGTTCCGGTAGCGCTTGCGGCGCAGCCGTCGGGACCCTCAGGCCGAACAGCGTGCCCTGGCCGGGTGTGGACACCAGTCGCAGGGGATGCTCCAGTAGATCCGCATAGCGCTGGACGATGGCGAGGCCCAGCCCCAGGCCGTCGTCACCCTCGGGGCCGTGACCGCCGAGCCGTTCAAATTCGGTGAAGGCCCGCACCTGATCCGCCTCGGCGATGCCGGGCCCTGTGTCCCAAACCTGCAGTTCCACGCTGTCGCCGCGTCGGCGCAGGCCGAGCAGAATGCGGCCCCGCTGGGTATAGCGCACAGCGTTGGACAGCAGGTTCTGCAGAATGCGATGCAGCAGTGTTTCATCTGAATGCAGCCAGCAGGAGCTGGCGACGACCGTGAGCTGCAAGCCGCGCTCCGCGCTGCGTGGAGCAAATTCGTCCTGCAGCGTCTGCAGCAGCTGCTGTACCGGAAAATCGCGTAGCTTCGGTGTGTAGGCACCCGAGTCGAGGCGGGCGATCTCCCGCAGTTCGGCGATCAGCTGCTCTGCACGGTGCAGGGAGCGGTCAATCTGTTGCAGTGTGCCGCTGGCATCGCTGTCGGCTGTCAGTCGTGTAGCCAGGCTGGCGGCAAACAGGCGTGCCGCGTTGATCGGCTGCAGCAGGTCGTGGCTGGTCGCCGACATGAAGCGGCTCTTGCTCAGATGCGCATCCCGCAGTTGAGCCTCAACCTGCGCCCGCAGCCGGTTTTCCTGCCGTAACAGTGCATTGCTGCGGCTCAGTGATTCGGAGCCGGAAGCCAGTTTGAGCTCCAGCTCGCTCTTGGTGTCCTCCAGTTCGGCCAGCATTGCCCGGTAGTCGGTGATGTCGATATAGGTCGTGACAAATCCGCCGTTGGGCATCGGGTTGCCGCGGATATCGATAACCTTGCCATCGGGTAGCGTGCGCTCCAGACGGTAGGCACTGCCATCGCGCAGCCATTGCAGACGCCGCGCAATCTGCTGCTCGATGGGTGTGTCGTCATTGGCCTGGAGGATGCCGCGTTCAGCGTTGAATCGATAGATCCGTTCGATCGGACAGCCCACGTACAACAGCCGTTCGGGGTAGCCGAACATGCGCTGGTAGGTCTGGTTCCAGGCGACCAGCCGCAGCTGGCTGTCCACCACGGAAATACCCTGGATCATGTTTTCGACAGTGGTCTGCAGCAGTTCGCGGTTGAACGTGTTGAGGCGGCTGGCGTCGCTGACCATGCTGGCGAGGTCTGCGTAGCCCAGCTGCTGGCTGCTCTCCAGCTCCATCAGGGCTTTGTTGGCCGACGTGCTGCCGATCATGCTGGCAATCACCGCCTCCACCTCATTGACCGCGAACTGCGGAGTGCGGTCACCGGGCAGGATGCGCTGTTCGTAGCGGTCCTCAAAGCCCTGCCAGAGGCGGTGCAGCTTGTCTGCTTCGAGGAAGGGTACGAGCAGTCCCTGCAGCTGCCCACCGCGAATCAGGCTCAGGCTGAAATCACTGCGGCGCGGGTCGGGTTGGCTGTCTTGCGTGCCAAGGAAGAGTTCGGCCTGGCGTGCGTCTACCGCCGACTGGCGCAGGAGTAGCGACAGGCTGATGACGCACAGGCTGTTGGCGGTCAGGCTCAGTGCGGTCGCATAGGCCAATGGCGCATCATGGGCGAAGCCCAGCAGCGCGTTGGGACGCAGCATGGCCAGTGCCCAGGGGCCCTCCAATAACCACGGATGTGCGGCAGGCAGCAGGGCCGGCAGTACGCCGCAGTACAGCCACAGCAGCAGACCGGCGATCAACCCGATGGTGATGGCCACCCCGTGAGCGCGCCGCCAGTAGAGCCCGGCCAGCAGCGCGGGTGCCAGCTGTGCCGCGGCGAGGAATGAGAGGAAGCCGATTTGAGCCAGCCACGGCAGGCTCATCACTTCGCGCGCGACAGCCCAGGCAACCAGCATCATGCCGAGTATTGTCAGCTGCCGCGTACGTCGCAGCCTGTCACCGAGGTGCAGGATGGCCGCCGGTGAGTTGCGCTGCAATCGCACCAGCACGGGTGCGATGACTTCATTGGTAATCATGATGGCGAGGCTCACCGTTGCCACGATCACCATACCTGTCGCGGCGGAGATACCCCCGATAAACGCTGCCGTTGTCGCCCAGCCGGAGCCAAGGGCCAGTGGAATCGACTGCACCCAGGTGTCCGGATTGGCGTCGTCCAGCCCGGCGAAGAGGCGCGCGCCGGTGAGGCTGATGGGTATGACCAGCACCATGAACAGCGCGAGGTACAGCGGTAGCAGCCAACGGGCATAGCGGGTGTCAGTGCCTTCCTGCGCTTCGACCACGGTGACATGGAACTGGCGCGGCAGACAGAGGATCGCCAGTCCACTGATCAGCACTTGCGCGAAGAAGTCAGCGTTCAGGTTGAGTGCGCGGCGGCCTGTTGCCGCCGGCAGCATTGACGGTTCCGCGGCCTGCATCAGTTGCAGCCCTGCGAGCGCAGCGATCAGCGCAAAGGCGGCCAGTTTCACGACGGATTCAAGAGCAATGGCTGCCATGACACCGCGATGCCGTTCACGGCCGTCCAGGCGGCGCGTGCCGAACAGCAGCGTAAACACCGCCAGTACCACTGCGGTGAACAGCGCCGTGTCGGAGCCGCTCTGCGCACTACCCGGTGTGCCGCCGGAGATCACGCTCCAGGCCTGGGCCAATGCCTTGAATTGCAGGGCGACATAGGGGAGGACCGTCGCGGCAGCAACCAGGGTGACCAGCACTGCCAGCGACTGCCTTTTGCCATAGCGCGCGCCGATGTAGTCGGCGATGGACGTCACCCGATGCCGCTCGCCAAGCCGGATCAGGCGTCGCACCAGGCTCCAGCCGAACAGGAAGACCAGTATCGGCCCGAGATAAATGGGCGCATGGCTCCAGGCGGATTGGGCATCACTGCCCACCGCACCGTAAAATGTCCACGAGCTGCAGTAGACGGTGAGTGATAGCGCATAGACCAGCCCGTTCCAGGCGGGCCGCCTGATGGGTGTAGCCTGTACCGATGCGTCGCGATCTGCTTTCCAGGCGACGGCAAAAAGAATGCAGACGTAGGCGAGGGCGAGTCCGAGAAGCGTTGCGGGGGTGGGCATGCGGTCGCCGGCACCTGTATTTACTGTTATGGGATGACTATAACATTCCCGCTATGGCACGTGCAGACAGGCTGCGCCTGCAGACGGCGAGCCCCTGCCGGTTTTTGACATTCTGGGGCCGCGAGCGGTGTTATCCTCAGCGCAAATGACTACAATTCGCACTCAACGAGTCCCGTCACGATAAAAGGAGAAAATCCCAATGCACGGTTTGATGATGGATATGCCGCTGTTGATTACTTCGATCATTCAGCATGCGGAGCGGGTTAATGGCGACCAGGAAATCGTCTCGGTCACCCGCGACAACCCGCGTCATCGATATACCTATCGCGAGGCTTTCGTGCGTACCCGCCAGCTCGCCAATGCCATGGGCCCCTGGGGCCTGCAGCGCGGCGATCGCATCGGGACCCTGGCCTGGAACGACTACAGGCACCTGGAAACCTATTACGCCTCTGCCTGCAGCGGCTTCGTCTGCCACACCATCAACCCGCGGCTGTTTCCTGAGCAATTGGTCTATATCATCAACCACGCGGAAGACCGCTATGTGTTTATTGACCCCGACTTTGTGCCGCTGGCGGAGAAGCTGGCCCCGGAGTGCCCGGGGGTTGAAGGCTGGGTGGTGCTCACCAATGCCGAGCACATGCCGGAGACCACGCTGCCCAATGCCATCTGCTACGAGACACTCATTCACGGCGCCAGCAGCGACTTCGAATGGCCGGAGCTGGATGAGCGTGACGCCTGCGCCCTGTGCTACACCTCAGGTACGACGGGTAACCCCAAGGGCGTCCTGTATTCCCACCGCTCAACCATGCTGCATGCCTACGCCACCATGATGCCCGACGCCATGGGCCTTTCGGCCAGTGACGTCGTGCTGCCCATTGTCCCGATGTTCCATGTCAACGCCTGGGGCAACCCGTACTCCTGCCCCATGGCGGGCTCCAAGCTGGTGTTCCCGGGGAACAAGATGGGTGATGGCGAAACCCTCTCCGCCCTCATCAACGAGGAACAGGTGACCATGTCGGCCGGTGTGCCCACCGTCTGGCTGGCCCTGCTCGCACACCTCAAGGCAACGGGTAAGCAGGTGGAATCCCTGAAGCGCATCGTGGTGGGCGGCGCCGCCTGCCCCCTGGCCATTGCGGAGGAGTTTGACCGCTACGGTGTGGTAACCCGGGTCGGGTGGGGGATGACCGAGATGAGTCCCCTGGGCAGCATCAACGCCAGCGATAGTGAGCGTGAGCGGTTCAGCGAGGAGGACTATCGCAAGCGTCGCCTGAAGGCAGGGCGGGCCATCTTCGGCGTGGAAATGAAGATTGTCGGCGATGACGGCGAGGAATTGCCCTGGGATGGCAAGGCCTACGGCTCACTGAAAGTGCGCGGCCCCTGGATCTGTTCGGGTTACTACAAGCGCGATGCCGACGGTGCGCACGCGGAAGCGGGCTGGTTCGAAACCGGCGACGTCGCCACCATCGACCCCGACGGCTACATGGCCATTACGGACCGCACCAAGGATGTCATCAAATCCGGCGGTGAGTGGATTTCGTCGATCGAGTTGGAAAACGTTGCGATGAGTCACCCCAAGGTCGCAGAGGCGGCGGTCATCGGCCATTACCACCCCAAGTGGAGCGAGCGCCCCTTGCTGATCGTCGTGCGCAAGGGCGACGGGCAGGACCTGTCAGCTGCAGACATGCTGGCGTGGTTCGAAGGGAAGGTGGCGACCTGGTGGAAGCCGGATGCTGTCGAGTTTGTGGATGAGCTGCCACACGGCGCTACCGGCAAGATCCACAAGGTCTCGCTGCGTGAGCAGTTCAAGGACTACAGCTTCCCGGGTCAGTAGGCGCCCCTCGCGCCCCACCGGTGCCGGAGGGGCGCGATTTCATTATGCGTAGTTTGTTGCGCCGATAATTACGAATTTCGGTTGTAAAACCGTGTTTCACTGACTAGTATTGTGGCCCGAGTTCCAAGTTTGCACGTGCCGCCATGGTCAACACCGAGTCACAACAGCGTACATTGCCGCAGGTTGTCGCCGCCACTGCACGGTCCCTGCCCGAACGGGTGGCGATCAGCGACGGCCCTGTATCGCTCACCTACGCCGAACTGGATGCCGCCAGGCTGCAGGCTGCCCGCGCATTCCTGGCCGTCGGCCTGGGTCACGGTGAACGCATTGCCATCTGGGCGCCCAACATGTGGCAGTGGATTGTCGCGGCCATGGGCGCCCAATCCATAGGCGGTGTGCTGGTTCCCCTGAACACACGTCTGAAAGGTGCGGAAGCCGGGTTCATCCTGCGTCGCAGCGGCGCCCGCTGGCTGTTCACGGTAGGTGAGTTCCTCGGCATGCGGTACCCGGCGATGCTGTCAGGGGAGGACTTGCCTGACCTGCAGGGCACCGTGCTGTTCGAGGGCGATGCCGGCGATGACACAGCCTGGACGGACTTCCTCGCCCGTGGCGACAGTGTGCCGTTGGCGGAGGTTGAGGCCCGCGAGAACCAACTGCGCCCCGACGACACCCTGGATATCCTGTTCACCTCAGGCACCACGGGCCAACCCAAGGGCGTGGTCACCAGCCACGGGCAGAATATCCGCGCGTTTGCCACCTGGAGCGCGACGGTCGGCCTGACCAGTGAAGATAACTACCTGATTATAAACCCGTTTTTCCATTCCTTCGGGTACAAGGCGGGCTGGCTCGCAGCCGCCATCACCGGGGCGCGCATTCTACCGGTCAAGCAGTTTGACCTCGATGCGGTGCTCGGCCAGATTCATCGGGACAGGGTATCGGTCATTCCCGGTCCACCCACCATCTACCAGTCCCTGCTCAGCCATCCACGGCGCGCGGATTACGACCTTTCCAGTCTGCGGCTGGCGGTGACCGGTGCCGCACCGGTGCCGGTGTCCCTGATTGAGAGGATGCGCAGTGAGCTGGGTTTCAAGGTGGTGGTGACCGCCTACGGGCTCACCGAATCCTGCGGCGTCATCTCCATCTGCCGCCCCGAGGACAGCGCTGAGCGCATTTCACACAGCTCCGGGCGCGCCATGGAAGGTGTGGAAATGCAGTGTGTTGACGCCGACGGCGTCCCGGTCCCTGCCGGTACCGAGGGGGAAATCTGGTGCCGCGGCTACAACGTCATGCAGTGCTACCTCGACAATCCGGAGGAAACCGCGCGCACGATCACCGCGGATGGCTGGTTGAAGACCGGCGATGTGGGGGTGATGGATGAAGACGGCTACGTGCGCATCACCGACCGCATCAAGGACATGTTCATTGTGGGGGGCTTCAATTGTTACCCCGCTGAAATCGAGAACAGCCTGCACAGCATGCCCGGGGTCGCGCGGGCCGCGGTGATAGGCGTGCCGGATGAGCGGATGGGCGAAGTCGCCTGCGCATGGATTGTGCCGGCCCCGGGCGCGGCGCTGGACGAGGCTGCCGTCATTGCCTGGGCGCGGGAGAACATGGCGAACTACAAAGTGCCGCGCTTTGTGCGGTTTGTAGAGGAGCTGCCCATGAATGCCGGCGGCAAGGTGCTGAAGAACGAGCTGCGCCAGCGCATGGCGGCGGAGCGGGGTTAGCCCGCTGATGGCTGGCCAGGAGCAGCGAATGGAGCGCGCATCCCAGATTGAGCTGGACGAGACGGACCATGCGATTATTGCCCTGTTGCGCACGGATGGTCGCCTGCCTTTCCGGTCCATCGCGCGAGAGCTCGCACTTACTGAGGCGACTGTGCGGGCACGGGTGCGGCGCCTGGAGGAGTCACGCACCATGCGCGTGGTAGCCGTCACCGACATTGAGGCGGCGGGGTTCGGCATGTTGCTGGCCATTGGCGTACAGGTCGAAAACCGCTCGCCGGAGGATGTCGCGCGGGAGCTTGCCGGCGTGCCCGAGGTGTTCTCGGTCAACGTTGTGGTCGGCGCCCAGGATATAGAAATCCTGATGGCAGCCGAGGATCAGGTGGCACTGCATCGGCTGCTGCACGAGCGCATCGCGACCATGCCGGGCGTGCGCCGGTTGACGCCGGCGCTGGCGGTTAACGTACTGAAGAACCAGCCCGATTGGGTACCCTTTGATCGGGGTGCAGGCGCATGACCCGTCGGCGCCTGGACGCGATCGACCGGCAGATTGTGGCGCGGCTGTCTGAGGATGCCCGTATCAGCAATCGACAGATTGCCACCGATCTCGGTGTCACTGAGGGCACGGTGCGGGCCCGGGTCAAGCGCATGGAAGAGGAGCGACAGATTCGCATCACCGCCGTCACCAACATCGACCGCTTTCGCAACGGCGCACTGGCGTATATCTGGATAGAGGTCGAGCGCAGTCACCAGGTACAGGCGGTTGCACAGGCGCTGTCGGGGATCGCAGAGCTGGGCTTCGTGGGTGAGATGCTCGGTCGTTCCGACCTGCTGGCCATCACCATGGTGCGCAGCAACGAACACCTTGCGGAGTTCGTGCACCAGCGTATCAGTGGAATTCCCGGTGTGCGGCGTACGGAAAGCACGCTTGGGGTCAATTTTGTCAAACACGATTACCGCATGGCGCGGATCGTCAGCTGAAGGAATGCAACATGGATAAACGGCTCAGTGCCCGCGATGCGGTGGCACAAATCGAAGACGGCATGACCGTGGGTATCGGCGGCTGGGGGCCACGGCGCAAGCCGATGGCGCTGGTGCGCGAAATTCTCCGCTCGGACGTGAAGGACCTCACGGTAGTCGCCTACGGCGGCGCCGACGTCGGCATGCTCTGTGCCGCGGGCAAAGTGAAAAAGCTGGTTTTCGCCTTCGTGTCCCTGGACTTCATTCCGCTGGAACCTTACTTCCGTCAGGCCCGCCAGAGCGGGTCCATCGAGGTGATGGAGATCGACGAGGGCATGATGTTGCTGGGGCTGCGTGCAGCCGCCTGGGGCCTGCCCTTCATCCCCACGGCGGTTGGCCTGGGTACCGACATCATCAAGCAGAACCCGGATATCAAGCTGGTTGACAGTCCCTACGATGATAAAGAGTGGGTGGCGATGCCGGCCTTGAACCTCGACGTGTCGCTGATTCATGTCGATCGCGCGGATTTTCGCGGTGTGTGCCAGATATCCGGCCCCGACCACTATCTCGACGACTGGTTTGCGCGCGCCGCGAAAACCACCATCGTGTCCTGTGATGAGCTGGTCGATACCACGTTTTTTGCCGACCCCGCACGGGCTCGCGAGGTGTTCTGGGAGCGCGCTGCCACCAGTGCCATCGTGGAGATTCCCGGCGGTGCTCACCCCACGTCATGCAACCCGCTGTACGGTTTCGATGTGGCGCACTTCAAGGCCTATAACGCCTCCGCCAAGGACGGTGGGATAGAGAGCTACCTGAACACATACCTGGGGGCCGATGAGGCCGAATACCAGCGCAACGTGGGTGGGCTGGATGCCATTCGCGCACTTGCGCTGCCCACCTACTGATACGCCCGGGGAGACTATCGCATGTCAACTGTAGCAACCGATTACACCCTTGCCGAACTGTGCATTGTCGCCGCCGCCGAAGCCTTCCGTCACGACGGGGAAGTACTGGCCACAGGTATCGGCGTGATTCCTCGGCTGGCAGCCAGCCTGGCCATGAAAACCTTCAACCCGGATCTCATGATGACGGATTCCGAGGCGTTTCTGCTCAGCGAACCCAACCCGCTGGGCAAGCGCCCGGCCGACTTCCAGCAGGCCAATGAAACATGGATGGGCTTTTCGCGAATATTCGATAACGTATGGAGCGGCAAGCGCCACGCCATGCTCGGGCCGACCCAGATCGATCGCTTTGGCCAGACCAATACGTCGGCGCTGGGTGGCACCTATCAGCAGCCCAAGGTGATGATGCTGGGCGCGCGCGGCTTTCCCGGCAACTCCATTTGCCACGCCAACAGCTTCTTTGTGCCCGGGCACAACACGCGGGTCTTCATGGACGGGGAGTGTGATTTCGTCTCCTCCATCGGTTATAACCCGGCGCGACTGCCGCGGGGTCGCTCGTTGGATGACGTTGACATCCGCCGTGTCGTGACCAACCTCTGCGTGATGGATTTCGGCGGACCGAATCACCAGATTCGCCTGCTCTCCCTGCACCCGGGCGTGACGGTCGAGGAGGTGCAGGAAAACACCGCATACCCCATTGCCGTCCCGGCGGAGGTGCCGACAACCCCGGCGCCGACCGTTGAACAGCTGGCGATCATCGCGGCTCTGGATCCGCACAACCAGCGCGCTGCACAAATCGCTGACAACCCGCCCGGAATCCGGGCCTGAGGCACTGCCATGCTCACCACTCGACTGACCGAACTGCTAGGCTGCCGCTACCCCATCGTGCAAACCGCGATGGGGTGGGTGGCGGATCCCCGGCTGGTCGCCGGCAGCTGCAATGCCGGCGGCTTCGGCTTCCTGGCCGGCGCGACCATTCCGCCGGAGGAGATGGAGCGCGACATTCTCCAGGTCAAGGCGCTTACCGACCGGCCCTTTGGCGTGAACTTCCACATGTATCAGCCCAATGCATCGGACATCATCGACATGGTGATTCGGCACGGGGTGCGCGCCGTGAGTTATTCGCGTTCGCCGGGCCCCGAGATGATTCGCCGGCTCAAAGACGCCGGCGTGATCTGCATGCCGACAGTCGGTCTGCCGAAACATGCGGTGAAAGCCGTGGAGCTGGGTGCGGACGCGGTCACTGTGCAGGGTGGTGAGGGTGGCGGCCACACCGGTGCGGTGCCGACAACGCTGCTGATACCGCAGGTTGTGGATGCCGTCGGCGCCCAGGTGCCGGTGGTCGCCGCGGGTGGATTCAAGGACGGTCGCGGTCTGGTCGCTGCGCTGGCCTGGGGCGCGGATGGTGTTGCCATGGGTACACGCTTCCTGCTGACCCGCGAGTCACCGGTGCCGGAAGCCACCAAGCAGCGCTATCTAGATTGCAAGAACCCGGCGGATATCATCGTCTCACGCGCCATGGACGGTATGCCGCAGCGCATGATCATGAACGAATTGCTGGCCGAACTCGAGCGCGCCTCCAAGCTGCGCAAACTGCTTATCGCCATGCGCAATGGTCTCGCCTTCCGCAAATACACCGGGGCGAGCGTGGTCAGCCTGCTGAAGTCCGCTGTCGCCATGAGTCGCAGTGACGATATGACCGCCGCCCAGGCCATCATGTCGGCCAACGCACCGATGATTATCCAGAAAGCGATGGTGGATGGTGAGCCCGCCCGCGGTGTGCTGCCCAGCGGTCAGGTGGCGGGCGTGATTGACACCCTGCTGACCTGCGAGGAGCTGATTCAGTCCATCGTCGATGAGGCCGAGGCGCGACTGCAGGCGCTCGCAGCCCGAGCCACCGTCAGCGCCTAATCCAACGTACCGACAGGTAGAAGCATCATGAGCAAACCGTTTCACACCACCATCGAGGCCGGCATCGCCGAGATGATCCTGGACAAGCCACCCGTGAATGCTTTCGACAGCGCCGGCTGGTTCGCCATTGCCGACGAAATCGATGCGCTGGGCCGGGACGACGCGGTGCGCGTCATATTGATTGCCGCCGAGGGTCGTGGCTTCTGCGCCGGAGTCGATATCAAGGAACTGGCCGCCGAGCCGACGCGCATCGTCGACGTCAACAAGGGTAACTACGAAACCTTCCGCGCCATCCATCGCAACCCGAAGCCGGTCATTATCGCCTTGCACGGTTTCGTTCTGGGCGGCGGCATCGGCATGGCAGGGGCCGCCGACATCCTGATTGCGTCTGACTGTGCCCGCTTCGGTGTGCCGGAAATCGACCGTGGCGCGATGGGCGGCGGAGCCCACCTGCAGCGCATGTTCCCGGTGCAGAAAGTCCGCTATATGTACTTCACTGGCGAATTCATCGACGCGCAGGAGGCCTACCGCCTGGGCGCCGTCGAGAAGGTGGTCACCCGCGAGGCATTGTTGCCGACGGCACGAGCCATTGCCGCCACCATCGCCAGCAAGTCACCGGCCATGGTGAAGCTGGCCAAGGAGGCGCTCACCGGCATCGAGGACGGCAACCTGGAGGACAAGTATCGCTGGGAACAGGGTTTCACGCTGGAGGCCTACACCGTGGGCGATTCCCAGGAATCCCGCGATGCGTTTGTGGAAAAACGCGACGCCAAATTCTGAACGCAGGACTGACACATGCAACTGGCATTTACTGAACAGCAACAGGCCTTCCGCAGCGAGATTCGCGCGTGGCTCAAGGCCAATGTGCCCGCGGAACCGCTCAGGACTTTCGATACTGAGGAGGGCTTCCAGCAGCACCGCGAATGGGAAGCGACCCTCAATCAGGGGCGCTGGGGTATGGTGACCTGGCCCGAGGCACTCGGGGGCCGCGGGTGTGACCTGATCGAGTGGCTGATCTTCGAGGAGGAATACTACCGCGCAGGGGCCCCGCTGCGGGTCAACCAGAACGGTATCTTCCTGCTCGGCCCCACTCTCATGGAGTACGGCTCCGAGGAGCAGAAGGCACGCTTCCTGCCAGCCATGGCAGAAGGCCGCGATATCTGGGCGCAGGGTTGGTCGGAGCCCGGTGCGGGGTCCGATATGGCGGCCATCCGCTCCACGGCCCAGCGCCAGGGCGACAAGTACATTATCAACGGCCAGAAAACCTGGTCCACGCGGGCCGTGTGGGCGGACTGGCTGTTTGGCATGTTCCGCACGGACCCCGAGTCGGAGCGCCACCGCGGCCTTACCTTTATCCTGGTGCCCCTGAAAACGCCGGGCATTACGGTACGGCCGATTCCCCAGCTGGACGGTCTGCCCGGCTTCGCCGAGATTTTCTTCGACAACGTCGAGGTGGATGTGAGCAATCGGCTGGGCGAGGAGGGCGCCGGCTGGGCGGTCGCCATGGCCACCGCCGGCTTCGAGCGCGGGTTGATGCTACGTTCCCCGGCGCGCTTTCAGGAAACCGCGCGCCGGTTGGTGGAGTTGTACCGGGCCAATGAGGCCAGCGTCAGTCACGATCCACAGGTTCGCGAAGCGGTGATGCGTGCCTATCTTGACGCCGAGAGCTATTGCCTGAGCACCTACCAGACGGCCTGCCGCCTGAGCCAGGGCGGCAAGATCGGCGCCGAGTCGTCTACCAACAAGATATTCTGGTCTGAGCTGGACCAGAATATGCACGCCACGGCCATGAGTATCCTGGGCGCGCGCGCCGAACTCCTGCCGCATGCGCCGGCAGCCAGCGGCGTGGGCCACTGGCTGGACGGCTGGCTGTTCTCCCAGTCGGGCCCCATCTACGCCGGCACCAACGAGATTCAACGCAACATCATCGCCGAGCGCATGCTCGGTATGCCGAGGTAACCATGGATTTTACGTTCAGCGAAGACCAGTTGCTGTTTCAGGATTCCGTCCGCGGCTTTCTGGTCAATGAAATCACGCCCGAGCGGCTGCGTGCCGGCTGGGACACAGACACCGGCCGCGACCCTGCACTCTGGCAGCAGCTGGCGGAGCTGGGCCTCACCGCGCTGACCGTGCCGGAAGAACACGGTGGCCTGGGCATGAATGCGGTGGACTTTGTGCTGCTGGCCCAGGAGTGCGGTTACGTCGCCCTGCCGGAGCCGCTGGTGAATCATGCACTGGTTGCGGTGCCGCTGCTGCAAGATCTGGGTGGGGAACTGGCGGCACGCTGGCTGCCGCTGGCCGCCACGGGAGAAGCCCGCATCGTGGCGGCGGTGGAGCAGAATCTCGTGGTTGAGGATGCCCATGTTGCGGATCTCCTGCTGCTGGAGCGTGATGGGCAGTGGTATGCCCTGGAGCAGGGGCAGTTCAGCTGCGAACGCAACGAGAGTGTCGACCCCGGTCGTCGCCTGTTCTCGGTGGCCGTGCCAGCAGGCGCGACTGCAGTAGCCAGTGGGGCGCAGGCCGGGAGCCTGCGCAGTGCGACCCTGAACCGCGGCGCACTGGGGTGTGCCGCCCAGGCGCTGGGGCTGGCGCAGCGGATGATCGATCTTTCCGTGCAGTACACCGCGGATCGCAAGCAATTCGGCAAGCCGATTGGTTCCTTCCAGGCGGTCAAGCATCACATGGCCAATGTGGCGGTGCGCCTGGAGTACGCCAAGGCGCCCGTGCACCGCGCCGCCTACGCCGTCGCGGAAGACGCAGCGGCGGCCGGACTGGCGGTGGCCCAGGCCAAGCTGATGGCCTGTGAAGCGGCCAATCTGGCTGCCAAGAACAGCATCCAGGTGCACGGAGCGATGGGTTACACCTGGGAGGTGGACCTGCACATCTTCATGAAGAAAGCCTGGGCACTGGCCAACACCTGGGGTGATGCCGGCTGGCACAAACAGCAGGTCGCGGCGGCGATTTTCGCGGATGGCGCGGCACTGGGTGCCGGCGCCACCTTCCAGTAACACAGACGAGGACACAGAATCATGGCGGATGCCTATATTGTAGATGCAGTGCGCAGTCCGACGGGGCGCCGCAAGGGCGGGCTCGCGGGGGTTCACGGGGCGGATCTTGGGGCTCATGTGCTGAAGACCCTGGTGGAGCGCAATGGTATTCCGGACGCGGATTACGATGACGTCATGTTTGGTTGCGTGGATACCATTGGCCCGCTGGCCGGTGATATCGCCCGTACCTGCTGGCTGGCTGCGGGGCTGGATGAAGCCGTGCCCGGCACGACGATCGACCGGCAGTGCGGGTCCTCACAACAGGCGGTGCATTTCGCCGCGCAGGCGATCATGGCGGGTGTCAACGATGTGGTGATTGCCGGTGGCGTGCAAACCATGACGCAGATCCCCATTTCCTCGGCCATGCTGGCAGCGGAGCCATTGGGTTTCTCCGATCCGTTTTCGGGGAGTGAGGGCTGGGTAGCCCGCTACGGCAAGGTACCCGTGTCGCAGTTCAACTCCGCGCAGATGATCGCTGACAAATGGGGCTTCAGCCGCAGCGATATGGAAGCGTTTGCATTGCAATCCCATGCCCGGGCACTGCAGGCCATCAGCGAAGGCCGTTTCGCGCGGGAAATTGCGCCGTTGGCCGGCGTGGAAATGGACGAAACGCCGCGCCAGACGACCATGGAGAAAATGGCCGAGCTGCAGCCGCTGCAGGAAGGGGGGACGATCACGGCAGCCGTCTCCAGCCAGACCTGTGATGCCTCCTCCGCGATGTTGATCGTCTCCGAGGCCGCCCTGAAACGCTACAACCTGACTCCCCGGGCACGGATCGCGCACATGAGCGTGCGGGCAGCGGACCCGATCTGGATGCTCACCGCGCCGATCCCTGCGACGGAGTACGCGCTCAAGCGCGCCGGCATGCGCCTGGCTGACATCGATCTGGTGGAGATCAACGAAGCCTTTGCGTCGGTGGCGATGGCGTGGCTGCAAGACACGGGCTACGACTCGGCCAAAACCAACGTAAACGGTGGCGCCATTGCCCTTGGGCATCCGCTGGGCGCAACCGGTACCAAACTGATGACCACCCTGCTACATGAACTGGAGCGCAGTGGCGGCCGCTACGGCCTGCAAACCATGTGTGAAGGCGGTGGGCAGGCGAACGTGACGATTATCGAGAGGTTGTGACATGAGCAGGATATGTGAAGGACGCGTGGTAATTATCACCGGTGCCGGTGGTGGGTTGGGTGCTGCGCACGCGCGGGTGCTCGCCAGTGAGGGCGCCAAAGTCGTGGTCAACGACATCAATGAGACGGCGGCGCAGGCTGTGGTGGATGATATCCGCAAGGCAGGCGGTGAGGCCGTGGTAAATACATCGGATATCACCCACTACGACGACAGCCTGAATGCGGTGAAACAGGCCATTGAGACCTTCGGTGACCTGCATGCCGTCATCAACAATGCCGGCGTCAACCGGGATCGCATGTTCGCCTCGATGACCGAGGCCGAGTGGGACACGATTATGGCGGTGCACCTGAAGGGGCATTTCTGTATCAGCTCACACGCGGTGCACTACTGGCGTGGTCAGTCAAAAGCGGGCAACACCGTCGATGCGCGCATCATCAACACCACCTCCGGAGCCGGCCTGCAGGGCTCGATTGGTCAGTCAAATTACGCAGCGGCAAAAGCGGGCATTGCCGCGCTGACCCTGAACCAGGCGGCGGAGCTGGCTCGCTACGGTATCACCGCCAATGCTGTGGCGCCGGCGGCGCGCACGGGCATGACCACCGCTGTGGAGGAGATGGCGCAACGTATGGCCAAGCCCGAGGACGGCAGCTTTGACTACTGGGCCCCGGAAAATGTGTCATCGCTGTTTGCCTACCTGGTGTCCACCGAGTCGTCGGCGGTGACCGGCCGCGTGTTCGAGGCCGAGGGCGGACGCATTTCCATCGCCGACGGCTGGCGCTCCACGGAGCCGGTGGACAAGGGGGATCGCTGGCTGCCGGAGGAAGTGGCGGGTGCGGTACAGCAGTTGCTGGCACGTGAGGTGCCGGCGCAAAAAGTCTACGGCACCTGAGGCAGGTCGCATGGAATTTCGTTTTACCGAAGAGCAGCAAATGATCCGCGACACCGCCGAGGCGTTTCTCGCCGAGGTCTCCACCCCCGCCGCCGTGCGCGAGGCGATGGTGACCGAGCGCGGCTACAGCGAAGCGCTCTGGCAGCAGATCAGTCAGGAGATGATGTGGCCTGCCCTGCACATCCCCGAAGCTTTTGGTGGCCTGGGGCTGGGGTTTGTCGAGCTGGCGGCCATGCAGGAGCAGATGGGTCGCACGTTGCTGTGTGCCCCCTTCCTGTCCACCGTGGGTTTTGCGGTCAACGCGCTGCTGGTCGCCGGCAGCGAAGCACAGCAGAGCCACTACCTGGGCGAGATTGCCAGCGGCAAAACCGCCACCCTGGCGTTTATGGCGCCCGGGAGTCGCCCCGATGCTGACGCCATTCAGGCGACCTGTGCCGCCGATGGTGACGGTTTCCTGTTGAACGGTGAGTACCGCTACGTTCTTGACGGACACACCGCCGATATTCTCGTGCTCGCCGCGCGCGACCCGGGGAGCGCGGGTACGGCAGGCGTCAGCCTGTTTGTGCTGCCGGCAGACACGGCGGGCATCAGCCGGCAGTGGCTGCCCACCATGGACCAGACGCGCAGGCAGGCGCGTATCGTGCTGGACAAGGTGCGGGTTGAAGGCGACGCCTGCATGGGCGCAGCGGGTCAGGCCTGGCCCGCGCTGGCGAAGATACTGGACCTGGCCACCGTGGCGCTGGCTGCGGAGCAGGTGGGTGTCGCGCAGCAGTCGCTGGACAGCTCGGTGGCCTACACCACGGAGCGTGTGCAGTTCGGGCGTACCATCGCCTCCTATCAGGCGATCAAACACAAGGCCGCCGACATGATGCTGAAGGTCGAGGCAGCTCGCTCCGCCGCCTATTATGCGGCCTGCATTGCCGATGAGGCGCTGGCCGGCAGGCCGCTGGGTTCCGGCCTGGCGGAGGCTGCGAGCATTGCCAAGGCCTACTGCTCAGAGGCGGCATTTTTCAATGCCGGTTGCGGTATCCAGCTGCACGGCGGCGTCGGGATCACGGCAGAGTACGACATACAGCTGTACTTCAAACGCGCCAAGTCAACCGAAACCCTGCTGGGTGATGCAGCCTGGCACCGTGAGCGACTCGCGCGGCAGCTGCTTGATGGAGGTGTTGCATGAAATTGAGTTTCAGTCCCGAGGACGAGCTGTTCCGCGAAGAGGTGGTGAGCTGGCTGGCCGACAATCTCTGCGGTGAGTTCGAACCCATCCGTTTTCGCGGTGGTCCGGGCGACGAGCATTCCTTTGTCGAGGAGCGCAAGGCCTGGGAACAGAAACTGGCGGAAGGCGGCTGGACCTGTATCGGCTGGCCAAAGCAACACGGCGGCCGCGCTGCCACTGTGGAACAGCAGGTGATTTTCAACGAGGAATACGCGCGCGCCGGCGGCCCGGGTCGTATGGGGCACATCGGCGAGACCCTGATGGGGCCAACGCTGATTGCCTTCGGCAGCGATGCGCAGCGGGAGCGCTACCTCCCGGGCATACGGGCGGGCCGCGAGTTCTGGTGCCAGGGCTATTCCGAGCCGTCTGCCGGCTCCGACCTGGCCAACGTGAAAACCCGTGCGCGGCTGGATGAAAATACGGGGGAGTGGCGCATCAGCGGCCAGAAGGTGTGGACTTCGCTGGCCCATGAATCCCAGTATGTGTTCGTGATCGCCCGCACCGATCCCGAGTCCGTTGCCCACAAGGGGCTCGGCTTCTTCCTGGTTGCCATGGATCAGCCCGGCGTTACCGTGCGCCCGATCGAGCAGCTCACCGGAACCAGTGAATTCAACGAGGTCTTCTTCGACGACGCGGTCTGCGCTGCCGAGGATATCGTGGGCGCTCCCGGCGAGGGCTGGAAAGTGGCCATGGGGCTGCTGGGCTTCGAGCGCGGCGTGTCCACGCTGGGACAACAGATGCTGTTCCAGAACGAACTGGACGAAATCGTCCGCGTGGCCAGGGCGAATGGCGCGGCGCGTGATCCCGCACTGCGCCAGCGCATTGCCGAGGCGCATATCGGCCTGCGCATCATGCGTTTCAACAGCATGCGCATGCTCTCTGGCGGTGGCGATGACGGCAGCCTGCAAAAAGAGGCGATGATCTACAAGCTCTACTGGTCCAGCTGGCACCGCAACCTGGGCAAACTGGCGATGGATGTGCTGGGCGCAGAGAGCGAGATTGTTCCCGAGGCGCCCTACGGCCTCAGCCGCCTGCAGTCGATGTACCTGTTTACCCGCGCGGACACCATTTACGGCGGCACCAACCAGATCCAGCGCAATATCATCGCCGAGCGTGCACTCGGCATGCCCCGCGAACCTCGCGGCTAGGGCCTTGCGGGCCAAAGGAGACAGACAGCATGGCATTGAAAGAACCACCACCCTACGTCGCCGGACACAACCTGCTTGCAGGCAAGTCGGTGCTCATCACCGCAGCAGCCGGTGCCGGCATTGGCTTTGCTGCGGCCACCCGTGCTGCCGAAGAAGGCGCCCGCGCGGTCATGATCAGCGATATTCACGAGGGCCGACTGGCGAAAGCCGTTGAGCAGCTGAAGGCAGACACCGGCCTGCAGGCCGTGTACGGAAAACTGGCGAATGTGACGGTGGAGAGCGACGTGCAGGCGCTGGTGGATTTCGCCGAAGACACCATGGGTGGCGTTGACGTCCTCATCAACAACGCAGGTCTGGGCGGCACCCGGCTGCTGGTGGATATGGCGGATGACGAGTGGAGCCGCGTGCTGGATATCACGCTCACCGGTACCATGCGCATGACCCGCGCCATGCTGCGCAAAATGCAGCCTCGCGCTGCCGGCGTTATCGTCAACAACGCCTCGGTCCTTGGATGGCGCGCGCAGAAAGAGCAGTGCCATTATGCCGCCGCCAAAGCCGGGGTCATGGCGCTCACCCGCTGCGCCGCACTGGAAGCGGCGGATCACGGCGTCCGCATCAATGCGGTATCACCCTCCATCGCCTTCCATGAGTTCCTGAAAAAAACCACGCCGATGGAGCTGCTGGAGGAACTGGCGGCGAAGGAGGCTTTCGGGCGCGCAGCGGAAGTCTGGGAAGTCGCGAACGTGATGATGTTTCTGGCCTCGGACTATTCGGGGTACATGACCGGGGAGATTGTGTCCTGCTCCAGTCAGCGGGCTTGAGGGGGGCGCGTGATGGTGGGTTGTGTCGCTGGTTTATGGTGAGGCGTGCCGGAGGCCGTAGGGCCGGGGCGCCGGTCGGGACTCGCCGTGAATACGTCCCTGTAGGCTCGAAGCAAACATCCCTGTTTGCTACGGTCCCGCCCGGCGCTCCGGCCCCACAGCCTCCTACCGTCCCTGCCAGTTCGTGAGTGTGGTGTTTGGTGGTGTTTTGGGTTTGTTCAGGCGTACGCATCCGCAGCCTTCCTGTAAGTCAGGAGTGGATGCGGGGTTGCCCCTGACAAAACTCTCGCTCGCATGGATGCGAGCGCGAAGCCCCTATGGATGGGTTCACGGCGTGTTTTGTCTGGGGCAACCCCGTAGCCACTCCGGAATGAGGCACCACCAGCCACCCCGGATTGAGGCACTACCAGCCGCTCCGGCTTGAGGCACCGCAACCGCTGCGGATTGAGTCACCACCAGCCCTCCGCTTGAGGCACCATCAGGCGCAACGCGGCAAACACCGGTCGCAAAGCAATTTCAGGCCCGTCGCAGTACAATCGCCAACTCGACACAACAACGTAACAGTCACAACAGAACCAAGGGAGTACATCATGAGAGATGCAGTCATCGTCAGCACCGCCAGAACCCCCATCGGCAAGGCCTTTCGCGGCGCCTTCAATGACACTGAAGCACCCGCGCTGGGTGGCCATGTCGTGCGCGCGGCCGTAGCGCGCGCCGGAATCGACCCCGGCATGGTCGACGACTGCATAATGGGGGCGGCGGCACAGCAGGGTACCCAGGCCTACAACCTCGGCCGGCTCTGTGGCGTGGCGGGTGGTCTGCCCGACAGCACCGCCGGAATGACCATGGACCGGCAGTGCTCCTCCGGGCTGATGACCATCGCGACAGCGGCGAAGGCCATCATGTGCAATGAGTACGACGTTGCTGTTGCCGGTGGCCTCGAGTCCATTTCCCTGGTGCAGAACAAGCACAAGAACAGCTACCGGAATGTGTCCCAAACGGTGCTGGAAGTATCGCCCAAGGCCTACATCCAGATGATTGAAACAGCGGAGATCGTTTCCGAACGCTACGGCGTCTCTCGTGAAGCACAGGACGAGTATTCCTTCCAGAGCCAGATGCGCACCGCGGCGGCGCAGAAAGCCGGGCTGTTCGACGCCGAGATCGTGCCCATGGCATCGACCAAGGCGGTGTTCAACAAGGAAACCAAAGAGACCACCTTTGAGGCGGTAACCCTGGAAAAGGATGAAGGCAACCGTCCTTCCACCACGCTGGAGAGCCTCAACGCCCTGGAGCCCGTGTTCAAGGACGGGCAGTTTGTGAAGGAGGGCCGCTTTATCACGGCGGGCAACGCCTCACAGCTGTCGGACGGCGCCTCTGCGTGTGTCCTCATGGATGGCGCGCTGGCGAGCAAGCAGGGTCTGCAACCGCTGGGGATCTATCGTGGCCTGGCGGTGGCGGGCTGCGGCCCGGATGAGATGGGCATCGGTCCGGTGTTCGCCATTCCCAAGCTTCTGCAGCGCCACGGTCTGAAAATGGACGATATCGGCCTGTGGGAGCTGAACGAGGCCTTCGCCTGTCAGGTGCTGTATTGCCGCGACAAACTGGGTATCGATAACGACCGGTTGAACGTCAATGGTGGCGCCATTTCCATCGGTCACCCCTTCGGCATGAGCGGCGCGCGGATGGTCGGGCACGCCCTCATCGAGGGCAAGCGCCGTGGCGTGAAATATGTGGTGATCACCATGTGTATTGGTGGCGGCATGGGCGCCGCCGGGCTGTTTGAGGTCGCCTGATCCACACCGGGCCTGTGCTACAATCCGGCGCTTGATGGAAGCAGATGGTGGTCTCAACCGTCTGTCATAAATGAAGGCAAGCGGCGGTAGAGCATGATCAGGATTGGTGAGCTGCTGGTCCAGCAGGGCAAGATATCGGAGCGCGATGTCGAACGCACCCTGTTGGCCCAGAGCGAAATGGGCGATCGCTTCGGCCAGGTGCTGGTCAAGCTTGGCCTGGTATCAGAGCTGGATGTGGCGGTGGCGCTGAGCGAACAGCTCGGTATTCCGCTTCACCCGGCTACCGAATACCCCCAGGAACCGGTGCCGCTGGAGGGCGTGGCCCAGGAGTTCCTTGTCAACAACCTCGTTGTGCCGGTGGCCGCCGATGCCGACGGTGTCTGTTTTGCTGCGGCCGTACCACAGGACCCTTTTCTCGCCAAGGCGCTGTCCATGGCGCTGGACCGTCCCGTGCGCATCGTTCTGGGGCTGGAAAGTGACATCGCGAGGGCCCAGCAACTGCGCCTGCAGGGCAGTGAGGACGCCGACGAGGAGGGTGCCCTCGGTGACCAGTTCGCCGGCCAGTCCGACGACGACTTTATCGAGCATCTGCGCGACCTCGCCAGCGAGGCCCCGGTCATTCGCCTGGTCAATCAGCTGATTCACCGCGCCGTGGATATGGGCGCCTCCGACATTCACATAGAACCCTTTGAAGACGGGCTGCAGCTGCGCTACCGGGTCGACGGGGTGTTGCAGGAACACACCGACACGCCCACGGCGGGATTGGGGCAGGCCATCGCATCGCGCATCAAGCTGCTGGCGCAGATGAACATCGCCGAACGTCGGCTGCCCCAGGACGGGCGCATCATGATCCGTGTGAAGGGCCACGAGCTGGACCTGCGTGTGTCCACCATCCCCACGGTGCACGGTGAAAGCATCGTGATGCGCGTGCTGGATCGGGGCAATATCCGCCTCAGCCTGAGTGACATGGGCTTCAGTGCCGATACTCTCGAGCGCTACCGCAAACTGCTGGCCAGCCCCCACGGGGTACTGCTGGTCACGGGCCCTACCGGTTCCGGTAAAACCACCACCCTCTATGCCTCGCTGGCGTCGCTGGACTCAGAGCGTCTGAAAATCATCACGGTGGAAGATCCTGTTGAATACCAGCTGCAGGGCGTGAACCAGATTCAGGTGCAGGCCCAGATCGAGCTCAACTTCGCGCGCGCGCTGCGCGCGATCCTGCGCCAGGATCCCGATATCATCATGATTGGTGAGATGCGCGATACCGAGACTGCACAGATTGGGGTGCAGTCGGCGCTTACCGGCCACCTGGTGCTTTCCACGCTGCACACCAATACGGCCGCCGGGGCCATCACCCGGCTGGAGGATATGGGCGTGGAGCGCTACCTGATCACGTCTGCGGTGAACGGTGTACTGGCACAACGTCTGGTGCGCACACTCTGCACGCACTGCAAGGTCCCGGTGGAATTAACGGCCAGCGCGGTGCAACGCTACGGCCTTGCACCGTTCATCAGCCAGCAACAGGCCACCACCGTGTATCAGGCCCGGGGCTGCGACCACTGCCTGCAGACCGGTTACGCCGGGCGCACGGCGATTCACGAACTGTTCTGCCTCGACGAGGAGATTCATCGCGTCATTATGTCGGGTGCCGACGCCACCCTGCTGCACGCGGCGGCCCGGCGGCAGGGCATGATCACCCTGTACGAAGACGGGCTGCGCAAGGTGGTGCGTGGCGAGACCTCGCTGGAGGAGGTCATGCGGGTCACGCAGGACCAGAGCGAAGCCGGGGCTTCCGCGACCGGCGCGGATGCCGCCTGAGCGGCTGTCGGGTGCGAGGCTAGGCATGGCGCATTTCAGCTACAGGGCCATCGGGCGCGACGGTAAACCGCTGGACGGCACGCTGGAGGCGGAGGGCCTGGACGTGGCCTCCCGGCTGTTGCGCGCCCAGGGGCTGACCCTGCTGGCACTTGAAGAGGGCCAGGGGAAAACGAATCAGCCCGCGGCGAGCAAACCGGTCAAGCGTGACGACGTATTGTCGACCACCAGTGAACTGGCCGTCCTGCTGCGTGCCGGCCTGCCGCTGGACCGGGCATTGAAGGTGCTCATCGATATGGCTTCGGAGCCCGCACTGGAAGCGCTGTTGCAGGACCTGCTGCGCGAGGTGAAGGCGGGCAAGGCGCTGAGTCAGGCGCTGCTGCCCCACCAGGCAGTATTCGGCAACTTCTACATCAATATGGTGCGTTCCGGGGAGGCCAGCGGCCAGCTCTCGGCGGTCCTGGACCGTCTGGTCGAGTATCTGCAGAATGCCAAGGCCAACCGCGACAATGTGGTATCGGCGCTGATCTACCCGGCGATTCTGCTGGTGGTCGCCGTGCTGTCCATCGTGCTCATGCTGGGTTTTGTAGTGCCCCAGTTTGAAACCCTGTTCGAGGACATGGGCGAGGCGCTGCCGCCGCTCACGGCGCTGGTGGTGGGCGCCGCGGATTTCATCGCGGGCTACGGCTGGTTGCTGCTGCTGCTCGCTCTGGGGGTCGGCTGGTGGGTGCGCAACTGGCTGGCGACCGAAGCGGGGCAGGCGAGCAAGGATGCGCGACTGCTGAAAATGCCCGTGGTGGGCGGGATACTGTTCCAGTTTGAAGTGTCCAAGTTTGCCCGCACGGTGGGCACCCTGTTGGGCAACGGCGTGTCCCTGCTCAAGGCGATATCCATCGCGATCGATACGGTGGATAACCGCGTGGTCAAGCAGGCGCTGCAGGTGCTGCCGCCGGCTGTAAAGTCCGGCAAGCGTATGTCGGTGGCGCTGGAGGAAACCGGGCTGTTTACCCCCATGGTTGTTCAGATGACCCGCGTCGGCGAGGAGTCGGGGCGCCTTGACGCGATGATGCTGGAACTGGCGCGGGTATTTGATGGTCACGTACAGGCGGGGGTGAAGCGCGGCCTGACCCTGCTGGAGCCGGTGCTGATTCTGGGCATGGGCGCCATTATTGCCGTCATCATCATTGCGATTTTGCTGGGTATTCTGTCGGTTAACGACCTCGCGCTGTAAGTGGCGCCGGATGTGCCCCGCATCGCTCACTATTCATTCTGTTAACGAGGACAAGCACATGATTTCACGACGCAGCCGCGGCACACGGCGCACTTCAGCCGGTTTCACGCTCATGGAGCTGCTCGTCGTGCTGGCGATTCTGGGGCTGCTGATGAGCCTGGTGGGCCCGAGGGTATTGAATCAGCTGGGTGGCGCCAAAACCAAAACGGCCGCCATTCAGATCAAGGACCTCGAGCAGTCGCTCGAAATGTACAAGCTGGACGTGGGGCGCTTTCCCTCAACCAGTGAGGGGCTTGAGGCGCTGGTCAGCAAGCCGGCCAGTGCCGCCGGCTGGAACGGGCCCTACCTGAAATCGGCGGTGCCGCTGGACCCGTGGAACCGGGAATACCAGTACAAATCACCGGGCGAGCATGGCGAGGTCGATATTTTCACCTACGGTCAGAACGGCACGCCGGGTGGTGACGGCGAAGACCAGGATGTGGGCAACTGGTAGCGCCACCGTGAGCCGCTGCGCTGCCCGCCTGCGTTCGCGACGTATCAGCGGGTTTTCTCTGCTGGAACTGATGGCGGCGCTGGCCATCGCCGGCCTGGTGATGGCGCTGGCGGTGCCCTCCACCCTGCGCATGTACGACAACATTCGCTACCGGCAGGCGGTGCGCGACGTTGTTACCCTGTTCGCCAGTGCGCGCTACGAAGCGCTGCACAGTGGGCGGACGCAAACGGTGGAGGTTGATCCCGAGGAGCGCAGCGTGCGCTTCGCGAATACTGTGGAAGTGCTGCCGGGGAGCGTGGCCATGACCGTGCACTCCGCCAGCGAGCTGAACCGCGGCGGCGTTGGCGTGATTCGTTTCTACGCCGAGGGCGGTGCCAGCGGTGGCGGTGTCGACATTGAATCAGCAACCGGTGCCGGCGTCAGTATCACGGTGGACTGGCTGCTGGGTTCGGTGACGCAGGAAAGCTATGCGGTACGTTAGACGGGGGCAGGGGTTCTCCCTGCTGGAAATGCTCGTCGCCCTGGCCATTCTGGCGCTGTCACTGGGCGCGCTGTACCAGGCCACCAGCGGTGCTACCCGCAACGCGCGCTCTGCGGAGAAGTATGCCTACGGCGTAGAGCTGGCACGCTCACTGGTCGCTGAGTATGCGCAGGTGCCCGCCAGCGGCCTGAGCACCCAGGGCGAGACAGCGGGGGGCTTTCTCTGGCGCGTACAGGCTCGCCCGGCGCAGGCCGGTAGCGGCAGCCTGCCTCCCGGTGCGGTGCAGGATATCGAGGTCGCCGTGAGTTGGACCGACGGGCCCAAGGCGCGCCGGGTGCTGCTGAACTCCGTGGTCGCCGGGGTAGACCGTCAGTGAGCGTGCTGCGTCGCGAAGCGGGCTTCACCCTGGTTGAGGTGGTGGTGGCGCTGTCGGTGCTGTCACTGATCATGCTGGCGACGGTGACTGCACTGCGCACCTTCGCCAACACGCAGCAGTCGCTGGACCGCATGATGGGCCGCGTCGACGAAGTGCGCACGGTCAGCAGCCTGCTGCGGGACCTGGTGGACAGTGCGGCCCTCGGTGCCGACGGTGGCGAGGGTCTCACGCTGGGTGGTGGTGCGCGGGACGCAGCGTATTTCTCGGGTACGGACGGCGTGCTCATGTTCAAGGCAAACATCCTCTTCGGTGAGCGCTTCGGCGGCCAGTACGTACTGCGCTTCAGTCGCGAGGAGGACGCGCTGGTGATGCGCTGGCACACCGCCAAGGGTGATGCGCGGGCGATTGACTGGGCGCAGGCGCCGTTCCGCAGGCTGGTGGCGCAGGTCGATCTGTTTGAGGTGGCCTACCGTGCGGTCCCCGGCGCGGACTGGGTGCCGGAGTGGCGTAACGGCGGCGTACCGGTGGCACTGCGGCTGCGCCTGCGCGCTGCAGGGCGCTTCTGGCCGGAGCTGATCATGCCGGTGCCTCGCTGATGTCGCTCGCGCCTGGGGAATATTCACCGCCGCTGATCCGTCAAGCGAGGAGTCAGGGCGGAGTCGCCCTGGCGATGGTGGTGTGGTTTGTCGCGGCCATGTCACTGCTGGTGGTCGGCATCGTGTCCGAAGTGCGCGTCGACACGCGCATGGCGCAGACGCACATTGCGCGCGCCAAGGCGATGGCGGCGGGCGACGGCGCGATTCATCTGCTGCTGTCACGTCAGGCGCTGCTGCGGGAGGCTCAGGGCACCCCTGGCGGTACCGGCCCGGAGCCAGTGCTGGAAGCGGGCTTCATGCTCGGTGAGCAGCCGGTGCAGGTGCGTATGGTGCCGGTCTCACGGTTGCTGGATATGCGCAGCGCACCGGCCGAGCAGCTGATGAACCTGTTTGCCGGGCCCGGCGCGCTGCAGCGTGAAGATGCCCAACGACTGGCCACTGCTGTGGTACAGTTGCGCGGTGGCGGGGTTGCGCGGTTCGCTGCGGGTTCCAAGCCGCTTGCGGTGGAAGACTGGTTGCAGGTGCCGGGGTTTGACCGCGCACTGCTGGATGCTGTTCGGGACCACCTGCGCATGGACGCTGAAGCCGCATACCGGCTGGACGCCGTAATGGAATACGATGGCCGGCGCTGGTTGCGCAGGCGTTGGGTAACACTGCAGGGCGGTTCGGACGCGAGCGGTTTTCCCTGGCGAGTAACACGAACCGAGGCGCCGAGGGTGCTTGACGACAGAATCAAAACAGCTGGGGCACGCTAGGCGCTATGCTTGATCAATCCCGACAATGGTACCTCTTCGGCTACGATATGCGCCGCATTGGGCATCACTGGCAGGTGGCCTGGGCCGAGTTTCTCTGGGGTGACCGTTCTCCGGTGCGTGCGCGCCTCGACGACGTGGTGCAGGTGGAGGGAGCGGGTGTTCACGGTAACTTCCACGCCGGCGCACCGGTGCTTGCGGGTGAGCCGACCTGCTCGGCGATTGTTCTGCCGGATTCACTGGTGCTGTTCAAGACCCTGCAACTGCCGCTGGCTGCAGAAGATGAGCTCGACTCGGTGATGCGCCTGGAAGTCATGGCCAACAGCCCCTTTCCCGCCAGTGATACCGCAGCGGGCTGGGCGCTGAGCCAGCGCGGCGAGAAGGGCCTGCAGGTGGAACTCGCCATTGCATCGCGCAGTGCGGCCATGCGGCACCTCGGCCAGCAGCACGATGTCCATGATGTGCAGGAGCGCGAGGTCTGGGCGCTGGCCGGAGAACGGCCGATCGTATTGCGCGGTTTCGGTGAGGGTGCGCGACTGGCACGTTACCAGCGCCGCCTGTTGCGCATCGCGCTGCTGCTCGGCGGTGCCCTGCTGCTGTTGCTGCTCATTCTGGCGCTCGCCGCGGGCGGCACGTATTTCAGGTTACAGCAGTACGAAACCCTGGCGACCCGGGTCGAGCGCGAGGCCGCGGATGTCACCCGCCAGCGCCAGTCGCTCTCCGTGGCCAACCAGACGATTCTTGCGGTCAACGATGTGCTGCGCGAATACCCGGACCCACACCGTGAGCTGGCGCGCCTGACCGCGTTGCTGGGGGACGAAGCCTATATTGTGCAATACACCCAGCGGGGGCGTGACCTGCGCCTGCGTGGGCGCGCCGCGGACGCCGCCGGCGTGGTGCAAACCCTGACGCGGGAAGCTGCCTACGAGGAGGTGGCAGACCAGGGCATCACCGCAGTTGGCAACAGTGGCATAGAGCAGTTCAACGTCAATGTGCGCCTGCGCGAGGGCGGGCAATGAACTGGTTGCGCGGCAACCCCCGTTACGCGGTGATGGTGCTCGGCACGCTGGCGCTGCCCGCGCTGCTGCTGTTGTACCTCGCCATCAGCCTGTTCGGCATGCGCAGCGCCTACCAGCTGCAGATCGAGCGCCTGGAGCCGCGCATTGCCCGGCTACAGGGCTTGCTGAACCGGGAAGAACAGGTGCGCGAGGCGGCGCAGGTTGTGGGTTCCGATGTGCTTGATCTGGTCTACCCCGCAGCGGATGACCCCGGCACGGTATCCGCCAACCTGCAGAAGAATGTGCGCGAGATCCTGGGCGCTGCGGGTCTGTCGGTCAGCAACAGCCAGATACTGCCCGTACGCGAAAAGGATGGTTTCGATCACATTGCCGTCAAGCTGACGGCCTCCGGCGGCCTGCCTGCCCTGGATACCGCCCTCGCGGACCTCAATGCCTACCTGCCGTTGTTGCTACTGGAGTCCATCGAAGTGTGGCCGAATCGCAACCGGGCACGTGGCGACGAACCTGAAGCGCAGACCATCACGGCAACGGTACAGGTCCTGGCCTTGCGAGTGCGCTCATGAGGCATCTGGCTGCAGCAGTGAACCGCTATCGTGTGCAGCACGAGCCGCAGCGCACGGAGCGCCGCGTAGAGCTGCTGGTACTGCTGCTGGGATTGCTGTTGCTGCTACAGCTCTGCTTCTTTTTACTGCGCGTGCTGTTGCCGCCGGCTCCTGAGCCCATCGAACCGACGGCGGCCTCGTTGACCGTGGCTGACCGCATTGCCGGGCGCCTGCTTGATACCCGGGGAAGCGCTGAACTGCGCGAGCGCCCGCTGTTCTGGGAGGGGCGCCGCCCGGTTGACGACGGCGGGATGCCCAGTGGTGAGACGTCGACGCAGAAGGCGTCGCCGTTAAAGGCTATCCGTTTGCTGGGGATATATGGCGGTGGCGAGAGCGGCGGTATCATTGTGCGTGTGGAAGGTAAGCAGCAGCGCCTTGCCGTGGGTGATGAACTCAGGGGCTGGACGCTGGAGTCGATGGACGGTGGCGGCGCCACACTGAGCAGTACACGCGGCAGCCGCGAGCGGCTCGAGCTGGAGCGTGCGCAGGGCGCGTCGCCGATCATCACTCCCCCGCAGACCGGTGGCGCACCGGGCTCGGCCCCCCAGAGTCAGGCCGCAGACGGCCTGGATGAGCTGACCCTCGGAGGTCGGCGTTGAACAAGGTTTGTAGAAACAGGGCCGCGCAGCGGGCGCTGACGATAATGGACAGGTCAAGGAAAGGTTATGTTGCGACGGTTCTCTAGATTGCTGGTGCTGGTGCCATTGCTGACCAGCTGTGCGCTGCTGGACAATCAGTACCGCGGCGAACCCACCGAGCCATCTGCCGGCGCACCGGCTGCGGCGGCACAGGAGCCGGCGCTGTCACGCAGTGCCGGTGAACTCGCCGAGTCGGCCGAAGAACGGGTAAAGCCGGTTATCTATCGCGGCAGCGACCAGCAGGTTCGCATTCCGGGGAAGCGTGACGCGGTACGCCTGGTCGGTGATGCCGTCAGCCTCAATTTTGAAGACGCACCTCTCAGCGAGGTGGTGCACGCCGTGCTCGGCGATATTCTGGGCCTGGACTACATTCTCGACGGCCCCGTAGCGGGCACGATCACCCTGCGTTCGCGCACGCCGATTCCCCGCGACCAGTTGCTGACGATCCTCGAATCCCTGTTGAGCGCCAACCAGATGGTGATGGTACGTGACAGCCAGGATCGCTATCTGGTTACAGGCGCGCAGCAGGCGAGCCGTCAGGCACCGCGGCTCTCCAACCCTCGCGATCCCGGTGCGGGTTACAGCACCGTAGTTGTACCACTGCAGTACATCAGCGCCAGCAATATGGCGGAGATACTGCGCCCGGTGGCGGACGAGCAGGCCTTCCTGCGTATCGACAACACGCGCAACCTGTTGCTGCTTGCAGGTACACGGATGCAGATCGACGGCTGGCTGGACATGGTGGACACCTTTGATGTCGACCTGCTCAAGGGCATGTCGGTGGGCCTGTTCACCCTGGAGCACAGCCGGGTAGGAGAAACGGCGACTGTGCTGCAGGGCATGCTCAGAACCGGTGGCAATGGCGACGAGGAGGTGGGGCAGCTGGTGAAGATCATCCCCATCGAGCGTCTGAACAGTCTGCTGGTGGTGACTCCCCGCTCACATTACCTCGATACCCTGGGCACCTGGATAGAGCGGCTGGATTCGCGCCCGGATTCCAAATTTGAAAAGCGGCTGTTCGTCTATCCCGTGCAGAACACCACGGCCTCGCGGCTGGCGGAGCTGATCAGCAACATTTACGCCGGCGGCGCCAGTGCCACCGGTGGTGTTGCCGGCACCGGGGGCGGCTACAGTGCGGATCGCGAGGTCGCGCCCGGGCTGTCTATGGAATCCATCGGTAGCGCCAGTGGCGGAGCCAGCGGTTCGGGTTCTGGCAGCTTTGGCAGCAGCGCGAACAGTGCGGGTGACAGCGCGGGATTCAGTGCCGATTTTGGCAGCGCCCCGGGCACTTCCTCCAGCGCCGCCACCCTGGGGGGTGAGGAAGGCCAGGGGGTTGCCGATGTACGCGTGGTCGCGGACGAGGAAAACAACGCCCTGATGATCTACGCGACGGGCAAGCAGTACGACCTGATCAAGGACGCGCTGCGGCAGCTGGATGTCATCGCCACCCAGGTGATCATCGAGGCCAGCATTCTGGAGGTCAGCCTGACCGATGAATTGCGCTACGGACTGGAGTGGACCTTCAAGAACGGCCTGGGTAGCGACTACGACGGCTTCGGGCAACTGGGAAACAGCGCCGGCGGACCCTCGGCGACGTCACCCGGGTTCTCCTACACGGTCACCAACTCGCTGGGTGATATCAGCGCGGTGCTGAACGCGCTTTCGGAGGATTCGCTGATCAACGTGATTTCCTCGCCTTCGGTCATGGTGCTGGACAATCATCCTGCTTATATACATGTGGGTGACCAGGTGCCTGTGCGACAGGGTACGTCCTCCACCGACGGTGGCACGGTCACCGAGAACATCGTCTACCGGGATACCGGTGTGAAACTGATGGTACGGCCCTCTGTGAATGCGGGCCAGCTGGTGACCATGGATGTCGAGCAGTCGGTGACGGATGTCGGTAATGTCGATTCCGCCACCGGCCAGCGCACGTTCCTCGAGCGCAATATCATGAGCCGGGTCGCCGTGCGCAGCAATGAGTCTGTTGTGCTGGGCGGCCTCATCCGGGAAAACGCTACCGCGACTGATTCCGGAGTGCCCCTGCTGCACCGCATGCCAGTGCTGGGCGCGTTGTTCGGCACGACCTCCGAGAGTAACCGGCGCACCGAGCTACTGGTGATCATCACACCGCGGGTCATCAACAATGAGCAGGAGTTGCGCGATGTCAGCCGCGAACTGCGCTCGCGGGTGCGCAATATGGAATTGATCAGTGCCCCCCTGGTGGCCGAGTAGACCGGGTGCTGGTTTCGATCCACATGCCGAAAACCGCGGGCCTGAGTTTCAGGGCGGCGCTGGAGACGCATTACGGTGCCGGCTTTGCCCCCGACTATGCCGATTATCCGTTGGCCAGCCCGCTGCCCGAGCGGCATGCGGCAGCCCTGGAGTTCAGTCTCGCGGCCGAGCCCGCTGCCTACCGTGACGTCGGCTGTATCCACGGCCACTTCCTGCCCATCAAGTACCTGTTGTTGGCGGATTACATGGAGTGCCGGTTCGTCACTTGGCTGCGCGAACCGCTGCAGCGTCTGGTCTCCCACTATTATTACTGGCAGCGCAGCTATGATCCGGCAGCGGACGACACCTCCAGCCTGCACCGGCGTGTGGTTGAGGAGGCCTGGACGCTGGAGCAGTTCTGCCTGGCGCCGGAGCTGCGGAACGTGTATAGCCAGTTCTTGTGGGCCTTTCCGCTGCGAGCCCTCGATTTCGTGGGAATTACCGAATATTTCGCAGAAGATTTGCGTGATTTTTCCACACAATTCCTGGGAATAAATGTCGAGGCGCAGGTCGTCAACGCCGCAGAGCTGCCCGCGGGCCCCGAGCAACTGGCGCCGGCGCTGCGCCAGCGGGTGCGTGAATTTCATGCCCAGGACCTGGCGCTCTACCAGTGGGCGCTGCAGAAACGCGAGGCCCGGCGGCGCACACAGGGCTGAGCGCTACGCCCTTTCCGTCCCTTCCACCGGCGCGGTATAATCCGCGCCCAATGCAACAAAAGGTAATATTTTCATAATGTTAGATGCAATGTATCGAATCTCCGCAGCGCTGCTGATGGCCTGTGTGCTCACCCTTGCGAGTGGCTGCGGTACCGCGCCCGGCAAGCCGCAAACCCTCAGTCCGGCCGAGGTGGCGGCACTGGAGGATCGTGTGCGCGGGCGCTGGCAGGCGATCATCGACAGGGACTTTGAGGCGGCCTATGAGTTCGCTTCACCTAATTACCGAGCTGTTTTCTCCAAGAGTATGTTTATTCGCAATTTTTCCTATTCGCTGGATTGGCAGTTGACAGCTGTCGAAGTCCTTGCCTATGATGCCGAGGCAGCTGTGGCGAGTGTGGCGGTTCGGGTCATGTCCAAGCCGATCAAACAAACCTCGGTGTCAGCTCAGTTCGGGTTTATGCCTTCAACTGTTCGCGAGCGATGGGTTAGCATCAATGGCGAATGGTGGCATAGTGCCAGTGGTTGAGAGGGCACGTTGGTTGACAGCTAGCTGCAGTTAGCAATAATAGCGCTAGCAATCTGTACTTTGGTTGTGAAGTAAAAACACATTAGGAGTCTCCTTATGAATGCAAAGTTTAAGCCTCTGGGTCTTGTTGCTGCAGTAGCAGCCGTGACCGCGGGTTACAACGGCGTCGCAAATGCACAGTCACTGGCTGCTGCAAGCGACCTGGGTAACCTGGCACTGATCCCTTACTACACTGTCCGTGACGGCAACGTCACCGGCGTTCACATCACCAACACGAGCGATGCCACCCAGGTTGTTAAAGTACGCCTGCGTCGTGGTACCGACTCTATGGACGCCCTGGACTTTAACCTGATCCTGTCCCCCAAGGACGTATGGACCGGCTTCCTGGCGGCTGAAGGCGAGAATGTTGTCTTCAACACCACCGATAACTCTTGCACCGCGCCCGCAGCGGCCAACGGCAAGTTCACCATGCCCGGTATCTACCGTGCAGACGCTGATGAAGGCTACATCGAAATCATCGGCATGGGTCAGCCCACCAGCGAAACGGCTCCGATCGCGGTTTCTGCCAAGCACGCAGCGACCGGTATCCCGGCTGACTGTGCTGCCGTGCGTGACAACTTCTTCGCTGGCGGTGTAGCTACCACCACCCGCGGTGTTGTAGATGGCGTATCTACCGTGCAGCGTATTTCGTCTGCCGGCACCACGCTGGCACTGAACGAGTACGACGCACCTGAAGACGTGCTGAAAGTCTCTTACTTCATCCGCGACGCAAGCAGCGGTCGTGAATTCGGCAACAGCGCTACGCACATTGCCGGCTTCCTGACCCAGGCAGCGATCACCAACCAGCAGTTTGGTCTGTTCTCTGCCGACCTTCTCGGCTTCGACTACCCCGACCTGAACGGTGGTATTCCTGAGCAGGGCGACCGTGGCCAGTTCTCAACCCTGCGCAGCATCTTGGGTGGTGCGTCTGTGATCAACGACTGGTCCGCCAACGCTGACCTGAACGTGGGTACCGACTGGGTTATCACCTTCCCGGGCCAGTACACCATGCTTGACCTGCCGCACTACTTCGGCTCTTTGCTGACTGCAGGCACTGACGACGCAATCCCCTGTAACGCTGGTGCTCCGCTGGCTACAGGTGTATTCGCTGGTACCACTGGCGCGTGCGACCACCGTGACATCCCGGCCGTAGCATCGTTTGACGTGTACGATCGTGAAGAGCAGCAGCGTTCACAGCCCGATGGTGAACTGGTTGTTTCTCCGCAGCTTCCCGGCCTGACGGTTCAGACTCTTCTGCCTTTCGAGGTTAACGTCGTGCAGTGGGGCCCTGAAGCCGTACTGGGCAGCGAGAACTCCGATATCACAGTTGCTGTACCGGAAAGCCCCTTCGGTTGGGCTGAGCTGAACGTAACCAGCGCGGCCAGCAAGGTTCAGGCAATCTGTGACGCGACGGCTGATAACGGTCTGCCCGCTGCCAGCCTGGCAAATGGCGCTTCTGGTATCGTTGCCGCGGCAACAGCATACGGCTGTGACTCAACGGGTGTGAATGCTGACGAGATCCCGAAAATTGGCTTCGTAGCTTGGGAGCGTAGCTTCCCCGGCAACCCGGATGCCAACTACGGTCGTATCGTTGAGCACTCTTACGGTAGCGCACCGTAATAGCGTCTTAACGCGCTGTTGTAGTAAAATGAAGGCCGGCACCGCAAGGTGCCGGCTTTTTTATTGCCAGAGGTTTATGCATGTCCCTTACCCGTTTTTTCAGCTGTGCCGCGCTGTTGCTGTGTATCACTGTGGGCGCTGCTGCCGATGATCCGGTCGCCATTGCGGATGGCGAAACCCGTATCAACCGTGCCGAGCTCGAACAGATCATTTCCCGCTGGAGCGCGGAGATGCGCTCTGCGGCCGCCAACGACCTGGGCGACCGCATGGAACTGCTCAACATTGCTTATATGAACAAGCGCCTCGCCGAGTCCGTCGACGGCATGACGCCGGAGACCCACGGTGACGACTACTGGAAACTGCATTTCCAGTTGCAGGGCCTGAAGCGGCGCTTCGCCATCGAGCAGCTTGTAAATTCGATCGAGATCCCCGACATGTCGGCCCTTGCCGAAGAGCGCTATGCGACCGACAAGGACAAGTTTGCCCTGGTGCCGGAGAAGCGCCTGACCTCCCACATTCTGTTTATGTGTCCCCCGGGCCAGTGTGACCGCGAGGCGGTTCGGCCGGTGGCTCGTGAGGTGCTCGCCAAATTGCGTGAAGGGGCGGATTTCGAGGCCCTGGTTGCGGAATATTCCGAGGATCCGGGCTCCCGCGACAAGGGCGGGCGCTTCGAAAAGTGGTTCAGCCTGGGTGAAAAGGGCGTAGAACCCCGCTACACCGGCGGTGCCTTTGACATTGCCGAGGTGGGTGGCTACTCCGACCTGGTGGAGACCCAGTTTGGTGTACACATCATCCGACTGGACGATATCCAGCCCGAGCACTACCGCACCTTTGAAGAGGTGCGCCCCGCGATCCTGCAGAGCCTGAGAGCAGAGTACCAGAAGCTGGCGGTACAGGATTTCGAAGCGAATCTGATGATCTCCGACGAGGGGTATATCAACGGGGACGTGGTGGACGCGTTATTGGCGCCCTACAAAGCGACGCCCTGATCAGCGGCGTGATGCTTGCAACCGGGTATAGGCGTCATGCCTCCCGCTAGTCCGCTGTCCGGCGCGCCAGTGTTACTGTTCGTGGTGGGAATGCACCGCTCCGGCACCTCGGCGCTGTGTGCCGCACTGCACGCCTGCGGTGCGACCTTCGGCGACCGTTTGCTGGCGCCCATGGCCGGCGTGAACGACGAGGGTTTTTGGGAGGACATCGATGTCGTGGCGGCCAACGAGGCATTGTTGGCGGCGGCAGGGATGCGCTGGTATGCCGTGTCCCGAGGCGCTGAGTGCCGGTGGCCCGAGGAGGCCCTGCAGCGCTTTCAGGCCTGTGCTCAAGCCATACTGCAGCGCGGCTTTGGCAGTGGCCCTGTGCAGGTGGTCAAGGATCCACGCCTCTGCATCACCTTGCCGCTCTGGTTGCTTGCCTGCGCTGACCTGGGCGTGGCCGCGCAGGTGTGCACCGCATCCCGCGCGCCGATTGAGGTGGCGCAATCCCTGCAGCGGCGCGATGGTTTTCCGCTGGGCTATGGTCTGCGGCTTGACCTGGCTTACCGCCGCGCGCTGGATGCGGCGGTACCGCCATCTGCACTTGCGGTCAGCTTTCCGGAATTGTTGCAGGACGCGTCAGGGGTCATGTCGCGGCTGGCAACACAGCTGCCCCTGCAGGCGGGCGAGGATGCCGTAGCAGCGGCTGTGAGAAGCGACCTGCGGCACCACAGTGCCTCGGGCGCCGTCGGGTCGGGCGCCGGTGCGTCGGGCGCCGGTGCGTCGGGCGCTCTCAATCTGCTGGAGCAGCCGGTGATTGCCGCCAGTGAGCTGGCAGCACTGGAAGCGGCGATCGAGCGGCAGTACCCCGTTGCGGGGTTGCTGTCTGAGTGGGCCGAGGGCTTTGTAGCGCGCGGCACACAGCTGACTGACCTCGGTGAGTCGCACACTCGTGCACTTGCGACCATCGCGGAGCGCGATGCACAAATTGCCGATCTGGATCGCCGACTGCAGGAAACCGGCGCCTGGCTGGAGCGCGCCCTGGCAACGGTTGAAGAGCGCGACGGGCAGATCGCAGAACTGGACCGCAGATTGGCCGACATTGGTGACATGCACAGCCATGCGCTGCAGGTGATTGCTGAGAAGGATCGTGAAATTGCCGACAAGGATAGTGAGATCGCCGAAATCTATGCCACCCCGGTGGTCGGCCGCATTCTGCGCCGGGTGCACCGCAAACGTGAGCCGTAGTCCGGGCGAACAACGCAGGGCGGTCAACAGGAGTGAGCGTGCGCAGCGTTGACATCGTGGTGCCGGTCTATACCGGTGTGGAGGAGACAAGGCGTTGCCTGGAAACCGCGCTGGCGACGGCGGATCCTGCCTGGGCGCGTCTGGTGGTGGTCAACGACGGTTCGCCGGACCCTGAAATCACCGCCCTGTTGCGTGATTTCGCAGGGCAGCATAACGGCGTCGTGCTGCTGGAAAACGCGCAGAATCTGGGCTTCGTCGCGACGGCCAATCGGGGCATGCAGTACGATGCGGAACGCGATGTCGTGCTGCTGAACAGTGATGTCGAAGTGGCCAACGATTGGCTGCACCGCCTCCGGGAGGCGGCCTACCACCATCCCCGGGCAGGCAGTCTCACACCCTTCGCCAACAACGCCACCATCTGCAGCTTTCCCAATTTCTGCAAGGACAATGCGCTGCTGTTCGGTCTTGATGTCGCAGAGATCGACCGGGTGTTCGCGGAGCAGTTCAGCGCGGCTGATGCCTTCGAGGTGCCCACGGGCGTCGGCTGCTGCATGTACCTGCGGCGGGATTGCCTGAACGAGGTTGGCCTGTTCGATGTGGCAACCTTTGGCCGCGGCTATGGCGAAGAGAACGACTGGTGCCAGCGCGCGCAGCGTGCCGGCTGGCGCAATCTGCACCTCGCCAACTGCTTTGTCTACCACAAGGGTGGAGTGAGCTTCGCCGACGAGCAAACGCCGCGCGTTGCCAAGGCCATGGCGCTGCTGGATGAGCGCTACCCGCGGTATCACGCGGAAATTCAGGCCTTCATCGCGCGTGACCCCGCGCGCGGCGCACGTACCGGCGCCCTGCTGGCCCTGCTGGCCGGGCAGCCGCGGCCCAAAATTCTCTGCCTGTCGCACAAACTCGGTGGCGGTGCGCAACAGCATGTCGATGAATTGGCCAGCCTGTACGCGGCCGATGCCCTGTTTGTACAACTGACGCCCGCAGTGGAGGGGCAGACGGTCACGCTGAGTGTGTTTGACGCCGGTGTGCGCCTGGCCGACGGTCTGCACTTCTCGGTGGACGACGAGTTCGATGCGCTGGTGGCACTGCTGCGCGAGCTGGGTATCGGCCGGGTACATTTCCACCACACCATGGGGCTGCACCCGCGGCTGTGGGTGCTCGCCAGTGCCCTGGGCTGCAAGCACGATCTCACCATCCACGACTATTACCTGATCAACGGCAACCCGACGCTCACGGATGCGGATGCGCGTTTTGTCGGTGACGACGCCAGTGATTTTGACCAGCGCTGTGCCGGGCACTACCCGCTGCCCGAGGGTGTTTCTGCGGAACAGTGGCGTGCCAGCCAGGGGCTGCTGATCGAGCAGGCTGAGCGCGTGATTTTCCCCTCCGCCGATTGCGCCGCGCGCTTCCAGAGGTTCTTCCCGGTGCGCAACGCCGTGACCGCCTGGCACCCGGATTTTCTCGCCTCACAGCCTTATCCGCAGCCGGGCTGGCGGCACCTGCCGTCGCGGCCGTTGAAGGTGCTGGTGGTGGGGGCAATCAGTCGAGAGAAGGGCGCTGATGTGCTGGAGTCGGTGGCCGATGAACTGGCCGCGAGCGGCCTGGTGGAGTTCCACCTGCTGGGTTATGCCTATCGTGCGCTGGGCCGGTCGGTAGTCACCCACGGTCCCTACGCCAACGCCGAGGCCTGGAGCCTGATTGAGGCGATTGCCCCGGATGTCGTGTGGTTTCCGGCCCAGTGGCCCGAGACCTACAGCTACACCTTGAGCCTCGCCCTGCACCTGGGCTTGCCCGTCGTGGTGCCGGACATCGGTGCCTTTGTCGAGCGGGTGTCGGGCCGGCCCCTGAGTACCATCATGCCCTGGAACACGAGCACCGCACAGTGGGTTGAGCTGTGGCTGCGCTTGGCGCGCGGCGAACAGCCCGGCAGCGCGCCCCCGAGCCCGGTGGCGAACCCTGACGCAAGCTTCTATGCGGGCGGCTATCTGGCGCCCGTGGTCTCCCGGAAGGGGGTGTTTGCGCCGGGGCGCATTGCCTCGCTGGCGGCCAATCTGCATGCGGGCACGCCGCGCCTGAGTCGCTCAGAGCGTCTGCTGGGGTTGATCTGGCGCATCAGTCGGCACCCCCTGGTGGCCCGGCTGGTATCCTGGGTCCCCTTCCGGGTGCAGCAGGCGATCAAACGCCGGCTCTCTGCCCGCCCCATGCACGATATCGTGCGCTAAGGGAAGTCGTTATGGCCACCGTTTACCTTCACATCGGCGCGCCGAAGACGGCCACATCCAGCCTGCAGGCGATGCTGGCCGCGCACCACGACGACCTGCTGGCTGCGGGTATTCTCTACCCCGCGACCTGTCGCCACGGGGATGCGCACCATGTGCTGGTGGCGGACCTGATCGATAAGTACCAGGCCAACCCGATGCCGGACATCTGGTACGGCGATTTTCCCCGGGGCCAGGCCTGGTCGCGCCTGCGGGCCGAGCTTGCGGCCGCCGGGCCCACCGTGCACACGGCCATCGTCAGCTCGGAACTGTTCTTTGGCCAGTCGATCAACATCGAGCGGATGCTGGGCGATATCCAGGCGGCGCTCGCCGGCCACGATGTGCGTGTCCTGATGTACCTGCGACGCCAGGACCAGCTGTATGCCTCGTTTTATAACCAGGACGTCAAGGGGGCGCGGCAGTGGCCGGGCAGCGCCTACGAGTTCTATGAGACGCACCAGATATTCCAGCGCGACTACGACCAGGTGGTCGATATGTGGGGTGCCGCATTCGGTCACGCCAATCTCCGCGTGCGCCCCTTTGAGCCGGCGCAGTGGCCCGGTGGCGACATGGTCAAGGACTTCTGCCAGGTGACCGGGTTGCCACCGCTGCGTGCTGTGGGCGCGGAACCCAACGACGGCCTGGGTGCCAACCAGCTGTATATCAAGCGCTGCCTCAACCACATGGGATACGACAAGGCGGACAACGACCGCGTGGTGGGCCTGCTGCTGAACCTGTGTAAAGAGTCGCCGTTGAAAAGCGTGCGCTACGTCAATATGGGTTGCTACGGGCGCCTGCGCGAGCGCTGGACCCGGACCAACCAGCGCCTCGGCGCGGTGGTCGGTGACGGCGGCAACTTCTTCCAGGCGCCGGTACCGGAGCCCGCCGCAGTGCCCGAATACGCGCTGGACCGCGCTCTCCTGGGGGATTTTCTGCAGCGGCTTCTGGCGGCCGGCCTCGGCGGGCACCTGGGCAGCCTGCGCGGGCTGTTTGCCCGCGCGGCGCTGCTGGTCATCGCCGAGCAGGGCCTGTGGGATGCGGTATCCGGCAGTGATAGAGTGACCTTCGAGTCCTGGGTGTAGGCGCGACAGACATGAACCTGGAAAGCAGCGGCTGGCGCTCAGCCGTGTTCAATCGGCGCATGCTCATCTGCGTGTTCACCGGGCTTGCCTCGGGCATGCCGCTGTATGTGCTGCTGCAGCTGGTTCCGGCCTGGTTGCGTGACCAGGGGGTTTCCCTTGCCGAGATCGGCCTCTTCGCGCTGGTCGGCATACCCTACGTGTGGAAGTTTCTCTGGGCGCCCTTGATGGATCGCTGGATTCCGCCACTGCTGGGCAGGCGTCGCGGCTGGATGTTCCTTTGCCAGTTGGCACTGATTGCGTCCATTGGTGTGCTGGGCGCCTTTGATCCGCAGCAATCCACCTGGGTGATCGCCTGGCTGGCCTTTGGGGTGGCGTTCTTCAGCGCCAGCCAGGATGTTGCGCTGGATGCGTTTCGCCGCGAAATCCTGCCCGACCGGGAACTGGGCCTGGGCAACGCGATTCACGTACAGGCCTACCGCATATCGAGCCTGATACCGGGCTCCCTGTCGCTGATCCTCGCGGATATTCTGCCGTGGAGCACGGTGTTCTGGATAACGGCCGCGTTCATGCTGGTGGCGTTGTGCATGAGCCTGCTGGTTGCCGAGCCAGACTCCGAATTACCGACCGGCACAGGGCTGCGCGAGGCGGTGGTAGCGCCATTCTCGGAGTACCTGCAGCGCCGTGGCTGGACGGGCGTCTGCCTGGTGATTGGCTTCATGGTGCTCTACAAGATCGGCGACAATATGGCGACGGCCCTGGCAACCCCGTTCTATATCGATATGGGGTTTTCCATGACCGAGATCGGCGTGGTTGCCAAGAACGCGGCCCTGTGGCCGGCAATCGTGGGGGGCTTGCTGGGCGGTGTCGCCATGCTGCGCCTGGGTATCAATCGCTCCCTGTGGGTTTTCGGTGCAGTGCAGCTGCTGAGCATCCTCGGCTTCGCGGTGTTGGCCGGCAGCGGGCCGCTACTCTGGCTGCTGGCGGTCGTCATTGCCTTTGAGTACCTCGGTGTCGGCATGGGCACGGCGGCCTTTACCGCCTTCATTGCCCGTGAAACCAGCCGCACCTACGCCGCCACGCAGTTTGCGCTGTTCACGGCCATCGCCGCACTGCCGAGAACCTTTGCCAATGCCAGTACCGGCGTCATTGTCGAGGCGGTGGGCTGGCAGTCGTTTTTCCTGCTCTGCACCCTGCTGGCCGTACCTGGCATGCTCTTGCTGCTGTGGGTGGCACCCTGGCGGGAGGCGCCGGCATGACGGGCCAACCCCGGCGCGTGATCGCCATACTGGGCATGCACCGCAGTGGCACCAGCTGCCTCACCGGCTCGCTGCAGGAAGCGGGCCTGGAGCTTGGCGAGCACCACACCTGGAACCCCTACAATCGCAAGGGCAATCGCGAGAACCAGGATTTTGTCGACCTGCACGACAGTATCCTCGCGGCGAATGGCGGTGCCTGGGACAGCCCGCCGCGGACCGCAAACTGGTCCGACGCCCACCGCGAGCGGGCCCGCAGCCTGCTGGCCGAGTATGCGGGGGTGGAGGCACTCGGCTTCAAGGACCCGCGATGCCTGCTGTTGCTGGCCGGCTGGCGTGAGCTGGTTCCGGGGCTGGAGCGGGTCGGTATATTCCGCCACCCGGAAGCGGTTGCAGCCTCCCTGTTGAACCGCAGCCAGATGCCGCGGCAGCAGGCGCTTGCGCTGTGGTATGCCTACAATCGTATGCTGTATCGGGAATATCGCCGCAAGCCCTTCCCATTGCTGTGTTTTGACGATGGGGAGGCCCTGTTCAACCGCAATGTTGATGATGTGATTGGCCGGCTGCGCCTGCAACCCGTTGCGGCGCCCACCCGGTTTTATGACAACACCCTGAAAACCTACCAGGCCAGTACACAGCCGCGGCTGCCGTGGAAGATTCGCTACCTCTACTACCGGTTGCGGCGGGTGAGCCTGTGAGGCGGGTCAAGCCTGCCCCCCTGACGGCGTGGCGGTATGGCAGCCAGTCCGTTACTATCTGCACACGCCACCGGGGCCGCTGAACGGATAATAAATGCTGGCACGTTTCCTTAAAAAAGATGATCGCACTGCGCGCGCCAGGGATGTGCTCAGCGTCAGCTTTGTGGTGATCGTCTATGACATGCAGCAGCAGGCGGAAAACACCATTCGCTCACTGCTGCCGGGCTATCAGCTGGGGGTCAGCGGCGATGAATATGAAGTGATCGTGGTGGAGAATGCCTCTGCCAACACGATGCGTCGTGAGTTCCTGCAGAGCCTGCCTGCCAACGTGCGCTACTTCCTGCGCGAGAACCCCGAAACCAGCCCGGCGAGAGCCATCAATTTTGGCGCCGAGCAGGCCCGGGGCGAGAATATCTGCGTCATCATTGACGGCGCGCGTATGCTCACGCCAGGTGTGGTGCGCACCATCCTTATGGGGCATCGCTTGAGTGACAGCGCCGTGGTGGCGATTCCCGGCTACCACCTCGGCCGGGAACTGCAGCAGGAGGCGGTGAACAGCGGCTACAGCCTGGAGCAGGAGCGCGCCCTGCTGGACTCCATTGCCTGGCCCGAGGCGGGCTATCGACTCTTCGATATCGCCTGTTTCAGCGGCTCCAGCGCCCCCGGACTTTTCATGCCCAACAGCGAAAGCAACTGCATCAGTATTCCCCGCGATATCTGGCGAGGCCTGGGCGGCTATGATGAGCGCTTCAACCTCCGCGGCGGCGGCCTGATCAATCTCGATTTGTACAAGCGCGCCTGCGAATACCCGGGGGTGCAGCACATCATCGCGCCGGGTGAGGGCACCTTCCACCAGTTCCACGGCGGCGTTACCACCGGTGGCCAGAGTCGCGAAAAACGCGAAGCGTATATCGAGCAGAGCAAGGCCCAGTATCGGGAATTGCGCGGTGAGGAATTCGTCAGCCCCCGCAGCCAGCCCCTGTATCTCGGTGAGATTCCCGAGCAGGCGCAGAAATTTGTGCATTACTCGGCGTCCCGTGTGCTCCTCGCGCGCGGGGAGTCCCCCCTGACCCACGGCCCCGCCTGAGGACACCCAGTGAGCAGCAAGATTTACTTTCCACCGTCACTCCAGCGCTTCGAACCCCGGCGCATGGTCTTCAGCACCTGGGTCGACCATCTGCCCTTTGCCTACGACCTGGTCACCGCCCTGCGGCCCCGGCTGGTGGTGGAGTTGGGGGTGTACAACGGCTTGTCCTTTTTCACCTTCTGCCAGGCCATGGTAGAGAACGATATTGACGGCGTCGCCTACGCCATCGACTGCTGGGAGGGGGACGAGCACACCGACGCCTACGACGATTCGGTATACCAGGATGTACAGCAGCATGCGCGGGAGCACTACCGCGGCATTACCTACCTGCTGCGTATGTACTTCAATGAGGCGCTGCGCCATTTCGAGGACGATAGCATCGACCTGCTGCACATCGATGGACTGCACACTTACGAGGCGGTCCGGGAGGACTTCAGCAACTGGTACCCGAAGGTGCGCCCCGGTGGCATCGTGCTGTTTCACGATGTGATGGCCAGGCTCAAGGATTTTGGCGCCTGGAAGTTTTTCGAGGAACTGGAAGCGAGCCACGGTGAAATTTTCAAGTTCAATCACGGGTTCGGACTGGGTGTCTTGCGCAAGCCCGGAGGCACGCCGGTGCAATCCGAGCTGACGGAGCTGTTGTTTTCCGGCGACCCGGAAACGGAGAAGCGCCTGCGCCAGTTCTACTCTCACGCCGCCCACTTCCTGGAGGCGCGCCGGCAGGCGAAGCGCTTCAAACCCAAGGACAGTGCCTATGCGCCCAAGGGGGGGCAGGGCAAGCAGGCCGGAGAAAGCTGAGCGGTGTCTGTCGCTGGCGTGACCCCCGATGCGCTGCTGGCCCAGGCTCTCGCCTTTCGCGAGCAGGGCGATTGGGCACAGGCGTTGGCCGCGCTGACCCGGGCCAATATTCAGCGCCCTTCGGCGGATGTGCAGCAGCAGCTGATTGACTGGCGTATCGAGGCGGGGCGCTCAATGCCGGCGCCTCCCGAAAGCGCACCGCCGGTAACAGCGCCGCTGGGCGCGGTTGGCAGCGTGGGCATCCCCGAAATCGCACCCTCTGAGCTGAGCGCTGCGCGGGTGCGGGAAGCCGTGTATTCCAGCGGTGCGTTGATCGTCCGTGGTCTGCTCGAGCCGCCCACGGTCGAGACACTGCGCCAGCAGATCGAGCGCGTGGTCGGGGCCCGGGAAAATCCCGATGTGTTTCCCCCTGTGGAGCCGCAGGCGGCCTGGTATGTGCGCTCCCCCGAGGCCTGGGGTGCGCCGTCACAATTTTTTCGCCGCCCCGGGCAGACCGTGGAAAGCAGTTCCATCTGGGTCGCCGATTCACCGCGCATGGCCTGTGAACTGTTGGCGCTCTACGAGTCCCTGGGCCTGCCGGCGCTGTTGGCGTCCTATTTTGGTGAGCCCGCTCGACTGTCGGTCAAGAAATGGGTGCTGCGCAAGATGGCGCCGAAGAAAAACGGCAATGCGGGATGGCACCAGGATGGCCGCTTTCTGGGTGAAGACATTCGCTCCCTCAATCTGTGGCTGGCGCTGAGTGACTGTGGTGGCGATGCGCCTGCCCCCGGCATGGATCTGCTGGTCGACGGGCCTCGGGAGATACACCCCACGGGCACCGACGGCGCCTGGTTTGACTGGACGGTGGGGCCGGAGCGGGTGGCCCGCCTCGCCACGGAGGCATCGATAGTCCAGCCGCGTTTTGCCCCGGGTGACGCCTTGCTGTTCGATCAATACAGTCTGCACCGCACCGCGCTCGAGGATCATCACAGCGCGGTCCGTTATGCCATCGAGGCCTGGTTCTTCGCCGCCTCTACCGCACCCGCGCGGCAGCAGCCGCTGTTTATCTGACGCCTGGAGCACCACCGACCTCCCATGCAACTGTCCGTGATTGTCATTGCCTATGCCATGCAGCGTGAGATTCCGCGGACGCTGCAGGCCCTCGCGCGCAGCTACCAGACGATCGGAGCCGACCTCGACTACGAAGTCATTCTGGTGGACAACGGTTCACCCCGGCCGCTGCAGGTTGATGGTCTGAATGACGACGTGCCCGTGCAATTGCTGCGTATCGACGATGCGCTGGCGTCTCCGGCCCAGGCCCTCAACCGCGCGGCAGCGCTGGCGCGTGGCGAGGTGCTGTGCCTGATGATTGACGGCGCGCACCTGCTGACGCCGGGCGTCTTCGAGTGGGCCCTGCGGGCTTTTGCCGCCTTTCCCTGCCCGGTGGTCGCGGCGCGCTATTTCTACATGGGTCCGGGAGAACAGCCCGAGACCGTGCTGCAGGGCTACGACCAGAACGCGGAGGATGCCCTGCTGCGCCGCATCGACTGGCCGCAAGACGGCTACAGGCTGTTTGAGGTGGGTACACCCCTCTCGGGCGGCGCCGCCAGCATTACCTGGTTCAATCGCATGTTCGAATCAAACTGTCTGTTCATGAGCCGGGAACACTATTTTTCAGTGGGCGGCAGCGATGAGCGGTTCGACCTGCCCGGTGGCGGTTTTCTCAACCTCGACTTGTACAAGCGCGCGCTGGATGCAGACGGGGCGGTTTCGGTGCAACTGGTGGGGGAGGGCAGCTTTCATCAGGTGCATGGTGGCACGACGACCAATAGCGAGCGCGTGGCCCGAGAGGCAAAACTGGCCGGTTATCGGCAGCAGTACCAGGCACTGCGTGGACACGACCAGCTGCTCAGCGACAAGCCACTGCATTTCCTCGGGCACCTGCCCACGCAGGCGTCGAAAATACATTTGCGCAAGCGCCAGCGATAACGCCCTCGCCTCAGCGGGCGGGGCTCCGCCACAGCGGCGGCACAGGGCGCGCCAGCATGGTCTGCAGTGTGTCCACATTGGCATCAAGCAGCCCACGGTGGCGGGGTTCAGCGGCAAGATTGTGCGTTTCGCCGGGATCGGACTCCAGATCGTACAGGATGTGCACGTTGGCGACGGTGTGCCAGATATGTTTGTAGCGACCCCGGCGCAGCATCGGTGACCCTTCGAGTGTGCCACAGAAAACTGGCCTCTCGGGTACGGGAGCGCGCCCTTCAAGAACGCCCCACAGGCTCTGTGAGTCCAGATCACTGCACGGTGCGGGCAAGCCGACGCGCTCAAGCACGGTAGCGACAGCGTCAAAGCTCTGTACCGGCTCCTGCACACGGCGGCCGCCGCTGACCCCGGCACCGGCCATGAAGAAAGGCACGCGTGCGATGTCGTCGAAGGGCAGCCAGGGAATCTTGCCGAGATAACCGCGATGCCCGCCGTAGTCGCCGTGGTCGGAGAGGAAGATTACCAGTGTGTTGTCGAGATCCACGGATTGCAGCAGCTCACCCACCATGTCGTCGACGTGATTGATGCCGGCACGTATCGCCGCCAGGACTTTGGGAAGGTGGTCCGCAGCGTGGTGATCCACACGGTCCGGCTCGAAAAAGGTGCCTCGCGGGTGGCGCACGGTGATGTTGGAGAACGGCCAGGGCAGCCCTGCATTGCTCTCCATGCCCGATTGCGGCAGTACCTGATCCTCGGGTCGAAAACGGGAGGCGTAGGGTTCGGGGGGGCTGTAAGGCGTATGCGGGTCCGTGTAGGACACCACGGTGAACCACGGTGAGTCCCGGCGCGCCGGGTCCTGCAGAAACGCCTGTGCGTGGCTTGTGATCCAGCGTGTCGGGTGCCACTCCGCGGCATAGGGAAAGACGCGCGGTATGCCCGGGCGCTGAAAACGCAGATCCTCGCGCCCGGAACCCGTGATCCAGTGCCGGTAGTCGTCGGCCTCATCCCGTGGGTAGCCCGCGGGCAGGTGCTCGCACATCGCCATGGTGTCGAAGCCGTGCTGCGCGCGTATCGGCGAGAAGTGCATCTTGCCGAACAGCGCCGTATCGTAACCCACGTCCCGCAGTGCATGGGCGAGTGTCCAGTACCCTTCTGTCAACGCCAGGCCACTGGCCGTCTGCGCCCGCGGTCGACGGCCCCCGCCGGTGGGTACGCGGTGCGGCAGCAGCCCGGTCAGCAGGGAGGAGCGGGCGGGAATGCAGGCCGTGTCGCTGCTGTAGGCCTGTTCGAAGATGACACCGCGGGACGCCAGGGCGTCCAGGTTCGGGGTGTCAGTCACGCCGTCCCCGCGACCGTAGCCCAGGGAGTCGTAGCGCTGCTGATCGGTCATCAACAGCAGAATGTTGGGGGTGTCTTGCATGGGGTGATTCTACACGGGCAGCGCGCGTTTGCGGCGCAGGAAGGGTTTTTCCACCCAGTGATAGCTCGCCAGCGACAGCGCGAGTGCCAGCGCCAGTGCTGCAGCGGGTACCAGGTACAGCCAGACGGAAGCCTGGTACGCCTCAGGCCCCATGGACTCACGCAGGGGATAGATCAGGTAGAACAGGACCGGCACATGCAGCAGGTAGAGCGAGTAGGAGAGCTTGCCAACCACTGCCAGCGCATTATTGACCAGCAGGCGCTTTGCGGGCAGTTGGCCCAGCAGCAGGCAGAGTATGACCACCGCCCAGAGCGCCGCTTCGTAGCTGTGGTGCAGGTGCCAGCTCACTTCCGCCGCGCCCTTTGCCATCTGCGTGACCGCCAGCAGAATGCGTTCCAGCAGTGCCAGGGCGAGCAGCAGCAATGCAAGCGACAGGCCGGCCAGCATTCGGCTGCGCTGCCGCAGGATGGGCGCATCCGCAAGGCGCAGCCACGCCGCCGCTGTAGCGATACCGATCAGAAAAGCCGGCGCGCGGGCAAACAGGGATTTGCTGAGCAGGAAGGTTTTTCCATCCGCCATCTCGCCAACCACCACCAGCGCCGTATAGGCAGCGGCCCAGGCGAGCAGCAGGACGATGCAGCACAGTCGCCCGCGCGGTCCGGCTGTCCAGAGCAGCATACCCAGCGGTAGCAACAGGTAAAACTGGATCTCCGTCACCAAGGTCCACCACACCACGCTGTAGGGGAATGCCTGGAAACCGACGAACTGGAACAGGGCCGCCCGCGTGATTGTCGCGGTGTCTCCCGTGAGCAGCCAGGTGACCAGCAGGGCAACATAGTAGAGCGGCAGGATGCGCAGTGCCCGCGCCTTGAAGTAGGCCCCGAGCAGGGGTTTTGGCTGCCCCGGGTCGGCGGCGTGGCGCAGCCAGGGCAGGGACAGCAGGAAGCCGCTGAGTACGAAGAAGAGGGTGACGCCTGTGTTGCCGCCGGCGATCAAACCGATGCCCGGTGCGGGGTTGCCGGGGACCTGCAGGCCGCTGAGCCCCCAGGCGTGAAACAGGAAGACCAGCAGAATGGCCAGGCCGCGAATGCAATCCAGTTCCTGCAGGTAGGTACGACGGTCGCGCAGTCCCTCGGCGAGATCCAGCGAAGCCGGAACTCCAGCTGTGGACGCGGCCGCCCCGGCGGTCAGCGACATGCGTCACCCGGTATCCACCGGTAGGTGGCGAGCGCGATACGGTCGCCGCTGCGCACGGTGACGCCTTCTTTTTCGAGTCTTTTTCGCTGCAGCCTGCCCGCGTCCGAGGTTGAGGGAAGGGACAGCTTGCCGGCACTGTTGATGACCCGGTGCCACGGAACGCGGGTATCCGATGGCAGCTGGCGCAGCGCCCAGCCAACCCGGCGGGCCGCCCTGCCAAGGCCGGCAAACCGCGCAATGTCGCCGTAGGTGGATACACGGCCTTGCGGGATGCTGGCGACCACGTGCCAGATGCGTTGGTTGGTGCCCTGCGGGTCGGTTTCCACGGACGGTCTCTTCCTGTGCCAGAGGCGTATGGTGGTATTTTTCGCTGTCCCGAGCAAGCGCTGCGGCGGGCGTCGGCGGGGCCTGTGCAGCGGCTCTTTACTTCGGCCCGTGCTCTGGGCAAAACTGGCGCCGATACAGGCGCCGTGATGGATCATGATCTCCGAAGAACCCGATTATCTGCCCATGAAGGTGGCCAATGCACTGCTCTCTGACGGCCCTGCCCTGCAGGCGCAGATGGCGGAGGACGGCTATCTCTTCTTTCGCGACCTGTTGCCCACCTGCGTGCTGCATGCCCTGCGTGAGGAGGTCACGGGGATTCTCCGTGACATCGGCTGGATCCGCGGCGGGCCGGAGCGTCTGGCGGCGGAGTCACAGGTGCTCCCGTGTCGCGAGGGCGAGCCCCGGTATTTCGAGGCGCTGGACCGCATTCAGTGTCTGGAGCGATTTCATGCGCTGGCCCACGAGCCCGCGCTACTGCAGCTGATGACACGGTTGCTCGGAGAGGGCGCCTTTCCGCACCCCCTCGGCGTGATGCGCCTGGTGTTTCCGGATAACCCGGAGGTGACGACACCCCCGCACCAGGACTACCGCAATAACCAGGGGACCCCGCGCCTGACGGCTGCCTGGATACCCCTGGCAGATTGCCCGCGCCACTGCGGTCCGCTGGCGATCCTGCCCGGCTCGCACCGCAGTGGTGTCCTGCCGCTGTCCTTTCACCTGGGGCCGGGCAATCGCCAGGCCGTGCTGCCTGAGAGCCTGATGCACACTGCCTGGGTGACGGAGGATTTCCGCGCCGGCGACGTGTTGCTGTTCCCTGCGCTGACGGTACATCGGGCACTGCCCAATCAGCATCCGACCCGCATGCGGCTGTCCGTGGACTTCCGCTACCAGCCCGCCGGCGAGCCTCTCACCGAACAGTGCTTGCGGCCGCATTTTGCGCGCCAGTCCTGGGAGGATATCTACCGTGGCTGGAAATCAACCCGACTGCAATATTATTGGCAGGAGCGGGACTACAGCCTGGTGCCCTGGGATGAGTCCCTGCACGCGCTGCCAGCCGACCACTGGGACCAGGCGTTGCGCGAGGACATGATCTATGAGCGGACGCGTCAGCGCCGTTTTCGCAGTCGCAATCGACCAGACCACGAGGATTGAATGCGGCCCCGGCGTTACCAGCGAATCGGTACCTGGTTCAGAGGGGCTGCGCTCTCCCCGAAAAACCAGGTTTCGATCGCATAGCGCGGGCGCTGGAAGTCCGTGCGGTATTGTGTTCGGTGCAGGAACAGGTGATCGAACAGCAGCGCGTCACCGGGATTGAATACCGGCGCCACCGGCGGTGTGCGCGGGAAGTGGCTGGACACCGACTCCGGGCTGACTGACCAGTCGAAGAGCGCGCCATCGGCGGAAACAATGCGCTGCAGGCGCGCGGGTACAACATCCATGCCAGGGGCGCCGGTTTCGCCGCCGCAGCGGGTCAGCGGTATCCACAGGTTGATGCTGTTGATGTACTCGCCCATGAAGGCGCCATCCTGGTGCCAGCCCGCCTGGTGCACTGGCAGCCGGGTTTTGCGCAGCACCCACTTCTTTACCGACAGGCAGGGGGCCTCGCCGAGGTAGTCGGTGAACAGCGCTTTCAGGCCGAGGCTCCCGTACAGCTCCAGCAGGCTCTCGGCTACGCAGGGTGCTTCCGCGCACATGGCGGACCCGGAGTCGCGGTGAAAGGCGCGGGAGCGGCCCAGCTCACCGCCAGGCATTTTTTGGCGCAGGATGTCGGGCGGGTCGAAATAGCAATCGTGCCTGTCACCGGGGGAAGCGCACGCCGTTATGACCCGGTCAATCAGGTCGCGCAGTGCCGGGTGCAGGGACGCCGGGACCAGGTCGCGGACGATAACGGCGCCGTGGGTCTGTATGCCGTGACGCAGTCCGGCGGCGGACAGGGCGGCGGCGGACACCTCCGGCAGGCCGTTGCAGAGTGCCGGCCTGTGCCCTTCCTCTGGCGCGGTTGCCGGGGGCCGGGGTGAAGGTGGCGCTTCCTGCCAATGGCTGATCCGGGCGCTCAGTCGCTCTGCATCCTGTGCCCGGATCCGCCTGAACGGCGCGATAAACTCTGGCTGTGGGGTGTGCATGATCACTCTCCGGTACGAGGGTGCGCAGCGTGTCTGGCGCCTATATCTGGTAGTGTACCGGCGTCGGGTGGCTGTCGTGAAATTGTTGCGCCCAGGCCAGCGCATGCGCCTCCTGCAACGGCCTGCTGTAGAAGAAACCCTGGCCCAGGTTGCACCCCATGGCAATCAGCTTCTCCTGGGTCTCGCGGTTCTCGATGCCCTCGGCAATCACCCGGCGGTTGAAGTTTCTCGACAGGGCAATGATGGATTTCACGATCATCTCGTCCTCGGGGTCGTCCAGCATGTCGGCAACGAAGGACCGGTCGATCTTGATTTCCTGGGCCGGCAGGCGCCGAAAATGATCCAGTGACGAGTAGCCGGTACCGAAGTCGTCCAGTGATACCTCCACGCCCAGCTCGCGACATTCCAGCAGGGTCTCGATGATCTTGTGGGCGTCGTCGAGGGCCGTCGTTTCAAGCAGCTCTATCACCAGTCGTGAGCGCAGTTCTACGTCGCAGTCCTGCAGAGCCTGTCTGAGGTCCTGCACAAAGGTGCTGCCAAGAAAGTGCGTGGGGCTGAGGTTGATGCTCAGTGTGTAGGGCAGGCCGGCGCGTGCCCAGCGCTGCAGCTTTTGCACCGCCTCGGCAATGACGAAGCGCCCCACCGTGGCCGCATACTCGGTTCTCTCCAGCTGTGGCAGGAAGCTGATCGGCGACAGCAGGCCCTCATCCGGGTGATTCCAGCGTATCAGGGCCTCAAAGCCATCAACCCGTCGCGCCGTCAGGGTGATCTTGGGTTGCAGGTAGAGTTCGAGCTGCCCCTCCTGCAGGGCGAGGGAAATGTTCTCCAGGATCTTGACCCGTTCTGCGCGGTACTGGTTGGTCTCGAAATCGAACATCTGGTAGCGGTTCTTGCCGGCGTCCTTCGCCGCATACATTGCCTGGTCCGCATGCCGGAGAAGCAGGTCAGGGGCAGCTTTGTCCTGGGGATAGACCGTCACACCCATGCTCCCGCCGAGCGTCAGCACCTGATTCTGGAGGCGGATGGGTTGGCGTATGGCGCCCAGGATGCGCTCGTACACCGTATTCTCTTCCACGTCCCGGATGATGGCCACGAATTCGTCGCCCCCCAGACGGGCGACAATATCATGTTCGCGCAAAGCGTTTTTCAGGCGCGAGGACACAGCACTGAGCACCTTGTCCCCAACGGAATGGCCGTGGGCGTCGTTGATTTCCTTGAAGCCATCCAGGTCGATAAAGCAGATGGACAAGGTGCCATTGCGGAGTTCAGCCTGCTTCAACTCATCGTCAAACAGCTCGGTCAGGCGCCGCCGATTGGGCAATCCCGTGAGCGCGTCGTAGTTGGCGGCCTGCTCGAGCCCCCTTTGGTGATCGAGCTTCTCCTGATACAGGCGTTTGTGCTCGATCAACTGGCCTACTGTCTGCAGCAGTGGGTCCAGATGATGCGCCGCTTCGGTCGTGTAGGCCTTGCGCTGTGCCGTCAGTCCCACCAGACCCACGCGGTTGCTGCCGGAGAAAATGGGAATACCCAGTTGCGGCCAGACCCCGGTTGCCTGCCCATCGGGACTGTCAGGGGAACCGGTATCGTCGGTCCCATTCCTGATCACCATATCATCGGAGGCGAGGGCGAGGGCAATCAGGGTATCGAACTCTTCGAGGGTTTCACCGTTGGCATCCGTGGCATCTTTGCCAGCCGCTCGACGGATGGTCTCTGTCGTCGCACCGATCTTCAGGTATCGCCTGTTCCGCCTGTCCAGCAACACCTCCCCGATGAAACCGCGCTCGCTGCCAGTCAGCTCCAGAAGGTCGGCCAGCATGAGGTCGAAGGCAGCGTCCTGGTAGGCCTGCGCATGAAACGTATTCTGCGCCCGGTGGATCGCCCGGTTGAGCCGGGTGATCGGCACGGCCGCACGGGATTGAGCTTCTTCCGAGGTGCGTTCGAGCTCGTCCTCCAGAATGTCTGCGAGGTGACGCAGTACGTCGAGTTCCTGCAACGGTATCTGCCGCGGTTGCGGATCGATAATGCACAGGGAGCCCACTTTCATGCCGGTGGGTTCGCGCACAGGCACGCCGGCGTAAAAGCGGATGTGCGGAGCGCCTGTCACCAGGGGATTGGCGCAGAACCGCGGATCGCGCGAGGCGTCTTCTACCAGCAGTATCCCGTCCTGGTGCACCGTGTGGTCGCAGAACGCCATGCAGCGAGGCGTTTCGGTGACCTCCAGCCCGCGGCGCGCCTTGAACCACTGACGGTTTTCGTCCAGCAGCGAGAACAGCGCGATGGGGGTTTTATAGAAGCGACCGGCGATTTCCACCAGCCGGTCAAAACGACGTTCTGCGGCGGAGTCGAGTATGCCCAGGCGGTGCAGGGCCGCAAGGCGACGCTGCTCTTGCGCTTCGGGGGTCATGGGGTAAAGCCCGCTTGACGGCCGACGGTGGCCTGCCAGGGTTGCTTGTTGAGTAGCCACGCCGCGCGGCAGGGCCGAACCTTGCCCATGGGCAACACGTTCCTTATGTCGGGGAGCGGAAGTGTAACAAAATCCGTAAGCGGGCGGCTATCGCTTCCCGGGAAGCCTCGCTCCCTGCATTGCATTTGGGTTTTGCGTCCCCATACTTGCTGTGAGGAGAATGACTATGCGCCTACTGATACTCTTGCTGCCCTGGTTCGAGCTTTTTACCCTGATCCAGCTGGGGGTTGAAACCAGCGCCCTGACGGCGCTCGGCTATGTGCTCTGCACGCTGCTGCTGGGTCTCTGGTTGCTGCGCCGGCAGGGCCTGGACATTTTCCAGCGTCTGGTGGCGGCCCAGCAGGGTGTTGTGCCCGGTCCGCAACTGTTGCTGGACGACATGGCGCTGGGGCTGGCTGCCGTATTGCTGATGGTGCCCGGCCTGTTGTCGGATGTGGCGGCGCTGGTGGTCATGATCGGGCCACTACGACGGCGCCTCGCGCGCTGGCTGGGTGGGCCGCAGGTAGAGACCTATCGCCCGGAGCAGGACCGGGCCGGGCCAACGACGCTGGAGGGCGACTACCGCCGGGTAGATAAGTAAGTTTCTAACCCGTTGATAAATATTGAAAAAGTGCCTTTATCCCGGTTGTGGAGTGCCTTCACTGGAGGCCGCGGCGGGGCGCGTTGACATGAATTTGGCACTCTTGAAAAAAGAGTGCTAAAAAATCCCTTGAAATCCTCCCTTGCGCCCCAATATCCCGAGCAAGCCCCGACGGGGTCTGCCCGAAGCGGGCCTGTATAACACTGTAATCAGGAGAACGTGATCGATGAAAATTCGTCCGCTGTACGACCGTGTGGTCGTTCGTCGCAAGGAAGAGGAAGAAACCACGGCCGGTGGCATTGTCCTGCCGGGTTCTGCCAAGGAAAAACCGAACCAGGGTGAAGTCATTGCGGTTGGCGACGGCAAAGTGCTGGAAAACGGCGAACTGCGTCCCCTGGCCGTCAAGGTGGGTGACAAGGTTGTGTTCGGTCAGTACGCCGGCAGCAACACCATTGAGGTTGACGGCGAGAAGCTGATCATCATGGGCGAGAGCGAAATTTTCGCGATCGTCGAGTGAATGTGAACCCGTTACCCAACAATCAAGTTTCGAGTTAAAGGATTCTGATCATGGCAGCTAAAGATGTAATTTTCGGCGACGACGCGCGTCAGCGCATGCTGAAAGGTATCAACGTACTGGCCGATGCAGTCAAGGCCACCCTGGGCCCCAAGGGGCGCAACGTGATTCTCGACAAGTCCTTCGGTGCCCCCACCGTGACCAAGGACGGCGTATCCGTGGCCAAAGAGATCGAACTGAAAGACAAGTTCGAAAACATGGGTGCGCAGATGGTCAAGGAAGTCGCCTCCCAGGCGTCTGACCAGGCCGGTGACGGCACCACCACAGCGACTGTGCTGGCACAGGCGATCGTCAATGAAGGCCTGAAGTCTGTGGCCGCCGGTATGAACCCGATGGACCTGAAGCGCGGCATCGACAAGGCCATCGCCGCAGCCGTCGCGCAGATCCAGGACGCCGCCAAGCCCTGTGAAGACAGCAAGGCGATTGCCCAGGTAGGCACCATCTCCGCCAACAGTGATCACGCTGTGGGCCAGATCATCGCGGAAGCGATGGACAAGGTCGGCAAGGAAGGTGTGATCACCGTTGAGGAAGGGTCCGGCCTGGAAAACGAGCTGGATGTGGTTGAAGGTATGCAGTTCGACCGCGGCTACCTCTCCCCTTACTTTATCAACAACCAGGAGAATATGAGCGCCGACGTCGAGTCGCCCTTTATCCTGCTGGTCGACAAGAAAATCTCCAACATCCGTGAAATGCTGCCGCTGCTGGAGCAGGTCGCCAAGTCCTCACGTCCGCTGGTCATCATTGCCGAGGATGTTGAAGGTGAGGCGCTGGCGACGCTGGTGGTCAACAACATGCGCGGTATCGTGAAAGTGGCGGCCTGTAAGGCCCCCGGCTTCGGTGATCGTCGCAAGGCGATGCTGCAGGATATCGCCATCCTGACGGGCGGTACCGTGATTTCCGAAGAAGTGGGCATGGATCTCGAGTCCGCTACCCTGGAACACCTGGGCAGCGCCAAGCGCGTCACCATGGACAAGGACAACACCACCATCATTGATGGTGCTGGTGAAGCCTCAGCCATTGAAGCCCGCGTGAAGGAAGTGCGTGTGCAGATCGAGAACACGTCCTCCGATTACGACCGCGAGAAACTGCAGGAGCGCGTAGCCAAGCTGGCAGGCGGTGTTGCGGTGATCAAGGTTGGCGCAGCCACGGAAATCGAGATGAAAGAGAAGAAGGCCCGCGTTGAGGACGCCCTGCACGCGACCCGTGCAGCGGTGGAAGAAGGCGTGGTAGCCGGCGGCGGCGTGGCACTGGTGCGTGCGGTGGATGCCATTCGCGACCTCAAGGGTGACAACGAAGACCAGAACCACGGTATCGGTGCTGCCCTGCGTGCCATGGAAAACCCCCTGCGGCAGATTGTTGCCAACGCCGGTGGCGAGCCCTCTGTAGTGCTCGACAAAGTGCGCCAGGGCAAGGGGAACTACGGCTACAACGCGGCGACCGGCGAGTACGGCGACATGATCGAGATGGGTATCCTCGATCCTGCCAAAGTGACCCGCACGGCGTTGCAGGCTGCCGGTTCCGTTGCGGCGCTGATGATCACCACCCAGGTGATGATTGCCGATGCACCGGAAGACAAGTCTTCTGGCGGCGGCATGCCCGACATGGGTGGCATGGGTGGTATGGGTGGCATGGGCGGCATGATGTAAGCCGGCCACTCCCAAAGCCCTGAAAACCCCGCCCTGTGCGGGGTTTTTTTTTCTTCGTCGGGCACTGTCGCCAACCGAAGGCTGTTGTGGTCCCTGGAAAAGAACTGCATGCAACCCGGTCCGCTGAGTATGCGATGGTGTCGCCGGCACAAAAACGAACCCAATGCAAACACGAGGCGTCTTGCGGGCGTCACGAGCGCGTGGGAAGAATCCGCACAGACAACGCATCTCGCGTTGCGGCGGGTTCCGGCCAGCATCCGGCGTGTGCATCTAGGGACTGGCAGGGAGAGGGGCGAATGCATCAAAAAGAGCAGGGCCGGTTCTACTGGGTGGCTGGGTTACTCGTGCAACTCCTGGGGGCGATGGCCGCGTTTGCGCAACCCACGCTGATTACGCCGCTGGATGTGGCCCGATCGCACCAGTTTTCCTCCGTAACGGATGATCACTCGCAGTCCGGGCTCTATGACGTCAAGAACCCCCTGGAAATTCACGTGCGGATTCATCACCTGCACGTGCCCAAGGAGGGATACGCCACAATCACTTATACATTCGCCCAGGAAAATAAGGATAGTGCGGTGATCCGCCGTGGCCGCGGTGAGCAATCCATCGCCACGCTGAACGCCAGCCGTATCCTCAGCGGGAAGGCCTTCGCAAACATGGACATTTCCAAGGGCGCGAGGGCGGTGCTGTACGGTTGGCCGGCCACCGAAGCCAACATCACCCTGTCCAACTTCCTGGTGGACGAACTGCACCTCCTCGACACGGGCCAGTGGTTCTCCATTCACCAGCCCCAGAACAACGTGTCCAAACATAACAAAGCAACGGGCCCCCGTCTCGAGCCTCGCTAACCGGCTCGCAGGCGATGGCGAACCTCCCGATTTTCGCCCAGTGGGCGACCCAAGGTGGATAAGACGATGGCCCGTTTACTCCTGCATTTCGTTAGCACGCTGTGCGTTCTGCTCGCGGCGATATCGGCACCTGCAGCCATCCCCCCACCTTTGAGCAACCCGGATGTGTCGCCTGAACCGGCACTCGGGGCCGAGCACCACGGTGTACGATGGCTTTGAAACTGCCGTCACCGACGCGGGCAATCGGGTACGCACCACGCGCGTGAACGCCCTGGGTCAGATTGTTCGCGTAGTCGATCCGCAGAGCCTCGTCAGCGAGTTCGAATACGATGCGGTGGGTAACCGAACGCTGGCCACCCATGCCGTGGGTACGGTGCACCAGAGCAGCGTGGCCTATGATCACGACCGTCTGGGCCGTCTCATCGAGGAAGATGACCCCAACCGGGGTGTGCACACCTACACCTACGATGCCCTGGGTAACCGCCTCACCGAGGTAACACCCAGGCTCGCCGCCGCGGCACAGAGCATTGCCTACCAGTACGATGTGCTGAATCGCCCCGTCAGCCGTACCGAGCCGGAGGGAACGACCACCTGGGCCTATGACGATGTGACTGCGGGCAACCTCGGCCTCGGCAA
>DIBU01000014.1 GCA_002416125.1 Halieaceae bacterium UBA5044
GAACCCGAACCGGAACCCGAACCGGAACCCGAACCCGCGCCGGAATCCGAACCGGAACCGGAACCCGAACCCGAGCCCGAGCCCGAGCCCGAGCCCGAGCCCGAGCCGGAACCCGAACCCGAACCCGAGCCCGAACCCGAGCCCGAGCCCGAGCCCGAACCCGAACCCGAACCCGAACCCGAACCCGAACCCGAACCCGAACCGGAACCCGAGCCGGAACCCGAGCCGGAACCCGAGCCCTTCGTGGCCGCGCCGCGCCGCGTACCGAGTCCGCGGACACTGTCCTGGGCGCTGTTTGCCGCCACGCTCGTGATCGGCGCCGTCGTCTACGGCTATCTGGTGCAGGAGCGCGAGGCGCTGAGGGCCGAATTCATGGCGCTTGAGCAGCGGCGCGCGGACGTGGTGTCGCGGGAGGACCTGCTGCTGCAGGAGCGTCTCGCCCGTGATGTGGCAGAGGGCAACGCCCGGCTGGAGCGCGACCTCAGCCAGCTGCGGGCTGAAAACCGCGAGCTGTCGGCAATGATTGAGCAGCTGGAGGCTGGCCTGGCACAGCCTCTGGCGGAGGCGGAGGGTGCGGCCGCGGCACCTGCCCCGGCCGCGGTGCCCCCGCCGGTGCCGGAGAGCGCGGCACCCCCACAGGATGCATCTCCAGAGTCCGCCACACCTGCGGTGAACGGTGACTGGTTCGTGAATTTCGGATCCTACGTGCAGCGCAGTATTGCCGAGCGCTGGGCAGGGCGGTTGCAGGTCGATCAGGGCTCGGTCGTGATCCAGGCGGCAACCGTCTCCGGTCAGGATCTCTTCCGGGTGCGGATTGTGGGGCTGGAGTCCCAGCAGCAGGCGCGGGCCCTAGCCGCAGTATTGGAGGACCGCTATGGTCTCGGGCGTCTCTGGGTGGGGCGCAGTGACCCGAACTAGCGGGCAGCGGTATCGGGGTTTTCCGGTGCCAGCGCCGCCTGCAGTGATTCGAGTCGGCTGAGCAGCGCGCGGTTTGCTGCCTGGATCTCCTCGACTTGTGTAATCAACTGCTGCTGGGTGTCCTCAAGCGCGTACAGCGCAGGTAGTGTACTTGCCGTGTTGGCGATCGACTGCGGTAACGGGACCTGCGCTGTCTCGCCGATGGGCGCCACGGTGCGCGCCACCGACGGCACCACCGGTTCTGTCGCCAGGAAGCCGTGGCCCGCGGCGGCGGTGGTGACCAGCAGGGCACCAAACAGCGTCCAGGTCATCCAGCTGCGTACGGGGGGGCGCGTGAATCTACCGGGCTCGCGCCGCCCCTGCGGCTGCGGTGCGGCGGGGGCGCGCAGATCACTGCGCAGCCAGAGGTTGCCGGAGCCGGCCGTGGCCCGGCGACTGCGCCGACGTCCGCTCAGACGCTGATGCACACGCGCCCCCGGCCCTGTGCCTTGGCGTGGTAGAGGTGGGTGTCCGCGCGCTGCAGCAGCGCCTTGTCATCATCGCCGGGAAGCAGGTCGGCCACGCCGATGCTCACGCGAGGCAATACCCCACCCGCCTTGGCGGCCAGTTCCACGGTGACGTGCTCGACGGTTTCGCGGATCTTGCGCGCCACATCTGCCGCGCCGCTGAGTCCGGTGCGGGGCAGCAGGATGGCGAATTCGTCGCCGCCGAGGCGAAACAGCAGGTCCGACTCGCGCACGCAGGCGCGGAAGGCCTGGGCCAGGCGACGCAGCACCTCATCCCCCACCAGGTGACCCAACTGGTCATTGATGTCCTTGAAGTGGTCGATGTCGATGATCATCAGCGACAGCGCGCTGCTGTGGCGTTTGGACAGCAGCAGCTCCTGGGTCAGGCGCTCATCCATGGCGCGGCGGTTGAGCAGGCCGGTGAGCCCGTCGTGCATGGCGGTAGTCTGCGCCCTGGCCAGTTGCCGGGCGAGTCGCAGGGCACGCGCCAGGCCGCCCAGGGCCCGTTCCAGCAGCGTCAGCTCAGGCTCGCTGTAGCGCTGGCGGCGGGACAGGGTCACCGCTCCCAGTGTGCTGCCATCGATATCCAGTTGATAAAGCGCGCGATGATGGCGTTGTTCACCCAGGACAACCGCCAGCTCGTCATCGGCGTCAGTGAAGCCGACGCTGTCGGCCAGCCCGCAGCGATTTGCCCAGTTGTGGAATCGCTCCAGCAGTACGTTCTGGTCAGCTTCACCGAGCAGCAGATCAAACAGTCCCAGCAGCTGGTCGGCTGCATCGCGTTCACCCAGCGGTGATGCCACGGTTGCGGCAACGGACGGCGCCAGGTTGGCAGCGCGGTCACTGACGAGGGTGAAGGGTGATCTGTCGGTCATGGCATCGATGCTCGAGTGAAGGTCCATCGAGCTTGTTAAAGCAAAGGGCGTGCCAACCAGTTTAAATGGAAATTAGGTGTAGATAGGCGAAAATTTGCGAAGTTAGGCGACAATATTTGCACGATGCAGGGCAAAAAACCACGGATCACTCGGGGAGCGGCAAAACACCGCCGGCCCGGAGTCAATAATTTGACGTTTGCAGGCCCGCTGCTTCAGGCCTTGCCGAGGCTCTGGCTGTCACTCGCGCTGTCGGCGGCTCCGGTACCCGAGTATAGCCGGGGGTCGCCGTCCTGCTGGCGCAGCACACGCAGCGCGCTGCGGGTGTGTTCGGTCAGGCGCCCGATGAGTACGCCATTGCTGGCGTTGAGCTCGGCGCAGCGTTCACCCAGCGCAATCAACCGGGCCTGCAACTCGCGGTTTTCGATGGCATTGTCGAGCACGCTGATCTGGCTGGACAATGTGGCATCAGCTGCGGCGGTTGGGCGCTGTTGCTGCAGGCCGGCGAGCTGCTTCAAGGCGGCGTCTTTGGCGCGGGTGCAGGCTTCAATGCGTTGGGCATCACCGGCACGCAGTGCCTGCTGTTCAGCGTCGAGTTGGGCGAGTACGGTTTCCAGGGCGGTGATTTCGGCGCGCAGGGCCAGCGCCAGTTGTTCACCGGGCGTCACGTTCAGGACAGATCCTGTTCGGCCTGCAGCAGGTTGCTCACAATCCGCTCCAGGTCGACCCGGTAGCTGCCATCGCTGATCGCAGCGCGCAGCTGCTCCACGCGCTCCATATTGGCATCGGGCACGCTGGCCAACTGTGTTTCCAGTTGCAGCATGTCTTCCGCCATGCGCGTGATGGTGACCGCATCTGCCTCCACCACCGGCTTGCCGGCACTGGCCTGGCTACTGCGTCCGGCCTGGTCCACCGTGCTGGTGCGTGCATCCCCGCCGGTACGCGACGGTTTGATGTTGGCATTGTTGTCAATTGGGTCCATGTCGGTTCACGCAGTCAGTGAATGGCTGGCACGTAAGGGTGCCTCAAGCAGGTTAGCGGCAGCCGGACGGAAAAGTTTAGCACAAGCATCGCCGCGCCGTGTTCATGGTATGCGCACACTGCCGTCGGCGTTGACGATGCCCTCGACCCGGCGCCCGGAGGCAAGGTTGGTGACCAGCAGGCGGTCACCCGCCGCGGCGTTGGCCATGGCGCGTCCCTGCATGGTGACCTGCAGGCCCTCGCCCCCGGCGATCAGGGTGACGGTCTGGCCGCGGGAGATCAGCTGCGGTGGGCGCAGCTGGCTATGCCGCAGCGGGGAACCCGCGCTGGCCGGCCGGATAAGCTCCATGCCGATGGCCTGCTGCGGGTCCATGATCACCGCATCGGTGGCACTGGTTATGGTGCGTTCCACCAGGGTGAGGTCACGTTCGCTGATGATGCTGCCGCGGGGCAGGTTGTCAGTCAGTACGGGGAGAGTGCCGCGGGTGCTGACGTCCAGGCGCACATACAGCGTCCAGGCACTGGGCTGCGCACAGCGCACCCCGACACTCACCGGTCCCAGTACGCTCGCGTTGGCGTTGCTGAATGTCTCCAGCGGTTCACCGCAGGCCTGCAGGCGCAGCCGGGAGTCCAGGGGGCGTGCACTCACCTCAAGGTCAGTGTAGCCCTGCGCCCGTGCCGCCGCGGTTGCCTCGGCGCTGGCGGCCGCCACCACGTCCTCCAGCGGATGGAGTATCTCGGCCCGCGCGCCCGCGGCGAAGATCGCCGGCAGGTGCAGGGCCAGGAGCAGCAGGCGCAACCCGGTGCGCCGGAAAATTGACATGAAGCCTCCCAAACAGGTCGTCAAGGTGTTTCGAAGCAGGAACCATGCCAGTCGCGGATAACGCGGCCGCCGTGTGGTGGGGCGGCAATTCTTGCCGCCGGAGCGGCAATCGGGCTTCCGGTCGCCCCCTGAAATCCGCTCAGAAATTCCTTAACCCATTGTAATAAAACACTATTTTACGGTTGGCACGGTTCCTGATTAGGTTTCCCGTGCGTGCTGTGAGTAGGCAGCGAGAAGGAGCGACCGACATGAGTTTTACTGACCGGGTTTTTGGAACGAGTGGACAGGCGATGGCGCTGCGTGCCCAGCGCCTGGAGTTGATAGCGGCAAACCTGGCGAACCAGGACACCCCCGGCTACAAGGCCCGTGACATCGACTTTGCCGCCGCCATGCAGGCGGCGACCGCTGGCGGGCTGCGGCGCACGCATGCCAGTCATCTGGATGCCAACGGCGGCATGGGGGCGGCGAATGAACAGCCCCTGCTGTACCGCGTACCCAGCCAGCCAGCGCTGGACGGCAATACCGTAGAGGCCCAGCGCGAGCATGCGGAGTTCATGGACAACGCCATTCGCTACCAGGCCAGCCTGACGATTCTGGACAGCCGCATCAAGTCCACCCAGCGCGCGATACGGGGCGAATGAGCATGAGCCTGTTCAACATCATGGCGGTATCGGCCTCGGCCCTGGAAGCGCAGAGCGTGCGCCTCAACACGATTTCCAGCAATCTGGCCAATTCACAGGTGGTCAGCAGCACGCCGGAGGGGGCGTATCAAGCGCGCTATCCCGTGTTTGAAACCCTGCTGCAGGACGGCCTCGGTGACGCCGAGGGTGCCGCCGGCGTACGCGTTGCGGAGATCGTTGAGTCGCAGCTGCCCCCGCGGCAGGAGTTTTCGCCATCCCACCCGCTGGCCAATGAGGAGGGCTACATCTACCGTTCCAATATCAATCCGGTGGATGAAATGGCCAACATGATATCGGCTTCGCGCTCCTACCAGAGCAGCATCGAGGCCATGAACACCGCCAAACAGCTTATCCAGCGCACCATCACGCTGGGCCGATAATCAACGAGGACAACACCGATGACCACGCTCGCCGGCATCAATGAGCTGTTTCCGCAACCGGAAGCGGCACCGCGACAGGCCAATTCCGTTGAGGACATGGGCTCCGAAGCGTTCCTGACCCTCATGGTCGCCCAGCTGAAAAACCAGGATCCCACCAAGCCGCTGGACAACATGGATTTCATGGGCCAGCTCGCACAGTTTGGCACGGTGTCGGGTATTCAGGAGCTGAACACCGGTTTCGGTGGCCTGGCCTCGGCGCTGACCGGTAGCCAGGCCCTGCAGGCGGCCAACCTGGTGGGCCGCGATGTGGTCACCGAAGGCAACGTCGGCCTGTTGCGGCCCGTGGAAGGCACTGCGGAGGAGGGCGACGACCCCGCGCTGGCGCTGGATGCCACGGTGGCCTTCACCGGCAACGCCACCTCGGCAACCCTGTTCATCCAGGATATGAGTGGGCGCCTGGTCTACAGCGCGGCGCTGCCGCCCGGTGTGAGCTCGGATTTCCGCGTGCAGTGGGACGGCCGTGATGGCAGCGGGGCACAGCTGGAGGCCGGCCAGTATCGCGTCTCGGTGGAAGCCCTGGTCGGCGGCGTGTCCACCACGGTGCCGGTTTACGCCCACCAGCGCGTGGAGTCGGTGGCCATCGCTGCCGGCACCGGTGATGTGGCCCTCAACCTGGCCAATGGCCAGACCGTGGGCATGAATACGATCAAGAGTATTTTGTAACAGCGTCGGGCCCGCCGGGACCGCGCGACACCGTTTGTTGAGCCAGGAGAGAGACAATGGCCTTTGATACCGCAATTTCGGGCATTAACGCTGCAAGTGCAGACCTCAATGTCATCAGTAACAATATCGCCAACGCCTCCACGGTGGGCTACAAGACGTCGCGCGCAGAGTTCGCCGATGTCTTCGCCACCAGCCTGCTCGGTGCCGGGGGCAATGCCATCGGCAAGGGGGTGAGCCTGTCGGCGGTGACGCAGGAGTTCGGCCAGGGCAACATCAGCTTCACCGACAACGCCCTGGACCTCGCCATCAGCGGCGGCGGTTTCTTCCAGCTCAGCGTCGACGGCGCGCTGCAATACACCCGCGCGGGCAACTTCAAGGTGGATCGCGAGGGCTTCGTCGTCAGCAACGCGGGTTCCCGCCTGCAGGGTTTCCAGGTGAACTCGGTGGGTGACGTGACCGGCCAGCTGGGCGACATCCAGATCGACACCTCGCTGCTGGACCCCAACCCCACGGGCCTTGTTGACCTGACCTCCAACCTCGACTCGCGCGAAGTGCCGCCCAACGTACCGTTTGGTGGCCCCTTCGACGCCTTCGCCCTGCCGCCCACCTCGCCGGACCCCAGCTCCTTCAACGCCACCACCTCGACCACGGTGTATGACGGCCTCGGGAACCCCCACGTGTTGAGCCTGTATTTCGTCAAGACCGCCACACCTAACCAGTGGGAAGTACACTCACTGGTAGACGGCGTGACCACTTCCGGGCCGGACACGCTGACCTTCCAGTCCAACGGCCAGTTCGACCCGCTGACGCTGCCGGTGGAAGTGAACATCACCGGTTGGCAGCCCCTGAACGCGGCGGGTGTGGGCACCGGCGCCGACCCGCAGGACATCACCGTGTCCCTCTCTGATACCACGCAGTTCGGCACACCCTTTGCCGTGAGCAGCGTGATCCAGGACGGCTTTGCCGCGGGCCAGCTGCGCGGGCTGGAGATTGACTCCACCGGTATCGCCTTCGCCCGCTTCACCAACGGTGAGTCGCGCGCCCTGGCGCAGATTGCGCTGGCCAACTTCAACAACCCCAATGGCCTGCAGCCCATCGGCGACACCAACTGGGTGGAGACCTTTGCTTCCGGTCCCTCCAACGTCGGCGCCCCCGGCACCTCGGGGCTCGGGGTTATCCAGTCGGCGGCACTGGAGGAGTCCAACGTGGAGATTACCGCGCAGCTCGTTGACCTGATCATTGCCCAGCGCAACTTCCAGGCCAATGCGCAGGTGATTCAGGCGGAAGACGCGGTCACCCAGACCGTGATCAACCTGCGTTGATCGGCGCCGAGCGTAGCTGATGGATCACTTCGTCTACATCGCCGCCTCCGGCGCCCAGGAAATGATGCTGGCGCAGGCCGCCAACAGCCACAACCTGGCCAACGCCGCGACGCCCGGGTTCAAGGCGGACCTGGTGAGCGCGGAAAGCCGCTACCTCGACGGCGTGGGTGCTGCCAGCCGCGTGTACACGATCGAGAAGCACAAGGGCACCGACCTGGCGCCCGGCAGCCTGGAGCAGACCGGTCGCGATCTCGATGTCGCGCTGGTCGGCGAGGGCTGGATCGCGGTGCAGGCGCCGGACGGCACGGAAGCCCTCACGCGGCGCGGCGACCTGCGGGTGGATGAGTTCGGCCAGCTGGTCAACGGTGGCGGACAGCCGGTACTCGGTGAACGCGGGCCGATTGCCCTGCCGCCGTTCAGCTCGCTCACCGTGGGCTCCGACGGTACCGTGTCGATCGTGCCGCTGGGCGAACAGATCAATGCCGTGGCGGTGCTGGACCGCATCAAGCTGGTCAACCCGCCGGCCGATCAGATCGACAAGGGCCCGGACGGTTTGCTGCGCGCTGGAGACGGCCTGGCCTCGGCCCCCGCCGCCGAAGTGCGGCTGGCCTCGGGCATGCTGGAATCCAGCAATGTCAATCCGGTGTCCGCGATGGTGCACATGATCGAGCTGGCACGACAGTACGAAATGCACGTGCGCATGATGTCCACCGCCCAGGAGCTGGATACGGCGTCAACCCAATTAATGCGACTCGAATAAGGAATTCAGGCCATGTCACAGTCACTGTGGATTTCCAAGACCGGCCTCGACGCGCAGCAGACGCGCATGTCGACCATTGCCAACAACCTGGCCAACGTCGGCACGACGGGCTTCAAGCGCAGTCGCGCGATTTTTGAAGACCTGGTGTACCAGAATGTGCGTCAGGTGGGCGCCCAGTCCTCCCAGGACACGCTGCTGCCCTCGGGCCTGCAGATCGGCACCGGCACCCGGGTGGTGGCGACCGAAAAGCTGTTTACCCAGGGCAACCTGACCAAGACCGACAACTCGCTGGACCTCGCCATCCAGGGCCGCGGCTTCTTCGAGATCCTGCTGCCGGACGGCACCCAGGCGTACACCCGTGACGGCTCCCTGCAGATCAACGACCAGGGCATTGTGGTGACCTCTGCCGGCTACCAGCTGCAGCCGCCCATCACCATCCCCCAGAACGCGACTTCCATCAGCATCGGTGGCGATGGCACGGTATCGGTCACGGTGCCGGGCAGCGCCGCGGTGAGCCAGGTGGGCAATATCCAGCTCACCGACTTCATCAACCCGGCCGGCCTGCAGGCGCGCGGCGAGAACCTGTTGGTGGAATCCGGCGCCAGCGGTGCGCCGCAGCCGGGCAACCCGGGGATCAACGGCCTGGGCACGGTGGTGCAGGGCTACGTGGAAAGCTCCAACGTGAATGTGGTGGAGGAGCTGGTGAACATGATCGAAACCCAGCGCGCCTACGAGATGAACTCCAAGGCCATCTCCACCGCTGACCAGATGCTCCAGTTCGTCTCCAACAACCTGTAAGGAGTGATCGTGCGCGCTTCCCTGAAACCTGTGATGCTCGCGGCCGGCCTGGTTCTTCTGTCGGGCTGCGGCGGTGTGCCCGAGAAGAGCCACGAGCTGTACGGGCCGGTGGATCCCATCGATTATTCCCTGTTGCCGAAACCGCCCACCAATGGCGGTGTGTACGTGTCCTCGCAGGCGATGTCGCTGTTCAGCGACACGCGCGCGGTGCAGGTGGGCGATATTGTCAGCGTGGTACTGGTGGAGGCCACCACCGGCAGCAAGAGCAGCGACACCGAGCTGGACAAGAGCAGCGAGATCAACCTGACCAGCCCCACCGTGTTCGGCCAGCCGGTCACCGTCAACGGCCGCTACAACCTCGGGGTGGATATCAACGGTGCCAGCGCCTTCTCCGGTGAGGCTGCCCTGGGCCAGAGCAACAGCCTGCGCGGCTCCATCGCGGTGCAGGTAGCGCAGGTGCTGCCCAACGGCAATCTGTATATCCAGGGCGAGAAGTGGATCAATATCAACCAGGGGGATGAGTACATCCGCCTGCGCGGTATTATCCGCCCGGAGGACTTAAGCCCCACCAACACCATTTCCTCCACCCTGATTGCCGACGCGCGCATTTCCTACAGCGGCACCGGCGTCGGTCAGGAAGCCAACACGCCCGGGTGGTTGACCCGGTTCTTCATGAGCCCCCTGGTTCCCTTCTGAGGCACGCTGATGCTAACCCTACTCTGGTCCCGTCTCTGCCCGCTGTTGCTGGTGTTGCTGCTGTCCTCACAGGCCAGCGCCGAACGCATCAAGGATATCGCCAGCGTCAACGGCGTGCGCAGCAACCAGTTGATCGGCTACGGCCTGGTGGTGGGCCTCGACGGCAGCGGTGACCAGACCATTCAGGCGCCGTTCACCATCCAGAGCCTGAAGAGCATGCTGGCACAGCTGGGGGTGAACATCCCCGCCAACGTCAACCCGCAGCTGACCAACGTCGCCGCGGTCATGGTGCACGCGGACCTGCCGGCCTTCGCCAAGCCGGGGCAGACCATCGACGTGACGGTCTCCTCGCTGGGCAACGCCAAGAGCCTGCGCGGCGGTACCCTGTTGATGACGCCGCTGAAAGCCGCCAACGGTGAAACCTACGCCCTGGCACAGGGTTCGCTGCTGGTCAGTGGCTTTGGCGCCGAGGGCGCGGACGGCTCCCGGGTGACGGTCAACGCCACCAGCTCCGGTCGCATTCCCAACGGCGCGACGGTGGAGCGCACGGTGGACAGTCCCTTCGCCACCGCGCCGACCCTGATCATGAACCTCAATGCGCCGGACTTCACCACCGCACAGCGGGTCGCGGGTTCCATCAACGCCGCACTCGGCGTGGGCACGGCGCAGCCGATTGACGCCGTGTCCATCGAGGTGCAGGCGCCGGCCGACCTGGCGGACCGCGTTGCCTTTGTCTCCATCGTCGAAAACCTGCAGGTCGACCCGGCGTCGGCACCGGCGCGGGTGGTGGTCAACTCGCGCAGCGGCACCATCGTCATCGGCAGCGACGTGCGCGTGGAAACCGCGGCGGTGGCACACGGCAACCTGGTGGTGACCGTCTCCGAAGACATCAACGTGAGCCAGCCCGGTGCCTTCGCGGGCGGCGAGACCGTGGTCACCCCCGATTCCGAAGTGGTGGCGGAGCAGGAAAACGCGCGCATGTTCCTGCTGGATGCGGGCATCACCCTGCAGGAGCTGGTGGCGGCGGTAAACGGCGTGGGCGCCGCCCCCGGGGACCTGATAGCGATCCTCGAGGCGCTGCAGCAGGCGGGCGCCCTGCGCGCCCAGTTGATTGTGATCTAGGGGCGAGTCATGCAGGCGGCACAGGCATCTCTTTACCACGACTTCAGCGGCCTCGCCGCACTGCGGCGCGATGCCCGGCAGGATGCGGCCGCCGCAGCGGAGCCGGTTGCCGCGCAGTTTGAAGCGATTTTCGTGCAGCAGATGCTGAAAGCCATGCGCGATGCCACGCCGGAGGGCGGTCTGTTCAACAGCAATCAGCTGAAAAACTGGCAGCAGATGTTTGACCAGCAGTTGTCCGTGGACCTTGCGGACCACGGCGGACTGGGCCTGGCGCAGGTGCTGGTGGAGCAGCTGCAGGCGGCGGGCGCGGTGAGCGACGCTGCGCCCGCGGAGACGGCCCAGCCCCTACTGCCGCCACAGGGCGGGCAGGCGTCAACGCTGCTGCCCCCGGCACGCTACAGCCGGGCCCCCGCAGCAGCCGGTGCCCCAACGCTGGAGGCTGGCACCACAGCGCCCGCCGCACAGCCGCCGCTGGCCGCCGCCGGCCGGCCGCCGGCACCGCCCACCGCCCCCGAGGACTTCGTCCGCGAACTGTGGCCGCAGGCGGTGCCCGCCGCTGCCGAGCTCGGCGTGGACCCGGCGGTGCTGATTGCGCAGGCGGCGCTGGAAACCGGCTGGGGCCAGCGCGCGCTGCCCGCGGCTGCCGGCAGCAGCCACAACCTGTTCAATATCAAGGCCGGGCGCGGCTGGCAGGGCCCCACCACCACGGTGCAAACCGTGGAGTACGACGGCGCAGCGGCGCGGCTGGAGCGCGCGTCTTTCCGCGTGTACGGCAGCACGGCGGAGTCATTTGCCGACTATGTCGACCTCATTCGCGGTGCCCCGCGCTATCAGGAGGCACTGGCCAGCGCCGCCGAGCCCGAGGCCTACCTGCGCGAACTGCAGGCGGCGGGCTATGCGACAGACCCAGCCTACGCCGACAAAATCCTCGCAATCCTGCAGCGTGGCAGCCTGGCGGAGACCGTGGCCGAGCTAAAGAATTCCGCTCAGCTGCCGCCAACCCTTTCTGACCGGCGGCCCGAGGCCGCCTGAACCCTGACCGAGGCTCACTGTGGCGGATCTGCTCAACATCGGGACTTCTGCGCTGCTCTCACTGCAGCGGGCGCTCTCTACGACCGGCCAGAACATCGCCAACGTGAACACGGCGGGGTATAGCCGCCAGCGGGTGAATTTCGCCACCCTGCCGCCGGAAGCGACCGGCGCGGGTTTCCTCGGCACCGGTGTGAAGGTGGACTCCATCACCCGCAGCTACGACCAGTTCCTGGCCCAGGACGTACGCAGCCGCAGCTCCTCCAGCGCCGGGTTCAGCACCCTCAGCAGCCTCACCTCCCGCATTGACAGCCTGCTGGCGGACCCCTCTGTCGGCATTGCCCCCGGCATCGAGAGCTTTTTTGGCGCGCTGCAGGATGTGGCGAACAACCCGGGCTCAATTCCCGAGCGCAAGGTGTTGCTGGGCGAAGCCAATGAGCTGGCCGGGCGCTTCCAGACGCTGGATGCCCAGCTGCGTGGCCTCAACAGCGAAGTCAGCCAGCGCATCACCACCACGGTCAGTGACATCAACGCACTGGCCAGCAACATTGCGTCCCTCAACGAGCAGGTGGTGCGTGCCACCACGCAAAGCGGCGGGCAGCCGCCCAACGACCTGCTGGACGCCCGGGACCAGGCGATCAACCGCCTGGCGGAAAAAGTGGGTGTGACCACCGTGACCCAGGATGACGGTGCGGTGAACGTGCTGGTGGGCAACGGTCAGGCGCTGGTGGTGGGTTTCACCGCCAGCCAGCTGCAGACCTTCCGCGACCCCTTTGATGCCACACGGGTGAATGTGGGCATTGCCGGGCTGGCGTCCAGCACCGATATCGGCCGCTTCCTGAGCGGCGGTGAGCTGGGTGCTGCACTGTCCTTCCGGGGCGGCGTGCTGGACAGCACGCGCAATGAGTTGGGCCTGCTGGCTGCGGGGATTGCTGCGACGTTCAATGCCCAGCACAGCGAGGGCATGGACCTGAATGGCCAGCTCGGGGGCAATTTTTTCCGGCCGCTGCAACCTGCGGTGTCGGGGTCGACCGGCAACACGGGCAGTGCCACGGTCACTGCGGCACTCGCGGATGTGGGCCAGCTCACGGGGGCGGACTACCGCCTGAGTTTCGACGGCAGCCAGTGGACCCTGCGCAACCAGCAGACCGGCGCCACCCAGACCGGCGCCGGCCCGGCATTCAGCATCGATGGCGTGGACATCAACATCAGCGGTACGCCGGCGGCCGGTGACAGCTTCCTGGTGCAGCCGGTAGCCCAGGGGGCCAACCTGTTTGCGGTGGAGCTGACCAACGCAGCGGCCTTTGCGGCCGCCAGCCCGGTGCGCAGCAGCACTGGCAGCGCCAACCTGGGCGATGCGCGCCTCTCGTCGCTCGCCGTGGACAGCGTCGCGGGGCTGCCGCTGGCCGGCGCCATCACGCTCACCTTCAACCCCGATGCGCTGGGCCCGGGCGTGCCCGGCTACGATGTGGCGGGCAGCGCCGGCGGTCCCATTGCCTACGACCCGGCGACCGACAGCGGGGGCCTTGCCGTCACGCTGGGTGGCCTCAGCTTCGAGCTGGCGGGCACGCCGGCCGCCGGGGATACCCTGAGTATTGCCAACAACACCGACGGCAGCGGCGACAACCGCAATGCGCTGGCGCTTGGAGCCCTGCAAACCGCGCCGATCCTGGACGGCGGGACCGCCAGCTACCAGGACAGCTACGCAGGCCTGGTGGCCGATGTGGCCGTGCGCAGCCGGCAGGCCAGCGCCGCCGCCGACGCCGAGGGAACCCTGCTGCAACAGGCAATTTCCGCCCGCGACAGCGTACAGGGCGTGAACCTGGACGAGGAGGCCGCCGACCTGTTGCGGTTCCAGCAGGCCTACCAGGCCGCTGCACAGGTGATCTCCGTGGCGGACACCGTGTTCCAGACCCTGCTCGACGCCACGCGTCGCTAACGCCGGAGCTGACTGATGCGCCTTTCAACCGCCCAGATTTTCCAGCAGGGGATCAGCAACATCCTCAACCAGCAGGCCCAGCTGCAGAAAACCCAGCAGCAGCTGGCCAGTGGTCTGCGCGTGACTACCCCGGCGGATGACCCCATCGCCGCGGTGCAGATTCTGGACCTGACGGAAGACCTGCAGCAGCTCGACCAGTTCCAGCGCAATGCCAACCTGGCCGAAGGCCAGATCGCCCTCGCCGACACGGTGCTGCAGGATGTCACCGACGTGCTGCAGCGGGTGCGCGAATTGACCGTGCAGGCCAACAACGCCACCCAGACTCCGGAAACCCGCCGCGCCATCGCCACCGAGATGGAAGGGCGGCTGGATGAGCTGGTCAGCCTGGCGAACACCCGGGATGCCAACGGCGAGTTCGTGTTTGCCGGTTTCCAGGCCCAGACCCAGCCCTTCAGCCGCAGCGGCGGACAGGTGCTGTACAACGGCGACGAAGGGCAGCGCTTCCTGCAGGTGGCACCCAATACGCAGCTGGCGGTGCGCGACTCCGGCCGCGCCGTATTCATGGACATACCGGCTGGCAACGGTCGCTTTGACATCCGCGCCGACGCCGGCAATGCCGGCACCGCCATTGTGGATGCCAGCAGTGCCGCGGCCAATTACCAGCGCGATACCTACACCATCAGCTTCAGCCAGCCGACGCCCGCGGACCCGGTCACCTTCACGGTAACGGACAGCAGCGCCGCGGTGGTGGCCAGCGGTCCCTACCAGTCCGGCGCCAGCATCAGCTTCAACGGGGCCAGCGTGACCTTCGAGGGCGCGCCGGCGGACGGCGACAGCTTTACCGTCCCCGCCGCACCGCGCCAGGACGTGTTCAGCAGTGTGCAGAACATCATCGACAGCCTGAAATCCTCCACCACCGGCCCCGCTGCCTCGGCGTCGGTGAATAACGCCATGGCGAGCGGCCTCGCCAACCTGGACCAGGCGCTGGGCCGCATGCTGGAGCAGCAGGCGGACCTGGGTGTGCGCCTGAACCGCATAGACAGCCTGCGCGAAAGCAACGACGCCTTCACCCTGCAGCTGCAGGAGACCCTCTCGGAAGTGCGCGATCTGGACGTTACCGAGGCCATCAGCCGGCTCAACCTGCAGCTGGTTGCCCTGCAGGCGGCACAGCAGAGCTATGTGCGTATCCAGGGCCTGTCCCTGTTCAATTTCCTCTAGTAAAAAAAACTGACACTTCGCCTAAAGTTCCTTCAAGACCGTCCGCTAACTGGTTGAGCGGGGAGTACTTTCCCCGGGCCGATGGACGGTGACCAGCGTTGATTCCACAGGGGAAACCGGCGCGAAACGAGAAGGAATGAAACCATGCCTCAGATTATTAATACCAATATTCCGTCGCTGACTGCTCAGCGGAACCTCAACAGCTCCCAGAACGATGTGGCCACGTCGCTGCAGCGTCTGTCCTCCGGCCTGCGTATCAACAGCGCCAAGGACGATGCCGCCGGCCTGGCGATTTCCGAGCGTTTTACCGCGCAGATCCGCGGCCTGAACCAGGCTGCGCGTAACGCCAATGACGGTATTTCTCTGGCGCAGACGGCCGAGGGTGCACTCGCTGAGGTGACCAATAACCTGCAGCGGATTCGTGAGTTGTCGGTGCAGTCTGCGAACGCCACCAACTCAGCGTCTGATCGCCAAGCGCTACAGGCGGAGGTAACGCAGTTGGTTGCGGAGATCGACCGTGTCGCCAGCCAGACGAATTTCAACGGCGTCAAACTTCTTGACGGGACGTTTTCTTCACAAGTGTTTCAGGTTGGTGCCAATGCGGGTGAGACGATCTCTGTAGACAGCATCACGAGCGCTCGGTCCTCCGACCTTGGTCAGTTCCAAGGTTTTCAGTTGTCTGCTCAGGCGATCACGTCCCCAAGCGCGACTGGGGCAACAACAGCACAAACGGTCGTAATCGACGGTAACAGTACTTCGCTGGGAACGATCGCGAGTGATGCGAAAGCTTTGGCGAACGCGCTGAACGCGTCTGGCCTAGGTTTCACCGCGACAGCGAACGAGACAGTAAAGGCAGCTGGCGTTAGTGGCTCTGCCCCAACGGCTGCTGGGAATTCAACCGTTGACATAAACGGATTGACAATTACGATAGCTGGCACGACTGACCTCGTGACCAACCGAGCAAACGCAGTAACCGCAATCAATGCGCAAAGTGCGGTCACTGGTGTGACTGCAACGGACACGGGCGCTGGCGTTGAGCTGCGTGCTGCGGATGGTAGGAACATTGACGTTGCAAACTTTGCTGCTGGTGGTGCGACCGGCGCAGGTCTGGACAGCTATGGCCTCGGCGCTGCAGGAGTCTCTGCAGGAACATTAGACATCACGTACGTAGCGCCAGCTGGCACAACAGGCGCCGTGACGTTTACTGGCGGCTTGTCAGCCAGTTCTGCGACTATTGGTAGTACTGGCACGGCAATTAGCGCCGTCGACATTTCAACTGTCTCGGGATCAAATAGCGCACTGCTCGCGGTTGATGCTGCGTTGACTGCAATCAACGGCTCCCGCGCCGACCTGGGTGCCATCCAGAACCGTTTTGAATCTGTTGTCACGAGCCTGCAGACCACCTCCGAAAACCTGGACGCTTCGCGTTCACGGATTCGGGATGCGGACTTTGCGCAAGAAACGGCTAACCTGGCGCGCGCTCAGATCCTGCAGCAGGCCGGTATTTCGGTGCTTGCGCAGGCCAACGCCCAGCCCCAGAACGTGCTGGCTCTGCTGCAGTAAGTGGCTGAGACCATGCGCTAGTTGCATTGGGGTGAGGTGGTTTCCACCTCACCCTTTTGTGCTTCTGGTGGGGTCTTTAGTAGCGCAGATACGAGGATAGGATCATGGCGAGTTCAATCACGCCTTCGAACGTGAACGCAGCGCCCCCGCTCCCTGCGGGCAATGCAGCTGCACCGGCGCAGAGTGCCGTGCCCCGGCAAGAGGTCGCCGCCAGCGGCAAGGCTTCGCCGCCAGCGCAGGATGGGAAAGCCACGCAGGCAAAGCAGCGTGATACGGCGCAGGACCTTGCACAGGCGACGCGCGACATAACAGACTACATACAGACAGTGAATCGCTCGCTGCAAATTTCTGTTGACCAGGAGTTGGGCTCGACGATTATTACGGTTATGGACAAGGCGACTGATGAAGTTGTCCGACAGATTCCTGCCGAAGAAGCCGTTGCACTGGCCCGTTTTCTCGCCAGGCAGCAGGCCGAATTGGGCGGCTCTGAGTTGCCCTCCAAGGGCGTGTTTATGGATCAGGAGGGCTGAAGGCCCGGTGTGCCGCATTTGGCACTTAATTTGCTAAGCTTGTAACACATAAATGTTTCATGCCCCGCAGGTGGCAACGAGGTGAGTGAATGGTTTCAGTAACCGGAGTAGGCTCCGGACTGGATATCGAAGGGTTGGTGACCCAGCTGGTAGCCGCAGAGCGTGCGCCAGTCGAGAATCGTCTTCTACGGCGTGAAACGTCGCTCACCAGTGAACTCTCCGGGTTCGGTACGTTGAAGGGCGTGTTGGCTGACCTGCAAGCACGCTCCGCCTCACTGCGGAATGAGAGTACCTTCACGCAGCGCACCGCCACCAGCTCCAACAGTTCGGCGTTTACGGCGACCGCCTCTTCCGCCGCGGCCCCGGGTAACTACAGTATCGCGATTGATTCCCTCGCCAGCGCACAGTCGCTGGCGTCCGGGAGCTTTGGCTCGGCGGACGATGTTGTTGGTGAGGGTACGCTGACGATCCGTTTCGGCACGGTTGATGCAACACCCTCCGTGCCAGGTCCGCAAGTGGTCAATGGCTTTACGGTCAATCCCGAGCGTGCAAGCGCCAGCATTACGATTGATAGCAGCAACAATACGCTCGCGGGTGTTCGGGACGCAGTGAATGCCGCCGGTATCGGGGTGTCTGCGGCTATCGTCAATGATGGCAGCGGTGCACGCTTGCTTTTCAGTGCCTCCGATACGGGTGCTGCCAATGCTATTGAGATTTCCGTGGCCGATGCCGGCGACGGCAATAACGCGGACCTGGCAGGGTTGTCCCGTCTGGCATTCAACACAGGCGCGGCCAACCTCACGCAAACGGCGGCCGCCAGTGACGCCAGCTTTACCCTGAATGGTCTGGCGCTAACCAGTGCCAGCAATACCGTGACCGGCGTGCTTGACGGTGTCAGCCTCACGCTCAAGGATACGACCGACGGTGCGCCCGCATCTCTCGCGGTCAGTGAAAACCGCGCAGTGGCGCGCGGTGCCATTGAGCAATTCGTCAACGCCTACAACACCTTCATCACCACTGCCTCCAACCTCACACGCTTCGATCCTGCAACCGGGGCCGCCGGGGCACTGCAGGGGGATTTTTCAGCGCGCACGGTGATCAGCCAGGTGCGAAACGCTGTTACGGCCTCGGTACAAAACCCGGATGGCCCATTTGGATCGTTGGCGGAGCTGGGCATCACCACGTCAGCAAGCGGAACTCTTACCATCAATTCCGAGCGACTGAACGCCGCATTGGAAGATGGCAACGCGGGATTGGTTTCCCTGTTCGGCCGCGCCGAGACCGGTATCGCAGAGCGCCTTGGTGGGTTACTCGGCGGTTTTTTGGGCACGGGCGGCCTGCTTGACGCCAGAACCGATGGCTTGCAGAGCAGTGTGGACGCTATCAGTGATGACCGCGAGGCGCTCAATCGCCGTCTGGAGGTACTCGAGGCCCGCTACCGCGCCCAATTTAATGCGCTGGACGGTCTGCTCGCACAGATCAACAGCACAGGCAGTTTTGTCAGTGAGCAGCTGGCAAACATTCCGCTGCCCAGTGATCGCTTTTCGAATTAATGACAGGCAGGATTCCAGGTATGAATACCCGGCAGGCGCTTAGCGCCTACAAGCAAGTGGGGGTGCAGAGCGGCGTGACGGATGCCTCGCCCCATCAACTGATCAGCATGTTGCTGGATGGGGCCATGGATCGCATCGCGTCGGCCAAAGGTGCCATGGAGCGTCGAGACACCGGGCGTCAGGGCGAGCTGATTGGCAAGGCCATCACCATCATCGACAACCTGCGGGTGAGCCTGGATCATGAGCAGAGCCCCGAGTTGGCGGGTCGACTCAGCGATTTATACGAGTACATGCAGGGGCGGCTGCTCGAGGCGAGTGCGGCCTCCGACACGGCGGCCTTGACGGAAGTCCGCGATCTGCTGGCCACCATTCGCGACGGTTGGGAGAGTATTCCTGCCGAACTGCGGCGTCCCGCAGGATGATCGTGCCATTCCCCACCCCGGCGGCTGCCGAAGGCGCTGTCGCGACCGAAGGGCTGCTGGCTGCCGAGGGGTCGGACGCCGCACTCAGCCAGTGCCGCCGCCTCGCCCGCGTCCTCACCGTCACCCGCGAAATGGTGGCCCTCGCCGAGGTCGGTGACTGGGATGCTGTGGCTGCCCGCGAGCAGGACCGCCGTGACGACCTGGCCCGCTGCTTCAAGGAAGCGGTGTCGACGGAGCACGCCGAACTGGTTGCCGAAGCGCTGGCGGCCATCCTGCACCTCAACGAGGAAATGATGGCCCACCTGAGCAAGGCCCGCGACGCGGTGCTGCAGCAGGGGGTGGCACAGGTGCGCACGCGCTCCGCCATCGGTCACTACGAGCAGGTGAAGTCACAACCCTGACGCGGGGCGTTTCGTTGCCACCGGCCTGTGTTATCGTAAAACTTTTGCGGAGCACTGGGCATGAGCAGCCAAAACGCCGTCACCGGCCTCGTCTACAGCGATAACATCGCCCTGTCGTGGAAGCCCGTCGACTACGAGCCGGAGCAGACGCACCTGGCCATGGTCAACGCCTCCAACGAGAGCTTTCTGCGCGCCGTATCGGCGGTGGGCGACGGCCTCAATACCAAGGACGACAACGACGCGCCTCCGGGCATCCAGCAGGACATCGCCCGGCTCGATCTCAAGCTCAACCTGGTGCTCGATCTGGTCAGCGCCCTGGTGTATCACGAGCTGGATATTCCCCCTGTGAGCGCCGTGCAGGTCTCTGCCGAACAGGTGAGCTGGCAGGGCGAGGGGCCGCCGGCGGGGGCCCGCATCTTCCTCGAACTCTACATCCAGCGCGGTTTGCCCAAGCCCCTCTGCTGCTACGGCGAGGTCGTCACCACGCCCGAGGAGCAGGCGGCGGGACGCAACACGGTGCGCTTTGTGGGCCTCACCGGTGCCGCCCGGGTCTGGCTGGAGAAGCTGATTTTCCGTCACCATCGCCGCGAGGTAGCCTTCCGTCGCGCCCACGTGGGCGACTAATCCGCCTTTTTTCCGTCAATAAGTTGACAGGTCCGCTTCGTCTGAGCAGACTCGGCGCCGTTGCTTGCACGCCCTTGCCACCTTGTTTACGGATCGTTACGTTTGCCTCAGCACCCAGACAATGCTTCGCCTATCGTCGGCCCCAGCACCGCCATGGAGACCATCCGCCGGCTGGTGGCCCAGGTGGCGCCCAGCGATGCCACGGTGTTGATCCTCGGTGAGTCCGGTACCGGCAAGGAGGTTGTAGCCCGCGGCATTCACGATGCCTCGCCGCGCTCGAGCGGGCCATTCGTGCCGGTCAACTGCGGCGCGATCCCCGCGGAGTTGCTGGAATCGGAGCTGTTTGGCCACGAAAAGGGCGCGTTCACGGGCGCTATCAACACCCGGCGCGGCCGCTTCGAACTGGCCGCAGGCGGCACGCTGTTTCTCGACGAGATTGGCGACATGCCGCTGCCGATGCAGGTCAAGCTGCTGCGGGTGCTGCAGGAGCGCTGCTTCGAGCGTGTGGGCAGCGCCACGTCCCAGGCCACAGACGTCCGGGTGATCGCGGCCACACACCAGGATCTCGAGCAGCGTGTTGAAGACGGCCGTTTCCGGGCCGATCTTTACTACCGCCTGAATGTGTTTCCCATCGACGTGCCCGCCCTGCGCGATCGCCCGGAAGATGTGCCGGTGCTGGTGGCACATTTTCTGGCGCAGCTGGCCAGGGAGCAGCGCGACAGTGTGTCGATCGCGGCGGACGCCATGGCCGCCCTGCAGCAGTACGGCTGGCCCGGCAATGTGCGTGAGCTCAACAACCTGGTGGAACGCCTGGCCATTCTGTTTCCCGGCGCTGAGGTGGGGTTTGGCGACCTGCCGCAGAAATTCTGTGAAGGCTTCGACCCGGCCCGGCCGCCGCCGCAGGTACCGCCCCCCGCCGCCGGCTCGGGTGCCGCGGCCCCGTCCGCCAGTACACCCCCGGCGAGTGCCTCTCAGGTACAGCCGGCCCCTGCCGCCGGGGCACCTAACGACCCCACGCCGCTGGGTCAGGAGGGGCTGGACCTGAAGCAGTACCTCGCCGACACCGAGCGCACCCTGCTCCTGCAGGCCCTGGACCGCAGCGGCTGGGTGGTGGCGCGAGCGGCGCAACTGCTCGGGCTGCAGCGCACCACCCTGGTAGAGAAAATGCGCAAGTTCGAGCTGCAGCGCGACCAGGTGTCAGATTCCTGACGCGCGGCGCCCCACAGTGTATGCGAAGTTCTTCAATCCATTGAATTAAAACGGGTTTCCACTTTGGGCACGTCTTTTGCTTCAAGAGCGGCATTGGCGTGATAGCGCTCGGTGGAACTCAATCATGCAGCAGGCTGTACCCCTCGAGAAACACGATCTGGAAGAGGCCTTTCGCAGCCTCGCGGAAGTCTCCCATCAACTGGATGCGTCCTACCGCGACCTGGAGTCGCGGGTAGCCCGGCTCAACGAGGAGCTCGCGGCCTCGCGCTCGGCGCGGCTCGACGAACTGGCAGAGAAGGAGCGCTTGCTCGAGCGGCTGGCCTCGCTGATGGCCATGTTGCCCGGGGGCGTGCTGTTGATAGACGAGCGTCAGCAGGTACGCGATGCCAACCCGGAGGCCGTCGCCCTGTTTGGTGAGCCGCTGCTGGGCGAGGACTGGCCCGCGGTGCAGGCACGTATTCGGGAAAACGCCCCCGAGCGGCATTTGTCACTGCACAGCCGTCACCTGGCACAGCAGGGCGAGACCCTGGTGCTGGTGACCGACACCACCGAACTGCATGACCTGCAGGCCCAGGTGGGCCGCGAGCAGCGCCTGCGCGCGCTGGGGGAAATGGCGGCGCGGCTCGCCCACCAGATTCGCACACCGCTGTCGTCCACCACCCTGTATCTGGCGCAGCTGCGCCGTCCGGACCTGGCCGTCGCGCAGCGTGAGCGCATCTGCGACCGCCTGTCTGAACGGCTGGTGCATATGGAAGGGCTGATCGAAAGCATGCTGGGCTTTGTGCGCGGGGCCCCTCCGCGCACGGAGCGCGTGTGCCTGCAGGACGTGCTGGGCGACTTTCAGGCCCATGTCCTCGCTCGCCTGGAAGCGGCGGGCGCCACGCTGTCGGTGACCCCGGTCGATCGCACTTTGGCACTGCAGGGCGACCGTGATGCCCTTGCCGGAGCTCTCGCCAATCTGGTGGTGAACGCCATCGAGGCCGGCGGGGAGGGCGTGCATGTGGATGTCTGGGCCGGCGCGCTGAATCGTGAGCGCATGCTGCTGCGGGTGCGCGACAACGGCCCGGGTGTGGCACCCGAGTTGCGCGAACGCATTTTTGACCCGTTCTTCACCACGCGCTCGGCCGGTACCGGGCTGGGTCTCGCGGTGGTGGCGCGCACCGTCGGCGAACTGGGCGGTGAGATCCGCCTCGGTGACAGCCCCGAGGGCGGCGCGGAATTTGTGCTGGAATTACCGATTGCAGAAGGAGAGTGTTGACCGTGGGAGCCGCGTTGAAAGTTCTGGTGGTCGAGGACGACAGCACCCTGCGCGAGGCGCTGTGCGACACCATTGAATACGGTGGCTATCGCGTCTGGAGCGCCTGTGACGGTGCCGACGCGCTGCAGCAGCTGGAGCGCCAGCCCGTGGACCTGATCATCAGCGACGTACAGATGGCTGGCATGGGGGGAGAGCGCCTGCTGCGCGAGGTCCGGGCCCGCAGTCCGGAGCTGCCTTTTGTCATGATCACCGCCCACGGTTCGGTGCAGCACGCGGTGGCGGCGATGCGGGAGGGCGCAACGGACTATCTGCTGAAGCCCTTTGCCGCAGAGGTGCTGCTGGAGATGCTGGCCCGCTTCGAGCCGGCGCCGGAGCCGGGTGTCGACATGGTGGCCGAGGATCCCGCCATGCAGCGCGTGTGTCGTCTGGCCGAGCGCCTGGCACACAGCGATGCCACGGTGCTGGTCACCGGTGAGTCCGGTACCGGCAAGGAAGTTGTCGCGCGCTATCTGCACGCCTGCTCCAGCCGGGCGGAACGCCCGATGGTGGCCATCAACTGTGCAGCCATTCCGGAAAATATGCTGGAGTCCATGCTCTTCGGCTACGAGAAAGGCGCCTACACCGGCGCCCACCAGTCGCGACCGGGCAAATTCGAGCAGGCCAACGGTGGCACCCTGCTGCTGGACGAGATTTCCGAAATGGACCTCGGCCTGCAGGCCAAGCTGTTGCGCGTGCTGCAGGAGAAGGAGGTCGAGCGCCTCGGCGGCAACCGGGTGATACCGCTGGATGTGCGGGTCATCGCCACCAGCAACCGCAACCTGGCGGGCGAGGTCGCCGCGGGGCGTTTCCGGGAAGACCTGTATTACCGCCTCAGTGTGGTTCCGTTGGAAGTGCCCGCACTGCGCGACCGGCCGGCGGACATCCTGCCGCTGGCGCAGCGCTTCCTGCAGCGCTATGCCGCACCGCGCAGCGGCCTCGCATTCAGCAAGGCCGCCCTGCAGCGCCTCGCGGTCCACAGCTGGCGCGGTAATGTGCGCGAGCTGGAGAACTGCGTGCAGCGGGCCAGTCTGCTGGCGGTGGGGCCGGAGATCGGCCCCGAGGATATCGATTTCGTCGCGGCCATGGCGCCGGCGGCAGCGTCAGTGCCGGGGCCTTCCCCGGTGGGGCCGTCCGAGGCGCCCGCCGAACCGCTGCTGGAAGGCGACTTGAAAGAGCGGGAGCGCGAGTTGATCGTCGCCGCGTTGTCCGCGGTCGATGGCAATCGCAAGGAAGCCGCACAGCGGCTGGGTATCAGCCCGCGCACCTTGCGCTACAAGCTGGCGCGCTTCCGCGAACTGGGGTTGGCTGTACCCCACGCACAGTAGGAGAGGACACACCATGAGCGAAATGGCAATCAACCAGGTACTGGCGCAAATGCGCAGCATGGCGGCCGAGGCGGGCGGCGAGTCGGCCGCTGCGGCGGGCGGCGCCGACTTTTCGAGCTTCATGAAACAATCCATCGACGATGTGAATCAGGCCATGCAGACCTCGCGAGCGATGGCCACGGCCTTCGAGGAAGGCCAGCCGGGTGTGTCGCTGGCCGAGTTGATGGTGACGGCGCAGAAGGCCAGCCTGGAGTTCCAGGCGCTGAGTGAAGTGCGCAACAAACTGCTCACCGCATACCGCGAAGTGATGAGCATGCAGGTCTGATGCCTGCTGGTTTATCATAGCCCCTTCAGGAGTGAGTTGATTCATGGCAGAGAACAGCGGCGGACTTGTCGCCCGCTTCAACGGTTACAGTCGCCAGCCGGTATCCCGGCAGATTGCGCTGCTCGTCGGCCTCGCCGCATCCATCGCCCTGGGCATCGGCCTGGTGCAGTGGATGCTGGTGCCGAACTACAAGCCGTTGTTCGGCAGCATGGCGGCCGAGGACACCACGGCGGCGATGAGCACCCTGGACGCCAATGGCATCGATTACCGGCTGGACGACCGCACAGGCATGGTGACTGTAGCCGCCGACGAAGTGCATCGCGCGCGGTTACTGCTGGCGACCGAGGGCTTTCCGCGCTCGGGCGACATCGGTTTCGACAGCATCTACCAGGAGCAGGAAATCGGCGTCAGCAGTTTCATGGAACAGGCGCGCTATCACCGCTCGCTGGAGCAGGAGCTGGCGCGGACCATCAGTGCCCTGGACGGCGTGCGCGGTGCGCGTGTGCACCTGGCCATGGCCAAGCAGAGCGCTTTCCTGCGCCAGCGCCAGGAGCCGGCCGCCTCGGTGGTGTTGCACCTGTACGGTGGGCGGGTGCTCTCCGAGCGCCAGCTTGCGGGTATCGTGCATCTGGTGTCCGCCAGCGTTCCCAACCTGAAGCCGGAGACCGTCTCGGTGGTCGACCAGCAGGGCCGCCTGCTGTCCTCCCAGGGTAATCCGGACGATTTCGGCTACAGCAAGGAACAGTTCCAGATGGCGCAGCAGCTGGAGCAGCGCTACAGCCAGCGGATTGTCGATATTCTGGAGCCCATCCTCGGGCCGGGCCGTGTTCACGCCCAGGTGTCCGCCGACATCGACTTCACCCGCATCGAGCGCACCAGCGAGGTGTATGCCCCGGACACGGTGTTGCGCAGTGAGCAGACCTCGGAGGAGATGACCACCCGATTGCTGGAGGGCGGCGTGCCCGGCACCCTGGCCAATCAGCCGCCGGAAGATCCGGATGTACTGGCCCAGCCGCCGGAGGCGGCGGCGGTGCCGAACACGGCGCCCACCCGCTCCACCCGTCGCGAAACACGCAACTACGAAATGGACAAAACCATCAGCCACATTCGTGAGACACCGGGCACCCTGCGCAAGCTGTCGATCGCGCTGGTGCTGGACCACGTGGAAACCACCGCCGAGGATGGCTCGGTCGCGCGCGCCCCGCTGGCGCCGGAACGGGTTGAGGAGATCACGCGTCTGGCACGCGAGGCCGTGGGTTTCAGCGAAGAGCGCGGCGACACCGTGAGTGTGATCAACGCCTCCTTCGTCGAGCCGCCGGCCCTGGAGGCACCGCCAGAGCCGTCGATTCTCGAGCAGGACTGGTTGTGGCGGCTGTTGAAGGGGCTGGGCGTGGCGGCGGGCCTCGGGGCCTTGCTGCTCTTCGTGGTGCGTCCGCTGATGCAGTTTTCCGTCGCGCCGGTGCCGGCGGCTATCGGCCCGGGGCAGCGCGCCCTGGGCAACGACGGCTACGGTGAGGCAGGCTATGCCCAGGGCGGCGCTGCGGGTGAACTGATGAGCGACGACCAGGTGACCCTGGCGGGTAACCGGCGCGGGCTGCCGGGCAACACGGGTTACCAGCAGCAATTGCAGATGGCGCGCAGTGTGGCAGAGGGCGAGCCGCAGCGGGCGGCGCACGTGATGAAGCAGTGGGTGGCGGGCGATGGCTGATGCCGCAGGGGCCGGTTTGAGCGGCGCGCAGCGCGCCGCCGTATTTTTGCTGGGGGTTGGTGAGGAGTCTGCCACCGCCATCATGCGGCATATGGAACCGCGCGAAGTGCAGCGGATCGGCGAGGCCATGGCCTCCCTCTCGTCCATCTCCAATGAACAGGTGGAGGCGGTACTCGCGGCGTTTCACGAAGATGCCAGCGCGCTGAACCCGCTGGGCCTCGGCGCCCCCGAGTTCACCCGTCGGGTGTTGACCAATGCATTGGGCGAGAGCAAGGCGCGTTCCATGCTGGCCAAGGTGATGCCCGGCAAGCAGCAGACCTCCGGCATCGAGGCCCTGAAGTGGATGGACCCGGGTGCCGTGGCCGAGCTGCTGGAGGACGAACACCCGCAAATCATCGCTATCGTGCTGGCCTCGCTGGATGAAGAACAGTCGGCCCAGGTGCTGGTGAACATTCCCGAGCCGGTGCGCAGTGAGGCACTGCTGCGCGTGGCCCGCCTGCAGGTCATCGACCCGGCGGCGATGGAAGAGCTGGACAAGGTGCTGGAAAAGCAGCTGGGCAAGGTGCGCAAGACCCCACCGCGCTCGGTCAACGGCATGACCAGTGCTGCGGCCATCCTGAACAACGTCAAGGCTGACGTCGAGTCGGAACTGCTCGGCGCGCTCAAGGAGGCCGACGCGGAACTCGGTGAAAAAGTCGGTGAGCTGATGTTCGTGTTCGACAACCTGATGGAACTCGACGACCGCGGCATGCAGCGCCTGATTCGCGAAATCGCGGTCGACAGCCTGGTGATTGCGCTGAAAGGCGTGGACGACCGCCTGCAGGACAAGTTTTTCAACAACATGTCCTCCCGCGCCGCCGATATGCTGCGCGAAGACCTCGAGGCCAAGGGCCCGGTGAAGCTGTCCGAAGTGGAGGCGGCGCAGAAGGAAATTCTTGCGGTAGCGGCTCGCCTGTCGGACGAAGGCGAAATCACGCTGGGCAAAGGGGGCGATGATTTTGTCTGACCCCGGTCGTCCGCGCAGCTGGCAGCCACCGCCACTCCAGGATGCGGCCCCCGCGGCCGCGGTACCGGATACCGCGGCCATCGCCGAGCGCGCGCGTGCTGAAGGCTATGCTGCCGGGCACGCCGAGGGGCTTGCGGCAGGGCGCGCCAGGGCCGCGGCCACGGCAGCCGAACTGGCTGCCCTGCTGGGCAACATGGCCGCGCCGTTTCGCCAGCAGGAGGCCGATCTGCTGCGTGAGCTCTCCGAACTTGTCGTGCGCGTGGCAACCGCCGTGGTGCGACGTGAACTGGAGACCTCGCCGGGCGCCATTCAGGACGTGCTGGCGGAGGCACTGGAGATTCTGGAGGCGGTCGAGGGGCCGGTAGATGTGCACCTGCATCCGGCCGATGCCGCCCTGGTGCGGGAGTGGCTGGCGAACGAACTGCCGAAGCTGGCGGTCACCCTGCACACCGACGCCACGCTGCTGCGTGGAGGCTGTCGTGTGGCCACCGCCGAGAGCTATGTGGATGCTTCTACCGAGCGGCGGCTAGAGGAAGTGTTGCGGGCGCTGCGCGAGAGCCGCGGTGCCGTGGGTGGAGCAACAGAGACATGAGCGCAGTGGCGGATCTGGAGGCCGAGCGGGTGAGCCGCCTGCAGCGCCAGATCGCCGGCCTGGGCGCCCGCGTGAGTGCGGTAACGCCCATTCGCGAGGGTCGCCTGGTGCGTATGGTCGGCACGCGGCTGGAAGTGGCCGGGTGCACCGGTGCGGTGGGCAGCCGCTGCAGTATTCAGGCGGAAGAACAGCGCAGCGTGGAAGCCGAGGTGGTGGGCTTTTCCGAGGGTCGGCTGATTCTCATGCCGGAGGGCAGCCTGCACGGGGTGATGCTCGGTGCGCGCGTGCGCCCGCTGGGCTTCAGTCACCGGGTTGGCGTCGACGAGCACCTGTTGGGCCGTGTTATCAACGGCGCTGGCCATCTCCTGGACGGTGGCCCCACGGTGATGTTCCGCGACTACGCGCCCCTGCGCGGCGGTGCCATCAATCCGCTGGCACGCGGCTCCGTGCGCGAACCGCTGGATGTTGGCGTGCAGGCGATCAACGCGCTGGCGACCATTGGCCGCGGGCAACGCCTGGGCCTGTTTGCCGGCAGCGGGGTGGGCAAGAGCACGCTGCTGGGCATGATGACCCGGCACACGGCCGCGGATGTCATCGTGGTCGGGCTGGTGGGCGAGCGCGGGCGCGAGGTACGGGAATTCGTGGATGAAATCCTCGGGCCTGAGGGGCTGCGGCGTGCGGTGGTGGTGGCAACGCCGGCGGATGACCCGCCCCTGATGCGGGTGCACGGCGCCTGGCGCGCCACCGCCATCGCGGAGCACTTCCGCCGGCAGGGCAAGAATGTTCTGCTGTTGCTGGATTCGCTGACCCGCTTTGCCCAGGCACAGCGTGAAATCGGCCTGGCCGCCGGCGAGCCGCCGGTCGCCAAGGGCTATCCGCCCTCGGTGTTTTCGCTGCTGCCGGCGCTGGTGGAGCGCGCGGGCAATACCGAGGAGGGCTCCATCACTGCCATCTACACGGTATTGGTCGAGGGGGATGACCTGGCAGACCCGATCGCCGATTCGGCACGCGCCATTCTCGACGGCCACATTGTGCTGTCGCGGCAGCTGGCGGACTCCGGCATGTTCCCGGCCTTCGATATCGAAGCCTCCATCAGCCGCTCAATGGTCAATGTGGTGGACCCGGCACAGCTACAGTTGGCACGGCAGCTCAAGGAGTTGTATTCTGTGTGGCGGGAGAATCGAGACCTGATAACCATCGGTGCCTACGAACGCGGCACCGACCCGGCCATCGACCGGGCCCTGGGCGCGATAGGCCCGTTGCGTGCGCTGATCAGCCAACCCTGGAATGAGAAACGGGATATGCAGCACAGCCTTAACGCACTGCTCGACACCGCCCGGGCCGCAGGCCTCGGAGGCCAGTCATGACCGCTCCGGATAAACTCGACAAGGTCGTCACCGTGGCTCGCGCCGACCAGGCCGGCGCGGCGCGCAACCTGCAGGAACAGCAGGCGCACCACAGTCGCAACAACGACCAGCTCAATCAGCTGAGGCGCTTCGCCGACGAATACGAACAGCAGCTGCGCGAGATGTCGGCGTCGGGTATGGCCGCGGCGCAACTGCAGGATTATCGTCAGTTCCTGTCCAACTTAAACGACGCCATTCGCCTGCAGCTCAGCACCGTCGCGGAGAGCACCGAGAAGCTGCAGCAGCAGCGCCAGGACTGGATGCAGAAATCGCTGCAGACCTCCACCCTCGAGGACTTTGTCGCGCGCCGGCGCATTCTCGCCCAGGAACATGCTGAGCGCGTGGAACAGCGCGCCGTGGACGAGCGGTTCAACGCCGGGTTTGTGCCACCCGGTCAGGAGCCCCCCGGCTCTGGCACGTAATTTGCTGAATCTCCTGTAACACGGGAGACCCTACATGATCACGGTACTGCAAAGCCTGCCTGTTGCCAGCTCGGACGCCGCCGCTGCGCCCGGTAATACAGCTCAGGATGGCGCTGAAAACGGATTTTCGCAGATGTTCGCAGCCGCTCGCGCGGCCTCAGCGGACAAGCCTGCCGCCGACGCCAGGGGCGGCAATGCCGCGCCCTCCCGCGGCAGCACTTTGCCGCCTGACGCCGCAGAGGCAGCTCTTGCCCCCCCGCCGGTCGGCACCGCGGGCGCTGCGGCGGAGCCGCCCACCGCTGCCTGGCAGTCCTTTACGCTTTCCCTGCAGGCACTCGCGGAGCCCGGTCTGGAGGGCGCCGGCCAGGCATCGGCTGCCACGAGTGACCTGGTTGCGGCGGGCGCCGGTGACGCGGCACTGCCGGGAGACGCGACGCCATCACCGGCGAACCCGGCCCTTCCCCTGCCTGTCGCCACCGCTGAAGCGGCGCTGCGCGGCGATTTACCGGGAGCATTGGAGGGCAGCGTCCGCGCCAATGTCACCACCGGGGCAGCAACGCCTTTGGGCTCGTCAGTACCGGCGGCACCTGAGGCTGCCGCTGACCTGTTGCCGGGAGCGGGCACACGCGAGGCCAACAGCCGGGCGGAGAGGGTGGTTGCGCCCGCAGCAACCGCCACAGCGGCGGAGGAGTCCGGCATGCTGGCGGCGGCTGAGCGTGCACGCGGCGAGGAGGCGGCAGTGCTGCAGGGCCTGCGCCAGCGCGCCGTGGAAGGCGCTGTTGATGCCCCGCGTCTGGCCTCCGCGTCCGGCAATGTGGACGCTGCTGCGCTCAACACACCGGTAACGGCCGCGGCACAGGGTGCCGCTGCGCAGGCCGACGCCCAGGCCCCTGCCGCTCCGCGCACGCCCGCCCAGCTGGCAATGACACACACGCCCCAGGATCCGGAGTTCACCGGCGAACTGGCCAACCGCTTGCAGGTGTTCGCCCGCAATGGTGGCCACGAGGCGACGCTGCAGCTGCACCCCGCGGACCTGGGTCGCCTGCAGGTGTCTATCACCACTGAGGGCGACCAGGCGCGTGTGCTGTTCGTGGCGGATTCCGCCGCAGCCCGGGATGCCATTGAACAGTCCCTGCCGCGCTTGCGTGAAATGCTCGCCCAGAGCGGCCTGCAGCTGGCCCACAGTGACGTGTCCAGCCAGTCGCAGGGCAGTGGCGACAGCCAGCGTGACGCCGTCGGCGGGTCGCGCCAGGCAGCAGCTGACGACAGCGGCGACGGGTTTCTCTCCGGCGCCGCGGAATCCGCGTCCCAGCCCGCCGCTGCCGGCGCGCGCCTGGTCGACTACTACATTTAACTTCCCGCCTTTTTCAGTCTAGTATGCCCGCAGGCTGCCCCCGGGCAGCCACGCGGGCGCGGGGTGTCAAAATACTGGCACTCGCCGCACACTCTGCGCCTTAACTGTTTGTAATCATTAGAAATAATTTTTCTGGTATAGCTCTTGCTTCAGGGGATGTTGCTGACCTATGGCGGCATTCGGCAGGGCTGCCGGTCAGTTGCGAGGAGCAAGCATGGCTGCAAAAGAAGATCTCAATCTCGGCAAGGGTAATGGCGCGGGTGATGCCGACAAGGCGTCAGGCGGCGGCAAGGGTAAATTGATTGCCATCATTGCGGTGGTGGTCGTGCTGCTGGGTGGCGGGGGGGCTGCGGCCTTCCTGTTGCTGGGCAACAATGACGACGCGGCGACTGAGGTGGCGGGGGCAGAGCCCGCAGCGCCCAAGGTCGAGGAGCGTGAGGCGGCGTACATGCCGCTGGAGAAGTTCCTGGTCAATTTCGACCACAAGGGCGGTATGCGCTATATCCAGACCGATATCCAGTTGATGGCCTACGAGCCCGCAGCCCTGGAAAACGCCCAGCGCAACATGCCCGCGGTGCGCAACCGGCTGATCATGCTGCTCAGCGACCAGGATTTTGATGCGCTGCGCACGGTGGAGGGCAAGGAGACGCTGCGCCAGGATGTGCTGAAGGCCGTCAATGAGGTGCTCAAGCTGTCCGGGCAGGATGCCGTGCAGGACGTCTACTTCACATCCTTCGTGTTGCAATAGGTCCGGTATGGCTGGCAGCGATCTGCTCTCCGAAGGCGAACTCGATGCTCTGACCGGCGGCAATACCGCTGACAGTGGCGGCTATCGCGCCTTCGACTTCACCGCTCGCGAGCAATCGCTGCTCAACCAGCTGACGCTGTTGCCCCCCCTGCAGGAGAGGCAGGCTGAACAGCTTGCACAGGGCCTGGAGGATGTGTTCGGCAGTGAGTTCGAGGTGGCGGCCGCGGGCTTGCGGGTGCTCTCCTGCGAGGAGCTTCTGGCATCGCTGGCGGAAAGCGTGGCGGTGTCCACGCTGGAGCTGGCACCGCTGGCCGGCCACGGTCATGTGGTGTGTCCGGCACCGCTGCTGTCCCAACTGGTCAACGATTATTTCGGCGGGGTGCGCGGCGGCAGCGTCGCCAACCTGCCGCGCACAGCCCTGACGCCCAGCGAGCTGCGGCTGGCCGAGCGTGTCGCAGAACAGGTGACAGGGTCGCTGGTCGCCGCCTGGGCCGACAAACTGCCGCTGGAGCCGGGCGAAGCGCATACCGCGCCCCATGTGGATGCCATCGCCTCGCTGCCCTCCGGCGACAAGCTGGTGCAGATGGTGTTTGCCGTCACCCTCAACGCGTTGACGACAGACGTCGCCCTGCTCTTGCCCTTCGCGGCACTCGAGCCCTGGAAACAGCGCTTTAGCGCACCGCGCAAAGCCGCGGCGGAGGACGCCGGGCAGGGCTGGGGCCCGCACCTGCGTCGGGAACTGCCCGCGGTGAAGGTGGATGTTGCGGTGATGCTTGCCAGCCGCGAACTCACCCTGGGTGAAGTCCTCGGTTTGCGGGTCGGTTCGGTCATCGATATTGCAGTGCCCGACGAGGTGGATCTCTGCGTGGAAGGTGTGCGTCTGGCCAGCGGCCGCTACGGCGCCTACGAGGGGCACAAGGCGATCAAGATCACGGGATTTGCCGGCACCGATGCGCCGGCGGGTAAAAGCACAGGATGAGATCATGAGTGAACAGGACGAACAGGGCGCCGGCGAAGCCGCTGGCGAGACGCTGCAGCAGCTGTCGCCCGGCACTGCCGGCGGAGCCGGCGGCGGTGAGATCAATTTCGACCTGCTGCTGGACGTGCCGGTGACCCTGTCGGTGGAGATAGGGCGCACACGGATGTCCATCAAGGATCTGCTGGCGCTGAACCAGGGTGCCCTGGTGGAGCTGGACCGTGAGGTCAATGCGCCCCTCGACCTGATGGTCAACGGCACGCTGATTGCCCGCGGCGAAGTGGTGGAACTCGAGGGGCGTTTCGGTCTGCGCTTGATCGATGTGGTCAGCCCCTCTGAACGTCTGAAGAAAGTCCGGTGAACAGCCCGCAATTGTTCAGCGCCGGTTATCTGGTGCAGGTACTTGGCTCCCTGCTCCTGGTGTGCTGCTGCATTCTCGGCATGCTCTACCTGATGCGCCGCTTCAGTCGCGGCGGCAGCGGCAACAATGCCCGGCTGGCGGTGCTGGCCAGCGCCAGCGTCGGTAGCCGGGAGCGCGTGGTGCTGCTGCGTGCGGGGGACGAGCAGATCCTGCTCGGTGTGGCGCCGGGCAGCGTGCGGACACTGCACGTCTTTGCCGAGCCGGTGGTGCCCGACGTGGCGAACGCGCCGCAGCGCACGGATTTCGCCGCCATCCTGCAGAGTGTCAATCCGCTGGGAACGCGCAAATGACGCGGGCGCGACTGCATCTTCTGTGGGCAGCCGCTGCCGTGCTGCTCGGTCTGCTGGTGATGCCCGGGCTGGCGCAGGCGCAGGCCACGATTCCACTGGTGTCGGTCACTCCCACCTCGGGGGGCGGCAGCAACTATTCCATGAACATCCAGATTCTGCTGCTGATGACGGTGCTCACACTGCTGCCCGCAGCCCTGATCACCATGACCTCGTTCACGCGAATCCTGATTGTGCTCGCGATCCTGCGCCAGGCGATGGGTACCGCGCAGACACCGTCGAACCAGATCATTCTCGGGCTGGCGCTGTTTCTCAGCCTGTTCATCATGGCGCCGGTGTTCGACGTGGCCTACCAGAACGCCCTGTTGCCCTACATGAACGAAACCATCGATTTCGACCAGGCACTGGCGGCGGCGCGCGACCCGTTTCGCGAATTCATGTTCGGCCAGACCCGGGAGAACGATCTGTTGCTGTTCGCCGAACTCGGTGGCTACGGACCGTTCCAGACGCCGGAAGAGGTGCCGATGGTGGTGCTGTTGCCGTCCTTCCTCACCAGCGAGTTGAAAACCGCGTTCCAGATCGGCTTTCTGCTGTTCGTGCCGTTCCTGATCATCGACCTCGTGGTTGCCTCCGTGTTGATGTCCATGGGCATGATGATGTTGTCGCCGATGCTGGTGTCACTGCCTTTCAAACTCATGTTGTTCGTGCTGATTGACGGCTGGACGCTGGTGGCGTCGACGCTGGTCAACAGTTTCGTGGTGTAGCTGCCCATGACGCCGGAAACCGTACTGGATGTGGGGATGGACGCACTGTGGCTGGCGGTGCTGCTGGCGGCGCCGCTGCTGTTGTCCGCCCTCGCCGTGGGCCTGTTGATCGGTATCTTCCAGGCGGCCACGCAAATTCAGGAAATGACCCTGAGCTTCATCCCCAAGCTGATCGCACTGGTGGTGGCGCTGTTCGTCGCCGGGCCCTGGATGCTGCAGGTGGCCATCACCTTCACCCAGCGCCTGTACACGGAAATCCCGGGAATGCTCGGATGAGCGGCCTGCCACTCGACATCGATCAGGTACTGGCGGCGATGCAGCTGTACTACTGGCCGTTCCTGCGCGTCTCAGCGCTGATGCTGGTGGCGCCGGTGTTCAGTGCCGCCAACATCACCGTGCGGGTGCGCGTATTGCTGGCGGTGTTGATTGCAGCGCTGGTGGCGCCGCTGATGCCCGCGGCGCCGGTCGCCAACCCGCTCAGTGGCGAGGGGCTGTTGCTCGCCGCACGGGAAGTGGCCATCGGTGCCGCGATGGGCTTCGTCATGCAGATGGTATTTGCCGCGGTGGTGGTGGCCGGCGAGACGCTGGCCATGAGCATGGGCCTGGGTTTTGCCATGTCGATAGACCCGCAGAACGGGGTGCAGGTCCCGGTGGTCAGCCAGCTGAACGTCATTCTCTCCACGCTGCTGTTCCTGGCCATCGATGGTCATCTGCTGCTGCTGGCCGCGCTGGGCGACAGCCTGGTGCTGTTGCCACCCGGCCAGCCGGGCTTTGATCCCGGCACTTTCGCCAACCTGGCAGGGCTGGGCGGCGGCATTTTCGCCAGTGCGCTGGTGCTCGCCCTGCCGGCGCTGACCGCCGTGCTGATGACCAATATTGCCCTCGGCGTCATCACCCGGGCGGCACCGCAGCTGAACATCTTTGCCGTGGGTTTCCCGGTGACCATTCTGGTGGGCTTTGTGTTCCTGTTGCTGGGAATGCCCGCTTTTCTGTCCGCAATGCGGCGCTTCCTGGAAGCCGGCATTGACCAGGCACTGATGGTGTTCTGATGGCAGACGAGCAGCAGTCCGGGCAGGAACGCACCGAAGAACCCACCGAGCGACGCAAACAGGAAGCGCGGCGCAAGGGACAGGTGCCGCGGTCCAAGGAACTCAACACCACCATCACCCTGCTGGCCGCTGCGGCGAGCCTGCTGACCCTCGGCCCGGCCATGGTGGAGGGCATGTTGCAGTTGGCGACCGAGGCGTTTTCCGCCGACCGGGAGCTGACCTTCAACGCCGTGCATCTGCCCGTGCACTTCATGCACATGATGTCCACCGCGTTGCTGCTGCTGGCGCCCTTCCTGCTGGTGTCGCTGGTGGCGGCGTTTGCCGGGCCATTGCTGATGGGGGGCTGGGCGTTTTCCGCCGAGTCCATGAGCTTCAGCTTCGACAAGATCAACCCGGTCAAGGGCCTGGCGCGCGTCTTCTCCCTGAAGGGCCTGCTGGAACTGGCCAAGGCCCTGCTCAAGTTCCTGTTGATCCTTGCCGTGACCTTCGCCCTGTTCGGCCTGCTGCAGCGCGATATCCTGCAGCTGAGCAGCCTGGCTCCGGGCGCCGCCAGCCAGTCCACCGCGGCGCTGCTGGCCTGGAGCCTGCTGCTGCTCAGCGCCTCCATGGCCCTGATCGCCCTGTTCGACGTGCCGTTCGAGCTGTGGGATTTCCATCGCAAACTGCGCATGACCCGCCAGGAAGTGCGCGACGAAATGAAGGAGACCGACGGCCGGCCGGAAATCAAGCAGCGCATTCGCAGCCTGCAGCGGGAAGTGGCCCAGCGGCGCATGATGAGCGACATCCCCACCGCCGACGTGGTGATCACCAACCCCACGCACTACGCGGTGGCGATCGCCTACAGTGCCGAGGGCACTGGCGCGCCGCGGGTGGTGGCCAAGGGCCGCGACCTGATTGCCCTGCAGATCCGCAGCGTGGCGGGCGCGCACCAGGTGCCGCTGTTCGAAGCGCCGCTGCTCGCCCGGGCCCTGTACGCCTCCACCGAGATCGGCGCGGAAATTCCGCGCGGCCTGTACCTCGCGGTAGCGCGGGTGCTGGCGTACCTGTTCCAGCTGCGCCGGGCAGGGCCGACCGACTATGTACCGCGTCCCACCGCGCTGGAGATTCCGCCCGAGTACGAAGACCTGATGGATGAGGATGCCGCGGATGGCGACTGAGAACCCGGCGGCGGTGGCAGCGGGCGCGCCAGGCTTGTCCTGGCAGGCATTACTGACCGGTGCCGGCACGCCGATCGTGCTGATGCTGATGCTGGTGATGATTGTATTGCCACTGCCTCCGCTGGTACTCGACCTGCTGTTCACCTTCAATATCGCGCTGGCGATCATTGTCCTCATGGCCGCGGTGTACTCCTCCCGGCCGCTGGATTTTGCCGCGTTTCCGACGGTGCTGCTGATTGCCACGCTGCTGCGCCTGGGCCTGAATGTGGCCTCGACCCGGGTGGTCCTGCTGGAAGGCCACACTGGCACCGCGGCAGCCGGTCGGGTGATCGAGGCCTTCGGCGAATTCGTGGTGGGTGGCAGCTATGCCGTCGGCCTGGTGTTGTTCACCATCCTTGTGGTGATCAACTTCGTGGTGGTTACCAAGGGTGCCGGGCGCATTTCCGAAGTGACCGCGCGCTTCACCCTGGACGCCATGCCGGGCAAACAGATGGCGATCGACGCCGACCTGAACGCAGGCCTGATCAGCCAGGATGATGCCCTGCGCCGGCGCGAGGAAGTGTCGCGGGAGGCGGATTTCTACGGGGCCATGGACGGTGCCAGCAAGTTCGTCCGCGGCGACGCCATCGCCGGCATTCTCATTCTGCTGATCAACGTGCTCGGCGGTATCGCCATCGGCATGCTGCAACACGACCTCAGCGCCACGGACGCGGCGCAGAATTACACCCTGCTCACCATCGGTGACGGCCTGGTCGCGCAGATTCCCTCCATGCTGCTGTCCACCGCCGCGGCCATTATCGTGACCCGCGTCTCCAGCGCCCAGGACATGGGTGCGGAGGTGACACTGCAGCTCACCAGCAACCCGCGCATCCTGTTTGTCGCCGCGGGCATCATCGGCCTGATCGGGTTTGTGCCCGGCATGCCGGGTGTGGTGTTCGTACCCATCGCCTTGCTGCTTGGGGTCATGGGCTACCTGCGCTGGCAGTCGCAGCAGGTCGGTGAAGCCGAGCCAGAGCCCGTGCGCCCCGAGCGCACACCGGAGAATACCGAGCTGAGCTGGGACGATGTTGCCGAAGTGGATGAAATCGGCCTGGAGGTCGGCTACCGCCTGATCTCGCTGGTCGACCGCAACCAGGGCGGTGACCTGCTGAGCCGCATCAAGGGCGTGCGCAAGAAACTGTCGCAGGAGCTGGGTTTTCTGGTGCACTCGGTGCACATCCGCGACAACCTCGACCTCTCGCCCAACGCCTACCGCATCAGCCTGCACGACGTGGTGGTGGGGGAGGGCGAGGTCTTCCCCGGTCGCGAACTGGCGATCAACCCGGGGCAGACCTTCGGTGAACTCGAAGGGGTGGCCACGCGCGACCCGACCTTCGGTCTCGACGCGGTCTGGATTGACCCCGGCCAGCGTGGCGACGCCCAGACCAAGGGTTACACGGTGGTGGACAGCAGCACCGTGATCGCCACCCACCTGAGTCAGCTGCTGAAAAACCACGCGCGCGAGCTGATCGGGCAGGACGGTGTGCAGCAACTGCTGGACAAGCTGGCCCGCTCGTCCCCGAAACTGGTGGAGAACCTGGTGCCCAGCGCCATGTCGCTGGGCGAAGTGACCCGGGTGCTGCAGAACCTGCTGGAGGAGGGTATTCCCGTGCGCGACATGCGTACCATCGCCGAAGCATTGGCGGATCAGGCGGGCAAGGGTCAGGATTCTGACGCTTTGACGGCCAAGGTGCGTATCGCCCTCGGGCCCTCCATCTTCCAGAACATCAATGGTACCGGGGACGAGATGTCCGTGATGGCGCTTGACTCCAAACTGGAACAGATCTTGCTGGGCTCTATCCAGCAGGGTGCGGGCGGTCTCGAGCCATCTCTGCTGGACAGCGTCATTCGCCAGGTGCTCGCGGCCTCGGCAAAGCTGGAAGCCGAGGGCAAGAACCCGGTGCTGCTGGTGGCGGGCAATATCCGGCTGTTCCTGTCGCGGCTGCTGCGCGGGCGCATGGCGAATTTCTACATTCTGGCCTACGACGAGATACCGTCGACCAAAACGATCAAGGTGGTTGCCACCATTGGCGGTAGCGCCGGTGCGCTACAGGGAGAGAAACAATGAACATACGCAGATTCAGTGCCCGTGACAGCCGCAGCGCTCTGGCGCTGGTGCGCGAGGAACTCGGTGCCGAGGCCGTGATTCTCAGCAACCGCCGGGTTGCCGACGGTGTCGAGGTCGTTGCAGCCTGCAACCTGGAGGCGGTGGAACAGGCCGCCGCCGAGAGCGAGCGGCCGCCCGCGGCGCCGGCCCCGGTCGAGAACGAGCTGGGCATGGTGCAGTTGCAGAACGAGCTGGCCAACCTACGCTCCCTGCTGGAGGCCGAGTTGCAGCAGCGCAACTGGCGCGACAGTGCCGACAAGGCACCGGTGCGCGCGACCCTGAACCAGCGGCTGGCGCGCATGGGCTTCTCCCGCGCGCTCAGCGAGGGCATTACGGACGCACTGCCCGCCAGCGGCGGCCTAGAGGCGCTCTGGCAGCGCACCCTGGCGGCGCTGGAGTCGCGTCTGCTGACCCTGCCCGACGGGCTGCCCGGTGGCACCCGGGTGGTCGCCTGCGTCGGCACCACCGGTGTCGGCAAAACCTCGACCATCGCCAAACTGGCGGGTCGGGCTGCGCTGACTGACGGGCGCGAGCAGGTGGCGCTGATCACCATGGACCAGTACCGCATTGGCGGCCAGGAACAGCTGGCGACCTTCGCCGAGTTGCTGGATGTGCCCGTGCTCAGCGTCGGCACGGGGCCCGAACTCTACGCGGCACTGCGTGATTTCCGCAATCGCCGCCATATCTTCATCGACACTGCGGGTATGGGCCAGCGCGACCCGCGTCTCCTGAGCCAGATCGCGCTGTTGCGGGCGAGCTCCGTCCCGGTGACGGTGCTGGCCGTGCTGTCGGCGTCCGCCGGTGTGGCCCAGACCCGGGAACTGGTGCATTCTCTTGGAAGGCAGGGCTTGAGCGGTGCTATCATCACCAAGTTGGACGAGGCAGCGGGTCTGGGTGGTACTCTGGACACCCTGATCCGCGCGGCGTTGCCGGTGGCGTATACCAGCAGCGGCCAGCGCGTGCCGGACGACCTGCAACCGGCGAGGGCAGGAGAGCTGATTGCACTCGCCGCGGATTGGCTGCGGCAGCGGCGGCGCGCCGATGCGGTGCCCGCATCAAGGCCTGGTGTAACAGCCATGGCAAGTTGAATGAACAACAGGAAAACCTGACATGGGCGAGCAGGCCCCCACGAATGTTATTGCAGTAACCAGTGGTAAAGGGGGTGTGGGTAAGACCAACGTCTCCGTGAACCTTGCTGTGGCACTCGCCCAGCAGGGCCAGTCAGTCCTGCTGTTTGATGCCGACCTCAGCCTCGCCAACGTCGATATTGCACTGGGCCTGCGCCCGCGCTGGGATATCAGCCACGTATTGTCCGGCGAAAAGACCCTGCAGGATATTCTACTCACCGGTCCCGGCGGCATCACCGTGGTGCCGGCGAGTTCGGGTGTAGCCCGTATGGCCAACCTGACACCGGCCGAACAGGCCGGGCTGGTGCAGGCCTTCAGCGAACTGGAACAACCGGTGGACACGCTGATCGTGGATACCGGCGCCGGTATTGATACCGCCGTCCTCACCTTCACCAGTGCCTGCCAGCGGGTGATTGTCGTGGTCTGTGACGAGCCCACCTCGCTGACCGACGCCTATGCCCTGATCAAGGTGCTGAACCGCGACTGCGGCGTCAAGCGCTTCGATATCCTGGCGAATATGATGGACTCCGAGTTGCAGGGCCGGCAGCTGCTTGCCAAGCTGTGCAACGCCACCGATGCCTACCTGGACGTCAATGTGCGCTGGCTGGGTAGCGTGCCGCGCGATAACTTCCTGCGCAAAGCCGTGCAGGCCCAGCGCGCCGTGGTGCTGGAGTACCCGCGCTCCCCCTCGGCGCGCGCGCTGCAGGACATTGCCCGGCGGATTCAGGCTGAACCGCCGCAACAGTTGGGGGGCGGCATGGCCTTTTTCATCGAGCGCATGCTGGCCGCCCGGGAGAAGACAGGCTGACGCCGGCTTATGGATCGTACAGCGGCTTATCAACACGTAGCGCAGACCGGTGTCGATGGGCTGGTGCGGGAGTATCTGCCGCTGGTCAAGCAGATCGCCCTGCGCCTGGCGGCGCGCCTGCCCGCCAGTGTTGAACTGGACGACCTGATGCAGGCCGGGCTGATCGGCCTGCTACAGGCCCGCGAGCAGCATGACCCGGAGCAGGGGGCCAGTTTTGCCACCTATGCCGGTATACGCATCAAGGGAGCGATGCTCGATGAGTTGCGCGGCAGCGACTGGTTGCCGCGCAGCGTGCAGAGCAACCTCAGCCGCGTCGCCCAGGCGATCAACAGCGTCAGCCTGCGCGAAGGGCGGCCGGCCCGCGAGGCCGAAATTGCGGCGGAACTCTCGCTGTCGCTGGAGGACTACCAGAGCCTGGCCGGCGAGCTGGCCTGTGCCCGCATGTGCCAACTGGATGACGATGTGGCGTCCTCTGCGGGTGACGAGCACGGTGACCCCCTGCGTCAGGTGGGCGAGGCCGGCTTTCACGAAGCGCTGCAACAGGCTGTTGCGCAGCTTCCGGAAAAAGAACAACTGATGATGTCGTTGTACTATGGTGATGGCCTGAACCTGAAGGAAATCGGCCTGGTGCTCGGCGTCTCCGAGTCACGGGTGTCGCAGTTGCACGGGCAGGCGGTTGCCCGCCTGCGCATCACCCTGGAAGCCTGGAAAGAGTGAGGAGCGTCTAGTGGCGGGGAAACCCGGTTCGCCCAGAGTATCGTTCGACATGCTCACCCTCCTCGGGGTGACGCTGGCGGTTGGCGTGATTGTGGTGGGCAACATGCTCGAGGGCGGCGAGGTGGGCGCCCTGATGCAGCTCACGGCATTCATGATTGTCGCCGGGGGTACCCTCGGCGCGGTGATGGTGCAGACCCCGCTGGCGGACTTTGCCCTGGCCCTGCAGCGCCTGCGCTGGATACTGTTTCCGCCGAAGTTCCCGCGGGAGGCCCTGATGGAAGAAGTCCTGGGCTGGAGCCGGACGGCGCGGCGTGACGGCCTGCTGGCACTGGAAAAACTCACCGCCGGTGGCTCCGATGCCTTTGTGAACAAGGGCCTTGGCCTGCTGGTGGATGGTTTCGACCCCGATGTCATACGCGGCGTGCTCGAAGTGCAGGTGGACAATGCCCATGTGCGCGAGGCGCGGGCGGCGCGCGTGTATGAAGCAATGGGGGGCTACTCGCCCACCATCGGTATCCTCGGCGCCGTGCTCGGCCTGATTCACGTTATGCAGAACCTGTCGGATCCTGCGGAACTGGGGTCGGGCATCGCGGTGGCGTTTGTCGCCACCATCTACGGGGTCGGCTTTGCCAACCTGTTTTTCCTGCCTATTGCCAACAAGTTGAAGTCGATCTCGGCGGATCAGCTGCAGTATCAGGAAATGGTGATCGACGGGATCGTGATGATTGCCGACGGCGACAACCCGCGCGCCATTCGCAGCAAGCTCGAAGGATACCTGCAGTAGCCCATGCGTCGACGCCGGCCGCCTGAGATATCCGACAGCCAGGATCGCTGGCTGGTGTCCTATGCGGATTTCATCACCCTGCTGTTCGCCTTCTTCGTGGTGATGTATTCACTGTCCTCGGCCAACGAGGGCAGCTATCGGGTGCTGTCGGACTCCATCGTGACCGCTTTCGGCGCACCGCAGCGCTCGCTGGACCCGATTCAGGTCGGTGAGCTGGTGCGCAGCAGTGTGCCTGCCGAACAGGTGCCGCAGGCGCTGGCGCAAAACACCATCTCCGTGCCACTGCGCGTGCCCTCCGGCACGGACGAAGCGGAGGAGGGGGGCGCGGACCTCAATGCCCTGGCGGGCTCCCTGAGCGACGAGGTCGAGGGCGAGCTGGCGTCGCAGCAGGTACGGGTATCGGTCGATGAGGAATGGGTGGCGCTGGAGATCGACTCAACGCTGCTGTTTCCCAGCGGCAGTGGTGTGCTGCTGGCGCGCGCGGTGCCCGTGCTGAGCCGTATCGCGGGCGTATTGGCCCCGATTCCCAATCGTGTGCGCGTGGAGGGCTACACCGACAATGTTCCCATACGCAACGACCTGTTCCCGTCCAATTGGGAATTGTCTGCGGCCCGCGCCTCTTCAGTGGTGCGTCTGTTCGAAAGCAGCGGCATTGATCCCGCCCGTCTCTCTGCGGTAGCCTTCGGGGAACAGAACCCGGCGGCGAGTAATGACACCGAAGCCGGACGCGCCGAAAACCGGCGTGTTGTGCTGGTGGTGCTGGCGTTGGACGCAGGCATCAACGACGAGCGATCACAGGCCCGCTAAGGCTGGGCGGCTGCCAGTGGGAGAAGTGCCATGGTGGAACCGGTGGACGACCGGGGGTTGACCCCCCTGACGCGAATACGCCCGATCAAGCGCGACGACAAGCCGAGGAAGCAGCCCAGGCCCGCTCCCGAGGATGAAAACAACGCAACCCCCGCGGCAAGCACCACGCCGCGGAAAAAGCGCCTCGGCGGCAATATTGACGAGCGCTGCTGATCAGCGGCTGTCCGCCAGCAGCATCCCCTGTTTCTGTACCACATGGCGAATCAGCTCCTCTTGCTGATCCAGATCCTCATCAAATTCGACCCGTGTCCAATAGCCGCTGCCGCTGGCCACTGTTTCCGGCGATGCCACGACGCGGCCCTGCAGGCGCAGGCTGGACTGTGATGGCAGCAGGCCGATTTCGATGATGACCACCGTGCCAGCCGCCAGGGCTTCGCGGGCCTCGAAGGCAATGCCGCTGCCGCTCAGGCTCACGGTAGTGCGCTGGTAGGAGACAGGGCCAGGGCCACCTTCCGCTGAGGCGGCGAGGGAGCCGAGCACCGAAATCTTGCGGTTGAGCAGGCCAAGCGCGCGGCCCACATCGGGGTCGTGGGTCCACACACGGTTGATGGTGTGATTCAGTTCGCGGTCGATCTCGGCAAGAATGGCCCCGGTGGCCACCTCGAGCTGAACGCCGCGCGACGTATCCTCATCGCTGTTGGTTTCGGCGTGGTAGTGGAGCAGGACATCATCGTTGATACGGTAATACTTTCTGCGTTCGCTGCTGGATGGTGTCATGGTCGGCTTGTCCACATGAGATAGGGGTCTGATTCAGCGCCCGGCGCCTACGCCGAGTATGTCCAGTATTTCCGGGTTGCCTTCAAGGATGTTATCAAGGCCGGTCTCCTCGGCAGTTTCCGCACCCTGTCGAATCACCAGCTCCACGCGCCGGTTCAGCGCCCGGCCGGCGGGGTTGTCGTTGAAGGTGAAGGGGCGGGTATCGGCGTAGCCGACGACGACAATACGCTCGTCGGAGAGTACGCCGTCCTCGAGCAATTCATGGGTCACGGACAGCGCCCGGCTGGCGGACAGATCCCAGTTGGAGCGGAACTGACCACCGCTGATCGGCACATCGTCAGTATGGCCCTCGACGGAAATCTTGCCGGGGATGGTCGCCAGTGCATCCCGCAGACGCTCCATGGTGGGCAGGAAATCCTGGTTCAATACCGCCGAACCCGACGGGAAGGAGCCGTTCTCGCGGATACGGACGACAATGGAGCGCTGGTTGGTCTCGATGTCGACTTTTCCCGTATCCAGCTCTTCCTTGAGTATCTCGCGCAGTTTCTCTGCATCCTGCTCGGTTTCCAGCAGCAGGGATTCAATTTCCTGCTGGACGATTTCGCGCGCCTCTTCGTCGCTCAGCTCGCGCGGCGGTGCATCCGGGTTGCCGACCTCCAGCGAAGGTCGGGTGGTGTCCGCCGTGACCTGCTGGATAGTGTCCACGGGGCTCGGGTCCGGTTTGCCGGGGCTGAACTCCTGGGCGATGATGCTGGTGCCCTTGGGAATGTCCTCCACCTTCACCTGCTGCTGCACGCCGAAGGCATTTTTCATCGACCCGGCGATCTGCTTGTACTTCTGCACATCCATTTCCGAAAAGGACAGCAGCAGCACGAAGAAGCACATGAGCAGCGACATGAGGTCGGCGAAGGTCGCCATCCACATGGGCGCCCCCGGCTTGGACTCTTCCTCTTCCTCGAAGTCGATCATGCCTCAGCGGCTTCCTTGTTGCGCTCCTTGGGCTCCAGGTAGGCTTTCAGCATGGACTCGATGATGCGCGGGTTCTGGCCTTCCTGAATTGCGAGTACGCCGTCGATACACATGGCCTTGATGCGCCCTTCCTGCGCCTTGCGCAAATCCAGCTTGTCGGCGATGGGAATGGCGACCATGTTGGCGAGCACCGCACCGTAGAGCGTGGTGAGCAGGGCGACGGCCATGGCCGGGCCGATGGACTTGGGGTCATCCATGGCGGAGAGCATTTGCACCAGGCCGATAAGCGTTCCGATCATGCCCATCGCGGGTGCCACATCCCCGGTGGCGGAGAACACCTTGGAGCCCCATTTGTGCCGGTCGATAGTCTGCTGCAGATCCTTGCTCATCACCGCGCTGACCACCTCGCGGTTGTTGCCGTCGATCAGCATGCGCACGCCGTCGCGGAGGAATTCGTTGTTGATCTCGGCGTTTTCCAGCGCCAGCATGCCTTCCTTGCGGGCGATGGTCGCCAGCTCAACCACGGTTGCGATGAGGTCTTCCGGCTCGTCCAGCTTGAACATGAACGCGCGGGCCGCCACCTTGAACGCGCCGAAAAACTGCCCCAGGGTGAACTTCATCATGACGACCAGCGCCGTACCACCCAGGACGATCAGAATGGAGGGCACGTTCATGAAGATGATCGGAGAACCGCCGGTAATGATCGCTGCCATTACCACGCCCATGGCGCCCAGCAGTCCGAGCAGTGTAGCCAGATCCATAAAGCTGTATCTCCGAGGTCTTCAGGAGGCGAAGCGCCTAGTCCGTTTGTAACACCAAACTCCCTGTGTAACAGGAGTATACAGACAACCCCACGTGCGCGTCAGCTCTCTCGCGGTGCGAGTCCGCCGGGTTTCATGCTACATTCGGCGTGACTCCCGACCGGTGAAGCGACGACGTGGAAGATATCCAGCTGGCCTTGACCGCCGCCCGCACGGACCAGAAGAACTTCGGCCTCTGGCTGAAGAACTGGCAGGTGGGACAGACGCTGTCGGCGCTGGTCTCCGGGCAGCGGCCCTCCGGCGAGCTGGTGCTGCGGGTGGGAGGGCTGCAAATCACTGCCACCGCCGACATTCCCGTACAGCAGGGTGCGCGTCTGCTGCTGGAGGTGCGCCAGCTGCAGCCCCAGGCGGTACTGCGCATTATCGCGCCGCCCGGCGCTGCGGCGGCGCCGGAGCGGAGTGGCAATGTGCGTCTGCTGGGTGCCGCGGCGCCGGGCCTCGAAACAGTGAACGCCCTGGCACGTGTAGTGGGGCAACTGCAGCCGGCGGAGGGCGCCGTGCGTGCCCTGCCCGCGGAGAGCCTGGCACTGGTGCGGCAGCTGTTGCGTGCTGTTCCCCGCGCTGCCGAGCTGCTGCAGCCTGCGGGCCTGCGCGCAGCGGTGGCCGCTTCAGGCACCTTCAGCGAAGCGCAGTTGCTGCACAGTGCCGGCAAGCCGGCCCCTGCGCCCACCGACCTGAAATCCAGCCTTGCCCGCGTGCTGGCCCATGTGGATGCGCGACTCGAAGGGGTCAACGCCATTCCCACGCGCGCTGCCGATGCAGCCGCGCTACTTGCGCTGCGGCAGGAACTCGAATCCGCGTTGACCGCCATCACCACCAATCAACTGGCGTCCCTGCCGGGGGACACCGCCACTGCGCGCAGCTGGCTGTTCACCCTGCCGTTCCTGTGGCAGGAGGAATACCGACAGCTGCAGCTGCAGCTTGAGCGCGAAGCGCCGCAGCCGGGTGACCCTGACGAGCAGGAACGCTGGCGCCTGCAGCTGAATCTCGAGTTGCCCAGGCTGGGGCAGATTGCTGTGGAGGCGCGGCTGACCCAGGGCCAGCTGGCGGTGGAGGTGATCAGTGACCGGCCGGCTGTGCGGCGCCTGGTGCAGGCAAGCAGCGGGCTCTTGGAATCGGCGCTGGAGAATCGCGGTCTCTCGCTGGCCGGTCTGATCAGTCGCCCGCCCACGGCCGGTTCCACCGCGCCCCCTGTAACGTCCTCGTCATTGGATCTGCGCGCATGAATGATTCGCGCGACCACCTTCCCCCCTCGCGTGCAGCTGCGCTGCGCTACACCGGCATCGGCGCGCCGACGGTGGTGGCGAGTGGCGAGGGCGTGCTGGCCGAGCGCATTCGGGCGCTGGCGGCCGAGCACGATATCCCGCTGTATGAGAACCAGAAGCTGGTGGAACTGCTCTGTCAGATCCCCATAGGTGACGAAATACCCGAAAGTCTTTATATTACGCTTGCTGAGATCCTCGCTTTTATTTACTACCTGGACGTAGCACTGGATGAAAGCGTGTAAAGAAAAAATATCGAACGGATACCTCTATGCAGCGCTCTGAAGCACTCACACGTCTGACACTGCGCCTCGCGCGCATGGCGGAGGGCAACAGTGACACGATCGACGAGGCTCTCGCGCGCATCCGGCGCCTGATTCACGACAACGCGGATGGCCGTGAACTGGCTGCCGCCTCGGATCATCTGGCCAAGGTCGTGATGAGCGTTACCGGGGAGTCGCCGGACAACGGCAGCGCTTTGCCGGCTTCGCATGACCTCTCGGGGCTCTCCTCCATCATCAAGTCCATGCCCCTGCGCACGGAAGATCACCAGCGCATGACGGACCTGGTGCGCAAGATTTCCGGGGAATCCTCCCAGGGCGCGCGGCAGCAAGCGCTGGGCGAATTGCTGTCCTCCGCCACGGAGGCCCTGAAAGAAGTGGCCGCGCGGCAGTCGCGCTCGGAGGGTGGCGTGCGCGGCCTGTTCAAGCGGCGTGCCTCCGACAGCGATGATTACGATCATTTCCTCGAGTTGTTCACCAGCCTCGTACACCGGCTGGTGGATCACATCGATGTCATCAACGGTTCGCAGGTGCGCAGCAAGGCCCTGCGCGACGCGCTACCCAACGTCACGATTGTGGAGCAGGCACAGTCACTGATGCGTGAAGTCACGCGCGAAATGGACAGCATCGACAGTCGAATTCGTCAGGAGCGCCTGCAAACCAGCGACTTTCTGGACACCCTTCGTGAGCGTCTCGGTGGCTTTGAGGAACTGGTGGTCGATGTCACTCGCGGCGGCGAACGTTCAGTGGAACGGTCCGAGTCCCTGCAGAGTCAGGTGGTGGCCGACGTGGGTGTGCTGGGCACGGCCAGCCGCAGCGGTGATATGGAGGCCATGCGCCAGGCGTTCGAGGAGACCCTGAAAAACATCACGCAGCACATGGCGGAGCACGTGGAGGCGGAGCGGCAGCAGCACAAGGAGGCGCAGGAAAAAGTGGATGCCTTGTCCGAGCAGCTGACCCGGCTGGAAACAGAAGCCGAGGTGTTGCGCACGGAAATCCGCAACAAGACCGACCTCGCGATCAAGGACCAGCTCACCGGCGTTTATAACCGCAACGGTTTTGACGAGCGCGCCGCGGAGTTGTTTGCGCGCTGGGAGCGCAGTGGCGCCAAGCTCTCCATCGTCTTTGTCGACTGCAACAAATTCAAGCAGATCAACGACACCTACGGGCACGCCGCAGGGGACCTGGTGCTGGTCAAGGTTGCCGACATTCTGCAATCCCGCGCCCGGGTCACGGACGTGGTGTGCCGTTTTGGCGGAGACGAGTTCGTGATCCTGCTGCCGGATACGGGCGCGGAGGGCGCCGAGACCTACGCAGTCAGCGCCTTCAATGAAGTGCTGGATGCCGGTTTCAATGACAACGGCAAACCACTGGATGTCTCCATTTCCCTGGGTATCACCGCTATCAAGGAGGGTGACACCCTGGAGGTCGCCCTCGCACGGGCCGATGAAGCCATGTACGAAGCAAAAAGCAAGCAGGGCGTTCGGGTAGCGACGAAAGCCTGAAGCCGGGCTAACGCGGCTCTGCCAGAAACACCGGGATTACGCGGGTGGTTTTGGCCTGGTAGTCGTCATAGGGCGGGTACGCCTCCACGCTTGCGGCCCACAGCCGCGTCCGCTCCTCCGGGTCTGTCACTTCCCGCACGCGCATGTCGAAGACCTCGGTCTTGTCGCGTATCTGCACGCTCGGATTGGCCCGCAGGTTCGCCACCCAGGCGGGATCCTGCGGTTGCCCGCCCATGGAGCCGATCAGCACATAGTTCCCGTCCACCTCCACGCGCATCAGGGGGATCTTGCGGATGCCGCCGGTCTTGTGCCCGGTGTGGGTGACCAGGATGCAGGGCATGCCGGTGTCCAGCAGGGTGGTACCCTGGGTGCCGCCGCTGCCCTCGTAGAGCGCTACGTGCTCGCGTACCCAATCCAGTTTTGGGGGGATGTAGTCAGCCATGGGAATATGCCTCAGCGAGTTGGTTGCAATCGTTTTACGATACAGGCAAACGCTGAATCGGTAAAAGGCTTTGCGCCGCCATGTATCACAGGAAGGCAGGCCTGCGAGAAACCGGAGCGAGCGCTGTGATGATCCATCGCTACCGCATCAGCCAAATGGCAACTTGAAGGTCGAAACACGGCGCGTTGAGCGTTCAGCACGTCAGCGGTTAGGCGGTTCCGGAGTCACGAGTAACAAAAAAGCCCCAGAAAGGGGCTTTTTGAGTGGTGCCTGAGAAGGTGTAGGTCAGCTGTTCGACTTTTTGCGCCGTGACCAGCCCAGCCCGACAAGGCCCAGGCCAAACAGTGCCAATGTGGCGGGCGCGGGCACTGGTGCGGCAACGTCTCCCATATCGATGTTTAGCGTCCAACTGCCGAGGCTGCCCGCGTCTCCGCCCGTTCGATCGTTCAGGTTCAGTGTCCAGGTGCCCGCCGCGGATAGGCCGTCAAACACTGAGAAACTGTTCAGCGCAGCGTAGGTCCCGGAGGGAATTGGGTTCCCCGCACCGACGAAGTTCGCAGCGCCGCCATCGGCGAATGTGTAGGTGCCACCTGCGTCGTTACTGGGCCCCAAGGACCCATCTCCGAACAGTGCCACGGTGATGCTGGGGTTTGCGCCGTCGTCAAAAACCAGTGTGGCATCAATGTCGCCAATCCATGTATGGCTGAAGTCGTTAAGGGAGATGGACACATCATTGATGATGCCTGTTTCAGCTACTGAAACAGAGCTGGCGAAAAGACCAACGGTGCCTGAAGGCGGCACGGCCCCGCCGGTGCCGGGGTAGCTCATCGGAGCTGCACTCGTCAGGGATGAGAACGTGGCGCCCACAACGAATGCGGCAGCCAGCGCGTTTTTCTTCAAATGATTCATACTTAACCCCGTTCGTTTCTGATGTTGTCCACACTGCACTGCATTGATCATGCCTACTCTTGTAAGCTATTGAAAAATTGACAAAAAAAAATTTTTGTACCTGCAGGTTCAGCGCGGCTGTAAAGAAAGCTGACACCTTCCTTTGTAACAGCCTAGTCCCGATTGGTATGAATGATTTGCCCCTCCTCGGGTGTTTCCAGCTTCAGGTAGGGTAACCCCGGTTTTACGCTGCCCTGCACCCAACCTTCCAGCAGCAACACTTCCAGCGCTTGTAACGCGTGGTGCACCAGCAGTTGTAAGGGAGCACCCAGGTCGCGCCGCTGCTGGAAGTAGTGGTGCAGGGCTTCGTAGATGGACTGTGCGGTTTTATGCGTTTTCAGTACCTCCACCACCAGTGCGTACATACCGCTGAGCACCAGGGTTTTCTGGCCGCGCGTATAGCTCGCGTCAACAGTGATCCTGCCGTTTTCAAAGAGGGGCGCGTGGCCGCGAGTGGCATTGCGCAGGTTCAGTTTGAAGCGGTTGTACTTGTTCAGCTGCCAGTTTACGGCGCCGCGTGTGAATTTCTGTGTGATCTGCTTCAGCCCTGCCAGGTCCAGGCCGCCAATTCCGGCTTGTCCCGTCGTGTCGTTGGTGAAACCGCCGGTGCCCAGCCACTGGAAGGCCTTTTGGGGATTCATTTGCAAGCCGGCGTCTTTCGCAATTTCTGACGTGTAGGCCTGCAGGTCGGTGAATTGACCGTTGGAGGAATACCAGAAATCCGCAAAGCGAATGTGTTGGCCAATACGTTTCTTCTGCGTGTGTTCATACCACTGTTTCAGCCAGTTGTTCTTGTCTGCATCGCGCAGCAGCTCCGGGATGATATAGGCGAGTTCCCGTGCACCTGTCTGCGCGAGGGTCATTCCGGCCGCGAGAATCGGGTCGGCAAAGCCAACGGACTCCCCCGCAAGAAACCAGTTTTTACCGGCAGATTGCTGCGCCAGGAATGACCAGTCTTTGGTGCCGTACACTTTTTCCTCGCGCCTTGCATTGCGAATCAGGCCGGCAATGCGCGGGTCCTTGGGGAGTGATTCAAGGTAAATGGTCTCCGGCGAGAGGCCGGACTCCTTGTAATAGGCGGCGGGACAGACCAGACCGATGCTGGTGCGCGTGGGGGATAAGGGAATGAACCATATCCACCCGGAGCCGATGCTCATTACCTGCACGCGGGTGCCGCCGGTGCCGATTTCCACAGCCCATTCTGCGTTTTCCCAATAACTCCAGAACGCGACGTTTTTCAGTGAGGTGGGGACATCAACCTGAACACCCAGTGGTCGGCGCAAGGCCGCGGCGCTACCCGAGGCGTCCACATAGTAGCTTGCGGTAACGTTGCGGCCATCGCCCAGGGACAGGGCGGAGATTTCACCCGGCTGCTCAATGACCGGAGTCGCGTGGCACTGATAGTGAACGTCACAGCCGAGTTCTTCCGCGTGATCCAGAAGGATCTTGTCGTAGCGCGCGCGGTCAACCTGAAACGCGGTTTGCTGGCGTTGGCCGACAAATCGGGCCGGACGCGGTTCATCACGAAAATCCTTGATCGGCAAAAACTCGAAATCCCACAGGTCAGGGCTGTTTCCCCAGCGGTAGGTTGCTCCGATCTTGATGGGGAAGTTGGCGGCCTCTACTTTGTCCCAGCAGCCCATCTCAGCGAGGATCTTGCCTATCGGCGGCAGCTGGCTCTCACCGACATGCTCTCTGGGGAATTGTTCGCGCTCAAAGATCGCCACGCTGAGATCCGGGTGATACTTTTTCAGGAGGGATCCCAGTGTGCTTCCGGCAGGGCCTCCGCCGACAATGGCGACATCGTAGTTCATCGAAATAACATCTCCTTCAGGACGTGATGTATCACCGCGGCGCGGCGTCTGCGCGTGGCGTTCACAACTGAGCTTCAAACGCCGCAAACGGTTCAGTGATGACCTGAAGAAACGCCGAATGACTAACGGCGTTACAATACAGCGAATGGATGAAACGGTAAAAGGGGTTCCCTGTCACATGACGCTCTGGAGTGAATGATGAGTGCGCAAGCGGTGGTTTTCGTGGTCGTCGTGGTGGCCCTCATCGCCCACGTGGCCTTGTACCGGTGGGTGAAGTTCAAGATTCAGGAGGGCGTTATTCTGCAGTTCCTGCGCGATGCCGCAGAGGAGGGCGCGCCGGATCATCATCACGCCACAGCGATTGCTGTCCACACTCAACTGTCTGCGGAGCGCGTTGCAGCCGTGTGTGCCAGGAGCAAGGAGATTATCGCTGACCCGGAGGACGGGCAGAGCTGGCGTGCAAGGAACTAGCCCGGTCCGCGCAGGCGTGGTTCATTGGGGTGCAGCCATGCGTCTTCGAGAACGGGTTGCACCCTGAGACCCTCAGGTATCTGCGCGGCGCCGACGACTGCGTCGGCAGACTGGTGCCAGTGATAAATACGCGCCTCCTGGTAGCTCAATGGAATGCCCCTGTTTGATCGAGGGTCCAGGGCTGCCTGAATGGCTTCTGACATGTCGATGTCTTCGCGCAGGACACGGCTGGGCCGTGCTCCGTCATCCTCAGTCCACATGTCGGGGCCGCGGTCGGTGTCGGCCCCCCAGTCCGGTGCCATGGTCCAGGTCTCGACAATGCACTGGTCGATACCATCCGGCCAGAACTGGATAGGGGGTATCACAAACTGGTTCAGCGGCATCACCAGGTTGGGGAACACGCTGTAGGACTGTGTGCAGGTTCTGGCGATGTCTCCCGCTGTCGGAATGTCCGGCCACCTGGACGTCCAGGCCGGCTGTGCGTGCCCCTCGGGAATGGGGGCGACCATTCTGCTGTGGCCGCCGGGGTAGAAGCTGTTTACATTGCGCCTGGCGTCGAGCACCGGGCTCACGGTTTTGCCGTGAATGCTCGGTACATGGTAGACCTCGAGGTTCGCCTCCATGGCGATCTTCCAGTTGCAGCGCACGGAGAAGCGATCACGCCGGGAGAGACGGCAGTTGTCCAGGTCGAACTCGGCCCACTCCTCCACGAGTGCCCCAAGGCTTTCGCGCAGGTTCACCGCCTGAGGATCAAAATTGACAAATATCAGCTTCCCTAGCCGCTCGCAGCGCAAGCGCTGCAAGCTCAGTGCCTCGGTATCCAGCGCAGCAAAGTCCCGCGATTCACGCACCGCGAGCAGCTCGCCCTCATGGCTGTAGCTCCAGCCGTGGTAGGGACAGGTGAGGCGCTTCCGTTTGCCCCGTTCGTCCATGGCCACCGGAGCGCCTCGATGACTGCAGCGGTTGATCAGCGCGTGGATATCGCCGTTATCAGCGTGCACCAACACCACAGGTGCACCTGCGATATCCCAACGCTGGAAGCAGCCGGGTTCAGGGATTTCGTCCAGATGCGCAGCCAGTAGCCAGGTTTTTCGAAACAGGATGTCCTGTTCGAGGGCGTGGAAGGCCGCATCGGTGTAGCGAGCCGAGGGCAGGGGGGGCAACCGGGGGAAATCTGCGGGAGGTGCATTCCGCGAGGCCTCGTAGGCCATCAGCTGACGCAATTGCTGCAGGTGTTGTTGAGACACGGTTTGCCCCCTGGTACTGCTGGCCCGAAAAGTGTGCGCCGGGGTCGACCCTTAGCGAAGGTGCTCCACGTGCGCCGGGCCCATTATGCCAGATGCAAGGTAAAGCGCTCGCCCCGAAACTCGATCATATCGCCGCTGTGCATTTTGCGCCGTCGGCGGGTTTCGGTTTCGCCGTTGACGCGCACCTGACCGTCGGCAATCAGCAGTTTTGCCTCGCCCCCCGTCGCCACCAGCCCTTCGAATTTGAGGATCTTGTACAGCTCAACCGGTTCGCGGGTGATATCGATGGTTCTCATGCATTTGCCTGTGGATTGTGCCGTGAAAGAAGGGCTCGCCGCATTGCTCAGGCGGCCCTGGCCTCTGCCCTGGCCCTGTCGGAGAGATACTCATCGTAGGTTCCCTGGAAGTCGATCAGGGACTGGTCCTTGATTTCAACCACGCGAGTCGCGAGTGAGGAGACGAACTGCCGGTCATGGCTGACGAAGATCAGCGTGCCGTCGTAGTTGGCCAACGCCTTGTTCAGCGCCTCGATGGATTCCATGTCCATGTGGTTCGTCGGCTCATCCATGATCAGCACGTTGCTGTCCATCATCATCAGCTTGCCGAACATCAGTCGGTTTTTCTCGCCCCCCGAGCACACGCTGGCCTTTTTGTTCGCATCGTCGGCGGTAAAGAGTAGCCGGCCCAGCATACCGCGTACTGCCAGGTCGTCGTGCCGTGGCATGCGCCACTGGGTCATCCATTCGAAGATGGTGAGGTCTCCCTCAAAATCGGCGCTGCTGTCCTGCGGGCAATAGCCGACGACCGCATTTTCCGACCACTTTACCGCGCCGCTGTTGGCCTGGATCTCCTGCAGCAGGCAGCGCAGGAATGTGGTCTTGCCGGCACCGTTTTCGCCAATCACGGCGAGGCGCGCACCCGCTTCCAGAATCATCTGTCCACCGCTGAATAGCGGCGCGCCGTCAAAGCCGTGTGCGAGCCCTTCCAGCAGCAGGGCCTGCCGATGCAGCTTCTTGTGTTGTTTGAAGGTGATGTAGGGCGACACCCGGCTGGAGGGCTTGATCTCGTCCAGCTTGATTTTCTCCATTTTCTTGGCGCGTGAGCTGGCCTGTTTGGCCTTGGACGCATTCGCCGAGAAGCGATTCACAAAGCTCTGCAGCTCTTCCAGTTCCGCGGATTTTTTCGCGTTACCGGCTTGCAGTTGGTCCTGAATCAGGGTGGAGGCAGCCACAAACGCCTCGTAGTTGCCGGGGTAGATGCGCAAATCGCCGTAATCGATATCCGCCATGTGGGTGCACACCGCGTTCAGGAAGTGGCGGTCGTGGGAAATGATGATCATGGTGCTTTTGCGCTGGTTCAGCACGCCGGCCAGCCAGTTGATGCTGTGGATATCGAGGTTGTTGGTCGGCTCGTCCAGCAACAGGATGTCCGGGTCGGCAAACAGTGCCTGTGCCAGCAATACTCGCAGTTTCCAGCCCGGTGCCACCTGCTTCATCAGCCCGAAATGCAGGGATTCATCAATGCCCGCTTCCAGCAGCAGTTCGCCGGCGCGACTTTCCGCGGTATAGCCGTCCATTTCGGCGAACTGTACCTCCAGCTCCGCCACACGCATGCCGTCCTCCTCGCTCATTTCCGGCAGGGCGTAGATGCGCTCGCGCTCCTGCTTTACCTTCCACAACGCCACATCACCCATGATCACGGCATCGACCACACTGTAGTGCTCTAAGGCGAACTGGTCCTGGTTCAGGATGCCCACCGAGCAGCCGGGCTCGATCGATACGTTGCCCGCGGTGGGGACAAGCGCACCGCTGAGGATCTTCATGAAAGTGGATTTGCCGCAGCCGTTGGCACCGATCAGACCATAGCGGTGGCCGTTACCAAACTTGGCGGAAATGTTTTCAAACAGCGGCTTGGCACCGAACTGCATGGTGATATTCGCGGTGGTAATCAAGAGCGTATTCCTGCGCGCGTGCAAGGGGGAATGGATGTACCAGCGCGGCTATGCGGTGGCGTACAGCGGGCCGGCACTATACGGGCTTGGGGGGCTGCTGTCGAGGTATGGCAAGTTGCCGAGTACGGTCAGGCGTTGGGCCTCCCCGGTGCCGGCAAGGTCAGCAACGATCGAATGCCGCCATCGGCAATGCTCGCATAGTGACGCTCAAGGCAAGCAAGACGTTCCTGCCAGTCGGGATCGTCAGCGCGGTCGATATTGATGCAGCGCAGTAACTCGCGCAGTCGTTGGCCCAGTGGGGCCGTATTGCGGCGTAGCGCAAGCAGCTCGCCTCGTCGCGGATCGTCAAGCTCAATGTCGGTTGCCAATACCAGATAGCACCAGCCGGCCAGCGCCCGTAGCAGCAGGGAGTCACCAGGAAGCGTTTCCAGGGTCTCCACCCAGCGTTGGCGGATTTTCTCGCTGCCATCCATGGCAATTTGCGCACAACGGTGATGCAGCCTGGGGTTCTCGAAGCGGCGCTGGAGTTGTTCGGCGTAGTGGCCCAGGTCAAAGTCTGATGGGACTCGTAGTGCCGGCATCAGGTTTGCAGACATCAACCGCTGCACAAACTGTTTCAGCGCATGCTCCGCCATAAAGTCGGCGACCGTGTCTTTTTCCAGGAGCAGCCCGAGGTAGGCGATTGCGGAGTGGCTGGCATTGAGCAGGCGCAGCTTGGCGGCCTCGAAGGGACGCACGTCGGCGACCAGCTGCGCACCGGCGCACGGCCAGTCAGGTATCTCGGTGGCGAAGCTGTTTTCGATAATCCACTGCGTGAAGGGTTCGGTGACAATCGCAGCCTCATCCCGCAAACCCAGCAGGCGGGCTTGTTCGCTCAAACGGCTGGCGCTGGTGGCGGGTACGATGCGGTCCACCATGGAGCAGGGGAAGGCGACGGACTCATCGAGCCAGGGCAGGATGTGGGGGTGACAGGCTTGCAGATACTGCCGTAGCACTTGGCGCAGCCGAGCGCTGTTCTCGGTAAGATTGTCGCAGCTGACAATGCTGAGGGGTGCGGCGCCATGATTGAAGCGTTGCAGCAGTCCCCGTGCGAGCACGCCGATGGCGCTGCGTGCTGCCCCGGGAGCCTGCATGTCCTGCACGATCTGCGCGTTCGCGAGGTCGAGTGACCAGCCGTCGGCACCCAGGCAGTAACCTTTCTCGGTAATCGTGAGCGTTATGATCCTGATCGACGGCTCGGCCATCCAGGCGTCAACAGCGGCCGCTGCCTGCGGTGCCACCAGCACCTCCAGTACTGAGCCCACCAGACGGGTCTGCTCGCCATCGGCATCCTCACTGTGCACGGTGTACAGGCCGTCCTGAGGATTGAGCTGCTGTGCCACACTGTCGCTGCGCAGGCTCACACCGATGATGCCCCAGTCCCCGCCGCTGCGCTGCAATGCGGTGTCGGTGTAGACAGCCTGGTGTGCACGGTGAAATGCGCCCACGCCGAGATGGAGGATGCCGGGACGCAGCGTGGTCCGGTCGTAGTCGGGCCGCAGCACTGCGTTGGACAGCAGACGGCATGTATCCACAGACAGTCGCTTCACGGCAGTTCCTTATAGCTTGTATGCGGCGCGCGCGAGATTGCAGGTCAGGTCCTGCATCAACTGGTGCGCCTCATCCAGCTGCAAACGATGTTCAGCGACGAGCTGGGCGAGGAACCGGGCATCGATGCGTCGCGCAACGTCGTGTCGGGCCGGAATGGAGAGAAAGGCCCGTGTGTCATCGTTGAAGCCAACCGTATTGTAGAACCCGGCTGTTTCGGTGATTTGCTGCCGGTAGCGCAGCATGCCCTCGGGGCTGTCGTGAAACCACCAGGCCGGTCCGAGCTTCAGCGCGGGATAGTGCCCCGCGAGAGGTGCCAGCTCCCTGGCGTAGGTGGTCTCGTCCAGGGTGAAGAGTATCAGGGTAAAGTCACTGCGGTTGCCAACGCGGTCCAGCAGGGGTTTCAGCTGCCGGACAAACTCCCCGGGCAGCGGAATGTCGGCACCTTTGTCACGCCCGAAGCGCGTGAACAGCTGGGGATTATGGTTCCGATAGACGCCGGGATGCAGCTGCATGACGAGTCCGTCGTCAATGCTCATCAGGGCCATTTCCAGCAGCATTTGGCCGCGAAAGCGCTCGGCGTCCCCTGACGTGAGTTCGCCCTTGAGGGCGGCGCGGTACAGGCGCTCGCAATCAGCGGCTTGCAGATCTTCTGTGTGCGCGCTCGGGTGGCCGTGATCGGTTGACGTGGCACCCATGGATTTGAAGAAAGCACGCCGCTCTCGCAGGGCTCGCAGATAACTGGCGTAGGTGTCACAGTCTTCACCCGACAGCGCGGCCAGCTGCTGTACGTTGCCCGCGAAGCCCTCGTAGTCGGGGTCCACGACCGGATCGGGACGGAATGCGGTGATGACGCGACCCTGCCATGGGTCAGCCTGCAGGGCCTGGTGGGCGATGAGCGGGTCGAGGGGGGATTCCGTGGTGGCGAGTACTTCGATATTGAAACGCTCGAACAGCGCTCGCGGCAGGAACTCCGGCTTGCCCAGTTGGTTACTGATGCTGGCATAGATGCGGCTGCTGCTGTCGACGCCGAGTTGCTCCTCCACACCAAAAACCTCGGCCAGCACATGATCCATCCACAGGCGCGTTGGCGTGCCTCGAAACAGGTGATAGTGCGCCGCAAAAACCTGCCACACCTGCTCGGGGTCGGCACTCGCAAGGCCATCCCCGGCCTCCGCGGAGGACAGCCCCAGGGTTTCCAGGTCGATGCCCTGGCTGTAGAGCATGCGCAGCAAATAGTGGTCGGGTTTTATCAGCAGGTCTGCCGGGTTTGCGAAGGGCATATTCTCTGCAAACCAGCGGGGGTCGGTGTGTCCGTGTGGGCTGATAATCGGCAGGCTGCGGACGGCTTCGTACAGCTCGGTGGCAATGGCACGCTGTGTTGGACAGCTGGCAAAGAGTCGCTGCGGATGCATAACCAGAGGGTTTGACACAGTGGTTTCCTAACGTTGCTCCAGCAGGGAGTCGATCACGCGCTGGAGATGTTTGCGCATGGCCCGGCGTGCGGCGGCCGGGTTCCGCTTCTTCAGTGCCGCCACAATTTTGCGGTGATCCTCTATGATCGGTCGGCTGCCCTCCTGCCGGACCCGCTGGTGAAAGTGGGTGCTGATCTCGGACTCGTTGCGCAGTTTCCAGAGCCAGCGAACGGTGGTGGCGATGGCACTGTTGCCCGCGGCCTCTGCAATCAGGCAGTGGAATTCCTCGTCGGCGCGCTCGGTGACCGTCTGCTGGAGGTTTTCCTGCTCCATGTCCTGGAGCAGGGTGTCCAGGCGTGCCAGCTGTTGCGCATCAAGCCGTTCGGCAGCCAGTGCGCAGGCTTCGCCCTCAATAAGCAGGCGTGCCTCCAGAATTTCGAAAGGCCCGGCGCCGTGGTCTTCCTCTGCCGCGAGATTGTTCCCGGAGCGTTTCAGCACGTAAACGCCGGACCCTGAGCGGATCTGCACGACACCGGCAATTTCCAACGCGATCATCGCTTCGCGTATGGTGGGCCGGCCCACGCCGAACTGTTCGGCGAGATCGCGTTCTGAGGGCAGTCGTTCGCCCGGCGCAGGCGAGCCGCTGTTGATCAACTCTCGCAGCTGATCGGCGACCTGCAAGTACAGTCGCTGAACCTTGACTGCCTGAATCTTCATGCTCTGCCTCCGTGCCCGTCTGGCGTGACCGCTCAATGAATATGTCGTGTGCGCAGGAGGCGATCATACCGCTTGTCAGCCCGGGCAGAATAGCTCAGACTCTTTTTCTGGTAAAGTGGCCGGACCAATACCGACGAAGGGGTTGCTGTCACATCACGCAAGGAGGGCCTGTGTCGGGGCATACCACTATCTGCTGCGCCGGGGAGGCGATGATTGAGCTGGCGCCAGCCGGCGAGCCCGGCCTCTACGCCCAGAATATTGCGGGAGACACGCTGAATACAGCGGTCTATTTGGCCCGGGCCGGGATGTGCGTGCAGTATCTCAGTGCGGTGGGCGACGACGCGTTTTCGGGGAAAATCCTCGGGTTTCTTGCGGCTGAGGGCATTGACGCCTCCAGCGTAAGGCGTGTGCCGGGCCGGCAGCCCGGCTTGTACGTCATAAGCAACACCGACTCAGGCGAGCGGGAGTTCAGTTACTGGCGGGATTCCAGCCCCGCGCGCCAACTGTTCGACCGCCTGCCGCCGCTGCCCGCGGCTGACGTCTTTTATTTTTCCGGCATTACCCTGGCGGTGTGCCGCAGTGGTTTCGATAACCTGCAAACGTATTTGCGGGCCTTGCGGGCGAGAGGGTGTCGGGTGGTTTTCGACCCCAATGTGCGCGCGCGGCTCTGGCATTCGCTGGATGAGGCCCGCGAGCATTATCTCGCTGTGCTGCCGCTGTGTGATGTCGTGCTGCCTACGCTGGAAGATGAAACCCTGCTCTGGCAGGTGGCGACGGTGGAGCAGTGCTGCGCTTTCTACAGCCGTTTCAAGCTGGATGAGCTGATCATCAAGACGCCGGCTCTGAGTGCCTGGGGGGTTTCGGCGGGAGGTGACGTAGAAGAGGTGCAGGCGCCCGCTGTGCAGGCGGTAGATACCACCGGTGCGGGAGACGCCTTCGCCGCCGGCTACCTCGCCGCGCGGCTTCAAGGCGCGTCCCTGGTCGCCTCCATGACAGCGGCGCAACAGCTGGCGGCACAGGTCGTGCAGCACCGGGGGGCAATCATGACGCGGGGTTCCCGGCTGACCGGCGCAGCGCCGTCAGGGCGTGGGTAACACCCCGCAATTCGGCCAGGCCTTTTAATCTTCCAGTATAGGAATAGCCGGGGTTTACACCCGGCTTGCCGATTTCATCCCCCATCAGGTGACCGTGATCCGGACGCATGGCAATCGGGTCGGCGCGCCCCTCTCGCGTGCGGCGCGCCTCTTCGTCAAGCAGCGCGCTGATCAGGCCGACCATGTCGTTGTCACCATCAAGGTGGTCGGATTCATAAAAAGAGCCATCAGATTCCCGCCGTATGTTGCGCAGATGCACGAAGTAGATGCGTTCGCCGAATTCACGTGCGATAGCGATCAGGTCGTTGTCTGCGCGGGCACCAAAGGAGCCGGCACACAGCGTCAACCCATTGCTTGGGCTGGGCACGGAGGACAGGATGATGCGGGCGTCCTCTGCCGTGGAGACCACGCGCGGCAGGCCGAACAGGGAAAAAGGCGGATCGTCCGGGTGGATGCACAGGCGCACGCCCACTTCCTCTGCAACGGGGACGACGGCGCGTAGAAAGTGCAGCAGGCTCTCGCGCATGCCGTTTGTTCCCAGCGCAATGAATTCCGCAATCGCCCGGCGCACCCCCTCCCGATCGTACGAGCCTTCTCCGCCCGGTAATCCCGCGATGATGTTTTTTTCCAGCAGGTCCCGCTCGGTTTCACTCATGGCTTCGAAGCGGGTGCGTGCACGCTCAAGCAGGGCCGGCTCGTAATCGTTCTCGGCACCGGGCCGCTCAAGCAGGTAAACGTCGTAGGCAGCGAAGTCGGTCATTTCAAAGCGCAACGCCTGGCTGGCGTTGGGCAGGGTGTAAGAGAGGTTGGTGCGGGTCCAGTCGACAACGGGCATGAAGTTGTAGCAAACGGCCTTGATGCCGGCAAGACCCACGTTGCGGATCGAGGTCAGATAGTTCTCAAGCAGCTGCCTGTAATTGCCAGTGCGCGTTTTCAGGTCATTGTGCAGCGGAATGCTTTCGACCACAGCCCAGTTCAGACCGGCGTCCTCAATCAGCTGTTTGCGTTCCAGCACGTCTGCCAGCGGCCAGGCTTCACCGGTAGGAATATGGTGCAGCGAGGTGACAATGCCCGTTGCGCCCGCCTGGCGGATGCTCTGAAGGCTGATTGGGTCGTTGGGGCCGAACCAGCGCCATGTTTCCTGCATAGTCGAGTTACCTGTCAGTCGGATCTGTCCGGTTACCTGCCGGAGACGCACATTTGTTGACACGGTGGGCTTCAATTGAGACCCTAGATTGGTCCTACCACCTTGCCAGATGCCCAGTCTGCACGAGCAGGCCGGGCGAGGCAAGTCAGTGGTCCGAAAAGCCCATCAGGCGAGGTGTCATGAGTTCTACGCAGCAGGTACGCCTTGGTATCATCGGTCTGGGGAATATCGCCCAGCAGCACATAAGGCACATTGTCGGCGGTCAGGTCCCCGCGTGTCGGGTGGCCGCCGTGTGCAGCCGACAGCCACACCCTATCGCCACGGAACTGGCGGTGCCCCATTTCAGCGACTACCGGGAGCTGGTCGATTCCGGGTTGTGTGACGCCGTGCTGATTGCCAGCCCCACCTTCACGCACCGGGAAGCGGGCGACTATGCGCTCAAGGCCGGCCTGCATGTGATGATGGAAAAACCGATAGGGCTCTCGGTGCAGGAGGGCGAGCAGCTGCTTGCGACAGCCGGTGCAGGGCAGGTGTTTGCCGTGATGCTCAATCAGCGTGTCGACCCGCTATTCCTCACCATGCGTGGCATCCTCCAACACGGTGGGCTCGGCTCCATCACCCGCTGTCAGTGGAATATGACCAACTGGTTCCGCCCGGACGTGTATTTTCAGGTGAGTGACTGGCGCGCAACATGGCGCGGAGAGGGTGGCGGGCTGTTGCTCAATCAGTGCATACACAATCTGGATATTCTGCAGTGGCTCTGCGGCATGCCGCAGCGCGTAACCGGGTTTTGTGGCTTCGGTCGATATCACGCCATTGAAGTTGAAGACGAGGCCACGGCCTTTTTCGAGTATGCGAACGGGGCCAGCGGTGTTTTTATTGGCTCTACCGGCGAGGCACCGGGCAGCAATCGGCTGGAAATCGTGGGTGACTGCGGCAGCCTGCTGTTTGATGGCGAGCGCCTCTGGCACACACGCAACTCCCCGGCGACCTCGGTGTACAGCCATGAAACCCGTGAGATGTTCGGCATGCCCGACTGCCGGACGACTGACATCACACCCGACCGCCAGGTCAACCAGCATGCGCGTATTCTGGCGAATTTTGTGCAGGGTATCCGCAACGGCGAGGCGTTGGTTGCACCCGCCGAAGACGGCCTGGCATCGCTGTCGCTGGCCAACGCCATCTTGCTGTCAGCGTGGACAGGTGAGGCGGTGGACCTGCCCATTGACGCGGCACGCTACCAGGCGGCTCTGGATGAAAAGATTCGGCATTCGACCCTGCGCGAGAAGGCCGCCATTGAGGCCAGCGTTGATATGAGCCGCTCGTACCGCTAGCCCCACGCCATAAAGAAGGAAAGCCCCGTGACCGTACCGAGTGTGGAAAGCCAGACCTTGCAGGCACTTGCCGGGAAGCCGCTGTTGGCCCGCATACCGGTCTATTTGCGGATGAGTGGGCCCGGCTGGCTGCAGGGCGCAATGACGCTGGGGGGAGGTAGTGCCATTACTTCGCTGACCATTGGCGCCGTCTACGGCTACGAACTGCTGTGGGTGCAACCTGCCTCCATGCTGATCGGCTGCATCATGCTGTTTGCGCTGTCCTACCAGACCTTGAGCACCGGCGAGCGCCCCTATCGCGCCATGCGCGGTCATGTGAACAGAGGCCTCGCCTGGGCGTGGGCAGCAGCTGCTCTGGCATCCAGCGTGATTTGGGGGTTTTCCCACTATCCGCTGAGCGCCGGCATGCTGGAGGAAATCATCGCGGTGGGTACCGGCTTCAGCCTGCAGGACAGCGCAGACAGTCGCCTGCGGGAAGGGTTCCTGTTCTTGCTGGCGCTGCTGGTGTGGGCGATGTGCGCATTTACCGCATGGAACTATGGCGCGGGGGGCCGTCCTGTGCGGATCTTCGAAACCGCAATCAAGTTGCTCACGTCCATGATCGTGCTGGCGTTCGCCTGGGTGGTTGCCACGGCGTCTTTCAATGGGCAGGTGGACTGGGGGGCGGCCATGGCCGGGTTTGTGCCGCGCTCGCTGCCCAATGACACCGCGGGCGTAACCACGGTCATGGCAGCGCTCGGCACGGCCGTGGGTATCAATATGACCTTCGTATACGGCTACACGCTGCTGGAGCGCGGCTGGGGGCGGGAGCACCGCGAGCTGGCGCGCTACGACATTGTTCTGGGTCTGGTGCTGCCCTATATCCTCGTCACCAGCCTGGTGGCCATTGCAGCCGCGGCAGCGTTTCATGGCAGCGAGCTGAATATCCAGGGCAAACTCAGCCCGGCGCAGGCGGGCCAGATGTTTGTCGATGCCGGCATGGGGCCCGTAACGGGCCGCCTGGTGTTCGCCTTAGGCGTGCTGGGCATGGCCGTCGGCTCACTGGTGATGCACATGCTGTGCTGTGGCGCTGCCGCCGCAGAACTGTTCGGCTGGAGCTTTCACTCGAGGCGCTACAGGCTGGCGCTGTTATTGCCCACGCCGGCGGTGCTCGGTGTTTTCCTCTGGTCAACCATGGGCGCCTATGTGGTGCTGCCGACCTCGGCAATTTGCGGGTTTTTATTGCCCATCGCCTACGTAGGCTGGCTGTTGCTCAACAACAAGCGCGCCTATCTCGGTGCTGACCGCCCCCGCGGCCTGCGCGCAGTTGGTTACAATAGCGCGATGCTGCTGTGCATCCTGGCGGTTCTGGCGAGCGTTGTGTACAGCACCGGGATTGCGTTGAACGTCTTCTAGGGAGCAGGTTTTGGTTAACATCAGGGACGGCGCGGGTTACGCGCCAACGGGCAGTGCCAGGCGGGTTGTCGACAGCGGCGAATTCGTCATCGCCGCAGCATTTCTGGATCACGGGCATATCTACGGTCAGGTGAACGGCTTGCGCGATGCGGGGGCAACGTTGAAAGCGGTGTATGACCCCGATCCCGGTCGACTGCAGAAGTTTCTTGCGACCTACCCGGAGGCCCGCGCGGTGGATCGCTTTGAAGATATTCTGGATGACCCTGAAATACGGCTGGTGTGTGCGGCGGCCGTTCCCTGCAGGCGTTCGGCAGTGGGGATTCGCGTGTTGGAGGCGGGTAAGGATTATTTCACCGATAAATCCCCGTTCACCACCCTTGAGCAGCTGGCACAGGTAAAGGATGTGCTGGCGCGAACCGGCGGCAAGTACGCGGTGTACTACGCCGAGCGCCTGCACAACGATGCCGCCTGGCGCGCGGGTGAGCTGATTGCTTCTGGCGCTATCGGCCGGGTGCTGCAGGTTCTCAACCTGGCGCCACATCGCCTCTCCCGGTCGACCCGCCCAGACTGGTTCTTTGATAAGACCGCCTACGGCGGCATTCTCACGGATATCGGTTCCCATCAGGTCGAGCAGTTCCTCACCTATGCCGGCTGCGAGGATGCCACCATCAACTACGCCCGTGTTGCCAACTTCAGTCATCCGGATAAGCCGGGGTTGGAGGACTTCGGTGAAGTGTCGATGACCGGTGACAACGGTGCATCATTCTATTGTCGCGTTGACTGGTACACCCCGGAAGGCCTGCGCACCTGGGGTGACGGTCGCACTTTCATCGTCGGCACCGAGGGTACCCTGGAACTGCGCAAGTATCTGGACGTTACGGCACAGGCGCCGGCGTCGAAACTGATTCTGGTCAACGCCGAAGGTGAAACTGCGGAAGAGTGTCTCGGGCAAACCGGCTTTCCGTTTTTCGGCCAGCTTATTCTCGACTGTCTGCACCGCAGCGAGCACGCCATGCTGCAGGAGCATGCGCTGCGGGCCGCAGAGTTGAGCATGCAGGCACAGCGCTGGGCCGAGCAGCGCGGAGCTGTGAATCATGTCTGAGCGTGTAAGCAGACGTCAGGCCGGGGCCCTGGTCGTCGCGGCGAGCCTGTCCTGCGCCGTCGCGGCAGAGGAGCTGGAAACCATTGTGGTCACCGGGAGCTATGTGCCATCGCCCTTGTCGGAACTGACCGCCTCCACGACGGTGATGGATGCCGTTGATCTACAGCGCCTGAACAAGCAGCAGCTCGGCGATGTGCTGCGCACCGTGCCCGGCGTGCTGGTGGAAGAGCAGGGTGGCGGCGGTGGCCTGACCTCGGTGTCGATCCGCGGCGGGGAGGCGAATTTCACGCAGGTGCTGCTGGACGGTGTGGCGCTGAATGACCCGACCAATTCACGTGGCGGCAGTCACGATATCGGCAATATCAATCCGGCGACCATCGAACGTATCGAGATCGTGCGCGGTCCGCAATCGGCGGTATACGGCTCGGATGCCATGGGTGGCGTGATCAATATTATCAGCCGCGACCCCCGTGAACCCCGGTTGCCAACGCTGCGCGCGGAGCTGGGAGAGCGGGGGTTTCGGGACATCAGCTTCACCTCGGCTGTGACCGCGGGTGATCTGGGTGTCGCGCTCGATTTGAGCTCGCGCAACGGCGCGGAAGCAGTGGCGGGCAGCGAACGCGACCTGGACAGCGCCGGCTTGCGAGCGCGCTGGCAGCCGCATGCGAATCACGACCTGGGCTTGCAGCTGAGCCACAGGGAGGGTGAGCGCCGCAGTTACCCGGAGCAGAGCGGCGGCCCGCTGTTCGCCACCAGCGACGCGCTGGATCGTGCGGACTTTCGCAACACCACCGCGGCGTTGGTCTGGGATGCGCAGTTCAGTGACATGTGGCAGAGCCGGATCGCGGGCAGCCACTTTACCCAGTCGGAAGACTATCGCTCGCCCGGTGTAGCGCCCTACACCAACGTGCCGCCCAATGGCAGCGACACGGAGTTCACGCGCGACCAGTTGAACTGGGTGAACACGTTTACCTTGTCAGAAGCCCATGCTGTCAGCGTTGGCGCCGATTATCGCGATGAGCGCGGTGACAGTGAGGGCTACCTGGACGTTGGCGTGAGGTTGCCAACGGACTACGCGCTCTCACGCAGCACGACCGGCGCGTTCGTGGATCTGCGGGTGCGACCGGTGAGTGCCCTGCTGCTGCAGGCGAGCCTGCGCCGTGATGAGCCAGATGGCTTCGCGGCCGAGAACACAACACGGCTGGGGGCCCGCTATATGGTGTCGCCCTCGCTGACTGTGCTCGTAAACTGGGGGCAGGGCTTCAAATTGCCCAGCTTTTTCGCCCTGGGGCACGCGCTGGTGGGGAACCCTGACCTGATGCCGGAGACGGTTGATGCCTGGGACCTGGGTCTTGAATGGCAGGCACTTGCATCCCTGCGTGTTACCGCAACGGGGTTTGTTAACCAGTATCAGGGCCTGATCGATTTCGATCCAGAGGCGTTCACCAACGTGAACCGGCGCGAGGTAGAGAGCCGTGGGGTGGAATGGCTGCTCAACTGGACGCCGCATGAGCGCGTTTCGCTGCAAGTGCATGCGACCTACACAGATATCGACGTTGTCGGTGAGGATACCGCGCTACTCGGGCGCCCGGAGTGGAAGGGGGGCGCCTGGCTGGATTGGGCGTTCCTGCCGCGCTGGCGCACGGGGTTCAATCTGGAGTGGAATGGCGAGGTCCCCGCCGCCTCTCTGCATACGGGGCAGACGGTGGTGAGTACGCTCGATGATTACCAGCGCCTTGATTGGCGTGTCCACTGGCGCGCAAGGCCAGCACTGAGCGCCGAACTTGCCATCGACAACCTGCTGGATGAGCGCTATCAAACGGCGGTTGGCTTTCCCGCAGCGGGTCGGACCGTGCGCGTGGCACTGGTTTGGCGCTTGGGCGCGTGACACGCCGCAGGCAGAGCGGAAACCAATAATACGATATGGGTCATTTATGAAAAAAGTGCTGCTTGCGGTTTTGGCTGCTTCCCTCGTGGCGGGGGGTTGGTGGTGGTTTGAGTTGCGGCGGGGTGCCGCTGGTGTCGATGAAGGGCGCGACGATTTCTACAAGACACTGGACAACGATCCGGCGCCCGTCCTCTCGCCCGCTGAGGCCTTGCAGCGGTTTCGCATCGCCCCGGGATTTGACGTTGAGCTGGTCGCCGCGGAACCATTGGTCGAGGATCCCGTTGCCATGGCGTGGGATGAGTTCGGCCGTCTGTATGTTGTGGAGATGCGCGGCTACATGCCGGACGCCTACGGCAATGGCAGGGATGAGCCCGTGGGCCGTGTTGTGCGCCTTAGGGATACAGACGGTGACGGTCGCATGGATGAGTCGGTTGCCTTTCTGGAAAAACTGGTCAATCCGCGCGCGGTCGCGGTCACCAACGCCGGTATCCTGGTTGGCGAACCACCCAACCTCTGGCTCTGTGAGCTACCGACAGCAGATGCCACCTGCGAGCAGCCCCGGCGCATTGGCGACTACGCCCCCAACTTTGATGAGGGTAATGTTGAGCATCTCGAGAATGGCCTGATCGTTGGTCTCGACAACTGGCTGTATAACGCCAAGTCCAGTCGCAGCTTCCGCTTGCACGGGGACCGGCTGACGGTTCGCGAGGGGCCCAACCGTGGGCAGTGGGGCATGGACTTCGATGATCGCGGGCGCTTTTTCTATAACCACAACTCCACCTGGCTGCAGGCTGACTTCGTTACCGGTGAAGATCTGGTCACCTCGGAAGGGGTTGCCGGTCACGCCGGAATCGGAGTCAACCTGACGGACCCCAGTGAAGTGTTCTCCGTGCGCGTCAACCCCGGTGTTAACCGCGCCTACCTCGAGGGGACGCTGCGCCCCGATGGCCGGCTGCACAAGGCGACCGGGGTAAGCGGTCTCGCGGTATACCGGGGGGACCAGTTCGGCCCGGAGTATGCCAACGATGTTTTCGTGCCCGAAGTCGCGGCAAACGTCGTGGCCCACCTGCGCATCCGGGAGGAGGGTATCAACCTGCGGGCAGAGCACGTCCTGTACCCCGACGAGCAATGGGGCGAGCGCGAGTTCCTGGGGTCCACGGACGAGCGTTTCCGTCCTGTCGATGCGATGAACGGGCCCGACGGCAATCTCTACATTATCGACATGTACCGCGGCATCGTACAGGACACCCAGTATCTCACTGATGAACTGCGAGAGCAGATTCTGCATCGCAAGCTCGACAAACCCCTGGGCATGGGCCGCATCTGGCGCATCGTGCGCAGCGATCGCGCAGCCGCCAGTAGCGTGCCGGACTTCGCCGCCGCCAGCGGCGAGGAACTCGTCGAACTGCTCGCAAGTGGCAACGGTTGGGTACGGGAGACGGCCCAGCGCCTCCTGCTAGCGCGCGACGAGCCTCTCGCCGCAGCGCTCAGCCGGGTTGTACGTGGCAATGACAGCAGGGCCGCCATTCATGCCCTGTGGGCACTGGCTGGCCGCGAAGAACTGCAGCGCGACCTGGTGCTGGAGGTCGTACAGGGGCAAGACCCCTGGCGGCAGGTACAGGCGCTCAGGGCCGGTAGCGAACTGCTTTCCGCCGAGGACATGCTGGCGCTCGCCGGCAGTCTCGCGCAGGCGCCGGAGCGGGTACAGATGCAGCTGGCCCTCGCACTCGGTCGCTATGCCGAGCGTGATGCGGTGCGCGATCAGTTGCGGCAGGCGCTCATTGCAAACATCGACAGCGTGTACGTCAGGCAGGCGGTGATCCGCGCGGTCACGGGTCAGGAAATGCCGTTTCTCGCGCTTCTTATGACCGATCCGGCCTTTGTCGGCCAGAGTTCCGCGAAGGCAGAGGCGCTGGGCACCCTGGCGGTAAATGCCTACCGCCACCTGCGCGGTGACATGCAGTCTACCGAGCTGGCTAACCCCCAGCTGAACACGCTGCTGGAACGCGTGGCGAGCGCCGATGGCGGCCGAGCCTGGCAGCAGATTGCCATGCTGCAGGCGCTGCGTGGCCTGACCCGGCAAACCGGTTTTGAGCCGGCCCGCCTGGCCGAGGTGCCCCCCATTTTTGCCGTCGGTGACGACACGGTAAATGATGCACTGAGTGAGGCGCGACTGTCTGGACGTCGTGCCTTCACCTGGCCCGGGGATTTGCTGGCGCAGGGCATTGAGCCGTTGACGGCGGAACAGCGCCGGTTGATGCAACGCGGTGAAACCTTTTACGTCCAGTGCGCATCCTGTCACGGCGCCGATGGCGCAGGTATTGCCGGGCTGGCACCCGCCCTTGCCGGCGTAGAATGGGTAACAGGGCCGCCGGAGTGGCTGGGGCGCATTATCCTGCAGGGCCTGGTGGGCCCGCTGGAAGTCAACGGTGAGAGTTTTAACGGTGTGATGCCAGCCCACGGACATCTGCCCGAGTTGACGGATGAGGTGCTGGCCGGGCTGATGACCTACCTGCGTCGCGCCTGGGGCAATACAGCCGATGCGGTCTCCGTCGAGCAGGCGGCGAATATTCGCGCCAGCAGTGCGGCGCGCAACCAGCCCTGGACGGTGGAGGCACTGCGCGAAGTGCCGGTGGACCGTGGCTTCGGGCCTTTCCTGGGTGAGTACTCGGTGAGCTTCATTACCATCACCATCAGTGAACAGGCTGAGGGTCTGCACATGGAGGCTACCATGCAGGGTGGGGGGCTTCTGACGCAGCTGGACGATAATGTGTTCGTTGCGGGTGGCGGTGAAGACAGCGTGAAACTGGAGTTCGTGGTCGAGAGCGACGGAACCGTGGATACCCTGATCATTTACCGGGGAGATCAACGCATTCCGGCAAGCCGCAAGGGTTGAAAGCCAACACCGCTGGCCCCGTACCACCGGTACCTCAGGTCGACGGGGCTTGCCTTTGCGTCCTCCGTTGTGCATATTGGCAAGGTGGTAAGACCAAAATAAGTCGTTGCGTCAACGAAGAGGCGCACTCCGGGGGGGATGACAATAATGAATAGACGACGTTTTTTGACACAGGCCGCTGCGCTGGGAAGCGGGTTGTATGTGTCGAGCCTGCTGCCCGCCATCGCGGCCCCCCAGCGCCGGCTGGAGGTGATTGGACTGCAGCTCTACACGGTGCATGGTCCCATGAGTGAAGATTTCGAGGGCACCCTGCGTGCAGTGGCAGACATGGGCTACCGCGAAGTGGAGTTTTCGACCGTGGGCGGCCTCTATGGTCGCGAGCCGCACGCGGTGCAAGGTCAACTGAAGCAGCTGGGCCTGCGGGCACCGTTTGGTCGGCTTCGGCCGCAAATACCCGACAACGTGGATATTGCCAGTTTGCCCAGGGACGAGGCGATCAAACTGTTTTTCCAGCTCTCCGGAACCGATCGTATACTGGACAACCTGCGGGCAATGTTGCCGGAAGCGGCGGTGATGGGCTACGAATCGATCGTGCTGTCGGCGGTATCGCCGGCCGACATGAAAGACCGCGCAGCGCTGGCGCGCCTGGTGGATATTTTCAATGAAGCAGGTGCCTTGTGCGCCAGCCACGGCATGACCTTCGCCTACCACAATCATGACTTCGACTTCACACCAGTGGACGGCATGTTGCCGTTTGATTACCTACTGACCAACACGGACCCCGACTCCGTACAGTTTCAATTCGACCTCTACTGGGTCAGCAAGGCCGGCCAGGACCCACTGCGTTACTTCCGGGATCATGGCAAGCGCTTCAACAGTTGTCACATGAAAGACATGGCGGTAGATGGCACGTTTGCCGATGTGGGAGCCGGCACCCTGAACTTTCCAGTGCTGACGGCGGCAGCGCTGGATGCGGGTGTGCGCCACTTCTTTGTCGAACACGACGCACCGCAGCAGCCGCTGGCGAGCGCTGAATCTTCTTACGCGTTCCTCGCGAGTATGACCTTCTAGACAACGCCTGGCCGCGAGCGCGCAGGGTTGGCGAATATCCCGGACCTGTGTTGTCAGCGGCAGGAATGTTGGCTATTCTGGTAAGGTGGTAATACCAATATAAAACGATAACGCAGTTTATGGGGCACACTATGACTTTGAAATCCTCCTGCAAGACGACTTTGGCCGTCTCTCTACTCCTTCCCCTGGCGGTCCCGGCGGCGCTCGCACAGCAGACCCTTGAAGAGGTGATTGTGACTGCGCAGAAGCGCGAGCAAAGTGCACAGGATGTGCCCCTCGCGTTGACCGCGGTGGGTGCCAGCGCAATTGAAACCCTGGGCATGCAGGAGTTTGCCGATATCACACGCATATCGCCGTCGCTGACCATGAGCTCGGGCAACAACAAGCAGCAGACTACCATCAGCATCCGCGGCATCGGGACCAATGTTTTCAGTATCAGCGTTGAGCCCAGCGTGGCCGTACTGATCGACAATGTCTCCAAGGTGCAGCCGGGGCAGGCATTGGCCAACCTTGTCGACGTAGAGCGCATCGAAGTGCTGCGCGGGCCGCAAAGCACGCTGTTCGGCAAGAACGCCTCGGCAGGTCTGGTGAGTATCACCACCAAGAATCCCTCAGACGAGCTGGAGGGCAGTCTGGAGCTGGTGGCGACAGACGATGACCAGCTGCGCACTGTGGGCACGCTGTCCGGCCCGGTCAGCGACACCTTCGCGTACCGGCTGATGGCCTACTACGACGATCGTGACGGTTACCTGACCAATCTCACCACCGGCAACGATCTCAACGGTAGCCGTTCGTCGGGAGCGCGGGGCAAGTTTGTCTGGGATGCGACAGAGAATCTCAGCGCCTCGTTCATCCTCGCTTACAACGAGGAGAAGGCAAACTGCTGCGGTATCAACTGGAATCAGCTGAACCCGGAGGCGAGGGTGTTCGGTTTCGTGCCCGGTGACCCGGCGGTGGGTATCGAGCCCGGTGCGGGCAATCGCCTGATTCGCCAGGATGACGAGTCACTGGGAGAAAGTGACGATGTGTCCGGCAGCCTCGAGCTCACCTACAACGTGAATGACTACACCATGACCTCCATCACGGCCTTCGACAGCTGGGATTTCAGCAACAACGAAGACGTGGACTTTTCGGACGTGAACGTTGCCGGTGCATTCACCGGTGGCGCGCTGCAGGGCGGCATCTCCTCGGCGTCCGAGGTGAAAACCGATTTTTTCTCGCAGGAACTGCGCCTGCAGTCGCCACTGTATGACCGTTTTGACTATCTGCTCGGCCTGTACTATGCCGACGCGCAGACGGATCGCAGCTTTTCGCGACGTATCCTTACGGCAGACTGGGAAGCCGAGGCCGGCACCGAAAGCTATGCCGCCTTCGGCCAGGGTACCTGGCGCTTCACCGATGCCACCAGCATGACAGCAGGTCTGCGCTACAATCGGGAGGAAATCTCGGCCGACTTTACAGATTTCCCCAGCGATGCACGTTACCGCGCAGACGATTCGGATTCCGTGGTGCTGGGCAAGCTGTCCCTGCAGCACTTCCTCAATGAACAGAGCATGCTGTTTGCCAGCTACAGCCGCGGCTACAAGGGCCAGGCTTATGATATTGCCACGGGTTTCAATCAGGACAAGGCGGATAACCCGGTTGCCGCAGAAACCTCCGATTCTTTCGAAGTGGGACTGAAGACAACGGTGCTTGACCAGCGGCTGCAGTTCAACGTGGTGGCCTTCTACACGGAATACGACGACTTCCAGTCGCAGAACACCTTGATCCAGGAAGATGGTTCGGTTGTGCTCGATATCTCCAATGTGGGTGTACTGGAGACACAGGGTATCGAGGTGGATGCCGTAGCGCTGCTGGGCGAGAACTTTCTGCTGCGGGCCGGTTTTGCCTGGATTGATGCAACGGTGAAGGAGTTTCCTAACGCCCGCTGTTACCAGGGGCAAACCGTTGAGCAGGGCTGCGTGGAAATCGCGCCGGGCGCCTCGGTGCAGGATCTGGCCGGTGCCGAGCTGAACAACTCACCGGACTACAAGCTGACGCTGTCGGGCGAGTACACGGTGCCCTTTTCCTCGCTGCCCTTCGACGGCTTCGCCAACTTCTCCTACCGCTGGCAGGATGAGGTGAACTTCAGCCTCTCCGGTGACCCGCTGACGCAATACGAGTCCTACGACCTGATGGACCTGAGCGTGGGCATTGTGGAACGTGAGCGTGCGGCCTATCGGGTCACGCTGTTTGTCAACAACGTGTTTGATGACGATTACGTGATGTCACTGGCCAACCTCGGACAGTTATATGCCGGGCAGTTGGCGCTCGGGCAGGTGCTGGCACGCGACAGCCAGCGCTATGCGGGTCTCCGGGTGAAATTCAATTTCTAGCGTTACGCACAGGTGGGGTGTTCCGGCGTGAAGCGCCTTCCCGCCAGTCTTGGCGTGGCTGCCCTTTTGCTGGGCAGCAGCGCCCAGTGTGCTGCAGCATGCAATGACTTTAGCGCCGAGCGGCGTGCGTATTTTGGCGATCTCCACGTCCACACCCGATTCTCCCAGGACGCCAGCTGGCGCATGGGAAATACGCGATTGGGTCCCGATGAGGCGTATCAGTTCGCGCGCGGTCACCGTATCGACCTGCCGCCCTACGATGCGCTGGGCGAGAGCCTGCGCTCCGTGCAGTTGCAGCGCCCGCTGGATTTTCTGGCCGTCACGGATCACGCCGAAGCGCTGGACGCCGTGCGTGTCTGCGAGAACCCCGCTTATGACGGGCCCGGTGCCTGGATGTGTCACAGCAGCCCCTGGACCCGCATGGCCATGGGTCTGGTTGGCCGCTATCTGCCTGTCGACACGCTGTGTGGGCCCGGCGATGTGCAGTGCGCGCTGGCCGGTGCCGAGGTGTGGTCAGACATCGTGTTATCGGCGCAGCAGCACAATGCCCCCTGCGACTTTTCCACCTTCATCGGCTATGAATGGAGCGGGCTCGACGGCGGCGCCAACCTGCATCGCAATGTGATTTTCCGTAACAGTGCCGTGCCCGCAGCGCCGGTGAGTGCGCGGGATGCGCGAACGCCGGAGGCCCTTTGGGCAGCGCTGGACGAGCATTGCCGTGACAGCATCGACGGCTGCGAGGCAGTTACCATCCCCCACAATGCCAATCTGAGCCAGGGGCGGATGTTTTCACCGATGACGACCGCCGGCGTCCGCATGACGCCCGCCCTCGCTGCGCAGCGCGCACGCTACGAACGCCTCGCGGAATTGATTCAGCACAAGGGTGACTCGGAGTGTTATGGCGGGGTTGGCGCCGAGGATGAGCTCTGCGGTTTCGAAAAGCTTCCCTATAGCAGCTTTGTTCAGAAATACCTGCCTTTCCTTGGCGAGGCACCGGCCGATGACAGCCGTTACCTGCGAGAGGCCCTGCGCGAAGGCCTGCGCCTGCAACGCGAGCTCGGAGAGAATCCTTTTGCGATCGGCTTTATTGGCGGCACGGACAGCCACGTGGCTGCGGGTGGCGCCGTGGCAGAGGACAATCATCCCGGACACCACGGCGCGCAGCATATCAGTGGCACGGGTGCGGCTGCGCAACTGCCCGATCGGGTGGAGCAAAACCCCGGTGGACTTGCCGTGCTTTACGCAGAGGAGAACTCCCGGGACGCCTTATACCGCGCCATGCAGCGACGTGAGGCCTACGCCACAAGTGGTCCGCGGATTCAGCTGCGCTTCTTCGGTGGGTGGAACTACGAGGACGATCTCTGTGAGCGCGTGGACCTGGTGGCACAGGGCTATGCCAACGGTGTGCCGATGGGCGGAGAACTGCGAGCGGCAGACCGCAACGGTCGGGCGCCGGCGTTTCTGCTGGCGGCCATGGCTGACACCGGAACAGCCAGCCTGCCGGGTGGGGCGCTGCAGCGGCTGCAGGTGATCAAGGCCTGGGTGGATGCCGAGGGTGAAAGCCGGGAAGAGATTCATGATGTGGCGGGTTCGGTAGAGAGCGGGGCGCAGGTAGACTTGAAGTCCTGTCAACCGCTCGCCCGGGGCTATCGCAAGCTGTGTACCGTATGGCGTGACCCCGAGTTCAGCCCCGCGACGAGCGCACTGTATTATGCCAGGGTGGTGGAGACGCCATCGTGTCGGTGGCACCGGCGTATCTGCGTGGCCAACGCGGTGAACTGTGATGACGTCGAAGCCTTGCCGGACGGATTCAAGGGCTGCTGCGACGAATCAGTGCCGGATACGGTACAGGAACGTGCGTGGTCTTCGCCGATCTGGTACCGGCCTGCGTCCAGCGAGGAAACACGATGACGTCAATGAAAACATGGCTTGCGCGTGTACTGCTGGGACTGCTCGCCGCGACAGTGCTGCTGGTTGCCGCGGGATACTTCACCCTGCGCTCGATGGGACTGTTTCGCGCACCGGAGTACGACACCCAGGCACCCGTATTGCCGACTCTGGCCAGCCCTGCGATTCTCGTGTTCTACAAGACCAGTGGCTATGTGCACACGGAAGCAATTCCTGCTGCGAACGCGCTGCTTGTCGAGCTCGCCGAAGAACTCGGCTACGCCATCTACGTCACGGACAACGGTGCCGTCATCAATCCCGAACAGTTGAGTCAGTTCGATGTGCTGGTCTGGAATAACAACACAGGCAGTGTCCTGTCGCCGCCGCAGCAGACACATTTCCGGCGGTGGCTTGAAAACGGCGGCAAATGGCTCGGTTTGCACAGCGCGAGTGACAACCATTTCAGCTGGGATTGGTATGTAAACGAGGTGATTGGTGCGGCTTTCAACGGCGCCACACGGATTCCACAGCAGCCCCGGGCGCAGCTGGTGTTTGAAAACCGGGATCACCCTGTGCTCAGTGGCCTGCCTGCGTCGATCTGGCTGAACGATGAGTTCTACAGTTTCTCCAATTCACCCCGGGACACCTCCACCGTGCTGGCGACGCTGGATGAGAGCAGCTACATCGAGGAGCAGGCACTGGTGCGAGAGCAACTCCGCATGGGGGACCATCCGATCATTTGGGTTCGCAGGGTGGGAGAGGGTGCGGCAGTCTATTCCGCGATCGGCCACAGCGCCGATACCTACGCCATTCCCGAATATCGCCGGCTGCTCAGCAATGCGCTTCACTGGTTGATCCAGGGTGACCACGACAGCCCAGCCCCGTAGATGGCTGTACCCCGGGTCATGGCCGCATGGCGTCTGCGGCGAGCGCTGCTATGCCTTGCCAGTCACCGCTGCTGACCAGTTCGGGAGAGAGCATCCAGGATCCGCCACAACAGACCACGTTGGGCAGCGCCAGGTACTCACGAAAGTTGTGCGTGTTGAGGCCACCGGTGGGGCAGAAGCAGACCGCAGGAAACGGTCCACTCAGTGCTTTTAGCAACGCGATGCCCCCAACCGCTTCTGCGGGAAACAGTTTGAACGTGTCCAGACCGAATTCCATGCCCTGCATGACCTCTGACGCCGAGGCGACGCCCGGTAGCAGGAAGGCGTCACGATCCCGCGCCGCCCGCAGCAAAGCGGTTGTAAGCCCGGGACTGACGGCAAAGTCCGCTCCCGCTGCCAGTGCCCGGTCAAGTTCATCGGGATTGGTGACGGTGCCCGCGGCGATAAGCATGTCGGGTAGTTCAGCCTTGACCTCCCGAATACAGTCCAGCCCGGTCGCGGTGCGCAGGGTGATCTCAAGGGCATGCAGTCCACTGCCGGCGAGTGTGCGGGACAACTGCACGGTTGTGTCAACGTCGGTGGCCGTGATCACGGGTAGCACACGGCAGCGGCGCAGGGTCTCTCTGTTCATAAACCGGTTTCCATCTCAACGGCGACAATACGTCCGATTCAACCCGCCGACAAGGTTTGAACAGTGGCGGTCGTGTGCCCACTGCGAATTGACGCGCAGAGCGCCAGACTGCTATTTTGGCAAGGTGGTCAGGCCAGTATAGGCGGCTTTGTCGACGGATAACAGCCGCAGTGGAGACAACTGATGGTAAAACTTTCGGGTGTGCAATGTGCCGTATTCATGTTGTTGGCGTGGGGGTTGTCGCCGGCACAGGGTATGCCAGATGAGCGTCCCAACATCCTCCTGCTGATGGCCGAGGATATGAGCGCGCGGGTGGGAGCCTTCGGTGACGCGCTTGCGGTAACACCCAATATTGATCGTCTGGCAGTAGAGGGTGTGCGCTACCCGAATACCTTCACCACCGCGGGTGTATGTGCGCCCAGCCGCGCCGCCCACATCATGGGCGCGCACCAGAACAGCTTTGGCGCCCAGCATATGCGCGCCGCGAGTTCACACTGGCCACTGCAATACAAGGCCGTGCCGCCACCCGACATGAAAGCCTACCCAGAGCTTTTGCGCCGCGCAGGCTATTTCACATTCGTCACCAACAAGCTCGACTACCAGTTTTCGGGCACGTCTCTGGGCAGTGGCCCCTTTACGATCTGGGACAGTGAAACACGCGCGCCATTTCCCTGGCATGAGGTGCCAGGCGACACGCCCTTCTTTGGTTTCATGACGTTTCTGGAAACGCACGAGAGCGGCCTCTTTCCCCGCTGGCGCTGGCCGGACAGCATCCCGGACATGATGTTGCAGGCGCTGCATATCTATCTCAACTGGGGCGTTGACGATGTGGTGACGCCGGATTCGGTGACGGTGCCGCCCTACCTTCCCGCTGTTGAACCGGTCAGGCGTGACATCGCGCGCCACTACAATAATATTCACACCATGGACCTGCGTGTGGGCGAGGTACTCGCCCGGTTACAGGCTGACGGTCTCGCTGAGAATACCATCGTCATCTGGACGACGGATCATGGAGATGGCTTGCCCCGCGCCAAGCGCGAGCTTTTCGACTCGGGAATCAGGGTGCCGTTGATTATTCGCTGGCCCGAGCGGTACCGCCCCCCGGATGTTGCCCCTGGCACGATTGATGAGCGTCTGGTGAGCTTTGTGGACATTGCGCCGACCATCCTCGGTATGGCCGGGGTCGATCTGCCGGCGTACGTTGTTGGCCGCGCATTTGCCGGCCCCTTGGCGGATGTGCCCAACCGGTACGTCTACGCCGCCCGCGACCGCGTGGACAGTCAGGTCGATCACCAGCGCAGCGTTCGCGATGCGCGCTACAAATACATTCTCAATGGCTACCCGGGCACCCCCGGCGCCGTGCACCTGGACTTCCGGGATCAGCTTGAGAGTATGCGGGCGCTGTGGGAACTGCACGCTGCCGACCAGCTGACGCCAGCGCAGGCGCTCTGGTTCCAACCGCGCCCGCTTGAGCAGCTGTACGACACGCAACACGATCCTCACGAGTTGCATAATCTGGCGCAGGATCCGGCACATGCACCGGTCCTGCAGCGCATGCGCGCCGCGCTTGCGGATTGGCAAGCGCAGTCCACGGATTGGGGAGCCCTGCCGGAGGAGGACATGGTGCGGCAGTTCTGGCCGGATCTCGAGCAGCCGAAAACCGCAATGCCAGCGTTTTCCTACGATGCACAGGGCCGGGTGCTGGTGCATTCTGCGACGGAAGGCGCATCCCTGGGAATCCGCGTGGACGATGGACCCTGGCAGCTCTACACCGGCCCGGTGCAGTTGGCGGCCGGTGCTTCACTCACCGCAAAGGCGGTTCGTTACGGTTGGCAGGAGAGCGAGGAGGCCGCGCTGCCCTGACGGGTTCAGCCCGTGTGCGAACTTGCGGCTGTGCCGCGCGTTTTGGCATGGGCGAACTTGCGAATCCCAGCCCACGCGGCAATCGCCTCCGGCACCCTCTCGTTCACCAGGCCATGCCAGCCCTGGATCATTCCGGGCCAGCCCTCCATCGTGACCTCCACGCCGCTGCGCAGGGCGTTTGCGGCGAGCAGCAGCGCGCCCTCACGCACGGTGTCATACTCGCCAATCTGCAGATACAGTGGCGGCAGGCCGTGCATCGCGGCGAAGGCCGGGGACACGCGGGGGTCATCCAGCGCGAGTTGACCGACGACATAGTCCCGGCCCCGGTTGCGCACCCACTCGGGTGTAAGGAAAGGGTCCCGCCCGCGGGTCGGAGACTCGGCAACCGATAGGTCGAACCAGCCGGTCAGCGATATGCAGCAGGCCGGCATGGGCAGGCCCGCGTCGCGCAGCCGCAGCAACAGCCCGAGTGCGAGGCTGCCGCCGCAGGATTCACCAATCAGCACAATATTGCCAGGGCTGACGCCGGTATCGAGCAGTCCACAATAGGCATTGAAACAGTCGTCGTGCGCGGCAGGGTAGGGGTGTTCCGGCGCAAGGCGATAGTCGGGCATGATCACCCGGCAATCGATTTGCCGCGCAATGATTTCCGCATAAAAATGGTATTCATCCAGCGGTGTGGACACGAAAGCACCGCCATGGCAGTGGAAGGCGATGCGGTCACTGGGGTGGCCCTGGAGGACATAGTCACCGCAACGAACGCCGCCGTAGTGGCGCAGCGTAATCTTCAGGTCAGCGCTGACCGGACGGCCATGGAACGGCGCAAACATCGCGCGCACGGCTCGATAGTCTGCGGCCGGATCAGCGAAGTCCGCTGGTATGGCATCGATGATGGCTTGCAGTGCGGGGCTGATCGTCATGGCAGGGACCTTTTCCGGAAGCGGGCGGCTGAGGGGGCGACACGCAACGGGGCGATGCCAGGAGGCAAACGCATGCGCTGGCGAATTGCCGCGGCAGAATGACGCGGGGTGATACATCCCGCTATACTCCGCCGATGATTCCACTCTCCATACTTGATGTTACCGCTGTTCCCGAGGGCAGCACCACCGCGGACGCATTGCACAACGCGCGCGATCTGGCGCAGCACGCGGAGCGCTGGGGCTATCACCGCCTGTGGGTTGCCGAGCATCACAACATGCAGAGCATCGCCAGCGCGGCAACGTCCATCGTGATTGCGCACCTGGCCAATGCCACCACCTCGATACGCCTCGGTTCGGGTGGCATCATGCTGCCCAACCACGCGCCGCTGGTGATTGCCGAGCAGTTCGGCACGCTGGCCACGCTGTTTCCGGGCCGTATCGACCTGGGCCTGGGGCGCGCGCCGGGTACGGATCCGCGCACGGCGCAGGCCCTGCGCCGCAATATGAACAGCAGCGTCGATAACTTTCCCAATGACGTCCTCGAACTGCAGTACTACCTGAAGCCGGCGCAGCCCGGGCAGGCGGTGGTCGCCACCCCTGGCGCCGGCACCGAGGTGCCGCTCTGGATTCTGGGGTCCAGCCTGTACGGTGCCGAGCTGGCGGCGATGCTGGGCCTGCCGTTTGCGTTTGCCTCACACTTCGCTCCCGCCTATATGGAACAGGCGATAGCGCTTTACCGGAAAAAGTTCGAACCCTCGGAACAGCTGGACAAACCCTACGTGATGCTGGGCTACAACGTGTTTGCGGCGGATACCAATGACGAGGCGCAGGTGCTGCAGACTACGATGATGCAAACCTTCGTGCGTCTGCGTCGCGGCACCCAGGGCAAACTCGCGCCGCCGCAGGCGGGCTACTTCGACACGCTGACGTCCCAGGAGCAGCACATGCTGACGGACATGCTGCGCTGCTCGGCAGTGGGTGATCGCAACACCGTTGCGGAGGCCATGGGGGCCTTTGTTGCCGCGACGGGTGCCGATGAATTGATGCTGATGTCATCCATCCACGACCACCAGCAGCGGCTCAGGTCCTTCGAGATCGCTGCCACGGCGTTTGGTTAGTCTTTCCACCCGGGCGCGCGCAATGCACAGCTTCTTCTGGCGCTTTATAGCGGTTATCGCACTGCTGCTGGCGGCGGTGGGTATCCTCTTGCCCATCATGCCCACAGTGCCCTTCCTGCTGGTCGCCACCTGGGCCGCGTCCCGCGGCTGGCCGGAACTCAATGACTGGCTGCTCAAGCACCCGGACTACGGGCCGCACATCATTGCCTGGCAGGACAACGGTGCCGTCTCCCGACGCGCAAAATGGCTGGCAACGCTGATGCTGGGCGGTAGCACCACCTTGCTGTGGCTATCCGGAGCGCCGGTCATGTTTGCCGCTATCATCACTACGGTCTTTGTGGTGGTGCTCACCTGGCTCTGGTGGCGCCCGGAGCCGTGAGCGATGAGCGAGGCCAGGTTGACGGTTCCCGACTGCGCCGCTTCGGTCAGCGTCTGGTTCAGTCCCGGCACGCGCTCTGGGGGCTGACGCTGGCCTCGTTTCTGGAGTCCACAGTTGTGCCGATTCCCCTGGAGGCGCTGCTGATTCCCTTGATGCAGGCCAGGCGACATCAGTTGTTTCTGCTTGCCCTGCTGTCCCTGATCGGCTGTTTGCTGGGCGCCAGTGTCGGGTATGGCGTCGGCTTGTGGTTCTTCGACGCTCTCGGTGATCAGCTGCTTGAGTGGTTCGCCAACCCGGATCAGTTCGAGCGTGCACGTATGGCGATGGCCGACCACGGTTTCTGGTTTGTGCTGAGCGTAGGCGTGACGCCGGTACCTTTCCAGATGGCGATGCTGGTCGCGGGTGCCACCGGTTATTCCTTCGCGCTGTTTATGCTGGCCTCTGCGCTGGCCCGCGGCCTGCGCTACTTCGGACTCGCTCTGCTGGTTTACTGGGCAGGTGATCAGGCGGAGACGCTATTCCGCCGGCATGCGCGCTGGGTTTCTGTGGCCGCTGTGGTTCTGGTGATTGCAGTTTTCCTATGGGTTTGAGGGAAGCGGGTGGCAACATACCAGTAATGGAAACCAGATGCATTGCAGGGCAACGTTTGCGGAAGTTTGCCGCAGTGAATACGGCGCTGATACATTTGACCGTTACCGCAGATGTGCCATCCACTTCGATAAACAACCACCAAGAAGAAAATTAATGCGTCAAAAGGGAAAGATTCGGTCATGGAATGACGAGAAGGGTTTTGGATTCATTGAGCCGATGACGGGCGAGAAAGATGTCTTCTTGCATATTTCTGCATGTGGCCAGAGCAGTCGCCGTCCCGAGGTAGGCCAGATCGTTACGTATGAGGCAGGTGTAGACAGGCAAGGTCGTTCTCGAGCCGCGCACGTCTTGCTCCCTGGTGCGAAGCGGCGTAACCGCAAGAACAGTCGCAGTGTCACTTTTCCGCTGCTGGCAGTCGGGGCGTTCTTCATTGCGGCGGCGACAATGCTAGCCCCGGTTTTCCTGCTCGCATACGTGTTCGTGAGTGCTCTGACATTTGCCGTGTATGGGCTGGATAAATCAGCGGCTCGCAGCGGCAGGTGGAGGACATCTGAGCATACCTTGCACTGTCTGGCCTTTCTGGGAGGGTGGCCGGGAGCTGTTCTCGCTCAGAGATTTTTTCGACACAAGTCCAAAAAGTCGTCATTCAGAGTGACATTCTGGGTGACGGTGATATTTAACATCCTCATCGTTCTTTGGTTATCAACAATCGAGATCAACCTCTCAGGGCAAGCATGGATAAAGCCCGCATGAGTTGACCCAAGCACCCCAATTCGCGCCGTTAGAGGGCGCCGCAAAGTAGGAATACTCGGGTCGGCTCGCTCAATATACCCGCTTCTCTAGACCCCCACCGGCTCCCGATACGCATCAATGCTCGGGCAGGAACACACCAGGTTGCGGTCGCCGTACACGTTGTCTACCCGGTTTACCGGCGGCCAGTATTTGCGCTGGCGCAGTGAGGGCAGGGGGTAGGCAGCCTGTTCCCGGGTGTAGGCGTGGTCCCAGCGCTCGGCGGTGACATCCAGCAGGGTGTGCGGGGCGTTGCGCAAGGGGTTGTCCTCGGCGTCCAGGCGGCCTTCTTCCACCGCGCGGATTTCTTCGCGGATGGCGATCATGGCGTCGCAGAAGCGGTCCAACTCCGCCAAAGACTCGGATTCAGTCGGCTCGATCATCAAAGTGCCTGCGACCGGGAATGACATCGTGGGCGCGTGAAAGCCGAAGTCCACCAGACGCTTGGCGATATCCTCTTCGGAAATGCCGCTGGCTTCCTTCAGCGGACGAATGTCCACGATGCACTCGTGTGCCACGGTACCGTTGCGGCCTGTGTAGAGCACGGGGTAGTGATCTTTCAGGCGGTGCGCAATGTAGTTCGCACTCAAAATGGCCACGCGGGTGGCCTGGGTCAGGCCCTCGGCGCCCATGAGCGCAATGTAGGCCCAGCTGATCGGCAGGATGGAGGCGCTGCCCCAGGGCGCTGCGGACACCACGTCGTTGCTTTCCGGCAGCCCGGGTACCGGCACCACCGGGTGCGACGGCAGGAAGGGCTGCAGGTGCGCGCCCACCCCGATCGGCCCCATGCCGGGGCCACCGCCGCCGTGGGGAATGCAGAAGGTCTTGTGCAGGTTCAGGTGCGACACGTCGGCGCCGAACTTGCCGGGAGAGGCGAGGCCCACCAGGGCGTTGAGATTGGCGCCGTCCACATACACCTGGCCACCGTGACGGTGCACGATGTCGCAGACATCGACCACGGTCTCTTCAAACACGCCGTGGGTGGAGGGGTAGGTGATCATGATGGCCGCGAGCTCATTGCTGTACTGCTCGGCGCGGGCGCTGAGGTCGTCGAGGTCGACGTTGCCATCGGCATCGCACTCCACAATGACCACGCGCATCCCGGCCAGCGCGGCACTGGCGGGGTTGGTGCCGTGGGCCGAGGAGGGGATCAGGCACACGTCGCGCTGGTCGTCGCCGCGGCTCTCATGGTAGCGGCGAATCGCCAGCAGCCCGGCGTACTCGCCCTGCGAACCCGCGTTGGGCTGCAGTGAAATGGCATCGTAACCGGTGCACTCTTTCAGCATGTGCTCCAGCTCCGCGAGCAGCTCCCGATAGCCTTCGGTCTGGTCGGCGGGGGCAAACGGGTGGATGCCGGCGAACTCCTGCCAGGTCACCGGCAACATCTCCGTGGTGGCGTTGAGCTTCATGGTGCAGCTGCCCAGCGGAATCATCGCCTGGTTGAGGGCGATATCGCGGGATTCCAGGCGGCGCATGTAGCGCAGCATTTCGGTCTCGGAGTGGTAGTCGTTGAACAGAGGGTGCTGCAGGTAATCCACCGCGCGCTGCAATGGCTGGGGAATGCCTGAGGCGGGGGCGGGTTGCTCGCGGCAGGGGTTGGCGGGCTCTTTGCCCGTCATGACGGCGAGCAAACGGTCCACGTCCTCGGCCGTGGTGGTTTCATCCAGCGCTATGCCCAGCGTGTGCGTGCCGATAATCCGCAGGTTCATGCCGGCGTCCAGAGCCCGCTGCAGGATGGCCTGCTGCCGGTCCCCCACGCTGATGGTCAGCGTGTCGAAATAGGCGTCGTTGTCTGCCGGCAGTCCCGCTGCCTGCAGGCCGCTGGCCAGCACAGCGGTGAGGTAGTGGATGCGCTCGGCGATGCGCCGCAAGCCCACCGGGCCGTGGTACATGGCGTAAAACGCCGCCATGATGGACAGCAGCGCCTGGGCGGTGCAGATGTTACTGGTGGCCTTCTCCCGGCGGATGTGCTGCTCGCGGGTTTGCATGGCCATGCGCAGCGCCTCGTTGCCGTGGCGATCGATGGAGACGCCGATGATGCGTCCGGGTGTAGACCGTTTGAAGGCATCCCGGGTGGCGAAAAAGGCGGCGTGTGGCCCGCCGAAACCCATCGGCACGCCAAAGCGCTGGGAATTGCCCACCACCACATCGGCGCCCTGTGCGCCGGGTGACTTCAACAGCAACAGGGACATCAGGTCCGCGGCCACGGTGACCAGCGTGCCGGCGTCGTGCGCCCTGGCGATGAGGGGCTCCAGGTCGCGCACATGACCGTAGGTGCCGGGGTATTGCAGCAGCAGGCCAAAGGCCTCGGTGCTGCCGGCGAGCTGCGCGGGGTCGCCGACCACCACGTTGATATCCAGAGCCTCTGCACGGGTGCGGACCACGGCGATGGTCTGGGGATGGCAGTCCTCGGCGACAATAAACGTGCTGCTGCGGTTTTTCTTGTTCACCCGCTGCAGCAGGGTCATGGCCTCTGCGGCGGCGGTGCCCTCGTCCAGCATCGACGCATTCGCCAGTTCCATGCCGGTGAGGTCCATGATGGCCTGCTGGAAGGTGAGCAGCGCTTCCAGGCGCCCCTGGGAAATTTCAGGCTGGTAAGGGGTGTAGGCGGTATACCAGCCCGGGTTCTCCAGCACGTTGCGCTGGATGACGGCCGGTGTGTAGGTGTCGTGGTAGCCCGTGCCGATGTAGGACTTCAGCACACGGTTCTTGCCGGCAATGGCGCGCAACCGTGCCAGCACTGCCTGCTCCGTCTGCGGTGCGGCAAGGTCCATGGGGGCCTGGTTGCGAATACGCGCCGGCACCGTGGCGTCAATCAGGGCCTCGAGGCTGTCGAAGCCAAGTGTTCGTGCCATCTCTGCCTGCTGCGCCGGCGTGGGCCCGATGTGGCGTCCCAGAAACTCCTGGGAATGTTCCAGTTCAGACAGCGAAGGACGGGTCATGGCGGCTCCGGGGCGGGCGTGGCAGCAGGGTGTGAAGGAAGGCGCGAATGGTAGCAGCCGGGCACCCGAGCGGCAATATTCTGTACCCCTTGTGACCAGTCTGGCACACTGCCGGGCACCGTTATCTGCCACGCGATCAGGAGACTGTATGGAACAGGTAAACCCCGAGACTCTGGGCCTCAACGCCGCACAGCTGGCGCGCATTGGAGAGCATCTGCGCGGGCGCTACATCGAGCCCGGCAAGCTGCCGGGCAGCATTACGCTGGTTGCCCGCTACGGTCGCGTGGGGCTGCTGGATGTGGCGGGGCTCAGCGATCTCGAGCGCGACACGCCGATGCGCGAGGACACCATCTTCCGCATCTACTCCATGAGCAAGCCGATTACCTCGGTCGCCCTGATGATGCTTTACGAGCGCGGGCTGTTTTCGCTGGAGGACCCGGTACACCGCTTTATCCCGGAGTGGCGCAACCTGGCGGTGCGCACCGCCGGTGCGTTTCCGCTGTTTGCCACGGCCCCCTGCGAGCGGCCCATGACCATCCGCGACCTGCTGCGGCATACCTCGGGCCTGACCTACGATTTTCTTCGCGAGACCAACCTGGACTACGCCTACCGCAAGCTGCAGGTTGGCAACCCGGCGCCGGGCTACACGCTGAAGCACATGATCGAGCAGCTGGCACAGCTGCCGCTGGAGTTCTCGCCCGGAACGCGCTGGAACTATTCTGTGGCGACCGATGTGCTGGGCTACCTGATTGAGGTGATCAGCGGCCAGTCACTGCCGGATTACCTGCAGGAGCACCTGTTCGGCCCGCTGGGCATGGTGGACACCGCTTTCAACGTCGCACCCGACAAGGTGCACCGGCTGGCCTCCTGCTATGAGCGCGACGCGGCGAAAAAGCTGGTGTGCAACGACGACGGCCAGGCCAGCCAGTTCCGCGACAGGGAGTTCTACTCGGGCGGCGGCGGGCTGCTGTCGACCGTCGGGGACTACTTCCGTTTCTGCCAGATGCTGCTGCAGGGGGGCACGCTGGATGGCGTGCGCATTCTGGGCTCGCGCACCCTGGACTACATGACGGCCAATCATCTGCCCGGCGATGTCGATCTTGAGCAATACGCGATGGGCAGCTTCAGCGAAACCGAATACGAGGGCGTCGGCTTCGGGTTGGGGTTCGCCAACAAGATGGACCCGGTGAAAAACGGCAACCTGGCCTCTCTGGGCAGCTTTTTCTGGGGCGGTCTGGCCAGCACGCTGTTCTGGGTGGACCCGGAGGAAGAGCTGGTGGTGATCTTCATGACCCAGCTTATGCCGTCGAGCACCTTCAACCTGCGCGGGCAGCTGGAATCCATGGTCTACGCCGCGCTGGACTGAGCCGCGGCGGCTGCGCTAGGCTCCGGGGGTCGCATAACAAAAACGAGACCCTGGAGGTTTACATGACAATCCTGCGCAGCGTCCTCTCCCTGTCTTTGCTGGCGGGCCTGACGGCCTGCTCTGATGGCACCGACACCAGCCCCGCACCCCCCGAGCCACCGCCGATCAGCATCGCGACTCCCAACGCCGACCGTTGCGAGATGCTCGACACCGATAACTGCATGTTCCCCTGGCCCAGCGATGTGTTCACGGTGGCCGATGACAGCCTCGACACCGGACGCCGGGTAAACCTGAGCCAGGCCTCAATGCCCGCCAACCGCCGCGGCGACCGGGTGGACCCCAGCGAGTGGAACCGCAATGACGGCTTCTCGCCGTCGCAGATGATCCTCGCACAGGTTCCCGACGTGGACCTGGCGCAGACCGGCGCACCACCGATTACGGATCTGTCCGCCGCCACGGCGCCGGATTCGCCGGTGGTGGTGATCCGCGCCAGCACCGGCGAGCAGCACCTGGTGTTCGCCGAGCTTGACGCCAACACCGATGACCCCGCAGAACAGATGTTCATCATCCGCCCGATGGTGCAGTTCGAGCGCGGCGAGCGCTATATTGTGGCGCTGCGCAACCTGCGTGACAGCAACGGTGACCTGTTGCCGGCGCCCGAGGTGTTCCGCGCCTTTCGCGACGACATCCTGACCGACAACGCGGCCATCGAGGAGCGCCGTCCGGCCATGGAGGCGATGTTCAGCGAGCTGCAGGAGGCGGGCGTCGAGCGCAGCGAACTCTACCTGGCCTGGGACTTCACCGTAGCCAGCGTGCGCAATATCACTGAACGCCTGCTGCATATCCGTGACGAGGCCTTTGCCGACCTGGGCGCAGCGGCCCCCGACTACGCCATCAGCACCGTGACCGACTACGCACCCTGCGACCCGGCAGGCTGCGCCGACGGCCAGGACGAGCAGATTGCGCGGGAAATCGCCGGCACGTTTTTTGTGCCGAACTTCCTCAATTCCGACGACGGCGCGCCGGGTTCAGCCTTCCACTACGCCACGCCGGACGATGGCCTGCCGGACCGGCTGAACGGCGACAGCCTGTTTGCCGCCAACTTCGTGTGCCGCATTCCCCGCTCGGTGGCGGAGGATTTCAGCCAGCTACCCAAGGCGCAGGCGCGGCCCTCGCTCTATGGCCACGGTCTGCTCGGCAGCGCCAACGAGGCACGCGGTGGCACACGGCAGAACGTCGACATCATGGCGCTGGATCACCAGATGATGTTCTGTGCGACGGACTGGGCGGGTTTCGCCAATGCTGACGTGCCGTTTGCGATTCAGGTACTGCAGGACTTCAGCCTGATGCAGGCATTCTTCGACCGCCAGCAGCAGGGCCTGCTGAATTTCATGTTCCTCGCCAGGCTGTTGAAGAGCGACGCTGGTTTTGTTGCCGACCCCGCCTTCCAGGCCGCTGGCCAGCCGGTGTTTGACAACAGCACCGTGTATTACGACGGCAACAGCCAGGGGGGTATTCTCGGTGGCGCGTTGATGGGCGTGATCCAGGATGTGACCCGCGGTGTGCTCGGGGTCCCCGGCATGTCCTACAGCTTTCTGCTGCGCCGCAGTGTCGACTTCAACGCCTTCACCCCGTTTTTCAGCGGCAGTGGCACCGGCGCTGATGGCGGCGGCTACCCCAGCGTGAAAGACCAGAGCTTCCTGCTGTCCATGGCGCAGATGCTGTGGGACCGCGCGGAGTCCAGCGGCTACGCGGTGCATATCGAACAGCACCCGCTGCCCAACACGCCGCAGCACGCAGTACTACTGCAGGTGGCCTATGGTGACCATCAGGTGAGCATGTGGTCTGCGGAGTTCATGGCGCGCAGCATCGGTGCCCGGTTGCGGATTCCGGCACTGGAGACAGGGCGTCACCCTGACAGCAACCCCTACGTGGGGCTGGAAGCTGTGCCGGCGGGAGACTTTACCGGTTCGGTGTTGACTCTGTGGGACGATGGCCCGGTGGAGGGTGGTGCACTGGAGGGTGGCACGGCGCCGCCACCGATCACCAATACGCCGCCGGTCGAGCCGGACTTCGGTAACGACCCGCACAGCCTGCCGCGCCGGGAACCCGCTGCCCAGGCGCAGAAATCGGCGTTCCTGCGTCCGGAGGGTGAGGGCCGCTTTGTGGATACCTGCGCGCCGGACCAGCCCTGCTTCACCAACGGCTATACGCCGGGCGGCTGACTTGCCAATGGCGCGTGCGGCTCAGGTCGCGCGCGCTGCGGCCTCGCCGTAAAGGATGTCCACGATGATGAAGTGCTGCTCACCTGCCGGGCTCTGCAGGCGCACCTCATCATCAAGACGCTTGCCGAGCAGGCTGCGGGCCAGCGGGGAGTCCATGCTCAGCTTGCCGGCCGCGAGGTCGAATTCGTCCGGGCCGACGATGCGGTAGCGGCGTTCGGCGCCGGCCTCGTCTTCCAGCGTTACCCAGGCGCCAAAGAACACCTTGCCGGTGTCGGCCGGTACGCGGTCCACCACGGTCAGTTCCTCCAGCCGCTTGCTGAGGAAGCGCACGCGCGAGTCGATTTCCCGCAGCCGGCGCTTGCCGTAGATGTAGTCCCCGTTTTCCGAACGGTCACCATTTTTTGCCGCCTCATGGACCACGTCGGTGACCTGTGGGCGCTCCACTTTCCACAGCTGGTGCAGCTCCGCGCGCAGCACCGCCTCGCCCTCGGGCGTGATGTAGGGCGATCCGCGGCGGCGGGGTGGGCGATAACGGCTCATTGGGCATATTCTAACGGTGCGGCTTTCACTACACTAGCGTCCAGACCCTGTCAGGAAAGGAGCGTGTGACAATGAAAGCCTGGTTGATGGCAGCCCTGGTGGCATCGAGTGCCAATGGCGCGCTGGCGGCGTGCGTGGATGTGCAGGGCAACCTGCAGCAGGGTGGGCTGGTCTGGGGGCAGGCCGCGCCCGGTGCCCGGGTCCTGCTCGATGGCGATGCGCTGGATGTGCTGGCGGATGGCACATTTGTCGCCGGCTTCAGCCGTGATGCCGCGCCCAGCGCGGTGCTGCAGGTGGGCGACTGCCGCCAGACCCTGGAGATTGCGGCCCGCGAATACAATATCCAGCGCGTGGAGGGTGTGCCGCAGCGCACGGTCACGCCGCCGCCGGAGCAGCTGGCGCGCATCGCCCGTGAGCGCGAGCTGGTCAACGCCGCCAAGGCACAGCATCTGCGGCGCCCGGACCTGCTGGCCGGCGCCCTGGCCGGTTTCCACTGGCCGGTCGAGGGGCGCATCTCCGGGGTGTATGGCAGCCAGCGGGTGTACAACGGGCAGCCCGGCAGCCCGCACTACGGGGTGGATGTGGCGGTACCCACGGGCACCATCGTGCGCGCGCCCGCCGCCGGCGTGGTGACGCTTGCCGAGCCTGACCTGTTCTACTCGGGTGGCACCATCATCCTCGATCACGGCTATCGACTGTCGTCGTCATTCCTGCACCTGAGCAAGGTGAGCGTGCAGGTCGGGGACCAGATTGCGGTGGGGGATATCATCGGCGAAGTGGGCGCTACGGGGCGCGCCACGGGGCCGCACCTAGACTGGCGCATGTCCTGGCGCAATGCACGTATCGATCCGCAGCTGCTGGTGCCGCCGATGCGCGCCGCGCAGGCTCCCGCCGCGCCCTGAGGGCGGCGCGACCTGCGCGGCCGACGTGCCCGGCCTGCGGCATGTTACGGCCCGTAAAAATCCGTATAATGCAGGCCCTTTGTATGCCTCAGGACCGGTCATGATTGACGAGAAGCTGCTGAGTATTCTGGTGTGCCCCGTAACCAAGGCCCCGCTGGAGTACGACAAGGAAAAAGACGAGCTCATCTGCAAGGCCAGTGGTCTGGCCTACCCGGTGCGCGATGGCATTCCGGTGATGCTGGAGAGCGAGGCGCGCCAGCTCACCGCCGACGAGAAGCTGGGGTAGGGCAATGACGGAGACCATTTTCGGCAAGATCATCAGCGGCGAGATTCCCTCGGAGCGGCTCTACGAAGACGAGCACTGCATCGCCATCAACGACATCAACCCCCAGGCACCGGTGCATGTGCTGGTGATTCCGAAGCGGGCCATTCCGCGCCTTGTGGATGCGGCGCCGGATGACCAGGCCCTGCTCGGGCATCTGCTGCTCGCCGCCGGCAAGGTCGCGGAGCAGTTGGGCGTGGGTGAAGCTTTCCGCCTCATCATCAACAACGGTGCCGGCGCCGGCCAGACCGTATTCCACCTGCACCTGCATATCCTCGCGGGCCGCGGATTTGCTGAAGGACAGATGGCAGGGTTCCAATGAAAACAGGCGACATACGCGAAGCTTTCCTGGCTTATTTCGAGGCTCAGGGCCACACCCGGGTGCCCAGCAGTTCGCTGGTGCCGGGCAACGACCCCACACTGCTGTTCACCAATGCGGGCATGAACCAGTTCAAGGACACCTTCCTGGGCACCGAGCCGCGCGCCTATGTGCGCGCCACCAGCAGCCAGCGCTGCGTGCGTGCCGGGGGCAAGCACAACGACCTGGAAAACGTGGGCTATACCGCGCGTCACCACACGTTTTTCGAGATGCTCGGCAACTTCAGCTTCGGTGATTACTTCAAGCGCGAGGCCATTCAGTTTGCCTGGACGTTTCTCACGGAAACGCTGGGGCTGCCGCCCGAGCGCCTGTGGGTGACCGTGCATGTGTCCGACGATGAGGCCGCAGACATCTGGCTGCAGGAGATGGGTGTCAGTGCCGAGCGTTTCTCGCGCCTCGATGAGGACAACTTCTGGCAGATGGGCGACACGGGCCCCTGCGGCCCCTGTTCCGAAATCTTCTACGACCACGGCCCGCAGGTACCCGGCGGCCCGCCCGGCAGTGAGGGCGACGACCTCGACCGCTACATTGAAATCTGGAACCTCGTGTTCATGCAGTTCAACCGCGACCCCAGCGGCGAGCTGCACCCCTTGCCCAAGCCCTCGGTCGATACCGGTATGGGCCTGGAGCGCATTGCCGCCGTTATGCAGGGCGTGCACAGCAACTACGAAATCGACCTGTTCCAGGCCCTGATTCGCGCCGCCGCCGAGCAGCTCGGGGTCGACGACCTGGCACACAACTCCCTGCGGGTGATTGCCGACCACATACGTTCCTGTGCCTTCCTCATTGTCGATGGCGTGCTGCCGGGCAACGAGGGCCGGGGCTATGTGCTGCGCCGCATCATCCGCCGTGCCATACGTCACGGTAACAAGCTGGGCGCCAGCGCGCCGTTCTTCCACAAACTCGTCGCCACACTGGTCGCCGAGATGGGCGATGCCTACCCCGAACTGGCGAAGCTGCAGCCACAGGTGGAGAAAGCGCTGCTGGCCGAGGAAGAGCAGTTTGCCAAGACACTGGATAACGGCCTGCAGATCCTGCAGGACGCGCTCGCTGACATCAGCAGCGGCGTGATCCCCGGTGACGTGGTGTTCAAGCTCTACGACACCTACGGTTTCCCGGTTGATCTGACCAACGACATCGCACGGGAACGCGGCCTGGAACTGGATATGGCGGGCTACGAGGCCGCGATGGCGGCACAGCGCAGCCGGTCGCAGGAAGGCGGCAGCTTCAGGGTGGATTACAACGCCGTCCTCAAACTGGAAGGCAGCACCGAGTTTACCGGCTACGAGCAGGTGGAAGGCGAGGGCAGGGTGACGGCATTGCTCTGCGACGGCGCCGAGGTCGAGGTCCTGCAGCCAGATCAGCAGGGCGTGGTCGTGCTCGACTGCACGCCGTTCTACGCTGAATCCGGCGGTCAGGCAGGCGATACCGGCTACCTGCAGGCCGACGGTGTGCGGCTGGAAGTGACCGATACCACCAAGGCCCAGAGCCAGCACCTGCACCACGTCAAGGTGCTGCAGGGCAGCGTCAGGGTCGGCGACCGCCTGCACGCCAGCGTGGATGCCAGCGTGCGCCAGCGCACCCGCTTGAACCACTCGGCCACGCACCTGATGCACGCCGCCCTGCGCCGGGTGCTCGGCGAGCACGTAACGCAGAAGGGATCGCTGGTGGATTCCGAGCGCCTGCGGTTCGACTTCTCCCATTTCGAGGCCGTGACGCACGCGGAGCTGGCCGAGATCGCGGATCAGGTGAATGCCCAGATTCGCGCCAATACGCCGGTCAGCACCCGCCTGATGAACATGGACGACGCCATCGCGGCGGGCGCCATGGCGCTGTTTGGCGAGAAATACGGCGACGAAGTGCGCGTACTGACCATGGGTGAAGATGATTACTCGGTGGAGCTCTGTGGCGGCACCCACGTGGACCGCACCGGTGACATCGGGATGTTCCGTATCCTCTCCGAGTCCGGCATCGCATCGGGCGTGCGCCGTATCGAGGCGGTGACAGGCGCCGGTGCGCTGGCCTCCATCGCCCACACCGAGGCCCAGCTGGACGCGGTGTGCGACGTGGTGAAGGCCGGGCGCGATGCAGTGGCGGCGCGTGTGGGAGCCCTGCGCAATGAGAACCGTGAGTTGGAAAAAGAGCTCGCGCGGCTGAAGCAGAAGCTGGCCACGTCGGCCGGTGGCGACCTGACCACCCAGGCTGTCGAGGTGGCCGGTATCAAGGTGCTGGCCGCGAGTGTCGAGGGTGCCGATGCCAAATCGCTGCGCGATACCCTCGACCAGGTAAAGAACAAGCTGGGCAGTGCCGTGGTGCTGCTGGCAGCCGTAGATGGCGACAAGGTGGCGTTGGCGGCCGGCGTCAGCAAGGATCTGACCGACCGGGTCAGTGCCGGCAACCTGATGCGCGAATTCGCGGGGCGCCTGGGTGGCAAGGGCGGCGGCCGCCCGGACATGGCGCAGGGCGGTGGCAGCGATGTGGCCGGCCTGCCCGCGGCATTGGGTGCAGTGCCTGACTGGGTGGCGGAAACCCTGGCCCAGAACGCCTGACATGGCGCTGATCGTCCAGAAGTTCGGCGGCACCTCCGTCGGCAGTATCGAGCGCATTGAGCAGGTTGCCGATAAGGTGGCCCGCTTCCGGGCCGACGGCCATCAGGTGGTTGTGGTGGTGTCGGCGATGAGCGGCGAAACCAACCGCCTGCTGGGCCTGGCGCGGGAGATCCAGCCACAGCCGCTGGCGCGTGAGCTGGACGTGTTGCTGTCCACCGGCGAGCAGGTGACCACCGCGCTGCTCAGCATGGCACTGAACCAGCGCGGTATCGCCGCCAAATCCTATACCGGCAGCCAGGTGCGTATCCTTACCGACGATGCACACACCAAGGCGCGCATCCGCGACATTGATGACAGCCGCCTGCGGGCAGACCTGGCGGCCGGCTTCGTGCTTGTCGTAGCCGGTTTTCAGGGGGTGGACGAGCAGGGCAACATCACCACGCTCGGGCGCGGCGGATCGGATACCACCGCTGTCGCGCTGGCGGCGGCTCTGCAGGCGGACGAATGCCAGATCTACACCGATGTGGATGGGGTCTATACCACCGACCCGCGAGTGGTCGACGATGCACGCCGCCTGGATCGCATTACCTTCGAGGAAATGCTGGAAATGGCCAGCATGGGCTCCAAGGTGCTGCAGATTCGCTCGGTGGAATTCGCCGGCAAATACAAAGTTCCGCTGCGGGTGCTGCACAGCTTCAAGGACGGCCCCGGTACCCTCATCACGCTGGAGGATGCGTCTGTGATGGAAACCCCGACAATTGCCGGTATCGCCTTCAACCGCGATGAGGCCAAACTCACCATCCTCGGCGTGCCGGACATGCCCGGTGTGGCCTACCGCATACTGGGTCCCATCGGTGAGGCAAACATTGAGGTCGACGTCATTCTGCAGAACGTGGCCGAGGACAACACCACCGACCTGACCTTCACCGTTGGTCGCGCCGATCTGCCGCGCGCCCAGGCCGTGCTGGAACAGGTGGCGGCAGACCTCAATGCGCGCGAGGTGCGTGCTGACAGCCGCATCGCCAAAGTGTCGATCGTGGGCGTGGGCATGCGCTCCCACGCCGGCGTGGCCAGCACCATGTTCCGCGCGCTCTCCGAGGTGGGAATCAACATCCAGATGATCACGACATCGGAAATCAAGATTTCCGTGATCATTGAGGAAAAATTCATGGAGCTGGCGGTCCGCGCCCTGCACTCGGCCTTTGAACTCGACCAGGCGCCCCCCGCGACTATTGCAAAGTGATACAAACCCGCAGTTGCGTTTTCCCCAATCTAGGCTAACACTTAGGGTTCAGCAGCGCATGGTTAGCGCCGCCCGGAAGCGCGCTGGCGGGCGACAGGAGGCAAGGAGTTATGCTCATACTGACCCGCCGGGTCGGTGAATCACTGATGGTTGGCGACGACATCACGATCACCGTGCTGGGCGTCAAGGGCAATCAGGTGCGCATCGGGGTGAACGCCCCGAAAGATGTCGCAGTTCACCGTGAAGAAATCTACAATCGCATCCAGGAGGGTGACGAGGCAGCGGCCCCGGAGGACGACTCCCGGGAGTAACCCGCACCCCCTGTTTCCCTGCACAGGAGTGCGTCCTGCATGATGCGTTGTTTTCGCCCCCTTGCCGTTCTGGCATTGTTGATGGTTGCCGGCTGCCAGACGCCGGCATTCCCTCCCGCCGCTCCCGCGAACGAACCACAGGGTGAGGCCGCAGTACCGGCCCGCCCACCAGTACCTGTGGTCCCACCCGCGGGCTACGCGGTGGAAATACTCCGCAGCCCTTACGGTGTACCGCATATTACTGCAGCAGATTTTGCCAGCCTCGGTTACGGTGAGGGCTATGCTGCGGCCGAAGACCATGTCTGCAATATCAGCCATGCCTTGCTGGCCGCACGCGGTGAGCTGGCGCGCTATCTGGGCCCCGGTAAAGAAGGCGCGAACGTCGCCAGCGATGCGGTCGTCGCCGCGCTGGACATTCGCAGCCAGGCCGTAGCGGCGCTTGCGCGGCAGGACGACGACAACCGCGCCTGGCTGCGCGGCTATGCGGATGGCTATAACCGCTTCCTGACGGAACACCCCGAGGGGCGTGTTGGATCCTGGTGCGATGGCGCCGCCTGGTTGCAGCCGGTTGCCGATAGCGACCTGATGGCGCGCATGGTGCTGATGGCGCAAACCCTGCCGCGCATGGCCGATGCGCTCGTGGCCGCGCAGCCCCCGGCTACAGCTCCGGCTCTGGCACAACGCGTGGTGAGCCAGCAGCGACTTGCGCGCGCGGCGGACGCCGCTGCCTTGCAGGGCATGGGGTCCAACGCCTGGGCATTCGGCAAGGCGCGCAGTGCGAACGGCCGCGGCCTGCTCCTGGGCAATCCGCACTATCCCTGGTACGGCGACAACCGCTTCTGGGAAAAACACCTGACCATCCCCGGCAAGCTGGATGTGTATGGCGGGCATCTGCTCGGCGCGCCGGGCGTGGCGATCGGCTTCAATCGCGGCGTGGCCTGGAGCCATACCGTGTCTGCCAGCCAGCGTCTGGTGTTCTACCGCCTGCAACTGGTGCCGGGTAAGCCCACGGTCTACCGCTATAACGGCGAAGAGCGCGCCATGCGTGAAGTGGCCGTGTCCGTGCCGGTCCTGCAGGCGGATGGCAGCCTGCAGCCTGAAGCCCATACCCTGTATTTCAGCCACTACGGGCCGATGCTCACCCTGCCAGGTATGCCCTGGGACGCCAGTGTTGCCTTCACCGCGCGGGACGCCAACGTCGGCAACGACGCCCTGTTGTCGCAGTGGCGGGACATGAACCTGGCGACTGACATGGACAGTTTCATTGCCGCACACAAACGCTGGAACGCCATGCCCTGGGTCAACACCATTGCGGCGAGCGCCGATGGCCGCGCCGTTTACCTCGACAACTCCACGGTGGGGCGGTTGAGTGACGAGGCGATTGCCCTCTGGCGCCAGCAGCTCAAGAATGACGCGCTGACGGCGAAGGTGTACGACAGCAAGGGCTTTGTACTGCTCGACGGCAGTGACCCTAGGTTCGAATGGGTGGAGCAGGGCGACGCACCGATTCCCGGTACCGAGCCCTTCGAGAGGCGGCCCCTGCTGGAGCGCGAAGACTACGTGTTCAACGCCAACGACAGCTACTGGCTGAGCAATGTCAGCGCGCCCCTCACCGGGTATTCGCCGTTGTATGGCCCGGAGGCCACTGCCCGCAGTCTGCGCACACGCATGAACGCGCAGCTGATTGAAGAGGGCGCGTTCACCCTTGCGCGCATGCAGGAACTCCTGTTCGACAACGAGAGCCTGGCGGCGCTGCTGCTGGTGCCCCCCTTGCTGGAAGCCTGCAGCGCGGCGGCGGACCTGGCTGACGCCTGTGCGGCGTTGCGCGGTTTCAACGGCCGTTTCGATCTCGACAGCCGGGGTGCTGTGCTGTTCAGGGAATGGCTGACAGGCTACACCTACGAAGACTGCCTGCGTCAGGGTGACCTGTTTGCCGTCCCCTTCGATGCAGCGGCACCGGTCACCACCCCCAATACCCTGGCTGACAGCGACCTGGCTATGCAAAAACTTGCACATGCCGCGGCTGTCCTGGCGTCGGCAGGCTACCCCCTGGATGCGCCCCTGCGAGAAGCCCAGTTTGCCTACCGCGGTGAGCGCGGGATCCCGGTTCACGGTGGGAACCGCTACGAGGGTGTGGCCAACCTGATGGTGTCCGACATTCCTCATCACCCCATCGCCCAGTTGACGCCCACGCCGATTGACGGCAGCAGGTTGCTTACCGACGCTGGCTACCCGGTGGTGCACGGTAGCAGCTTTATTCTGACCGTCGGCTTCGAGGACAGCGGCCCGGTCGCCGAAGCCCTGCTCACTTACAGTCAGTCCGGTGATCCGGCCTCACCGCATTTTACCGACCAGACCGAGCTGTACCGCAATAAACAGTTCCGCCCGGTGCTGTTCCAGCGGCAGGACGTGGAGGCGGCTGCGCAGTCGCGCATCACACTCACTGCGCCTCGATAATCGCCCCGTTGCAGCGGCAAGCCTTTGAAATTGCGATCAGTGTGGGGTATGATGCGCGCCGTTCCTGAGGGGCTGCCGACGCGCAGCGACCACCCCGGGTACGGTCTGTACGGAGAGGTGGCCGAGTGGCTGAAGGCGCGCCCCTGCTAAGGGCGTATAGGGTAAAACCTATCGAGGGTTCGAATCCCTCTCTCTCCGCCATATCCCCAGCAAGGCGGCTCTCCCCAATTAACGGGGGATAGACCGGTTCTCACTAAACTCGATTGATGATGCCATCGGAACGCCGCACCGCCCAGCCACAGTGGGTTAAGGCCCTCAATCTTGCTCCAAATACTTTGCTTTGCGCTCGGCGTCACAGCTTGTTTAGCCGCACTAAGCACAGATGCACCACTTTTGTACTATCTTATAGCGATGTGCGGCCGCTTCAACATCACCCATATGCCCGGCCTGCAGGGATTGCTGCAGCGTCTGGATATTGATCTTGAGCTTCCGGAACCCCGCTACAACGTGGCGCCGACGGAGGACGTGGTGCTGTTGCGTGAGGGGCGTGCGGATAGCGCCCGCTGGTGGTTGGTGCCCTCCTGGGCGAAAGAGGTAAGCACCCGGTACAGCATGTTCAATGCCCGCGCCGAGTCGCTGGCCAGCAGCCCTGCGTTCAAACACCCGTTCCGGCAGCAGCGGGGCATCGTGCCGATGTCCAGTTTTGTCGAGTGGCGTGTGGAGAACGGCGGCAAACAGCCCTGGGTGATTACCAACGCTGCGCAGACCATCGCCGTGGCCGCGCTCTGGGATGTGTGGGAGGGCGGTACCGAGCCGCTGCTGTCCTGCACACTGGTGACGACGGAGGCCGCAGCGGCTTTTCGTCCGTGGCACAGCCGGATGCCGGTGATGCTGACGCCGCAGGAATGCACACAGTGGATGGATAACCGCAGGCCCATCGACCCGCGTGACCCGATGCTGGCGCCGACGCTCAAGTTTGACCTGACGCTGTACCCGGTCAGCCCGGCTGTCGGCAGCGCGCGTCGGAAAGAGGCCACGCTGTTTCGTCCCATAGATCAAGCGATCACCTTGCCGACGTCAGCTTCAGCTGCCAACGCTTGACCCGCATCGCTCAGGCCTTTTATTCTCAACGATATTTAATAATCGCTGCTAAAAATATTCGATAGGCTCATTGGTGTCCCGAGCCCGGCGTTTACGGCGCATTTCCGGAAACCGACCGTTCCTGTGCGCGCGGGTGCCCGATGGATGCGTCAATTCATCTTTTGAGGAATGATGATATGAATAATAAAACCCTGATTTCTGGCGGAATGGTTGTTGATGGCACCGGCGCCCCCGCGTTTGCGGCGGATGTGCGCGTCCGTGACGGGCGCATTGTCGAGGTGGCGAGTGGCCTGCAGCCCGAGGGCGATGAACAGGTTGTAGACGCCAGTGGCTGCTATGTGTCGCCGGGCTTTATCGAAACCCACACCCACTTCGATGCAAACATGTGGTGGCAGCCAGATCTCGATCCGCTACCCGGCTATGGTGTGACCACCACCATTCTCGGTAACTGCGGCTTTACCGCAGCGCCGGTCTCCGATGACCCGGCAGTGCGCAGGGAGATGATCAACATCTTCTCCTTCTTTGAAGACATCCCTGTGGCACCCTTCCTGGAGCATTTGCCCTGGGACTGGCGCAGCTGGCCGGAGTACAAGGCGTCCATGACCAGCAAGGTCAGGGTTCCCGCCAACTATGGTGCTTTTGTTGGCCACCTCGCGATCCGTCTGGCCGTGATGGGCATGGACGCCTGGGAGCGCGTCGCAACGGCTGAGGAGGTGCAGCGCATGTGTGCGATGTTGGACGAGGCCCTGGCCGCTGGTGCCCTGGGCATGTCGTCCAACCTGCTGGACCACGATGGCCAGGACCGTCCGGTGCCAACCCTCAGAGCGGATGACGCCGAGTGGCAGGCGCTGTTGGATGTGCTGGCGAAGTATCCAGGTGCCACGCTGCAGGTGATCGTCGATACCTTCATGCGCAAGACGGCCCCGGATTCCATTGCGCGCATTGACCGCTTGATCGGCGATCGCCCGATTCGCGCGCAGGTGGCAGGCATGGCGCCGACCCTGACGTTTCAGAAAGACATCGAGGACAAGGTCGGCCCCCTGCGTGAGCGCTTCAAGCGCGAGGGGCGGGATATCCGGGCAGGCTTTGCCCACGTGCCCCCGACCAGTGTTATCAGCATCAAGAAGTCGCTGATTTTTGCCCAGTCCAATGACTATGTCTGGCACGAGGTGGTGCTGGCGGAGAGCGAGGAAGAGAAGCTCGAGCTGCTGCAGGACGCGGATTGGCGCGAACGCGCGCGGGCCAGCTGGGACGAGAAAGTCTGGAAGCATTCGCCCTTCGCCAACCCCCAGAGCCTGCTGCTGATCAACTCGGAAAACGGCGTGGGCCCGGTGGATATCTCCCTCGCCGACTATGCGCAGCAGCTGGGGGTGCATCCCTCCGATGCCATGGCCGAATGGCTGGTAAAGAACTCTGTCCACTCCACGGTGCACATGGCGCCCTTCCCGCAGGACGAGCAGATGGTGGTGCGGCTGATCAAGGATCCGTGGACGGTTCCCAACATCTCCGACGCCGGCGCCCACGGGCAGATGCTCTGTGGGGGCGGCGAAAACATTCGCCTGCTGAGCTACTACTGCCGGGAGAAGGGCTGGATCAGCGTGGAGGAGGCGGTGCACGCCCAGACCGGCAAGGTCGCAGACTTCTTTGGCCTGCAGGAACTGGGCCGGATCGAGGTGGGCCGACGCGCAGACATCACGGTGTTTAACCTTGAAGAGGTAGATCGACGGCCGATGAGGAAGGCCTTCGATGTGCCCGACGAAAACGGTGGCACCACCTGGCGCTTTACCCGTGACCCGGCGCCGATGCGCCTGACCATGGTCAACGGCGAGGTGACCTTTGCCGATGGCAAGTCCACAGGTGCCGTACCCGGCGAAATGCTTAGCCCGGCCGCGGCCTGAGGCGGCGCGTCTCCCCGGCAATGTGACGGAGTCACTGATGACAGACAAGAAAACACCCTACCTGATGAAAGGGGCCACGGCACCCACCTCCGCGAGCTCCATCCTGATCAGCTCTTCGAGGTACCTGAACGATGCGCGGGTGCGGGAAGGCATCGCCCTGCGCATGCTCGGACGCAACGGGCGCGACCTGCCCCCGACCTACAGCCTGCCCGCACTTTACGAAGCGCTGGGGGCAGTGGAGGATTACGAAGAGGTGCAGCGACTCTTCGACGAGGAAAAAAAGGTGAATCCGCGCTTCGCGGACTGGCTGTCGGAACGCTATCTCTCCACCATGGAGCGGGATGACTTCAGGCACTACCCGCCGGAGAGCGTGGGCGGCATCTACTACCGTTACCTGCACGACCGGCAGTTTGAACCCAACATCATCGAGTTGCACGAGCCGGAAAGCGACCTGGATTACTGGCAGATGCGCAGCTCCCAGATCCACGACGTCTTCGAGCACATTCTAGCGGCGGCACCCTTCGACATCATCAACGAAATGGTGCCCACGGCGATGAAAATCACCAATGTCCACAGCGTGCTCAGTCCGGGGCTCGCGGGCAAGTTGACCATCATCAACAGCACGCTCGTGTCGAGCCAGCTGATGCGCGCTACGCTGCACTACCCCGAGTGCATGACAGCTATCATCGAGCGCATGGAGCGCGGACTGTTGATCGGGCGAACGTCCGAGCCCTATTTCATGCTGAAATACGAGGACATTCTGCACCTGACCCCGGAGGCGGCGCGTGAAGTGATAGGTATGCGCAATGTGTTGGCGGTGGATTATCCGGAGCTGTCCAACGTAATCAGCGAGGGCGCGTACTTTGAGGAAATGGAAGAAGTGGAAGTGCGCGCGCGTCAGCGCGAAGCGCAAGAGGCGGTGTGAGCAATCATTGGGCCGCAGCAGCTTGCCAGCGGCCGTGACCACCCGCTTGTTACACAAACTTCAACAGTAATTCCGGCGTTGCGGTGAAGTCTCGCACGCTGCTTGACCGGTAGATCGCTTGCTTGACAATCTCCGGTGAGTAGCTGTAACACACATTGCCATTCCGGTGGTTTTCAACCGGCTCATTTGCCGTTCCGGGCACGTCGGCAAAGCGCCGCGCCTGTGCCACGAAATTACCGCGCTGCAACACCACCGCCGCCTCCAGGGCGTCGCCGCTGAAACAGTCTCGCGCCCAGCTGGAAAAGCCGCGGAAGAGAGTGTGCCCGGCTAACGGTTCCGGGCCTGCCAGCGCAAGGCCACTGGCGTACCACCGGTGCACGACCATGCCGTTACAGTGCACGCTGAGCTCCGAAACGCCGTCACGTTCATCGGTGACGGCGACATCGTATTGCCGGACAGCGGCACCACGCGGGATATGGTTGATCGCGAGTATGCAAAGGTCCAGCCAATGGGTGCAATTGCTTGTCGGGTCCGCGCGCCGGCTCAGTTGTGTGGCATCGCTGTGGATATCAGCGCCCACCAGCCGCTGCAATTGGGCGAGGGCGCCCGGGCAGGTGGAGAGGGGCGTGCGCAACGCATCGCCAGTGACCCGCGTGATACGCTGTCCATCGTGTTCAATGCACACGCGAAAGCCGTGGTTGTTGTCTTCCAATTCGGCAAGCATCGTGCCCTCACCGGGCACCAGCCGGATGCGGCGCCGATAGACTCCCGTACCGTAGTCGGGGTTGGTGATGGGCAGGTCTGGAATCGTCATTATTTCGTGATTACGCGCGCGGCGGCAGGCCGTGCAGCAGCGTCAGGAATTTAAGTTCAGTCCCGGCCCGGCGAAATTCAGACAGTGCCTGGTAGTCCGGGTCTGCGTACCAGGCCCGCGCCGCCGCTTCGCTGGGGAACTGGAACAACACCATGCGTCCCTCGCGGGGCTCCGGGCCCTCCAGGGTGTCTGGATTGTCATCGTAGGTGAAGAAGCTGCCACCGTGGCGCTTGAGAATCGGGAAGAAGCCTTTTTCGTATTTGCGGTATTCAGCGGCGTCATGAACGATAAAGTTGGCCACGATGTAGGCGGGTGCATCTGCCACGGTGATGTCCTCAATCAGATTGGAGAGAACACAGTACAGGGTTCGGGGTTTTGCCGCGAGACACAGGGGGTGGCACTATCATCAGGCAGGCTCACACATTTGAACTGGCGGACGCTTTCTGCCCGACTCGACTAGGTTAGCGGGGTCCAGTGCTCTAGATTGCCCGTGACGATGACAAAGAGACAGTGCACATGAGCAACTCAACAAGCCCTGACAGTGGCGTGATTGTCACCGGCGGTGCCTCCGGCATTGGTCTGGCGAGCGCCGAGGCGCTGGCGGAAGTGGGCCGCCCTGTGGCGATATGGGATATCAATGCAGAACGCAGCGCGACGGTCGCGGCCGATATCGCACAGCGCTTTGGCGTTGCGACGGTCGGGGTGGGCGTTGACCTCAGCCAGGTCGGCAATATCGCCCCCGCCCTGCAGCAAACCCGCGCGGCGCTGCCCCGCATCGGAGGTCTGGTGCACGCCGCCGGTATCTCATTGGCTGTTCCCGTCGAGGAATTGACCGAAGCGGCGTGGGATGCCGTGCTGAGCGTCAATTTGAAAGCCCTGCCGTTCATGGTGCAGCAGCTGCGCAGTGCGCTCGTGGAACAACCCGGCTCGGCGGTGGTCGGCATCGCGTCGATCAATGCGACGCTCGGCAATCACATGAACCCGGCCTACACGGCGTCCAAGGGCGGCATGCTGTCGCTGGTGCGCTCGCTGGCCGATGATCTGGCGCGCGATGGCATTCGCATCAATTCGGTAACGCCGGGCTACATCCTCACGCCGATGATGCAGCCGGTGGTCGACCACCTGGAGCCGGGACATTTCGAGCGCCCGGTGATGCTGGGCAGGATGGGCGCACCACGCGAAGTGGCGGCCGCGGTGCGTTTTCTGCTGTCTGATGAAGCCAGTTACATCACCGCCGCGGAGCTGGTGGTGGACGGCGGCACAATCTCCTCACAGCGCACCCGCTAGCGCGCGTCGCCGGGCAGCTCAGGCGACCTGCCCCGCGGCTCTTCCCCATTACACCGCCCGACGCCGCAACCAATCTGCGAGCTCGGATTCATCGACTATGCCTTGTGCCGCCTTCACGATCAGAGCGCCGATATCTTCCGCCTCGTAATCGAGCGATATGCCATTCAAGCAAAGGCACACGTCCATTGCCGCGAATGCTGTCCGCTTATTGGCATCGTGAAAAGCATGCCCGACGGACAGGTAGCAGGCATAGCAGGCAGCCAGTTCAAAGACGTCACGGATCATGCCGAAGGCGATACGGTTGTCGATTCTGGCAATAATAGCCTCGATGGATTTATCGCCGGCCATGCCCTGGAGTTCGTGGCCCTCGATAACGAACTCATGAATCTCAACCACATCACGCGGTGAGAGGAAGATCACGTTTATTTGTCTTTGAGGTAGGCAAGCGTCGGCTTGAGATTGGAGCGACGTTTGCGCAGCAGGTCTGCAACCTCTTTCGGATCAGCAGGAGTAAACGCGATTTTCGCGACGGCTGAGGCGGGTACGAAGTAGCCCTCCAGCTGGTTGCGATTCAGGATTGCGACGGGTTTGTCGCCCGCTTTTTCGATGACTTTCTTGGGGTCCCGCAATTCGGTGAGTGATGCAGTTTTGTTGGTCAGGAGGTTTTCCATGGTCAATTTCCGATGCGTCAGCCTTGAGAGGATTGTGCCACAATCCAACTGTTAAATGTACACTTAAATGCACATTAACGGGTGTCCGGATCAAACGAACCACTTTCTGCATCGCCGCGGAGCTGGTGGTGGACGGCGGTACGATCGCCTCACAGCGCACCCGCTAGCGCGCGTCGCCGGGCAGCTCAGGCGGCCTGCCCCGCGGCAACGACCTTGTTGCGGCCCTCGTGCTTGGCCTGGTACATCAGGTCGTCGGCGCGCACCAGGGTATCCCAGACGCTGCTGTCGTTGTCTCGCACCGGCGCCACGCCCATGCTCACGGTGAAGCGCTGGCCCGCCACTTCCAGTGCGCTGACCGCGAGTCGCAGGCGCTCCGCGAGCACGGTGGCCTCGCGCAGGTCGGTCTGCACACAGAGGATGGCAAACTCCTCGCCACCCAGGCGCGCCACAAGGTCGAGGTCCCGCGATACCCGTGTCAGGCAATCCCCCAGCGCACAGAGAATCTTGTCGCCCACATCGTGGCCGTGGGTGTCGTTGACCACCTTGAAATGATCGATGTCCAGCACGAGCAGCGTGAGCGGCGTGCCAAAACGCTCGCGGCGCTCGAATTCCTCGGCCGCCTGCGCATCGAGGCCGCGGCGGTTGAGCAGCCCGGTGAGGGGATCGATGAACACCAGATCCCGCTCCAGGGAAAAACGCCGCAGGACAGCATAGCTGAAGCAGGCCAGCGTCATCAGAAGGCTGATCGCAGGAAGGTGGATCAGCCAGTCGGCGTTGGGCAGCAGGCCATTCACCCGTAGCGTGCTTAACACAGCAGCGATAGGTGCCAGCACCCAGCCGAGGGTGAAGATACCAGCCTGCTTGACCCCCTGCTGCCACAGGTACAGGGCCAGGCAGGTGGTGCAGATCGGCCCGATGACAATCACGACCAGGCTGAGCGCCAGCGCGAGTATGGGCGGCATCTGGTGCAGCAGAGCCAGCCCCAGCGCGAGCCATTGCAGCAGTGCGACCGCCTTGTCGGCCTTCGCCGCCTTGTGTTTCAGGTCCAGGAAACCGCGGTAGAAACGCGCGCCCAGGTACATCAGCAGGGCCAGTGCAAGCATGTGCAGCTGGTTGGTCCAGGGGATCAGGGCATCGGGCATGGCGTAGTGGGCAAACCCCATCAGGAAGCTCACGTAGGCCGCGTAGACCGCGAGGTAACCCCCCAGAATGACGGCCAGACCGCTGTGCACCATGACCGCGCTCAACACCAGGTAGAACGCGGAAATCAACACGGCGCCGAACAGTGCGCCGTAGATCAGGGTGAGGGATTGTTCAATGCGGTTGTAGGCGTTGGGCGCGTACACCGACATGTCGAAATTCAGGTTGGACTCCGTTTCCACGAAGATATAGATCGGCGTTGTTGAACGCGCGGGCAGTTGCAGCAGGAAGGACGGTGTTCTCGGGCTTTCCCGGCTTCCCGCCAGGTGTAAATCGCCCCTGCGCTGCTGATACCAGCTGCCGTCGAGGCGGGGGTGGCGCACCTCGACCAGGTCCGTGGGCGCGTAATTGTGGCTGAGCACGATGGCGGCAGGCTGTTCCAGTGTGTTGTCGATCACCAGGCGGGCCCACACGCCGCGGCTCTGCAAGCCAAGATTCAGCGCGCTCGCCGGGCTGAAGTCACCTGCGGCCCAGCGCGCCGCGATACTTTCGGGCACACCGTCCGCGGCGGCATCGAACAGCAGCTCAAGATTTTCCGGCTGCAGGCGGACGGCGGTCTCGGTGTTGGCCTGCAGGGTGATTGGCTGTGTGGCGAAGGCAGACTGGCAGCCAGCGCAGGCCAGAAGCCAGATTACAAACCAGCGCAGTGGTGCAGGTGTACGTGTCATGGCGGCAGCCCCGGGGCATGGGGTCTCGTGGAATCTTTACAGCGTAGCACAAGGTTTTCGGTTGCGTGCGCAATGTTGTCGATGGCAGGGTGCGGCGGCCGCCGTATTGCGCGATAATGCTGTCAGATTCGCGTTTTTAGGTCGTTATTGATGAATTTTTCAGCTTTTTCAGGGCGTTTGAACAGCGCGGCCGCCGTCGTGCTGGCGCTGCTGACCTCCCTGCCGGTGGTCGCGCAGCAACCCGCCGAGGCCGTGGGCCTCACAGCGTCCAGCATCGAGCATGCGCGCACACTGCGCGACCGTGCACTCGGTGGCACCATGGCCTGGGATATTGTGGAGGCGCTGACCACCGAAGTGGGGCCGCGCCTGGCTGGCAGTGAGAGCGAGGCCCGGGCCCGCGACTGGGCTGTGCAGCGCCTGCAGCGCATGGGCTTTGCCAACGTGCGCATTGAACCCTTCGAGATTCCCGGCTGGCGTCGCGGTGAGGAGAGCGCGGCCCTGCTGGCGCCGTTCCCCCAGCCACTGTCCATCACCGCGCTCGGCGGCTCGGTGGCCACGCCGGAAGAGGGCATTGAGGCCGAGCTGGTTGCCTTCCCCAGCCTGCAGGCGCTGCGCGCGGCGGAGCCGGGCAGCCTGGCAGGCAGGATTGCCTACGTCAGCCACGCCATGCAGCGCACGCAGGACGGCTCGTCCTATAGCCATTATGGCGAGCTGCGGCGTGTCGGTGCCAGTGTCGCGGCAGAGAAGGGCGCGCAGGCGATTCTCATCCGCTCCATCGGCACCGACAACCATCGTTTCCCCCACACCGGCCAGATGCGCTACGCCGAGGCCGTGCCGCAGATTCCGGCGGCGGCATTGTCGAACCCGGATGCCGACCAGATCGAGCGGGTGCTGCAGCGTGAGCTTCCGGTGCGCGTGCGTCTCCTGTTGCGCCCGCAGAGCAGCCCCGGCGCGCCCAGCGGCAACGTGATTGCGGAAATTGTCGGGCGCGAGCGGCCGGAGGAAATCGTCATCATCGGCGGCCACCTGGACAGCTGGGATCTGGGCACCGGCGCGATCGACGACGGGGCCGGCGTAGCCATCACCACGGCCGCGGCGAAAATGATCCTGGATAGCGGCAAGCGGCCCCGGCGCACCCTGCGCCTGGTGCTGTGGGGCGCGGAGGAAGTGGGGCTGCTGGGAGGCCAGGAGTACCTCAGGGCACACCGCGAGCAGCTCGCCCAGCACGTGATTGGCACCGAGAGCGACTTCGGCGCGGAGCGCATCTGGAAGCTCACGGCGCAGGTCTCGCCCGCCGGCCAGACAGTCGTCGACCTGATGGCCGAACTGCTGGCGCCGCTGGGCATTGCCCCGGGTGACATGGACACCGCTGGCGCGGGCCCGGACCTGATTCCCATGGTGGAGGCGGGCCTGCCCTCCCTGCGTCTGGTGCAGAATGGCATGGACTACTTCGACCTGCACCACACCCACGATGACACGCTGGACAAGATCGACCCGGTCGCGCTGGACCAGAACGTGGCCGCCTATGTGGTCTTCGCCTGGATGGCCGCGGACAGCACAGCGGATTTTCGGCGTTGAGAATTCGCGGCTTTACACGCGGTCAATTCTGGGGCTGAATTATCGATCTACAGGCTGTGCGCAGGCCCTAAACCGGGTAGCTGCTGCCCTCCAACAATAACAAGGGACACCCCACGTGATGCAAGAAAAGACCCTGCGGCGGCTGCTCTGGCCGCTCGCCGCTCTCGCTCTCGGCGCCTGCAGTGACGGCAGCGACACACCCGCGCCGCCGGTCGAGGTATTGCCGGCTTACGATTTTTCCGCAGTCGATGCGCGTTTCCAGCAGTTCCTCGACGACAGTACGGTGTTCGACGGCATTTCGGTGACGCTGGTGGACCAGCGGCAGGGCACTGTGCACGAGGCGGCGTTCGGCGATCATACGCTGGACACGGTTGTACTGCTGGCATCCACCAGCAAGGTGCCGGTGGTCATGCTGTTGATGGCCCTGAATGACGACCCGGACCTGAACTTTTCCGTGGAAGCGCCCATCGCCGATTACCTGCCCTGGGAGGGCGTGTACGGAGACCGCACGGTCGCCCAGCTGGTGAGCAACACCTCGGGCATTCCGGGGCTTGGCAGTCTGGGCGTCTACGGTGCCCACCTGTGCCAGTACGCCCCCGCAGGCACGCTGGAAGCCTGCGCGCGCACCATTTACAGCACCGAACTGGAAGGCACGGTGCCGGCGGGTAGTACCTTTGACTACGGTGGGTCCCAGTGGCAGCTGGCCGGCGCGGTGGCGGAGCAGGTCAGCAACAGCACCTGGCGTCAGGTGTTTGATGCCTACATTGCCGAGCCCTGTGATCTCGAGGTTTTCCAGTTTGGCAATATGTGGTCAAACCTGGCGGCCTGGACCGGCAGCCCGGACAGCCTGCAGGGGCTGGATAATCCGAACATAGAGGGCGGCGCCATCTCCAGCCTGCAGGACTATGCCAAGCTGCTGCTCATGCACCTCAACGGTGGACGCTGTGGCGACAACCGGGTGATGTCTGAAGACTCGGTGGCGTTCATGCAGGTTGATCGTGGCGGTGCCTTCGGCGTGCCCTACGGCATGGGCTGGTGGATTGTGGCGCCAGAGGCCGCCGGTGAAACCCCCACGGTGTTCTACGACCCGGGTGCCTTTGGCGCCGTGTCGTGGATTGATATTGAGCGCAAGATCGGCGGTTACGTCGCCATTGACGACTACACCCGCCGCGATTCCGGCGCTCCGGTAAACCTGGTGCTCAGCGACATCATTCCGCTGGTGGCTCAGGCAGTGGATGAGGCGCGCGCCGCTGTCGAGTAACTGATGCCTGCGCGCTCGCCGTGTGGCGCTGGACGCGCTGCGGCGAAGTGCGTACAGTCCGGCGTATCCCCGACCCAACCGCTGCTGGAATCCAACACCCGTCCATGACCCTGCTTCTCGCGTTCGCCATTCTGTCCATCGCCGTGTCCTTCGTGTGCTCCATCCTGGAGGCGGCGCTGCTGTCCATCACACCCAGTTACATCGCCCAGCAAAAGCAGCAGCACCCCAGGCGCTGGGAGCAGCTGAAAGTGCTGAAGGACCATATCGACCAGCCGCTGGCGGCCATCCTCACGCTGAATACGGTGGCGCACACGGTGGGGGCCACCGGTGTGGGTGCGCAGGTGGTGAAAATCTACGGCGACGGCTTTCTCGGGGTGGCCTCCGCCATCATGACCCTGTTGATTCTGGTGTTCTCGGAAATCATGCCCAAGACCATCGGTGCCCGCTACTGGATGTTCATGGCGCCGGTGCTGCCGTCCATCCTCAATGGCATGATTTTTATTCTCAAGCCGGCCATCTGGATGTCCGACCAGATCATGAAGCTGTTCGGTGGCAAGCCGCCGGAGCATGATATCCGCCTGGAGATCAAGGCGCTGTCGCTGCTCGGCCGCGAGCTGGACAAGATCGACGAGGACGAGCAGCGGGTCATTTCCAATGTGCTGGACCTGCACGAAGTCAACGTGCGCCAGATCATGACGCCGCGCGTGGTGTGCCAGACGCTGTCGCCAGACCAGACGGTCGCCGAGTTTATCGAGCAGATCCAGGAGCACCAGTTCTCGCGCTACCCGGTGCTGGATGAAGATGAAGCGCCACTGGGTATCCTGTTTCGCCACGATGTCATTCGCGCCGATGAAGGCCAGCGGGTGGCGAACCTGATGAAGCCTGCCACCATCGTCACCGACCGCGCGAACGTGGAATCGGTGATGACGCGCTTTATCCGCGAACGTCAGCACATGTTCCTGGTGTACGACGAGTATGGCAGCTGGCTGGGTGTGGTGACCATGGAGGATGTGATCGAGGCCCTGATCGGCCAGCCGATCATGGACGAGAGCGACGACATCCCCAACCTCCGCCGCCACGCCAAACGGCGCTGGAAAAAACGCCTGCAGAACCTCACGGCAGAGTCCGAAGCGGAACTGTTGGGTGTGGCTACGCCAGAGGGTGACGACGACGCGGTGGAGCCGACCCGCCCCGCCTAGTGCATGCCGGCCTGTTCGCGCAGCACGGCCGCGCGTTTATCGGGCCCCCGCGCAGACCAGCCCGGCGCCAGAAACAGCGTGCGCAGCCGTTCATCCCAGTTGCGTGCCTGCTGCAGGTCGCGCCAGATGGCGCGGTATTCGTGGCTCAACACCGTCCAGGGGTTATCGGAGTCGATGTTGGTGGTGAGCCCATAGACCACCGGGTCGTCATCGCGCTCTTCAGAGAAAGTGCCGAACAGCCGGTCCCAGACGATCAGCACGCCTCCGTGGTTGCGGTCCAGGTAGCGCACATTGGAGGCGTGGTGCACCCGGTGGTGCGAAGGTGTGTTGAACACGGCTTCGATCCACGGGTGCAGCTTGCCGATGGCGCGGGTGTGTATCCAGAACTGGTAGAACAGGCTCAGGCTGATGACGGTGATGATCATTGCCGGGTCGAAGCCCAGCAGGGGCAGCCACATCCAGAACAGGAACTTGTGTAGGCGCTCGCCCACGCCCTGGCGCAGTGCCGTGGCGAAATTCAGGTACTGGGAGGAGTGGTGATTCACGTGCCCGGCCCACAGCAGGCGCACTTCATGATTGGCGCGGTGGAACCAGTAATAGGTGAAATCGTCGAGAAAGAACAGCAGCAACCAGGCCCACCACTGGCGGCCCACCACATCCCGCAAGGGGCTGATTTCATGCAGGTACACGAAGGCGGTGAGGGCCAGCAGTCGGGGCAACAACTCGACAATGCCCGACGCCACCAGCATCGACAAGGAGGCCAGCGTGTCGCCCAAGCGGTAGCGGTTGAGGTGGTGGCGGTGGGCGTACCAGGCTTCCAGCAGCACGGCAGCCAGGTACAGCGGCAGGGCCAGCAGGCTCAGGTCGTCCTGTAGTGCTTGTTCAAACATGCGCACCCTCGCTGGCCTGAAGCGCGGTGGGTGGAATCCGGTCGGCGCCCCAGCTGCGGTGCACCCGTGCGGTTACCCGGTCAAGCTCTTCCTGTGCAACTTCCGCAAGCTCTCCAGGTTCCAGCGGGTCGTAGTGGAAGATGTACAGGCGCGAAAGAAACTCCTCGAAGGGCAGTGACGATTCGCCAAAGCGCTCGCCGTTGCCGGCGGTGCTCACCTTCACGCCGTCGCCCCAGTCCTGGCCGCTGTCATTGTTCGGGTTGTAGAAATACACGCGCATGGTATCGCTCGGATCGATGTTCACGCGCAGCAACGTGATGGCGTGCCAGCCAACGAAACGCGCGGCGCTGTCGGTGACGGCGATGCCGGCGGGCTGCGGATGGATCACCGGCAGGCCGCCATTATAGTAGGGATGGTAGCTGGCATAGAAGTGGCGCAGAAAGGCGTCCAGGTCCGCCAGCTGCCCACTGGCGACATCGACATTGATACGGAAACCGCGGCCCGACCACCAGCCGTGGAACTCCGGGTTCACCCAGCGGTGCGGGTCGCCCTCGCGGCCGAGGCAGCGGCGCCCCATTTCCGCGTAGATGCGGTCCAGGTGCGGGACGACCAGCAGCGACACCGGGTCCAGATCCAGCGGCAGGGCGGTGGCGAGGCCATCAGCGCTTTCCCTGGAGGAAATCGGCTGCCCCTCGAAGTGCATGATGATCTCGTCGTCACGCGCCGCCCAGACAACCATCTGCAGCAGGTAGTCAGGGTCGCTGTAGGCCCACATGGACAGCGCGCGCGCCGACTGGCAGGTGGGGTTGTTACCCTGGCCAACGCCCAGCGGCTGGCCCAGCATGCACAGTACGCCCTCCAGCAGCCGCGCGGCGGGTGCGACTTCCTCACCAAAGGCCAGCGTCAAGCGCGCCCGGGATGCCTCTGACAACTGCAGCCCCAATTGGCGCAGCAGGGCGGGTGCGGCGGCGGGCTGGTAGAGGATTCCCCGTTCCAGCATCAGCGCCAGGCCATACACGGCCTGCGCGGTGGCGGGCTGCACGCAGCTGCGCACCAGTGCGTGCACCAGGTCCCGGTAACACAGCAGGCAGTCGCGACCGGTGGCGGAGAGACCCAGCGCCTCGGCCAGCAGGTGATCGTTGTGTTCCAGCAGGAAGCGCAGCAGCACCGCGTGATAGGGCGACACCAGCCCGGTGTCGTGCATGGCGCGCGCGCAGCCGGTGGCCTCACTCTGCAGGCCGCTCGGGTCCATGCTGTCGAGGCGCTCCCGATACACCGACACACCGGGATCCTCCGCGCAGCCGCGCGTGGGGCTGAACAGCGCACTGACCAGGCGGTTGGCGCCCTGTCCGCTGCTGCCGAGGTCGATGTCCGGGTTTGCCTGGCAGCTGGCGATCTGGGTGATCATCTGCTTCACGCTGTCCACCTGAATCGGTCGCTGCTGCAGAATGCGCCAGATTTCGTCGATCAGCTGGTCGATGACATGCTCGTAGCCGATACGTTCGGTGAGGTACTGGAACAGCCTGCGCGGCACCTGGGCCAGCGCTCCCTGTGTCGTGCGCTCCGCCTCCGTGGGTGCGCCGAACAGCAGGTTCAGATTGATGGCGATCACCTGGGTCAGGTAATGGTGCGCCTGTTCTGCGGTGAGCAGGGGGTGGCGATAGTCGCCCATGGCCACACCCAGCAGGCGCAGCTCGGACAGCGCCTCGATGACGACGGTATGCGCGTTGCTGCTGCCCAGTGCCTGGGGCGTGAGCGCAGGCACCAGTATCTGCGGCGTTGCCCAGTCCGAGCCGGCAAATACGCCGGCCTCTTCGATGGAGCGGGCACGCGCCGCCACCGCCGCACAGCCCCCGGGCTGCATCATCACGCGACGCGCGGTATCCAGCACCCTCGGCAGCTTGGCGGGTTTGGCAAAGTCCCGCGCTGTCGCCAGCAGGGTGGTCGCCTCATCCAGGTTGGCCAGCAGGCCGTTCAATATGTCGTCAGTTGCTGTCACTGCCGGCGGTGCCGCCCTCTAGACGTAATAATCCAGCTCTTCCTGGTGCTTGAGCAGGTCGCGCAGCTGGTGAGCGTCCGGCCCCTTGAAGTACACCAGGCCCCAGTGGGTGCCGAAGGCGGTGCGCTTGGTGACGGTCTCCTCCAGCGGCGGCGTGAGCTCGTGCGACTCGAAGTAGGGATGATCTTCCACTTCCTGCGGAATTTCCAGCGTGCTCACCACGCGGCGCCGCGGGTACACGCCGAAGCAGCCGGCGTAGCCCCTGGCGTCCTCGATTTCCCGCGGGAAAAACGCGGCGACCTCGCTCGCGGTGGTTTTCGGGTCGAACACCAGCATGCTGGCCTGGTAGGCGTTGAAGCCATACACCCGCTCCAGCAGTTCAAACACCTTGAAGCCCGGCGGCCGGTAGGCCACTTCGCCAAAGTACATCTCACCGTCGCTGGTGACGAAGTACTCCGGGTGAATCAGGCCGAACTCAATGTCGAAGGCCTTGATCAGTTTTTCAATCTGCGCGGTGATCTGCGCACGGTAGGCCTCCAGGTCCGGCGATGCGGGCACAAACACGGAATAGCCCAGCGTGACGTATTCGGAAATGTTGAGGAAGGCGATTTTGCCGTTGTGAATCCATGCCTCTACGGCAAACTCCCAGCCATCCAGGTGCGACTCCATCAACACCGGGAATTCCTCGTCGGGGATGGAGTCCACCTCGTCGGGGGTGCGGATCACGCGGTGCCCCAGGCAGCCGGCCTTGTCGAAGGCCTTGAGGTGGATGGGATCGTTCGGGTCGCCGTCGAGCTTCAGCAGCGTCTGGTTGACGCGCTTCAGGAAGCGAATGACGTCACCCTTGTCATGGGCCTCCTCGAAAATACCCACGCGGATGCCGCCCAGCTGCGCGCGCCGTTTCATCAGCGCCTTGTCGCGCAGTAGCAGCGACTGGCCGTACAGGCGCGGATTGTCCAGCAGCACCGAGTTGATGGCGCCGGCCCATTCCACGGTCTCTTCGTACAGGGGGATGGCAACGTCCACCCCCATCGATTTCAGCGTTTCGGCGATTTCCAGCGAGCGGTCGTTGAGGCGCTCGAAGTTCCACGACACATAGGGAATGTTGTGCTGCGTGCAGTAGTCCTCGGCCCATGAGGGTGCGACGACGACGTAGCGCCGGTCAAAATTTTCTGCGGCTTCAACTGCGTTAAGGCTCCAGCCCAGCAGGGCGATGTAACCCTTTTGCGGATCTTTGTCCATGATGCGCCTCCAATGGTCGGCGAAGTGACAGGTTTGCAGCGGAGTAGCGAAGGCAAACCCGATGAAGAACCCGACAGTCTACAGGAATTGGCCGCCGCTCGCAGAGCGCGCCAACGGCAGGCTGTGGCAGGGAGGCTGCGGCAGGCTTTTGCCGGGCAGCGCTTTTGACTATGCTGTGCCGCCCACATGCGCGAGAGGCACCATGCAAGACGATCTTTCCCTGGACTCCCAGCCGAGCCTGCGCAGTCGCTTCCGGGGCTGCCTGCTGGCAGGTGCCGCGGGCGATGCCCTGGGCGCGGCGGTGGAGTTCGACAGTCGGGACTCCATACTGGCGCGCTTCGGCCCCGACGGCATCCGCCACTACGCGCCGGCCTACGGCTTGCCCTGCGCCATCACCGACGACACCCAGATGACGTTGTTCACCGCTGAGGGCCTGATTCGCGGCCTCATGCGCTACCGCCAGAGCGGGTTGATCGAATACCCGCAGGTCACCGCCTGGGCCTACCAGCGCTGGCTACTCACCCAGGGGCAGGTCAACCGCTTCCAACTGGATGCCCTGCATCCGGACAGCGGCTGGCTGTATGAAGTGGCCGCACTGCACAACCGGCGCGGCCCGGGCACTACCTGCCTGACGGCGCTCACCCACACCGAAACACCCGGGGAGCCGGCGCGCAACAACAGCAAGGGCTGTGGCGGCGTGATGCGCATGGCGCCGGTGGGCCTTTTCGCCGACTCGGCGGAGGAAGCCTTCACCCTGGGCTGTGAGCTCTCGGCGCTCACCCACGGTCACCCCAGCGGCTGGTATGCCGGCGGCGCCCTGGCCGCCATGATCAGCGTATTGCGCGATGGGGGCGATATCGACGATGCGCTGAATGTCGCGCTGGATCACCTGGCCGGGCAGCTGGATGCGGAGGAAACCACCGCAGCGCTGGAGCGCGCGGCAGACCTCGCCGCAACGGACACCCCGTATGCCGAGGCCGTCGCCCAGCTCGGTGAAGGCTGGGTGGCGGAGGAGGCGCTGGCCATTGCCGTGTACTGCGCGCTGGTGGCGACGGACCTGCACGAGGCGCTGGTGATTGCGGTGAATCACGATGGCGACTCCGATTCCACCGGCGCGATTGCAGGCAATCTGCTGGGCGCCCACTGGGGCGAGGAGGCAATTCCCGCGGCGCTGCTCGAGCCACTGGAGCTGCGCGATGTGATTACCCAGGTCGCTGACGATTTGCTGGACTGCGTTGACTGGCAGCCGGATGAGGCGGTGTTGCAGCGCTACCCCGCATTTTGAGTAGGGTGCGCTAGTCACGGGAAAAAAAGCTGAAAATCCGCAGTGAGCGAGTCTATACTGCAGGCCAAAGCTCGGTTTCGCAGGGGGCGATACCGTGAACATAATAAAACTCGCCGTGCGCAACCCCGCAGCGACTCTGGTTGCCGCCATGCTGGTGCTCGGGTTTGGTGCGCTGGCCATTTACCGTCTGCCCATCCAGCTGCTCCCTGAGCTGTCTCCTCCGCGTATTTTCATTTTCACCGGCTGGCGCGCCGCGGCGCCGGAGGAAATCGAGGAGCAGATCATTCAGGGGCAGGAACGTGTCCTCGCCAACATTCAGGGCGTGACCAGCATGGTCAGCTCCATTGCCCGCGACCAGGGCTACATTGAACTCAACTTCGAGATCGGTTGGGACATGCAGCAGGGGCTGATTGACGTGATCACCAATCTCAACCAGGCGCCGCCCCTGCCCGCCGATGCGGATGAGCCGATCGTGCGTGCCGGCGCCGGGACCACCGGCAGTAACGCCGCGGCCACACTGCAGTTGTTTCGCGCTGACGATCTCGACAGCGATGTCAGTGCCTACGAAGACCTGGTGACCACGCTCATCGAGCCGCGGCTGGCGCGTGTACCGGGGGTTGCCGAGGTCAATCTGCAGTCCCGCCGCGAGCGCGAGATCGCGGTGAATATCGATCCCCACAGGCTCGCGGGCATGGGTGTCTCAATTGATGATGTGTCGCGCGCGCTGCGCCGCGCCACCAATGTGTCCGGAGGCTTTGCCGACGTCGGCCGGCGGCAGTATACCGTCCGCATCGCAGGCAGTTTCGGTATCGACCAGCTGGGCAATCTGGTGGTGGGTTGGCGCAATGCACAGCCGGTGTACCTGCGGGATGTGGCCGCTGTGGAGGCGGGCTTCATGAAGCGCAACAGCTTTTCGCGGCGCAACGGCCACCCGTCGTATTACATTCGGCTCAATCGCAGCAACGGTGCCAATACCGTGGAATTGCTGGATTCGCTCAAAGAGGTGATAGCCGAGCTGAATGAGGGGCCACTGGCTGCCGAGGGGCTGACGCTGGAGTTGAGCTTCGACTCTTCCCTGCATATCCGGCGTGCAATCGCGCTGGTGCAGAGCAACCTGTTGCTGGGTCTGCTGCTCTCCAGTGTGGTGTTGTTTCTGTTTCTGCGGGTGATGCGAGCGACGTTGGTGATTGCGCTGAGTATTCCCCTGTCACTGATGGGGGCCTTCTTGGCGCTGCAGTTTACCGGCCACAGCCTGAACGTCATTTCACTCGCGGGGCTGGCCTTTGCCGTCGGGCTGTCCATGGATGCTTCCATTGTGGTGCAGGAGAACATCATGCGCCTCGGGCAGCAAGGCATGGGGCGGCGTGACGCGGCGGAGGCGGGTGCCGGCGAGGTGGCACCGGCACTGCTGTCCTCGACCCTCACCACGGTCGCCATTTTCGTGCCCATTATTTTCCTCGAGGGACTGGAAGGCCAGCTGTTCAAGGATCTCGCAATCACGCTCTCCGCGGCTGTGCTGATGTCACTGCTGGTGTCCCTGACCGTGCTCCCCATGGCCACGGCACACGCCGCCCTGACCGAAGTTCCCGCGGACCCCTTGCAGCGTTTCTGGCTGCGGCTCGCGGACTGGATTGACCAACACACGCTGACAGATCGGGCCCGCATGCGCTGGGTTTTGTCGATCCTGGGTTTCTCCGCGCTGGTGGTGGTACTGCTGCTACCCAAGGTCGATTTCCTGCCCAAAGCCGACGTGGACGCCGTGGAAAGCTATCTTGACCTGCCGCCGGGTACCAGCCTGGATACCATCGAAAGTGAGGTATTCGGTGAAATCGAACGGCGCCTGCAGCCTTACTACAGCGGTGAGCGGGAGCCCAGGGTGCGCGGCTACAACGTGGGCGTCGGTCCCGGCTACGGGACGGTGTTTCTGTATCCGGCCGAGCCGGAGGGCACGGATCCCCTGATCCGTATCATGCGCGAGGAGATCCTCGCCGGCTTGCCCGACGTCGGGCCGTTTGTGCGTCGCGCTTCGATGATCCAGGTTGACGACGGTGGTCGCAGCATCGCCATCGATATTCGCGGCGCAGACCTTGAAACCCTGATGCGGGTGGCCAGCGCTGGCATGGAGCAGGTCATGGGCATGTGGGAAACGGGCAGTGCCTACGCGCAGCCCGCACTGACCATGGATCAACCGGAGTTGCGCATCGTGCCCGATGACAAGCGACTCGGTCTGGCAGGCCTGGACCGGATGATGCTGGCCGACGCCGTGCGCGCACTGACCGATGGGCTCTATGCCGGTGAATATTTCGACGGCAATCGGCGCTACGATATGCTCGTGCACGGCCCGGGATGGAGTACACCGGAAGAACTGGGGAGCACGCCGATTGCGACGCCGCTGGCCGGCGTACAGGCCATCGGTGAGCTGGCGAGCATTGAATACACCGTGGGCCCGGTGCAGTTGCAGCGCGTTGATGGCCTGCGTACCGTCACCATCAACGTCCTGCCGCCGGAGCACGTGACGCTGGAGGAAGCCATAGAGCGACTGCGCGCAGAGCTGGACCCTGCACTACAGGCCATGTTGCCGCCGGGCGCGTCCATTGCCTACCGCGGCAGCGCCGACCGCCTGCAGGAGGCGGTGAGCAAGATGCTGGTGAACTTTGCCATCGCATCCCTGATTCTGTTTGCCATCATGGCGGCGGTCTTTCGCTCCGCCTGGGACAGTCTGCTGGTGCTGCTGGTCATGCCGCCAGCCGTTGCCGGGGGCGTAATGGCCCTCAAGGCCTTCAATCTGTTCACGTACCAATCTCTCGATATGCTGACCATGGTGGGGTTTATCATTCTGCTGGGTCTGGTGGTCAACAATGCCATTCTGCTCGTCGACCAGACACGCAGCCGGGAGCGTGAAGGCGCCACGCGCCGGCAGGCGATCCACGACGCGGTGCTGACCAGGGCACGGCCCGTTTTCATGAGCACCCTGACCAGCATTTTCGGCATGCTGCCACTGATGCTGATGCCGGGGGTGGGTTCCGAGATCTATCGCGGTCTGGCCGCGGTGATTGTGGGCGGCATGATCTCCAGCGGCGCGCTTACCCTGCTGCTGATGCCGAGTTTACTGGGCATGGGTGCGGCCAGGGCACCGTCACTGCCAGACGCTGCTGCCGAGGCGGCAAACGTGCCCGGGGGGCAGATGTGATGAGGCGGTTGCGGGAGTATTGTAGGTGCCGGGTGATGTGGGCGCCGGTGTGGCTGTTGATGTCGCTGTCGCAGCCGGGGCTGGCGCAAGACCCCGCGGTGGTGGAAACCGGCAGGGTGGAGCGTGTAGCCATGGGCGCACGCCTGCCTCTGAATGGCAGCGTTTTCAGCCGCAACGACGTGGCGGTGACTGCGGCGGTCGCCGGTGAACTGGACTGGGTTGCCGAGCCAGGTACCCGACTTGCAGCGGGGGAGGCCATCGCGCGGCTCGACCAGGCACCGCTGCGCTTGCGGCGGGAAGAACTGCAGGGGCTGCTGGAGCGGGAGGCGGTGAACGCTGCCTATCACGGCAAAGTGGTGGACCGTTATGCCGCGCTCAGCGAGGCACAGAACCTGTCCGTGTTCCTGCTTGATGAAGCCCTGTCGCGCCGGGACATTGCGCGCAAGGATATGGCCATCCTGGAGGCCCGCATCCGTCAGCTGGATCACGAAATCGAACGTTCCGAAGTCCGCGCCCGCTTTCCGGGTGTTCTGGTGGAGCGGGACAAACTGGGGGGAGAGTACGTAGTGCCCGGTGAGATGATCGGCCGCTTCGTTGACATGGACCGGCTCGAGGTGCGGGTGGACGTGCCCATCCGCTACCGGGCCCGGGTGGCGCAGGGCGATCGCCTCGATGTTGTCGCAGGCGACCGGGTGCACCCGGGTGTCGTGCGCACGCGCATCGCAGCCGGCGACCCGGTGTCGCAAACCTTTGAGCTGCGCATTGATCTTCCCTCGGCGAACAGCGACAGCATCATGCCCGGTCAGCTGGTCAAGGTGGAGATTCCGCTGGCGGAGAGCAGCATGACCCTGGCGGTACCGCGGGATGCGGTGGTCATTCGCAGCGAGGGCAGCTATGTCTACCGCGTCAGCGAGGGTGATATTGCCGAGCGGATCAGTGTTGTCGTGGGCGCGGGCGATGCCAGCTTGGTGGCTGTCGAGGGCGAGCTGGCGGAGGGCCAGCGCATTGTCGTGCGCGGTGCCGACCGCCTGCAGCATGGCCAGGCGGTTGTGGAGCCGCAGTGACCGCGGCACAAGGCATGATCACGGTTTTGTGCTAATTTCAGAGGGGGCGCGTGATGGTGCGCGCTCGCAGACTTTACTCAACGCAGGACGACTCGAATGACAACAATCCGTTTGCTACTCTCCACGGCGCTGCTCGCCTTCGCCACATGGGTTTCCGCCGCTGACGACGCGCTGCCCACCGTATCCGCCAGCCGCATGGTCGAGGCATCGGCCTCGGTGGTTGCGATCAATCACGAGACGCGGGAGGTCACCCTGACCACCGAGGGGGGTGAATCCGTCTCCTTCACTGCCGGTGACAACGTGCGCAACCTCGACCAGGTCGCCGTGGGTGACGTCGTCACCATGACGGTCATGGAGGAAATCAGCCTGTCCCTGGTGCACCCCGACGAGCCCATGGCAGCCATGGAGGGCGGTATGGAAGCTGCCGCCACCGCCGCTGAGGGCGAAAAGCCCGGCGTGGTGCTGGCTGACATCGAAGTCATCACCGCTACGGTGGAGGCCATCGACCTGGAGGCCGGAACCTTCTCGCTGAAGGGCCCCGAGGGCAACGTGATGGAGTTCGCGGCGCGCAACCCGGAAAACCTCAAGAAAGCCAGTGTGGGCGACCTTGTGGTGTTCGAGCTGGACCGCGCCATCAGCCTGGTGGTGGAAGCCCCGGAAACGATGTAATCATTCCGTTCGCGCCGCGCGGCAATGCCGCGCGGTATAAAGCGGATCGGAAGACGTTTACAGTAAGCCCTGTAGGGTCGGCACCGCCACCGCGAGCAACGTCACGCCCATCAGCGCCGAGAGCACCCGGAAGTTGCCGTTCATGGTGGCTTCGATAGAGGCGAGCTTGACGTCCTGCTGATTCATGCGCGTGTTGATCATCGTTGCCAGCTCTGTTTTCAGATCCACGAACTGGTGGGCGATCCCCGCGAATCCCTGATCGATCGCCGCAAACCGTTGGTCAATATCGACAAACCGCTGATCAATGGCCGCAAACCGCCGTTCAATGGCAGCAAACCGCTTCTCAAACTTCGCATCCTGGTCCGCAAACGCCGCGCGCAGGGCAACGTCCAGGTACTCCCTGGTGACGATGTTCTCCGCATAGAACCCGAATGCTTCCGCCATCAGCTCCGCCTGCACCTCCGCCTGGGACTCCGGCACGCCTGCGTCTCTCAGGCGTCGAGCATACTTAAGTGAATCGAACGCGAGTGTCGACAAAGCATAGCCTCCCGATCTGAACCTGCCAAGGCAGTTTGCATCAACCGTTTGAATCATGCCCAATCCACCGCCGAAAACGTGCATCAAATACGCCCCGGCAAACCATCAAAGCAGTCCCCCGAAACGCGTCAGATCCCTGCTTTTCATCACCGCGATGTGATCGACCGACGTAGGAATGAAATCGTGTATTGACACTGTAGTATTATCACATATACTGTACTAATCAAGTATATGAGAAGTATATCGTCATGAACGTTGAAGGCAAATACGGCGCAATCAGCAAAAGCCTGTGGCTGAAATCGGCCGTGATCTCTAAACATCTGGACAATAGTCTGGGTGCCATTCACGGCATTGGCTTAGCGGAATATATGGTATTGCTGAATCTGATGAAGGCGCCCAATCACGCACTGAGGCGCATAGACATCGCTGAATCGCTCGCGCGAACGGCATCGGGGATCACGAGAATGCTGATGCCGATGGAGAAAATCGGCCTTGTCAGCAAGGAAACCAACGCTAGAGACGCTCGGGTGAGCCTGGTGAAGATCACGCCTGCGGGCGAAGAGCTGTTCAGGAACGCCACCGTCACCCTTGATGCGAAGTCACAGTCACTCCTCAGAAATATCGACAGTGAGTCCGCCGATACGATGCTGGCTTTACTGCATTCGATATAAGGGCGCCAACATGGACATGATCAGCGGAAGTTGCCTCTGCGGACGCGTGGAGTTCAGTGTTCAGGATGCATTTGTGTATTCGGGCTATTGTCATTGTTCGCTGTGCAGAAAGGCATCCGGTGCGTCGGGAACTGCCATAGGTGGTATCCCCAAGGCACTTTTCTCAATTACCAAGGGGGAGCAGCACCTGAAGAGATTCAGTCGCAGCAAAGACACCGTGTCTTGCTTCTGCCGACTGTGTGGCTCCACGCTCTATGGTGAAAAGCCGGCTACCGGTATGGTGCATGTGAGATACGGCGCTCTGAACAGCAGCCCGACACGCTTGCCCCAGGCGCATATGCACGTCGCTTCAAAGGCCGATTGGTACGAGATCTCTGACACGTTGCCGCAGTTCAGTGAATTTCCTCCCGGGGCTGCGCCACCCGACCCTGTTTGACGCTTTGGATACAACGCGCGTTCGCCCTTCCAGTAAATGCGCTGGCACCCTCACGCTGACAAATGCGTTGGCCCCGTGAGGTTCAGGCAACGCGCACAGTCCAACAGTTGAGGAAAAAGAACCTGCGCGAAAACGCGACCTGTACGCTCATCCACCATGGCCAGCCCGCCCAAGCGCCAGTACTGTGACGGACATCAAAGTCAATCACAGCGTGCGTAGGCAAGGGTCAATATCTGCCCCATACTCGCGCAATCGGGGGGCATAACAACACGTGAAATTCATCCACACATCCGACTGGCAGATCGGCATGACGCGGGCTTTCCTCAGCCAGGAAGCCGCGGCGCGCTACAGCCAGGCGCGCATTGATGCCATTCGTGCCCTGGGCCAGCTGGCCGAGGAGCACGAGGCCGGCTTTATGGTGGTGGCGGGGGACGTGTTCGAGTCCAACCAGCTTTCCGCGCAAACCCTGAGCCGGGCGCTGGATGCGCTGAACAGCGTGCCGGTGCCGGTGTTCCTGCTGCCCGGCAACCACGACCCGCTGGACGCCTCCACCCTTTTCCGCAGCAAGGCCTTCCGCGAGCAGGCCCGCAGCCACATCATCGTTGTAGAAAACAGCGAGCCGATGCCCGTGCCGGGGTTGGCCAATGTGGAGGTGGTGGGCGCGCCCTGGTTCAGCAAGCGCCCGGGGGTGGACCTCTGCGCCCAGGCGCTGAAAGCCCTGGAGCCCGCCCCGGGCGTCACCCGCATCCTGCTCGGCCACGGCCAGGTGGATTCCCTGTCGCCGGACCACAGCCAGCCGGGCGTTATCAGCCAGGCACTGCTGGAGCAGGCCCTGGCGGAAGGCCGTGTGCAGTACGTGGCCCTGGGTGACCGCCATTCCCTCACCAAGGTCGGCAGCAGCGGCCGCCTGTGTTATTCCGGCACGCCACTGGTGACGGACTTCGATGAAGTGGCACCCAACCAGGCCCTGCTGGTGGAGCTGGACAACGAGGCCTGCCGGCTGACGTCGCTCACCACCGGTTTCTGGGAGTTCCAGGCCCTGCAGCGGGATATCGATGGCCCGGAAGACCTCGCCACGTTTGCCCAGGGGCTGGACGCCGTGCGCGGCAAGGAGTGCACCGTGCTCAAGGTGGGCTTCACCGGCAGCGTCAACCTGGCGCTGGCGGCGCAGCTGGACGCGCTGCTGGAAACCCAGTCCCCCCTGTTCGCCAGCCTCAAGCGCCGGGAACGCACCACGGACCTCGCCGTCATCCCTGACGCCCTGGACGACAATGCCATTGCGCTTAGCGGCTATGCCGACGCTACCTGGAAGGCCCTGCTGGCCCGGGCCGCCAGCGACGACACCGCCACCGACGCCCTACGCCTGATGTACCGGCTGGCGGGTGGCACAGCCAGCGGTGCGAAAGGCGCCGCCGACAAGGGCAGGAGCGACGGCGCATGAAGCTGCTCACCCTCACCCTGGAAAACTGGCGCGGCGTCAGCGCGAGCCACATTGAATTCGATGGCGGCGTCACCCTGATTGAAGGCCCCAACGAGGTCGGCAAATCCTCCCTGGTGGAAGCCCTGCGCATGCTGTTCCGGGAAAAGTCGGGCTCCAAGAAAAAGGAAGTACAGGCCGTGCAGCCCGTGGGCGAGGACGTGGGCAGCAGCGTCGCCGCCGAAGTCCGCTGCGGCGACTACCACTTCGAGTACCGCAAAACCTACAACCGCAAACACGGCACCGAACTGCGCATCCTCGCGCCGCGGGCAGAACAGCTCGCCGGCGACGACGCCCACAACCGCGCCTGGGAAATCCTCAGTGGCCACATGGACATGGCCCTGTGGGACGCCCTGCTGGTGGAGCAGGGCAAAGAGATCGGCGGCGTCAGACTGGCGGACTCCGACGGCCTGGCCCGGGCCCTGGACAACGCCGCCGGCGGCGCCGGGGTCAGCGGCGAGGAAAGCGCGCTGTTCGACGCGGTGCAGGCCGAATACGAGCGCTACTTCACCCTGAAGAGCGGCAAGCCGCGCTACACCGACGCGCAGCAGCGGGTGGAGCAACACCAGGAGCGCGTGCAGAAACTGCAGGCCACCCTGCGCGACCTGGACGACGACCTGCGCCGCTTGGAGAACGTTTCAGGAGAGATTGCCCGCCTGCAGCGCGCGGTGCCTGAACTGACAGCGGCGCAGGAGCAACACGCCCAGCGCTGGGCGGCCATCGACGGCCTGCAGTCCCGCCTGGCTGCGAAAGAGCATGATGCCAAGCCCCTGCAGGACCTGCTGCACAACGCTCGCAACCAGTGGCAGCTGCGCCAGCAGGCGGCGGCGGATATCGCCCACCGGGAACAGCAGCTGCAACAACAGCAGGGCGCACTGCAGCCGCTGGCCGAACAGGTGGCGCAACTGGAGCGCACCGTGCAGGCTGCCGAGGCCACCCAGCGGGAACTGCAAATCCAGCGCCGCGCCCTGCAACAGGCCCTGCAGCAGGCCCGACGGGATGCCGACTATCTGCAGGATGCCGCCGAACTGAAACGCGTGGAACAATTGCTGGAAAAGGTGAATGCCCAACGCGGCGAACTGCTGGCTGCACGCGAAACCCTCGCGGGCATCCACATTACCCGTGCGGGGCGCAAGGCCATACAGGCTGCCGCCGGCGCGCTGGACGTGGCCACCCGCACCCGCGACAACGCCGCCACCCGCCTTACCATCGAGGCCCAGCAGGCGCTGGACTGGCAGCTGGATGGTGAGCCCGTTGCGCTGCGCGCGGGTGAAACACTGGAGCGGCAAGTCGCGGCCGCCCTGCAGCTGGAGATTCCCGAGCTGGCGCGCATTCGCATCGCCCCCGCAGCCTCCGCCGGCGAACTGTTGGCGGAAGTGGAGGCACGGCAGCAGGAACTGGATACCCTGCTGGCGCGCTTCCAAGTGGGCAGCGTCGAGCAGGCCATCACGCTGGATGAACGGCGGGTGGATGCGGAGCAGGCTGTGAATACCCTGCGCGAGCGCATCGAGGACATGCTGCAAGGCGCGGATGAGGCATCCCTGCAGGCGGATTGCACGCGGCTGCAGCAGGCCTGTGCGGCGGCCCTGCAACAGCGCGACCCCAGCCAGCCTCTGCCCGCGAGCGCCCACGAGGCCAAGCAGCAGCTGGAAACCGCCGGTGAAGCACTGGATGCCTTCGAATCCGAGCTGGACCAGGAAAATGGTCGGCTGGAGGAACAGCGCGCCGAGCTTACCCGCGCCCAGGCCAGCCTGCATCAGGCCAGCATTGAGGTGAATGCGCTGACCAGCGTGCTGGAAGAGAAGCGCAACAGCCTGGCGCAGGCGGTTGAGGCCGAGCCGGATGCGGCGCTGGAGCAGGCTGTAACGGCGCGGGAGCAGCAGTTCGCGGCAATCACCGAGGAGTTGGAACAGCTGCGGGCAGAGCTGCAAGCCGCAGATCCAGGCATCGTAAAGCTGCAACTGGACAACGCCAGCCACGCCCTGCGCCGGGCCGAGCGCGACATCATCGACCAGCAGCAGGAACAGGCCGTACTCAAAAGCCGCCTGGACCGCGCCCAGGCCAACGGCCTGTTCGAAGAACTGGAAGCTGCCGAGCAGGCGCAGGCGGAAGCAGAGGACACCCTGGCCGCCACCGAGCGCCGCGGCGCCGCCGCCAAACTGCTGTGGGAGACACTTAACGAACACCGCGACGCCTCCCGCCAGGCCTACGTGCGCCCCCTGCGAGAGGGCATCCAGAACCTGGGCAAGATCGTCTTCGGCAGCGATTTCGACATCGCGCTCGCCGAGGACTGGACAATCCTCAGCGTCACCCGCAGCGGCCGAACCGTACCCTTCGACTCACTCAGCGTCGGCGCCAAGGAACAGCTGGGCATCCTCACCCGCCTGGCCGCCGCCCGCATCGTCGCCGACGAGGGCGGCGTACCGGTGATCATCGATGACGCCCTGGGCTTCTCCGACCCCAGCCGATTGCAGAGCATGGGTGCGGCGATTGCTGCGGCGGGGAGGGATGCGCAGGTGGTGGTGCTGACCTGTACGTCGGGGCGGTTTATGTATTTGGGGGAGGTGGGGGTTAGGAGGTTGTGAGTGCGAGCAGCGCATTTCGAGGGCCTCTTAATCCCGTTGGATTGTGGGTGGGAAGAGTGTGGTAACTATATGAATATATGGGAAAACCTACGAGGTCTGGGCGAGATGTTTGGGAGTTAGCTGGCCCGGCATTATACGGCCCGGTCTTTCTAATACGCTGTTATGGCTCTGTAGGCCTGTGATACACGATCAAAAAGGGAATTATATGCTTAGACTTTCTATTATTGTTCTTTGTTTTGGCTTGCTTACTGCGTGTGCAGTTCCTCCTCACATACAAGAAGGGATCAACATATCTGAATCATCCTCTTATTCAAAAATAATTTCAGATATATCTGCCGATCATTCAACAATTAAAGGCAGAAATAATACAATTACTTTCAACACCTTAAATGGAAATAAATTAGGTCCGCCATTTAGTGGTAGCCGGCCAACTGAGATTAATATTCTTCCAGGAAGTCATACATTTGAAGTCCAGTATTATTACTGGGGCTCTTATGCTCGGGTATGTTTAGAGCTCGAATCTAAAGCCGGAGTAAATTACATCGTTCGCCACCAATTAGGTGACTATAGCGTCGCCATGTGGCTAGAAACAATGCAGGGTGAAGTTGTTGGCAACTTATGTGGTTTTAAGTCTAAATCTGGAAAACCATCGGATTCACCTGAATCAAATGGGGCGCCATAACAAGGTGGTGTTGTCGCCTGCGGCTGGGACCTCCGTTCCGCTGGCGCTCCACTACGGCCCCAAACCACGGCGTTATGCGTCCGACAGTAGCCATCGGAATTGCGGCAGCGTCAAATATGAAGACAGGAGATAATTTGATGCCCAGAACGATACGATCAACTAACCTTGATCTGATAAGGTGGCTCAACTATGGGCATGAAAGCACAGCCAACAAATTGTCCGCGCTGACTAATGCTAATTATCTTTCAAAAATGGCCACTGGAGATATGGCCATAGATGACGAGATGGCAAGGTCCATTGAATCCACCCTAGAACTGCCGCCGGGATGGATGGACCGAGATAATCTCGGCGTGCTCAAAATGCCTGTGGAGGCATATAAGCTAAGCGAAGCTATCCGAGAACTGCCGCTTAGGGATGCTCTGAACAACCC
>DIBU01000013.1:0-237686 GCA_002416125.1 Halieaceae bacterium UBA5044
GTCATGGGTTGTTCAGAGCATCCCTAAGTACTCAGCAAAGTGCGGGGGGATGGTTTCATGTTCGTTTTCCTGCACGTCCAGTGATTAGTATCGGCCAATGGACGACAACAGATCCAGAACTTGGTGGGCCACAAGCCTACGTGCGCAAAGATGTTTCCGGTCATGAAGCGGGTCACATGTGGCACAACCGTGTTAACCCGAATTACACAGCAATACGAGCCACGCCGACGGGAAAGGCATTTTCGGAGGCCGTCGCCGACACGGTTCGAGCATTTCAGACCAATGATTATGTACAGTATAACAGTGGTCCCACTAGACACCTTAATCCCTCTACCAGCTTAACGTGGGGTAGCGACAGAGTTGTCACCGAAAGCACTTTCTATAATGACTCTCGAATAATAAGCAATCTTTTTATTGACATTCGTGAAGACATGCTTCCGGCAAAAGCTGAGAGTCTGTTTGTATATATTGCATCCCAAGCTAATCAGGCATTGGTTGATGACGGCGGGTTTACTGTTGCCGACTTACGGAAAGCGTTCATCAATTGTGTGAACGGGCAATGCGGCTTAACGTCCTCACAGAGGAGCCAAGTTTGCTCCAGATGGACAGCTAACCAGTTCCCTGGTGCTATTTGTCCTCCTCCTCCCCCTCCAAAACCAGCGTGGATTTCGGCCGTTAATACAGGGAACTGTGGGTGGGGATATTCTCCAGCTCAGGGGTATTTTTATGGGTCAATGTACTATTTTAATTGGAGTGATGTCGTAGGCGAGACCTATTGGCAGTTCTGTAATAGTAGCGCCCCCTTTGGTCCCTACACCTGCACCCATACTTATGGCGCAAACAGGACAACCACCCTGCCGAATCAGTCGGTTGTTTTGGGGACATGGTATGCTGCAGTTCAAGCCTGTAACAGCGGTGGTTGTGGCGACCTCACGGGCACTGGATTCCATAGCACCCCTAACTGCTCATTCTAGGAATTCGACAGACGAATTCGGATCCTTTTATCGCGGTCCGATTCGTCTTGCCATCCATGCTAATCTGTATATCGCTGTCCTTGGGCGGGCTAATGGGTGCCGTGCCGGTGAACCGACAGTGCTAGTCGGTGGATTGGTCGGAGACGAGCCTACTTTATGGCATAAGTAATGTCAAAAATTTGCAACCGGCGGCGCAGCGCTGCACCGCCTGGGTAGGGCGCCTACGGCGTTACTGTGTGCCGCCAAAGCAGCTCGTAGGGGACAGGCAGCCCCATGTTCGACCCAGCCTCGATCAGTTCTGACCAGGTCTTCGAGCCGCGCATGACGGTAGCACTGGACCCTCCTGTACCCAGTGCCGGCAGGTGCACACCGGCATAGACCCGTGTTGCGAGGTAATCGTCACTGTTGACACCGCTGGCACCCGCCGTGGCGCTGAAGAGGTTGTTCACCCGCACGCTGCGCATGGCGTTGAGCATCTGCTGCACCCGTTGCAGGTAGGCTTCCTGGGTTGCCTTGCTGCCGTCGCGGGTATCAATGGCTGCCGCGCCATTGACGTGGCTCCGAATGACCGTGTCCATTGCCTGTCCGAGACGTTCACCAAAGGCGCTTCGACTATTGTGGGAACTGCTGTCGGCCTCTGCGAGCGTGACTACGAGGCCGTAGAACTCGTAGGGCTGCACAGTGTTGAACGTGTAGGGAAAGCGTTGTCGGAACTGGTCGCTGTCCGGCGCATAGGGAACACCCCCTGTCGACATAAAGCCGGTGTTGCCCAGGGTCACCATCGGCGCAGAAAGGACAACCACGCCGGTACCGTAGCCCTGGGGTGCGAGGCTGCCGCGAAAACTCCAGACCACAAGGTACGGCTCATCGCCGTCGGTCTCCGTTACCGCCCAGCCCTCGATGCTGTCCAGGGACATCGCAACGTTTTGCAGTGGCGTCGGAGCCGGCGTATCGCTGGCTGCACTGCCTTCCTCGGCCGCCTCGCTGGCTTCGGTGTAGCCCGGCATGCTATCCCAGCTCCAGGGGACAGGGGGCGGCGCCGGCTCCGCCTCATCGGCCTGTATCGCCGGTAGTACCGTGGTCAGCGGGGCATCTGCCTGCACCAACGCGTAGGCACCCACATACAGAACCCCCGGCGCGACGGGCGCCTCCCCGGCGTCGCTCAGCCGCGGACCGCCCTGAAGGCCTACCAGGAAACGATGGGATAGATTGCCGTCGGCTCCCGTAACCTGGAGCCTCAGTGTCTTGGGCGCGGCGTCTTCGGTCAGTCGAAATGCGACAATGAAGCGATCACTTTTCCCCGGATCGATAGGCGTGCCGTATTTTTCCGCGCGCTCTGCGTGCAGCACGAGACGTGGCTCGTGCCATTCACCCCTGGTGTCGACAATGCGGGTTTCCCGGAAGCTGCCGCGGGAAAATTTCTGTGCGCGCTCAGCCCGGTTGCGTACAGTCATGCTGACCAGTGCCCAGCGCTCACTACCCTGGGCCGCTTTGCGCCCGACACGCGCCGGGTCATCGGTGACCTCGGAGCGGTCGATACGGATATCGAACGAGGGTCCTGGAAGGAACTGCCCTGGGCCCACTTCGATGTCTTCACGGACCACTTCGGGGTGTCCTTCCTGAAAGGCTGGCGGTAGTGGCTCAATCTGGCCGGAGAGTGGAAAACTGAGCTCACTGTTGCCTTGCCTCACCAGCAACTGGCTCATGCGCAGGCGTTTCGGCACAAGCACCGCGGTATACAGCAGTAGAGGCGAGTTCGGCCGCAACAGGGTTTCCTTGAGCTGGTGATCAGCCGCCGCTGCAGCGGCGGTGAAACGTGCGGTGCGAATCTCCATGGGTGCAGTGCGTTCATGCACCAGTCCCTGTTCGTCGATCACCAGGAATTCCAGCGTGCTGTCGCGGAACCGTATCTCCTCGGTGCCGGCATTCTCAACCGTGAAGAAGATCACCAGCATTTTTTCATCCGCGTTGGCGCCACCGCTCCTGGTCGCGACATGATCCGTCCAGCCCAGGGCGTATTGCGCCCGTGTCAGCGTGAATTGCAGTCGCTTGGTTCCATCGAGCGCGTAGGGTGTGTTGAACTGCAATGGCGTACTGGCCGCTGCGTCACCGGGCGCGGGGGCAGGGCTCGCCTGGGGCGCCTCGGGTTGGGCCACAAGGTCAGGTGCCAGTAGCAGGCACCATAGGCCGAAGAGGAAAAGCAGCGCACAGAGTCCACTTTGCCATTCGCCCGCAACGCGGCGTGGCCTGCGGATAGGGTCCGGATACGTGCCCGGGGCACAGGGTTTCGACATGGTTCTCCGCCTTCACGTGAGGTTTCTGTAGCTATAACGGATTGCGTGCAAATATTCCGCCAGCGGGATTTTTGCTGGCGGAAGTGTGCCGTGTATTGCGTTAGGCGACGTAAGCTGCAAAGAAAGCCCCGACGATCATGCTGCGTCAGCCGAGGGATACCCATCGTGAGAGTGATTAAACAGTCCAGCGCCGAGCTCGAGATGACCCATATGCCGATCGACTGGCTGGTAGGCCTTGGCGGCGTCGTGGCGATTCTGGGCATTACGTTTCTGCGCGCCCTGTTCGAGGGTGCCTTGAGCGGAATCATCATGAGCAGCCTGTTGCTGGCTGCTCTGGGATGGATCCTGATGACGCAGATTCTGCGCCAGGTCGTATTCCATGCCGATCGGCGTGCGGGCACGCTCCGCATTCGCTCCCGAGCGATGTTCGGGGATCAGGTGGCCGAATATCCGTTGCCCGCGCTGAAGCAGCTGGAGGTGGAAACGCAGCACAATCGACGGCACAGTCTGCCTGAGTATCGACTGCTCCTGGTGCTTGCGCAGGGTGACACGCTGTCCCGAGTACCGCTGGACCTGTTCCGTCCGGACCCGCTGGATCTGCTGTACGCCGTGAGCACCCTGAATAGCTGGCTTGATCCGTCTGAATCTGTGCCGGAGCAACCCGGCTCGGGTGTGGAGGGCGCGTTGACATGAAAGCCCTGGAGAACACCTCTGAAACGCTGGAGCTGGTGCTGGAACTGCCACGCATGTTTCTCTGGCTTATGCTGGGCCCGGTTGTCGGTATCGGCGGCCTCATCGCGTTCGCCGAGTTGTTGGGTGGCGAGTTCCTGCAGGGAATTGCCTGGGGGCTGACCCTCGCGCTGCTCGCCAGTATGGGCCACTTCTTTCTCACCCGCAGCACCCGGCTGCGACTTGAGGCAGGGCCGGGGCGGGTATTGATCCGCCGCGTCTCCAGTCTCGAAGTCAAAACCTTCGAGTTCCCGCTGCAGAGCCTTGACAGTGCAGAAGTGACTGATCGCTACCTGCGGTTGGTGTTCTCCATCACGAGCCCGGCCACGCGTGTGCCGCTGGTGGGGTGGGCAGTATCCGGGGGCGATGCAGGTTATCTGGCGGACACCATCAACGCGTGGCTGAAAATCTGGCGCGATGGCGAGATGAACAACAAGACGGCATGACCGGAGAGAACACGATGAGATACCTGCAACGTTCAAGCTTGAAAACCCCGATCTTTGCCGCGCTGCTGAGCAGCGCGCTCATGCTGACGGTGACGACGCTGGCCGTCACGCTGACCACCGCGCTGCCGGCGGTCGGCGTTCGAGCCGATACCGGCCTTGACGAACGCCAGTTGAAGGAACTGCGTCGCGATGCGCAGCGAGAACGCCGGGCGCTGCGCAAAGCGCGCAATCAGCAGCTCAACGACGCGGTGACGACCTTGCGTCTGGAAGTGGGCGATATGGCGTCGCATTACCAGGAGCGCGTCAGGGCGGTGGACACGGAGTTCGACCTGGAGCGCGTTCGGCTGGAAGCTGCGACAGAGAGCGAAGTGGCCGCCCTGGAAGCCGCGTTACAGAAGCGGCTGGCGGGCACGCTCACAGCGGTCTCAGAGGCGGAGCTACTCAACCGGTTGAGTGCCATGGAGGAGGCGACCGCAGCGCATCAGGATGCGGTGTTTGCTGCGCGCAAGAGCGGTGCCATGCGCGTGCATGAGGCGCAGCTGGCGGCGGAAGAGCGCAAGGATGCGCTGCTGTCCGAGCGCGATCAGCGGGTGCTCAACCGTGCGAAGGCGCTTGGGCTGATGCAGATGCCACAACCGATAATCGCGAGCCCCATCGGCGGTGAGCTGACGCGGACTGAACTGCAGTGGAATGAACGCGAACAGCGCGAGGTAGAGCGATTGCATGAGCGGCATCTGGGGCTGTTGGGCGACTATCTTCATGGCGCCAAGCTGCGAGCATGGGAACGCAGGAACCTGGATGAGGACTTTGCGCTGGAATGGCAGGAGCGCAGCGAACTGCAGGCCCTGGAGTCACAACAGCGCATGCTGAACCCCGGATTGCTGCAGGCCGGCGCCGCCGCTGACCCGGTGCGCCAGGAGGCCGTGCGGCAGATGACGGAGGCGGCCGAGCAGCAGCGCCAGATCAAAATTCGCTACGATCAGTTGCGCCGTGAGCGGGACATTCTGCGCAGAGAAGAAAAGCGACGCTTAACTACATCCGAGTAACGCCGTCGCTCCCGTGACGCGGTCACTTGTGGCGGCGTGACGAGCGGGTATAATCCTCGACACCGCGAGGGCGATCGGGGATGGCAATGCAGTGACAACACAAGCGTTGGTAGAAGGCCGGCTGGACGCGCTGTACAGCGGTCTGCGGCTGGCAGCGCACCGTCAGCTCCGGCGCTACCGTCCCGGTGCGACGCTGAATACCACCGCACTGGTGCATGAGGCCTGGATTCGTCTGAGCGCCGATGACGCACACGCCGCCTTGCCCAGAGATGAATTTCTGAAGCTGGCCTCCACCGCGATGCGTCAGCTTATCGTTGACTACGCCCGTCGTCGCGGCGCGGTGAAACGAGGCGGCGGTGCCGTGCCACTGGAGCTCGACCCGGATTCCCACGGCGATGGCCTGGCGACGTCCGTCGTTGACGTTATCGCAATCGATTCTGCAATGCGCGAGCTCGGCAAGCTGGATCCAGCCCTGGAGACACTCGCCGAGTGCCGCCTGTTCGCGGGGATGACCATGCAGGAAGCCGCCACGGTGTTGCAGCGCCCCATGCGCTCACTGGAGCGCGACTGGTCACGGGCCCGCGCCTACCTCATGGATGCATTGAATCCGGCCTGACTTCTACGGCTCTCCGAGCTCTCAGGCTACGGTGCGATGTTTGCTATCGCCCGCAACGATCTTGTTGAGCTAGGATAAGGCGTCACCACGTCAGGAGATCACGGATGTCACCGCGACATGCGATACCATCGCGCGCTGCCCTCACCGGGGAGTGGGTCCGTGCAGATGCTCTGTTTAGTGCATTGCTCGATCTGCCCGCAGCGGAGCGTGCCTCCCAGCTGGCTCGCTGCCGTGAAGATGACCCCGCATTGGCAGAAACGGTAGGCCGTCTGCTGGATGCGGAGGCGCGCTCCCATGCCCTGTTTGACAGAGCCCCCGCCTCGGTTGCCATGCTGGCAGCTGCAGCTTTGCGGGAGCCATCCGGCGACGATTCAAGCCCCGCGACCGTAAGCCACGTAGGCCCTTATAAACTTGTGCAATGCCTGGGCAAGGGCGGCACCGCCGTTGTCTGGAAGGGTGAGCGAGACGACGGCGAGTTCCAGCAAACGGTCGCTGTCAAGGTGCTCCGTCGCTGGCTGGACAGCGATGAATCTGTGGAACGATTTCGCGAAGAACGCAGGATTCTGGCATCCCTCGAGCATCCCAATCTGGCTCGGTTGCTGGACGGCGGCGTCACGGATGACGGCTGGCCCTATTTCATCATGGAATATGTCGATGGCACACCCATCACGGAATACTGTGACCGCAGACGGCTGGATGTCTCACAGAGACTGACTCTTCTGGAACAGGTCTTCCAGGTGGTGCAGTATGCCCACCAGAGGCTGGTGGTGCACCGGGATCTGAAGCCCAGCAACATCCTGGTGACCGACGCCGGACAGGTGAAGCTGCTCGACTTCGGCATTGCAAAAGTCCTGCAGTCCGACGCCGCTTCCACCCCGGGGAACGAGCTGACGGAGCCCGGTGGACGGCTGCTGACCCCGGCTTACGCGAGCCCCGAGCAGTTGCTGGGTGAGCGTGTTTCAACCGCCACTGACGTCTATGCGCTGGGTGTCTTGCTGTACAGGCTGCTCGCAGGGCGCTCACCCTACCGCGTGCGCGACGGCCAGCCCGCTCTGTTCCAGGATGCGATTCTGCACCAGGTGCCGCCCAGTTTGCCTGAGCGAGTTCTGGCCCGGGACGCAGATGACGAAGACCCCCGGCAACTCGCGGCAGCCAGGGCGAGCACTCCCGAGCGGCTGGCCCGCACGCTGCGGGGCGACCTTGATGCCATCTGCCAGGTGGCTTTGCGCAAGGAGCCGGAGCACCGCTACGCCTCGGTAGAACAGTTGAGCGTCGATATTCAACGCTACCGCGAGCGCCTGCCGGTGCTCGCCCGGGCCGGCAACCGGCGCTACAGAGCCGGTCGTTTCCTGCGCAGAAACGCGTTGGCGGTAGCCGCGTCTCTCGTCGTGCCGCTTGTCGTGCTGGCGGCATTGGCCGCGCATGTTGATCGACTTTCCACCGAGCGCGATCGCGCGGCTGCCGCTGCCTTGCTGGCAGAGCGGGAAGCCGCGAAGGCGCAGCAGATCAGCGGCTATCTGGTGGATCTGTTCCGCGCCGCGGATCCGGCTGAGTCGCGGGGTGGTGACGTGACTGCCATTCAGTTGGTTGATCGCGGCATCGAGCGGGCAGGGGCAATCCACGGCGATACTGCACTGCAGGCCACCATGCTCCATGTGCTGGGGCAGGTGAGCCGCAGCCTCGGCCGGTACCAGCAGTCGGATGAGCTTCTGTTGCAGGCACTGACGCTGCTCGAAAGGGAGGTGGACAACAGCCGCCTGATGCAGGCGGATGTGCTCGCGGAACTTGGCGAAGCCAACTTCCAGCTGGGTCGGCTGGAAGTTGCCGAGGGCTACCATCGTCGCGCCCTGGCGACGCTGCCAGAGGATGAGCTGGCGCGGCGCGCGCGAACACTCACCAATCTTGGCATTGTCCATATCGTCACCAGCCGCTATGCGGAAGCTCGAGATCTGCTGGTTGAGGCGCTGACCTTTCATCGCCGGGCTGCGATCGACAGCGCGCCTCATGCCACCACCCTGAATGCTCTGGGCACCCTGCTGTCGCGTGAAGCGCGCCACAGTGAGGCGATAGACATGCTGCAGCATGCCTACGCCATGCGCCGCAGCCTGTTTGGCGACACCCATCCACAGACCTCTGTCGCCAGAGGAAACCTGGGTATCGCCCTGCTGGAGTCAGGTGATCCCGCGGCAGCAGCGGATCACCTGCAGCAGGCCCTGGCGGTGGATGAGCAAGTGCTGGGCCCGCGTCACCCAAGCCTCGCCGTATTGTTGAATCAACTGGCCTCAGCCCGAAGGGAGCTGGGCGATCCGCAGGGTGCCATCGCGTATCTGGTTCGCGCGGTGGAAATCCTGCGGGAAAACCATGAGGAACATAGCCCGGCTATTGCGGCGGCCGTCAGTGGCCTTGGCACCGCATACCTTAAGCTTGGCGAGTTTGACGAGGCGGCTACCTACCTCGCACAGGCTGTGGCCATCGATGAGCGTGTACTGGGCCCCCAGAGTCGGGAGTTGGCGATTGATCTGGTCAACCTCGCGGCCGCTCGCAATGGCCAGACACGGTACGACGAGGCCGAAGCGCTTTTGCTACGTTCACTGGGCATTTTCCGCACGCTGCTGGGTGAGCGACATGAATTGGCAGGTGATACCCTGCGGCGGCTCGCGGCGGTGTACTGGCATCGGGGAGACATACCCCGTGCCATTGAGTTCGGCGCGGAGGGCGTTGCCATACTGGCGGAGGTTCACGGCGACGGGCACGCAGACGTTGTAGCCATGCACCGGTGGACAACTGCGCTGGCTGCAGGAGAGAGGGCTCTGCCGCCACCGGTTACCATGCTGCTCTGAGAGGACAACCGTTCCCCGGGACCCGTCAGCAGCTATCTGAGGTCAATGCCGACCCCCGTGACGCGGTTTTGCTACCCGTCATTGCTACGGCTACCAGGAAAAGACCGCTGGTCGCGCCGGCTTCACGCACTGAATTTTCCGCAGCGCTCGCCGCAAAGGCGCTGATACTGTCTCCGGGGTAGTACATGTCACCGGGCAGATACATGTCACCCGGCAGGCACTGAGGTAGAAAGTCGCGGCCCGGTAGATACATGTCGCCGGGCAGATAGACGTCACCCGGTGCCGCTTTGAAGGGCTGCGAGAGGAAGGTGTCGACGGCCCGGTTTTTTTCTACGCGCACGGCGCACAGTGCGACGGCCTGAGTATCCTCGGTGCCCGCTATCCGAATGCGCACCTGTTTCAGCAGCGCCCTCTGGAGTGCCTTGCCGCTGAGCCCTTGCAGTGATTCCGCGCGCTCGACCACCAGACGCAGCTGTGTGCCGCTCTTGCTCTTTGATGCGCTGTGCCCGGAGGTGCTCGTGAGTGCGCCTCCGACCAGAGTCGCGAGACCCATGACCACCTGACGCCGTTGATAGATCTTCATTGTGGAGCTCCGCTGGTTGCCAGTACTGACCCCATAACGCAGATCGAAGGCGTTTTCCGCCACTGTCCACGCCATCCTCAGGACAGTGCACAGACCTGCATGGTGTCGCGCCAGGTGGCGTTCCACCATCGCTGGCGTGCCCGGTGGACTAGTTGGTTCCGAATTTGCCTACAGCTCCGCCCTTCGGCGAGGCCCTGCTCCAACAGCACGACATGTTCGGTGAGTTGCTCAAAGCCCTGGCCCAGGTAGGGCTGCGTGGTCAGCAGGCAGTCTCCCACCGGCAGCCAGTTCGCCGGCAGGTCGGTCACGTGCTCTAGTGCCAGTCGCGTGGCCGGGCGGCCGCGAAAAATCACGGTGCGCCCCGGCGCGCGGGACCTGTGGCAAGCCGCCCACGGCCGTGGGTCGGCAAAGCCCCTCAGAACACGCAGGGCAGTCGCCAGATCCTCGGGTGGTCGCTCCTCGACGGGCGCCTGCAACGTGAGTAACCCCCTCCCGTTGCCGGTGTGCTGCAATAACGCGCCGTAACCTGAATCGTTGTCGCGCACAGCGATGATCTGCCTGGTTTCCTCGCTCAGGTTCGTCAGCTTCAGGGTAGCGTAGTCGCCGGAGGCAGGCCCGGAGTCCAGGGGCAGCGCAGTGTTGCATTGGCGCGCCACGCTCCCGGCGGTTGCGCGTGCGGCGCCGCTGGCGTCTATCAGCAGATCATATTTCTTGATCTGCCCCGCAGCATGCACCAGCACCTTGTTACCCCTGAAGCTGACAGATTTAATGCGGGCGGTGTGAACGCTGTCGATATGCTGGAGGCTCAGTGTCCACAGCAACTGGTCAAATGTTGTCCGACAGAGTTGCGGGTTGGTATGGGCCGACAGCTGTGGCAGCCACCGTGTCATGAGCGCCAGTGTAGCGGGCTGCAAGAGGTGCACATGGCCACTCTGCGGGCGTGTCCGCAGGCCCGATCCCGGCGATGGATCGGCGAGGTCGGTCTCGAAGCCGCTTCGCTTGAGCTGCACTGCCGCAAGCATCCCGGCGGGTCCCGCTCCGATGACGAGTGCCTTCGGCATCCGTTGCGTGCTCCCTGAAAAACGATGTACCCGTGCTTCTTAACGGAAGTACGCCGCGACGTCCGCCAGTCTCCGCTTTGGCGTGCCTTGTACGCAGCGCGCCTGGCTACAGCGTGCTACGTGCTGGGGACAAACGCCCCGGGTCGGCAGCAGGGCGAGGAAGTTGCCGCGCGCTACCTGATGCGCCACCTCTTTGGGCAGCGCCTGCAGGAACGGTTCGAACTCTGCCAGCTTCTCCCCCAGCCTGCCGTATTTTCCCAGCAGATCGGAGCCGATCATGAACCGGTCGGGAAAGCGCGAGACCAGAGCGACCCAGCCGCTTACGGGCTGGTCGTTGCTGTCCAGTAAATAGGGCCGCAGTACGCTCCAGGAGAGGTCGATGTAAAGATTGGGATAGGTTTCCAGGATGCGCGTGATCTCCGGCAGCAGAAAAGCCATCGTGCCCTGATGCCGGTGCAGGGTCTTGCTGGTTCCTGCATGCGCCCAGATGATGTTCACGTCCGGGAACCTGGCCAGGGCGGCCTCCACCTCTCCCGCATAGAGCGGGTTGCGCTCCCGCTTGGACGTGATATTGCTGTGCAGCAGGACCGGCAGCCCGTTGTGCCCGGCATAGCGATAGACCCGGAACATCGCGTCACTGTTGGCGCGAGGTGTTTCGCCCTCGGTCAACGCAGTCAGGTCGTCGTGCCGTGTGATCACCTCACCGATGCCTTGCCAGAGCCCAGGGTAGAGCTCGGTCATCTTCTGCAAGTGCAGGTCAGCGTTCTTGTCGGTGGGGTTGAAGCCGCTCAGGAAGGGATGCAGGCGGTCGCGCTGCGCGGGTGCCAGGGCCTCCAGCGACTCGGCCAGATAGGCATCGGTAGCGCTGAACCAGTACACGCCGGCATCATCTCCTGCGTATGTGTCAGGGCGCTTGGGTTCGTTTTCGTGCCACTTCTTCATCAGCGGCATGCCGGACACCATGGCGTTGCCGACACCCGCCGCATCCATGGCGCTGAGCAGCGTCTCCAGCGGTGCGCCTTGCTGGAAAAAATCAACGGTGTGCAGATGACTGTCGGTATACCTGGCCTCCTCACTGGCCGTTGCCGTAATCACAGGGAGCAATAAAGCGCCAAAGATCAAGCGCAGAGCGCGCGTTGCGACTGCGGGGAGAGGCGGATAGGGCATGGGAGTCAGGGGCGCGTTGGAGGCTGGTACCGCAGATTCTAGCAGTCGCGTCCGGCACAGGAACAGTGGCAGATTCCTGCCGCCTCCTGTTCTGGATGGCCTATGCCAGGCGGCCCATAACCACTGTGCTCTTCAGAGTAGTGCGGTGCACCAGACGGGAGGCATCGGGCGGGTTGCCGAATGCGCGGTGCATGGTGCGCAGGTTGTCCCAGAGTACCATGTCATTCGGCGCCCAGTGATGTACGTAACTGAAGCGCGCATCGGTCGCGTGTGCGACCAGGTCATGCAGCAGCGCATCGCCCTCGTCTGCTGGTACACCGATGGCCTCGCGCAGGTGTAGCGGGCTGACACACAAGGCCTTGCGCCCGCTCACCGGATGTTTCCAGACCAGCGGGTGGATGGTGTCTGGAAACTTTGGATAGAACGCTTTCTCCCTCTCCAGGTTGGTTTCGTCGTGGCGTTCCACGTTGGGCCGTCCAAAGCGCATATCGCGAGGGTCGGCAATAAAGCGGAAGCGTGCCTCCAGATGCTCGATGCGCTGCTTGGTGTCCTCCGGCAGGGCATCGTAGGCCGCTGCAGTGTCGATCCACCCCGTCTGGCCACCTGAGTGGGGCATTTCCAGCATGCGCAGCAGCGCACCCCGGTTGGGTGTGGTGGTGTAAACGAGGTCGCTGTGCCAGGGAATGCGACCGACGGTGGCGACGCCGTCGTAGTGGTAAACCGGCGCTGTTTCATCGCTTTTGCGGTTCGACAGCCAGATGAGTTCGGGGTAGCCGTCGACGCGAATATTCTCGATGGGGTGCACCTCCAGTTCGCCGAAAGCGCGGCTCAGCATCAGTTGCTTCTCCGGGCTGTCGCCGATGCCGCGAAACAGCAGAATACCGCGGTCCAGCCAAGCCTCCACCATGGCGTCGCGCAGCGAGGGGCTGATCTCGCAGCTGAGGTCCAACCCGCGAACCTCGGCGCCGATACCACCTGCCAGTGGGACTATGTCGAAGTGCTGCATCGTTCGCTCTCTGCGTTAGGGGCCATGCCCGTGGGTTCGATGGACCGGGTGGTCTACTGGGTGTCTAGAGTGTTGCTGATGACGGCGCCGCGTTCAAGGGCCGCGGCGTCTGGCGCTCCAGGCGGCTGACCAGCCACATGCAGCCCGCTGCAATGAAAAATCCGCCAATAATCAGTGAGATAGGCAGCGTGTAGTCGCCACTGGTTTGGCGCAGCAGCCCCATAAGCGGCGACAGGGTGAACAGCAGCGGCAGCGTGCAGAACCCCATCAACCCGCTGACAAAGGCAAACTGGCTGCGGCCGAACACGCGGGACACAACCACGGCCTTGGCCGTGGACAGCCCGCCAATACACATGCCGATCAGCACCGCGTCCAGCAACAGCAGTGTGAACGAGGCGGGTGTGATGAGGATGAGCCAGACTACGGACTGTAGCAGGGCGTTGCAGGCAATCACGGCTGCCGCGTTATGGCGGTCGGCCAGCCAGCCCAGCAGCAGTGACCCCAACACCGCGCAGCCGCCGGATACGGCAAGTAACAGGGTTGCCTGCTCCATGGACCACTGGCCCTCCACCAGCAGCGGAACCATGTGGGTGTTCTTGGCTACGCCGGCCCCCATCATCAGGCCGGTGGCGATGACCAGCGGCATAAATGCGGGATGCCAGACCACAGCAGACACGGACGGTCGCTGCGGTTTCGCGGTAGCGAGCGCGTCAGCCGCCTCGGCGCTGCCTTTGTGCCCTTTGCTGGCCTGCCAGTGTTCCGGGCTGTCCTTGACCATCAACAGCACCGGTATGACCGTCAGGTAGACGAGGCCGATACCCCGCAGCAAGATCTCAAAGCCGAGAACGGGCAGCAGTTTGACCACAATCAACGGCACCACGGTGACGGCCACAGGCATCATCACAAGCCCGAGTACCAGCCCCTGGCGATGACTGAACCAGTTGTTTACCAGGGTGACGGCGGGCAGCAGCCCGAGCAGGCTGATGCCCGGGCCGATCAGCAGCGCAAAGCAGGCGAGCATAGCGGACGGCTGCTGGGTAAGCGGCAGGCAGAAGAACCCGACACTGGTGAGCAATGCCCCGCTGATCATGACCGAGCGGATGTGCGTGCGCCCCAGCAGAGCGCCGACGAAGGGCGCCATGAGGCCACTGGCCAGTACGACCAGGGAGAATGCGAGGGACGTCTGGGCGCGACCGGCAGCGAAATGCCGTTCGAACTCCATTACCAGTACCCCGAAGGAGCCATAGCACAGACCTACCGCGGCGTTGTGCGCGAGGAAGGCGATGCTGGCCATCACCACTGCGGGACGGCGTGCCGGGTCGCTCACCGGCGGCGTACCGGCCGCGGCTGTTTCACTGGATCGGCGCATCTATTCGGCATCCCTGCTCGGCAAAGGGTCGAGACTAGGTTTCGCTGGCAGCAGCGTCAAGGCCATGATTGCGGGTCATGGCCGGCGGCCCCTGCCAGCACGCAGTCAGCGCCCGTGGCCGGTCAGGCAGATACCGCCCTGTGCAGTTGAAAGAAACAGCACCTGAATGTCCGCTCACGTATACTCTGTGCCTCTGCGAACACCCAGCCATTCACAGCCATCAGGAACAAGATATGGTCGACAACATCACAGGTGAGGACTCTGAGCACAAACTCAGCCTTCGTCACCTGACCCTTGAGGATTACCCGGATCTGAAGGCCATCATGGACAAGGTCTACCCGCACCTCGGGGGTGCGTGGCCGGAAGAAAAGTTTCGCGCGCAGCTGGAGGCTTTCGCCGACGGGCAGATCTGTATCGAGGATCACGGCGTCGTTGTTGCGGTTGCGCTTTCGGTCATCGTTGACTATGACAAGTTCGGTGACCAGCACACCTATGATGAAATTACCGGCGATGCCTATCTCACCACACATGATCCCAAGGGCGATGTGCTGTATGGCGTAGACGTCTGTGTATCCCCCGACTATCACGGTATGCGTCTTGGCCGGCGACTCTATGAAGCGCGCAAGGAACTGTGCCAGAACCTGAACCTGAAGAGCATTGTGGCCGGCGGTCGTATTCCGAACTACGAGAAATACGCGGCGGAAATGACCCCCCAGGCCTACATCGAGTTGGTCAAGCGCAAGGAGATCTACGACCCGATCTTGAGTTTTCAGCTGTCCAATGATTTCGACGTCAAGCGCGTGCTGAAAAATTATCTGCCGGAGGACAAGGAATCCCACGGTTACGCCACGCTGCTGGAGTGGAACAACCTGTACTACGACCCCGGTAAAGCACCGCTGATCGGGGCAACCCGCAGCACCGCCAGGGTGGGCTGCGTGCAGTGGCAGATGCGGCCGCTGCGCTCCGTGGAAGAACTGATCCAGCAGGTCGAGTTCTTTGTCGATGCGCTATCCGACTACCAGTGTGACCTGGCGCTGTTCCCCGAGTTTTTCAATGCGCCCCTGATGGGGTTGGAGCAGCATCGAACCTCTGTCGACGCGATAAAGGCCCTCGCCAGTTTCAGCGATGAGATCATTGACGCAATATCCAAGCTGGCGGTGACCTACAACATCAATATCATTGCCGGCTCGGTGCCGGTCGTGGAGAACGACGAACTCCTGAATGTCGCCTACCTGTGTCGTCGCGATGGAACGCTGGATGCGCAGTACAAAATACACCCGACACCCTATGAAGCCCGGGCCTGGACCATGCGGGGTGGTGACAAACTGCGGGTGTTTGATACCGATTTCGGCAAGATCGGCATCCTGATCTGCTACGACGTGGAGTTTCCGGAGCTTGCGCGATTGCAGTCAGAGCATGATATGCAGATGCTGTTTGTGCCATTCTGGACCGATACCAAAAATGCCTATCTGCGCGTACGCTGCTGTGCACAGGCCCGGGCGATCGAAAATGAGTGCTATGTGGCGATCTCCGGCAGCGTGGGCAACCTGCCGAAGGTGGATGGGGCGGATATCCAGTATGCACAGTCAGCGGTGTTCTCTCCTTCGGACTTCGCCTTCCCTCACGATGCGATCATGGCTGAAACGACGCCCAACACCGAGATGACGCTGATCGTTGACCTGGACCTCGAGAAACTGAATAAATTGCGCAACGAGGGCTCGGTACGAAACTTTCTCGACAGAAGACGGGACCTGTACCGGGTCAGCTGGCTCGAGGAGTAGCACGAGCGCCGGGCCGCCTCAGCAACTGAGGCGGCTCGCGGGCTGGCGATGGTCCAAAACGGCGTCGTCTGGCCCGCGGAATCAGCCGGGGTGCCGATTGCCGCTGGCGGGGCGGGCTCGGGCAGCGTTTCCTGACGCGCCGGGGCGACCGCGGCCCTGCGACCTGCCCCGGCCGCTCGGCTGGTTGCGTCCGCTGCCGCGGTTGCTGCCGTTCTGAATCACCTCGGCCTTGATGCTGGGGTCAACGTCATACCCCGGTGCGTACACTTTCTCGATGGGCTTGCCCAGGAGTTTCTCGATATCCTTGAGCAATTTCAGCTCATCAACGCACACCAGTGAAATAGCGCTGCCTTGCTGGCCCGCTCGTGCGGTGCGCCCGATGCGGTGAATGTAGTCCTCGGGCACGTTGGGCAACTCAAAGTTCACCACATGGGGCAGTTTGTCGATATCGATACCCCGCGCGGCGATGTCCGTTGCCACCAGGGCTCTGATCGCGCCGGCCTTGAAGTCAGACAGGGCCCGGGTGCGCGCCCCCTGTGACTTGTTGCCGTGAATTGCTGCTGCCGTAATGCCGTCCTTGCCCAGTTGTTCTGCCAGTTTGTTGGCACTGTGCTTGGTGCGGGTGAATATCAGCACCTGCTGCCAGTTTTCCTGGCCAATTTTCTCGGCAAGCAGTTCACGTTTGCGCTTCTTGTCGACCGGATACACGGTCTGGCTGACCAGTTCCGTCGCGGTATTCTCCGGTGTCACCTGAATCTGCGCCGGCTGCTGCAGGAATTCTGCGGCGAGGGTCTTGATGTCGTTGGAAAAGGTCGCAGAGAAAAGCAGCGTCTGGCGTTGCTTGGGGATGATCTTCAACACCTTGCGGATATCGTGAATGAAGCCCATATCCAGCATGCGATCTGCCTCGTCCAGAACCAGTATCTCGATCCGTGACAGGTCGATACTGCGCTGCTGGACGTGGTCCAGCAGGCGGCCCGGCGTTGCTACGACAATATCAACGCCCTTGATGAGCTTCTGTTTCTGCGGATTGATACTGACCCCGCCGAAAATCACCGCAGAGCGGAAGGGCAGATGGCAGCCGTAGTCGCGCACGCTCTCATGCACCTGTGCGGCGAGTTCGCGAGTCGGCGTCAGCACCAGCACCTTGGGGTAGCTTTTTTGCCCGGCAGGGTACTTGTCCTGTAACTGTTGCAACACAGGCAGGGTAAACCCTGCGGTTTTTCCAGTGCCTGTTTGCGCCCCTGCCAGCAGGTCTTTGCCCTGCAGAACCAGCGGTATGGCCTGTTGTTGTATGGGAGTGGCCTGACTATAGCCTTGTTTCTCTACTGCGCGTAGCAGTTCGGCCGAAAGGCCGAGTTCTTTAAAATACACGTGATGTTAATCCTGATTTTTGGCTGACAGATCGCCTGGCCAACATGCAAGGTAGCAAATGCTACGTGTTTGATGGCTCGGTCCAGAGCGGGGTGTGTTGCGGTATAGCTGGGGGTACTTTAAGGGTACCGGGTGACACAGAGCGTGAAGCGGATGTGGCGTTACGTTGTGGCGCAGACCGATGTGCGCCAGAAGGAGAAACATGATAGCAAAGCCTGCGTCAAATGAAAGGATTAAATGCTGCTGTTTTTTCGCAACGGCAACGCCGGCTCTTGCGGCACGCCACGCATTTTTCCCCGTTTGGTATGGAAATGCGCCCCGTCTGTCGGGCAGTGCTCGTGTACCATGCGCTCGCCGCAAAACTGTGGCGGTATGACACGGGAACGATTCAGCTGCCCGCGCGGGCAGTCACAGGAGGGGAGAGCATGAACTGGCTGATGTCTGCCGAGGTGTACAACACCATTCTGATTGGCAGTTTTGTCTACGCCGCGTTTATTCTGGTCGGTGCTTTCCTGTCGAAGGCGCCCTATGGACGCTTCGGTGCGGAGGGCAGGGGGTTGTCGCTGTCCCCTCGGCTGGGATGGTTCCTGATGGAGCTTCCGGCCACACTGAGTTTTCTCTGGTTTTATCTGCACGGGAAGAACGCAGGCGAGCTGGTCCCGATGATCTTCCTCGGCGTGTGGTTGATTCATTACGCCAACCGGGGTTTCCTGTTTCCCCTGTTCATGCGTGTCGCAAAGGGCAGCAAAGGCACCTTCGGGTTAATGGTGGTGGTGGCGGGTTGGCTGGTCACTGCCTTGCACGGTTACCTGAACGCAGTCTTCATATCCCATCTGTCTTCACATCTGACGGCTGACTGGTTGACCGACCCACGTTTCCTGCTGGGCATGTCGATCTACGTGTTCGGCTTCGTCATGAATGTGCATTCCGACGCGATCATCCGTAACCTCCGTAGCAAGGCGGAAGTGGAGAGTGGCGAGCGGGTTTATCGCATTCCAGAAGGCGGGCTGTTCCGCTACGTCACCAACCCCAGCTACTTCACGGAACTGCTGTCGTTCACCGGGTTTGCGATTGCAACCTGGTCGCCCGGTGCGCTGTTTGTGCTGTTTGTGAGCGCAGCGAATCTGGTGCCCCGCGCGTTTCAGGTGCACCAGTGGTATCTGAAAAAGTTCGAGGATTATCCGCCAGAGCGTAAAGTCCTGATCCCGTGGATTCTGTGAACGCTTGCGAAGGCGTGCCTCGCAGTCAATCGCGCTGTGCTGCCTGGAACATCCCCGCCACAGCGAGCCCTGGCAGCATGCCCAGCACGACGACCAAAGCCGGCCAGTAAAGGTTCCCGGTGGCAACCACCGCCGGGCCGGGGCAAAAGCCACTTACACCCCACCCGATGCCGAATACGATGCTGCCCAGTACCAATGGCTTGTCGATGGGCCTGGCCGGGGCGTCAGTGGGACAGGCCGGATCGCTGCGTCTCGCCGCCAGCCTGACACCCAGCCAGGAGAGGCTGATCGCGCTGGCCATGACCAGCGCCAGAGATGGGTCCCACTGCCCGGTCAGGTCGAGAAAACCGATGACCTTGGCCGGGTTGACCATGCCTGAGACAATCAGTCCGGCACCGAACAGCAGGCCCGCGAGCAGTGCATTGAGGGTACTTTTCATAGCGAGACACCTCCGTTTACCAGCCGCCACAGGGCAACCGTCACAAAGCCGGCGCCCATGAAGCTGAGTACCGCGACCAGCGAACGCGGAGAAAGCCGGGCCAGGCCGCAAACGCCATGGCCGCTGGTGCAGCCGTTGGCAAAGCGGGTCCCCAGGCCGACAAGAAACCCACCCGTCAGCAGCCGGATCAGGGTTGCGCTGTCGAGCTCGGGTGTCGCAACAGGGGATGGGGTGATCTGCAGCATCACCGGCCACAGCAGCAGGGGTGCCAACACCAGGCCCGCGAGGAACGCCAGGCGCCAGGGCGCGCGCCCCTCGGGCTTGAGCAGGTTGCCGAGTATGCCGCTAATGCCGGCTATCTGGCCGTTGCCGAGCAACAGGAGGCTGGCGGCAAGACCAATCAAGGCGCCACCGGCAAGCGAATGCCAGGGCGTAAACAGATGCCAGGCAATACCCATCAAAACAGTCTCGTAAAGCCGATTGCAAGTATGTTCTGGTGCATGGTGAGGTCGGCCTCGCCGCCACCGAACGGTCCGGGGATAGAATTGGCGCCGCGCACGGTTTTTTCAAGTCCTCGGGTATAGGCAAAATTCCACTCGCTCTTGTCGGACACCGCCCAGCTGGCCCCGAAACTCACATGGGTTTCAATCACGCCCGGTGCAAGAATGTTGAAGAAGGTTTCTCCACCGGGAATGGGCTGATCCATATGGCTGACACCCGCGCGAAGCGTGAGCGCGTCGCTGACCGTATACACGGTGCCGAGTTTGTAGACCTCACTGTCCTCCCAGCCAAAGCCCGGACCACCCGCGACACCCAGTGGCACGCCTGACAACAGGGGTGCCAGCGGGTTACCCACCGAGTCGATATCGCTGTACTGAATCCGCTGCCAATCCGCCGCCAGGGTCAAGGCCTCGTTTAACTGCCAGGCAATACCGGCGCCAAAGGATTCAGGGATGTCGAAGTCGCCGTCGTCCGCGAACAACCCGGCGTAGTCGTCAAAATTGGACATGTCGATCTCGGAAGACCAGGCGATGCCCAGGGTGACGCTGTCACTGACATTGCCCATCCAGCCCAGCTTGACGCCCCAGCCGGTGTTGCTGTCGTGGCCAAGGTCAGTGACGGAGCCGGGTCGGCTGCTGAAGCCGTCGAAGGGCGCCAGGCCTTTTGCCTCGAAACGTTGGTAGGCAAAGGTCGCTGCTGCGCCAAAGCTGTGGTTGCCCGCGCGCCAGGCGACCGAGGGTGTGATGAAAGCCTGCGCCAGGTCAACGCCGGCCATCCCGCTCGCGCCGAAAGCGGCGTAGGGATTGTCGGCGTAGCTGGTGTTCATGCCGCCATTACCATATAGCGCAATCCCCCAGCTCAGTTGTTCATTGACCGCCCGTGTAAAGCCAATGTCGGGCAGCAGGAACCAGGCGTCGTCATTGCCATCATAGCGGCCATCAGCACCCGCGAGGTTGCCTTCAATGACTGAGCTGCGATCAGGCTGGAACCAGGTCAGTCCGGCATCGATTCGATCACCGACCCTGCCGGTGCCCGCGGGATTGCTCGCAGCAACCAGGGCATCCTGCGGCAGTGCCAGGCTGACGCCGGCGACGGCCTGCGCGCGCACGCCGGTGCCGTGGGTAAAGTAGCCGTTGGTTGCCTGTGCCTGGGCAGCCGACATTGCAATGCCGACCAGCAGCAGTGTGCTGGTCAGGTGAGAGTTACTGGAAGTCACGCGAAGTCACCACTTGTGTTCAGGCGTTGTGTCATCATCCGGCTGGGCCGGAAGCCGAGGGTGAGCATCCTAGGGCAGTGAAGCGCGGGAGCCAAAGATCATCAATCGAGTTTAGTGAGAACCGGTCTATCCCCCGTTAATTGGGGAGAGCCGACTGTTTTTGAAAGGAATAAGTGGTAGCTACGGGTGGACTTGAACCACCGACCCCAGCATTATGAATGCTGTGCTCTAACCAGCTGAGCTACGTAGCCACAATTACTGCATGGGACTGCTGTCCCGAGAAGGCGCGCATTTTCCTAATTTTGCCGGGGCAAGTCAAGCGCCTGTCGGCCGTGGCTGCTGTTGCGTGATGCAGTGAATATTGCCGCCTCCGAGCAGGATTTCCCCGCCCGGCACCATCACTACCTCGCGCTCCGGAAAAAGCTTCTCCAGCGTTTTGCGGGCCACCGCATCCATCGGGTCGTCAAACCCGGGCATCACCACGCCGCCATTGACGATGAGGAAATTCACGTAAGAGGCGGCCAGCCGCTCCGGTTGTCCCTCTTCATCCGGTACCTGGCCGATGGCGCCACCCTCACTCTCCAGAACGGCGTAGCGGGCCGAGGGAATGGGAATGGTGTGCACACGCAGCGAGCGCCCCTTGGCGTCGAGGCTGTTCTCCAGCACCGCAAGCGCAGCCCGGCAGCGACTGTAGTTGGGGTCGGCGGCGTCATCGGTCCAGCAGAGCAGGACCTCGCTGGGTGCCACGAAGCAGCAGAAGTTATCGATATGGCCGTCGGTTTCGTCGTTGTACATGCCCTGTGGCAGCCAGATAATGGTGTCGACCGCCAAATAGTCCCGCAGGTAGGTTTCAATCGCATCCTGTGACAGTCCCGGGTTGCGGTTGCGGTGCAGCAGGCATTCCGCGGTGGTGATCAGCGTGCCTTCCCCGTCCACATGAATGGAGCCGCCTTCCAGCACGAAGCCGGGAGTCGCGTAGCGCGTAACGCCCTCCAGCTGGGCCACTTTCCGCGCGACCTGGCTGTCGATGTCCCAGGTGGGGTAGAGGCCGCCATCGTGACCGCCCCAGGCGTTGAAATCCCAGTCTACGGCTGCCAGGCCGCCCGCGTGGTCGATCACAAAGGTCGGGCCGCAATCGCGCATCCAGACGTCATCACTGGAAAGTTCAATAACGCGAGCATTCGGGATGTCAGCCAGCTGTGTCGAGGCGTTCAGGAATTGCGCCTGCGAGGTGCCTACGGTTACCGGTTCGAAGCGCGCGATGGCGGCGATAACCGCCCTGAAGGCGGCCTGCGCGGGCACGGCACCGGCGCGCCAGCTGTCGGGGCGCTCTGGCCAGAGCATCCATGTCCGCGTATGCGGGGCCCATTCCGCTGGCATGTAGTAGCCGTCGGCGCGTGGTGTGCCGGGTTGCGGAGTCACGCGTGTTCGCCGTCCAGTGTGTTGATGGGCGCGTAGAGCGGTGGCCGGCGGTCGCGGAATACGCCCCAGGCCGTGCGCATCTTCTCGATGGCGTCCAGGTCGAAGGTTTCTACCAGCACGCTCTCATGGGCGCCATCCGCATGCTGCACCAGTGCCCCGGTGTGGTCGGCGATGAAGGAGCCGCCGTAGAAGGTGATGTCGCTGTCTTCCTGAACCTCACGACCGATGCGGTTGCTGGCAATCAAGGGCATCAGGTTGGCGCCGGCGTGGCCCTGTTGCACCCGCTGCCAGTGGTCTCGAGAGTGGATGTCGGGGTCGTGGGGCTCACTGCCGATGGCGGTCGGGTAGAACAGCAGTTCGGCGCCCAGCAGTGCCATGCTGCGTGCGCTTTCCGGGAACCATTGATCCCAGCAGATGCCCACGCCGATGCGGGCATAACGGGTATTCCAGACCTTGAAACCGGTATCGCCGGGATTGAAGTAGAACTTCTCGTGGTAGCCGGGGCCGTCCGGAATATGGCTCTTGCGGTAGTTGCCGAGCAGGCTGCCGTCGGCATCGACAATGGCTACTGAATTGAAGCGGGCGCGACCGGCGAGCTCGAAGTAACTGATCGGCAGTACCACCTGCAGTTCCCGTGCAATGGCCTGAAAATGCCGGATGGCGGGATTTTCTGCCATTGCTGTGGCCAGCAGCATGTGGTCCTCATCCGGTTTCTGGCAGAAGTAGGGGGTTTCAAACAGCTCCTGCAGGAGAATGACCTGCGCGCCGGCCCGGTGCGCCTCCCGCACCAGGCGTTCAGCATTGGCGATATTTGCCGCCCGGTCCCAGCTGCAGGCCATCTGGGTGGCGGCGACGGTCACGGTGCGTGCCATGGGCTTCACTCCTACACGTTGAATCGGAAGTGGATAACATCACCATCCTGAACGATATAGTCCTTGCCCTCAAGGCGCCAGCGCCCCGCGTCCTTGGCGCCCTGCTCGCCCTTGTAGGTGATAAAGTCCTCGTAGCTGATGACCTCCGCGCGTATAAAGCCTTTCTGGAAGTCCGTATGGATAACCCCGGCGGCCTCCGGGGCGGTTGCGCCCACGCGCACGGTCCAGGCGCGGACCTCCTTCACACCGGCCGTGAAGTAGGTCTGCAGGTTGAGCAACTGGTAACCGGCCCGGATAACCCGATCCAGCCCCGGCTCTTCCATGCCCAGATCCTGCAGGAATTCCTGACGTTCGGCATCCTCCAGCTCGACGATCTCTGACTCCAGCTTGTTGCAGATGGCCACCACGACAGCCCCCTCGCTGGCGGCGATCTCGCGCACGGTGTCGAGGTAGGGATTTTCCTCAAAGCCCTCCTCGTCGACATTGGCGATGTACATGGTGGGCTTGACTGTGAGCAGGTGCAGGGTCTTCACCAGTGCCCGCTCGTTGTCATCAAACGCGAGTGAGCGCACGGGCAGGGCTTCGTTCAGGTGTGGCAGCAGCTTGCCTTCCAGCAGTGCCTTCAGGGCAATCGCCTCCTTGTCACCGCCCTTGGCGTTACGGGTCACTCGCTGCAGCTGTTTTTCGCAGCTCTCCAGGTCGGCCAGGGCCAGCTCGGTGTTGATCACGTCGATATCCGCCCGGGGGTCGACACGGTTTGCCACGTGGATGACATTGTCGTCATTGAAGCAGCGCACGACGTGGGCAATGGCATCGGTTTCGCGGATATTCGCCAGGAACTGGTTGCCCAGGCCTTCGCCCTTGGAGGCGCCGGCGACCAGCCCGGCAATGTCCACGAACTCCATCGTGGTCGACACCTCGCGCTGCGGTTTGACGATCTCGGCAATGCGCTTCTGGCGCGGGTCCGGTACCGGCACCACACCGGCATTGGGCTCGATGGTGCAGAACGGGAAGTTCTCGGCATCGATGCCGGCCCGGGTGAGGGCGTTGAAGAGGGTCGATTTGCCGACATTGGGCAGCCCGACAATTCCACATTTGAAACCCATGTTTGAATCCTGTGTCTACGGTACGAGTGTGAGGGGGCGAGTGTAGAGCGACGCGCGCGGTTCAGGGCGCACTGAAGCTGTGTAGCTGTGTCATTGCCCGCGTGTCTTCCCCCGCCAGAAACAGGGGCAGGGCATCAATGGCCGCGCCAATACTGGCCTCGATACGCCTCTGGTCAACCGCGCCGGCCCGGCCGAGAACATAACCCGTGACCTGGGACGCGTGGCCTGGGTGGCCAATGCCGATACGCAGTCGGGCGAAACTGTTGTTGTTGCCGAGGCGGGAGACAATATCGCGCAGCCCGTTGTGGCCACCGTGCCCACCCCCGCGTTTGAAGCGAGCGGTCCCGGCGGGAATGTCCAATTCGTCGTGCGCGACCAGAATGGCCTCGGGTGCGATCTTGAAAAAGTTCGCCATGGCCGCAACGGACTGCCCGCTGCGGTTCATGAACGTGGTGGGGATCAGCAATCGAATGTCGTGACCGGCCACCTGGATGCGTGCACTGAGGCCCGAAAAACGGGATTCTGGCTGCAGTGTGGCACCGTATTGGCGTGCCAGTGCCTCGACGAAGTCGGCACCGGCGTTGTGACGGGTTCCCCGGTAGTCGCTGCCCGGGTTGCCCAGTCCGGCAATCATGGATATGGAGCCTGCCAACGCCAGTGCCTCGCCGTTGCGAGAGATCAGTCCTCGCTGCTGTCCGAGCTGCTGTCTTCGGACGAGTCTTCCTCGGCGTCGCTGCCACCCTTGGGTGCAACAACGGAGGCGACCGCGAGGTCGTGGTCTTCGCCAAGAGCCAGGGCAACCGAGGTGACGCCCTGCGGCAGCGTGATGTCTGACAGGTGAATGATTTCACCGGTCTTGACGTCAGCCATGTCCACTTCAATGAACTCGGGGATGTCCGTCGGCAGACACAGTACTTCGATGTCGGTAGCCTGGTGCTGGATCATGCCGCCCTGAACCTTGACGCCGTGGCAGGTCTTTTCATTCAGGAAGTGAATCGGCACGTGAACCTTGATGGCCACGTTCTCGTTGACGCGCAGGAAGTCAGCGTGGGTCACGCTGTTGCGGGCCGGGTGGCGCTGCAGGTCCTTGAGGATCGCTTTCTCTTTTTTGCCGTTGATGTTGATCACCAGCACGTGAGAGAAAAATGCCTCGTTTTCCAGCGATTTTTCCAGATCCTTGCGGATGATGGACAGTGGCTGGGGGTCCTTGTCACCGCCGTAAATGATGGCGGGAACCTGGTCTGCGAGACGACGCAGGCGGCGGCTCGCACCTTTCCCCATGTCCTCACGCACTTCTGCGTACAACTCAAATTGGTCAGACATTGTCTGCACTCCTTTGATAACACACTGCTTCGCCTGCGACCGGCCCGGCAGTGGGTGGGTTATGCGCTGCCCCTACTGGAACAGCGCGCTGATGGATTCCTCGTTGGAAACCCGGCGAATCGACTCCGCCAGCAGGTCCGATATGGTCAGCTGGCGGATTTTCGAGACGGCCCGGGCGTCCGCGCTCAGGGGAATCGTGTCGGTGACGACCAGCTCGTCGAGCTGGGAATTACGAAGATTTTCCAGGGCGCGGCCAGACAGCACCGCGTGTGTGCAGTAAGCCACGACCTTGCTGGCCCCGCGCTCCTTGAGCGCATCGGCCGCCTTGCACAGGGTGCCGGCGGTGTCGACCATGTCGTCCACCAGCAGGCAGATGCGTCCGTCGACCTCTCCGATCAGGTTCATCACCTGGGCTTCGTTGGCCTGGGGGCGGCGCTTGTCGATGATGGCGAGGTCGGCGTCATCCAGCTGTTTGGCGATGGCGCGGGCCCGGACCACGCCGCCGATATCCGGCGATACGACGATCAGGTTCTCGTAGTTGCACTCCAGGATATCGGCGTTCAGGATGGGAGAGCCGTAGACGTTGTCTACCGGGCAACCGAAGAAACCCTGAATCTGCTCGGCGTGCAGGTCGACGGTGAGTACCCGATCAACGCCTACGGACACCATCATGTCGGCAACGACCTTGGCGGTGATCGGCACGCGGGCGGAGCGCACCCGACGATCCTGGCGTGCGTAGCCGAAATAGGGCACCACGGCGGTGATGCGGGCAGCCGATGCACGGCGCAGCGCATCGATCATGACCAGCAGTTCCATCAGGTTGTCATTGGTCGGGGCACAGGTAGGTTGCACGACAAACACGTCCTTGCCGCGGACGTTTTCATTCAGCTCGACCGCGATCTCGCCGTCGCTGAACTTGCCCACGCTGGCTTTGCCCAGGGAAAGATACAGTCGGTTGGCAATCTTCTGGGCCAGTTCCGGGTTTGCATTACCCGTAAAGACCATCAGCTTGGAGGACACGGCACTTCTCTCCTGGGGGGATATGGCTGGGGTGGTAGGATTCGAACCTACGAATGCCGGGATCAAAACCCGGTGCCTTGCCACTTGGCGACACCCCAATAATTCGTTGTAAACTTCAGGCCAGTGCCCTCAGTGCAGGTGATTCGTTGACGCCCTTTGCAACGAAGGAGACCCACTTCCCGGGGACTTCCCGCTGCGCCGCCTGCGCCTGTTCCCGTGTGCCAAAGGCGGCAAATACACAGGACCCGGTGCCAGTCAGCCGCGGCTCGGCAAATTGCCGCAGCCAGTTGAGCGCTTCACCTGTTTCAGGGTAGCGCGCGACAACAACCGGTTCACAGTCGTTGCGGTGTACCCCCTGAAAAAAGGCGGCCATTGTGATCGGCAGGCTGTCTCGTGTCAATTCCCGGTCGGAAAAAATTTCCCCTGTGGGCACCGCACAGCGGGGCTTGAGGATGAGGTACCAGGCCTCTGGCAGGTGGATTGCCGTCAGCACCTCGCCGATGCCCTCGGCCCAGGCACTGTGACCGCCGACAAACACCGGCACGTCCGCCCCCAGGGAGGCGCCCAGGGCCTGCAGGGTGTCGAGGCTCATGTCGAGCTGCCACAGCCGGTTCAGCGCCAGCAGTGTGCTCGCCGCGTTGGAGGAGCCTCCGCCAAGCCCGCCGCCCATGGGAATCTGTTTGTCACAGGTAATCGCGGCGCCCAGTGTACCACGCTGCAGCAGCTGTGCGGCGCGCAGGATCAGGTTGTCCCGGAGGGGCACATCGCTGCCCGGCATGTCCAGGGTGACGGTGCCGCTGTTGTTGGCGGTGAACGTCATCCTGTCTCCCCAGTCCAGGAGCTGAAATACGGTCTGCAAGGTGTGATAGCCGTCCTCGCGTCGGCCGGTAACGTGCAGGAACAGGTTCAGCTTGGCGGGCGATATCAGCGCCACGCTGCTGCTCATGGTTCGCGACCTGCGCGCCAGTGCTGAATGATCACTTTGGCGCGTGTGGCACCGCGCTCCAGCGTCAATCGCGTGGGCAGGAAGTACACGCCCACCTGCTGGTAGCGCTCGTAGCGTATCCGCCAGCCCGACTGCTGCAGGGTCTGCAGCAGGTCATCGGCGATGTCCAGCACATCGGGCGGGGGCGTCGGGGCGGGAATGCCCTTGAGCCAGTGGGGCAGGGCCGCAAGCGGCAGATCCCAGCCCGTCTCCTGCGCCATGACATCCGGTGTCGACAGGTCGAACAAGCGCAGGGACTCTCCCTGCGACACTGCCAGCGTGCGACCATCACTGCGCAGCTCCGTGGCCTGCAGTCCCAGGGGCCCGCTGAGCTGCACCGTGGTGTCGCTTTGCCGCTGTTCCCAGCTGAGACTGGCAGATTCCGACTGTTCCCCATTGCGCAGGGCGATCTTGCCGGTGGCGGACCAGTCGTCCAGCGCGCCCAGCCGTTGCGACCGTTGCAGCCAGGGGCTGTCCGGGAGTGGCGCTGGTGCTGTGGCGCAGCCGGTCAGCCACAGCCCGATGCACACAAGGGCAAGGCGCAGGGCGGGGGCGTACTGCAGATTCACTCGCCTTCAAGCCGTGCAGGGGGCACCTGCAGGCGCTGTAGCGTCTCCAGCAGGGTGCGGTGTTCGGGATCCAGCTGCAGCCCGTTGCGCCAGACGGCGGTGGCGTCCTCCTCACGACCCAGGGTCCAGAGCACCTCGCCGAGATGCGCCGCGACCTCGGGATCCTTCAGCCCCGTCCAGGCCCGTTGCAGGTAGTGCAGCGCCTCTTCCGCCCGGTTCTGCCGGAACAGCACCCAGCCCATGCTGTCCAGGATGGCCGGTTCCTCCGGGGCCAGGGTAAGGGCACGGGAAATGAGCTGCTCGGCTTCCGCATAGCGGTTGGTGTGGTTGCTCAGGGTGTATCCCAGCGCGTTCAGCGCCGTGGCGTTGTCCGGGTTGTCTTCCAGGATATGCCTCAGGTCCGCCTCCATGCCGTTCAGGTCGCCCAGTTGCTCGCGCAGCATGGCGCGACTGTAGCGCAGGGAGCCGGCCTCCGGCAGCGTGGCCAGGGCCTGGTCCAGCAGTGCCAGGCTGGCTTCCAGCAGGCTGGCCCGGGTCAGCAGCTCGGACTCGAGCGCGAACAGCTGCTCCGTCAGAGTGGGGTAGCTGGCGCGCTGCTGGTCGAAGAAGGCGGCGCTTTCGCTGACGTTGCCCTGCTCGATCAGCAGGCGCCCGACCCGTCCGCGTGCATTGAAGAATTCCCGGCTGCTGGGGTCTTCGACCTGTGTGTAGGCGGCGATCGCCTCCTCGGGGCGTCCTTCCTGCTCCAGGATACGCCCGAGGTAGTAATTCGCCTCGTCGACCCGCTGTTCCAGCGCCAGCACCTGTCGCAGGTAGGCCTTGGCCGCCAGCGTGTCGCCCGCATCCTGGTTGAGCAGGGCCAGGGACAGCAGCAGGTCGCCGTCGCGCGGGGAGCGGGCCGAGAGAATTTCGAACTGGCGGCGCGCAGCGCCGATGTCGGAGCGGGTCAGCAGACGGGCGTACTGGAGGCGCAGGGCGCTGTTGTCCGGTTGCTCTTCCAGCGCAGCTTCGATGCGCTGGAACGGCCGTTCCTCCTCCGCTTCCAGGCGCAGCTTGGCGTCCAGCATGAGACCCTGGGTTTGCCCGGGGTCCAGCGCCAGCAGACGCTCCAGAGCAGCGCGAGTGCCTGCCGCATCACCCAGCTCGTCGCGGATCAGGGCATGCGTGAGCAGCAGGCCGGTATCGTCGGGTCGTTCCGCCAGCAGGGTGTCGACGGCGTCATCGAGTGCGGCTTTCTCGGTAGCCGGCAGCTCGCGGAAGCCGCTCAGCAGCATGGGGAAGCTGGTGCGCAGGTCGTTGCGCGCGACCACTGCCAGGTGGGGTACCGCCTGCGCCGGATGACCCTTGCGGATCAGCAGCGTCGCCAGTGTGTTGTTGGCCTCCGGACTGTCGGGGTCCAGTTCGACCCAGAGGCTCACCGCCTCATACGCCTCGGCTTCGCGCTTCATGAACTGGGCGAGGTGTGTGGCGTGTGCGCTGATCGCGGGATCCCGCAGCAGCCGGGCCTGTTCCAGGTAGGTGGTCAGCGCGGTGTCGTAGTCGCTGCGGCGCAGGGCAAACTCGGCCAGCAGCAGCGGGTAGAGGCTCGCGGCCGGAAAGGCGCGCTCCGGTGGCTCCGGGACCTCGGCAGCGGCAGCGGCCGGCGCCGGGTCCTTGGCCGGCGCAGCAGGTGGGGTGGACGCGCAGCCCCCCAGCGCCAGCAGGAGCGCACTTGTCAGCAAGAGTCGGAGCATGGTCAGGACAGGTATCGATATCCGGCGTGAGGCAGCAATAGTGACACACTCAGGGGTTGAATCCCAAGTGGTGTAAAGCGGATCGCGGGCGATGCCGCCGGCGGCAGCCTCACAAGATGCCTGTCATTCAGCGCATATCTTGGTAGAATCATGGGCTTATCAGACAGGATGTGGTTCGGTTTGCGGCGTCTACCTGGCCCGCCACCCCTCCGGAGCCCCTCGCGCGCTATGAATCTCATTGCCCTCGGAATCAATCACAACTCGGCTGGCGTCGAGGTGCGCGAGCGCGTGGCATTTGCACCGGAGCAGGTGACGGAAGCACTGGAGCATGCCTGTGAGCATGCAGGGCTCGACGAAGTCGTGATTCTGTCCACCTGCAATCGCACCGAGCTCTACGCTATCGTGCCGGAGGCGTCCCGCTGTGCGGAGAAGTCCGCGCAGCTCGTGGATTGGATGGCGAACTACCATCATTTGTCCCGCGATGAGTTGCGCCGGGCGGCCTATCACTACGAGTCGGCTGATGCGCTGCGCCACATGGTCAAGGTAGCCAGCGGCCTCGATTCCATGGTGCTGGGTGAGCCCCAGATATTCGGCCAGTTGAAGTCCGCCTATGCGGTAGCAGCGGAAGCGGGCACCATCGGCGCGGATATGGGGCGCCTGTTCCAGAAGGTATTTGCCCTCGCCAAGCGGGTGCGCACGGATACCGCGATCGGCGAAAATCCGGTGTCCGTGGCCTACGCCGCCGTCGACCTCGCCGGCCATATTTTTTCCGACCTGAGCCGCTGCGATGCGCTGCTGGTCGGCGCAGGAGAAACCATCGAACTGGTGGCGCGGCACCTGCTGGAAGCCGGCGTACAACGCATCGTGATCGCCAACCGGACTCTGGGACGTGCGCGCGAGCTGGCGCAGAAGTTCGGCGCCGAGGCAGTGCTGCTGGCGGAGATCCCGGAGCACCTGCCCCAGGCAGATATCGTCATCACGTCGACGGCGAGCCAGTTGCCGATTCTCGGTAAGGGCGCCGTTGAGCAGGCCATCAAGGTGCGCAAGCACCGCCCGGTCCTGATGGTGGATATTGCGGTTCCCCGGGATATAGAGCCGCAGGTGGCGGATCTGCCCGATGTCTACCTGTACACAGTGGATGATCTGCGCGATATCGTGGAACAGAACCTGCGCAGCCGCCAGACGGAGGCGCGCAAGGCCGACCAGCTTATCGAAGCCGGTGTCAGCGAGTACCTCGAGGAACTGCGCAGCCTCGCCGCTGTGGACAGCGTGCGGCAATACCGTGACATGGCGGAATCGATCCGTGAGCTGGAATTGCAGCGGGCGCTGCGCGCCCTGGCCCGCGGGGATGACCCGCAGCAGATCGTCGCCCAGCTGGCGCGCGGCATCACCAACAAGCTGATTCACGCGCCCACTGCCGGCCTCAAACGGGCCAGCGCCGAAGGTCGCCAGGATCTGCTGGCAGGCGCCCGCCGCCTGCTGGGTCTGGATGACGCCGCGCACAGCGCCCCCGGCGCCAGCCGCCTGGAACCCGTGGAGGACGCCCCGGCATCCACCTCTGCACCGCAAGCCCAATCCCGAGTCGACCGAACCCTGCAATGAAAGCTTCCCTGCTGACCAAACTGGATGCCCTCACTGATCGCCACGAGGAGGTCTCTGCACTGCTCGGCGACGCCGAGACGATCGCCGACCAGAACCGCTTTCGGGAACTCTCCCGCGAGTATGCCGAACTGGAAGAGGTGGTCAGCTGCTATCACCAGTACAGCCGCGTGCGCGCAGATCTGGATGAGGCACGCAGCATGCTGCAGGAGGCGGATGCAGACATCGTGGCCATGGCGGAGGAAGAGATCGCCAGCGGCACGGGGCGTCTGGAGGCCCTGGAGCAGGAGCTGCAGGCACTGCTGCTGCCGCGGGACCCGCAGGACTCCTGCAACGTGTTCCTCGAGATTCGCGCCGGAACCGGTGGCGACGAGGCCGCAATTTTCTCCGGCGACCTGTTTCGCATGTACAGTCGTTACGCGGAGACCATGGGCTGGAAGATCGAGGTCCTGTCCGAGCGTCCGGGTGAACACGGGGGCTTCAAGGAAATCATCACGCTCGTTGAGGGGCGCGATGTGTATGCCCACCTCAAGTTCGAATCCGGTGCACATCGGGTGCAGCGTGTGCCGGAAACCGAATCCCAGGGCCGCATTCACACGTCTGCCTGTACGGTAGCGGTGATGCCGGAGCCGGACGAGGTCGCCGTCGGTGCCATCAGCAAGGCGGATATCCGCGTCGACACCTTCAGGGCCTCAGGTGCGGGTGGCCAGCACGTCAACAAGACCGACTCTGCGGTGCGCATCACACACCTGCCCAGCGGCATTGTTGTCGAATGCCAGGATGAGCGCTCACAGCACAAGAACCGGGCCCGGGCGATGTCCCTGTTGCAGGCAAAATTGCAGACGTCAGCGCAGGACAAGCAGGCCGCAGAGCAGGCCGAGCAGCGCCGCAACCTGGTGGGCACCGGGGATCGCTCCGATCGCATCCGCACCTACAATTTTCCCCAGGGCCGCGTCACAGACCACCGCATCAACCTGACGCTGTACAAGCTTGACGAAGTCATGCAGGGGGAACTGGACGCCATCATCGGCCCGCTGCGTCAGGAGTACCAGGCGGATCAACTGGCGGCCATGGCGGCACACTGATGCTGACGGTCGACGCCTGCCTGCGCGCCGGCAACGACCTGCCGGGAGACAGTGCGCGCCGCGATGCCGAAATCCTCCTCACCCATGTGCTGGGCAAGCCCCGGAGTTGGCTCTACGCCTGGCCCGATGCGCAACTGACACCCGCACAGGCTGCCCGCTATGCAGCCCTGCTGGCCCGCCGCCGCGCCGGTGAGCCGGTAGCGTACCTGATCGGTGAGCGCGAGTTCTGGTCGCTGCCGCTGCGGGTGACCGACGCCACGCTGATTCCCCGCCCGGAGACCGAGACGCTGGTTGAATGGGCCCTGTCATTACCCTTGCCCCACGATGCCAGCGTGCTTGACCTCGGGACGGGCACCGGGGCCATCGCCATTGCCCTGGCGGTGGAGCGCGCGGGCTGGCAACTGACTGCACTGGACTGCTGCAGTGCGGCCCTTGCGGTGGCAGAGGACAACATCGCGCGGCTGTGTCCGGGGCGGGTGCGCTGTCTGCAGTCCGACTGGTTCGCGGCGCTGCAGGGTACACGTCACGCGCTGATTGTCAGCAATCCGCCCTACGTGGAGAGCAACAGTCCCTGGCTGGCACAGGGTGATGTGCGCTTCGAGCCTGTCGGGGCACTGGTTGCCGGTGAGCAGGGGCTTGATGACCTGGCACAGCTCTGTTTGGCCGCGCCGGCCCACCTGCTCGCCGGCGGCTGGCTGCTGTTAGAGCACGGCCATCAACAGGGCGCAGCGGTGCGGCAGTTGCTGCGGGAAAGTGGCTTCGAGTCCGTTGCCACGCGCTGTGATCTGGCGGGCAGGGAGCGAGTGACCGGTGGCTGCTGGCATGCTGACTGACGCGGACCTTGTGCGTTACAGCCGGCAGCTGTTGCTGCCGGATTTCGGTATCGACGGACAGCAGGCGCTGGCGGCAGCCCGGGTGCTGATTGTTGGTCTTGGCGGATTGGGCAGCCCCGCGGCCCTGTACCTCGCTGCGGCGGGGGTCGGTCACCTGCGGCTGGCTGACGGCGACGCGGTGACGTCGAGCAACCTGCAGCGCCAGATATTGCATGATGAAACCACCCTGGGCATGAACAAGGCCGCCTCCGCGGTACGGCGCCTGGCGGCACTGAATAGCACGACCCGGCTGCAGCCCATCGCCACGCATCTGCAGGGTCGCGCACTGGCGGAGGCGGTCGCCGGGCAGGACCTGGTCATTGATGCCAGTGATCGTTTCAGCACCCGCTACGCGGTGAATCGGGCGTGCGTGGAGCTGGGGGTGCCCCTGCTGTCGGCCTCCGCGGTGCGTCTGGAAGGGCAGCTGGCGCTGTTTGACACACGCTCGGGCGGCGCCTGCTACCGTTGCCTGTATCCCCTGGCGGCCGCCGATGACGCCCAGCAGGCCTGTGCCGAGTCCGGCGTGCTCGGGCCGGTGGTGGGCGTGCTGGGGTCGCTGCTGTCGCTGGAGGCACTCAAGTACCTCGCGGGCCTGCCAACCCTGCGCGATGAAGTGCTCATGCTGGATTTGCGCACGTTGTCCCAGTACCGCCTGCGCCTGCAGCGGAAGCCGGATTGCCCGGATTGCGGTTCACCTGCAACGCGCTGAATCGCCCCGTCGGCAAACTTTTTGCCCTGTGTGGGGTCACACTGTCACGCACCGGAGAGTATGCTCTATGGATTGGCTGATCGGACTGTATTACCGCTTGCACAACGGCGTCTTTGGCACCTTGCGCCACGTCGACTGGCTGGCGCCACTGGCGCTGCGCCTGTACCTGGTGCCCGTTTTCTGGATGGCCGGGACACAGAAAATCGCCGGCATGGACAACACCATCGAGTGGTTTGCCAACGAGGATTGGGGTCTGGGCTTGCCGTTCCCCGCGCTGCTGGCCCACCTGGCCGCCTACACGGAAGCCATCGGCGCACTGCTGCTGCTTGTCGGGCTCGCCACACGCTGGGTTGCCCTGCCGCTGATGGTGACCATGCTGGTCGCGGCGTGGACCGTGCACTGGCAGAACGGCTGGGCGGCGATTGCAGATTCCGGCGCAGAGGATATCGCGGTGCGCCTTGGCACCGCGCGCGATCTCCTGCGTGAGCACGGCAATTACAGCTGGCTGACCGAGCACGGTAATCTCGTGGTGCTGAATAACGGCATCGAGTTTGCCGCTACCTATTTCGCCATGCTGCTGGCACTGTTGTTCATGGGGGGAGGGCGCTTTGTCAGTGCCGACTACTATCTCTCGCGTTTGTATCCCGGCAGCGGCACGTCCCGGACAAAACTGCTAGACTAGTGCCCCTGTGAAACAGTGCAAGTCCGTGAACCCTGACAGGAAGCAACCTTGATCAAGAGTCTACTCGGCCGCGGCAGCAAAAATGCTGATGGCGCCGCCGCCACACCCCCCCCTCCCGAAGCCTCCGCCAGTGATTCGACGCACGGTAAGCCGCCCCGCGGCCCCGGGCACAGTGACCGCGGACAGGGCAAGTCCGGAAAGCAGCGCGCCCGCCGTTCCCCTGCCCCCGAGAAGCCCTGGAGCCTGGACGACTTTCAGGTGGCGCCGGAAGAGGGCAAGACACGTTTCCATGACCTCGGCTTGCGCGAGGAGCTGATGCGCGGCATCGCGGGGCTCGGTTTCAGTTACTGCTCGCCGATTCAGGCGGCGATCCTTCCGCATACCCTGCAGGGTCACGACGCGATCGGCAAGGCGCAGACCGGAACCGGCAAGACAGCGGCCTTTCTGATTACCGTCTTCAACGACATGCTGTGCCATCCGCAGGAAGGCGAGCGCTTCCTCGGCGAGCCGCGAGCCCTGGTGATCGCGCCGACACGGGAACTGGTTATGCAGATTGCCGCTGACGCGGAGGACCTTGCCAGGTTCACGGGTCTTAAGGTGGTCACGCTGATTGGTGGAATGGATTACCAGAAGCAGTTGAACCGGCTGAACAGCGACGTCGTCGACCTCGTTGTGGCGACGCCCGGTCGCCTGATCGACTTCATGCAGCGCCGCGACCTGTTCCTTGATCGCGTGGAGACGCTGGTGCTCGACGAAGCAGACCGTATGCTGGATATGGGCTTCATTCCCCAGGTGAAACGCATTGTGCGGGCCACGCCTCCCAAGCAGAACCGCCAGACCCTGCTGTTTTCCGCGACCTTCACACAGGACATCATCAACCTCTCAGAGCAGTGGACCTGGGAACCGGTGACGATCGAGATTGAGCCCGATCATGTGGCCACTGACTCGGTAGACCAGAAGGTCTATCTGGTGAGCAGTGAGCAGCGCTATCGCCTGCTGGTCAATCTGGTGCGCAGCCCGGAAGCCACCAGCGTTATTGTGTTTGCCAACCGCCGGGATCAGGTGCGCAGGCTGCATGAACGCCTGCGCAAGGCGGGTGTCTCCTGCGGCATCCTCTCCGGGGAGATTCCGCAGGCCAAGCGCACCAGTACGTTGGCCCAGTTCAAGAAGGGTGATATCAAGGTGCTGGTCGCCACGGATGTCGCCGGTCGCGGCATTCACGTGGATGGTGTCAGCCACGTGGTCAACTACAATCTGCCGGAAGATCCGGACGATTACGTGCACCGCATCGGCCGCACGGGGCGCGCGGGGGCGACCGGCGTGTCCATCAGCTTCGCCAGCGAAGACGACGCGTTCCTGCTGCCGGATATTGAGGCCCTGCTGGGTGAGCGGCTCGAGTGTACCCACCCCCCCGAGTCACTGCTCGCGTAGTTCCTCACACCAGAGCAGGGTGGCGCCAACCACCGCTGCCGGGACCACGAAGAAGTTGATCACCGGTATGCCGGCGCACAGCGCGACCAGGCCACCGAAGCCCAGGCTGCTCAGACGCTTGCGGGCTACCGCCGCTTTCACTTCGGCAAACCCCAGTTGGTGGTTATCGACCGGGTAGTCGACAAACTGGATGCTCATCATCCAGGCGCCCAGCAGGAACCATAGTAGCGGCGCGGCCAGATTGATGCCGGGCACAAAACTGAGCACCAGGACCAGCAGTGCCATGGGCAGGTAGTAGGCCAGTTTGGCCAGTTCCCGCAGCACGGCTCGGGGCACGGAAAGCAGGGCGGCCAGCGGGCCTTCCAGTGCGTCCACGGGCTGCCCGGTCAGGAGTTCCTCGGCTTTTTCGGCGAGCAGGTTATTGAAGGGTGACGCGATCAGCAGTGCCAGTGCGGTAAAGGTGTAGCCGGCAAGCAGGCCAAACACGACCACCAGCAGCGGCCAGATGATCCACTCAAGAAACGCCAGCCAGCCGGGCAGTGCTGCCATCCAGTCGTTGATGGTGCGGTCGAGAAAACTGAACGCAACGCCCAGCAGCGATGCGAAGATAAGCACGTTGACCAGCAAGGGCACGATGACGAACAGGCGCAATGCGGGGTGTGTGAGTAGGCGGGCGCCGCGGAACAGGTAGTCCGCGCCGCGAGCAAGGTTGCCTTCCATAGAAAACATGGCCTCTTGTTGGTTGGCGTGAAACCCGGTGATCTGCCGCGCTATAATGATGCACTGCATGGGAGCGGGAAGCCATGGTTGACGAAGAATCCGAGCTGTTTTTCCAGGAAGTGGCCGATGTGGTGCCACTGAAACGTGAAAAGCGCGTGCCGCTCGTCCCGGGCGCCGATGGCCGGGACCCGTCGGTCGAGGCGCGCCGGCAGGCGGCGGTCAGCGCGCCCGAGGCAGACAGGAATCTGCTCAGTGATCGCGAGGCAGAGCCACTGGACGCCTGGTATGTGCTTGAGTTCAAGCGCCCGGGCGTACAGAACGGCGTGTATCGCAAACTACGCCAGGGGCGCTATGAGCAGGAGGCCCGGCTGGACCTGCACCGTATGACGGTAGCGGTGGCTCGGCGTGAGCTGTTTGCGTTCCTGGAGCAATGCCATGAGCTGGGGCTGCGCAGTGTTCTGCTGATCCATGGCAAGGGCGAACGCAAGGCCGAGCGCGAGCGCAGTGCCGTGCTCAAGGGGCATGTGAACGTGTGGCTGCAGGAAGTGCCCATGGTGCAGGCGTATCACAGTGCCCAGCCGCAGCACGGCGGCACAGGTGCGGTGTATGTGCTGTTGCGCAAGAGCGAGGAGCAGAAGCGCAAGAATCGGGAGCGCTTCATGAAGGGCCGCGTGCCGATTGATCGTTGAGGCTCCCCGGGCTCCCGGCGGAGACGTCCCGTCCCGGTATCAGAGCCCGGCAGCCCGCCTCAGGATTTCCGCGTACTCGGTGCCATGGCGGTGCTCGCTGATGATGTCGAGGACGGTGCGGCCATCCTTGCCTGTGGCCAGGAGGTTGCGGCCGTCGGCAGTAAAGAACTCGACGAACAGCTGGAAGTCGGATGCGCGCATGCTCTGGTAGGCTTTCAACAGCATGTGAAAGTCGTGGTCGCTGCCATCGTGCGAACGCACCCCGAGGAAGCTGCGGATGTGGTCCTCGGTCCAGACCTCATCGATGACCTTTTCCTTGTCTTTTCTCATGTGTTCCCGTGTCCACCGGCATCTGCCAGTTGCTGGTTGAGCAGATCGTTGACCATCTGCGGATTCGCCTGTCCCTTGGACAGTTTCATGATCTGGCCGACAAAAAAGCCAGAGAGTTTCTTGCGCCGGTTTTCATCCGCCGCCAGGTACTGGGCGACCTGTTCCGGATTGCCCCGGATCACCTCGGAGACCATGGCCTCAAGGGCGCCGCTGTCGCTCACCTGGCGCAGGCCGCGCGCTTCGATAATGCTGTCAGCGTCGCCTTCCCCGGCCCACATGGCCTCGAATACCTGCTTGCCGATCTTGCCTGAGATGCTGCCATCGAGGATACGCTGCAGCAGTGCGGCGAGGGCTGGCGCGTCCACCGGGCTCTCGCCCAGGCTCAGGTCGCTGCGGTTGAGTTGCCCGAGCAGCTCCACCTGCACCCAGTTGGCCGCCAATTTGGCGTCACCGCAGTGTTTTGCCACGCTTTCGTAGAAATCCGCCAGCGGGCGCTCTGCCGCAAGTACGGTCGCGTCATAGGCGCTGAGACCATAGTCGGCGATGAACCGCTCACGTTTGGCCGCCGGCAGCTCGGGCAGGCTGGCGCGTATGCTATCGACCCAGCTTTGCTCAATCACCACGGGCAGCAGGTCCGGCTCGGGGAAGTAGCGGTAGTCGTTGGCGACCTCTTTGCTGCGCATGGAGCGGGTTTCGTCGCGCTCCGCATCGTATAGCCGGGTCTCCTGCACCACCTGTCCACCGGCTTCGAGAATGTCTGCCTGTCGCTCGATCTCGTGGTGGATGGCTTTCTCGACGAAGCGGAAGGAATTGACGTTCTTGATTTCCGCGCGGGTTCCCAATGTCTCGCTGCCTGCGGGGCGCAGCGACAGGTTGATATCACAGCGCATCGAGCCCTCGGCCATGTTGCCGTCGGAAATCCCCAGGCTGGTAACCAGGCTGTGCAGCGTCTTGAGGTAGGCGACCGCTTCTTCTGCGCTGCGCAGGTCGGGTTCGCTGACGATCTCCAGCAGCGGCGTACCGGCGCGATTGAGATCGATACCCGTCTGGTTGTGAAAGTCTTCGTGCAGCGACTTGCCGGCATCCTCTTCCAGGTGCGCGCGGGTGATGCCGATGCGGCGCACACTGCCGTCTTCCAGCTGGATGTCAAAGTGCCCGCGCCCGACGATGGGCTCCTGAAACTGGCTGATCTGGTAGCCCTTCGGCAGGTCGGGGTAGAAGTAATTCTTGCGGTCAAACACCGAGCGCAGCCCGATTTCCGCACCGATACCCAGGCCGAACATGACGGCGTAGCGCACCGCCTGTTCGTTGAGCACCGGCAGCATGCCCGGCATGGCGAGGTCCACCGCGCAGGCCTGGGTGTTCGGCTCAGCGCCAAAGCGCGTGGCCGCACCGGAAAAGATCTTCGATTCGGTGGCCAGTTGCAAATGCACCTCCAGCCCGATGACCACTTCCCAGTTCATGATGAGGCCTCCACGGGTGCTTGCCTGTGCCAGTCGCTCGCCTGCTGCAGCTGGTGTGCCACGTTCAGCAGGCGGGCCTCGTCGAAATGCGGGCCGATCAGCTGCAGGCCAACGGGCAGCCCCGCCGCCTGGCCCGCCGGTACCGACATCGCGGGCAGCCCGGCAAGGTTGACGGCAAGGGTATAGACGTCCTCAAGGTACATGGCCAGCGGGTCGCTGGTTTTGGCGCCGAGGCCGAAGGCGGGCCCCGGGGTGGTGGGCCCGGCAATGATGTCCACGTTGGCGAACGCGTCGAGGAAGTCCTGGCGAATCAGGCGGCGAACCTGCTGCGCCTTGCGGTAGTAGGCGTCATAGTAGCCTGCAGAGAGGGCAAAGGTACCCACCAGGATGCGCCGTTTGACCTCGTCGCCAAAGCCTTCCTGCCGGCTGCGCGTATACAGGTCATGCAGGTCGCGGGGTGCCTCGCAGCGGTAGCCGTAGCGCACGCCGTCATAGCGTGACAGGTTGGTCGAGGCCTCTGCGGGGGCGATGATGTAATACGTGGGAATGCTCAGCTCGGTATGGGGCAGGGTGATGTCGACCAGCGTTGCCCCCTGCTGCTCAAGCAGCGCGAGCGCCGCGTGGATGCGGTCTCCGGTAGCGGTATCGAGCCCCTCGCCGAAATACTCTCGCGGCAGGCCGATACGCAGCCCGGTCAGCGGCTGGCGCAGCTGCGCCGTGTAGTCCTCGACCGGATGGGCTGAGCTGGTGGAGTCCAGGGGGTCGAGGCCGGCAATGGCGTTGAGCAGCAGCGCGCAGTCCTCGGCACTGCGTGCCATGGGCCCGCCCTGGTCGAGGCTCGAGGCATAGGCCACCATGCCCAGCCGCGATACGCGCCCGTAGGTGGGCTTCAAACCGGTGATACCGCAGAATGCCGCCGGTTGGCGAATGGACCCGCCGGTATCGGTGCCCGTAGCCAGTGGCACCAGGCGCGCCGCTACCGCGGCGGCAGAGCCGCCTGAAGAGCCGCCGGGCACCCGGGTGGTGTCCCAGGGGTTGCGGGTGCTGCCGTAAAAGCTGGTTTCGCTGGACGAGCCCATGGCGAACTCGTCCATGTTGGTTTTGCCCAGGAGCACCGTGCCGGCGTCACGCAAAAGCCGGGTGACGGTGGCGTCATAGGGTGGGACAAAATTGTCGAGCATCTTCGAGCCGCAGCTGGTGCGCAGCCCCGTGGTGCAGAAAATATCCTTGTGCGCCAGAGGGATACCGAGCAGCGGCCCCTGCTCGCCAGCCGCCAGGCGGGCATCCGCGTTCGCCGCAGCAGCCAGGGCGCCGGCGTCGTCCACGGAGATGAAACTGTTGTACTGCGGGTCCAGCGAGCGTATGCGCTGCAGGCAGTGCCGGGTCAATTCGGTGCTGCTGAATTCCCGGCTGCGCAAGGCGTGGGCGAGCTCTGCGACTGAAAGATCATGCATGTGACGTCCCGAGGGCGGCTTTGCCGCTTCAATCAATGACTTTGGGTACCAGGTAGAGACCGTTCTCCACGGCGGGCGCGATGGCCTGGAAGGCGTCGCGCCGGTTGTCCTCGGTGACAGCATCGCTGCGCAGGCGCTGGACCGCGTCCAGCGGATTGGCCATGGGCTCCACGGCCGCCGTATCCACTGACTGCAGCTGATCCACCAGCCCGAGGATGGTGGCGATGCGATCGGTGACCTCGGCGACTGCCTCGGGGGCTATGCGCAAGCGCGCCAGCTCGGCCAGTTTTTCAATGTCGTCCTGGTGTACTGTCATTCGATTTACTACCGTCAGCGAGCCTGCCGCCTTCTCGGCGGGGGCGTAAAGTTATCACATTTGCGCCTTGCCCAAAATCCCTGCCATTGATACAGTTATTGGCCAGGTTACACACCGCAGAATAACGAATGAGGCGGTCTCTCAACTGCAGGCCTCTCGGGCCCTGAGGCCCGCCGCGAAGGGGTGTCGCTGAGCTCCGGTACGGAGTTCCCCGATCTATTCACAAGGTAGTCAAAATTCATGTTGAAGAAGCTGCGCGGCGTGTTCTCAAACGATCTTTCTATCGATTTGGGTACAGCGAACACGCTGATTTATGTGCGCGACAAGGGCATTGTTCTCAATGAGCCCTCGGTAGTGGCGATCCGTTTTCACAACGGGCAGAAAACCATCGAAGCTGTGGGCACCGAAGCCAAGCGCATGCTCGGGCGCACGCCCGGCAATATCACCGCTATCCGCCCACTCAAGGACGGTGTCATTGCAGATTTCCAGGTCACCGAGAAAATGCTGCAGCATTTCATAGCCCGGGTGCACGAGAGCCGCTTCATCCGTCCCAGCCCGCGCGTGCTGGTCTGCGTGCCCTGCATGTCGACGCAGGTTGAACGGCGCGCGATTCGCGAGTCCGCATTGAGCGCCGGTGCGCGTGAGGTGCGCTTGATCGAGGAGCCCATGGCGGCGGCCATCGGCGCCGGCCTGAATGTCGAGGAGGCCACTGGCTGCATGGTGGTGGATGTGGGCGGTGGCACGACGGAAATCGCCATCATTTCACTCAACGGCGTCGTGTATCGCGATTCGCTCCGTATCGGTGGCGACCGTTTCGATGAGGCCATTGTCTCGCATGTGCGCCGGCGCTATGGCAGCCTCATTGGCGACGCGACCGCAGAACGCATCAAGCAGGAAATCGGTTGTGCCTTTGCCGGCAGTGAACTGCGTGAAATCGACGTACGTGGGCGCAATCTGGCAGAGGGCGTGCCGCGCAGCTTCACCCTGAACAGCGACGAGATACTCGAAGCCTTGCAGGACCCGCTGCAGGCTATCGTTCAGGGCGTGAAGTCTGCCCTGGAGCAGTCGCCGCCTGAACTGGCGGCCGATATCGCGGAAAGCGGCATTGTGCTCACCGGCGGCGGCGCGCTCCTGCGCGACCTCGACCGCCTGATTTCCGAAGAGACCGGCCTGCCCGTTATTGTCGCCGAGGACCCCCTGACCTGCGTCGCACGCGGTGGCGGTCGCGCCATGGAGCAGATGGATCGGCACACGATTGACCTGCTCTCCACCGAGTAGGGCGCGCGGCGGGGGCTGTTATCAAGCCGCTATTTCTCAAGGAATCCCACCTCGGCCTGCGCATATCGCTGGCCATTCTGGTGGTGGTTTGCCTGATTGCCGCTGACCTGCGCTACAACAAGCTCGATCACAGCCGCGCGGTGCTCGATACGCTGGTGGCACCGCTGATCTGGGTGGCGGATATCCCCGCGCGCCTTGGCCAGTGGCAGGATACGCACATTCGCTCGCGCGCGCGGCTGCTGGAGGACAACGCCCGGCTGCAGCGGGAAAATCTGCTGCTGCAGGGGCGCTCACTGCAAATGGCCTCGCTGCAGGCCGAGAATACCCGCCTGCGCGGCCTGCTGAACTCAACGGCGATGTTGCGCAGCGATGTGCTGGTGGCAGAGTTGATCGGTGTGTCTCCGGATCCGATGCGACACCAGCTGGTGTTGAACAAGGGCAGCACCGACGGTGTTTATGTCGGGCAGCCGTTGATCGATGCAGACGGCCTCATGGGCCAGGTGGTTGAGGTGGGCGAAGTCACCTCCCGGGTTCTCCTGGTGACAGACCTGACGCACTCGGTGCCGGTGCAGGTCAACCGCAACGGGGTGCGGGCGATCGCCGAGGGCACCGGCTCGCTGGACGCGTTGGAGGTGCAGCATATCTCTGCGACCACAGATATTCGCGAGGGCGATCTGCTGGTGAGCTCCGGCCTCGGGGGACGCTTTCCTGTCGGCTACCCGATTGCCCAGGTGGTGCTCGTACAGCGAGATCCCGGGCAACCCTTTGCGCGGGTTCTGGCGCGACCGACCGCTGCGCTGAACCGCAGTCGGCATGTTCTGCTGGTGTTTGTCAAAGCGGCAGAGGACGCGGCGCCTGCGCAGGCTGCGCCGTGACCGCTGGCAACGGCGTGGTGTTTACCGTCGTCGCGGCCAGTTTTCTGTTCGCCGCACTGCTGGCCATCGTACCGCTACCGGAATGGTTGCAGTGGGGGCGCCCGGAATGGGTCGCCCTGACGCTACTCTACTGGTCTATTGCGCTGCCACACCGCGTCGGCATCTTTACTGCCCTCGTGCTGGGCGTGCTGGTCGATGCGCTGGAGGGCGCGGTGCTGGGCCAGAACGCCTTTTCTCTGGCCGTGGTCGCGCTCTGTGCCCTGCTGGTTTACCAGCGCCTGCGGGTGTTCAGTCTCTGGCAGCAGTGTGGCGTCGTGTTTGTGTTGATTGGCCTGCATCAGCTCATCGGCCAGTGGGTGCAGAACCTGGAAGGGGCTGCCGCGCGCAGCCTGTGGTTTTTGCTGCCGGCGCTGTCCAGCGCATTGCTCTGGCCTGTGGTGCTGCAGGTGTTGCGCAGTGTTCGACGCTACTACCGGATTACCTGACCATGTCACTACTCATCCTGGCCTCTGCCTCTCCACGCCGTCAGGAGCTGCTTGCCCAGCTCGGCGTGCATTTTGCGGTGGATCCGGCAGACATCGACGAGTCCGCGCGGCCGGGCGAAGCGCCACCGGATTATGTTGCGCGCATGGCTCGGGAGAAAGCCATGGCCGTGCAGGCCCGTCGCGGCACCTCGGAGCCTGTGCTTGCCGCCGACACCACAGTGGTTATCGATGACGATATCCTCGGCAAGCCAGCCGACCATTTTTCCGGCCTCGGCATGCTCGCGCGGCTCAGCGGGCGCACCCACGTGGTGATCACCGCGGTGTGCCTGGCCCACGCTGAGGGCTGCGCCGAGGTGGCAGTGGCAACCGAGGTCACGTTTATCAACCTCACGCGCGAGCTGTGTGAGCGTTATCTGGCAACGGACGAGCCCTGGGACAAGGCGGGTGGTTACGGCATCCAGGGCCTGGGGGGCGCCCTCGTGCGGCGCATCGAGGGCAGCTACAGTAACGTGGTGGGCCTGCCCCTGGCGGAGACCTGGGCGTTGCTGGCCGAGCACGGCGTGGCTGGCCTTCTCGGACCCGTCGATGCATGACGAGATTCTGATTTGCGAGGACGCGGCCCTCCACCGGATGGCCCGCCTGTGCAATGGCGTGTTGCAGGCGCTGCAGGTCGAGCGCTGTGCCAGCCCCTCACGGGTCGGCAGCATCTACAGCGGGCGTGTCACGCGCTTGCAGCCCGGCATGGAGGCGGCGTTCGTCACCATTGAGCCGGAGCTGCAGGGACTGCTGTCACCGACGGCTGGACCGCTCCCGGCGAAGCTTCGGCAGGGGCAGCGACTGCTGGTGCAGGTGACCCGCGACAGCGTGGGTGACAAGCGTCCACAGCTCAGTGCCGTGCTGGGATTGCCCGGATCGCACCTGGTGCTGCTGGCCAACAGGGGTGGCACAGGTCTGTCGCGCCGAATACAGGACCCGGCGTCCCGTCGTCGGCTGGGCAGCCTGCTGGCCGAGCTGGCGGCGGGGATCGAGGGTGCCAGCCTGCTGGCGCGCACGGCGGCCGCGGACGCACCGGAGGCGCTGTTGCGCGACGAGGCCCGGTTGCTCGCCGAACGGTGGCGGGCGCTGCAGGCGGCGAGTTCCCTGCAGGGGCCGCCGCGGATGCTGCTGCAGGAACTGCCATTTGCCCAGCGCATTCTGCGTGACCTCCCGGGGCCCACACCGAGCGTGATTCGTGTTGCCAGCGCCGACACGGCGGCAGCCCTGCGCAGCTGGTGCGCGGTCTATCGGCCTGCCTTTGCGCCACGGGTGGAACACGCCGGCGACGGTGCTCTCCTGTTTGCCCGTCGCGGCGTGGACACGGCCATCGAATCGTTGTTGCAGCCGCGGGTTGCACTGCCCTCGGGTGGCAGCCTGATTATCGAGCAGACCTCGGCCATGACCACCATTGATGTCAATACCGGCGCCGACAGCGGCAGCAGCGGCGCAGCGCTCACGGCCAACCTCGAGGCGGTGGCGGCACTGCCGCGTGAGCTGCGCCTGCGCGGTATCGGTGGCCTTTTCGCAGTTGATTTTGTTTCCCTCGGTGATTCCGCCGCCTGGCGGCAGGTGCTGGATGCACTGCAGCAGGCGCTGGAAGGGGATGGGGCGTGCGGCCGGGTACACCGGGTCGAGCCGCTGGGCGTTGCCCTGTTCACACGCCGGCAGGCTGCTGCATCGCTGGCCGAGATGGTCCGCGGCAATGACTGAAGCACTGTCGCGGTATCATCGGCTGAGCCAGTTGTTGTGGCGGCTGATCGTTGCGACCGTGGTTTCGTTGGCCGTGTATGTCAGTGCTGGGCGGCTGCTGGTCGGGATGGTGGAAGCCAACCAGCGCTGGCTGCTGGATGGGCTGAATGCGCGGGTGCCCTTCGTGATTGAGCAGGGTGCCCTGTCCGCCGAGTGGCACGGGTTTGGGCCCGAACTGGTTTTCCGCGATGTGCAGCTGCGGTTTCCCGACGGTGAGCCGCTATCAGTGGGAGGGGGGCGTGTCGCCATTGATGTCTGGGGCAGCCTGCTGCAACGCTCCCTGCGCATCGGGCACCTGCGCCTCAGTCATCTGTTGCTATCGGGCGAGATTACGGCCGCGGGGGAATTTCGCCTCATGGGCCTGGGTGGCAGCGGTGGTGATGCGCCGGCACGCCTGCGGGCACTGTTGCTGGATAGCCGGCATGTGACGCTGGAGCAGAACACGCTGCAGCTGCAATCCCCTGATGCGCGACAGCACAGGCTCAGTCTTGACCTGGCGCTGCACCGGGAGGGCAGTCACCGGCAGCTGCGTGCGATGCTCGAGACGGAGGATGGCAGCCGCATACGCATACTCGCCGAGGGCATTGGCGATCCCCTGGCGATGGCGGAATACAGTGGTGTGGTGTACTTGAACGCCGAGCTTGTCGACCTGGCGAGCCTGGACCCCTGGCGCCCCCTGTGGGGTCGGCGACTGCCGCTGGCCGCCAGCGGAGAGGCGCGGCTCGAGGGTTGGCTGGACTGGAATGCGGGGCTCGAAGGTCTGCAGCTGAGGCTGTCCGGCGAGGATATTGTACTGCGCGGCGAGGCGGAAGGCTGGGTGCTGCCGGTGGAGCATCTCAGCCTGGAGTCGAGCCTGCAGCAGCAAGGGCAGCGCTTGAGCGTTTTTGTCTCCGATGTGCAGCTGGACTACGCGGGTGGCCAGCTGGCTGTGCCGCGGTTGCAGGTGGATGTATGGGGTGACTCGCTGCGCCTGCGCGGGCGCGATCTGCCCCTGGCGGAAACTGCAGAACTGGTGAGCACAGCGGGGATACTGCCCACCGCCCTGACCGATGTCCTGCAGGAACTGGACCCGCGCGGTGCGTTAAGGGAGCTGCAGTTCAGCATGGATGACATGACCGCAGAAGCCCGCGGATGGGATTTGTCCCTCGCCTTCACCGACCTTGCCCTGGCTTCCTGGCGCGGCGCGCCGGGCGTGACCGGGGCCAGTGGGCACCTACAGCTCACGCCGGCCAGTGGCCGAGTGATACTGGATAGTGAGGACATTACCCTGGAGTTCCCCACCGTCTACCGGCAACCGCTGGTCTACCGAGAGCTCTTCGGAGACCTCGATATCAGCTGGACAGAAGCCGGTGTGCAGCTGCACAGCGGGCTGCTGACAGCCAAGGGTGAGGAAGGCGTGGCGCGAGCGCTGCTCGGACTGTGGATCCCGCGGGGACCAACCCGCAACGGTATTGAAATGGATCTGCTGGTGGGTTTGCGTGACTCCGATGCCCGGTATCGCAGCCGTTACCTGCCATATATCCTCGACGAGAACCTGTTGCAGTGGCTGGACAGCAGTGTGCAACAGGCAGCGCTCGATGCCGGCGGATTTCTCTGGCGTGGCAGTCTACGGCCTGAGGTACCGGCGGGCCGGACCGTGCAGCTGTTCTTTGTATTGCGTGATGCCGAACTGGCCTACCACCCGCGCTGGCCCACGCTGTCCGTCCCCGAAGGTACCGTGCTCATCGATGACACACGGGTCAGCGTGTGGGCAGGTGCGGCACGGCTCTACGATGCCGCCGTCTCCCGGCTGTCCGCAGAAACCTGGCGTTCGCCGTCAGGGGAAATGCGTCTGGCAATCACCGCCGGCATTGCGGGCAGTGCGACGGACGGACTGCGGGTCATCAACCAGTCGCCGCTGGATGAGAGCCTGCAGGGCGCGCTGCAGCAGTGGTCCGCGCAGGGTGGTCTGACGCTTGACCTGGCGCTGGATCTTCCCCTCGGCGAGGCCGAGTCGTCCGCCGGGGTCGCGCTGGATGTCGCCCTCGACGATGCGTCGCTGGCCATACGTCCGGGCGGGTTGCAGATCGACGGGCTGAATGGCGCGCTGCGCTATACCAGCGCCGGCGGATTCGCTCTGGAAGGCATGACGGCGCGACTTTGGGGAAGACCCCTGGCGGTGTCCCTGTCACAACCCGCACCACCGGAGGGCGGTGTAAGGCTCTCCGTTGCTGGCGACGTCGCAGTGGCATCGCTGCGCGACTGGCTGGGTGACGCCGTGCCGGCGCTGGCGACCGGCGAGGCACCCGTGACGGCGACGCTGGATATCGTGCCCGGGGCCGCGCCGCAGTTGCAGCTGCGCTCGAACCTGCAGGGCGTGGCCCTGGCGTTGCCCGAGACCTGGGGTAAGGCAGCGCATGAATCACTCGATTTCACGGTCGACAGTTCCCTGGGCAAAGAGCCGTTGATTCTGGATCTGCGCGCAGGCGACCGTGTCGCCGCGCGCCTTGCCCTGGCCGATGGCAGGCTGGACGCTGCTTCGCTCGCGCTGCAGGATCAGCCTTTACCGCTGGTGCCGGGACAGGTGCGCCTGTCCGGGCACGCGGCGCTGCTGGATGTGGATGCCTGGCAGCGCGCCCTGGAACCGCTGCTGCCCGTGCGGCCGGGCGCTGTCGACCCGGCCAGCGGCCCGCAGCTCGTGGTAGAGCAACTGCTCGTGGATAGCGTGCTGCTGCGCGGGCAGGACTGGCAGGATGTGCTGGTCAACCTGCAGCAGACGGCGCAGGGCTGGCGAGGTGGCGTGGAAACGCCCTGGCTGCGTGCTGCAGGACGCGCCGACAGCCGCCTGTCCAGGCTGGTGCTTAATATCGACGCTCTGGACCTTGCCGGCCTGTCTACGGGCGACGGAGAGTCCCCCGATCCCGGTGTTGTGAACGACTGGCCGGATATCGATGTCGCTATCGGGCAAGTCCTGCGCGGGGGGAGGCCCTTGGGTCAGCTCTCGTTTGTGTTGCGTCCCGGCGATCGCACCCTCGATGTGCAAGCGCTGCAAGGCGAGCTCGCCGGCCTGCAGATTGCCTCCGACCCGGAAGCCAGCTTGACCTGGTCCGACGAGGGAACCCGTCTGAAGATGGATCTGGTGGCCGCTGACCTGGCCGACACCCTGGCAGCACTGGGCTATGAAACCATCCTCGAAACGGAGCAGGGCCGTTTTGCAGTGGATCTGCGGTGGCCTGGAGCACCGCAGCGATTCGCCCTGGCGAGTGCCAGTGGCCGCTTGTCGCTGGCGCTGGATGAGGGTCGCTTCCTGAATGCATCGGCGGGCGCCTCTGGCGCGCTGCGTGTGGTAAGCATTCTCAATCTGGCGGACATCGTGCAGCGCCTCAGCCTGACCCAGTGGTTTGAATCGGGTATTCCCTTCGACAGCATGGATGGGGAGTTGCAACTCCAGGCTGGAATGATTCGTGTGCCGCAGCTGGCGGTATCCGGCGCTGGCTCCAGCTTCCGCTTCAGTGGCAGTTCGGAGATTGCCTCCCGCTCGCTGGATGGAGAGCTGGTTGCGACACTGCCGGTGGCGAATAACCTGCCCTGGGTTGCCGCCCTCACAGCCGGGCTACCGGTTGCCGCGGGGGTGTTCGTGGTCAGCAAACTGTTCGAAAAACAGGTGTCCCAGTTATCCAGTGCGGTCTATGGTATTTCCGGCACCTGGCAGGAACCGGAGGTGCGGCTGGACCGGATATTTGACACCAGCGATGGCACTGCGCCTGTGGAAGCTGTGCCGGCGCCGGGCGAGGTCGCTCAGGATTCGTCGGCGTCGTCTGCTGCTGCATCCAGCGCATCGCCATCGCCTTCGCCATCGCCGGCCGCGGACGCCAGCTCGCGCAAATAGCGAAACAGCTTGCGCGCAGCCGCCGGTGCCTGCCCCCGTTTCTGTTCACGTTGGGCTTGCAGCAGCAAATTGCGCAGGTGTTGACGGTCGGTATCGGGCCAGCGCTCGACAACGTCGCCAATCACCTCCGGGCCCTCATCGAGGAGGCGGTCTCGCAGCGCTTCCAGCCCCTGGAAGTGGGCGGCGGCACGGTGCTGCTCCTGATGCATGGCGCTCAGCGCGGCTGCGATCGGCTCGGCATCAATGTCGCGCATGAGTTTGCCAATGAACTGCAGGTGGCGGCGCCGGGCGCTGTTCGATGTGATGCGCTGGGCCTCGGCGATGGCTTCCAGCAGGCGAGTATCTTCGATCGGCACCTTCTGCAACTGCTTGTCGCTGAGCGCGGTGAGCGCTTCGCCCAGGTTCTGCAGTGCGGTCATGCGTCGCTTCAGCTCGCTTTTACTGGGCGGCTCGAATTCGTCGTGCTCATCGGGGGGGGTGTAATCAGGCATAGAACCAGGTCGCCAGGCCGAGGAATGAAAAGAAGCCGACCACGTCAGTGACCGTCGTCAGCACCACGCCACCCGCCAGCGCCGGATCGATTTTGAGTCGCTTCAGCAGCAGGGGCAGGGCCGCGCCGGTAAACGCGGCGGTGACCAGGTTGATGATGATGGCCAGGGCGATGATCAGGCCCAGGGTCCAGTCCTGGAACCAGGCGGAGGCGGCGACCGCCACCACGCCGGCCCACAACAGGCCGTTGAGGATCCCCGCACCCACCTCGCGGTGGATCAGCCAGGATTCGTTGTTCTTGCTGACCTGTCCCAGGGCGATACCGCGCACCATCACCGTCAGCGTCTGGGTCCCGGCGATGCCCCCCATTGAGGCCACGATCGGCATCAGTACCGCCAGCGCCACCACTTTTTCGATGGTGTCCTGAAAGATGTTGATGACCGAGGCGGCAATAAACGCCGTGATCAGGTTGATGCCAAGCCAGATGGCACGCCTGCTCGCGGTGTTGAGCACCGGCGCGAAGGTGTCGGTATCTTCTGCCAGGCCCGCCATCGACGTCAGCGAGTGATCGGCGTCTTCGCGGATCACGTCGACCACGTCGTCAATGGTGATACGGCCGAGCAGACGTCCGTCATCGTCCACTACCGGGGCCGAGACCCAGTCATTGCGCTCGAACAGGCGCGCCACTTCATCGTCCGGCATGGAGGCGGGAATCGGCGGAACATCGGTGAGCATCATTTCCCGCACAGTGGCCGAGGGGTCGGACACCAGCAGCGTGTTTAGCGGCAGCAGGCCGATAAACTGGTCATTGCGATTGACGACAATCAGATTGTCGGTCATGGCGGGTATCTCGGTGTGCCGGCGCAGGTAGCGCAGCACCACATCCAGCGTCAGGGGCGGGCGGATGGTGATGGTGTCCGTGCTCATCAGGCCGCCGGCAGTGTCGTCCGGATAGTTCATGACCTGTTCCAGGCGGGCGCGGTCCCGGTGGTCCATCGAGTCGAGAACTTCGCGCGTTATCCGGTCCGGGAGCTGTTGCAGGATGTCGGCGAGGTCGTCGTCCTGCAGGTGTTCGGTAATCTGCGCGACTTCCGCCGCATCCATGTCGCTGAGGAAATGCACCCGGAGCTCGTCGCCGAGCTCATTGATGACGTCGCCTTCGTTCTCCAGTTCCACCATCTGCCACAGGATGTGGCGGAATTTGGGCGGCGAAGACTCCAGCAGGTGGGCGACATCGGCAGCAGGCAGTCCATTGAGCATGCGTTTGACGTCAGCGAACGTGCCACTCCCCAGTGCCTGGGACAGGCGTTCGAGTCTTGCCTGTGATGATGAGGGCTGCGCCATGGCTTACGGGTCCGCGGAAAAGGTGCTGGTGGCAATGCAGCGCAGATTATCCGGCAAAGCGCCGGGCGTAACAATGTGGCGGGGGGTCAGTGTGACCTATTCACCTTCATCAAACCGGTTTTCGACCAGCGTGCGCAATGCCTCCAGGGCAGCTTCCTCGTCGTGGCCATCGACCTCGATGTCGAGCACGGTGCCTTGCCCTGCCGCCAGCATCATGATGGACATGATGCTTTTGCCGTCGACCATCTCGCCATTGCGGCCCGCCCGTACAGTGCTGCTGTAGGCCGCAGTACAGCTCACGAACTTGGCGGCGGCGCGTGCATGCAAGCCGAGTTTGTTGATGATGGTGAGTTGCGCTTGAATCACGGTTACTGCAGTTCCCGGTGGCGAATATGAACCTGCGGGTACCGCTCCTTGTAGTGCCGGTAGAGCCTGGCCGCAAGATATACTGACCGATGTTGACCACCGGTACAACCGATCGCCACCGTCATGTAGCTGCGGTTGCTGTCCCGGTACTGCGGCAGCCAGCGATCCAGGTAGTCACAAATGCTCTCGAACAGCTCGCCGGTCATCGGCTGTGCTTCGAGGAAGTCCTGCACTTCCGTGTCCAGTCCATTCTGCAGACGCAGTTCTTTCACCCAGTGGGGGTTGGGCAGCATGCGCACGTCGAACACCAGGTCGGCATCCGTGGGCACGCCGCGTTTGAAGCCAAAGGACTGGATCAGCACTGACATGCTGCCCGAGCTCTCGCCGATCAGTCGCTGCCGTACGGCATCCCGCAGTTCGTAGATGGTCAGCTGGCTGGTGTCCAGTACCAGCGCGGCGGCGCTGGCGATGGGTTCAAGCAACTCGCGCTCGCGCTCGATGGCTTCTGCCAAAGGCATCTGTTCGCCACTCAGGGGGTGTTTGCGCCGGGTTTCGCTGAAGCGCTTGATGAGCACGCTGTCCTGCGCGTCCAGAAACAGGATCTCGCTGTTCACACTGTCCGGTAACGCGTCGACGATGGCGTTGAAGTCCTCGAGATTGCGCCAGGCATTGCGTGCATCAATGCACACCGCGGCGCCGCGGAAATGCTCAAATCCCGGGCGGCTGGCCTCATCGACCAGGGCGGGCAGCAGGGCGGCAGGGAGGTTGTCGATACAGTAAAAGCCCTCGTCCTCCAGCTGATGCAGGGCGGTACTTTTGCCCGACCCGGAGCGGCCTGAAATGATCACCAGGTGCATGGCGCGGGTCAGGCCTGCCACTCGGTCGCCCGCCGGAACAGCGTGGCACTGTCGGGGGCATCGCGCAATGCGTCGCAGAAGCTGGACTGGCTGAACAGGCGGGCGATGCGCGCCAGTATGTCGAGGTGGGCCTGGTGGGCCTCTTCAGGCACCAGAAGCACAAACAGGATATCCACCGGCAGGTCGTCCGGTGCGTCAAAGTCAATCGGCTCCTCCAGTGTGACCAGGCAGCCGATGGGCTGACTGCAATTGGCGATGCGGCAATGCGGGATGGCAATACCGGCACCCAGACCGGTACTGCCCAGGCGCTCGCGCGCGATGAGCTGGGCGAAGATATCCGCCTCGGCAAGCTCCGGACTGGTGTCGCTGACCACACTGGCCAGCGTTTCAAAGAGCCTTTTTTTACTGCTGCCGGGGGCACGGCAGACCGTGCGCCCCGGCGTCAGCAGTTCAGAAAGAACGTGCATGAAAGTTCCTAACGGGCTCGCGCCTTTTCCTTGTGTTTGATGAGCTGGCGGTCGAGCTTGTCGGCCAGTGCGTCAATCGCTGCATACATGTCCTCTGACTCCGCTGCGGCAAAGATGTCCGCGCCTGAAATGTGCACGTTGGCCTCGGCCTTCTGCACCATTTTTTCCACAATCAGGGTGACTTCGGTATTGGTTATCTGGTCGAAATGTCGCTGCAGGCGCTCGAACTTACTCTCCACATATTCACGCAGCGCATGGGTAACCTCTACGTGGTGTCCGCTGACGTTCAATTGCATACCTGACTCCTTCTTCTCATGAAAGCCGGGCTTGTCGCCCGGAACCGGTGTGCCGCGCTCTGCCGGCGGCAACCTGACCACGTACTGCCGGGCAGTACACTGATAGTCTAGACCAATCTCTTGCGCTCATTGGAGGGCGGGATCATCAACATCTCGCGATATTTCGCCACCGTGCGGCGCGCCACCTGCAGACCCTGCTCCTCCAGCACGGCGGCAATCTTGCTGTCGCTGAGCGGTTTGCGCGGGTTTTCCGCCGCCACCAGCTTGCGAATCAGCGCCTTGATCGCGGTGGAAGAGGCCTCGCCACCTTCAGTGGTGCCCACGTGGCTGGAGAAGAAATATTTCAGTTCGAAAATACCCCTCGGCGTGTGCATGTACTTGCGTGTTGTGGCGCGGGATATGGTCGATTCGTGCATCTCGATGGCGTCCGCAATGTCATGCAGCACCAACGGCTTCATGGCCTCTTCGCCATACTCAAGGAAATTGCGCTGGTGTTCCACGATCTTGCTCGCCACTTTCATCAGTGTTTCGTTGCGGCTGTGCAGGCTTTTCAGGAACCAGCGGGCTTCCTGCAGGTTGTCCTTCAGGAAGGTGTTGTCGGCACTGCTGTCGGCGCGACGTATCAGGCTGGCATAGCTGTCATTGATGCGCAGCTTGGGCGCAATGTCAGGGTTGAGCTCGACCACCCAGCGGCCGTTGCGCTTGCTCACGAAAACATCAGGCACCACATACTCCGTGGTGTCTTCGCCAACGCTCTGCCCCGGGTTTGGATCCAGGGTGCGGATCAGGTCCAGCACCTCTTTCAGCTGGGCTTCGCTGAGGCGCATGCGACGCATGATCTGCTTGTAGTCGCCGCTGCCCAGTTGTGCCATGTGCCGGCTGATCATCAGCCGAGCCTGTTCCACGCAGGGCGTACCCGGGGGAAGCTGTTGCAGCTGCACAAGCAGGCATTCCTGCAGGTCGCGTGTACAGACACCGGCCGGCTCAAACTGCTGCAGGCAGTGCAGCACCGCCACGACCTCGTCGAGGTCGATGTCCAGATCCGGCGTCAGCGACTCATGGATATCCTCGATACTGCTCTGCAGGCGTCCGTTGGCGTCGGTCGCATCGATAATGGCCATGGCGATGATGCGATCAGTGTCCGACAGGCGAGTGAGGTTCAGTTGCCAGAGCAGCTGGTCCTGCAGACTGTCGCGGGCGTTGTTGCGCGCGTCAAAATCGCCGTCAAACCCATCCTCTCCCTGGCTCGCGGGGGCCGAGGAGGAGGGCAGCAGGTCATCCCACTGGGTGTCGACAGGGAGTTCATCGGGGAGGGTGTCGGTTTGCCATTCGTCAGCGCTAGCGGCGACGTCGCGCTCTGCCTGTTCCGGAGTGGCTTCTCCGGTGGACTGGCTGTTCTCGGTCGCCAGCGCGCGGGCTTCAGCCTCGGCGTCGTAGTCGTCCTCGGCAAGTTCCAGCAGTGGGTTACTGTCCAGCGCCTGCTGGATCTCCTGCTGCAAATCCAGGGTGCTCAGCTGCAGCAGCTTGATGGCCTGTTGCAGCTGCGGCGTCATTGTCAGCTGTTGGCCAAGCTTGAGTTGAAGCGACTGTTTCATCAACGTACTGGATTCATCCCGGGTACCGCCGCGGGTTGGCTGTGATGCCAGTGTAGCGCTGGCGCAGGTAGCCGCGCAACAGAATGGCGCGAAATTTGCTTGCGGGATTGTGGAGGCGCGGGGCAGGGGTGAGGCCCTGCGTCAAAGCCTGAAGTGCTCGCCCAGATAGACCTTGCGCACGCGGGGGTTTTCCAGCACTTCCTGGGCATTTCCCTCGGCGATGATATGCCCCTCGCCGACGATGTAGGCACGCTCGCAGATGTCGAGGGTTTCGCGGACGTTGTGGTCTGTGATCAACACGCCTATGCCGCGCTTGCGCAGATGAATGATGATGTCCTTGATATCGGAAACCGAGATCGGGTCCACGCCGGCGAAGGGTTCGTCAAGCAGGATGAAGTCGGGCTCGGTCGCCAGTGCGCGGGCGATTTCCACGCGGCGCCGCTCGCCTCCGGACAGTGCCTGGCCGAGGCTGGTGCGCAGGTGAGTCAGGTGGAACTCCTCCAGCAGCCGGTCGCAGTGTGCCAGTCGCTCGGCCTTGCCCAGGTCGGGCCGCGTTTCGAGAATCGCGAGCAGGTTGTCCTGCACGCTCAGCTTGCGGAAAATGGAGGCCTCCTGGGGCAGGTAGCCAAGCCCGCGGCGCGCCCGGTCGTGCATCGCCAGTGACGTGATATCTTCGCCATTCAGTTCGATGCGCCCGGCGTCTGCCGTGATAATGCCAACCACCATGTAGAAGCAGGTGGTTTTACCTGCCCCGTTGGGGCCCAGCAGACCGACCACCTGCCCACTGGAAATCTCCAGCGAGACGTCGATGACCACCTTGCGACCCCGGTAGGCCTTGGCCAGGTTACTCGCCCTGAGTTGCGCCACGCTGCGCCTCTTGTTCGTCGCCTTCCAGCACCTCGGCGGGGATGACGACCTCGACCCGGCCGCCGTCCTCGCGCCGACCGGCGTCGGCCCTGACCCGCTGCTCCGCCATGAAATAATCGATGGTATTGCCGGTAACAATCGAGCCGTCCTGCTCAATCCGCGCTTCGCGGCTGAGTTTCACCCGCTCCTGGGATTTGAAATACTCGATGCTGAGCGCTGCTGCGTGAATAACCGCCTTGTCGGCCGCCGGCTGCTGCTGCATACGCGCCGGGCTGCCTTCCGCCACGATGCGGTCAGCGGCCTCTCGGCCATGGAAGATGGTGAGCTTGTTGGCCTGGATCTGCAGGCTGCCCTGTTGCAGACGCACGTTTCCCGTGTATTCGGTAAAGCCCTCGCGCTCATCGCGCAAGGCCTGATCAGCACTGATTCGAATTGGCTGCTCGCGGTCGCTGGGCAGCGCCTGTGTGGCGCTGGCCAGCAGCAGGCTGATCACCGCAAGCCCGATGCTGAGTGCACGTGGGCCAATGCGACTCCCCTCAGGAGCCTTCCGGAACATAGATCCCCTCCACGCCGGGCATCAGGCGTATGGTTTGGCGCTTCAGGTCTGCGAACATCCCGTCGGCGGTAAGTACATTGTTGCCCTGGGTCACCCTGACCGGGACCTTGGACCTTGCGGTGCGCTGTTTCAGGTTGAGGGTCATGGCGCTGGTTTCCAGAACACCCCCGGCCTTGTCATCAGTCAGCACCACGTCTTTGCGCAATATCAGTATGCCAGTCCGGTGCTTGAGCCGGCCGCGCGTGGCACTGGCCGACCAGGTCTGGTTGTTGCCGTCATGCGAGTAGAACCTTGGCTGCTCCAGATCTGAGACCTCATCGTCACCCCGATGTTCCACACGCACGGCCTCCATGACATGGGCGAGGTTACCGTCTTCCGCATAGGTCAGGCTGCGCGAGTCTAGCAGATAGGTCTGTACAATATCTGCCTGTTGCGCCACGGGTCTGCGCTCCAGCGGACCACCGCCCGTGATGCCCAGGTAGCACGCCACTACGCCGACCAGCACCGCCGCGAGAAGCCATGGACGCCTGCGTCGCTCCATCAGCGGAACTCTGTGAGCAGGTCGTCCCACTGCCCGCGTGCCTGCAACAGCCACTCGGCGGCTTCCCGCACGGCCCCCGCACCACCCGGGGCGCGGCTGCACCAGTCTGCGGCGGCGCGCACCTCCGGCACGGCATCGGACACGGTCATCCCGATTCCTGCCGCGCAAATCGCACCGAGGTCCGGGAGGTCGTCGCCCATGTAGGCACATTCGCTGAGCGTCAGGCCCAGGTGTTCCCCGAGTTCCTGCAGTGCACTGAGCTTGTCTTCACGGCCCTCGTACAGGTCGGCGATGCCCAACTCTGTGGCCCGCCTGGCGACCATATCTGAACGGCGACCGGTAATGATCGCCACCCGGATGCCACAACGCTGCAGCAGCTTGATACCCAGTCCGTCCTTGATATTGAAGGACTTGAGCTCGCTGCCATCGCTGGCGTAGGTCACCCGGCCGTCACTCAGGACGCCGTCGACATCCAGCGCCAGCAGGCGGATGGCCAGCGCGGCCTGGGGTTCGGTGACCATATCAGGCGATACCCGCGTGTAGCAGGTTCATCAAGTGGACCACGCCCACGATACGCTCTCCGCGTTGCACAACGAGGGAGGTGATCTTGTTTTCTTCCATGATGCGCAGCGCCTCTGCTGCCAGCATGTTGGGCCCGATGGTTTTGGCGCCCCGGGTCATCAGCTCGCTGATCGGGGTGTTGCGCACGTCCACGTCCTCGTCCAGCGCGCGCCTCAGGTCGCCGTCGGTGAAGATCCCGACCAGTGCGTCCTCCGGCCCGGTGACCGTGGTCATTCCCAGCCCCTTGCGACTGATTTCCAGCAGCGCAGCAGACAGTGGCGTGGCGGGTGTGACCCGCGGGATCGCCGCACCGGTGTGCATGATGTCCTCAACCTTCAGCAGCAGCTTTTTACCCAGCGTGCCGCCCGGGTGCGAAAAGGCAAAATCCTCGGCGGTGAAACCGCGGGCCTCCAGTAGCGCGATGGCCAACGCGTCCCCCATGACCAGCGCGGTGGTTGTGCTGGAGGTCGGTGCAAGGTTGAGCGGGCAGGCCTCTGTCTCTACGCCCGTATCCAGGTGGGCGTCAGACGCTTCGGCGAGGGGAGAATCCGGATTGCCGGTCATGCTGATCAGCGGTATGCCGAGCCGCTTCAGTAGCGGCAGCAGCGTGACGACCTCCGGCGAGCGGCCGCTGTTGGAGAGCGCAATCACCGCATCGTCCGCGGTGATCATGCCGATATCCCCGTGGCTCGCTTCCGCTGGATGCACATAAAAGGCAGGTGTACCCGTGCTTGCCAGGGTGGCCGCAATCTTGCTGGCAATGTGCCCGGACTTTCCCATGCCGGTGACGATCACGCGCCCCTTGACGCCGAGCAACAGCGCGCAGGCGCCTGCGAAGCTGGCGTCAATGCGCGCTTCGAGTTCGGCGATGGCATCGCGCTCCATGCGGATCGTGCGTTGCGCGGAAGCGATGTGGGCAGCGGGGTCATGTGCGTGCATGGTGGGCGGCAGGCTCAGCGGGTCCGGTACAGCCAGTAATAGTACAGCCCGTACACCGCCAGTAACAGTAGGCCGAGGCTGCGTCCGATATAGGCATAGCCCTCCGTACCGGATTTATGCCGACTGCGGCTCAGATAGACTGCCGCCGCCAGGAGCAGGGTCATGCCGGCCATGGTGAGATAGTCCCGGTACAGCACCAGAGCATCGAGAATCTGCGTTTCGATCAGGCCCGGAATGGCCATCACCGCGAGCAGGTTGAACAGGTTGGAGCCGATCACGTTGCCCACGGCGATGTCCGCGTGGCCTCGCAGGGCGCTGGCCACCGTCGCCGCGAGTTCCGGCAGGCTGGTGCCGATGGCCACGATGGTCAGGCCGATGACCAGTTCCGAGACCCCCAGCTGTTCGGCGATACCCGTGGCGCCCCACACCAGGAGTCGTGAGCTGGCAACCAGCAGCAGCAAGCCGCCGCCGAACCTCAGCCAGGCAGTCCCCAGGGGGGTGGGTTCGCGGGTCAGTTCAGAGGCCTCCTGCAGTAGCTCGGGGTCGGTGGCTTCACCGCGCAGCATTGCGCTCATGATGATCGCCAGCGTTGCCAGCATGACGATGCCGTCGAGCGGGGACAGCTCGCCGTCCAGGAGCAACAGCGCTGCCCCCAGTGTGACCAGCAGCAAGGTGGGCAGTTCGCGCCGCATGCAGCCGGGGTGCACCTTCAGCGGCGCGATCAGCAGCGTCACACCGAGCACGAGGCCGGTATTGGCGATGTTGGAACCCAGGGCGTTGCCGATGGCAAGTGCCCCCGCACCCGTCACCGCGGCGGTCAGCGAGACGAGGATCTCCGGGGCAGAGGTGCCAATCGACACAATGGTCAAGCCGATGACAATCGGCGACATGCCGAGGTTTGCTGCCAGCGCCGCTGCTCCCGCGATGAATACATCGGCGCTCCAGATCAGGATCAGGAAGCCGATGACGATGGCAGCTGTTGCTAACAGCATAAGAGCACAATTCCTGTTAAAGTAGTGGGCCCCCACAGCCACGGAACTGTTGCCGGCGCGGCGGTGTCGAACGCCGTGGCAGCTCTCGGCACAGGGGTTGTGGGAGCGCAGTATACAGAGCGCCGACCGGCATGTAATGACATTCAAGGATAAGGTATGACCCAATTGCTGCAATGGGCTGCAACCCTGCTTACGGTTGTGGCACTTCAGGTACAGGCCAACGAGCCGGCTGCGCCGCTCGGTGCGCACGAGGTGGTCCGGCAGGCGACCGACCAGGTGATGTCTGCGGTCAGCGAGGCCGAGGGCTATATGGACACGGAGCCCGAGCGGTTCTACAACACCCTGCAGGCCATACTGGACGATGTGGTGGACTTCCGCGGCTTTGCCCGCGGTGTGATGGGTCCCTATGCCAGTGTGGAGCGTTACCGCTCCCTGGACGGCGCCGGTCGCGATCAGCTGCGGGACCAGCTCGAGCGCTTCACGGAGGTCATGCGCGAGGGCTTGGTGCGGACCTACGGCAAGGGTTTGCTGGCCTTTGGTGGCTCCAGAATCGAAGTGCCCGACCTCAGTGCAGACGAGTCCGCGGGGCCGCGTGCCGCGGTTCGGCAGCTGATCTACAACAGCGGTGCCGAGCCCTACGTGCTGGTGTACCACATGGGGCGCGATCGCGATGGCCAGTGGAAACTGCGCAACCTGGTGATCGAGAACGTCAACCTCGGCGAGATTTACCGCAGCCAGTTCGAGGCCTCGGCGCGCAAGCACGACGGTGATCTGGATACTGTGATCGCTCAGTGGTCAGCGGTGGATATCCAGAGCTGACGGTGTCGGTTTCGCCTGTTGCAACACTCGCCACTGAGCGCCGATTCGCCTAGAATGCTGCGCCTTGCGCCACTGCGGCTAGTTTTGGGGAAAGAACATGATGGATGCGGCAACCGTAACGGCCCTGCTTGAGGCCCATTTACAGGACTGCGAGGTCCGGGTTGAGGGCGAAGGCAACCGGTACGACATCACAGCCATCGGCGAGGTCTTTGCGGGCAAGCGCCCGGTGCAGCGGCAGCAGCTGGTGTACGCCGCGCTTGCCGAACAGATTGCCAACGGCAGTATTCACGCGGTGAACATACGCACGTTTACCCCTGAGCAATGGGGCGCGGGCGGCTGAGCCCGTTCGTCAGGAGTATCTAGTGGATAAATTGGCCATTCGCGGCGGGCATCGCCTGCACGGCGAGCTGCGCATTTCCGGTGCCAAGAATGCGGCGCTGCCGATCCTGGCGGCCACCTTGCTGACCGACGAGCGTGTGATTATCAGCAACCTGCCGCACCTGCATGACATCACCACCATGATCGAGCTGCTGGGTTGCATGGGCGTGAAGCTGACCCTGGACGAAAAGCTGGGCATTGAGGTGGACGCCAGCGATGTCACCGAGTTCTCTGCGCCCTATGAACTGGTCAAGACGATGCGCGCCTCGATTCTTGTGCTGGGCCCCATGGTCGCCCGTTTCGGGCGTGCCCATGTGTCCTTCCCGGGAGGCTGTGCCATTGGCAGCCGCCCGGTCGATCTGCACCTGAAAGGCCTGGAGGCAATGGGGGCACAGATCACCGTCGACGGCGGCTACATCAACGCGGAGGTGGACGGCCGGTTGCGCGGTGCCCGTATTGTCATGGAGACGGTGACCGTCGGCGGCACCGAAAACATCATGATGGCGGCTACATTGGCGGATGGGCGCACGGTGATTGAGAACGCGGCCCGCGAGCCAGAAGTGGTGGATCTGGCGGAATGCCTGATTGCCATGGGGGCGCAGATCAGCGGCCACGGATCAGACACGATAACGATTGACGGGGTGGAGCGGCTGCACGGTTGCGAGTATCGGGTGATGCCCGACCGCATCGAAACCGGGACCTACCTCGTGGCAGCCGCTGCGACCGGCGGCAGCATTATGCTGCGTCAGACCTGTCCGCATGCCCTGGAAGTGGTGCTCGCCAAACTGGCAGCGGCCGGCGCCCGGGTGGAGCAGGGTGAGGACTGGATTTCACTGGACATGGAAGGTCGCCGGCCGCGCGCCGTAAGCGTGAAGACGGCACCCTATCCCGGCTTCCCCACGGATATGCAGGCCCAGTTCACCGCCATGAACGCCATTGCCGAAGGCACGGCCACGGTCACCGAGACGGTGTTTGAAAACCGGCTCATCCAGACCCACGAAATGAACCGCATGGGCGCGCACATCGTGATTGAGGGCAATACCGCCATCATCACCGGGCAGCCGGGTCTGCAGGGTGCGCCGGTGATGGCCAGCGACCTGCGTGCATCGGCAAGCCTGGTCATCGCGGCCCTGGTGGCCGAGGGAGAGACCATCATCGATCGCATCTACCACATCGACCGCGGCTACGAGTGCATCGAAGAGAAACTGCAGGCATTGGGGGCGGATATCCGTCGCCTGTCCAGCTGAGGCCCGCTATGGCACAACCTTTGACCATGGCCTTGACGAAAGGCCGCATACTGCAGGAAACCCTGCCTTTGCTGGCCCGGGCCGGCATCGAGCCGCTGGAGGATATTCACAGCAGCCGGAAGCTGATCTTCGCCACCACCCGCGAGGACATTCAGCTGGTGGTGATTCGCGGTACCGATGTGCCCACCTATGTGCGCCATGGCGCTGCCGACCTCGGGGTGGTGGGTAAGGACATCCTGCTGGAACACGGCGCTGAAGGCCTCTATGAACCGCTGGACCTGGGCATTGCCCGCTGCCGCCTGATGACGGCGGGGCCCGTTGGCTGGTCGGCCTCCGGTGCACGCGTTCGGGTCGCCACCAAGTTCGTCAATATTGCCCGGCGACACTTCGCCGCGCAGGGCGTCCATGCGGATGTCATCAAACTGTATGGCGCCATGGAACTGGCGCCGATGATGGACCTGGCAGATCTGATTGTCGACATCGTAGACACCGGTAACACACTGCGTGCGAATGGCATGGAACCGCTGGACGAAATCGCCCGGATCAGTTCCCGCCTCATCGTCAACAAGGCTGCCATGCGGGCGCGTTATGGTGTGGTCCACGACCTTGTCGAGCGCCTCGCGGCGGCGGCGGAGGTCGCCTGAAATGCGGCGTCTCGACACCCGCAGCGCAGACTTCGACCAGCAACTGGATGCCCTGACGGCCTGGGAAGAGGGGTTGGACGCCGCTGTGGAAGCCGCCGTAGCGGAGATTATCGCGGCGGTGCGCCAGCGCGGTGACGACGCACTGCTGGAGTATACCGCGCGCTTTGATCGGCGGGTTGTTGCCACGGCGGCGCAGTTGGAGGTTCCAGCGGAGCGCCTGCAGCAGGCCTTGAACACGATCCCCCAGCCCCAGCGGCTGGCTCTGGAGCAGGCAGCGGCGCGGGTGCGCAGCTACCACGAGCACCAGCGGCAGGCCAGTTGGCAGTATCGGGACGAGGAGGGCAACCTGCTCGGCCAGCAGATTACGGCGCTGGAGCGGGTGGGTATCTACGTGCCGGGTGGCAAGGCGAGCTATCCCTCATCGGTGCTGATGAACGCCCTGCCCGCACGCGTGGCCGGGGTGGACGAAATTGTGATGGTCGTTCCCGCGCCGGAGGGTGAGTTGAACGATCTGGTGCTCGCTGCCGCTGCCATCGCCGGCGTGGACCGCGTCTTCACGCTGGGTGGCGCCCAGGCGGTTGCCGCGCTGGCCTACGGTACGGCGACGGTGCCGGCGGTGGACAAGATTGTCGGCCCGGGCAACATTTACGTGGCGACCGCGAAGCGCCAGGTGTTTGGCCGGGTCGGTATCGACATGATCGCCGGTCCATCGGAAATACTCATCGTCTGCGATGGCACCACCGATCCGGATTGGGTGGCGATGGATTTGTTTTCGCAGGCGGAACATGATGAAAACGCCCAGTCGCTGCTGCTCTGCCCGGATGCGGAGTATATCGCGCGGGTGGCAGAGAGCATCGAACGCCTGTTACCTGCCATGGAGCGGTCCGAGATCATTCGCGCATCACTCACCGGGCGCGGTGCTCTCATACTCACCCGTGACCTTGCAGAGGCCGTCGCGCTCTGCAATCGCCTCGCGCCGGAACACCTCGAGCTGTCCGTCGCCGACCCCGAAGCGCTGCTGCCCCAGATCCGGCATGCAGGTGCCATTTTCATGGGTGCCTACACCTCCGAAAGCCTCGGGGATTACTGTGCCGGGCCCAACCATGTGCTGCCCACATCACGCACAGCGCGCTTTTTCTCTCCGCTGGGCGTCTACGATTTCCAGAAGCGCAGTTCGTTGATCATGTGCAGTGAGGCCGGTGTGCAGACGCTGGGTCGCGTCGCATCCACGCTGGCCCGCGGCGAGCAGTTGACTGCCCACGCCCGCAGTGCGGAGTTGCGCCTGCGCGACGACTGACGATCAGTCGCTAGATGGTTGGTGAATGGCGCAGCGTACCGACGATGGCGCGCAGGTCGATGGATTGCTGGTTGCGCTGTACCGTGATATCGATGTTGTCGCCCGGGCGCAGTTGCGCGATGCGGTGCATGGTAATGCGCCCGTCCTGAACGGGCTCGCCATCAATGTGGGTGATGATATCGCGTACCTGGATGCCCGCCCGCTGTGCCGGGCTGTCCTCTGCCATCGCCGTCACTTCAAGCAACTGCATGCCTGGCCGGCGTTCATCCAGCCCGCGAACGGGTGCCACGCTCACGCCCAGCCAGCCGCGGATGACCTCGCCGTAGCGGATCAGATCCTCCATCACAAACAGGGCCATGTTCACCGGCGTGGCCAGGCTGATGCCGATGCCGGTCGCGCTGCCCCGGGTCTGGTCGGCGCCGGTGTAGATCAGCGTGTTGATGCCCAGCAGTTCCCCGCGGGCATTGACCAGCGCGCCGCCGGAATTGCCGAGATGAATGATGGCATCGGTCTGGATGTAATCCTCATAGGCCGAGAGCTGCAGTCCGTAGCGGCCCAGCGCTGACACAATGCCCTGGGTGACCGAGTGGCCGAAGCCCAGCGGGTTGCCAATGGCCAGCACCACATCGCCCACGCGCGCGGTGTCGGAGTTGCCGAGAGCAATGGGTTGCAGGTCCTCAAGGTTGATTTTGAGCACGGCGAGATCTGTGGCGGGGTCCGTACCGATGACCACGGCATTCGCCGAGCGCCCATCGTGCAGTAGCACCTGGATAGCATCGGCCTCGTGGATGACATGGTTGTTGGTAAGCACATGCCCCTCCGCGGTCATGATGACGCCTGAACCCAGCGAGCGTTCGATCCGTTGGCGCTGCGCAGGCACCCGGTTTGACGGCCGGTTAAGCAGGTCGCCGGGGCGCGTTGCGCTGCGGGAGGGGATGAGCTTTGCCGTGTAGATGTTGACGACCGCGGGTGTGGCGCTGCGCACGGCGGCGGCGTAGCTCATGGCGGTGTCACCGCGATTCACCGCGTCGCTGCGCGGCAGCACCCAGCGGTCCAGTATCAGCAGGGCCGCCAGCAGGCCGGCAATCGCGGGCCAGACAAAATAGCGCAGGCTGTTGGGCATAGGGTGGCGGCCGTGTGTCGAATCGCAGCGTCATTGTATATGATGGTCGAAACATCCACAGCCACGAAACCGCAGAAATCCCGGAATACCGCCATGCCTGTACCGCTGCAAGACCTGGTGCGCCACATTGACCAGCTACTGGATGTTGCGCGCTTTCGCGATTACTGCCCCAACGGCCTGCAGGTGGAGGGGCGCGCCCGGGTGCACCGTCTGGTGAGCGGCGTCACCGCATGTCAGGCCCTGCTGGAGGCAGCGGTCGAGCAGCGTGCGGACGCGATCCTGGTGCACCATGGATACTTCTGGCGCGGCGAGGCAGAGCCTGTGGTGGGCATGAAGCGCCGGCGGCTGGCTACGCTGCTGGAACACGATATCAGCCTGCTGGCCTACCATCTGCCGCTCGATGCCCACCCCGAGCTGGGCAATAATGCGCGGCTGGGTGCACTGCTGGGTATGATCGACGTGCAGCGCCTGGACCCTGGCGACGCGACTGCCGTGGGCAACATCGGCCACCTGTCCGCGCCGCGGAAGGTGGTGGATGTGCTTGGTGACATCGCGCAGCTCACCGGGCGCACACCTCTGCACGTGGGGAATCCCGAACAGTCAGTCCGGCGGATTGCCTGGTGTACAGGTGCTGCCCAATCGTATATCGGGCAAGCGGTGACGGCGGGTGCGGACCTGTACCTGACCGGTGAGGCCTCCGAGCCGACGGTACACATCGCGCGGGAGGAGGGTATTCACTTTGTGGCGGCGGGACACCACGCCACTGAGCGCTATGGCGTGCAGGCGCTCGGGGAGCACCTTGCCGCCGAATTCGGTCTGGAGCACCGGTTTATCGATATCGATAATCCGGTGTAGGCAGGGCGCTTCAGCGATCCTGCGCGGGTTTGGGCTGGCGCTCGATGCCGAATTCCTCGTTGAGCATGCCCTTTTCACCGGGAGAGGTCTTCGGCGCGTAGTCCAGGGGCGGCTGGATTTGTGCCAGGTGTGCAGGAATCTCGGCGTCGTCCTCGGCACCCCCCTGTAACCGCTCCAGGGATACCGGCCCCTTGTCCTGACACAGGGTTTCCGCGCCGGCGGCGAGGTGATTGTGGACATTGCGGTAGCTGTCGGTCAGGGTGTTCAGCAGCCTCGCGGTCTGCGTGAAATGCTCGACCACCTCGTTTTCGTAGGCCCGCTTATCCTGGGTCATCTGGTCCAGCTTGCGCTCCGTGTCGCGCAGCCGCTGGCCGTCTGCAGACAGGCGGCGGCCGAGCAGCAGGCCGATGGCACCGCCCACGAGCAGAGTGATGGCGCCGGTGACTATCAGAATCGTCAAACTGTACACAGGGTTTCCTCTTTGCGGCGGGTAGGGCAGCAGCGAGTATACCGCAATCTGCGGGGGACTCTAGCGCGGGTCTGGCGAAAGCGTTGCCAAGGCCTCGCTGCATGGATAGAGTGTGCCGCCAGTTTTCCCATCAACACGAGGCCGGACAGCGGCGTGAATGCAGTGCGACAGACGCCCTGGGAGCGCTACCAGGCGGATTTGCAGCAGCCGGGGTTTTCCCGTGATCCTGCGCAGGAGACGGCTGTGCGTCTGTTGCAGGATGTCTTTGAGCGCCTGGTGCAACAGGAGCAGCGCCGCTCAGCGTGGTGGCAGTGGTGGCGGCGCCGCCCCGCGGCACCGGAGCGGGGTCTGTACCTGTGGGGCGGCGTGGGTCGCGGCAAGACTTATCTGATGGACACGTTCTTCGATTGCCTGCCTTTCGAGCGCAAGCTGCGCGTGCATTTCCACCGCTTCATGCAGCGCGTGCACGCGGAGCTCAAGCAGCTGGCGGGGGAGAAGAACCCACTGCAGCAGGTGGCGGATCGACTCGCTGCCGACGCCCGTGTGGTGTGTTTCGATGAGTTTTTCGTCACCGATATCGCGGACGCCATGATCCTGGGCGGCCTGATGGAGGCGCTCTTCGCGCGCGGCGTGACACTGGTGGCCACCTCCAACATCGAGCCGTCCCGGCTCTACCTGAACGGTCTCCAGCGGCAGCGGTTCCTTCCCGCCATCGCGCTGATAGAGAAGCACACACAGGTGGTGAACGTGGATGCCGGCGTGGATTATCGACTGCGCACGCTGGAGAGGGCCGAGCTGTACCACTACCCGCTGGATGCGGAAGCGGACGTCAGCCTGCGCCAGAGTTTCGAGCGTCTGGCGCCGCATGCCGCGACCGACGGCGCCAGCCTGCAGATCAATGGCCGCGCCATTCGCACCCGCAGCGTGGCCGATGATGTGGTCTGGTTTGACTTCGCCGAGCTCTGTGAAGGGCCGCGCTCACAGAACGACTACATCGAACTCGCCCGCGAGTTCCATGCAGTGGTGCTGTCTGGCGTGCCGGCGCTGGGTGTCGGCAATGATGACGCCGCGCGCCGCTTCATCAACCTGGTCGACGAGTTCTACGATCGCAATGTAAAGCTGGTGATGGCTGCTGACAGGCAGCTGCTGGACCTGTATGATGGCCACCGCTTGCGGTTCGAGTTCCAGCGAACCGTGTCCCGTTTGCAGGAAATGCAGTCTCACGACTATCTCGCCAGGGAGCACCGACCCTGAGCGCGAGTGACTCTGCCCGGCGACAGATTATTTTCAGCGGTGCTTGAAAAGCCGGGTGCGAAGCAGTAGTATTCGCGCTCTCGAAATTGGAGCCCTCCAAGAGGCGTTTATTCATGAAAACTTTCAGTGCCAAAGCCGAAGACGTGCGCCACGACTGGTTTGTCGTCGATGCGTCAGGCAAGACCCTCGGGCGTCTGGCCAGCGAAATCGCTCACCGTTTGCGCGGCAAGCACAAGGCTGAGTACACACCGCACGTCGATACCGGCGATTACATCGTGGTGATCAATGCGGAAAAGATCCACGTGACCGGTGCCAAGGCCAAAGACAAGATGTACCACCATCACACGGGGTTCATCGGCGGCATCAAGTCTATCTCGTTTGAGAAGCTGATCGACAAGGCGCCTGAGCGTGTGCTGCAGACCGCGGTGAAGGGCATGCTGCCCCGCAACCCGCTGGGTCGCGCCATGTTCAAAAAGCTGAAGGTATACGCGGGCGCAGAGCATCCGCACACCGCCCAGCAGCCGCAAGCATTGAACATCTAACGGATATCCTTTTATGTCAGCAACCCAGTATTACGGAACCGGCCGCCGCAAAACCTCCACGGCCCGTGTGTTCATCCAGACCGGTGGCGGTAACATCACGGTCAACAAGCGCCCCCTCGACCAGTACTTCGGTCGCGAAGTGGCGCGTATGATCGTGCGCCAGCCTCTCGAGCTGGTGGAACTGGCCGACAAGTTCGACGTCAATGTCACCGTTGAAGGCGGCGGTAGCTTCGGTCAGGCCGGCGCCATTCGTCACGGTATCACCCGTGCCCTGATGGACTACGACGAAGCCCTGCGTGGCACCCTGCGCCGCGCTGGCTATGTTACCCGTGACGCGCGTGAAGTCGAACGGAAGAAAGTGGGTTTGCGCAAGGCGCGCAAGCGTCCGCAGTACTCCAAGCGCTGAGTGTGCGGTTGGCCGATCGGGCCGGCTGCCTCGTATCGAAAACGTCCGGTTTGGTATTCAGGCCGGGCGTTTTTTTGTGCTGGAAAAACAGGGGGTTACTGGCAAACCCTTGGCGCTTTAGGGGCCTTTATGTTGCCAGCAAGGAACAAAATCATTACTATTTGCGGCATTTTTTGCGATGTCGTCACCCGAGCCTGTCAACGTCAGTGGCCAGGCCGGTAATCAGGAGTGAAAAGCATGAGTAGCGATGGCGTGAACACCGGCAGGAGACGTTTCCTGACCGCCGCGACGAGTGTGGTTGGCGTTGCCGGCGCAGTAGGTATCGCGGTGCCGTTTGTCGGGTCGTGGAACCCATCGGCCAAGGCGAAAGCCGCAGGTGCCCCGGTAAAGGCGGACATCAGCAAGCTGGAGCCCGGTCAGATGATCGTGGTCGAGTGGCGCGGCAAGCCGGTCTATGTGGTTCACCGCACCGCCGCCATGCTGGCGGACCTGGACAAGGTGACCGGTGACCTGAAAGACCCCGACTCTGCGATCTCGACGCAGCCGGCGTACATCGATGGCCCGGCGCGTGCGCTGCGCCCCGAGATTTTCGTTGCCGAGGGCCTCTGTACGCACCTCGGCTGCGCACCAAAGTACCGGCCTGAGGTCGGCGCCGCCGACCTGGGCGGCGATGAGTGGCTGGGTGGCTTCTTCTGCCCCTGTCACGGTTCCAAGTTCGATTTGTCCGGGCGCGTCTACGCCGGCGTCCCGGCGTCCACCAACCTGGTGGTGCCGCCGTACTCCTATGAGACCGAGTCGGTTCTGGTAATTGGCGTGGACGCGGAGGCAGCCTGATGATCAATATGCTTGTAGGACTGCGTGATTGGGTGGATGAACGCCTGCCGATCATGCGCGCCTGGAACACCCACATGGGTCAGTACTACGCGCCGAAGAACTTTAATCTCTGGTATTACTTTGGTGTGCTGTCACTGCTGGTTCTGGTTAACCAGCTGCTGACCGGTATCTGGCTCACCATGAACTATACCCCCAGCGCCGAACAGGCTTTTGCCTCGGTCGAGTACATCATGCGCGATGTCGATTACGGCTGGATCCTGCGCTACATGCACTCCACCGGTGCCTCGGCGTTCTTTGTGGTGGTCTACCTGCACATGTTCCGGGCACTGATTTACGGCTCGTACAAGAAGCCGCGCGAGCTGATCTGGATCTTCGGCATGCTGATTTTTGTCGTGCTGATGGCCGAAGCCTTTGTGGGCTATGTACTGCCCTGGGGCCAGATGTCCTACTGGGGTGCCCAGGTGATTATCTCCCTGTTCGGGGCCATTCCGGTGGTCGGTGAAGACCTGGTCACCTGGATTCGCGGCGACTACCTGATTTCGGGCGTCACCCTGAACCGCTTCTTTGCCCTGCACGTTGTTGCCCTGCCGATCGTGCTGCTGGCGCTGGTTGTGCTGCACCTGCTGGCGCTGCACGAAGTGGGTTCCAACAACCCGGATGGCGTTGACATCAAGAAGCACAAGGGTCCGGACGGCGTGCCCCTGGACGGCGTTGCCTTCCACCCGTACTACACGGTCCACGACCTGCAGGCGATTGGTGTGTTCCTGTTCATTTTCTGTGCCGTGATGTTCTTCATGCCGGAGATGGGCGGGTTCTTCCTCGAATACGCCAACTTTGAGGAGGCGAATGCCCTGAAGACACCGGACCATATCGCGCCGGTCTGGTACTTCACGCCGTTCTACTCTGTGCTGCGCGCGGTGCCGGACAAGTTCTGGGGCTTCGTTGCCTTTGCGGCCTCCGTGGCGATACCGTTCCTGCTGCCCTGGTTGGACCGCAGCCCGGTCAAGTCCTGGCGCTACCGCGGCAACCTCAACAAGGTCATGCTGGTGCTGTTCGTGGCGAGCTTCCTGATCCTCGGTGTCCTGGGTGTCAAGGCCCCGACGCCGGAGCGCACGCTGCTGGCCCAGATCTGCTCCGTGTTCTACTTCGCGTTCTTCCTGCTGATGCCGATCTGGTCCTCGCTGGACAAGACCAAGCCGGTTCCGGAGCGCGTGACGATGGATGGCGGTATCGGGTTCTGGGGCAGCATTGCCGGCCTGGCCCTGATTCTCGCACTCACAATACTGCCTCTGAAGGCCGTGGGCGCCGGGGGGGAGTACAACTGCGGCTCCATGCCCTGTGACGAGATCAGTGTCAATCCGCACGACAAGCCCTCCCTGCAGAACGGCGCCAAGCTGTACATGAACTACTGCATGGCCTGTCACTCGCTGAAGTATGCGCGTTACCAGCGTACCGCGGAGGATCTGGGCATTCCGGAGGACCTGTTCACCGAGAATCTGATCTTCGATCCCGATGTGCGCATCGGCTCGCTCATGGACAACGCCATGGACGACCGACTGGCCAAGACCTGGTTCGGTGCCACGCCGCCGGATCTGACCCTGGTCTCCCGGGCGCGTCAGCCCGAGTGGCTGTACACCTACCTGCGCACGTTCTACCTCGACGAAAGCCGTCCCTACGGTGTGAACAACAAGGTGTTCAAGGATGTGGGCATGCCCCATGTCATGCTGGAACTGCAGGGTCTGCAGGCCTGTGCGATGGGCCCTGGCAAGGCAAACAACGGCGGTGTGCGCCGCGATCCACTGACCGGTGAGCCGCTGCTGGAGGAGCCCTGCGGCCAGTTCACCCTGGTGCAGGAAGGTGCCATGTCACCTGAAGAGTTCGACGGTGCCATGTACGACCTGGTGAATTTCCTTGCCTACACGGCCGAGCCCAGCGCAGCGGACCGGCAGCGTATCGGTGTCTACGTGCTGCTGTTCATTGCGTTGTTCTTCATATTTGCCTGGCTCTTGAACCGCGAGTACTGGAAAGACGTTCACTGATATGCCCCCCGGGACCGGCATCTTGCCGGTCTCCCTCACGTTCTGGATTGCACTATGAAACGAGCTGATGACAACGCAATGGGTGTGGTGGCGAAACGGTCTTCCATGACCTTCTTCTCTGACAGTGCCAGCCAATACAGCCACCGGGTGCGCATCGTGCTGGCCGAGAAGGGCGTCACGGTGGACATGATCGAGTCAGATGGTGCCCACCCGCCGGCGGAACTGGCCGACCTCAACCCGTATAATTCACTGCCGACGCTCGTCGACCGCGATCTCGTGTTGTACGAATCCAAGGTGATGATGGAGTACCTGGACGAGCGTTTCCCGCACCCCCCGCTCTTGCCGGTGTACCCTGTTGCGCGTGCCGAAAGCCGTCTGTACATCCACCGCATTGAAAAGGACTGGTGTTCGCTGGTGGACTCCATCCAGCATTCCCGCAGCGACAATGTAGTGACCAAGGCCACCAAGGAACTGCGCGATGGCCTGGTGGGTATCGCGCCCATTTTTGCTGAAAAGCCGTTCTTCATGAGCGAGGAATTCACTCTGGTGGACTGCTGCCTGGCGCCGATTCTCTGGCGGCTGCCCTCCCTGGGCATTGATATCCGCCCCGGGAAGCAAACCAAGCCTCTGCTGGCTTATATGGATGCCCTGTTTGGTCGTGAGTCGTTCCAGGAGAGCCTCTCCGAGCAGGAACGCGAGATGCGCCCCTAGGGCGCGCCGGGTAGGTAGCCCAGGTGTCTGACGACTCCGCAGCGATGACGCCCAGCCGGCCCTACATCATGCGGGCGCTGTATGAGTGGATTGTCGACAACGACTGTACGCCCTACCTGCTGGTGGACGCGCGGCGCCCCGGTGTCGAGGTGCCTGCCCAGTATGTCAAGGACGGACAGATCGTGCTTAACGTGAGCCCCACCGCGGTGATCGAGTTACTGATCGGCAATGAGTGGATCAGCTTCAATGGGCGCTTCGGCGGTACGCCGACGGATATCCTGTTGCCGGTCTCGGCGGTGATCGGCATTTATGCCCGCGAGAACGGCCAGGGCATGGTGTTTGAAGCGGAGGACCCATCGCCTGAGCCACCGGATAATCCGCCGGGAGACGGCGGGGGCCCGTCCTCATCAAAGCCGGAAGGCCGGCCGGCGCTGAAAATCGTCAAGTAGCGCCAGCGGCCCACCCAGCCATGTCGGTCAGGGCAGAATCTCGAACAGCTGCACGACACGTGTGACGCCAGAGACCGAGGCGGCCACATCGGATATCCTGCGTGCCTCCTCCTGCGACACCAACCCCATCAGATACACCACGCTGTTTTCCGTGACCACCTTGGTGCGCACTCCGGGTGTGTCCATATTGGCCAGCAGCCAGGATTTGATCTTGGTGGTTATCCAGGCATCGCTGGTGCGCACCAGCGCTCCCGTGGGCGCCTTCACGTCGATTTCGTTGTAGATGCGCCGCACGCCGCGTATCTTGCGCACTTCCTCTGCCGCCTGCGCCTTCAATTCCGGGCTGCCGACCTGGCCGGCGAGCAGTACATAGCCGTTGTAGCTGACGGCGATCAGGTGGGCATCGTCAAACGCCGGGTTGGCCGCGTGGATGTTGACGATGGACTTGACTTCGATGCTCTCGTCCTCGAGCCGTTGCGCCATGGTGCGCTCCTCCGGCTTGTCCTCAATGGAGTCCGCCTCCACGGTGGCCAGCATGCTCCCGCAGCCAGCGAGAAGCAGGCTGCCGAGAAGGGCGAAGAGCGGTGCAATCTGTTTCATGGTCAGTTTCCGTTGTAGTTACCAAACAGGCTGCGATCAATCAGCTCACAGAGCAAGTGAATGACCACGGTGTGCAATTCTATCACTCGGGGACGCCGCGCGGCGGCGCAGGAAATGCAGATGTCAGTATCCCTCAGTATTGCCGGCAGTGAGGCGTCCACGGCGTTGGACAGCAGCACGACGGTAACGTTGCGTTCCTGGGCCGCTGCAATGGCTCGCAGCAGGCTGTCCGCCGCCGTTGCGCTGCTGAAGCAGACCAGGGTATCCCCCGGCTGACCCAGAGCCCGTACCTGGCGGGCCCAGATCTCCTCAATACCCTGGTCGTGGGCGATGCCAGACAGGCTGGCCCCGTCGGCTGCCAGGGCAATCGCCGGCAGTGAAGGACGGTCCCGTTCGAGGCCAGCCAGCAGGGCACTGCAGAACAGTTGGCTGAGGCCGGCATCGACGCCGTTGCCGCAGGCCATGACCTTGCCTTCCCGCAACAGCGTTGCCACGATGCTGGCAGCGGCCTGCTGCACGGGCCCCGCCAGTTCGTCTACCGCCATTGCCAGTGCGCTGATGCTGTCCTGCACGGTGTCGGCAATCAGCCCGTAATCATCATCCATGCATGGTGTCCGCCGCTGGGGAGTCAGGCACTGAAGGCGCTGCGTATCCACCGCGGCGCCGGTTCAGGGTCGGATTGTCGCGGGTCGAAGGCAAGTACGTCAAATCGGCAGGGCATGTTTTGCCAGCGGGTGCTGCACTGCAGGAAGAATCGGGCCGCGCGCAGCAGCTTCTGCTGCTTGCGCCTGTCTACTGACGCGGCAGCCGAGCTGAAACGGGGGTTACTGCGCGCGCGCACTTCGACGAACACCAGCTGCCCGTGATCCAGGGCAATGATATCGATTTCGCCCAGTTTGCAGCGGAAGTTGCGCTGCACGACCTGCCAACCCTGCGCGAGGAGCCAGCGCGCCGCCAGTTCTTCATACCGGTCGCCGTGGTTCTGCATGCCGACACCTCCCTGTATCGGCTGCAGTATAGGTCAGGGCTGCACCAGATCGCTGCCATCAAATATCGCCAACACGGGTTCGCGTTGCAGGCGCAGGCTCGGGTCCAGCCGCAGTAACCCCGTATCGCCCCGGAGCAGCGCATCGGCACCGGCCTGCAACTGCGCGAAGCGCGATTGTACCAGCCAGGCATCAGCCCCCAGGGCGTTCAGGCGCGCCAGATTGTCGCTGCCGGTGTTGCCGGCGGCGATGGCGACCCGCAGGCCGGGGTTGCTGCCCAGTAACCAGGGGAGTTCTGTCAGGCGAACCCCGTTGAGGTCGCGGTCGCGCGGGTCCGGCACGCCGCTGTAAATACTGGACGTGGCGTACACGGGTACGTTGCCCGCGTAGTGGAATGCCAGCAAGGGCTTCAGCGAGCGCGCTTCCGCGGGCGAGTCGGCGAGGAGGAAGATGACGTCGATGTCCTGCCGCCGGCGCGGGGTAAACTCGATAGTGGTCGCCAGCATGCTGCGCATATCGCTGGCGCGCTGCTCACTGGCGCTCAGGTTAAGCGCGTTTTTGACGTTGTCAGAGTACGCCTCAGCGCTGGCGTAACTCGCCGTGCCGACAACGCTGCCGCCCAGCGTTTGCCAGCTGCTGCGCAGCACATCCTCGATCCGCGCACCGCGCTCGCCCGCGGGGCGCAGCACCAGGGCCCGCCGTGCGCCACTGCCGTACGCCAGTTCTGCGACACGCCGGGCATCGTCTTCGGGTGCCAGTGACAGCTGCACCAGCGCGCTGCCGCCCTGCAGGGCATCACTGTCCGTGCGATTCAACGCGAGAACCGGAACCGGTCGCTCGGGCAACTGCCCGAGCTCTGTCACGGCCTCCTTGCTCAGGGGGCCGATGACGATTTCTGCACCCCCCGCGACCGCGTGGCGGTAGGCGGCCGTGGCGGACTCGAACGCCGTGGTGTCGATGAAGCTGAGCGCATAGGACGGCTCGCCGCGGGCCTGGGCGGCAAAGTAGTGTGCCAGGTAGCCGTCCTGAACGGCCCGCGCAGCGGGCGCAAGACGTCCGCTCAACGGCAGCAGCAGCGCGACACGGCTGGGTGATGCAGGGCCGCGGGCGATATAGTCAAGCCCGCCTGGCAGCGGCACAGCCGCGGCGTGCTCAGGGTATTCGCTCCGCCACTGCTGCAGCGCCTCCTGCAGGGCCTGCCGGTTCTCCGCGCGCCGGTCAAGCAGTGCCAGCTCCACCCAGCCGCGCCAGTCCCGGTCGGTGGCAGTGGACAGCTCCGCGGCCAGCGCGCTCTCCTCGGCGCGGTTCAGGTCGGCCCAGACAGCGCGCCGCAGCGCCGCGTCCCCGACCTGCTCCGAGAGGATGCCGGCCCCTGTCCTGGCGCTGGCCAGCCAATCCCCTGCGAGGTGTGCGACCTCGGCGCTGAATGCGGCGCGCTCAATGCGCAGGGCTTCGGGGGTCGCGGCGTTGCGGGTGGCGGCAAGGCGGCGCTGGCTGTCGTCGAGATCGCCACGCAGGAAGGCCGCGCGAGCAAGCAGGAAGTCGCGTCGGGCACGGTCCTCACCGGCAAGCGTCTGCGGCAGTTCCGCCAGCGCCTGCTCTGCGGCCATCCAGTCGCGAGCCTGCAGCGCCGCCCGCGCCTGCGCGAAGACGGCGTCCCAGCGGCTGACCGGCATGGGCGGCGGTAATTCCGGTGCGATCTCCACAGGTTCCTCCGGCGCCATCGCCTGTGGCGGTGGCGTCAACGGCTCGGGAGGTGCGGTGCTGCAACCGCTGCCCAGGACCAGCGCCAGGGCGAGGCCTGCCCAGTGGCTGCCAGCGGTGATCGGGGTTGTCATACGCGTCATGCTATCCTTCCGGCTGCGTCGGGGTCGTCGCCAACAGCGGCGGCGTCCATGCTTGGATGAATGATACAGGGCCAGGGGTGATCAGTGGAATCGGGACTCTATGTTGTTGCTACGCCAATCGGCAACCTGGGCGATATCACGGCGCGAGCACTGGACGTGCTGGCGGCGGCGGACCTGGTGGCCGCGGAGGATACACGGCATACCGCACGGCTGTTGCAACATTTCTCCATCACCACAAGCCTGCTGGCCTACCACGAGCACAGCGACGATCGCGCGCAGGCGCGGATCCTGGCCTGTCTCGCGGACGGTGGCACTGTGGCGCTGGTCTCCGACGCCGGTACACCGTTGATTTCCGATCCCGGCTACCGCCTGGTGCGCGACGTACAGGAGGCGGGTTACCGGGTCATACCGCTGCCCGGGCCCTGCGCCGCGATCGCCGCCCTCAGTGCCTCGGGCTTGCCGACCGACCGCTTCCTGTTTGAAGGGTTTCTACCCGCCAAGGCCGGCGCGCGGCTGCGACGCCTGCAGGATCTGGCTTCGGAGTCGGCAACACTGGTCTTCTATGAAGCGCCGCATCGCGTGGTGGAAACGCTGCAGGCGATGCTGGAAACCTTTGGGGCCCAGCGCGAGGCCCTGCTCGCGCGAGAACTGAGCAAAACCTTCGAAACGCTCAAGCGAGCACCGTTGGCCGAGCTTGCCGGCTTCGTCGCCGGTGACAGCAATCAGCAGCGGGGTGAAATTGTGCTGGCGGTGGCGGGGCAGCGCAGGCGCGACGACAGCCTGTCCCCGGACACGCAGAAACTGCTGCTACGGCTGGCGCAGGAGTTGCCTGCCAAGCGCGCGACGACGCTGGTGGCCGAACTCACCGGCCTGCGCAAGAAGCAGCTGTACGACTTTCTACTGGAACAGCGGCAGTCCACATGAGCGGGCGCTGGGCCGCGGCTCTCCTTGCCAGCGTCGCTGGCAGCGGGTAGTCTTGCCGCCGAGTCGGTCAGGCGATCGCTTCCGGTCATGTGCCGGGGGAGGAAAGTCCGGGCTCCACAGGGCAGGGTGCCAGGTAACGCCTGGGGGGCGTGAGCCTACGGAAAGTGCAACAGAAAGGATACCGCCCGGCGCAGGCCGGGTAAGGGTGAAAAGGTGCGGTAAGAGCGCACCGCGCGGCTGGTAACAGGCGTGGCGATGGTAAACCCCACTCGGAGCAAGACCAAATAGGAATCCGTATGCTGCGGCCCGCAGTGGATTCGGGTAGGTCGCTACAGGCCGGCGGCGACGCCGGTCGCAGATGAATGATCGTCCTCGACAGAACCCGGCTTATCGACCGACTCGCTTCTTCCTCTCCCCGCGGCTGCGCCTGACCAGGCGTGTCGCGGGGCCATTTCCCGTACGACCGGCTCCACCCCTTATGTTAATTTCTGCTAACGCGATCCGCCTTGAAGAAGAAAATAGCCTTTAACTTAAAGTGAATCCTTAATATACGATGTTAGCGGTCTGTTTTAAGGCAATTTTCGCTTTCACACACGCTGCCAGAAGCTATCATTTTGCCCTCCAATCAGCGCTAATTAGCTGAAATTAAAACGTTTTTCGCGTCAGGCTCGCTTGACACCCCAATTGCTGCGCCCCTATAGTGTCGAAAAGTGGGAAGAAGTGGATATATCTGGCTTTTTGTGGGTTTTAAGGGTCGGATAAGCGGGGGAAACTGACGTGTTTCGTGGGGTGCAGCACATCAATATGGACGCCAAGGGGCGACTGGCCATGCCAGCGCGCCAGCGCGAGCCGTTGCGTGCCCTCTGCGATGGCCAGATCGTGATCACCATCGACACCCAGGTGAAGTGCCTCGTGATCTACCCGCTTCCCGATTGGGAGCGTATCGAAAAGCACATCCAGTCATTGCCTGCCCTCAAGCCCGCCGTGAAGCGTTTCCAGCGCCTGGTGCTGGGCTACGCAACAGATGTCGAGATGGACAGCAATGGTCGTTGCCTGTTGCCCCAGCCCCTGCGGGATTATGCCCAGCTGGACAAGAAGCTGGTGTTGGTGGGTCAGGGCAACAAGCTGGAGCTGTGGGCGGAGGAGCTGTGGCTGGCGGAGCGCGAACAGGCGCTGCTCGAGTCCGGCCCGGACGCGGAGTTGCCCGACGAATTAATGTCTCTGACCCTGTAGGTGAGCGGCATGCATCAGACAGTTTTGTTACGAGAGGCGGTGGAAGCTCTGGTGACGACAAGCGATGGTACCTACGTCGACGGCACCTTTGGGCGCGGCGGCCACAGCCGGGCAGTCCTGCAGCGGCTGTCCGCAGACGGTCATCTCCTGGGTGTGGACAAGGACCCTGCCGCGGCCGCGGTCGCCGCAGAGCTGGGCGCCACAGACTCCCGTTTCAGTTTCTTCCACGGCTCCTTCGCCGGGCTGCCCGCAGAACTGGCCTCCCGCGGTATCACCGGCCTGGACGGGATTCTGCTCGATCTGGGTGTTTCCAGTCCGCAGCTGGACGACAGCGAGCGCGGCTTCAGTTTCCAGCACGATGGTCCGCTGGACATGCGCATGGACACCAGCAGCGGTGAGACGGCGGCCCAGTGGCTGGCGCGCGCCACGGAGCAGGATATCGCCACGGTGCTGAAAGAGTACGGTGAAGAGCGTTTTGCGCGCCGTATTGCGGGGGCCATTGTCTCCGCCCGAGCGGAGGCCCCCATCGTCACCACCGGTCGTCTGGCCAAAATCGTCAGTGAGGCCAATCCGCGCTGGGAGAAGCACAAGCATCCGGCGACGCGCGCGTTCCAGGCTATTCGCATCTTTATCAACCGCGAGCTGGATGACCTGGCGGCATTGCTGGCGGCAACGCTGGGACTGCTCAAAGTGGGCGGCCGCCTGGTGGTCATCAGCTTCCACTCACTCGAAGACAGGTTGGTGAAGCGCTACATGCGCGATATGGCCCGTGGTGATGCCTTGCCCGCAGGCGTCCCGGTGCGCGACAGCGCGCTCAACCGGCAGATGCGCCTGGTGGGCAAGTCCCTGCGTGCAAGCGCAGGGGAGGTCGCCGCAAATCCGCGTGCGCGCAGCGCCATCATGCGTGTTGCCGAGAAGATCAGCTGATATGGCGGCCCGCACGACATCCGCCGTTGCCGCCCCCGCGCGCAGTATCAGTCTGCAGTCCCTCGCGCTGTTTGGAGCCCTGCTGGCGCTGGTGCTGGCCTCGGCTTTCGGCGTTATCCACAGTTCCCACGACTGCCGTCGGCTGTATGCAGTGCTACAGCAGCTGGAGGCGGACCAGTGGTACCTGCAGGAGGACTACGGTCGCCTGTTGCTGGAGCAGAGCACCTGGGCGTCCCATTACCGCGTCGAGCGGGTTGCTACCCGTGAGCTGAATATGCAGGCGCCCGAGCTGGAAGGCCTCAAGGTGGTGCGGCCATGAGCCGGTCCCGCGCGCCCGCCGTCGCGCCCTGGCGCTTTTACCTGGTCGCGATTGCACTGCTGGCGATGCTGGCGCTGCTGGTGGGCAGGGTGCTGTCACTGCAGGTGCTGGATATCGAGCATGGTCGCAGCTTCCTGCAGGACCAGGGCGAAAGCCGCTCCATGCGCAACGCGGAAATTCCCGCCTACCGTGGTGTCATTGCAGACCGTCGCGGTGAGCCGCTCGCGGTCAGCACGCCGGTCATTTCCCTGGTTGCGGATCCCCGTTTGTTGACTGCTGTCGAGGATCTCTCGCCGCTGGCCACCGCACTCGACATGCCGCTGGCCGACCTGCAGGCGCGCCTTGAGCGCTTTGCCGGCCGTTCTTTCATGTACCTGCGGCGGCATATGGTCCCTGCCGAGGCACGCGAAGTGCTGGCGCTGAAGCTGCCCGGTGTGTCCGGGCGGCGTGAATACCAGCGCTACTACCCGGCCGGTGAGGTGGCGGGCCACCTGGTGGGGTTCACCAACCTGGACGGGCGCGGCATCGCCGGGCTGGAGCTGGCTTACGACGACTGGCTCAAGGGCACGCCGGGCAAGAAGCAGTACATCAAGGATCTGCGCGGCGATGTGGTGCGCGACATCGGTGTGCTGGAGCCGGCGCGCTCCGGCAAGGACCTGCGGCTGAGTATCGACCTGCGCCTGCAGTACCTGCATCACCAGGAGCTGCAGCGCGCCATGGCGGTGACCGGTGCCAGCTCCGGCAGCATCGTGACCCTGGACAGCCGCACCGGTGAGGTCCTGGCCATGGTGAACCACCCCGTCTACAACCCCAACGGCCGGCGTGGCATCAGCCCCGACCAGACCCGCAATCGCGCCATCACCGATATGTTCGAGCCCGGCTCGACGATGAAAACCTTCACCCTGGTCGCAGCACTGGAAAGCGGTCGCTATTCAAGTGAGACCATGATTGATACCTCACCGGGACGCATTCGCGTGGGCCGCAAGACGCTGCCTGATCCGCGCAATTACGGCGAAATATCGGTCTCGCGGATTATCGAAAAGTCCAGCCAGGTGGGCGTGACCAAAATTGCACTGGACATCGGTCACGAACCAATCCGGGATGTGTTTCGTCGCTTCGGTTTCGGCGCCGCGCTGGGTACGGGGTTCCCGGGCGAGAGCGCCGGTCAACTGCCCAACCGCAGCCGCTGGAGTGACATCGAGAAGGTCACGTTGGCATTCGGTTACGGGCTGACCGCCACCCCTCTGCAGCTGGCGCATGCCTACACCGCCTTCGCCAATGACGGTGTGATGCCGCCCGTATCGCTGCTTGCGGCCGACGAGCGCGAGCCGGAGGGAACCCGCGTAGTGGATGCGGATATCGCTCGCGAGGTGCTCGCGGTTCTGCAGCGGGTTACCGAGGAACACGGCACCGCACGGCGCGCGCGGGTGCCGGGGTATGCGGTGGGCGGCAAAACCGGCACCGTGCACAAGGTCGGTCCCGGCGGCTACCAGGACAACAAGTACATTGCCTTTTTTGCCGGCATAGCGCCCACCGCCGATCCCCGTTTCGTGACCGTGGTCGTGATCAACGAACCGCAGGGTGAGGCCTATGGCGGTGGCGCTGCAGCGGCACCGGTTTTTGCGCGCGTCGCGCAGGGTACCCTGCGTCTGCTCAACCTGCCGCCGGATGATACCGAAACCGTTCTGGCGGTCGCTGCGCACAGCCCGGGGGTGTCGGGATGAGCCTGGCTGCGCGGCACGTGGCCGTATCGTTGCCTGAGCTGCTGGGCGCAAGGGCTGCAGCCTGGGCGGATGTGCAGGTTACCGGCGTGCAGCTCGACAGCCGCCGCGTGGCGGCGGGCGACCTGTTTATCGCCCTGCCGGGAGCGGTGCACGATGGCCGCCAGTTCATCGAACAGGCCGTTGCCCGCGGCGCGGTGGCCGTGTTGGCGGAGCCGCCGGTGGCCGGTTTTGTTGACGCCCTGCACGTGCCCCTGCTGGAGCAGGCGGAACTGGCGCAATCGGTGGGCGAAATCGCCGCGCGCGTTTACGGCGATCCCAGTGACGGGATGATGATGGTGGGTGTCACCGGCACCAATGGCAAGACCACCACCAGCCGACTGGTGGCGCAACTGCTGCGCGCCGCAGGCTATCGCTGTGGCGTCATTGGCACGCTGGGAGCGGTGCTTGATGACACCACCGCAGACGCTGTCAACACCACGCCGGATGCGGTGTCGCTGCAGCAGCAGCTGGCCGCCTGGCGTGCCGAGGGTGTCGATGCGGTGTGCATGGAGGTGTCGTCCCACGCGCTGGATCAGGGCAGGGTGCAGGGTACGCGCTTCGATGTCGCGGTGTTTACCAACCTCTCGCGTGATCATCTTGACTACCATGGCAGCATGCAGGCTTACGCACGCAGCAAGCAGCGTCTGTTTTGCCAGACGGGCCTGCGCTTTGCGGTGGTCAATGCCGACGATCCTGTCAGCGCGCAGATGCTGGCGGCGCTGCCAGAGGGCGTGCAGGCGGTGACCTTTTCCAGCAGTGGCGGGCCGGCAGATGTCTGTGCCCGGCGGGCGGAACCTTTCCCGGGTGGCGTGCGTGCGCAGCTGGAAACATCCTGGGGCAGGGGTGAGCTGGAGCTGCCTTTGCCGGGGGTATTCAACCTCTCCAACGCGCTGGCGGCGATTGCCTGTGTGGTCCTGCTCGGTGGTGAGCTGCCCGCGGTACTGGCCGCGGCAGCGGGTCTCCACGCTGTGCCCGGGCGCATGCAAAGCGTGCCCAACACCCTGGGCCTGCAGGTGATCGTCGACTACGCCCACACGCCCGATGCCCTGGAGAAGGCTCTGCAGGCCCTGCGGCCACAGGTCGAGGGCCGCCTGATTGTGGTCTTTGGCTGCGGCGGAGACCGCGACCCGGGCAAGCGAGCCGTGATGGGGCGAGTGGCGAGCACGGCGGCGGATCATGTTGTGCTGACGTCGGATAACCCGCGCAGCGAGGACCCCCTGGCGATTCTGGATGATATCCAGCGGGGCTGCCAGGGCAGCGTGCAGGTGGAGGTTGACCGCGGCGCTGCGATTGCCCTGGCGATTCGCGAGGCGCAGCCTGGCGATTGTGTGCTGATCGCCGGCAAGGGTCACGAAACCTACCAGATCATCGGTCACCAGCGTCTCGCCTTCAGCGATGTCGACAGTGCAGCCCTGGCCCTGCAGCAGAGGGCGGCGTCATGATGCGCAACCTCCGCCTCGGTGAATTGAGCACTCCCCTGCAGGCGCGCCTGCGGGGCGCTGACCTCAACATTACCGGTGTCACCACTGACAGTCGCAGGGTGGCGCCGGGGGACCTGTTCGTGGCGCTGCAGGGCGAACGCTTCGATGGTCACGACTTCCTGCAGGCTGTCGCGGAAGCCGGTGCCGTTGCGGCAGTGGTCAGCCGCGATGTCGATAGCCCGCTGGCCCTGCTTCAGGTGGCGGACACCCAGCGCGCACTGGGGCAGTTGGGAGCCTTCAACCGCTCACTCTGCTCTGCCCCGCTGATCGCCATCACCGGCAGTGCCGGCAAAACCACAGCGAAGAACCTGATTGCCGCTGTGCTGTCCCGCCGCGGTCCGGTACTGGCGACGCAAGGCAACCTGAACAACGAAATCGGTGTGCCGCTCACCCTCTTGCAACTCGCGCCGGAGCATGTGTTTGCGGTGATCGAGATGGGTGCCTGCCGGCAGGGCGATGTCGCCTGGCTGTGTGAGCTGGCGCGACCGAACATCGCTGTGCTTCTGAATGCCATGCCGGCGCACCTGGAGGGCTTTGGCAGTCTGGAGGGGGTCGCGTCGGCCAAAGGCGAAATTTACGCGGGGCTCGAAGGCACGGGCATCGCGATCGTCAATGCCGACCAGCCCTGGGCAGCGCGCTGGCGCACGCGTGCCGCGGGCGCCACGGTGCTGGATTACGGCCTCGAACAGGCCGCCGCCATCAGCGCCCACAGCATCCAATCGCGTGGGGCCCAGGGTGTGACCTTTGTCGCCAGCACGCCCGCAGGAGAAGCGCCGGTGCGCCTGCAGCTGCCCGGCCGCCACAACGTGTCCAACGCACTCGCGGCTGTCGCTGTCGGTCTCGCCTGCGATCTCAGCCTTGCGGATATCACGGCAGGTCTCGCCAGTGTCGCCCCGGTTCAGGGGCGCGGCGCGCGGGTCGCCGGCCTCGGCGGCTCTGTGCTCATCGATGACAGTTACAACGCGAACCCCGGCTCGGTGCGCGCCGCTATTGATGTGCTGGCAGCCTGCCCCGGAAGGCGCACGCTGGTGCTGGGCGCGATGCTCGAATTGGGCGCAGGCAGTGAGCAACTGCACCGCGAAGTCTGGGCCTATGCGCGGGAGCGGGGTATCGACCGCATGATCGCCGTCGGGCCGGCCCTGCTGGGCGCCGTGGAACAGCTGGGCGGCGAATGGTTTGCCGACTGCGAGGCTGCGTCTGCGGCGCTGCGTGCAGATTTGGGGCAGGACGACACCGTACTGATCAAGGGTTCCCGTGGCGTTGCCATGGAGCGCCTGCTGGCCAACTTGCGCGAGACGGGGAACTGACATGCTGTTATTCCTGGCAGAGTATCTGACCCATTTCGCCGGCGGTTTCCAGGTGTTCCAGTACCTCACGCTGCGCAGCATCCTGGCGGCCGGTACCGCCCTGGCGATCTCGCTGCTGGTCGGCCCGGCAATGATCCGCCGCCTGAATCTCTATCAGGTGGGGCAGTCCGTGCGCAGTGACGGGCCACAATCGCACCTCAGCAAATCCGGCACGCCGACCATGGGCGGCGCGCTGATCCTTGTTGCCATCGGTGTCAGCAGCCTGCTGTGGGCTGACTTGCGCAACCCCTACATTTGGGTGGCCCTGGGTGTGACGGCCGTGTTCGGCGCGGTCGGTTGGGTGGACGACTACCGCAAGGTGGTGGAACGGGATTCGCGTGGCCTGCCAGCTCGCTGGAAGTACTTCTGGCAGTCACTGGCAGGACTCGCCGCCGCGCTTTATCTGTACTTCGCCTTCGATACCCCGGTCACCACCGAGCTCTATATCCCGTTTTTCAAGGACTTTGCCTGGAGCATGGGGCCGCTGTTTATCCTGCTGACGTACTTCGTGATTGTCGGTGCCAGCAACGCGGTCAACCTGACTGACGGACTGGATGGCCTGGCGATACTGCCCACCGTCATGGTTGGCTCTGCGCTCGGCATCATCGCCTACCTCACGGGAAACGTGAATTTCGCCGACTACCTGCACATTCCCTATGTGGCGGGCAGCGGTGAACTCGCCGTGTTCTGTGGCGCGATCGCCGGAGCCGGCCTGGGTTTTCTCTGGTTCAACACCTATCCGGCACAGGTGTTCATGGGCGACGTGGGCGCCCTGGCTCTGGGCGCGGCGCTGGGCACGGTTGCCGTGATCACCCGGCATGAAATCGTGTTCTTCATCATGGGGGGCATCTTCGTGCTGGAGACTGTCTCGGTGATCCTGCAGGTGGCGTCGTTCAAGCTGACCGGGCGGCGGATATTCCGCATGGCCCCGATACACCATCACTTCGAGTTGAAGGGGTGGCCCGAGCCGCGGGTCATCGTGCGTTTCTGGATTATCACCGTCATGTTGGTCCTGTTCGGACTGGCCACGTTGAAACTGCGCTAGGCGGGGAGTAGCTGAGCGAATGGCACAGGGTCTCATAGCAAGCAGCGGCGACGAGGTGGTTTTCGGCCTCGGCGCGACCGGCTTGTCCTGCGCACGCTTCCTGCACCGCAGCGGCCGGCGTTTCGTGGTGATCGACACCCGTGAACAGCCCCCCGAGTTGGCCGTGCTGCAGCGCGAGATGCCGGATGTGCCGGTGTTTGCGGGCGCCATACCCGACGCAGTCATCGAGCAGGGTGGCAACTGGGTGGTCAGCCCGGGCATTGCACTGGACCACCCCGTCGTGGTGCGCGCACTGGCGGCAGGTGCCACCGTGTGTGGTGATATCGACCTCTTCATGGGCGCCGCGGAGGCGCCGGTCGTGGGTATCACGGGCTCCAACGCCAAGTCGACGGTGACTGCGCTGCTCGGTGAGATGGCGGCGGCGGCGGGCCTCAATGTCGGCGTGGGCGGCAATCTCGGCGTGCCGGCCCTCGATCTGCTGGCACCCGAGCGCGAGCTGTATGTGCTGGAACTCTCCAGCTTTCAGCTTGAGCGCGCTGCCAGCCTCGGCCTTGCCGTCGCAACCGTGCTGAATGTGTCCGCGGATCATCTGGACCGGCATGGCAGTCTGCAGCAGTACCACCAGGCCAAGCATCGGATTTTTCGCGGCTGCGCGCATGCCGTGGTCAATCGCGATGATCCGCTGACGTTGCCGCTGGTCGGTGCCGAAACCGCCGTTACCAGCTGGCGCCTGAAGGAACCCGAGCTGCACGGCTTCGGCCTGCGCCAGATCGACGGCCATGAGTGGCTGTGTCTGGGCTTCGATGCGCTGCTGACCGTGGAAGAACTCGGCATTCAGGGGCGTCACAATGTCGGCAACGTCCTCGCTGCGCTGGCGCTGGGGCAGGCGGCGGGGTTACCCATGGCGGCGATGCAGTCCGCGGCGCGCTCGTTTTCCGGCCTGCCGCATCGCTGTCAGCTGGTTGCGGAGCACGGCGGCGTGCGTTTCGTCAACGACTCCAAGGGCACCAATGTGGGCGCCACGCGAGCGGCCCTTCTCGGCTTTGGCGCCGGCCGCAATGTGATTCTGATTGCCGGCGGTGTCGGCAAGGGCCAGGATTTTCGCCCGCTGTGCCAGCCGCTGCAGGCCAGTGGCAAGGCCCTGGTGCTGATTGGCGAAGCCGCAGGGCAGATAGCGGATGCCGTGGGCGACCTGCTGCCGATACAGCGCGCCTCAGACATGCCCGATGCGGTGCGCCGTGCTGCGGCCTGTGCAGCGGCAGGCGACGTGGTGTTGCTTTCACCCGCCTGTGCCAGCTTCGACATGTTCAGCGGCTACCCGGCACGGGGTGACGCCTTTGTGCGGGCTGTCGCGGCATTGCGCGAGGGCGTGGACGCATGAGATTGACTCAGCCCCTGCACTTCGCCGTCGATCCCGCGCTGTTCCTGCTGGCACTCTCACTGCTGCTGGTGGGCCTGGTGGCCATCGGCTCCGCTTCGGTCGAATACGCAGACTGGCACTACCAGGACGCCTGGCAGCTGACCCGGCGTCACCTCGTCTATATCGTCATTGCCGTGGCTGCCGCCGCGGTGGTGTACCGCTTCCCCTCCAGCTTCTGGCTGAGAACGGGCTGGATGTGGCTGCTGGTTGGACTTGGCTTCCTGGTGCTGGTGCTGTTGCCGGGCATCGGCAAGGAGGTGAAAGGCGCCCAGCGCTGGTTGCCCCTGGGGCCGTTCACCTTCCAACCCTCCGAATTCGCCAAGCTCACCGTGGTGGTGTATCTCGCAGGTTACCTGGTGCGCCAGGCGCGGGAAGTACGCGAGCAGTGGAGCGGGTTCTTCAAGCCCATGGGCGTCTTGGCACTGGTCGCCCTGCTGCTCCTCGCCGAGCCCGATTTCGGTGCCACGGTGATTGTGGTGGCCACGTCGTTCGGCATGCTGTTCCTCGCCGGAATGAAGGTCACGCACTTCCTGGCCATTGTCCTCGCCAGTCCCATCGTCGTCGGTGCGCTGGTCTTTGCCGCCCCCTATCGTATGCAGCGACTCACCTCGTTCACAGACCCCTGGGCCGACCCTTTTGGCAGCGGCTTCCAGCTGATCCAGTCCCTGATTGCCTTCGGACGTGGGGAGTGGCTCGGCGTGGGGCTCGGCAACAGCGTGCAGAAGCTGTTCTACCTGCCCGAGGCGCACACGGACTTCGTCTTCTCCATCTGGGCCGAGGAGACCGGATTTGTCGGCGCCTTCGCCCTCATCCTGCTGTTTACCGCGCTGATCGCCCGGATTCTGTGGATCGCCCGGCAGGCCGAGGCAGCGGGCCAGCTTTTCGGCGCCTACGTCTGCTACGGCGTTGCCCTGGTGTTTTCCGGGCAGGCCTTTGTGAACATGGGGATGAGTGCCGGTCTCTTGCCCACCAAGGGTCTGACCCTGCCGTTCGTCAGCTACGGCGGCACCAGCCTGATTATCTGCTGCTGCATGCTCGCGCTGGTGCTGCGTATCGGCAACGAATTGCCCACGGCGGCGCCCCGCGCCCCGCGCAAAGGAGGTGCCGGATGAGCGAGGCGCCTCTGGTTCTGATGATGGCGGGCGGCACGGGCGGACATGTCTATCCGGCGCTGGCCGTAGCCGACGCCCTGCAGGCACGGGGCTACCGCATCGCCTGGACGGGCACAGCGCGCGGACTGGAAGCGCGGGTCGTGCCGGCGGCGGGATACCCCCTGCACCTGCTTCCTGTGCGCGGTGTGCGCGGCAAGAACCTCGCAGACACGGCGCTCGGCGCGGTGCTGCTGCTCTGGTCCTGCCTGCGCGCTGTGCACCTGGTGTGGCGTCTCGCGCCGTCCTGCGTGGTGGGTATGGGTGGCTACGTGGCGGGCCCCGCAGGTCTGGCGGCCTGGTTGCTGCGCAAGCCACTGCTGATCCACGAACAGAATGCGGTAGCGGGTACCACCAACCGTTTGCTGGCCCCGCTGGCCCGCCGGGTAGCGGCGGGTTTTCCCGGTGCGTTCCCGGCCGAGCGGGCGGTGACCGTGGTCGGTAACCCGGTGCGCCGCGCGCTGCTCGAGGCGGCCGACAAGCAGCTGTGGGATTACCACGGCCAGCGTCCGCTGCAGGTGCTGGTACTGGGTGGGAGCCTGGGAGCGCAGCCGCTGAACACCCTGCTTCCCGAGGTGCTGCGCCACTTGCGGCAACGGCTGGGTGATGACGCTGTGCGCGTCTGGCATCAGTCCGGGCAGGCGCACGTGGAGAGCCTGCGGGCCGACTACGGCACATTGCTGGATGCAGGCGTGCAGGTCAGTGCCTTTATCGAGGATATGGCGTCGGCCTACGCCTGGGCCGATGTCGTGATCTGCCGGGCAGGTGCGTTGACGGTGGCCGAACTGGCCATTATGGGCCGTCCCGCATTGTTGATTCCGCTGCCTCACGCCATCGACGATCACCAGACGGCCAATGCGCGCGCACTGTCGGATCGCGGTGCCGCGCTGATGTTGCGCCAGGCTGACCTGTCGGCCCGGGAGGTCGCCGCAACGCTGGCCGGATACATCAGCAACCCCAAACGCCTGGCGGCCATGGCGGCGGCCGCCTCCGCCGCGGCGCAGCCACAGGCAACAGCGCGGGTTGCCGATCTTTGCGAGGAGCTGATACGCCATGACTGAACGCAGCGCCTATACCGTGCCGGAAATGCGCCGTATCCGCAGGATCCACATGATTGGCGTCGGTGGCACGGGTATGAGCGGGATTGCCGAGGTCCTGGTCAACCTCGGCTATGCGGTGTCGGGCTCCGACCTGCGTCCCAGCTCCGTGACGGCACGCCTGCAACAGCTTGGCATCGAGGTCTTTATCGGCCACGCCGCGGAACACGTGCGCGACGCCGACGTGGTGGTCAGTTCCAGTGCCGTGCGCGCCGACAACCCGGAAGTGGTGGCAGCTCGCGCAGCGCGCGTGCCGGTTGTTCCCCGCGCTGAAATGCTCGCTGAGCTGATGCGCTATCGTCACGGTATCGCGGTGGCGGGCACCCACGGCAAAACCACGACAACGAGCCTGATTGCCGCAGTGTTCGCGGAAGCGGGCCTGGATCCAACGTTCGTCATCGGTGGCCTGGTGAATTCCGCCGGCAGCAACGCGCAGCTGGGAGCCAGTCGCTTCCTGGTGGCCGAGGCGGATGAAAGCGACGCGTCCTTCCTGCACCTGCAGCCGATGGTTACCGTCGTGACGAATATTGAAGCGGATCACATGGAAACCTACGGTGGTGACTTTGCGACCCTGCGCAGCACCTTCCTCGAGTTCCTCCACAACCTGCCGTTCTACGGGCTCGCCGTGCTCTGTGTCGATGATCCGGTGGTTGCCGGCTTGTTGCCCGACCTGTCTCGCCAGTTCCTTACCTATGGTTTCGATGAGGCGGCGGACTACCGCATCATGGATGTGCGCAAGCAGGGGTTGACCACCGAGTTCACAGTCTCGCGTCCCGGGGAACTGCCGCCGCTGTCGATACAGCTGAATATGCCCGGCGAGCACAACGTGCTGAACGCCACGGCGGCGATTGCCGTTGCCTGCGATGAGGGTGTGGATGACGCCGCGATTCAGCGCGGCCTCGCGGGTTTCGCGGGTGTCGGGCGTCGCTTCAGTGTGTTGGGTGAGCTGGCGGTGGCAGGCGGCAGTGCGCTGCTGGTGGACGACTACGGACACCACCCGACGGAAGTGCGCGCGACGCTGGAATCCGCCCGGCAGGCCTGGCCGGATCGCCGTGTGGTGATGGTGTACCAGCCGCATCGGTACTCGCGCACGCGGGACCTGTACGAAGATTTCGTGGCGGTGCTGTCGCGCTGTGATGCGCTGCTGCTGCTGGACGTGTATCCGGCCGGCGAGGAGCCGATTCCCGGTGCAGACAGCCGCAGCCTGACGCGGAGTATCCGCCAGCGCGGGCAGGTAGAGCCGGTGTTCGTGGAGAGTATCGACGAGGTTGCCAACGTCCTGTGTGGAATTCTGCGCGATGGTGATGTCGTGATTACCCAGGGCGCGGGCAACATTGCGCGGCTCGCGCAGGATCTCCAGACGCTGGGCAGCCTGGCGGAGGTTCACCCATGAGTTGGCAGCAGGCAAGCTCAGGACCGATGGCCGTGCTGCTGGGCGGTCGCTCTGCGGAGCGTGATGTATCGCTGCAGACCGGCGCAACCATTGTCGCCGCCTTGCGGGGCCTTGGCTGTGACGTGCGCGCCGTTGACCCGTCCACGACTGGCTGGGTGGCGCAACTCGAGGATGTGAGCTTCGCCTTCAATGCGCTGCACGGCCCCGGCGGTGAGGACGGTGTGATTCAGGGTGCCCTGGAAACCCTGCAGATTCCCTACTCGGGTTCTGGCGTGCTGGGTTCGGCACTGGCGATGGACAAACAGCGCAGCAAGCAGCTGTGGCAGGGCGTGGGGGTCAGCACCGGCGGTTTTGTGGTGCTTGACGCCGGCAGCGACTGGGAAGCGATCATCGCCCGTTTCGGTAAGGTGTTCGTAAAACCGGCCTGCGAGGGCTCCAGTGTCGGCATGGCGCCGGCGGCGACAGCGCAGGCACTGGCGCAGGCCTGGCGCAAGGCAGCGGCCTTCGGCGGCACCGTTCTGGCCGAGCAGTTCATCGATGGTCCCGAGTATACCGTTGCGGTTCTGGGGGACAGCACGCTGCCGTCGATCCGTATGGAAACCGATCGGGAGTTCTACGACTACGAGGCGAAGTACCTGTCGGACGAGACACGCTATCACTGCCCCAGCGGCCTGAGCGCAGAAGATGAAGCGGAAGCCAGCGCGGTGGCGCTGGCCGCATTTCGCAGCCTCGGCTGCTCAGTCTGGGGGCGCGTGGATCTGATGCGCGACCGCGACGGCCGCTTTTACGTGCTGGAAGTGAACACCATTCCCGGTATGACTTCGCACAGTCTTGTGCCGATGGCGGCGCGCGCGGTGGGCATGTCCATCGAGGTTCTGGTGCAACGTATCGTGGAATTGAGCTGGGAGGGCCGTGCGCATGGTTGACACGCGCAGGACCACCGCACACCGGCGCCGCAGCTCCGCGGGGGCGACCCGTCGTCGCGCCGTGCGCGCACCGCGGGCGGACATGCGCCCGGGACTGCGCCTGCTGGGTGGCTGGGTAAACCGCCTGCTGATCCTGCTGGGCGTCGGTGTGGTTTGTGTCGTGGGCCTGCGCGGCTGGATTGCCCTGCAGGAGCTTCCGGTGCAGCGCATTGCCGTGACGGGCAATTTGCATCGCACCCAGACCGAACTCGTGCAGGACATGGTGCAGCCCGCGCTGGTGGGCGGGTTCCTGAGTGCCAACCTGGAGGACGTGCGCGCGCGCCTGCAGGCGCTGCCCTGGATCTACCAGGTGAGCGTGCGGCGGCGCTGGCCCAGCACGCTGGAGATCAATGTGCAGGAGCAGCTGCCTATCGCGCGCTGGGGGCAGGGGGGCTTTCTCAACCATGAGGGTGAGGTGTTCCAGTCGTCCAGCGTGGCAGGTGAGGCATCGCTGCCGCGACTTGACGGCCCCGCGGGCTCCGCACGTGAACTGATTGTGAGCTACCAGCAGCTGGGCGAACTGCTGCAGCCCCTGGGACTGGTCCTGCATGCGCTGTCGCTGGATGAGCGCGGGCACCTCAGTGCCGAGCTCGACAGCGGTACGCAGCTGGCGCTGGGCAACGTGGACTTCGGCGATCGCCTCGAGCGCTTTGCAACGGTGTATCGACGTGAGCTGGCAGCGCGCTGGGACGAGGTCGAGCGCGTCGACCTGCGCTACGAGAACGGCATGGCGGTAGCCTTCCGCGAACCCGCGGTAGACGCCGCGCAACTGGCCAGCGTGGCCGAAAAATAATCGAGTGGGGAGTATCACTGCCATGGGCAGCGTTCAGGACAAAAGGATGATCGTGGGACTGGACATCGGCACCTCCAAGGTCGTGGCCCTCGTCGGCGAGATCGGTTCCGAGGGGGGGCTCGAGGTGGTCGGCATTGGCTCACACCCGTCCAAGGGTATGAAAAAGGGCGTGATCGTCAACATCGAATCCACGGTGCAGTCTATCCAGCGTGCCGTGGAGGAAGCGGAGCTGATGGCGGGCTGCCAGATTCACTCGGTGTACGTGGGCATCGCAGGTAGCCACATTCGCAGCCTGAACTCCCACGGTATTGTTGCCATTCGCGACCGCGAGGTACAGCCGCCGGATCTGGAGCGGGTGCTTGATGCGGCGCAGGCGGTGGCTATCCCTGCCGACCAGAAAGTGCTGCATATCCTGCCCCAGGAGTACGTCATCGATAACCAGGAAGGCGTCAAGGAGCCGCTGGGCATGTCCGGCGTGCGCCTGGAGGCCAAGGTCCACCTCGTCACCTGCGCAGTCAACGCGGCGCAGAATATCGAGAAGTGCATTCGTCGCTGTGGCCTGGAAGTGGAAGAGGTGATTCTCGAGCAGTTGGCCTCCAGCTACTCGGTGCTGACGGAAGACGAGCGAGAGCTGGGTGTTTGCCTGGTGGATATCGGTGGGGGCACCACGGATATTGCCATATTCACCGAGGGGTCTATCCGCCACACGGGGGTGATACCCATCGCGGGCGACCAGGTGACCAACGACATTGCCACGGCGCTGCGCACGCCCACCCAGCATGCCGAGGAAATCAAGATCAAGTACGCCTGTGCGTTGACCCAGCTGGCGGGCCCTGATGAAACGATCAAGGTGCCGAGTGTCGGTGACCGGCCCCCCCGCGATCTGTCACGGCAGTCGCTGGCGGAGGTGGTGGAGCCGCGCTACGACGAACTGTTCACCCTCATTCAGGGTGAGCTGCGCCGCAGTGGCTACGAGGAGGCCATCCGCGCCGGTGTGGTGCTCACCGGCGGCACGTCCAAGATGGAAGGCGTGGTTGAGCTGGCGGAGGAAATTTTCCACATGCCGGTGCGGGTGGGTTACCCGCAAACGGTGAAGGGGCTGAACGATATCGTGCGCAACCCGATCTACTCCACCGGCGTAGGCCTGTTGCAGTACGGCCAGAAGCAGGCCGGCGAGCGCGCCGGCAGTGCCCAGCGCAGCGTCGCCAGCGGTGATGGGCTGGTGGCGCGCCTGCGCAACTGGATACAGAGCAATTTCTGAAGTTTTTTTGCGGTAAACCGTCACGCCACGGCGTGGCCACATAAAGGAAAGGGGAGAAACGCTATGTTTGAACTTATCGACAACGTACCACAGAACGCGGTCATCAAGGTTATCGGTGTTGGCGGTGGCGGCGGCAACGCGGTCAAGCACATGATCGAGAACTCTGTTGAAGGCGTGGATTTCATCTGTGCCAATACCGATGCGCAGGCGCTCTCGGACATCCGTTCGAAGACCGTGCTGCAACTCGGAGGCGCCATCACCAAGGGCCTGGGAGCGGGAGCGAATCCGGAGATCGGTCGCGCGGCGGCACTTGAGGATCGCGATCGTATTGCCGATGCACTGCGCGGCGCCGACATGGTGTTCATCACGGCAGGGATGGGTGGCGGCACCGGTACCGGGGGTGCGCCGATCGTCGCGGAAGTGGCGCGGGAAATGGGTATTCTCACGGTGGCCGTGGTCACCCGGCCGTTCCCGTTCGAGGGCAAGAAGCGTCTGGCGATCGCGCTTGAGGGTGTGCAGGAACTGCAGCAACACGTCGATTCTTTGATCACCATTCCGAACGAAAAGTTGCTGGAAGTGCTCGGAAAAAGTACCAGTTTATTGGATGCCTTCAAAGAAGCGAATGATGTATTGTTGGGCGCAGTTCAGGGTATTGCCGACCTGATCATTCGTCCCGGCATGATCAACGTGGATTTTGCCGATGTACGTACGGTCATGTCCGAGATGGGCATGGCGATGATGGGAACCGGCTCTGCCCGCGGTGAAAACCGCGCCCGTGAGGCGGCAGAGCGTGCGATCAACAGCCCGCTGCTGGATGATATCGACCTCCGCGGAGCGCGCGGCATTCTGGTGAACATCACCGCGGGTCTGGATCTGTCGCTTGGCGAGTTTTCCGAAGTTGGCGACACGATCGAGGAATTTGCGTCGGATGACGCGACAGTAGTGGTCGGCACCGTGATTGACCCGAACATGACCGACGAACTCAAGGTCACGGTGGTGGCGACAGGTCTGGGCAGCGAGGTGGCACGTGCGGCGCCGCTGCAGGTAGTGGGCACCACGCCGCGTGCAGCGGTTGTGGCAGCAGATGAAGAGCCCGATTACCGCGATCTGGAGCGGCCGACCAAGATGCGTCGCGCCATGTCAGCCGGTGGCGAGGCCGCGGCGATGGCGAGTGACGATTATTTTGACATCCCCGCATTTTTGCGGCGCCAGGCGGACTGACGAGGCATAGCCGACACACCATCGGCTGCCGCGGAGGGTCCGGGGCAGAGGAGATGGTGAAGGTATGATTCGACAGCGCACATTACGCAATGCCATCAAGGCAACGGGCGTCGGTTTGCACACGGGTGAGAAAGTGTATCTCACCCTGTCGCCTGCCCCCATTGATGCGGGTATTGTATTCCGCCGCGTGGACCTCGACCCGGTGGTCGAAATCCCTGCGCGCGCAGAAAATGTGCGGGAGACCACGCTCTCGACCACGCTGATCGCCAACGGCGAGAAAGTGTCGACCGTGGAGCACCTGCTGTCGGCGATGGCGGGGCTGGGCATCGACAATGCCTTTGTCGATGTCAGCGCGTCGGAAGTGCCGATTATGGACGGCAGTGCGGGCCCGTTTGTGTTCCTCATCCAGTCCGCGGGAATCGAGGAACAGAACGCGGCGAAGAAATTCATTCGCATCAAGCGTCCGGTTACGGTGGAAGACGGGGACAAGACAGCCAGCTTTCTCCCCTTTGATGGCTTCAAGGTCTCGTTTTCCATCGAATTTGATCACCCTGTTTTCCGCGAGCGGTCACCGCACGCGGAAATCGACTTTTCCAGCACCTCCTTCGTCAAGGAAGTGAGCCGCGCGCGCACCTTCGGATTCATGCACGAAATCGAATACCTGCGCTCCCAGGGGCTGGCCCGTGGCGGCAGCGTCGACAACGCCATTGTGGTGGACGAATACCGCATCCTGAACCAGGACGGCCTGCGCTACGACGACGAGTTCGTCAAACACAAGATTCTCGACGCGATCGGCGACATCTACTTGCTCGGCTACAGCGTTATCGGCGAATACCGGGCACACAAGTCCGGTCACGCACTCAATAATGCCTCACTGCGGGCCCTGATCGCCCAGCCTGATGCCTGGGAAATGGTGACCTTCGAGGATGAGGCCACCGCGCCGATTTCCTACTCGCTGAGCCCTGCCGCCGCCTGATACCCCCTGCCCAGGGCCGCTGGCGCGCCCGCCACGCCCCTCGGTGCCCCGGTCGGTGCCGCAAATTGCTATTGGTAATATTCCCGTGACTATGGCACACTCGCGCGTCAGTTCATTGCAACCGGTTGCCAATGAAGGTCATCCTGATAAGCCGCAAACACGGCGGGTCCCGCTCTCTCGAGCTGGGTCGCTGGTCACGCGCCCTGCTGTCCCTGTGCTGTCTGGGGCTGCCGCTGGGTATGGTGGCACTGGGCTATTTCGTCGGTCAGGAGTCCCAGGCGCGCGACCTGCGCGACAATTCCCTGGACAGCCTGCAGGATGAGCTGGCCACCCAGTCAACCGAGCTGGAGGGCCTGCGCCTCGAGGCCGAGCGCAAGCTGCAGGCCATGACCCTGAGTCTGGCGGAGCTGCAGGCGCGAATGACGCGCCTCGACGCCCTCGGCGAACACCTCACGGCCATGGCCGATCTGCAGGACGGCGAGTTCGATTTCAGCCAGCCCCCGGCGGTCGGTGGTCCCCTCGCGGCCGATTCCAGCGTTGAATACCTTGCTCCTGACCTGACCGGCGAGCTGCAGCATTTCGCCGAGCGCCTCACCGAGCGCGAACAGCAGCTGGAGATTCTCGAGTCGCTGCTTACCCACCGGAAGCTGGATGAGGAGGCCTGGGTATCCGGCCGTCCCGTGGAAAAAGGCTGGGTGTCGTCGGGTTTTGGCGTACGCACGGATCCGTTTTCGGGCAAGCGTTCCGCCCACTACGGCATAGACTACGCTGGCAAGGCGGGGTCCAATGTGATCGCGGTGGCCGGTGGCGTAGTGACCTTTTCGGGCAACGACCGCAACGGCTACGGGATGATGGTGGAAGTCTCCCACGGTGACGGGCTGGTCACGCGTTACGCCCACAATCAGTCCAATTTGGTAGAGCCCGGCGACCTCGTACGCAAGGGCCAGCCCATAGCCCTCATGGGCTCCAGCGGGCGCGCTACCGGCCCCCACGTGCATTTCGAAGTGTACAAGCACGGCCGTCCTGTCGACCCCTCCAGCTACGTGCGTCGCACACGACGCTGAACCTCCCATCGCGCAAAAATCGTTTCCCGCCGGGTATCACACCGGGCGGGTGAAGCCCTGATGTCTAACGCAGTGACCCTTTAATGATTACGACTACGATGAAGAAAATCTTCGGCACCCGCAATGATCGGGAGCTGAAGCGCCTTGGCAAGATCGTGCGCAAGATCAACGCACTGGAAGAGGCTATGCAGGCGCTGGACGATGCCGCCCTGGCGGCCAAGACCGGCGAGTTCCGCCAGCGCCTGGCGGATGGCGCGACGTTGGACGACATTCTGCCCGAGGCCTTCGCGGTCACTCGTGAGGCGAGCCAGCGCACGCTGGGCATGCGGCATTTTGATGTGCAGCTGATTGGTGGTATGGCGCTGCATGAGGGCAAGATTGCCGAGATGGGTACGGGCGAGGGCAAGACCCTGGTGGCCACCCTGCCGGCCTACCTGAATGCCCTGTCAGGCAAAAGTGTGCACCTGATTACGGTCAACGATTACCTGGCCGGGCGCGATGCGCAGTGGATGTCTCCGCTGTACCGCTTCCTCGGTGTGTCCGTCGGTGTTGTTCGCTCCGGGCAGACCCAGGAGCAGAAGCGCGAGGCGTACCAGGCCGATATCATTCACGGCACCAACAACGAATTCGGCTTTGACTACCTGCGCGACAACATGGCGTTCCGGCTTGAGGACAAAATGCAGGGCGAGCTCAGTTTCGCCATTGTCGACGAAGTTGACTCTATCCTGATCGACGAGGCGCGCACCCCGCTGGTGATTTCCGGGGCTTCCGAGGACAGCTCGGCCCTGTACCAGCGCATCAACAAACTGGTCCCCCTGCTGAAACGTGATGTGGAAGGGCAGGAAGGCCACTACACGGTCGACGAGAAACAGCGTCAGATTGAGCTGACCGAGATGGGCCACGAGTACGTCGAAGAGCTGCTTACGGGTGAGGGGCTGCTGCAGGAAGGCGACAGCCTCTACGCTGCGACCAACCTGAACCTGCTGCACCATGTGTATTCCGGCCTGCGCGCCCACGCACTGTTCCATCGGGACGTGGAGTACATTGTACAGGGCGACCAGGTGGTGTTGATTGATGAGCACACCGGCCGCACCATGGCCGGCCGCAGACTCTCCGAAGGTCTGCACCAGGCCATCGAAGCCAAGGAAGGCGTGCGTATCCAGAACGAGAGCCAGACCCTGGCCTCGACCACGTTCCAGAACTACTTCCGGCTGTACAAGAAACTGGCGGGCATGACCGGCACCGCGGACACGGAAGCGTTCGAGTTTCGCCAGATCTACGGCCTCGAGGTGCTGGTGATTCCGACCAACAAACCGCGGCAGCGGAAGGATCTGAACGATCTGGTCTACCTGACACGCGAAGAGAAATTCGACGCCATTGTCACTGACGTCAAGGATTGTGTGGAGAAAGGCGCTCCCGTGCTGGTGGGCACCGCGTCGGTGGAAACCTCTGAAGAGCTGTCGCAGCGTTTCCGCGCCGCGAAGATTCCGCATAAAGTCCTCAACGCGAAATACCACGAACAGGAAGCGGAGATCATTGCCCAGGCCGGGCGCCCGGGGGTGGTGACCATCGCCACCAACATGGCGGGCCGGGGCACGGACATCGTGCTGGGTGGCAGCCTTGAGGCGGAGCTGGAGTCACTGGGTGAGGTATCCGATGCGCAGCGCGCCGAGCTGACCGAGGCCTGGCGTCAGCGCCACGAGGCGGTGCTGGCTGCGGGCGGCCTGCATATTCTGGGTACTGAGCGACACGAGTCGCGGCGCATCGATAATCAGCTGCGCGGTCGTGCCGGGCGCCAGGGCGACCCCGGCCTGTCGCGGTTCTACCTGTCACTCGAAGACAATCTCATGCGCATTTTCGCCTCTGACCGGGTGAAGAGCTTCATGCAGGCGCTGGGTATGGAAAAGGGCGAAGCGATAGAACACCGCATGGTGACCAACGCCATTGAAAAGGCGCAGCGTAAGGTCGAGGGGCGCAACTTCGACATTCGCAAGCAGTTGCTCGAATACGATGACGTGGCCAACGACCAGCGCCAGATCATCTATCAACAGCGTAACGAGTTGCTGGGCGAGGCGGATATTGCCGAAACCATCACCGCCATTCGCGAGGACGTGGTGAACGAGGCGATCTCCAGCTACATCCCGCCGATGAGCGTCGAGGAGCAGTGGGATGTACCTGGCCTGGAGCGTCAGCTGGAGGCGGAATTTGCCGTGACGCTGCCGCTGCAGCAATGGCTGGACGAGGACGACAGCCTGCACGAGGAAGCACTGCGCGAAAAAATCATCGCCGCGGTGCAGGAAGCCTACGACGCCAAGTGTGCGGACGTTGGGCCGCCCATGCGCAAGATCGAAAAGCAGATCATGCTGCAGGTGCTGGATACGCTGTGGAAAGATCACCTGGCGACCATGGATCATCTCCGGCAGGGCATCCATCTGCGCGCCTACGCGCAGAAGAATCCCAAGCAGGAATACAAGCGTGAGTCCTTCGCGTTGTTCGAACAGCTGCTGCAGAGCCTCAAGTATGAGGTCATCAAGTTCCTGAGCCACGTGCAGATCCAGCACCAGGACGAGTCGGCGCTGATTGAGGCGCGCAGACGCGAGGCCGCGGAGCGCGAGAAGCTCGCCTTTCAGCACGCCGCGGCCTCGGCCATGGCGGAGGAAGCCCTGGCCAGTGGGGCGGCGGAACCGGCGCCGGCGGAAACGCCTCAGACCTTCACCCGCGAGCAGCCCAAGGTGGGGCGCAACGAACCCTGCCCCTGTGGCAGCGGAAAAAAGTACAAGCAGTGCCATGGGCGCATCGATTGAGCCGGGTGGCGTAGCGGGAGAGCAACAGCATGGCAGTGGGTGAAGCACGCCTGGGGGAGTTGCTGTCGGTACCGGGCCTGCGCCTGGCCACAGTTTCCGCGGGCATAAAGAAGCCGGGGCGGCGCGATGTCGTGCTCATGGAGTTGGCCGCCGGTAGCCATGTGGCGGGAGTTTTCACCCGCAACGCCTTCTGCGCGGCGCCGGTGGTGGTGGCGAAGGAGCATCTGGCGGCCAGTCAGCAGCGGCCAACCTACCTGTTGGTGAACACGGGTAATGCCAATGCGGGTACCGGCGAAGCCGGTCTCGCTGATGCGCGACGCTGTGCCGCGGCCGTTGCTGAACGGGCCGGCGTAGCGCCCGAGTCCGTGCTGCCGTTCTCCACCGGCGTCATCGGGGAGCCGTTGCCGGTGCAGAAAATTATCGACGTGCTGCCGCAGGCGCTGGCGGCGTTGCAGGTGGACGGCTGGCTGGATGCTGCCCACGGCATCATGACCACCGATACCCGGCCCAAGGCCTGCTCGGTGCGGTTCAGCTGCAACGGGCACAGCCATGTGTTGACCGGCATCGCCAAGGGCGCCGGCATGTTGCGGCCCAACATGGCGACGATGCTGGCCTATCTTGCGACAGATGTAGCGGTCAGTCCTGCAATCCTGCAGGCTCTGCTCGCCGAGGCGGTGGAGCTTTCGTTCAACCGCATCACGGTGGACGGGGACACCTCGACCAACGACGCCTGCATGCTGGTGGCCACTGGCGCGGCGGGCAACCCGCCGTTGCGGTCGACCGACGATCCTCTTTACGATGTTTTGCGCAACGCCTTGCAGGAGATCTGCGTAGACCTGGCCCAGGGCCTGGTGCGTGACGGCGAAGGGGCCAGCAAGTTTGTCACGGTGCAGGTCAATGGGGGCGCACAGGAGCAGGAATGCCTCGACGTGGCCTTTACCATCGCCCACTCACCGCTGGTGAAGACGGCGCTGTTCGCCTCCGATCCAAACTGGGGGCGCCTGCTGGCGGCGATCGGCCGCGCTGGCCTGGTAGACCTCGATGTCACCCGCATCGCCGTGTACCTGAACGATGTGCTGATTGCCGAGCAGGGGTGCCGTGCGTCCAGTTACACCGAACAGCAGGGTGCCGCGGCGATGGCACAGGAAGACATCACCATTCGCATCGAACTGCAGCGCGGTCCTGCCACAGCGACCGTGTGGACCACAGACTTCTCCTACGACTATGTACGCATCAATGCGGAGTACCGTACCTGAATGGCCGCAGTGCACGTTGCGGTTGGCGTGGTGCTGGATGAACAGCACAGGGTACTGATCAGCCGCCGTGCCAGTGCGGCGCACCAGGGTGGGCTGTGGGAGTTCCCCGGCGGCAAGGTCGAGCCCGGCGAGTCTGTGGAGCGGGCGCTGGCGCGGGAGCTGCGCGAGGAACTCGGTATCGGTTTCGCGAGCTCACAACCTTTACTGCTCGTGCCCTTCAACTACGGCGACAAGGCGGTGCTGCTGGATGTGCACCTGGTGACGGAGCTGGAGGGCAAGGCGCGCGGGCTGGAAGGGCAGCCCTTGCGTTGGGTGACGGCAGAGGAGCTGGCTCGCTACGAGTTTCCGGCCGCCAACGTGCCTATCGTCAGCGCTGTTCGCCGGCGGCTGGGGGAGCAGGCGGGTTAGTGTGGCATGACCGTGTCAGTGTTGCCGCGCTTCCTCCGCACGCTGCAGAAACTCCTTGTGCAACTCGGCGACCACCGCGTCCAGTGCCTCCAGTGACCCGCTGTTGTCAATCACAATGTCTGCCCCTGCCAGGCGCTGCTGTCTCGGCAGCTGCGCGGCCATGATGCGCTTCACCTGGTCCTCGTCATTGTTGTCTCGCTGCACCGTGCGCGCCAGCTGCATCGCCTCCGGGACATCCACGACAACCACCAGCGTGGCGAGATCGCGCTGGGTAGCGGATTCCAGCAGCAGTGGCGAACTGAGCAGGGTGTAAGGGCTGCGCGAGGCGGCCAACTGGCGCTGGATCTCCTCACCGATGAGGGGGTGGGTCAGCTGCTCCAGCCACTTGCGCTCTGCCGGGTCGGCAAACACGATACGTCGCAGCGCAGCGCGGTCCAGGCTGCCGTCACCCTGCAGCAGCTCGGAGCCGTAGCGCCGGGCAATCGCCGCCAGCGCCGGTGTGCCGGGCTCCACGACGATGCGTGCCGCCAGATCCGCATCAACCACGGTGATGCCCTGACGGGCGAAGCGATCCGTGACCGCGGTCTTGCCGCTGCCGATGCCGCCGGTAATGCCGATAATCAGGCTCATGTTGTCTTCCATCGTCGGACTGGCCCTGTCAGGCGGGCAAGCCGTTCGCGCCCAGCCAGGCCTGAAGAATGGACTCACCCCAGATCAGGGCCAGCCACCCGGCGGCCGCCAGGTAGGGCCCGAAAGGCATGGGAATATCGCGGCCCCGGCGCGCGATGACGATCAGCAGAATGCCGACCACGGCGCCCACCAGCGAAGACAGCAGGACTACCAGCGGCAGTGCCTGCCAGCCCAGCCATGCCCCCAGCGCTGCCAGCAGCTTGAAGTCTCCGTAGCCCATGCCTTCCTTGCCGGTTACCAGCTTGAACAGCCAGTACACGCTCCACAGGATGCCATAGCCAGCGATTGCGCCGAGTACGGCATCGGTAATAGGCACGAACGTGCCATTCAGGTTGAACGCCAGTCCCAGCCACAGCAGGGGCAGGGTAATGTCGTCGGGCAACAGCTGGGTATCAAAGTCTATCAGGGTGAGGGTGATGAGAGCCCAGGTCAGCAGCACGGCGCCGGCCAGCTGCCAGCTGGGGCCGTAATGCAATCCCAGCCAGAGTGTGATGAGTCCGGTGGCCGCTTCCACCACGGGGTAGCGCGGGGAAATGCGCGCGCGGCATCCGGCACAGCGGCCCCGGAGCAACAGGTAACTGATCACCGGGATGTTCTGCCAGGGGCGCACCGGTGCCTTGCAGTGCGGGCAGTGGGAGTTGGGTGCGGCCAGGCTCAGAGGCTCTGCGTCGGTGACGGGTTGCTCCAGGAGTTCGCAACACTCCCGGCGCCACTGCGCCTGCATCATCAGCGGCAGCCGATACACCACCACATTGAGGAAGCTGCCGACGACCAGGCCCAGCAGCAACAGGCAGCTTGCCAGCCACCCGGGCTGCGCCAGGAATACGTCCAGCACCCGCGCTGGCCTAGATCACCGAACCCAGCATGAAGATCGGCAGGTACATGGCGATCATCAGGCCACCGACCAGCACGCCGAGCACCGACATGATGATGGGCTCCATCAGTGAGCTGAGGCTGTCTACCGCGTTGTCCACGGCTTCCTCGTAATGCTGCGCGACCTTGTCCAGCATGTCGTCCAGCGCGCCGGACTCCTCGCCGATAGATACCATCTGCAGCAGCATGTTCGGGAACAGGCCGGTGGCGCGAATCGCCTGGTACAGCGTGGTGCCGGTGGTAACGTCGTCGCGAATCTGCATGATCGCCTTGCTGTACACCGAGTTGCCCGCAGCGCCGGCGGTAGAGGTCAGGGCGTCCACCAGCGGCACACCGGCGGCGAAGGTTGTCGCCAGGGTGCGGGAAAAGCGGGCCACGATCGCGTCGTGCACAATGCCTCCCACGACCGGCAGGCGCAGGGCGAGTCGATCCAGTGCCTCGGCAAACGCCACCGAACGGTGTTTGGCCTCCTTCATGCCGTAGCCGACGGCAATCATGCCAATGAGGATGATAAACCACCACTCCTGCATGAAATTCGAGAGCCCCACCACCATCAGGGTGAACGCCGGCAGGTCGGAGCCGAAGCTGCGGAAGGTATCGGCAAACTGCGGTACCACCTTGATCAGCAAAATGGCGGTCACCACGATGGCCACGATCACCACCGCAGTCGGGTAGGTCATGGCCTTTTTGATCTTGGCTTTCAGCTGCTCGGTTTTTTCCTTGTAGGTGGCGACCCGGCTCAGCATGACTTCCAGCGTGCCCGAGGCCTCGCCGGAGGCGACCAGGCTGCAGAACAGATCGTCGAACTGGCGCGGGTACTTCGCCAGCGACGGCGCCAGGCCGGAACCGGAGGCCACATCGTTTTTGATGCTTACCACCAGCTCGCGCATGCGCGGCTTTTCGAGTCCTTCCGCGACGATGTCGAAGCTCTGTACCAGCGGTACACCGGCTTTCATCATCGTGGCCAGCTGGCGCGTGAAAATGGCGATGTCTGCCGGCTTGATCGGCTTGCCGCTGCCACCGAACAGGGGCTTGGCCTTTTTCTTGACCGTTTTCGGCTTGATGCCCTGGGTGCGCAGCTGCGCGCGGGCAACGCCCGAGCTCTGTGCGGTGATCTCACCCTGTGTCGCGCGCCCGTTGCGGTCGACGCCGTTCCACACAAATACGTTTTTTGCCGCGTTGGTAGCCATAGTCTCGTCCGTTTAGCACGTGGTTACGCAGTGTCTAGTCTGTGGTCACCCGGTTCACTTCTTCCAGGCTGGTCATACCCTTGAGTACTTTCAGCAGCGCCGACTGGTGTAAATCCGGAAAGCCCTCCGCGCGCGCCTGCTTGTGGATTTCCATGGCGTTGCCCTGAGACAGAATCAGCTGGGCGATGGTCGGGGTGATACGCACCACCTCGTAGATACCGACCCGGCCTTTGTAACCGTCCTTGCAAAGGTCGCAACCCACAGCCCGCCGGATATCGGCGTTGGCCAGCTGTTCCTCGCTGAAGCCCGCCTTCAGCAGCACCTCGGTGGGCAGTTCGGCGGGTTCGCTGCATTCCTTGCACAGGCGACGCGCCAGCCGCTGGGCGATAATCAGGTTGACCGAGGTGGCGAGGTTGAACGAGGGCACACCCATGTTCAGCAGGCGCGTCACGGTTTCGGCGGCGCTGTTGGTGTGCAGGGTGGACAGTACAAGGTGACCGGTCTGGGCCGCCTTGATGGCGATTTCCGCGGTTTCCAGGTCGCGAATCTCACCGACCATGATCACGTCCGGGTCCTGGCGCAGGAACGAGCGCAGGGCCTCGGCAAAATTGAGCCCCACCTTGGGGTTCACGTGCACCTGGTTGATGCCTTCCATATTGATTTCCACCGGGTCCTCCGCGGTGGAAATATTCCGCTCCGGCTGGTTCAGCAGGTTGATACCGGTATACAGCGAGACCGTTTTACCGGAACCGGTGGGACCGGTAACCAGAATCATGCCCTGGGGTTTGCTCAGCGCATCCAGGTACATCTTCTTCTGGTCTTCCTCGTAACCCAGTGCATCAATACCCATCTGCGCGCTGCTGGGATCCAGAATACGCAGCACCACTTTCTCGCCGAACAGCGTGGGCAGTGTGTTGACCCGGAAGTCGATGGCCCGGTTGCGGGACAGCTTCATCTGGATGCGCCCGTCCTGCGGCACCCGCCGCTCGGAGATGTCCATCTGCGACATGATCTTCAGACGCGCGGCCATCCGTGCCGACAGGTTCTTGGGCGGCTTGACCACTTCGCGCAGAATGCCATCGGTGCGGAAACGCACCCGGTAGTTCTTCTCGTAGGGTTCGAAGTGAATGTCCGATGCACCCTGCTTGATGGCGTCCACGAGCACCTTGTTGATGAAGCGCACGATCGGGGTCTCGTCGACACCGTCTGAGCCCGCGTCCTCCTTGCTGTTGTCATCACCGGTGGAGATATCGATATTCTCGAAGTCCTCCGATTCCAGGTCACCCAGCCCCTCGGTGAGGTTGTCATGGGACTCCATCCAGTCCGTGATCACCGCGTTCAGGCTGCGTTCCTCGACGAGGATGGCATCGGTGTTGACGCCGGTGTGGAACTTGATTTCGTCCAGCGCAGCCAGGTTGGTGGGGTCCGACACGGCGATGAACAGGCGGTTGCCGCGGCGGAACAGGGGCAGGGCATGGTGCTTGGTAACGAGGTTGATATCCACCAGGCCGCTGGGCAGGGTCGCCAGGTTGAAGGCGCTGATGTCAAACAGTGGCACGCCAAACTCGTTCGAGGCGATCTCCGCAATGCGGTGGCTGTCGAGGCTTAGCTTGTCAACGAGGTACTTGACCAGGGGAACCCGCTGGTAGGTCGCCTCGCGCTGCGCTTCCTTGGCGGCCTCGGCGCTTAGCAGACCCTCCACCACAAGGCGGCCCGCAAGGCCACTCAACTGCCCGATTGCTCTTTCGTTCATCCTGCCTGCATCCCTGGGGGTCGCATTATTTTGTCAATACTCTAGCCAAGTATACCCAGAGAAAGTTCATGCTAATACCCTGAAGCGGCCGTAAAAGCATGATTTTATATGGATTTTTGCCCAAATTTGGCGCGGTTTCGCCCGCCGTGCGACAGGCTGAGTCACCGCCGGACTGACAATAAACGTCACATCCGGCCGCTTTGTGACCCAAATTGGTCAGGTGTGCGGCGGGCAGGGAGGCGTTCCAGTGCGCGTCTGAATCGTAACGCCATGTTTTATAAACAAATATTTATCCGACTGGGCTCCCGTGCTTGATTGGCACGCTTCATGCTTCCTCTGACTCGCAACGTGCTCTTCGAGCAAGCGTGCGGACCAAACACCCCTCAGGGGACAGGAGTAAGGAACATGAAAATGCAGAATGTACAAAAGGGTTTTACCCTGATCGAACTGATGATCGTAATCGCGATCGTGGGCATCCTGGCGGCTATCGCGCTGCCGGCCTATCAGGATTACACCGTGCGGGCGAAGATGTCCGAGCCTCTGGCGACGCTGGCTGAAGCGAAGACGACGATTGCTGAGTATTATTCGGCCAATGGGTATCTTCCACTAAATGCCAGCGTGGCAGGAATAAATTCCAACCCTGACAAAGAGATCGTGGCCTCAATTCTGTACGACTCAACGAGTGGCCCGTTGCTGACGGCGCGCGTAACCTCCGCAACGATTCCTGGTGGTGGCAGTGGCACTGCTCTCGAGTTTTTGCTCTCTGGCACCACTCGTTCAGATCGTAGCATTGATTGGAAGTGCAAGCCCCAAACCGGCGGTATTCTGCCCAAGTACCTTCCGGCTAACTGCCGCGGCTAACGTTTAGCTGAGTACCAAAAGCCCGGCACCGCCGGGCTTTTTTTCGCCCACAGTTTTTGTCGGTATGGTAAGGCGTTGTACACTGCGGCTCCCCCGCGTTCAGAGAGTACCGCGTGCCCACCAGCCCCTCGGCATCCATTGTCAGAAATCTCCGGCCCCGCTGGGTAGTGGTCTGCCTGCTGTGTGTCGCTGTAGTCTTTTACGCCGCTAACGCCGGCGACGACTTTCTCTTCGACGATACCCCGGCCCTCAGCGGCAATGAACTGGTACAGATTTCCGGCGAGCGCTTTGACGAATGGCGTACCGCCGCCTTCAGTTCCAGTGCCGGCCCGCTGAGTCGCCCCCTGACCATGGTCACGTTTGCCCTGCAGCACGCCCTGGAGGGCGGCTTCAGTGCCCGCTCGCTCAAGCTGGGCAACATCGTGATTCACCTCGTCATTGCTGGCCTGCTGTTCTTGCTGTTCCGCGCGCTGGTTGCGGCGCTGGTGGCCCAGGGCAAACTGCGCTGTGATCCCGGCTGGGTGGCGGCGCTTGCCATGGGGTTCTGGCTGCTGCACCCCCTGCATGTGTCTACGGTGTTGTACGCGGTGCAGCGTATGGCGCAGCTGTCCACGCTGTTCACGGTGCTGGGGCTGTTGCTGTTCGTGCGCTGGCGCTCCCGCTGGGCCGAGCGCGGCGCCAGCCCGCAGGAGGTGGTTGCGGCGGCGCTGTGGCTGCTGCTGGTCACGCTGTTCGCGGTGCTCAGCAAGGAAAACGGGGCGCTGTTGCTGTGGTTGGTGCCGGCGGTGGAAGTGGCGGTGTACCGCGGTCGCTGGGCCGGCCAGCAGCGGTCGCCGCTGGCGGCTGCCGGCTGGGTGCTGTTGCTGTTGCCGCTTGTAGCGATTGCGCTGATTTTCTGGTTCGCGCCCGAGACGTTTCTGGGTGGCTATACCCAGCGCAATTTCACCCTCGAGGAGCGGTTGCTGACGCAGGGGCGCGTGCTGTGGCAGTACGTTAGCTGGATTGTCTGGCCCAATATCCTGAGCATGGGATTTCAGCACGATGACCTGGCGCTGTCGACCGGCTGGCTGCAGCCTGTGTCGACGTTGCTTGCACTGGCGGGCTGGGTGTCGGTGCTTGTCGTCGCTGTCTGGCGACGCGAACACTGGCCTCTGCTCCTGCTGGCGGTTCTGGTGTACCTCGTGGGCCACAGCATGGAGTCCAGCTTTCTCGCACTGGAAATGGTCTACGAACATCGCAATTATTTGCCCAGTATCGGTATTTGCCTGTTGCTGGGCGTCGGCTTTGCCAGTGTGCTCGATCGCCTGCCAGCGTCGCGCCGGGTGCCGGCGCTGCTGGCGCTGTTCGCCGCGTTTGCGCTGCTGCTGGGTTTGCGCGGCAACACCTGGTCTGACGATCTCACGCTGTCGCGTACCAACCTGGCCCGTCATCCCGAGTCCGTGCGCTCCAATTACTTCTACGGTAATGCGCTGCTGCGCCAGTATCGGCTGCGGGATGAGCTGGGGCTCACCGAAGCAGAGGCCAGGGCCAGTCTGGCGGTCGGCCGACACTACATGGAACTGATGCATCAGCGTGACCCAGCAGATCTCGGTGCGCTGGTGATGCTCTATTACCTGGATAGTCTTTTCTTTCCCGAGCTGGGTGCGCAAACCGACTGGCTGTCGGCCCTGCACGCCGCGCTGCCGGGTCGGGTGCTGAAAGCCTCCGACAGGAATGCGCTACAGGTGCTGGCGGAATGCATGGGCGATGGCAAGTGTGCCACGCAGGACGAGGAAGTGGAGCGGCTGTTTGCCGCGTTGGGGCGCTACTCGCTCACCCCCACGGACCTTGACAGCCTGCGCTACACCTACCTGCAGGCGCGTGGTGCGCCCCCCGAGGCGTTGCTTGCTGCCCTGGAAGCGGCGCTGGCTCGCTCGCCCGGCCAGCTGGCCTACTATCCCTACCTGATCGCCCGCTACAGTGAAGTTGGCGATGCCGAGGGTGTCTTGCGCTCGATAGGGGAGTGGATGCACTACGACAGCCGACGGCGCCAGCTGCCGTTGCAGCGCCAGGTCGTTGCGGGGGCAGACCAGTGATGTCTGGTTACGCTGCAAGGCTTTGCCTGTTCGGGATGTTTGGCCTGCTGCTTGCCGCAACAGCGTGGCTCTATGCGCCGGGTATTCACGGCCCGGTCTTGCTGGATGACCGCACCAGTGTGACTTTGCTGGAGACCGACGTGGATTCTCGGCAACGCGTGGAGCAGGTGTTCGGGGACGGTTCCGGGCCGTTGGGAAGGCCGGTCACCATGGCGACCTTCGTCGCCGAGCGGGCCTTTGTTGGCGATGATGTGCGCTGGAGCAAGGCCATCAACATTGGCCTGCACCTGTTGAATGGACTCCTGTTGGCCTGGCTGATCCATCGCCTGTTGGGCGCAGCAGGTTTTGCGCGTGTTATGGCAGTGGCGCTGCTGGCGGCAGGCCTGTGGCTGGTGTCGCCGCTGTGGGTGAGTACGGTGCTGTATGCGGTGCAGCGTATGGCCATGCTGGCCTGCACATTGATGTTGCTCGCGCTCATCGCCTATACCTACTGGCGCGAGCGCTTCAGCGCAGGCGAGAAGGGCACACTGCGCTTTGCGCTGGTGATTGTCTGTGCAACGCTGGCGGTATTTGCCAAGGAAAACGGTGTCGTCGTGCTGCCGGTTTTGCTGCTGTTGGAGTTGCTCTGGTTCGGCTGTCGTCGAGATGGCCGTGTCGACCAGGGGATGCTCTACCGGGTGTTGGGTTTGCTGGTATTGGGCGGCGTTTCCGTCATCGCTGTGTTTGCCCTGGCCCCTGAGCGCTTTCTGGCACACTACGCGCTGCGCGAGTTTACGTTGCTGGAGCGCGTGCTGACCCAGAGCCGGATTCTCTGGGATTATCTGGGGCAGCTGGTCTGGCCGGACGTCGCCCGTATGGGGCTCTACCATGACGATGTCGTGCTGTCGCGGTCGATAATGAGCCCCGTTACCACGCTCCATGCGGTAGTGGCGTGGTCCGCGGCGCTGCTGCTTGCCGCCGCAATCTCTGGCTTCGCCCTGGGCCGGCGGGTGGCGTTCTGCCTGCTCCTGTTCCTGGTCGGGCACAGCGTCGAGTCCACCGTGCTGCCGTTGGAGCTGTATTTCGAGCACCGCAATTACTTTCCCGGTATTGCTGTCTTCCTCCTGCTGGCGCTGCTGCTGGCCGAACTGGCACGGCGTTGGCGAGTGGTCGCCCGACCGGTGATGGCCTATCTTGCCCTTGCACTGCTGATGTTGAGCTTCAATACCAGCTCCCAGGTGGAAATCTGGGCAAACAGCTACCTGCTGCGCTTCAATCAGATCAGTGCGCACCCGGCGTCTTTTCGTGCCAATGCCGACATGGCGGTGATGTATGCGCGAGCCGGCAGCCTGGATCGGGCGCTGGCGTATTCCGCCCAGGCCCATGCACACTCCCCGGAGCAGGACGGCGATCATTACCTGCGCAATCTGGCGCTCAGTTGCATGGCCGGTCGGCCGTTGCCGCCGTCAGCGGGGTCCCTCGCCGGGGTGCTGGATGCGCCGCGTCCGGTGAGTACCGTGGCCACCCTGCATGTGTTGGTCAAGATGCTGCAGAACGAGCAGTGTGCGCAGTTGGACCGCCTTGCGATTGCAGAGGCCTTTGCGAGCGTGTATCTGCGCCCGGAGGCCGGGGCCACGGCCTCGGCAAATATCTACGCCCTGCTCGCGGTGCTGGAGAATGCACTGGGGCGCTATGCCAACGCCTATGAGTATACGGCGCGGTTTCTGGCGCAGGCGCCGGGTACGCCGCGCGGCCTGTTAATGCAGCTGCATTTCAGTACGGCATTGGGTAAAGTGCAGGAAGCCGAAGCGTTGCAGCGGCAACTGTTGACGCTGCAGGCGGCTGGAGTGTTAACCGTGTCGGATCAAGAAACCCTCGCGCTCTACCTGGAGGCAGACTAGTTGCGAATTTCCATTGTGATACCCGCCAGGAATGAGCAACAGGGGCTTGCGCCGCTGCTACCACGCCTCCGCACCCTCTACCCCGAGGCCGAACTGATCGTCGTCAACGACGGCTCGGAGGATGACACGGCCGCGGTCGCCCGCAGTGCCGGCGCCACGGTCGTGTCCCACCCCTACCCCAAGGGCAACGGCGCCGCGATAAAATCCGGCGCGCGGGCGGCGAGGGGAGACGTGCTGGTTTTCCTGGACGGCGATGGCCAGCACGACCCGGCGGACATTGCGAGCCTGCTTGCCACCATGGCGGAAGGCTACGATATGGTCGTGGGCGCGCGCTCGGGCCTGTCGTCCCAGGCCAGCTTTGCGCGCTGGAGCGCCAACACGCTGTACAACCGGTTGGCGAGCTGGATGGTAAACCGGCGCATTGATGACCTCACCTCGGGGTTTCGCGCGGTAGACCGGCGCAAGTTTCTCAGCTTCCTGTATCTCCTGCCCAACGGCTTCAGCTACCCCACGACCTCGACCATGGCCTTCTTTCGCGCCGGTTATTCCGTCGGTTTTGTACCCATTGCGGTAGAACAGCGCGTCGGCAAAAGCCATATCAGTCCGCTGCGCGACGGGGTGCGGTTTTTTCTCATCATCTTCAAGATCGGTACGCTCTATTCACCGCTGAAAGTCTACTTTCCGCTGTCGGTACTGCTGGCCGGCCTGGGCATGGCAAATTATCTGTTGGGCGCGTTTGGCAGCGGTTTATTGCGCTTCAGCAATATGAGCTCGCTGCTGTTATTGGCGGGTCTGGTGGTGTTTTTCATTGGCCTCCTGTCCGAGCAGCTCACCAACCTGCAGTACAAGGATATCGATCACGACCTCGACTGAGCGGGCCGCTGTCAGGGGATGTGCAGCGCCAGGGTTTCCTTGACCTGCTCCATCACCACGTAGCTGGTCGATTCCTGCACCCCGGGCAGGGTAAGCAGTGTTTCGCCCAGGAACGCGCGGTACGCATTCATGTCAGCGACGCGCGCCTTGATCAGATAGTCGAAATTGCCGGAGACGAGGTAGCACTCCTGAACTTCCGGTAACTCGAAGGCGCTCCGTTTGAACTCCTCGAAAATATCCTGTGAGCTGCGGCTCAGACGGATCTGCACAAACACAACCAGCCCCGCATCAAGCTGCTCCGGGTCCAGGATGGCCTGGTAGCCACGGATGATGCCTTCGCGCTCCAGCCGTTTGATGCGCTCCTTGCAGGGTGTGGTGCTCAGGCCAACCTGGCGCGCGAGCTCTGCATAGCTGGTGCGTGCATCCTGTTGCAGCAGCCGCAGCAGGCGCCGGTCGGTGCGGTTGAGGTTCTGTAGCCGTGCTTTCATTGTGCTCACTCGCTACTGTGGTTATATGCAACTGGCCGGCTGAATACCGGCGGTTCTATATTGGACGATACACCTGAATATATATAAAAATATAGCGGAAATAACTGCTTATGTGGCAAAAATACATAAGAAAAGTGTTTTTTTCCCCCTTAGCATGCCGGTCAATTGACCCCCTCGCTGGAGACCGCAAACATGCTGATTGGCGTACCGAAGGAAATCAAGAACCACGAGTACCGTATTGGCCTCACGCCGGCGGGTGTGCGGGAACTGGTGCACGATGGCCACCGTGTACTGGTGGAACAGGACGGTGGGGAACCCATCGGCTTTGACGACGGCCAGTATCGCGAGGCGGGGGCAGAGATCGTCGCCGGTGCCGAGGCGATCTTTGCCGAGGCGGAGATGATCATCAAGGTCAAGGAGCCGCAGCCTGTCGAGTGCCGGATGCTCCGCCCCGGCCAGCTGCTGTTCACCTACCTGCACCTGGCGCCGGATCCTGAGCAGGCGAAGGCCCTGTTGGCCTCAGGCGCCACCTGCATCGCCTATGAAACCGTGACCTCCGCGGGTCGCGGGCTGCCCCTGCTGGCGCCGATGAGTGAAGTGGCGGGCCGCATGGCCATCCAGGCCGGTGCGCACAACCTGGAGAAGGCCCAGGGCGGCAACGGCATGCTGCTGGGTGGCGTGCCAGGCGTGGAACCTGCGCAGGTGCTTATCATCGGTGGCGGCGTGGTCGGCATCAACGCGGCGCGGATGGCGATGGGTATGGGGGCGGATGTGACACTGCTGGACCGCGACCTCAACCGGCTCAAGGAACTGGATATGCTGTTTGGTGGGCGCCTGAAGACGGTGTACTCGACCAAGGAAGCACTGGAGCGTTATGCCCTGCAGGCCGATCTGGTCGTGGGTGCGGTGCTGATTCCCGGCGCATCAGCGCCGAAGCTGATCAGCCGCGAGCTGGTAGCGGGAATGAAGAAGGGCGCGGTCATGGTCGACGTGGCCATCGATCAGGGTGGCTGTTTTGAGACCAGTCGGCTCACCACGCATCAGGAGCCGACCTACGTGATCGATGGTGTCGTGCACTACTGCGTGGCGAACATGCCTGGCGGTGTGGCCAGAACCTCCACCATGGCGCTGACCAATGCAACATTGCCCTACGCGGTGCAGCTGGCGCGTCACGGCGTGCGCGCCGCGCTGGAGAAGGACGAGCATCTGCGCAACGGCCTGAACGTGCACGCCGGGCAGGTGACGCACGCGGCGGTCGCGGAAGCGCTGGGCTACGACTTTATTGCCCCGATGACGGCATTGGGCGGCTGAGTCGCGAGTGTGCCCGCGGTGGCCCGCCCGCCGCCGCAGGGTGTGTCAGCCGCCGTATTTGGCCTTCGCCTCGCGGCGGCGCGCGTGCAGCACCGGCTCGGTGTATCCGCTGGGCTGCGCGCAGCCCTCCAGCACCAGTTCCAGTGCCGCCTGGAAGGCCACACTGTCGGCGAAGTCCGGCGCCATGGGGCGGTAGGCCGGGTCGCCGGCGTTCTGCTGGTCGACCACCGCTGCCATACGCTCCATGGTCTCCCGTACCTGGGCTTCACTGCACACGCCGTGGCGCAGCCAGTTGGCGATATGCTGGCTTGAAATACGCAGGGTCGCGCGATCTTCCATCAGCCCGACGTTGTGGATGTCGGGCACCTTGGAGCAGCCCACGCCCTGATCGATCCAGCGCACGACATAGCCGAGAATGCCCTGGGCATTGTTGTCCAGCTCGCGCTGGACGTCTTCGGCGCTCAGGCCTGCGGCGCCCTTCAGGGGAATGCGCAGGATGTCATCCAGCGACGCCCGCGGACGTGATTTGAGCTGCTCCTGGCGCTGTGCCACGTCAATGCTGTGGTAGTGCGTGGCGTGCAGCGTGGCCGCGGTGGGGGAGGGCACCCAGGCGGTGCTCGCACCGGCACTGGGGTGCGCGACCTTGGCCTGCAGCATGTCCGCCATGAGGTCGGGGATCGCCCACATGCCCTTGCCGATCTGCGCCTTGCCCTGCAAGCCGCAGGCGAGGCCTGTGTCCACATTCCAGTCTTCGTAGGCGTTGATCCAGGGCTCCTGCTTCATGGCGCCCTTGGGTGTCATGGCCCCGGCTTCCATGCTGGTATGGATCTCGTCGCCGGTGCGGTCAAGGAAGCCCGTGTTGATGAAGACCAGGCGCTCGCGGGCGCGCTCGATACAGGCTTTCAGGTTGACGGTGGTGCGGCGCTCCTCGTCCATGATGCCCAGCTTGATGGTGTGGCGCGCCAGGCCCAGGGCGTCTTCAATGCGATCAAACAGGGTGCAGGTGAAGTCGACCTCGTCCGGGCCGTGCATTTTCGGTTTGACGATGTAGATGCTGCCCCGGCGCGAGTTGCGCAGGGTGCCTGTGCCACGCAGGTCGTGCAGGGCGATCATGGCGGTGAACATGCCGTCCATGATGCCTTCGGGGATCTCCCTGCCCTCGGCATCGAGAATGGCGTCGCTGGTCATCAGGTGCCCCACATTGCGCACAAACATCAGGCTGCGGCCCGGCAGCACGCGTTCACTGCCATCCGGCGCGGTGAACACGCGGTCCGGGTTGAGACGACGGGTCAGGGTCTGCTCGCCCTTGCGGAACGAGTCCTCGAGGTCCCCGCGCATCAGGCCCAGCCAGTTGCGATAGACCAGGATTTTGTCGGCTGCATCCACTGCGGCGATGGAGTCTTCGCAGTCCTGGATCGTGGTCAGTGCGGCTTCCAGCACCACGTCCTCGACACCGGCTGGGTCGCTGGCACCGATGGGGCTCAGCGGGTCGATGAGAATTTCGATGTGCAGGCCGTTGTGCCGGAGCAGGACGCTGGTCGGCGCGTTGCCTTCGCCCCGATAGCCGCGAAACTGTGCCGGCGTCGCCAGTGAACTGATCTGGCCGCCGCTCAGCACCACCTGCAGTGCACCGTTCACCACGGTGTAGGCCGTTACCTGGCTGTGATCGCCTGTCGACAGCGGGCAATGGGTGTTGAGGAAGTGCTTGGCCCAGGCGATCACGCGTTCGCCGCGCACAGGATTGTAGCCACCGGCGCGCTGAGCGCCGCCCTCTTCGGGGATGACATCCGTGCCGTAGAGGGCGTCGTAGAGACTGCCCCAGCGCGCGTTCGCCGCGTTCAGGGCGTAGCGCGCATTCATCACCGGCACGACCAGCTGGGGTCCCGCCAGGGTGGCGACCTCGGGGTCGACGTTCTCTGTGCTGATGGCGAAGTCCCCGGGCTCCGGCAGCAAGTAGCCAATGGAGTGCAGAAAGGCCTTGTACTCTGCACGGTCGTAGTCTGGCCCGGGGTTGGCCCGGTGCCAGTTGTCGATCTGTTCCTGCAGGCTGGCGCGGGTCGCGAGCAGTTCGCGATTGCGCGGTGCAAGGTCGCGCAAGATAGCGTCGAGGCCTTGCCAGAACTGCTCCGGTGTAACGCCGGTGCCGGGGGCAATGTCCTCTTCCAGAAGGCTGTGCAGGGCTGCGTCAATGTGCAGGCCACCTTCAATGATGCGCTCGCTCATGGGGCTTCATTCCTCTGACTGCGGGGCACGCCAGGCGCCCACCGGAAAAAGTGCTAGTCTACGGCGAGCAGGCTTAATTTATCCAATTTATCGTTTTTATCACGACCATTCCCTTCCTGAATGAGGTGGTGTGGCTGCACGCCTGACCCTCTCACTCAGGGTAGTGGTGGCTGGTTGTCCATCTCCCGTGCCGTATCGGCGATCAGTTTGCGTAACCAGCGGTTGGCGGGATTGTGCTGCAGGAGCGGACTCCAGGCCATTTTCAACTCCAGCGGCGGGATATCCAGCGGCGGCTCCCGCAACACGACCCGGGGATTGTTGCGCTTGAGCAGGGCGGCCCGCGTGGGCAGGGTGACGATCAGGTCGTTCTGTTCTGCCAGCGTCATGGCCGCCTGATAGTGACGGGTAAACACCCGAATCTGGCGTTTTTTGCCCAGCCTCGCGAGGGCGCTGTCCACCCAGCCCAGTCGTTGCACGTCGTCGGGGTCGACGCCGACGCCAACGCCCATGCCGGTCTTGCTCACCCAGATGTGCTTGGCCTGCAGGTAGTTTTCCAGGGTGAAGTCGTCAAGCACCGGGTTTTCCGGGCTCAACAGGCAGGAAAAGCTGTCGTTCCAGAGGTGGATCTGGTGAAAGGACTGGGGCATCGAATCGAACCGGTTGATCACCATGTCGACCTTGCCGCGCTCCACATCCAGGAAGCTGACATCGGAGGGGGTCATGATGTCCAGGGTCAGGCCCGGTGCCTGCAGTCGCAATTTGCCCAGCACCGCCGGCAGCAGGGTGGATTCCGCGTAGTCACTGGCCATGATGCGGAACACCCGCTGCGCCTGTTCGGGCGCAAAGGCGGAGCGCGGCTGTACCGCCTGTTCGATATTCATCAGCACTTCGCGCACCTGTGGCTCCAGTTCCAGCGCGCGTTCAGTGGGGGTCATGCCATCCGAGGTACGCACCAGCAGGGGGTCGTCGAACAGGTCCCGCAGGCGGCGCAAGCCGTTGCTCATGGCGGGTTGCGAAAGGTTCAGCTGGTGGGCGGCCTGGGTCACATTGCGTTCGCGGAGGAGGGCGTCCAGGTAGACCAACAGGTTGAGGTCGATGCGGTTCAGTTTGGTCGACATTCAGTATTCACCGAGGGAATGGTGGGGATGCGATTGATAGATTGTGAAAATTATAGTCCTTTCGCTAAAATTGCCAAGTCACACCGGGCGCCCCTGCGCGACGGTTTTGGCCCCGATCATTACCCGGACCGACGAGGACACCATCATCATGAGCAGCTACCGCGCCCCGATTGAGGACATGACGTTTCTGATTGACGAGGTGTTGGACGTGGGGCAAGCCCTGGGTTCACTGCCGGCCTTTGAGGAACTCGGCGTGGGTCCGGACCTGAGCACGGCACTGCTCGACGAGGGTGCCCGGCTCGCCGCCGATGTGCTGGCGCCGTTGCGGCGCGTGGGTGACGAGCATCCTGCGACCTGCAGCGACGGCGCAGTCACCCTGAGCCCGGGTTACGCTGAGGCCCTGCAACAGCTGGGCGCCGGGGGCTGGATGGGCATCTCCTCGGACCCGGTCTACGGCGGTCAGGGCCTCCCGGAACTCTATGCGACAGCGGCTTGCGAGATGTGGAACAGCGCCAACCTGGCTTTCGGACTGGCGCCCATGCTCAGCTCGGGCGCGGCGCTTGCGATTCACGCCCACGCCAGCGAAGCACTGAAACAGCGCTACCTGCCCAAAATGCATTCCGGTGAGTGGGCCGGCACCATGAACCTGACCGAGTCCGGCGCCGGATCCGACCTTGGCGTCATGAAAACCCGTGCGGTGCCGGAGGGTGACCACTATCGCATTCACGGGCAGAAAATCTACATCACCTGGGGCGACCACGATGCCACCGACAACATCATCCACCTGGTGTTGGCCAAACTGCCGGATGCCCCCGAGGGCAGCCGCGGCATCTCCCTGTTCCTGGTGCCCAAGTTCCTGGTAAACGAAGACGGCAGCCTGGGGGCGCGTAACGATGTCTACCCGGTATCCACCGAGCACAAACTCGGCATCCACGGCAGTCCCACCTGCGTGATGGCCTTTGGCGATAACGAAGGCGCACTGGGCTACCTGGTCGGTGAGGAAAACCGCGGCCTCGCCTGCATGTTCACAATGATGAACGAGGCCCGTCTCAAAGTGGGTGTGCAGGGTCTGGGCGCGGCAGAGGGTGCCTACCAGAAGGCGGTTGCCTACGCGCGGGAGCGCGTGCAGGGCGGCGTGGCCATTATTGAGCACCCTGATGTCCGGCGCATGCTGCTGACCATGCGTGCGCTGATTGAGGGCATGCGCGCACTGGTGTATGCGGAGGCGGTCACCATGGATCTGGCACACCGGGGCCCGGAGGCCGACCGCGCGCGGCACCAGTTCCGCATCGACCTGATGATTCCGGTGATCAAGGGCTGGATGACAGAAGTGGGCCAGGAGCTGACGTCGCTGGGTGTGCAGGTGCATGGCGGCATGGGCTACATCGAGGAAACCGGCGCCGCGCAATATCTGCGTGATGTGCGGATCACCTCCATCTACGAGGGCACCAACGGCATTCAGGCGGCGGATCTGGTATCCCGCAAACTGGGCCGCGACCAGGGCGGGGCGATGCGCGATGCGCTGGCTGATGTGGCATCCACGGTGGCTGCGCTGCGTGACGCGGGGCAGCCGGCGCTGGCTGTCATTGCCGACCGCCTGGCAGCGGCACTCGCGGGTGTCGAGGAGACTACGACCCGGTTGTTGGAAGGTCTGCAGACGGCGCCGGAGCAGGCTCTGGGTGCGTCCTTCGATTACATGATGCAGTGCGGCTATCTGTTCGGTGGCTGGCATCTGGCGCGCTCAGCCCTGGTCGCGCAGGAACGTCTCGACGGCGGCGCCGAAAACCCCTTCTATGAGCGCAAGATCGCCACGGCCCGGTTCTACGCAGAGCAGGTGCTGCCGCGCTGTCGCGCGCATGCTGGCGCCATCATGGCGGGCCCCGAGGCGCTTGCCGATTACCCTGTCGACTGGCTGTAGGAGGCCACCATGCAGACGTTCGCAACGCCGGACCTGACTGACGCGGCTCCCGATGCACAGGTCATAGAACTGCAGTGGCGCAATTTCGGTGCACACCCGCGCTTTGCGGGTCAGGCGGTCACGATCAAATGCCACGAAGACAATTCGCTGGTCAAGCAGGCGGTCGGTGAAGCGGGCGCGGGCCGGGTGCTGGTCGTGGACGGTGGCGGTTCGCTGCGGCGGGCCCTGCTCGGCGACATGCTGGCGGAGGAAGCGGCGCGCAATGGCTGGTCTGGCCTGGTAATCAACGGCGCGGTGCGTGACGTGGACGAAATTGCGACCACGGCGCTGGGTGTAAAGGCTTTGGGCGCAACGCCGTTGAAAACCGAAAAGCGCGGAGAGGGGCAGCGCGACATTTGCCTGCAGTTTGGCGGCGCACGTATCGCACCCGGGGATTACATCTATGCCGACAACAACGGCGTGGTGGTGAGCGCAGCGCCTCTGGTCTAGCCTGCCGGCAGCCCTCAGTCCAAAAGGCGCATGGACAGATCCAGCGCCCGGGTATCCTTGGTCAGGGCGCCAATGGAGATAAAGTCCACGCCGGTCTCCGCCACGCTGCGCAGGTTGGCTTCGGTGATATTGCCGGACGCCTCCAGCTCCAGCCGCCCGGCGACGACCGCGACCGCATCGCGCATGTCCTGCAGGCTGAAATTGTCCAGCATGACCCGGTCCGCCCCGGCGCTGAGGGCCTGCTGCAGTTCGTCGAGGCTTTCCACCTCCACCTCCACCGGCTTGCCGGGAGCCACCGATCGAGCTTCCCGCACCGCAGCGGCGATCCCGCCGCAGGCGCTGATGTGGTTTTCCTTGATCAGAAACGCGTCGTACAGGCCCATGCGGTGGTTGTGGCAGCCACCGCAGCGCACCGCATATTTCTGTGCATTGCGCAGCCCCGGAATCGTTTTGCGCGTATCCAGCAGGCGCACGCCGGTGCCCGCGACCAGGGAGGCATAATGGTGGCAGCGGGTTGCCGTACCTGAGAGCAACTGCAGGAAGTTGAGTGCGCTGCGTTCAGCGGTGAGCAGTGCGCGTGCCGGCCCGCGCACGGTGAACAGTGTGCTGTTGGCCGCGATTCGGTCGCCGTCCGCCACCGCCCATTCCGGCCGCAGCGAGGGGTCCACCGCCGCGAACACGGCATCGACCCAGGCGCGACCGCAGAGGATGCCATCTTCGCGGCTAATGACGCGCGCAGTGGCGGCGGCCGAGGCTGGAATCAGTGCCGCCGTGATATCGCCGCTACCGATATCTTCCGCCAGCGCGGCGCGCACATTGTCCTGAATATCCGTGTCGGTGAGTGCGGGCATAAGGCGGGTTTCCATGGCGATCGGCCGGATAGTCCAAAAACGGCGATTGTAGCAGCCCACCGGCAATGCGTTGAGCCCCCTCGGGTGCTGGATTATGATGTGGCTTCACGCAGTGGGGCTGGGATGCGCTATACACTCGACCAGGGCTGGATTGACCAGGCGCGCAGAGTGCCTTCGCCGAACTGCGGCCCGCGGCCCGTGGGCGTCGCGGTAGAGCTGCTGGTGATCCACAATATCTCGCTGCCGCCGGGGTGTTTCGGCGGCGACGCCATTGAACAGCTGTTCACCAATTGCCTGGATTGGAATGCGCACCCGTTCTACGCGGAAATACACGGCCTGGAAGTGTCGGCGCATTTCCTGATTCGCCGCTGCGGTGAACTGGTGCAGTTTGTCGCAACCGGATTGCGCGCCTGGCATGCCGGACAGTCCTGCTGGCGGGGTCGGGAGAACTGCAACGATTTCAGCATCGGGGTCGAGCTGGAAGGGACTGACGAGCTTCCCTATACGGACGCGCAGTACACAACCCTCGCAGCCCTGACCGATACCCTGATCGCGTCTTACCCGGGCTTGTGTCACGATCACATCGCTGGCCACGCCGATATCGCCCCCGGAAGAAAGACCGATCCGGGCAGGGTGTTCGACTGGTCGCGTTACCGTGCCAGCCTGGCACCCGCAGGAGACGCCGCATGACCTTTCTCGCACTGATTCTCGCACTGGCACTGCGGCAACTCTGGGGTGCCGAGCCCTGGCTGCACCGCGACCGCTGGTGGTACGACTACCGCGAGCGCGTCGCGGCACTCGGCCTGCTGGATGCGGTGCAGCTGCTGTTGCTGGTGCTGCTGCCCACACTGCTGCTGGGGGCGCTGTTGATGCTGCTGGCGCCGGTGCTGTTCGGGCTGCCCTGGATACTGCTTGCGGCGCTGGTCCTGCTGTTCAGCTTCGGTCGCGGCGATTTCCACGCGCGTCTGGTGCAGTATCGTGCGCACTGTGAACGTGGTAACCCGGAAACCGCGTGGCTGTTCCTCTGCGGTGCCCTGGGTGCCGACGATCTGGCACGCGCGGCCAGCGAGGGTGAAGCGGACGACGCCTGGCACGGCTTGCAGGCGCGCCTGCTCTATGACGGCTATCAGCGCTGGTTTGCAGTCGTACTGCTGTTCGTGGCGCTGGGGCCGGCTTGGGCCTTCGCCTACCGCCTGCTGCAACTGGCAGCGCTGCGGGCGCCGGAGCGTGCCGCTGCCAGCGTGTTGTTCGTCGTCGACTGGATTCCGGCGCGCCTGCTGGCCCTGACCTTTGCATTGGCCGGCGACTTCATGCGCAGCCGAGATGCGCTTTTCGCGGCACTGCGGGATACGGCGCGCGCTCCCGCTGAACTGCTCGGCGACGTGGGCACTGCTGCCGTGCACAGCGCGGGTGCGGAAGCCGATGTGCAGACGGCAGCGGATGACATGCAGGCCCTGGGTGCCCTGTTGACGCGCAGTGCCGTTATCTGGGTGGTGGCGATTGCTCTGGTGGCCATCATCGACTGAGCCCCGACTGGCCGTTGCGTGCAAATCGTCAGATGCGACCGCGCAGGGGCAAAGCGGGCGTTCATCTGCTAGGCTTTCAGGTAAAGCCAGCGGAGCGCATTGAAGCTCGGGTTTGCCTATGCCGGAACACAACCGCATGGATGCGACGCTGCCCTCGGTATTTGCGCAGCTGACTTCCGCCCCTGCGCGTCGGGTACGCGTCCTTACCATTGTCTTTCACCCCGATGTGGAGCGCATTGGAGAACGCTGGGTGCTGCAGGGCTCGCGGCGCAAGCCTTTGGTGCTCGGGAGACAGCAGCCGGCTTTCGTGCGCGCTGGAGGGGACATGGGGCGTCCTCTGGACGACCCGCATGTCAGTCGCCAGGCGCTGCATATGCGATTTCGTGACGCCGGGGTAACCCTGGCACCGGTGGCCGATGCCTGCCGCTGCCGGCTGAACGGTGAATGGGTGCAGGCGGCGCGGGATTTCACCGCGGCGGATGTGCGCAGGGGCGTTGTGCTGCAACTGGCCCACAGTGTCGTGCTGCTGCTCCGTGAGGTGCCGGCGTTCTCGCACGGTAACGGGGAGACGGCCGCATCGTCGGCGGCTGCGTTTTCTGGCCTGCTCGGCAGCAGCGATTACATGCAGGCTCTGCGCCGCGATATCGCACGCGTTGCGCGCTGCGGTCTGGATGTACTGATTCGAGGCGAGACCGGTAGCGGCAAGGAATTGGTGGCACGCGCGGTGCATGGCGCCAGCGAGCGTGCCGCGGGGCCGCTGGTACCTGTCAATATGGCGGCGATTCCCCCGGGGGTCGCGGCGGCAGTGCTGTTCGGCAGCGCGAGGGGCGCCTTTACCGGCGCAGAGCGCAACAGCGTCGGTTATTTCCAGCAGGCCGAAAAAGGCAGCCTGTTTCTTGACGAAGTGGGCGACACGCCCGCCGAGGTGCAGCCGCAGCTGTTGCGCGCACTGCAGGAGCGCGAAATACAGCCGGTGGGCGGTGCTCTCCGCACGGTCGATGTGCGCGTTATTTCGGCGACCGACGCCCCGTTGGACGGCCCGGACAGCACGTTTCGCAGCGCACTGCGACACCGCCTGGGCAGCGCGGAGATCTGCGTCGCGCCGCTGCGCGAGCACCCCGAGGACATCGGTGAGCTGCTCTGTCACTTCCTGCAACAGGCCTGTGCGGAAACCGGCTCACCCACCCTGTTGCCCACACCCGAGAGCGACCCTCTGGAGGTTGCGCAGTGGGCAGAGCTGTTCACCCTCTGCCAGCGCTATGCCTGGCCCGGCAATGTGCGTGAATTGGGCAATTGTGCGCGACAGATCGTGCTGCAGGGTGAGGGTGGCCTGCTGCCCGCGATGTTGTTGCAACCGATTGCCGCCGAGGTCGCCGATTCTCCCGCCGAGGTGCCCGCTCCGTCTCCGGTGGAGCTGGGTGACGACGCCCTGCGCGCGCTGTTGAAGCAGGAGCGGTACGAAGTCAGCGCTGCGGCGCGCCGGGCGGGTATGAGCCGCCAGGCCCTGTACCGCCGATTGCCGGCACTGGGCCTGCGCCTGGCCGCGCAGGTTCCAGAGGCAGAACTGCAAGCGGCGCTGGCGCGCGCCAACCAGGACGTGGCCGCCGCCGCCACGGCCCTGCGTGTCTCGGCGATTGCCCTGCGCAGCAGGTTGGCGCATCAACGTGCTGCGCCGGCGGGAAGCGGCGAGGCTTGAGCAGCGGCGATCGTATCGGCCCCTACCGCATCCTGCGACTCATTCGCCGCGGGGGGCAGGGCTCGGTCTTCCTCGGTATAGACGATCGCCTCGGGCGACGCATCGTGGCGAAAATCCACGCCCTGCCGGCAGAGCCTGCGCAGAGTCGTCGCGTGCTGCGCGAGGCGCAGGCGGTGGCCTCGCTGGACAGCACCCGTGTGGTCACGATTCACGATGTGATCGTCGGCGATACGCACCTTGCCATGATCATGGAGTACGTGCCCGGGTGTGACCTTGAGGAACTCCTCGCCGAGCGAGAGCTGTCCCTGGCCAGCAGTCTTGTCGTCGCCAGCGATGTTGCGGCGGCGATCGCCGCCGGTCGCTCCCGGGGTATCGTGCACGGTGATATCAAGCCCGGAAATGTCCTGGTGACCCCGGAGGGGCGCGTCAAGCTGACGGATTTTGGCCTCGCGGCGCAGCAGGGCTCGGTGGCGACGGCCCGCGGCAGTCTCAGCTGCGTTTCTCCCGAGCAATTGTTGGGCAAGCCGCAGGATGTGCGCTCTGACCTCTTCGCCCTGGGGTGCCTGCTGTATCGGCTGGTAGCGGGTCGCCACCCCTTCCAGGGGCGCCACGGTCTGGACAGCGAGGCTCTGTTGCGCGGTGCCGCGCCCGCATTGCCTGCCACGCTGGTCGACGGGTCTGCACCGCCCCAGGGGCTGGATGCCCTGATCGACAGCCTGCTGGCCGCCGATCCGGCCCAGCGTCCGTCAAATACCCATGAGGTGCGGCGGCAGCTGCACAGGATGGCGACGGCGCAGCCACGGCAGCTGCGTTCACCACTGCGTGATGAGGCTGAGCGCTTTTTTCGCACCGAGGACAGCGATGATCTGCCGTTGCAGATCCCCCGCAGTCTCAGCCGCCAGGGACGTTCACGTATGCCGCGACCTTCAGGGCAGTGGTCGGTTCTGGGGCTGGGGCGTGACTGGCGCCGACGACACTGGCTAGCGGCCGCCGCCGCGTTGGTGTGCGTGACGGCGGCGGCGCTCTTCGCGCTCTGGCCACGAGATTACCGGGTCACGGTGCCACGTCCGCTGGTGGTGCTGGAGTCGGGGTCTGCGGCGCTCTCGAACGCTGGCGGTGTGGAGGGTGTGCTGGCGCTTGTACGCGAGCAGTTACTCGCGGAGCGTCCGGGGTTGCAGTTTCACGGCGAGCTGCCCCCATTTTTCCCCACCGTTCTGGACCACAATCTGCCACCGCCGCCAGAGACGCTGCGCATCGCCCTGCAGTGCAGTCCTGCGCTCTGTGTGCTGGGTCTTGAGCGTGAGCGTGGGGGCGCGTATCGCTATCGACAGGCGCTGGTGCCAACGGGGGCCCCCGAGCATCGCTGGCGCGCGTTGGCCGGCAGGGCAGCGGCAGAGCTGTTTGCGGCCGACCCCTAGCCGACCGGGTGGGTCGCGGGCTGCAATGCGCACAGCAGCGCCTTGTTGTGTGGGACATCAATCCCCAATGCGTCCGCCGTGTCAACGAGGAAGGCCGTGAGAAAACCGATCTCCGTGGGGCGCTTCGCAAGCACGTCCTGCAGCATCGAGGAGCGGTTGTTGGCGGTGACCGCCACCACCTCCATCACGGACTCGTAGAGTCCCACAACGGCCTCTCCCTGGCCTGCGGCCTGCCCGATGACTGCAATCTCCAGACACAGCGCGCGCACCTCATCGGCGAGAGCGCCGGGCTCCGCCAGGGCGCCATTGCGACACCGGTGCAGCGCGGTGAGCGGGTTGATGGCGCAGTTGATAGCGAATTTGCGCCACAGCACCGCATCAATGTCTTGCCTCCAGCCGCAGCGAGCATCGATAGCCTGCCAGTCGCTGAACCAGTCCGGGGCTTTCTGTACGCCCCGGCCGCCTACCCAGGTGGTCCCGCGCCCGGCCCGCAGGACTCGTTGGCCCGCCTCGCGGAATGCGCCCTCGGTGGTGCTGCCGCTGAACACGGCCAGCTGCGGCCACCGCGCCGCCACTGTCTGTTGATAACCCAGGCCGTTGGCGAGCAGGACGACCACAGCGTTCGGGGCCAGCCAGGGCTGCAAACCCGCAAGGCCGTCAACCAGGTCGTAGGCCTTGGTGCAGACCAGCAGATAGTCAATCGGGGCGGCGTGTGCACCGCTGGCAACCCGGACGCTGTGTTCGCTGGTCAGGCCATCTGCCTGCAGCTGTATGCGCCGCGTCGTCTGCGTCAGTGTCGGATCGCCGTCCCGCAGCAACAGCGAGCAGCGGATGCCCGCCTTGTCGAAGAGACAGGCGAACAGGCTGCCCATCGAGCCGGCACCGAGAATATGCCAGTGGCGTGAGCGCATTCAGCGTGTTGCGGGGATTGCAATGCGGTGCCGGCTGATTAACATGGTGCTCCTGTCTGATTGACTGAACCGGGGAACCGCACTATGCCATCTTTCGACGTTGTATCGGAAGTCGACCTGCACCAGCTGACCAACGCGGTGGATCAGGCATCGCGTATTGTCACCAACCGTTTCGACTTCAAGGGGGTTGGCGCGGGCTTTGAGCGGGACGGACATACCGTGGCGCTGCACGCGGAGGTGGAATTCCAGCTGGCGCAGATGGAAGACATGCTGCGCAGCGCATTGATCAAGTGCGACATCGACCCACAAGCCATGGAGGTCGGGGATCCGATTGCCAGTGGCAAGCTGGTGCGCCAGACGGTCACGCTGCGCAATGGTCTGGACAGCCAGCAGTGCAAGGCCATCGTCAAGCAGCTCAAGGAGGCCAAGCTGAAGGTGCAGGCCCAGATCCAGGGTGAGCAGGTGCGGGTGACAGGCAAGAAGCGCGATGACCTGCAGGAGGCGATTGCCCTGCTGCGCGCTAGCGACGTCGTCGATGTGCCTCTCCAGTTCACCAACTTCCGCGACTGACGCTGCGCGCGGGGGTTGTGCTCCCGGGAGGCCGGGTCAGCCGCTTTCCAGTAAGGTGATGCAGTGCTGCAGGCGCTCCCGTTTCTCTGCAAGGCTGGCCGCGGCCGGTGCGCTGTGTGTGCGCAGGTGCCAGAGCAGTTCCAGATAGCGGTAGCCACACTCAAACAGTGTCAAACGTTGCCAGTCACGGTCGGCGACAGGCGCTTGCAGGTAATTCTCCAGCAGAGCCCGGCGCGCTGATGTGTCAAGTTCGTCGCCGGCGCAGACGGCGGCAAGGTCAAACCACACCGGGCCCGTCGCGGCGTACTCCCAGTCGATCGCCCACAGCCGCCCTCCGCTCACCACGCGATTCGCGTGCAACAGGTCGTTGTGGCAGGTGGCCTGCGGGCCGGCGGTTTCCAGTTGCGCAATGAACGGTGCCGCACGCGCCGCCAGTGGTTGCAGGGCGCGCCAGGTCTCGGCCTGCCCCTGGCGGATGGCCGACGTGGCCCGCTCGCAGCGCTCCCCCACGGCCAGGCTTGCAGGCAGGTCCGGCAGCTGGTGGATACGCCGCAGCAGCGTGCCCAGGGCTGCGGGCGTGACGGCACCGTCGGAGTCGGGTTGCAGGTAGTCACAGACCAGAATGCCCGCCTGTGTGTCGAGATAGCGTGGCGCCGGTGCGAGGCCGGCCTCGTGTGCCAGCCGCAGTGCCTGCCACTCCACGTGTGGGCCCGGCAGGTCCGCCCCGGAGTCTTCGTCCGTCAGCCGCACTGCGAACGGTCGGTCACCACTGCTCACCAGAAAGCTCTGATGGCTCAGACCGCCGCCGAGGCGACCCAGAACACGAGGCGCCTGTTGCAGGCCACCCACCTCCCAGTTGCGCCAGCTGTCCAGCGCCTGCTTCAGGCGCTGGCGCATTGCAGCCGGTAGTGCCGGTGCCAGCGACGGTAACCGAACACCACGATGACCAGGTACACGGCAAACAGCGCGGCGGTGAGAAACAGGCCGCGTTCCAGGTACAGGTAAATGGACACGCTGTCGATGACCAGCCAGTAAAGCCAGTTTTCCAGCAGTTTTTTCGCCACCATCCAGGTTGTCAGTATGCTGCCCCAGGTGGTGAAGGAGTCGATGTAGGGCAGCACGGCGCCCGTGTACCTGTCGAGCAGTGCACCGCTGACGGCGCTGGCCAGCAGCACGCTGGCAATGGCCAGAATGTGTCGCTGCGGCGGCCAGACGCTGATCGGCAGGCGCTGCTGCGCCGCAGCGTTCCCGCTGCCGCCGCCACGCCACTGCTGCCAGCCATAGAGCGCCATGCCCAGGTAATACACCTGTAGCGCGGACTCCATCAGCAGCCCCACCTGCCAGAACAGCCAGAGGAAAATGGCGGTGCTGGCGAAGGCTGCATACCAGCACCACAGGTTTTCCCGCACCGCCAGCAGCAGGTACGCCACCCCCAGCAACACGGCGGCCAACTCCCAGCCGGAGAGGGTGGCGGCTCCCGCCACCAGCTGTGTGAGAACGCTGTCGGCGGTCATGTTGGGTGAATCGGCAGCAGCCCGGGAATGAACTTGCAGACCAGCACCTGCTTGCCGAAGTCGCGATAACTCGCCTCCAGGGTCGCTTGCACCGCGGCGAAAACGTCGCCTGCATCACCGCTCAGTTGCGTGCTCATGGCATTGGTTACGACGGTCAGGCCCTTGCTTGCCGCCAGCCCATCGATGAAGCACTTGATGACCGGGATATAGTCATCCTGAAGCGGATACAGGCTGAGTTCTGCGGTGATGTCCATAGGGGATGTCCTGTGTCTAGAATTGATAGCTGGCCGTCAGGCCCACGCTGCGTGGTTCACCGAACTGGTAATAGGGTTCGACCGCATAGTCCTTGCGTGGGTCGTTCCCGAAGCTGCCGAAGCCGCGTGTCGCGTAGTCCCTGTCGGCCAGGTTGCGGGCCCAGAGGGCGACTTCCCAATCCGCTTCCACCCAGCCAAGGCGCAGGTGCACCAGTTCATAGGCCTCCGAGCGCAGGTCGTGGCGGTCAGAGAAATAGAAGCTGTCGCGGGCCTCGATGTCCACACGCGCATAGAGCTGCCGGGTGATCGCGAGGCGGCCGCCCAGCGCCGCCTGATAGCCCGGCGCATGGGCCTGCTCGCGCCCGGCGAGGTCGGTGCCATCTGCATTGATATAGCGGTCGAAGCTGGCTTCCAGCAGGCCGAGGTTGGCGTACAGCTCCAATGCCTCGTGTGCCAGCCAGTCGATTTCCAGCTCCAGTCCGTAGTTGTGCCCCCGGGCGGCATTGTTGGTGTAGTCTAGGAATGCGGTGCTGCCATCCTCGCGAGGCAGCACCAGGGAGCCTTTGACCTGCTGGTCATCCCGGTCCATGTAGAACAGGGCGAGACGTCCCTGCAGCCGTCCCTGCAGCGCTTCCGCCTTGTAACCGACCTCGTAGTTGAGCAGTGTCTCCTCGTCAAAGCGGCCCAGCCCCGCGAGCAGCGCCTGCTGGCCGGGGTCATTGGTGGCGCCTGCGCTGGCCAGAATACCGGCATTCACGCCGTTGCCGCGGTAGCCGCGGGAAATGCCGCCGTACCACAGCGCGCCGTCCGCAGGCTGGTACTCGAGCACCAGCCGCGCGCCCCAGAGGTTTTTGGCAACCCGCTCGGCCACGCCGTTATTGTCGGCATAGTCGGTGCGCCGTCGCTCCAGGCGCAGGCCGCTGGACAACGTCAGGTGGTCGGTGAGCCGCGTATCCAGCTGCCCGAACACGGCGCCTGTGTCCGTGTCGTAGCGGCTGTTGAAGGGCGCGTCGAGGTAGGTGTATTCGCGGTCCAGATCCTCGCGGTCACCCAGGTAGTAAACGCCCGCCGTCCAGTCACTGCGCCCCTCGAACAGTCGCGACTGTTCGTTGGAGAGCAAACGCAGCTGGCCGCTGAAACTGTCGCGGTCGCGGAGATAGCGGTCGAAGGAACAGTATTCCAGTTCCGGTGCAATGCCGATAAAGCTCCAGTCTTCGTCGAAACTGTACTCCGTGTCGCTGGTTGCGAGTGTAACCACGGTCTCGATGTCCAGTGCCGGGCGAGAGGCGGCCCAGGTGAGGCTGGCGGCGCTGGTGTCCTGGCGATCACGGCCGGGCTGATCAGACAGCGTGCGCCGCGTGTTATCCAGCGAGAAGGCATCGTAGCCGTTGTCGATGTCGGCCAGGGTTACGCTCAGGTCGACGGTGTCGGTGGCCGAGGCGAGCCAGCGCAGGCGGGCGCGTACGGTGGTCTCATCCCGTTCATTGGTGTCGTCCCGGCGCAGAAAGTCGTTGTCGTAGTAGCCGTCACTGCCGTACTGCTGCACGGCCACGCGGTACAAGAGTTGGTCACCGGCCAGCGGCCCGGTGCCGACAACCCCCAGTGCCTGCGTGTTGTAGTCCGCCACGGTGGCTTCCAGGCGCAATCCTGGGCTGCTCTCCGGAGCGGCGCTGCGAATGTTTACCAGCCCGGCGAGGGCGTTGGCGCCGTGCAGCGTACCCTGGGGGCCGCGCAGCACTTCAACCTGGGCAACGTCGAACAGCGTGCCAATCGCGCCCAGCCCACTGAAGTCGACACCGTCGATCAGCAGCCCCACTGACGCGTTGAGCGGTTCCTGGAACTGGCTGCGTTCGCCGATGCCGCGGATTTGGAAGAAGCGCGCGCGGGAGGCACCGCTGGCGTAGTTGAGGTTGGGGATGACGTTCAGCACCTCCTCCAGGTGCTGCGCAGCGCGTTCCCTCAGCGCAGCGCTGGTGAGTACCGTTGTTGATGCAGACTGGTTCAGCAGCGGTGTATCGCGCCACTCGGCAGTGACTACCACCTCCGTCAGCTCACGCGACAACGCCGGGGCCACGGCAAGCAGGCTTGCGGTCAACAGATAACAGGATTTTTTCATCGGGTTCTCCTTGAATTACAGCAAGAGAACCGGTTGGATATGCGGAATGAACAGGAGACAGGCACCTATCCCTACGCCGGTCCTAACCGGGTCAGGTTCGAAGGGTTTACCGCAGAGCGGTATCTCAGGCCGTAGCCACCCCCAGGTTCGCAACCGCGTCGATCTGGATGTAACACTTTGTTACATGGCAAGTCATCGCGTGTTTGCAACGCGAGTATAGGCCGCTTAAACTGAGTTGCCAATAATTCTGTCCATAACCGGGGCCCTGCGTCCTGCTAGCGGCGAGATACCGAATGTCGGATGAGTCTGTGTACGATGTGATCCCGGGTGAAGAGATCGAAGCAGCACCCGCACCAGCCAGCCCTGCTGAGGTGCGTGAACAGCGCATGACCGAAACCATCCAGTTGAACCGCTGGCTCGTTGACCAGGCGCGGCAGATGCAGCGCATGATGCTTGATGCCCCCGACCTTGAGGCGCTGCTTGAGGTGCTGCTGGTGAGCATGCCGCGGCACTTCGGTTTCAGGGTCGCGGAACTCTGGCTGTACGACCCGGAAAACGTACTGGCGAGCCTGATGACCTCGGGCCATCGCTACGGGCAGTACCTGCAGCTGCATCACGATGTGTTCGAAATGCAGGAGCTCTACGACATGGAGCCGGAGGTTATCCTCCTGGATGCGACCGACTCGCGCATGTTCGAAGTGCTGAAAACGGACCAGGGCATTCAGCATGCCCTGCTGGTTCCCCTGCTGGATTCCGGCAGGCTCCTCGGCAGCTATCACTGCGGGTTTGTCGAACGGCCCATGAAGACCACACCGGATGACGGTGCGGTGGTAACTCACCTGGCATCGGTGGTATCCCAGAGCTTCAAGAACGCGGTCAGCCGACAGCAGATTTCCCGCCTGACCATGCTGGATCCGCTGACCCAGATCAGTAACCTGCGCGGCTTCGAAAAGGATATCGCCCGTGAAATCGCCCGGGCACGGCGCGCCAATGAGGCGCTGTCGGTCCTGATGCTGGAGGTGGACGAGTTTGAGGAGCTGTATCGTCACTACGGGGAGATCACGGGCCGGTTTGTGCTGAAAAAGGTCACAGAGCGCGTTTCCTCCGGGCTGCGTGCCACCGACTATCTCGCGCGCCTGTCAGATTCCCGGCTGGCAGTGCTGCTCTCCGGTACCAGCGAGTCACCCGCCATTGATGTGGCGGAACGGATACGCCGGGACATAGAAAATTTCCTCATAGATGATGGCCGTGGAGCGGTGCTTCAGGTTACGCTTAGCCTTGGCCTTGTCACCTGGGAGCCCGAACAATACCCCGCCGTTGACATGGCGCAACTGGCCCGGCAAATGCAGAGTGCCGGTTCGAAAGCAGTGCAGAGCGCGGTTGCGGGGAACGGAAATCAACTCAAAGTCGGCCGCCTCTCTACCCTGATGATCTGATCCCGGAGACAGTGTGCCCTTGAGGAGTATCGACGACCTTTTCGAAAACAACCGTGCTTGGGCGCACTCCGTAAAAACCACTGATCCGGATTTTTTCGAGAAGCTGGCCAACCAGCAGAGCCCCGAATACCTCTGGATTGGCTGCTCTGACAGCCGCGTCCCCGCCAACCAGATCGTCGGCCTGCTGCCCGGCGAGGTGTTTGTGCACCGTAACGTTGCCAACATGGTGGTACACACGGATTTCAACTGCCTGACCGTGCTGCAGTACGCGGTGGATGTACTGCGGGTCAAACATGTGCTGGTGGTCGGACATTACAACTGCGGCGGTGTGCGTGCCGCCTACGAGAACCGTGACAACGGCCTGATCGACAATTGGCTGCGCAACATCAAGGACGTCCAGCAGCGCCACCGCCGGCGTATCGCGGCGCTGGAAAGCGACGAGGAACGGGTCAATCTGCTCTGTGAGCTCAACGTGGTAAGCCAGGTGTCAAACGTGTGTCACACCACCATCGTGCAGAACGCCTGGGCGCGCGGTCAGGGTCTGTCAGTGCATGGCTGGGTCTACAGCCTCAAGGACGGCCTGATCCAGGATCTGCAGTGTACCGTCAGCGGCCCGGAGCAGATCTCCGAGGTGTACCGCGTGCTGCCCGATCGCGACGAGCTCTGATCCCCCGAACGGGTGAGCCGTAACGCCCGGCAGCACGCTAGACTGAGGCCAGACAATTCCCCAAGGAGTCACGCCATGACCGTCGAGGCAGCACAGATCGCAGGCAGTAAAATCCTTATCACCGGCCCCACCGGGCAGGTGGCGGCGCCGGTGATTGACGCCTGGGCCGGCCAGGCCGAGTTGACTGCCCTGGCACGTTTCAGCGATCCGGCACAGCGTGCGGCGCTCGAGGGCAAGGGCGTTCGCTGCGTGGCGGTGGATCTTGCCGACCGCAACGGCTTGCGCGACCTGCCGGATGACTTCGACTACGTGCTGAACTTCGCCGTCGTGAAAACAGACAGCTTCGATTACGACCTCGCGGCGAATGCGGAGGGGCTGGGGCGACTCATGCTGCATTGCCGTGCCGCCAAGGCTTTCCTGCACCTGTCGTCGACAGCGGTGTACGAGTATGCCGGTCACGACCCGCGTGCCGAGGATGCGCCGCTGGGCGACAACCACCGCGCCATGTTTCCCACCTACAGCATCAGCAAGATTGCCGCAGAAACCGTCTGTCGTTTTGTCGCGCACCAATTCGGCATTCCCGCCACCATTGCGCGCCTCAGCGTGCCCTACGGCAACAACGGCGGCTGGCCCTGGTATCACCTGCTGATGATGGAGCAGGGGATGCCCATCGATGTGCACCCGGAACGACCGAACCTCTACAACCTGCTGCATACCGACGACTATATTGAAAAGCTGCCCCTGCTGCTGGGCGCCGCGAGCACCGACGTGACCACAGTCAACTTTGGCGGATCGCAGGCGGTGAGCATCGAGGACTGGTGCGCGTGGCTTGCGGAGCTGACCGGCCTGCAGCCGGAGTTTCGCGACAACCCCGCCGCATTCGGCAGTCTGGCGATTGACACTGCGCGCATGCACGAACTGATTGGCCCCACCCGGGTGGACTGGCGCGAGGGGGTACGCAATATGGTCGCCAGCCTGTCACCCCAGCTGCTGAAGCCCGGGGCCTGAGGGTCGCACAGAAACGGGGAGGTGGCGGGTGACGCAATTGCTGTTACTGCTGGTGCTGGTGTTCAGCGCCGTGGCGCTGATGGTGGTGCTGGGTGAGCGCTTTGCCCGTCCCCTGCCTCCAGAGCGGGTGCGCCAGCTGCAACGCTGGCTGTTGCCGCTGGTCGGCCTGATGCTGCTGCTGTCGCTCGCCAGCCAGTACTGGTAGTCAGGTCACCCTTGAGGGTGATGCGCACGGATCGAAAACACCGCACACTGCGCGTCGCAGATGCCAATTCCATGTTCACCACGGGGACCCTGATCATGTCGACGTCCGAGCTTGATGCGTTACGCAATGGCCAGCTTTGGGAAGACTTTTGTGAGAGTCTGAAAAGTGCCGGTGCGGAGATCCTGGCAGAGGGCGTGCCCGCTGACGATCTCAGCATCGCAGAGGGGTATCGCTACCTCACACGCCTGCTGCGATTGAGTCTGGAAAAACACCTCGAGTTCAGTGACCCGGCCTGTCCGCAGTTCTATTCCCTGTCGCATGAAACCGCCAAAATCGGCAATGACAACCCGGACAATTTTTACCAGAACTGCGCGGTAGACGGGCGCCACAGCTACCGTATTACCGGCAATGCAGGGCAGGTGGAATACCTGAGCATTGAAACCAAGGCCGGGTCCTTCGCCGGTCAGGGCGATATGGCTCCCACCGGTCACATCACCCTGGAGGATCTGGAACTTGGGCCCAATGGGGAATTCGAGCTGCTGGTCAGCGCGACCCCGCAACCCGGGAACTGGTTGCCCATGACAGAAGCCTCGGACAATATTCTGGTGCGCCAGACATTTCGCGACCGCGCGCGCGAGCCCAAGCTTGAACTGCGCATCGAGTGCCTGGACCAGCAGGCAGCCCCGGTGCTGGATCCGGCGGCGTTTGCCAGCCAGTTGCAGCGTGTCGTCCCCTTCGTGAACGGTACCGCGGGCCTGTTCCGCAACTGGATGCTGGGCTTTGCCGGGCATATCAACGCCTTGCCGCCCAATGACCAGCAGATGTGCCTGCGGGCGGGCGGCGACCCTGCGATCTTCTACCACAACAGCTACTGGCAGCTGGCCCCGGAAGAAGCGCTGCTGATTGAATTTGTGCCGCCCCGGGACTGCCGCACCTGGAACTTCCAGCTGTCGAATTTCTGGATGGAGTCGCTGGACTACCGCTTCCATCGTATCCACATCAATCGCAGCAGTGCCCGCTACGAAGCGGACGGCAGTGTGCGCATTGTGGTGGCGGGCAGCAATCCGGGCGGCGCATTCCCCAACTGGCTGACGACCGCGGGTCATGAGTGTGGCGCCATGCTGTTGCGCTATGTCGAGGCATCGGATCATCCTCCGGTGCGCACGCGTGTCGTGGCGCTGGAGACCTTAATCGCAGGAGAGGTGGAATGAGCATGACGGAACTGACGCTGGATGCAGATGCACTGGTCGCTGCGGCCAGGGCGGTGGACGGGCTTGAAGACTTTGGTGACGACAGCTACCGCGAGCCCCTGGAAAGGCTCTTGTGGTCGCTGGTGCACGAGGCAGACCTGAATGCGATCGGCCGCCCGGCAATGGCCCAGCGCATGCTGGATATCCTGTCGACCCGGCTGCGCGTGCAGGAGTGGCTGCGGCGCCACCCGGAAATCCGCGACGAGCAGATTGTTGAGCCGCTGGTGATTGTCGGTCTGCCCCGCACCGGGACCACGATGCTGCACCGGACCATCGCCGCTGATAACCGCATGTACGCCCCGTTGTGGTATGAAACACGTTTTCCCTGCCCGGATCTCGATTGGGACTTCACCGCTGCAGGTGACCGCCGTATTCTCGACGCCAAGGCGGAAGTGAAGATGATGGTCGACAGCAACCCCGACCTGCTGTCTGTACACCCGCTGGATGCCATGGAGCCCGACGAGGACATCATGCTGCTGGAGCAGTCCTTCTACAGCTTCAACATCCAGGCGCTGGCGAATGTGCCCAGTTTCGATGCCTCGGTCGAGGCCCAGGACCACACCATTGGCTATGAGTACCTGAAGCTGCTTTTGCAGTTCCTGCAGTGGCAGAAGAAATGTAGCGGGCAGCGCGGCGAACGCTGGGCACTCAAGGCGCCGCATCACCTGCACTACATGGACCTGGTGTTTCGCATCTTCCCGGATGCCCGCGTGGTACAATCCCACCGTGACCCGGTCGAGACCATTCCGTCGCTGGCCAGCATGATCGCCAATGTGTGGAAAGTGTATTCCGACTCCGCCGACCCGGTGGCAGTAGGGCAGCAGTGGGCCCGCAAGTTCGCCAAGGGCATGCAGCACACTATCGATGTGCGCCGTGAGATGGGCCCCGAGCGGTTCCTGGACCTCTGGTTCAAGGACACGGTCAGCCAGCCAATGGTGGAGATCGGCCGCGTCTACGACTTCCTCGGTATGGACCTGACCCCCGAAGCGAGTGTCGAAATGTCGCGCTGGCAGGACTCCAACCGGCGTGAGCTGCGCCCTGCGCACGCCTACACACTGGACCAGTTCGGCCTGACCGAAGAGGGCCTGAAGGCGCAATTCAAGGGCTACCGGGAAGCCTTTATCCTGGATAAGTGAACATCGTCGCCGGGGTGCCCGGCGGCTAACCTGAACCACTGCACGAGAGAGCACACATGGCAGAGCAAAAAGCGACCAATGTCCATTGGCACGAGGGTGACATCACCCGAGAACACCGCGAGAAACTGTTGGGTCACAAAGGGGCCACGCTGTGGTTCACCGGGCTGTCCGGCAGCGGCAAGAGTACGGTGGCGGTAGAACTGGAGGGGCGCCTGAATGAAATGGGCGTGCTCGCCTATCGGCTGGATGGTGACAACGTGCGCCTGGGCATCAACCGTAACCTCGGTTTCAGCGCGGACGACCGCACCGAAAATATCCGTCGCATCGGGGAAATCTCCAAGCTGTTTGTGGACTGCGGCATCGTCACCCTGAGCAGCTTTATCAGCCCCTACGCCAGTGATCGGAACCAGGTGCGCGAGTTACACGAGGCAGCGGGCATGGATTTCATCGAGATCTTTGTGGACTGTTCCCTGGAAGCCGCGGAAGCGCGTGATCCCAAGGGCCTGTACAAGAAGGCGCGCAGGGGTGAAATCAAGAACTTCACGGGCATCGATGACCCCTACGAGGCCCCGTTCAAGCCCGAAGTGCATTTGCACTCGGACCAGCAAACGCTGACCGAAGAGGTGGATACCATCATCGCCCTGCTGCGCGAGCGCGGCATCATCAAGTCCTGATTACCCTACCCCGAACGGAGACGAACATGATCAAGCCACACGGCTCAGACGAGCTGCAACCTCTCTATGTCGCTGACGATGCCCGTCGCGAGGCGCTGCTGAAGGAGGCGGAGCAGCTGCCGTCGCTGCTGCTCAATTCAGCGGCCGCGGCCAATGCGGTCATGCTGGGCGCTGGTTACTTCAACCCCCTGAACGGCTACATGAATCTGGCTGACAGCCTCAGCGTGGCGGAGAAGCTGCAAACCGTCGACGGCCTGTTCTGGCCGGTGCCCATTGTCAACCTGACCGAGGCAACGGACATCCAGCCCGGCACGCGTATCGCGCTGCGCGACCCCAATACCGAGGGCAACCCGGTGCTTGCCGTGATGGAGGTGGACGCGGTGGAGTCGGTGTCCGACGCGCAGATCGACTTTATCGCGGAGAAAGTGTTCCGCACACTGGACCCCTCGCATCCCGGCGTTGCGACCTTCAAGTCGCTGGGCCGCACCCTGCTGTCCGGCCCGATTGAGGTGCTGAATTTTTCCTACTTCCCCGGCGAGTTCCCCGACACCTTCCGCACCGCCGTGGAGATTCGCGCCGAAATCGCCTCCCGCGGCTGGAACAAGGTCGTCGCCTTCCAGACCCGTAACCCCATGCACCGTGCGCACGAGGAACTGTGCCGCATGGCGATGGAGGACCTGCATGCGGATGGCATTCTCATCCACATGCTGTTGGGCAAGCTCAAGCCGGGTGATATTCCCGCAGACGTGCGCGATGCGGCGATCCGGAAAATGGTGGATGTCTATTTCCCGCCGAACACTGTGATGGTCACGGGTTACGGCTTTGACATGCTGTATGCCGGCCCGCGCGAGGCGGTACTGCACGCAGTCTTCCGCCAGAACTGCGGCTGCACGCACCTGATTGTGGGGCGCGACCACGCCGGCGTAGGCGACTACTATGGCGGCTTTGACGCGCAGACCATCTTTGACGAGGAGGTACCGGCAGGTGCCCTGGAGCTGGAAATCTACCGCGCCGACCACACGGCTTACAGCAAGAAGCTGGACCGCGTTGTCATGATGCGCGACGCGCCGGATCACAGCCCGGAGGACTTCGTGCTGCTTTCGGGTACGCGGGTGCGCGAAATGCTCGGCAACGGCATCGCCCCGCCGCCCGAGTTCTCCCGGCCGGAAGTGGCCAGGATACTCATGGATTACTACCAGAGCCTGTAGTCACGGCAGGGTCGGCGCGTTCTGCGCCGGCCCACGCCTGCCGCTACCCCACCGTTTACTTCTCGGCCTGGCTGGCGCGGTGCACCGTCACCGCCAGCAGCGACTCCAGCGTTTGTGGCCCGACCAACGTATCCAGCAATTCTCCCGCGGGGTTGATGATCAGCGTGGTGGGGAGGACGTTGGGTCGGTCCAGTCCGAGGAGGCCGGCCGGATCTTCACCCAGCGTTTCGAACTGAACCTGCAGCGCGTCGAGCTGGGCTTGTAAGGCGTCGCCAGTGGCACCGTCATAGTTCACGCCGAGCACGGTTACGCTCTCGTAATCGCTGTCCAGTGCGTTCAGTTCCGGTATCTCCTTGATGCAGGGCTTGCACCATTCGGCCCAGTAATTGATGACCACCCACTGGCCCCGCAGGCCTTGCAGCAGGTCCGCGTTGCTTTCCGGTGCGGATGGCTGGCACGCGGTCAGGGTTAACAGTAGCAGGGTCAGGCAGGCGCTTCTCACGTCCGGGTTGCTCCTTGTTGATTGGCAGAATCAGTGGAAAAAATGGCTTGGCGCGCGCAGTATGCCACGATTGCATGGCGGCGCGGCGTCCAGCCCTTTTGCTATAATGTACGCTTTTTGTCCCCGGGGAGTTTTCCGTGAGCGAGTTTCAGATCTATCACAACCCACGCTGTTCCAAGTCCCGCGCGGCACTCGCCCTGTTGCGGGAGCATGGCGTAGAGCCCGATGTGATTGCCTATCTGGATCAGCCGCCCAGTGCCGCGGCGCTCAAGCGCCTGCTGAAAAAGCTGGCGGTACCGGCCAGCGGGCTGCTGCGTCGCGGAGAGCCGGAATTCAAGTCGGCTGGTTTGCACTCGGGCAGTAGCGAAGCCGAGATTCTCGCCGCCATGGCTGCGTATCCCAAGCTGATTGAACGGCCGGTGGTAGTGCGCGGTGAGCGCGCCGTGATCGGCCGGCCCCCGGAGAACGTGCTGGCGCTGCTCGACTGATGGCCGACCCCTACGTACTGGTGCTGTATTACAGTCGCCACGGCGCCACTGCGGCCATGGCCACCCAGGTGGCGCGCGGGGCGGAGTCGGTTGCCGGCATCACCGCACGGGTGCGCACGGTGCCGTCGATATCGGCCAGCTGCGAGGCCATCGAGGATGTGATCCCCGCCGACGGCCCGCTGTATTGTGAGCTTGAGGAACTCGGCGAGTGCGCCGGGCTGGTGATGGGTAGCCCCACGCGCTTCGGCAACATGGCCGCGCCCCTGAAGTACTTCCTGGATCAAAGCTCGGGCCTGTGGTTGAGCGGTGCATTGATCGACAAGCCGGCCGCGGTCTTCACCTCGACCTCCAGCCTGCACGGCGGTCAGGAGTCTACCCTGCTCAGCATGTTGCTGCCCCTGCTGCATCACGGGATGGTGGCCGCAGGCCTGCCATACAGTGAGCCGGGACTGATGACGGCAACCAGCGGCGGAACGCCCTACGGTGCCTCCCACTGGGCCGGTGCCGACAACCAGAAGCGCCTCGACCCGCAGGAAGCCGCGCTGTGTCGCGCACTGGGCGCACGTGTTGCGCGGCTGTCCCTGGCTCTGGAGGCAGCGCGATGACCCCTGTGCAACGCCAGGGCCCAAGTCTCTGGCTGTGGCGCGCCACGTGGTTGAGCTGGGGCACTCTGTTTGGCCAGACGGCGCTTTCCCTGGCATTCACCCAGCCGCCCTGGATTATCTGGTTGGGAAGCCTGCTGCCCCTGAGCCTGTTTCTTTACGGGATGTGGCACGACCGCCTGCGCAGCTTCATCTGGTTGTGCTTTGTGTCCCTGCTCTACTTTATCGCGCTGGTGGAGCGCCTGTTTGCAACGCCGGCGGCGCCATTGCCGTGGGTCGGCATGGTCGCCGTCGTTGTACTGTTCTGTAGCGCCATGCTGTACGTGCGCTGGCGCGCCCGTGAGCTGCACACAGCCCGCGAAACCTCCCCGGAGTCATCGTCATGAGTCGCCCATCGCCCATTCGCCGCCTTTTTTCCGCACTCTGGCGCGGATTGACCTGGTTTCGCCTGGCGCTGTCGAACCTGCTGTTTCTTGCCTTTCTGGTCTTTATCTACGTGCTGTATTTCAGCGGCGGGCCACCGCCGCAGCCGGAAAAGGCGGCGCTGTTGCTGAACCTCGGGGGCACACTGGTTGACGAGAAGTCGGAGGTCAGCCCGCTGCAGGCGCTGGCGGGTGAGCCTTCCCCTGCGGAGCGCGAAATCGTCCTGCGCGATGTGCTTGACGCCATACAGGAGGCCGCCCGGGACCCGGCCATCACCGCACTGGTCATGGAGCTCGACTTTCTGGTGTCGGCGGGGATCAGCAAAAGTCTGGAAATCGCCGCAGCTATCGATACCTTCAAGGCGACCGGCAAGCCGGTCATTGCCGTCGGCGACTACTTCACGCAGGACCAGTATCTGCTTGCCAGCCAGGCGGACGAGGTGATTCTGCACCCCATGGGCGCCGTGCCCCTCGAGGGATTCGCGAGTTACCGCAACCATTTCCGGCAGGCCCTGGACAAGGCACTGGTCACCATGCATGTGTTCTATGCCGGGGAGCACAAGTCGATGGCCGAGCCGTTTCTGCGTGACGACATGTCCGAGGGAGAGAAAGCCATCACCCTGGCCTGGCTTGAAGACCTCTGGCGGGAATATGTCACCGTGGTTGAAAGCCGCCGCAACCTGCCCCCTGGCAGCCTCGACAGCTACATCAACCGCTATGCCGAGCACCTGACGGCCGCCGGTGGCAATTCCGCCCGGGTGGCCCAGGAGCAGGGGCTGGTGGATACGCTGTTGTCCCGCGCCGATGCCAACGACTACCTGATTGAGCGGGTTGGGGCAGAGGACGATGAGGGTTTCTACGAGGCGGTGTTCTTCGAGTCCTATATCAACAGCAAGCGTCCCGTTGCCTTCACCCAGCGCACGGAAGACCGCGTGGCAGTGGTCACCGCCGAAGGTAACATGATGTCCGGTGAGCAGCCGCCGGGCACCATTGGGGGCGACTCCCTGTCCAGGCTGTTGCGCCAGGCTGCCGAGCAGCCGGGGGTCAAGGCGCTGGTGCTCAGGGTGAATACTGGCGGTGGCAGCGTGCTGGCCGCCGAGCGCATTCGGCAGACCATTGCCCGCATTCGTGAGGCCGGCACGCCGGTGGTGATTTCCATGGGCGCCATCGCCGCCTCGGGCGGTTATTACATCGCCGCCGAGGCCGATGAGATCTGGGCCACACCAACAACGATTACCGGCAGTATCGGAGTGTTCGCCGCCTTTCCCACGTTCGAGCGGCTGCTGGAGCGCATCGGAGTCACTACGGACGGTGTGGGTACCACAGAGCTGGCGGGGTCGCTGCGGCTTGATCGACCGCTCAATCCGCAGGTCGCGGAAACCCTCGCCAGCGGCGTGGACTTCACCTACCGTGAGTTCCTGCAGCTGGTGGCGAGTGGCCGTGGCCTGTCCGAGGAGGCGGTGCAGGCGGCTGCGGGTGGTCGGGTGTGGAGTGCCGCCGACGCCCAGGTGCTGGGCCTGATTGACGAGCTGGGTTCACTGCGGGAAGCGATTGCCGCGGCGGCCGAGCTGGGTGGACTGGACCCGCAGCGTCACCCGGTGGAATACGTACAGCAGCCCCTGTCGCCGCGTGACATGCTGCTCCGGCAACTGGCGTCGCGGGTGGGGGTGAGCGGTTTGCTTCCCGGGCTGGATGCCGGCATGCAGCAGCTGCTGCAGCCTGTGGCCACTGCAGCCCGCACGCTCACCGAACTGAACGACCCGGCGCACCTCTACATGCGCTGCGTCGGCTGTGCCGCGCCCTGACCGTTCAGCGAGCGGGCAGGGCGGAGGCCTGAGCAGTCGGCTCGCGCCACTGCTTCAGATCCAGCAGGATCATGTACAGCGCCGGGACCAGCAGCAGGGTGATAACGGTGGCAAACACAATGCCGAAGGCGAGGGAGACCGCCATCGGCACGATTTCCTGGGCCTGCGCGCTGCGCTCCAGCAGCATCGGCGCGAGGCCGAAGAACGTGGTCAGCGAGGTGAGCAAAATGGCGCGGAAACGCTGCGTGCCGGACTCTACAACAGCCCGCAGCGGCTCTATGCCGCTCTTGATCGCGTTATTGATGTGATCAACGAGAATCAGGCTGTCATTCACCACCACGCCGCTTAACGCGATCACCCCCATCAGCGACATCATGCTCAGTGGGTAGCCGGTCAGCCAGTGACCGACGACGGCGCCAATCACGCCGAAGGGGATGACGCCCATGATGATCAGGGGCTGCAGGTAGGAGCGGGTGGGTATTGCCAGCAGCGCGTAGATGCCGAACAGCGCAAGGCCGAAGCCGATCAGCATGCTGGTCACCATCTTGCTTTCCTCATCGGCCAGGCCGGCCACGGCATAGCTGAGCCCCGGATACTTCTGCAGCAGGCCCGGCAGCACGGATTTCTCGAGGTCGGCGACAATGCGCGATGGCTCCACCAGATCCTTGTTGGCCTCGGCTGTTACCTCGGCGGCGCGCTGGTAATTGATGTGGGTGACCTTGCGCAGGCCCTGCTTGACGGCCACCGTGGCCACGGTCTGGAAGGGGAGTTCCTGCCCGTCCGGTGTGCGAATGTACATCTCCTGCAGGGTATCGACGGTCTCCCGGTCGGCGCGCGGGTAGCGCACCATGACCTTCACTTCGTCCAGCCCGCGCTGCATGCGCTGGGCCTCCGCACCGTAGAACGCGTCGCGCACCTGGTTGGCAACGGCGTAGCGGGTCAAGCCGAGCGCCTCGCCCTCGGGCAGTAGCTCAATGTGGAATTCATCGGCGGTGTCGCTGGCGCCGTTGCGGATATCGTACACCCCGTCGTAGCGGTGAATCGCCGTTTCCAGCTCCGCCGCCGCGGCACGCAGCATGGTGAAGTCACGGTGCATGAGGTCGAAGGCGATGGCCGGTCCAAAGCCCGGTCCGTCGGCGCTGCTGATCGACAGCACTTTGGTGCCGTGCAGGGTGCCGACGGCATCGCGCCAGCGGCGTTCCACTTCGCGGGTGGAGATGCTGCGCTCGTTTTCCTTGGTCAGTTCGATATCCACGCCGCCGGTGGTGCGGCTGCGGCCGTAGACGAAGACGTGATTCACCAGGTGCTCTTTGCCGCCGGTGGCCTGTTTATGCGCCTGCTCGACACGTTCGAGTGCCGCCACAATGTGCTCGATGGTCGCCAGCGTGCGTTCTTCGGGTGTGCCTTCGGTCATTTCCAGCTGTACGGAAATGAACTCCCCGGGCACATCGGGGGCGATGACTGTGCGCACCACGCCGCCCAGCACCAGCCCGCTGCACAGCACCAGCAGGGCAATGAAGGCGGCGAGGGTGACATAGCGGTTGCGGATGCAGCGCTGCATCAGCGGGCTGTAGCGGTGTTCGACGAAGCGTTTCAGGCCCTGGTTGACCTGCTGCTGGCGCCGGTCCACCGCCAGCAGCAGGGGGTTGCGCGTGGGGCTGCTGTGGGCCAGGTGTGCGGGCAGAATCCACTTCGATTCCACCAGGGAAAACAGCAGGCAGAGGATCACCACCCAGCCGCAGGCTTCCGGGAAGGCGGCAAACACCCCTTCCATGAACAGCGTGGGCGCAAACGCCACTATCGTGGTCAGCACGCCGAAGGTGGCCGGTACGGCGACCTTGTTGACGCCGTCGACCACGCTCTGGATGCTGTGGCCGTGGCGCTCCTGCTCGGTGTAGGCGCTCTCGCCCATGATAATCGCGTCATCCACGACGATACCCAGCACCAGGATAAAGCCGAACAGGCTGATCATGTTCAGGCTGGCGTGGATGTAGGGCGTGTTGATCAGAGCCATGGCGCCGAGGAAGCAGACGGGGATGCCGAGCATCACCCAGAACGCGAGTTTGATCTCCAGGAACAGGGCAAGCACGATGAGTACCAGCAGGGCCCCCATGGCAAGGTTCTTCAGCATCATGCCCAGGCGGCCTTGCAGGTAGAAGGTGATATCCGACCAGATGTCCAGGCTGACGGCAGCGGGCAATTCGCCCTGTTTCTGCTCTACCCAGGTACGTGTGGCGATCGCCGTATCGAGGATGTCCTGCTCCCCCATGGCGAACACCTGAATCCCCAGTGAATAGCGGCCATTGAAGCGCGCGAAACCGCTATCCTCGACAAAACCGTCGCGCACGGTGGCGATATCGCCGAGCAGCAGGCGGGTACCATCGGCAAAGCTGCGCAGCACGATGGATTCAAAATCCTGCTGCACATAGGCCTGTCCCTGCGTGCGCAGCAGGATGTCGCCCTGACGGGTGCGCAGCGAGCCCGCTGGCAGGTCCAGCGACGAGCGTGCGATCACCTCCGCCACGTCACTCAACGTCAGGTGGTATTCACGCAGCAGTGACTCGGAGATCTCGATGGAAATCTCGTAATCGCGCGCGCCCACCACCTCCGCGGCAGAGACTTCGGGCAGGGTCAGCAGGTCGCGGCGAATATCCTCCGCGAGTGTCTTCATGCTGCGCTCATCGAGCTCGCCGGAGAGTTGCAGCTGCAGCGCCGGAAACTGCAGTTCCGGCTGGCTGATGATCGCCTTTTCGGCATTGGCGGGGAAATGCTGTATGGCGTCGATACGGTTCTTGATATCCCCCAGCAGGGCGTTCATGTCGATCCCTTCCTGGGGCTCCACCATGACCCGCGCGTGGGAGTCCAGGGCATCGGACTCCACCCGCTTGATGCCGTCGAGGTCGTTGATGGCCTCCTCGATTTTCAGCACGATGCCCTGCTCGACTTCCTCCGGGGAGGCACCGGGGTAGGACATGTTGATGAAAATCAGCTCGATGTCGAAGGAGGGGAACATGGAACGCTGGATATTGAACGCGGAGCCCAGCCCCACCACCAGGATGATGGCCATCAACAGGTTCGCAGCCACAGGGTTGTGGGCGAACCAGGCAATCACCCCGCCCTGCCGGTGAGGGCTCATGCGGAGGGCGCTCCGCCGGGTTGCGCCGAGGCGGCGTCGGCGGCGACGTCAGCACCCGCTGCCGTGGTGCCCTTGGCGGTGTTCCGCAGTCGCAGTTCGCGGCTGCTGATGCGCGATACCACGCTGACCTCGGCACCGGTGAGCGCGCTGTCCAGTGTGGTGAGTATGACCTGGTCGCCATCGTCCAGCCCCGCCGAGACGTAGACGAAGTCACCCCCGGTGTTCAGCGTGGTGACGGTTCGGTTACGCACCAGGTTGTTGTCGTCGACGACCGCGACGTTATCACCTGCCCGCATCACATACCGGGGCAGGGCGACGAGCCCGGACATGGGGCGCCCTTCGATGCTGGCGGTGACGAAGGTGCCGATGCGCAGGGGCGGTTGCCCCGGATGCGTCAGTCCATAGGGATCGTCGATGCGTGCCACGGCATAGAGTGCGCGCGAGCGTTCGTCGAACACACCCTCGCTGCGGTGTAGCCTGGCGGGCCAGTGGGTCACGTCGCCGTTGACGTCGGTGTACAGGTCGATGCGCGCTCCAGCCTCCGTGCTGCGCACACCTGGCAGGTCGAGATAGGCCAGCCGCGTCTGCGGGATGGGCAGCCGTACCTCGGCCACATCTACCGAGAAGACCTCCGCGAGCTGCGTGCCTGGTGTGACGAATTGCCCCAGCTCAGCGTGCTTGGCGCGAATCAGCGCGGTGTAGGGCGCGCGCACCACGGTCCTGTCGAGGTCGTCCTGTGCTGTTTGCAGGTCGGCGCGGGCTGCCAGCAGCTGCCCCTCAGCCTGTGCCAGTTGCGGCTTGCGCAGGTACAGATCACGCGCTTCGTCCGAGCGTTGACTGCCTGCGGGGAGCTTTTCCCATTCCCGGCGCGCCACATCGGCCCGGCCGCGCTCCTGCAAAAGCTCGCTCTCCGCCGAGCGCAGGGCCGCCTCAGCCCGGGCGAGGCGCGCCTGGTAGTCGCGGGGGTCAATACGCAGCAAGACATCCCCTGCGTTGACAAAGCCACCGACGTTGAAGGTTTCAGAGGCCTCCACAATACGGCCCTGAACCTCGGCCAGCAGTGTGGTCTGCTGCAGAGGCGACACGGTGCCCTGCGCCTGCATGGGGATGCGGATAGTCTCCTTTTCCGCCACGACCACGTCGACAGTGATCGGTACATACACGGGCTCGCTGATATCAGTGTCGGGCCGTGTGGCGTAGAGCAGAAAAGTAACGAGGGCTGCTGCCAGCAAGAGTGCGCTGGCAACAACGAATTGGCGTTTCACAGTGGCCACATGCAGTACCGTTTTGCTGCCCCGGTCGCCCGCCATTCGCGAGCGGACCGGGGGAGGTGCGAAACAGGCTTTATATCACATCGGCAGGCCCGTAGGCTGTGAAATACTGTTAATACAGCGGCTGGCTCAGTCCCGCTCCGGCGTATGCACGTCCATTTGCGGGAAGGGAATGGTGATGCCGGCTTCATCAAACTTCAGTTTGACTGATTCGGTGGTATCCCAGTACACGGCCCAGTAATCCTCCGATTTCACCCAGGGGCGCACAAGGAAGTTGACACTGGAGTCGGCGAGTTCGCCGACCACAATGGTGGGCGCCGGGTCGCTGAGTACACGCGTATCCGCGGCAATGATCTCTTCCAGCAGCTGCTTTGCCTTGCGCAGGTCGTCGCCGTAGGACACGCCGAACACCAGGTCCACACGCCGTGTGGGCCGTGCGGAATAGTTGACAATATTGTTCCCCAGCACGGCGCTGTTGGGCACGATGACTTCCTTGTTGTCCGGTGTGGTCAGCGTGGTTGTGAAAATGCTGATGGCCTCGACAACGCCCATGGCGCCGCCCGCTTCCACAAAATTGCCTTTGGTGAAGGGACGGAAGATGATCAGCAGCACGCCGGCCGCCAGGTTGGACAGAGAGCTCTGCAGCGAAAGGCCGATGGCGAGGCCCGCAGCACCGAGCAGGGCGACCATGGATGTGGTGTCGATGCCAAGCTGGCTGAGCGCTGCAATGATCACAAACAGCAGCAGAACCCAGTGCAGTATCGCGGTCAGGAACTTGACCAGCACCTCGTCCATGCGCCGTGCGCGCATGAATTTCTCGACCCAGCCGGCAACGGCGCCCACCACCATGCGCCCGACGTAGAAAATCGCCAGCGCCAGGACGATGCGCGTGCCCCAGGGGATGACGTAGGTGTGCAGCAGTTCAGTAAAGTCGAGATTTTCCAGCATGATTGGGTCTCCTGTGTATCGAGTGGGTGAATATACCGGAAACTCCGCGCGCCTGCAGGCGCCGGGGCGCGCCGGGGCTCGGCGGACGTGGCGGGGGCTGTGGTGGAAAACGTTAAACCACGCTCGCTGCCGAGCCGCCGCGCAGGTGGTATAGTCCGGGCACGTAGATTGTTGACAGGAAATCCAGCATGACCACTGTATTTGAAAAACCCGCAGCACTGCTCGGCAGTGAAGGCACGGCACTGGGCTGTACCGACTGGCTCCTGATCGAACAGGAGCGCATCAACCTGTTTGCCGAGGCAACGGGTGACCACCAGTGGATTCACGTCGATCCGGAGCGCGCCGCGAGCGGCCCCTTCGGCAAGACCATTGCGCACGGTTATCTCACCCTGTCGCTGGCGAACCTGTTCCTGCCGCAGCTGTTGCAGGTGAACAATGTGTCGATGGGCGTGAATTACGGCTGTGACAAGGTGCGCTTCCCGGCACCGGTGCCGGTGGGGAGTCGCGTGCGCGGTTGCGGCGAGATCCTCTCGGCTGAAGACGTCAAGGGTGGCGTGCAGGTGGTGGTCAGGGTGACGATTGAGGTGGAGGGCAGTGATCGCCCCGCCTGCGTCATCGACACGATCAGCCGTTTCTTCCCCTGAGCAGCGTCATGCTGGAAATGGGCGAAGGCGACGTGCCGATTGTGCCCTCGGCGACCGTCGTGCCGGTGCGCGATGGCCCGCAGGGGCTGGAAGTGCTGCTCTTGCAACGCAACAGGGCGTTGAAACACATGGGCGGGGAGTGGGTTTTTCCGGGAGGGCGAATTGATCCGTCCGACTACCCGGTGGCAGGTGACCACGATCAGGCCGCGTTGCACGCGGCGATTCGCGAGACCCGCGAGGAAGCGGATGTGCAGATTACGCTGGAGCAGCTGCATTTCCTGTCCCACTGGACGACTCCGGAGGGTGCCCGACGGCGCTACAGCACCTGGTTTTTCCTCGCGGTGCTCGACGCCGATGCGGAGATACGCGTTGACGGGGGTGAGATCTCCGCGCACCGCTGGGTGCGCCCGCAGGACGCCTTTGCAGAGATTCGCGATACGCAAAGTCCGTTCCGCCTGATGCCGCCAACCTTCGTCAGCCTCGTCGACCTCGCTGATTTCCGCGACTGCGCCACCGCCCGGGCGGCGCTGGGCGCGCGTCCACCGCGGCGGTATGCGCCGCGCATGATCATGCAGGAGGGTGGTGTCTGTTTCCTCTACGAAGAGGACGCGGGTTATGCGAACCTGGTGGAAGCGGTTAGTGGCCCCCGGCATCGAACCTATATGATCAATGATCAGCTGGAGTACATCCGCGAGGGGGTGGAATGAGCACAACACGCTGGCGCCGTCGGCAACTGCTTGCCGGCCTCGGTGCGGGGGCTGCAGGTGTCGGGCTCGCCGGCCCTGCTGCGGCGCTGAGCCGTCGGGAGGTGAGTCGCTGGGACGAGACGACGGATGTACTGGTCGCAGGCTCCGGTTCGGCGGCCTGCAGCGCAGCGATCGAGGCGCAGCGCGCAGGTGCCCGCGTATTGCTCATCGAAGCCCTGCCGAAGTTTGGCGGTTCGTCAGCCATGTCGGGCGGCGTGGTGTATGCCGGCGGCGGCACCACCCTGCAGAAGGCGGCGGGCTTTGAAGACAGCGTGGAGGAGATGTACCGCTTTATCGCCGGTAACAGCGGCGGCCATCCCCAGTTGGCCAAGATCCAGCTCTACTGCGAGGAAAGTGTCGCCCATTTCGACTGGCTGGTGGCAATGGGCGTGCCCTACAACGATCGTTTTACGTCGGTGAAGGAGCTGACGCTGGGCGATGAGTCGTTGTATTACTCGGGCAACGAACTCGCCTGGCCGGCGCGGGAGATTGCGCGCCCGGTACCGCGCGGTCACGTGCCGGGCCTGCCCGGCATGACCGGCGGCCGCACCCTGATGGAGGCGCTGCTGGCGCAGACCGCCGCGGCGGGTGTCACGATGCGTGCGGGCGTTGCCGGTCAGCGCCTGATCGTGGAGTCGGACGGCCGCGTGGCTGGCATGCAGGTGCTGGTGGACGGTGAAACGCGCAATATTCGCGCGCGGCGCGGTGTCGTTCTGGCCTGTGGCGGCTTCATCCACAATCGCGAGATGGTGCAGCGCCACGCGCCGGCCCTGTTCGACTGCTCCGCGCCCTGGGGCAACGCGGGCGATCTGGGGCAGGGCATCGTCATGGGGGCCGGCGTGGGCGGCGAGACCCTGCACATGCATGAGGGCTTTGCCATCACCCCCATTTACCCGCCGGAGTCGACCCTGGCAGGTATCGTGGTGAACGCCAGTGCGCAACGCTTCGTGCCCGAGGACAGCTACTACGGTGTGCTGGGGGATGCCATTGCCTACCGGCAACAGGGACGCGCCTGGCTGATTACCGATGCCAGCAGCAGTTTCGATTTTCCGCAGGACAATTTCCTGCTGGTGGCCGAGGCACCGACCATCGGCGATCTGGCGGCGCGCACGGATTTTCCCCAGGGCGCCCTGCAGCACACGGTCGCCTATTACAATCGCTTCGCGGACCTGGGGCGCGACCCCCTGTTCCACAAGCAGGCGCAGTACCTGCGCCCACTCGACAAGCCCCCGTTCAAAGCCTGGGACCTCTCGGTGAAGCGCGCCTTCTTCACCGCCCACACCTTCGGCGGCCTGCACACGGATATCGACGGCCGTGTGATCAGCGGTTTTGGCGAGCCTGTTCCCGGCCTTTATGCGGCAGGCCGCACCACGGCGGGCCTGCCTGTTGCACCCTATATCGCCAGCGGTCTGTCTGTGGGTGATTGCACGTTCTTCGGGCGCCGCGCCGGTGTGGCCGCGGCAAACCATGAGGTTTCCGCATGAAGCCACTCCTGCTGCTGTTATTGCTTGCTGTGGCGCCCGCGGGCGCTCAGACCGATACCACGACGATGCCCGAGGGAGATCCCGAGCGTGGCCGGCTGGTGTTTGGCCAGTGCCGCACCTGCCATTATCCGGAGCCTGAGGTCGGCCACAATAACGGGCCCAGCCTGTACCGCATCTTCGGTCAGGTGGCGGGCAAGCAACCGGGGTTTGCGTACTACTCGGAGACGTTCCGCAATGCGCAGTTCGTGTGGACGCCGCAGCTGCTTTACCTCTGGCTGGCAGACCCCCTGGCCATGTTTCCGGGCACCACGATGATGGCGCGCGGGATTCCGGATCCGCAGCAGCGGGCGGATCTTGTCGCCTACCTGAAACGCGCGTCCGTGCGCCCACCGATTGAGGAGCAAGTACAGGAATGAAGATGACGCCGCGCACCGCGTTGTATATGCCCGGTTCCAACCAGCGGGCGATGGAGAAGGCGCGAGGCCTGCCCGCTGACGCCATTGTTTTCGATCTGGAGGACGCGGTAGCGCCGGAGGCCAAGGCACAGGCGCGCGCTCAGGTCGTTGCGCAGATCGCCGCCGGCGGCTACGGTGCGCGACAGCTCGTGGTGCGCTGCAATGCCCTGTCCACGCCCTGGGGTCTCGATGATCTGCAGGCAGTTGCGGCGGCGCCGGGTGTGGCGACGGTGTGCCTGCCCAAGGTGGAGTCTGTGCAGCAGGTGCGCGCCGTTACCCGCGAGCTCGATGCCTGTGGCCGCAGCGACATGGTCATCTGGGCGATGATCGAAACGCCAGCGGGTGTGGCGCGCGTCGAGCAGATTGCGGACTGCGAGCGCGTGGACGCGCTGCTCATGGGCACCACGGACCTCTGTGCGGAACTGCGCCTGCCACCGGACGATCAGCGCCGGGGCCTGTCCTATGCCCTGCAGCGCTGTGTACTGGCGGCACGGCTGGCCGGCATCATGGTGCTGGACGGCGTTTATCTCGATATCGGCAACAGCGCCGGGTTGCAGGCCGTGTGTGAGCAGGGGCGGGCGCTGGGCTTCGACGGCAAGACGCTGATACATCCGGGGCAGATCGAGATCGCCAACGCCGTCTTCGGGCCCTCTGCCGCGGCGGTGGAACACGCCCGTCGGCTGCTCGCACTGTGGCAGGAAACCACGGAAGCGGGCGCTGCCGTCGCGGTGCTCGACGGCAAGCTGATTGAATCGATGCACGTGGATGAAGCGCGCCGCGTACTGGCAACGGCCGAGCATATTGCTCGGCTGTAACCGCAGCGGCGCTGGCCGTTCAGCGCTTGATAATGACCGAGCTACCGTGTCCAAACAGGCCCTGGTTGGCGGTGATGCCCACCCTGGCACCGGCCACCTGCCGGTCACCACATTCGCCGCGCAGCTGCCAGGTGAGTTCGCAGACCTGGGCGAGTGCCTGTGCCGGCACGGCTTCACCGAAGCAGGCCAGGCCGCCTGAGGGGTTCACCGGTATCCTGCCACCCACCGCGGTGTCGCCACGACGCAGCAGCTGTGCGGCTTCACCGCGAGGCGCCAGTTGCAGGTCTTCAATCCAGTCTAGTTCCAGCGCGGTCGACAGGTCGTAGACTTCCGCAACATCGACGTCCTCGGGGCCGATACCGGCTTCTTCGTAGGCTTTCACTGGCAGCGCTGCACGGAAGCTGTGGGCATCGATACCGGCAGCCGCCGCGGAGTCCGTCGCAATATCCGGCATTTCCACCACCGCGCTGGCAAAGCTCGGCGTGACGGTGGAAATGGCCGCAATGCGTGGCGCATCGGCCTTGCCAATGCGGCGTGCATAGTCAGCGCTGCAAATGATCAGGGCAGCGCCGCCATCGCTGGTGGCGCAGATGTCCATCAACCGCAGCGGGTCGGCCACCATGGCGGAGGCCGCCACGTCTTCCGCGGTGAAACACTTGCGGTAGCGCGCCCGCGGGTTCTTGCTGCCGATCAGGGAATTCTTCACCTTCACGGCGGCGAAATCCTCCAGCGTGTCGCCGTAGAGGTCCATACGCCGCCGCGCGTACAGGGCAAAATAGGTCGGGTTGGTAATGCCCAGGTAGAAGCGCACCCAGTCCGGGTCCTCCGGTCGATAGCCACCTGCAGGGGCAAGGAAGCCTTTAGGAGTGGTGTCGGCACCAACGACCAGGGCGACATCACAGGCGCCCGCGAGAATCTTGTTGCGCGCGGCGGCCAGCGCCTGCGAGCCTGAGGCACAGGCGGCGTAGGAGGTATTCACCTCACAGCCCTGCCAGCCCAGGGCCTGGGCGAAGGTGGCGCCTGCGACATAGCCCGGATAACCGCAGCGCACCGTGGCGCCGCCGGACACGAAGCCCACGTCCTGCCAGGGGATGCCGGCATCCGCCAGCGCCTCGCGCGCCGCGGCGACGCCGTACTCAACGAAATTGTGTCCCCACTTGCCCCAGGGGTGCATGCCCGCACCAATTATGGCGATATCGTTGCTCATCAGTGCTGCTCCCCCTGTTCTGCGAGTGGCCGCCATTTCCAGGTCATCTTGATGTCATCATCGGTTTCATGCAGCGGTTCCAGCACCAGTTCCATCGCCATGCCCACCTTGAGGTCGCTGACATTGACACCGGTGACAACCTGCCCCAGCACCGTCATCTGCTCTTCCTCCAGCGTGACTGCGGCGATGGTATAGGGCTCGAAGGGCTCGGCGGCCACAAAAGGCGCCGGCGGCTTGTAGCAGGCATTGGTGTAGCTCCACACCCGGCCTGTCCTGCTCAGTTCCACTTCGCGGAACTCGGTGCTGTCGCAGCCTGGGTTCTTGCAGTAGCGCTGCTGTTTGGGGAAAAAATAGGTGCTGCAGGCACAGCACTGGGTGCCGATCAGCCGGGGCTTTTCGTCCATCGTGAACCAGCCTTCAATGGCCGGTGCCAGGGGTTTCTCATTCATGGGGATTCTCCGCCGAAACGCGGCCTGCAGGGTACTACCCGGCACCCGTTGCAGGCAACCGGACCGCCGGCCAGCGGCGCTTCTCCGGTGGTGGGTATACCAATGCAGACCTGTACCTACAGGTGCGCGGTGACTGAGCACACGGGCGTGTGACTGTGCCGAACTGCCTGTCCAGGTCAGTGTGAGGGGAGCCCGCAGAGTGAAACCTACCGTCCCCAACGCCGTTTGCGATCTGCGTAATACGCTAACAACCCCTTCTCAAAACCCTGCACCGCGTCAGAGTCGCATCGGTGCTCGTCCATAAGTTCATTGACTGCATTGGTCAGATTGTTCACTCCCTGCAAGCCGAACAGCGCTTCGAATATGCCCTCTGCGCCTGGGGATTCAGGGCGACTGAATACATCCTGGAATAGATCCAGGTGCTCGCGCTTGATGCGGTAGGTGGTGGATACCGGTACGCCCCGAATGCGGCTGAGCTCGATACCGCTACCTGTGCGAGTGACCGAGTCCACACGTTCCGTAAACGTGATGGTGGCAGCGTCCTCGCCCAAACACGATGCGTACTGGTCCTCGAATTCCAGCAAGTAACGCAAGGCCACGGCTGTTACCGCGCTGGGCGTGTTCAGCTCGCGGGAGGCGCTATTCAACGGGCGTCCTGCGCTGCCCAGCAGGCTGCTGACGGCGTTGATTTGCTGTGCCATGAAGCGGAATACCGGCGCCACTCCGGCCAGTAGCTCAGCGTCCATGCGAGCCAGGGTTGCGAATTCCTGGTTGTACAGGGCATTGAGGTAGGCGTCAGCGCCCGTGTTGACGAAAGGGCGGGACCCGGAGAGCTGCTGATCGTAAACCTTTCCCAGGCGTTCGAGATGGCGCTCCGCGCGATCCGTTAAATCACTGGCCGCAAAGTAGCGCGCATCCAGCTCGGTTAACGCGGACGTGGTGCGCGCTGCTGTGAGCTGTGCTGCAAGGGCGTCTTCCAATTCTCGCTGCCAGTCAAAGCGCAGGGCCTGGTACTGCTCAAGAGCATCGGGAAAATCCCCGTATGTCACTGTACGACCGTATCTGCGCAGGAGTGCGGCGTTTGCGGCCACGAGTGAGGCGAGGTTTTGCAGCGTTGGCGCCTCGTCTTCCAGCGTTGCAAGGGTACTGGCCTCGTCTTCCGCGAATTGGTCCGCTAACGCCTCCAGCCTGTCTGCAAACAGGTCCGCTGCCTGTGAGCAGGCCTTTTGTGTCGTCCTGCTGCACACCAAATCCGCGTCAACGGCAGCCACCCAGTCCGCCATTTGTGCCGCGTCCTGTGCTGTCGCGGCTTCCAGAATATGCGCTTCCGCTTTGCTCACCAGCTCTGCCGCCACCAATGCTTCAACGGGTGTGTCGGCTATGTCGTCCCGTGCCAGCGCTGCTTGCCGTAACTCGAGCAGCGGGAAAAAGCGCGCATTGCGCATGTTTTCCAGGTAGTCCCGCTCCCGGCGTCGCGCGGTAAGCGTATCGTTCACTGCGACCATCTGTTGTGCGTAGCTGTGCGCATCGTACCTGCCTGTTCCCGATAACAGGCGGTCAAAATTGAAGGTGCGGGGTATACGGCCCAGCGCCTGGCTCGTTGCAGGCGAGAGCAGGGGCAGGGGATCTGACTGCAGTAGCGGTTGCGCGCGGTTCGTCAGCCAGGCTTGTGCCAAGGGTTGGGCCAGTTGCGTCAAGCGTCCATCGCGAAATGAACGGTAATCGGTGATCTGCATGAGTGTGCCGACCACGGTATTCCGGCGGGTGTCGCCGCGTACCATACAACGGCCTGCGAGTGCCCGGCGCAGGTCTATACGCCGTTCTGCTCCGAGTTCTGCCAAGGGTTTGCCGAAGATCGGTTCAGTCACGGTGGCGGACCAAAGAGCACTGGTATCACCCCGGCCATTGTCATCCAGGGGCAGCTCCAAAGCCGCCTGAATCCACGACTTCAGCTCCCCGGGGCATTCCCCTTGCTGATCCTCGGCGCGAATCACCACGGGTTCCTGAATCAGTATCAGTTCATGTTGCAGTTCGACCAGGGCTTTGGCGGGTGTTCGTTGCAACAGCCCAAGGTCGCAGCGCTGAAAGTCGAGCAACGCGATGTCATCTCCGAACAGCAGTTGCAGCGCCAGAGGCCGGTTTTTGACCTGCTCTTGAACAGCAGCATGGCCAGTGACCGGCTCGTACTCACCCAGCAGCAGTCGGTCTTTGATCTCGGTGCGACCGTCGGGTGATATGTAGCCCCGTCGTCCCAGAGCTGGTTCCAGGGTCCATCGGACTTCGAGCTGACTGTCTCCAAGACCCGCTACTGAAAGGCTCAGGGGGAAATCCCGGCCGGCGCAGCTCAGCAAGCCCTGCCACTCCCCCGCAATGTCCTGTGTTTGAAGTGGCGTCACAATGTCGGTGACTGGAGTGGGCGAATCCACCCAGCCCGGGTCTGAGTCCCCGGTGCATGCGCCCAGCAGCAGAATACTGGCGGTGAGCATGCGTTGACGCCACTTCGCAGGTCTCACTGATGGCGTAGAGTGAATCATGTGGGGCTCCTCGTGTTTTATCCACCGGTTGTGGTGGCGTATCGACGCGGACCAAGTGCACGGTGCGTGCCGGCATTGAACCATCCAGCTCAGAGACTAGTCGAAGTGGTGCGGTGCGACCACAGGTGTTACCGCGCACCGCGGTCGAATTTCGCCAGAAAGAGCACGACTGCCGGTGCGGTCTCAGCATAGGGAGAGAGCACCGGTTCAGTAAGTTGAGCTTGCCGCCACGCATTTCAGGCCGACCCACACAACCACCCGCCGCAGGCGCGACAATACACGCCGTAATCATCAACCAGAATCAGGGAGTACCAGCATGAAGAAACGCTATGCCATGACCGGCGGCGCCACCGGTATCGGCGCTGCGCTGCGTGAGCAGCTGTGCGCGGCGGGCCACGAAGTCATTTCGATCGATATCAAGGAGGGTGACATCATCGCCGACCTTTCTACGCAGGAAGGCCGTGACCGCGCCCTGGCGTCTGTGCGTGAGCGCGCTGCCGATGGTCTCGACGGGTTTATCCCCTGTGCGGGCCTGCCGCCGGTAGCGCCGCCACGCATCATTGCCGCGGTGAACTATTTCGCGGCGGTTGCAATGGCGACAGGCTTGCAGGATTTGGTGGGCAAGCGGCGTGGCACTGTGCTGTTGGTGAGTTCCAATTCGGCGCCCATGACGCAGACCTCGCACCCGCTGGCCCAGGCATTTCTCGCGGGTGATGAAGCGAAGGCGCTGGACGTGGCCGAGGGTGAAATGGGGCAGACGGTGTACTCGGCGTCGAAGCATGCGCTGACGGTGTGGATGCGCCGCAATGTCGTGGCCTGGGCAAAAGCCGGGGTGCGGCTGAACGCGGTGGCGCCCGGCATCACCGATACACCGCTGACCCAGCAGGTGTTTGCCGATGAACAGTTGGGCGGTGTGATGCGCGACTTCAGTGCCATGGTGCCCTGGGGCCAGACCGCACAACCCGGTCAAATCGCCAATGTGATGCGCTTTATGCTCAGCGACGAGGCGGACTTCGTGTGCGGTTCGGTGTTCTTTGTCGATGGCGGTTCCGACGCCATGCTGCGCAGCGATCAGTTCTGATCGCTCGCGCCGGCCTCCAGGTCCCTGCGGATGACGCTGGCGATCTCGTCGCTCAGCCGCTGTAGAAGGTCGCTGTAGGCCGCCGCCGTATCGGCGGCCTGCCACCCGGGCCCCGGCAGGGGCGTCGACAGGCGGCTGATGCGCTGCGCCACTGGCGTGCTCGCCTCGTCGCCGGTACGGGTAACGCGCCATTCGGCGACCAGTTCCGCGCTGTTATTGCCGGCGTCCAGTGACAGCAGCCAGACCTGCACCGCGAACTCGGGTATATCATTGCGCTGCCAGGGGTGGGGGCGAATATTCTGCGTGCCCAAGGCCGCAGACAGGTTCAGCCCCAGAACGCGCTGTATACCATCCTCCAGCGGCTCGGCCCAGCGTTCGTAACGGGCCACATGCAGTCGGTTGCCGTTTTCGCTGTACACCATGCCTGAGCGATTCAGGTATTCGGGGATGGTGATCGGCCCCACACCCAGTGACGGGCTCTGCCCCATCGCCGGGGCCTGCTGGTTACTGTTGAGCAGGTAATACTGGTGTTGGGGGGAGCTGCCACAGGCCGCCAGCAACAGGGCGCAGACGACGGTGAGAAGTTTGATTGGGGTCATTGGCTGTTCTCGCTCTTGCCGCGAAGCAGCGACTCAGGCTGCTCCTCCAGTGTTTTTGCCAGCATCTGCAGCGCCCTCCCGGCCAGTGCCAGTTCCCGCAGGGCTTCGTTCAGGCGGTAGGCGGTTGCGGAGTCGGCAGATACCAGGCCATCGATTTCACCCATGGTGCTTTCAAACCGCGCCGTAGCGTTGCGCAGCACGGTCATGTTGTCTTCCAGCAGGGTGGTCAGCCTGGGCAGCGCTTCCGCAGCTTCGCTGACCAGCGTATTGGAGTTGTTCAGCACGCGGTCGATGCCGGGGCCAGCGGTGGCCAGGGTGGCTTCGAGCTGTGTGGTCAGGGAGCGCAGGCTGGCCAGGGTGAGCCCGACGTCCGCTGGCAGTTGCTGGAACGGGGCCTGCTCGACGAAGGCATTGACGTTGGCGGCGATGCTCTGCAGGTTGGCTGCCATCTGCGCAATATCAAGGCCCTCGATCTGGCTCACGATGCGTTCCAGCTCAGTGGGAATTGTAGGTATCTGCGTGTATTCCGTGTCGATGGCGAGCAGGTCTACGGGCGTTTCAGGGTGAAAATCCAGTTGTATATACAGCAGGCCCGTGAGCAGGCTTTGCAGGCCCAGTTGGGCGCGCAGTCCGCGGCCGATCAGGTCGTCGATCAGGGCCACGGATGGCCGCTCGGTCATCTGTATGCTCTCGCCCGATAGCTCGGCCTCCACCTGCATGATCAACTTGGCGGTGTTGCTGTCCAGCAGCAGGTTGATGCCTGTGACCTGGCCGATCTCAACGCCGCGCAAGGTGACCGGTGCCCCCACGCTCAAGCCCTTCACCGAGCTGTCGAAAACCATCACCACCTTGCTGCGATCGCTGCCCAGGCCTGAGCCCAGCACGAACAGGAGCGTCGCCAATGCAATCAGCAGGGCGCCGACAATAAAGCCGCCAATGGCGACACTGTGTGCTCTTTCTTCAGACATTACCCGGTTTCTCCTGCGTCGGCGCTGCGGGTAAGAAATTGCCGCACGACCGCCTCCTCGCTGTGTTCTCGCAGCTGTTTTGGGTCGCCATAGCCAATCATGGTGCGGGTGCTCGCATCGAGATAAACGCTGTTGTTGGCAATGGCGAATATACTCGGTAATTCGTGCGTGACCATCACCACGGTAGCGCCGATCGATTCGGTCAACTGCAAGATCAGGTCATCCAGTAACCGCGAGCTTATCGGGTCCAGCCCGGCAGAGGGCTCGTCGAAAAAGAGGATCTGCGGATCCAGAGCGATGGCCCGGGCGAGCGCTGCGCGTTTATTCATGCCACCGCTGATTTCCGAGGGGTAGTAACTTTCAAAGCCACCCAGGCCGACCAGCGATAATTTGTAGCGTACCACGTCCCTGATCTGCGCCGCTGTGTAGTCAGTGTACAGTTGCAGTGGCAGGCTGATATTCTGTTCCAGGGTCATGGCACTGAACAGCCCACCGGACTGGTAGGTAATGCCCCAGCTGCGGCGCATCGCGTCGCGTACTTCCGACGAGGCGTGGGTGAAACTGGTGCCTGTGTACAGAATCTCACCCGCCGCTGGCTCCAGCAGCCCCAGCATGTGCTTGAGCAGCGTGCTTTTACCGCAGCCGCTGCCGCCCATGATGACGAAGATGTCGCCCCGGTATACCGGGAAGCTCAGGTCACGCTGAATGACGTTACTGCCAAACGCCATGGTCAGCTCGCGAACCTCGATATGGACTTCGCGCTCGTCGTCAGTCATCAGATACCCAGATGCTGGAAGAGGATGTTGATGGAGGCGTCTGCCACAATCAGGTAGACGAGGGCGGTGACCACTGCCTCGGTAGCGGCCCTGCCCACGCCCGCAGAATTGCGCCCGGACTGCATGCCCGAGCGACAGCCTGCAATGGCGATCAGCACCGCAAACACAAGGCTTTTCAGCAACCCGATACCAATATGGGCGATGCTCACAGCGGCTCCCGCCTGGCTGGAATACTGCAACAGGGAAATGCCCATGCCCCCGGCGACAATGCCGCCACCGACAATGCCCAGCAGGTTGGCGTAAATGGTAAGCAGCGGCATGGTCACCACCAGCGCCAGGATGCGCGGTATCACCAGAAACTCGATCGGCGACACGCCCAGCGTGCGCACGGCATCGATTTCCTCGCTGGCCTGCATGGTGCCCAGCTGGGCGGCGTAGGCCGCACCGGTGCGGCCCGCCATCACAATCGCGGTCATCAACGGACCCATTTCGCGCAGCAGCCCGATGGTGACGAGATCGGCGACGTAGATGCCGGCGCCGAATTGCTGCAATTGCACGGCTCCCAGGTACCCGAGAATCATACCGACAAGAACGCTGGTCAGGCTGATGATGGCAAACGCATCGGGACCGGACTGGTAGCAGAAGGTGCGAAAGTCGGCGAAGCGGGTGTTGGCCTTGCCGGCGATCAGGGCGCCGAGTGCGATGCAGATATCGCCAAAGAAAGCCAGCGACACGCGCAGGTCATCCAACAGTTCCCGCAGCGCTTCAGAGGGGCTGCGCACATGCCACCAGGGCCGGGGGGCGGGTTGTTGACGCTGGTGGGCGGGTACCGAGGTGGCGATTGATAACAGGCGCCTGGCGTTCTCGGGGAGCCCCTCGGTATCGACGTCGACACCGCGCTCCTCGCAGTAGCTGGCACAGCTCAGCAGAAACGACATGAGCAGCGTAGTCCAGTCGCCCAGCTCATCGCAGTCAAAGCGGAGATTGTCCACCGTGAGCGCCGTGAGCTGCGCCCTCACGTCCCGGAACTCGGGTACCGAAGCAGCGTCCACCCAGCCGCCGTAAAGTCGGAGTGTAGCGGTGTTTGATGCGTTGTCGGTGTCCAGCTCGAAGCCGGCGGCCGGCTGGTTCATGCCCGGAGACGTCCTGAAAAAGTCGTCAACTATGCTAAACCCTAACCCGGGGGATGACCAGCCAGTCCCCGCTACCGTTCTACTGGAAGGGTAGCCTGGGCCGCTTCTCCTCAATGACGGCCTTTGCATCCCGGTAGATGTCCGCGACCGGTTTCTGGTTACCCACCTGCTGGCGACGGGAAATCATGGTCATGGGGAACAGGTAATTGTCGGTCTGTTTGTCGTACAGTGCCCGGCTGCGACCGCTGGCGTCGTTGTAGATCACCCACGCCAGCCCGAGTTCGCTCGCCAGCAGGTCGCCCAGTACCAGGCCCATGGCCTGCAGCGTGCCGACGTCCTCCGGGGTCACAATGCCCCTGTCCAGCAGGCGCTGCAGCATGCGAATGTCGCGGTCGGGGTCGCCGCTGATACCCTGGCCGAGTTCCCGGCGGGCGAGATCGTCCACGCTGGCGCGCTGCTGGGCCATGTGGGCGCGGGCGATCTTGGACGGTGGGCTGACCGTGACCTCATTCTGGGCGCCCGCGGTGAGCGACGGCGTGGCCAGGGATGCAAACAGGAAGAAGGTGGCGAGAAACCACTGGGCGGGGTCAGAAGGTCTCATGGTATACTCCGGTGCGTATTTTGGTGCAGGTCTGTGTGCGTGCCCGCGCGTATTTTAGCGCATCGCGGTTGTCTTCGTGTTGCCTGCATGGATAATTGCGCTCTTCTTTATTCCGGCGTTCAGCGGCTGTGGCCGGCGCCCGGCACATTTCTGGAGATTTCCCATGATAACCGGCAGTATTGTCGCGCTTGTGACGCCAATGCACCCGGATGGCAGCCTCGACTGGGGCAGTCTGGAGCGCTTGCTGGACATGCACATTGCGGCAGGCACCAGCGCCATCGGCGCGGTCGGGACCACCGGCGAGAGTGCCACCCTGAGCGTCCCGGAGCACCTCGAGGTCATCCGCCACTGCGTGCGCTACGTCAACGGTCGCATCCCGGTGGTTGCCGGCACGGGTGCCAACTCGACCCGCGAGGCGATCGAGCTGACCAGCGTTGCGGCCCGCAATGGCGCTGATGCCTGCCTGCTGGTAACGCCGTACTACAATCGCCCGACGCAGCGTGGCCTGTACGAGCATTTCAAGGCCATTGCGGCGGCGGTCGACATTCCCCAGATTCTCTACAACGTGCCAGGCCGTACGGCGGTGGATATAGACAACGATACCGTGGTGCGCCTGTCCGAGCTCGACAACATCGTCGGTATCAAGGATGCGACCGGTGATCTGTCACGGGTGCCGGACTTCAAGGCGCGCTGCCCTGACGACTTTGCGATTTACTCCGGGGATGACCCCACGGCCATGGAACTGATGCTCGCCGGGGGGCACGGCAATGTCTCCGTTACCGCAAACATTGCGCCGCGGCAGCTGGCCGAGCTCTGCCGGTTGGCGCTCGCGGGCGAGCGGGCCGAGGCCGCGCAGATCAACGAGCGCCTGTCCGGGCTCAACCGTGCGCTGTTCCTGGAGGCGAATCCGATACCGGTAAAGTGGGCCATGCAGCAGCGCGGCTTGATTGAGGCAGGTATTCGTTTACCCTTGACGCCTCTGGATGAGCGCTTTCATGCGCAGGTCCTTGCAGCGTTGGAGGCGGCGGGAATTTAATGGCGGAATCTATGAAGCTGGTATTGCGCACAGCACTGGTTGGCAGCTTGCTGGCCAGCGCGGGTTGCAGTTATCTGTTCGGTGACGAGGGCCTGTTTCCCGACACCTCGGATGACTACAAGAACGCGCGCGAGATGGACCCCATTCGTTTGCCGGAAGGCAAGGAAGAAGCCAGGCTCGAGGAGATTTACCCCATTCCCCCCGTGCAGGACGATACCGTGCTCGCCGGGGAGTTCGAAGTGCCGCGGCCAACGCCACTGGTGGCCGGGGCCGGCGAGGATGTGGTGCGCATCCAGTCCCTCGGTGATGAAAGCTGGGCGCTGATTGCGGTTGCTCCGGGCCAGCTCTGGCCCCAGGTACGCAGCTTTCTCACGTCGGCGGGTATTCCGGTAGGGCGCGTGGACGCCCAGGCCGGGTTGATCGAAACCGGCTGGCTGGACCTGGAAGGACAGACCATGGCCTCGCGTTTCCGCTTCCGCATAGAGCAGGGCGTGCAGCGCGGCAGCAGTGAACTGCATGTGTTGCAGATGCGCCAGGCGGGCGACGTAAGCGGCTGGCCCGCGCGCTCTGACGATACCGCCCAGGAGCAGGAAATGTTGCGCGCAGTGGCGCAGTTCATCGCCAACAGCGCCGACTCCGCTCCGGTGTCCATGCTCGCGGACCGCGCGATGAGTGCGGAAGGGAAGTTGACCATGGAGGACGGCGCCAATGGCACCAGCGTCCTGCGGGTTGGGTTGCCCTTCACCCGGGCCTGGGCGTCCGTCGGCAAAGCCCTGGAGGACTCCCGCTTCGAAATCACCGATCGCGACCGCAGTGAGGGTGTCTACTATGTGCGTTTCCTTGGCGAGGCGGCAGAAGAGGACGGCGGCTGGTTCTCCTGGATGTTCTCCGACGAAGATGAGAATCCCATGATCGGGCGCAGTTTCCTGGTGTCGGTCGTCGCAGCGGGAGACAAGGCGGTCACCGTGGGCATGGCGCCGGTAGCCGGCGAGGCAACCCTGGAGAAACGTGACCAGCAGGCGCTGCTCACACTGCTCAAGGGCAACATCAACTAGGGCGCCCGCATGCTGCGTTTTGCATCACTGGGCAGCGGCAGCAAGGGCAACGCCACGGTCGTGACGGGCGGCGGAACCACGGTGCTGATCGACTGTGGGTTTTCCCTGCGGGAAACCCAGCGCCGTCTGGCCCTGCTGGGCCTGTGCCCCGATGATCTCGCTGCCATTCTGGTCACGCACGAACACAGTGATCACAGCGCCGGTGTCAGCCGCCTGGCAAGGCAGTGGGATATACCGGTCTATCTGACGCACGGTACGCAGCGCAGTGGTCGCCTCGAGGGGTGTCCGCGCGTCACCTGCTTCAACAGCGAGGAACGTCTGCAGATCGGCGCGCTGTCGGTAGAACCTGTGGCCGTTCCCCACGATGCACGTGAACCCTGCCAGTATCGGCTTTCTCATGGCGGTCGCTCGCTGGGGGTGCTGACCGATCTCGGCAGCATTACCCCGCACGTGGTGGAGCGCTTTCGGGGCTGCGATGCCCTGGTGCTGGAATTCAATCACGATCTGGACATGCTGTGGGCGGGGAGTTATCCGCCCTCGCTGAAGCAGCGCGTGGCCAGCGACTGGGGTCATTTGAACAACCACCAGGCCGCTGAACTGTTGCGCCAGCTCGGCCCAGAAACCCTCGAGCATCTGGTTGTCGCGCATATCAGTGAACAGAATAACTGTCCCACGCGGGCGGCTGCAGCACTCGAGAGCGTGCTGGGTGCAGGGGATCAGCGCGTGGTATTCGCCGCGCAGAACGCCGGGTTCGACTGGCTGACGCTAGCGGCAGTGCCGGGGCAGGGTCAGGCGCTCCAGTGAAACCCAGCTGTCCGGGGCGGGGCAGCGCAGGCCGCTATTGCCCTCCAGATTGACCACGGCGAGCGCGGGCAATCGGTAGAGCGGGCTTGCATCCTCTATCCGGTTGTCGTCCAGCAGTACGCTGCGCAGTTCAAGCAGCGCCACCAGCTCGCGAATGTCCTGCAGCGCGTTGCCGCCCAGGTTGAGCCAGCTCAGGCTGGAGAAGCGCCCCAGGCCATTGAGGCTGCGCACCCCGGCACCGCTGCAGTCGAGGGTCTGCAATTCGCCGACGCTGCTGATCTTGTTGTCGTTGATGGCCTGTTCGATACAGCTGCGCAATGCCGGGTCTTCAATCCGGAAATCCGTCAGCAGCGGGCGCGGGCTGTACACGACGCGCTCGTTGACGCTGAAATCGTATTGTTGGCAAGCTGCCAGCCAACACAGGGAGATGCCGATAAGCCATCGACCGAGCATGCGTTGTGTTCCCATGTTTTAAGCCCCTGATGCGCGCCCGGCTGGCGCATGGATTCAGGCAGCGTGGCACCCTATAATGGTACCGGCTTGGGCGAACAGAAACGAGTAGGCTATGACCGAAAGACCGGACGAGCCCGCGGGCATGACAGGCGGCGCCGTGGCAGACCACAGGACCATCAGCATCTCCCAGCGCGGCAATCTGAAGGCGCTTGAGAGCGCCCTGCGCAAGCAGTGGCGGCTGGGCCAGAACATCGTGCTGTGCTGGAGCGCCGATGAACGCGGCATACTTGTCATTTTCGTCCCTCACTACTTCCTCGGTAACTTCTGTGCGCGGCCCGGCGTAGAGGGCGTGCAGGACAACGAGGCTTTTGTGCGCGAACTCATTTCCGGCAGCCGCGGCAAACCCCGGGATGAATTCTTTGCCATTGCCAACAGGCTGGACATTGCCCCCGGCTTTATCCGCCTGGATACGCCACTCGCCGATGACCCGGCAGTCACCAGCGGTGTGGAACAGCTGATCAAACGCTATGGGCTGAGCTATGTCAGCGATCGCGCGGTGTTGCTGTTCGACATTGCCGAGTTCTCCCTGTTTACGCCCTTCGAGCAGGCCAGCCAGTTGAACAGCCTGTCCTACTCGCTGAATTCCGCCTACAACAAGCTGCTGGCGAAAGGCATCGAGGTGCATTTTTCGCGCACCACCACCGGCGATGGCTACTATGTCTGGAACCGTGCACTGGGCGCGCAGGCAAACCATGACCTGTTCTATTTCCTGTTGCTGGTCGTGGCCGACAACGCGGTGGCGCGACGGGCCTCGCACGGCAACACCGTGCCGGTCATCCGCGCCGCCTACCACATCGGCAGCCATTACGAGCTTTACCAGGCCGAGGGCGTCAATCCCACTGTACACAGCTACATCGTGGGCGATGTCACGATCGAGCTGGCGCGCATGGCGGAAAAGGCCCAGCCACAGCAGATTCTGATCGGGCACTTCGAAACCGCTGGGCGCGCGGTAGAGGGCGATGCGGCAGTGGAGCGCATTTATGCGCCGGCCTTCATCAGCCAGTGCAACGAGGGGCTGGTTGCGCTGCACGGCATACAGTTTGCCGGCAAGACGCTGCAGGGCCTGCAATGCCGCCTGTCCGGTGCGGGCAGTGGCGATGATCGTCGCGCGGTGCGCCGCCTGCTGATCACCGACAAGCACGGTCTGTCCCGGCACGCCTACAATCTCGAATTCACCCTCGAGTTCGAAGACCGGACCCTCACGCTGGGGCTGGCCGAGAGTGCCCTGGCGGAAGATCCTCCTGCAGCCATCGCTGCACCACCGGCGGCCCTGAGCAGCCTGCACAATGGCGCATCGCAGCCAGCCGCGGCGATACAGGAACCTACGTTACAGGAACAGGTTGAAGAGCTGGCGTCATTACTGCAGGACCGTTTCGAGCGCGAACCGCGGGAGAATGGCTGAATCGTGATGACGTCCCCGGCAGAAGCAAAGCGCTGCGACATCACCGGTCAGGTGACCCTGGGTGATCCGGCCGCCGTGATGTCCGAAGTGCGGGCGATCCTCGAAGCGCACTGGCCGGAGGGGGACTGGGCGCCGCTGGATACCCTCAGCGAACTGTTTTGCGTGCTGTATGCCGGTGAGCATCCCGAGTACCACGGTTGCGATGCGGGCTACCATGATGCCGAGCACGTGCTGGACGTCACCCTGGCGATGACGCGGTTGATGGCAGGGCGCGAAAAGCGCTGGCCCGGTCCCTGGGCGTTTGACGCCGACCTGGCCCTGGCCGGGGTCGCCAGCGCGCTGTTTCACGATGCAGGCTATCTGCGCCGCCGTGGGGATCGCCGGCACAGCACGGGCGCAGCCTACACGCGCACCCACGTGCCCCGCGGTGCCGCCCTGATTCGCGCGCAGTTCCCGGCGGTGGGGCTGGCTGAACTGGCGCCGGTCTGCTCCCGGCTCGTGCACTTCACCAATTGTCACCGCAAGCCCGAGTACCTGAACGTGCGCAGCCGTCAGGAATGGCAGCTCGGCGCCCTGCTGGGTACGGCTGACCTGCTGGCGCAGATCGCCGCACCGGATTACCTCGAAAAGTGTCGCCAGGCCCTGTACGACGAGTTCGTCGCCAGCGGCATTGCGGTGGGAGAACACACACCGGAGCCAGCCCGCTGTCACTATCGCTCGCGGGATGACTTGATTCAGCGCACTCCCGGCTTTGTGCACGGGGTTGCCGGTTCCCGTCTGGAGCGGGATTTTGCCGGCGCCTACCACTACGCCAGCAGTTATTTCGGTGGTGACAATCCTTACCTCGATGCGGTCGTCGCCAATTGCGCGCGGCTGGAGCAGTGGCTGGCGCCGTCCCGGGCCTGACTGCCATGCAGCCACATCACAGCGCCCCCCTCGGCAAAATCGCGGTAGCCGCGCAGGACAGTGCGCAGCGTGATCGGGCGCAGGCACTGGCACAGCAGTTGGGTACGCACTGTGTGGAACCCGGGCAGGCACACGCTCCTCCCGCGGTGCAGGCACTGTTGTGGGTGGGCGCCGGTGCGCTTTCCCTGCAGGCGGTGGCAGCAGGTGGTCGCTCCCCGGGGCCGATCAGCGTCGACTTTGGTGGCGCGGCCATGCGGCACCGGCGTCGGGGTGGCCAGAATGAGCTGCTGGGCAAGGCGGTGGGTATTGGCAAGAAGCCCGCGCTCGCGGTGCTTGATGCAACTGCCGGGCTGGGGCGCGACAGCTTCGTGCTGGCGGATCTCGGGTGTGCGGTTGTCCTCGCCGAGCGTGAACCTGTCGTGCTGGCGCTGCTGGATGATGGCCTGGAGCGCGCAGCGCGGGCAGAAGACGCCTGGCTGAACCGCGTCGCAGGGCGCATGACACTGCATCACGGGGAAGCCTCCACCCTGCCGGCCGCGGTGCTGAATACGCTGGACGTGATCTACCTGGACCCGATGTTCCCGGAACGCGACAAGTCTGCAGCGGTGAAAAAGGAGATGGCGCTGTTCCAGACTCTGTTCGCCGGGGGCACGACAGCGGACGACGCCGCGCAGTTGCTCGATTGGGCCCTGGGCTGCGACGTCGCCCGGGTGGTGGTCAAGCGCCCTCTGCGGGCCCCTTGCCTGACCCCGCAGCAGCCCTCGCACACCATTGCCGGCAAGGCCGTGCGCTATGACGTCTACGTGCTACGCAGTCTGCGTTAGGCCCTCAGGGCTCAGTGGCGCGCGGCCATGCGGAACAGCCGGCGGGTGAACACGGACTGCAACAGCGGGTCCAGCCAGCGGTAGAGGCGCCCAGACAGGTAAACCGGTTTACCGCGCTCCACAGCCTGCAGGCCCTCACGCACCACCACGTCCGCGCCGTACCAGAGGAATCCCGGCATGCCGTCTTTCATGTCCTGCAGCCCTGCTGTGCTGTGGAAATCGGTATGGGTGTAACCGGGGCACAGGGCGCACACCTGGACACCGCTGCCCTGCAGTGTGACTGCCAGGTCCTCCGACAGGGCGATCAGGTAGGCCTTGCTTGGGCCGTAGTTGCAGCCACCGGCGCGGGGAATGCGCCCCGCGACGGAGGCGACATTGATCACCCGGCCGAAGCCGCGCTCACGCATGGCAGGTATAAACAGATGGCAGAGTTGTGCCACCGACAGCATCATCAACTGGAAAAAGGCCTGGTGATCTGCCCAGTCGCGATCCTGCAGGAGGTCGGAGCCGGCGATTCCGGCGTTGTTCACCAGATAGTCTATCTCGATGCCCTGCGCCGACAGGCTGTTGTAGAGCGCGTCCGGGGCGGCGGGGTCCGACAGGTCCGCCACCTCCACCAGCGTAGTGCAGCCGTGCGCCTGCGCCAGCTCCGCGGCGAGGGCCTGCAGCCTGTCCCTGCGCCGCGCCACCAGCACCAGGTCATAGCCCTGGGCTGCCAGCTGGCGGGCAAACTCTTCACCGAGCCCTGCGGATGCCCCGGTAATCAATGCGGTGCGCTTGCGCGTCATCGGTTTTCTCCTCAAGATGTTGGCCGTTGCCACCGGCATGGTACGCCACACCGCTCGCGCTGTCTGCGCGCCGCCCAACCTCAGGAACAGGGACATATCACGATGCAAAACACAGGGATCGCGCTGGTCACCGGCGCCACCTCCGGACTGGGCGCAGAATACTGCCGCCAGCTTGCCCGCCAGTGCAAAACCATCATTGCCGTGGGCCGGCGCGGCGATCACCTGCAGGCACTGGGTGCCGAGCTGGATGGGCTGACGCGCATTCATCCCGTGGTTGCGGACCTCAGCACGGTGGAGGGTGTAACGCGCACGGTGGAGGCGCTGCGTCAGCAGGGACCGGTGGATCTGCTGATCAACAACGCGGGCTTTTCGACGCTGGGCGACTTTGCCGACAGCACGCTTGAGGTCGAGCTGCAAATGGTGCGCCTGCAGATTGACGCGCCACTGGAGCTGGCGCGTGCCGCGCTGCCCTTCATGCGTGAGCAGGGCCGCGGGCAGATCATCAATGTGGCCTCTGTCGGCGCCTTCGTGGAACTGCAGAAAACCGCGGTGTACGGCGCGTGCAAGGCATTCCTGCTGGCCTTTTCAAGGTCGCTGCAGGCTGAGGTGGCGGGGCAGGGTATTCGGGTGCAGTGTCTCTGCCCCGGCCTCACGCGCACCGAGATTCACGATACAGCGCATTTTTCAGGTTTCGACAAGGGGCGTTTTCCGGAATCGATGTGGATGGAGGCGGACGCGGTGGTGGCCGAGAGCCTCGCCGCCCTGGCGGGTGACGAGGTGGTGGTGATTCCGGGGCAGGTCAACCGGGATATCGTGCGTGGCGCAGTGCAGCAACAGCTGCAGGCGCTACAGCACTAGGCGTTCCAGCACGCCCTGGTAGAGGCGGGCCAGCCGCGGCAGGTCCGCGGCGCGCACACACTCATTGCGTTTGTGGATGGTGGCATTCACCGGGCCGAGCTCGACGATCTGTGCCCCGGTCGGCGCGATAAAGCGACCGTCGGAGGTGCCGCCGGCGGTGGACAGTTCGGTGTCCAGGCCGGTCTCGGCACGGATGCTCTCCACCACGGCGTCCACCAGGCTGCCGGCCGGGGTCAGGAAGGGCTCCCCGCTGAGCTGCCAGTCCAGGGTGTAATCCAGTTTGTGGGCCTGTAGCAGGCGTTCCGTGCGTCGTATCAGGTCGTCTGCCGTGACTTCCGTGGAGAAGCGGAAATTGAACATGACCTGGAGCTCGCCGGGGATCACGTTGGTCGCGCCGGTGCCACTGGTGATATTGGAAATCTGCAGGGACGTCGCCGGAAAGAAGGCGTTGCCCTGGTCCCATACCTGACAGGTCAGAGCGTGCAGGGCGGGCAGCGCCCGGTGAATGGGATTGTCTGCCAGCTGCGGGTAGGCGATGTGGCCTTGAACGCCGCGCACCGTGAGTACGGCACCCAGTGAGCCGCGCCGGCCGTTCTTGACCACATCGCCCAATTGCGCGCTGCTCGAAGGCTCGCCGACCAGGCACCAGTCGATTGTCTCACCCTGCTGCTGCAGGTAATCCACGACCTTGACTGTGCCATCGTGGGCCGGGCCCTCCTCATCGGCAGTAATCAGGAAGCCGATGCGGCCGCTGTGCCGGGGGTGGGCGCTGACAAAGTCTTCGCAGGCCACGAGCATGGCCGCGAGGCTGCCTTTCATGTCGGCGGCGCCGCGACCGTAGAGCATGCCCTCGCGCAGTGTGGGTTCGAACGGCGGGCTATCCCAGCCGGATTCGGGGCCGGTGGGCACCACATCAGTGTGCCCGGCAAACACCAGCAGGGGGCCGCTGTCTCCGCGCACCGCCCAGAAGTTCTCGACGTCGCCGAAACGCAGCGGTGTGCAGCGGAAGCCCAGGCGGGCCAGTCGGTCCATCATCAGTGCCTGGCACCCGGCGTCTTCGGGCGTGACTGACTGGCGTCGAATCAGCTCACAGGTCAATTCCAGCGTGCGTTCCATGGTGCGGCCCCGTGGCTAGTTGTGCGCGTGCAGTTCGGCGTTGAGTTCTACCGCCGTGCGGTTGGTCAGGCACTCGACGGCACCGGTGGCGGAGTTGCGCCGGAACAGTAGCCCGGACTTGCCGGCCAGTTCCCGCGCCTTGAGGGTCTCCACCGCGTGACCGTCGGCGTCCAGCACCACCACCTTAGTGCCGGCGGTCACAAACAGGCCCGCTTCCACAGTGCAGCGGTCGCCGAGTGGAATGCCGATGCCGGCGTTGGCGCCGATCAGGCATTCGCGGCCCACGGAGATGATGATATTTCCGCCGCCGGACAGGGTGCCCATGGTCGAGCAGCCACCGCCCAGGTCGGACCCGCTGCCCACCGTCACCCCGGCGGATATCCGGCCTTCAATCATCCCGGGGCCGTCAGTGCCGGCGTTAAAGTTGACGAAGCCCTCGTGCATGATGGTCGTCCCTTCGCCCAGGTAGGCGCCGAGACGCACACGGGCCGTATGGGCAATGCGCACCCCGGTCGGTACCACGTAGTTGGTCATCTTCGGGAATTTGTCGACGCAGCTGACCTCCAGCGTGTCGCCGCGCAGCCGGGCGGCGAGTTGCCGTGCCGGTAGCTCGCTGATGTCAATGGCGCCCTCGCTGGTCCAGGCCACGTTGGGGAGTATGGCAAACAGGCCCTGCAGGTTGGTGCCGTGTGGCTTCACCCGTCGGTGCGACAGCAGGTGCAGTTTCAGGTAGGCCTCGGGCACTGAGCCGGGTGCGGCGTCCTCCTGCAGCAGCACCGCAACGGCGGGCGCCTGGCTGCTGGCCAGATGCGCGGCAATCTGCGCCTGTTCGGTCTGGCCCGCCGCCGCAAGCGCGGCTTCCAGGGCCAGCAACTGCTCGCGGGAGAGCGTGCCCGTGTTGTCGGGTGCGCCAAAGGCCGCAACCAGTTCGCTGGAGGGTGACAACACCGGGTGAGGGAAAAAGACCTCCAGCCACTCACCGCTGCTGTTCTGAGTGCCCAGACCTAGGCCCAGGGCATATGCCGCATGGTTCATAAAACGTGATTCCTGACGAGGCCCGCCTGCGGCGGGGTGGGTTCAAAGAGTATGCCGTAGCAGCAGTGCTTCCCAGGCGGGCGCCGAAAAGCCGCAGTGGCGTTCGTGGCCGATGTCGAGCAGGGGCCGCTTGATCAGCGTGGGCTGCTGCAGGATGGCCGCCAGCGCCCGGCGGTCATCCATCTGCTCACGCTCTGCTGCGTCCAGTGCTTTCCAGCTGGTGCTGCGTCGGTTGACCAGTGTTTCCCAGCCGAGTTCCTGCAGCCAGGACTGCACCTGGCTTTTGTCCAGGCCGTCGCTGCGCAGGTCGTGAAAGCGGTATTCGATCGCGTGCTGCTCCAGCCAGCGCCGCGCTTTCTTCACGGTGTCGCAATTGCTGATGCCGTAGACGGTAATCATGCCTGCCTCGCTGCGGCTCTGTGGGGTGCGCAAGGATAGCAAAAAAACTACGGTGGTACAGGCTCGGGCGGGAGCCGCCACGCAACTGTTCAGGCTTTGTGAGTGCGTTTGGGGTGTTTACGCTCCGGGTAGCAGGTGCGGCAGATGTCGCACACACGGCCATCGCAGCCGCGTGCTGAACAGAACTCGCGCCCGTAGAAGATGATCTGCAGGTGCAGCCGGTTCCAGGCCGCGCGGGGGAACAGTCGCTTCAGGTCGCGCTCGGTCTGGACCACGCTTTTACCGCTGGTAAGTCCCCAGCGCTGGGCCAGTCGGTGAATATGCGTATCGACGGGAAAGGCGGGCACCCCGAAGGCCTGCGACATCACCACACTGGCCGTCTTGTGCCCGACCCCCGGCAGGCGCTCGAGTGCCTCCATGTCGGCGGGTACCACTCCCTGGTGTTCAGCCAGCAGGATTTCACTGAGGCGCTTGATGGCAGCGGATTTCTGCGGCGACAGGCCGCAGGGGCGGATGATCGCCCTGATCTCCTCGACGGTGAGCTGCGCCATGTCCTGCGGATTGTCGGCGCGGGCGAACAGCGCAGGCGTCACCTGATTGACCCGCTCATCGGTGCACTGGGCGCTGAGCAGGACGGCAATCAGCAGGGTATACGGGTCGCTGTGGTCCAGCGGGACAGGCGGCTCGGGGTAGAGTTCCTGCAGGCGTTGCTGGATAAAGGCAACGCGCTGGGCTTTTGGCAGCATGGCCTAGCGCTGCTCCAGCACGTTGACGATACGCTCGGCGCCTTCCACGCAGTCCTCCAGCGAGGCCACCAGCGCCATGCGCACCCGGTTGCTGCCGGGGTTGCCCCGGGGCGTCTCGCGGGCGAGAAAGCTGCCGGGAACCACGGTGATGTGTGCCTGTTGATACAGCAGCCGGGCGAATTCGGTGTCGGCCAGCGGGGTTTCCGGCCAGAGATAGAAACCGGCATCTGGCCGTTCCACGGTCAGGTGCCCCTGCAGAATGGGCAGCACCGCGTCGAATTTCTGCCGATACAGCGCGCGGTTGGCGCGCACATGGTCCTCGTCGCCCCACGCCGCCACGCTGGCCTGCTGGTGATGCAGGGGCATGGCGCAGCCGTGGTAGGTGCGGTAGCGCAGGAAGTCGGCGAGTACCTCGGCGTCCCCGGCCACGAAGCCGGAGCGCAGCCCCGGGAGGTTGGAGCGTTTGCTCAGGCTGTGGAATACCACGCAGCGCCGGAAGCGGTCGTTGCCCATCGCCGCGCAGGCCTGCAACAGGCCCGGTGGGGGGCTGCTCTCGTCAGCGTAGATTTCCGAGTAGCACTCGTCGCTGGCAATAATGAAGTCGTGCCGCTCCGCCAGTTCCACCAGCGATTGCAGCGCTACAACACTCATCACCGCGCCGCTGGGGTTGCCCGGGGTGCAGATGTAGAGCAGCTGGCAGCGCTGCCATACGGATTCGGGAACCGCGGCAAAATCGGGCAGGTGACCCGTTGCGGCGCTGGCGTTCACGAACTCGGGCTGCGCTCCGGCCAGCAGCGCGGCACCCTCGTAAATCTGGTAGAACGGATTGGGGCTGACCACGGCCGCGCCGGCGCCAGCGGTCACCACCGCCTGGGCGAAGGCAAACAGCGCCTCGCGCGTGCCGTTCACGGGCAGGATTTCGGATTCCGGGTCCACCCCCGGCAGCTGAAAGCGCTGTTGCAGCCAGCCGGCAATGGTCTCGCGCAGCGGTGCCTCGCCGCGGGTGGCGGGGTAGTTGGCCAGCAGCGGGAGGTTCGCTGCCAGCGTGTCCAGCACGAACGGCGGCGAGGGATGGCGCGGTTCGCCGATGGACAGGGGAATGTGCGCCAGGTCGCCGGGTGGCTGCAGGTCGGCGAACAGTGCACGCAGTTTCTCAAAGGGGTAGGGGTGCAGCGCACCGAGCAGGGCGTTCATGGGGCGCTAGTGGTCCTCGAGTTGATCGTCAAGCTGCACTTTGATGGCATTCTGGATGGCGGTACAGAGCGCTTCGTCCTGCAGCGGCCGCTGCTCGGCATCGGTGATGAAGAACACGTCTTCAACCCGTTCGCCCAGGGTCTGGATCTTGGCGGCCTGCAGTTCCACGCCATGCTCGACGAAGATCCGGCCCACCCGTGCGAGCAGGCCGGGGCGGTCCCGGGAGGATACCTCCAGCACCGTCACCTGTTTGATCTCGTCCAGGAACATGCTGGTTTCAGTGGGCACCGGGAACGATTTGATCTGTCGTGGCGTGAGACGCTGGATATTGGGGGCGCGGTCGAAGTCCGCCGTCGCCAGGGAGCGCGCCAGCTGGTCGCGGATGTGCCGCAGGCGGGCGCTGTCGTCGGCGATGGGGCTGCCATCGGAATTGAGCACGAAAAAGGTGTCCAGGCTCATGCCGTCGCGGGCGTTGTAGATGCGTGCATCGTGCACGCTGAGCTCCAGCTGCTCCAGCTCGGCACAGACCCGCGAAAACAGCTGCGCGTGGCTGCGCGCGTGGATGAAAATCTGCGTCGCATTGGCCACGCTGGAGTCGGAGCTGTTGCGGATCAGGACCAGGGGCTGGTCGCGCTCATAATGCCCGGCAATCGCCTCGGTGTGCCAGGCGATGTCCTCGGGTTTCTCGCGCAGGAAGTAGTCCTCGCCCTGTTCGCGCCACAGGTCTTCCAGCTCTTCAACGGTGAAACCGCGGTACTCCAGCAGGTCTGCAGCCGCCTTGCGGGTCTGCTCAATCCACACCTGCTTGTCCACCGGGTTTTCCAGCCCGCGCCGCAGCGCCCGCCGCGTCCCCGTATACAGCTGTCGCAACAGGCTGCCGCGCCAGGCGTTCCACAGTGTGGGGTTGGTGGCGTTGATGTCGGCAACGGTCAGGGTGAACAGGTAATCGAGCCGGTTCAGGTCGCCCACATGGTGGGCGAACTGCTGGATCACCTCCGGGTCGGAGATGTCCTTGCGCTGGGAAACGGCGGACATGGTCAGGTGGTTGCGCACCAGCCACACCACCAGTTCTGCATCCTCCTCGCTCAGGCCGTGCTCCGCACAGAAACGCGCGGCATCCACCGCGCCCAGCTCCGAGTGATCGCCACCGCGCCCCTTGCCGATATCGTGATACAGGCCGGCGATGTAGAGCAGCTCGATCTTGGGCAGTCGCCTGGCAACGCGGCTGCTGACCGGGAAGCGTTCGTCGAACTCGGGTTTCTGAAAGCGGCGCATATACTGGATGACTTCCAGGGTATGCGCGTCCACCGTATAGGTGTGAAACAGGTCGTGTTGCATCTGCCCCACGATCTTGCCGAACTCGGGCAGGTAGTTGCCGAGGATGCCGTAACGCGCCATGCCGCGCAGCAGTCGCGTCATGTTGTGGGGCGAGCGGAGGATCTCGAGGAAGCTGGCGCGGTTTGCCGGGTCTGCGCGGAAGGCGCTGTTCACCAGGTGTCGATGCTCGCGAATCAGGCGGATGGTGGCGGTACCCACCCCGATGATGCCCGGCTCGCGCCCGGCGAGCACGAAGACTTCCAACAGCGCGTTGGGCTGTGTGCTGAAAAGGTCGTCGCGCAGGGACTCGATGTAGCCGTTGCGTACCTGAAACCGCTCGTTGAGGATGCGCACCTCGTCCAGCTGGTCGGCCCTGAGGATGGCGTGGTCGAAGTTCTGTATCAGCAGCTCGTTCAGCTCACCCAGCGCCAGCGCCCAGCGGTAGTAGGTCTGCATGAACTGCTCGACGGCGAGCTTCTTGCCATCCTTGAAACCCCAGAGTGCCGCCAGGGTGCGCTGGTGGTCGAACAGCAGGCGATCTTCCTCGCGCCCCGCGACCATGTGCAGGGCGTAGCGCACCTGCCACATGAAATCCCGACCATGCAGCAGCATGCGGCGCTCATCCGGCGTGAGAAACTCCCCCGTGTCCATGTTCTCCAGAGAGTCGACACCGAAATGGCGTTCCGCTATCCAGGCGATGATCTGCAGGTCGCGCAGGCCGCCGGGTGAGCTCTTCACGTTCGGTTCCAGGTTGTATTCGGTATCGGCGAATTTGGCGTGGCGGGCCCGCTGCTCCTCAAGCTTGGCGCGGAAGAAGTCGGCGCTGGGCCACATCTGGTCGGGGCCGGTGCGCGCCCGAACGGCTTCCATGAGCGCCTGCGGCCCGCGAATCACCCGCGTTTCCATCAGGTTGGTGAGTATGGTGATGTCCTTGCGTGCCTTGCTACAGCACTCGCTGACGGTGCGCACACTGTGCCCGATATTCAGCCCCAGGTCCCAGAGCTGGGTGAGGAAGCGTTCCAGCTGCGCGTGGCAGGGCTCGCTGTCCTCTCCCAGCAGCACGAGGATGTCGATATCCGAGTGGGGGTGCAGCTCGCCGCGGCCGTAACCTCCCACGGCGACCAGGGCGGGCTCGACCCCGGACCAGTCGCTGCTATCCCACAGCGTGCCCAGCAATACGTCCATGAACCATGAACGCAGGCGCAGCAGCTCGCTCACCCGGGTGCCGGCGCTGAACTGGGCGTCCAGATAGTCAGCGGCGGTTTTCAGCGCCTGTTTGCCGGCCTGCAGGGTGTTGCCCGCGGCGACGGCGGTGGCAAAGGCCGCCGGGTCGAAGAGTTCCGCGGGCAGCTGTGGGCTCTGGGCGTAGGCCACGCCAGCGGAATCAGAAGCTTTCATCGCTGCGCCGTGTGAAGATTTCGCAGCCGTCGGCGGTCACCCCGAGGGTGTGCTCCCACTGTGCGGAGAGCCTGCCGTCACGGGTGGTGACCGTCCAGCCGTCCTTTGCGTTGAGCTTCGTGTGGCGTCGGCCGGCGTTGATCATCGGCTCGATAGTGAAGGTCATGCCTTCCTCCAGCACCAGTCCGGTGCCCGGCTTGCCGTAGTGCAGCACCTGCGGGTCCTCGTGGAACACCTTGCCGATACCGTGACCACAGTACTCCCGCACCACGGAGTAGTAGTTTTTCTCTGCGTGCTCCTGGATGACCGCACCAATGTCACCCAGCGTCGTGCCCGGGCGGACCAGAGCCAGTGCCTTGTAGAGGCATTCCTGGGTGACCCGTATCAGGCGTTGGGCATGGGGTGCCACCTCACCGACTTCCACCATGATACTGGTATCGCCGTGGTAGCCATCCTTGATGACAGTGACGTCGATGTTGACGATGTCGCCGGACTTCAGCTTTTTGGTATCCGAGGGGATGCCGTGGCACACCACCTCATTGATGGAGGTGCAGATGGAGCGCGGGAAGCCGTGGTAGTTCAGGGGCGCGGGAATGGCCTGCTGCACCCCGGTAATATACTCGTGGCAAATCCGGTCGAGTTCACCGGTGGTAATGCCGGGCTCGACCCGGGGTCGGATCATCTCCAGAACCTCGGCGGCCAGGCGCCCGGCCACGCGCATCTTTTCGATTTCGTCCGCTGTCTTGATCGTAACTGCCATGCATTACCTGTCGTTTTCTGTAGGGAACGAGTGCCGGTCGGCGTTGCCGATGCACCCGCGGGTAACGGGGTATTCTACAGGATTCGCGCTCCCTGTGAGTAACCGCCGGCTGTGACCCGCCCAGGGCAGCTGAAAGGGCGCCACGCGGCGTCCGCGGACGCGTAGACGGGGTCGCGCGGGTCCACGCGGCGTCTGCCTCGCCGCTTCCCAGAGGGGCGCTCTTGTGGTATAAAGCGCGGCTTCTTTGCGGGTAGACCTGTTTGTCAGGCTGCCGTGGAGAAGGAAACCTAACGTCGCACACATATCGACACCTGCGTCAGGGTGCCGGCTCCGGCCGGTTTGGCGCAAGGGATATGTGGAGGCCTAACCCGATACAAAAGGTATTTACCATGTCGCAAGTAAGCATGCGCGACCTGCTGCAGGCAGGCGCTCACTTTGGTCACCAGACCCGTTACTGGAACCCCAAGATGGATCGCTACATCTTCGGTGCCCGGAACAAGATCCACATTATCAACCTCGAGCACACCGTTCCTGCCTTCAACGAGGCACTGAACCTGGTGCAGCGCCTGGCAGCGAACAAGAACAAGATTCTGTTTGTCGGCACCAAGCGCGCCGCCGGGAAGATCATCAAGGAGCAGGCCGATCGCGCCGGCATGCCTTACGTCAGCCACCGTTGGCTGGGCGGTATGCTCACCAACTACAAGACGATTCGCGCCTCCATCAAGCGTCTGCGCGAGCTCGAGGCACAGCAGGCCGATGGCACCTTTGCCAAGCTCACGAAGAAGGAAGCGCTGATGCGCTCCCGTGACATGGAAAAGCTGGAGCGGAGCATCGGCGGTATCAAGGATATGGGCGGCCTGCCGGATGCCCTGTTCGTTATCGATGTCGACCACGAGCGCATTGCCATCACCGAGGCCAACAAGCTGGGTATTCCAGTGATTGGCGTCGTCGACACCAACAGCAACCCCGATGGCGTGGATTACGTAATCCCGGGTAACGATGACGCGATTCGCGCCATCAAGCTCTATGTTTCCGCCGTTGCGGACGCCTGCCTCGCGGGCAAGGCTGACGGTGGCGACCAGAGCGTTGTGCGCGACGAGTTCGTCGAAGTTGCCGCTGCCGAACCAGCGGCCGAGTAAGCCTCGCACTCCGGGGGGCCGCCGCGGCCCATCCCGGAGTATCCCGGCCTCCCCAGCGGAGGCAATCGTTCAGGAATTCACGGCCCCTCGAGGGTTGTAGCAGGAGGAAACCATGTCTGCAGCATTGGTCAAGGAACTACGTGAGCGCACCGGCCTGGGCTTGCTCGAGTGCAAGAAGGCACTCGCAGCCGCTGACGGTGACATTGAAAAAGCCATCGAAGAGCTGCGCAAATCCAGCGGCATGAAGGCGGCCAAGAAGGCCGGCCGCACCGCGGCTGATGGTGTTGTGTCCACGCGTATCGCCGAAGATGGCAGCTACGGCGTGATCGTGGAAGTGAACAGCGAAACCGACTTCGTCGCGCGGGACGAGAACTTCCTGGGCTTCGTCGCCCGGGTGGTGAACGCGGCATTTGAACAGCGCGAAACCGACGTGGCCGCCCTGATGGCGGGTGAACTGGAGGCGGCTCGCGAGTCGCTGGTACAGAAAATCGGTGAAAACATCAGCGTGCGCCGGATCAGCCTGGTGACGGCGGATGCCGGTGTTGTCGGTGCCTATGTGCACGGCAACAACCGCATTGCCGTTCTGGTGGAACTCAAGGGCGGTGACCAGGACCTGGCCAAGGACGTTGCCATGCACGTGGCCGCGGTCAACCCGCAGGTGGTTTCCGCCGAGGATATGCCGGCCGAACTCATCGAGAAAGAGCGCGAAATCTACACGGTGCAGGCGCAGGATTCCGGCAAGCCGGCAGAGATCATCGAGAAGATGATCGGTGGCCGCATCAAGAAGTTCCTCGCCGAGAACAGCCTGGTTGAGCAGGCTTTCGTCAAGGACCCTGATGTCACGGTTGGCAAGCTGGTGTCCGCGGCGGGTGCATCGGTGGCGTCCTTCATCCGTTTTGAAGTGGGTGAGGGCATCGAGAGGGAGCAGGTCGACTTCGCGGCAGAGGTTGCAGCCCAGCTGAAGGGCTGAGAGGCTCCAGTGTCGCTGAAAACGGGGCTGCGGCCCCGTTTTTTGTGGGTATGGGTGAGGGGGCAGCCGGACTTTATCCGGTGGGGCACTAGGGTGCGGCCGGTTTGTCCTGTATTATGCACACAGTTCGGGAGACAACCGTTATGCCACAGGCTTCAGGCGACAAAAAGTATAAACGGATACTGCTCAAACTCAGTGGCGAGGCCCTGACCGGTAGTGAGAAGTTCGGGATAGACCCGCGCATACTCGACCAGCTGGCGCTGGAAATCGGCCAGTTGGTCGGCATTGGCGTGCAGGTGGGCATCGTTGTCGGTGGCGGCAATCTGTTCCGTGGCGCCGCGCTGCAGTCGGCTGGGCTTGATCGCGTCACCGGTGACCACATGGGCATGTTGGCAACCGTGATGAACGCGCTGGCGCTGCGCGATGCCCTGGAGCGCTCGAATATCGCAACGCAGGTCATGTCCTCCATTCCCATGAGTGGCGTGGTCGATCACTATGACCGGCGCAAGGCGATTCGCGCGCTGAGTAACGGCGATGTGGTCATATTCTGTGCCGGGACCGGCAACCCCTTCTTTACCACGGATTCAGCCGCCTGCCTGCGGGGCATCGAAGTCGACGCCGAGCTGGTGATGAAGGCGACCAAGGTGGACGGCGTGTATTCAGCCGACCCCATGAAATTCAGCGATGCGGTGAAATACCAGCAGCTGAGCTACGACGAAGTGCTGGACAAGAAGCTGGAGGTCATGGATCTCACGGCCATTTGCCTGTGCCGGGATCACCGCCTGCCTGTGCGGGTCTTCAAGATGGAAGATCGCGGTGCGTTGCTCAGCATCGTGCGCGGTGGCCAGGAAGGGACCCTGATCCAGTAGCCTTATTGCAGCGCAAGGAGAGAGATAAAGGTGATTGAAGACATCAAAGCCGAGGCCCAGGAGCGGATGGAAAAGAGCGTCGAGGCTCTCGTGCATCATTTCAACAAGATTCGCACGGGTCGCGCCCATCCCAGTATTCTCGATGGTATTCGCGTCGAGTACTACGGCTCCGAGTCCCCCTTGAACCAGGTGGCGAATATCAGCGTGGAAGATGCGCGCACCCTGATGGTGACAGCCTGGGACCGCTCCCTGACCCCCAAGATTGAGCGCGCGATCCTCAAGTCGGACCTGGGCTTGAACCCCTCCACGGCTGGCGACGTCATCCGCATTCCCATGCCCATGCTGACCGAAGAGACCCGCAAGGGGTACACGCGGCAGGCGCGGGCGGAGGCCGAGGCGGCGCGCGTATCCGTGCGTAACGCCAGGCGTGATGCCATGAGCATGCTGAAGGAACTGGTCAAGGAGAAGGACATCAGCGAGGATGACGAGCGCCGCGGTCAGGAAGTGGTGCAGAAACTGACCGACAGCTTCACGGACCGCATTGAGAAAATGCTGGCTGAGAAAGAAGCTGACCTGATGGAAATTTGAGTCACCTGGCCGCATGCCCAGCCGCGAATCGCCAGGCCAGCCGGAGGCCACTCCGGTTCCCCGTCACGTTGCCATCATCATGGATGGCAACAATCGCTGGGCGCGGCGCCAGTCGCTCCCCGGACACGCAGGGCACCGCGCCGGCGTCGAGGCGGTTCGCGGCGTCCTGCGCTCCTGCCAGCAGCACCGCATCGAGGTCCTCACGCTGTTTGCGTTCAGCAGCGAAAACTGGGGGCGTCCGCGGCCTGAGGTGCGGGCCCTGCTCGCGCTGCTCTCCCGGTATTTGCGCAACGAAGTGCGCGACCTGCACCGGGACGGTGTGCGCCTGCGTTTTATCGGCGAGCGCAGCCGATTCAGCGAGCGGCTGCAGCGCCTGATGGCGAATGCGGAGCGCCTGACCCGCGACAATACGGTTGCCACGGTAGTGCTGGCTGTGGACTACGGTGGCCGCTGGGACATTGCCCAGGCCTCGCGCACGCTGGCGGCCCGGGTGCAGGCGGGCGAGTTGGCAGCGGAGGACATCAATGAGGCATCACTGGCGGAGGTGATGGCACTGAGTGACCTGCCAGCCCCCGACCTGTGCATTCGCACCGGCGGGGACGCCCGCATCAGCAATTTCATGCTCTGGCAGTTTGCCTACAGCGAGCTCTACTTCACCAGCACCCTGTGGCCGGATTTCGGTGAACTGGAGTTCGCCCGTGCCCTTTCCGACTATGCCCGTCGCGAGCGCCGTTTTGGTGTGCGTGAGCCGGATGCGCTGGCATCGGGAGTGCAGGATGCTTAAGCAGCGAATTGTGACGGCGCTGGCCATGGCAGGCCTGTTTCTTGCCGCGGTGCTGTTTCTGCCGCTGCTGTGGCTGGCTTTCATGCTCGGGGTCGTTGTCTGCCTCGGCGCCTGGGAATGGGCGCGGCTCGCGGGCTGGCGCTCATCGCTGTCCCGCGGCGTGTTCGTGCTCACCTTGGGTCTGCTGCTGGCTGCGCTGTTCGTGTATGCCGAGCTGGGCCTGGCGCCGCAACGGGAGCAGGTGCAGCCCGTGCTCGGTATCGCTTGCCTGTGGTGGTCGTTTTCCCTGCTCTGGGTGAAAAGCTATCCGGCCAGTGCAGTGCTGTGGCGCAGCCGCGTGATGCGCAGCCTCATGGGGCTGCTGATTCTCGCCTCGGCCTGGTTGGCCGCGGTGTACCTGCTGGCATTTCCGCGCGGTGGCCTGCTGCTGGTGGTCATGGTGGTCATTGTGGCAGCGACGGATATCGGTGCCTATTTCTCGGGCACCCGCTTTGGTCGCCACAAACTGGCGGTGCATGTCAGTCCCGCCAAGACCTGGGAGGGTTTCTGGGGCGGTGTCGCCTGCGCCACGCTGCTTGCCGTCGCCCTCTGGTCGGTGTTGCCGGCGCGCATGGCGCACATTTCCCTGGCGGCGGTCATTGCCGTGGTGGTGACGACGGCACTGGCCTCTGTGGTCGGTGACCTGACGGTCAGCATGGTGAAGCGCGAGAGCGGCGTGAAGGATAGCGGTTCCCTGCTGCCCGGACACGGGGGCCTGCTCGATCGCCTGGACAGCCTGTGCAGCGCAGCGCCGGTGTTTGCGCTCGGCCTGCTTCTGGCGGGGTGGTAGTCGTGTCTGGTATTCAGCAGGTGGCCGTGCTTGGCAGCACCGGGTCGATTGGCGTCAGCACACTGGATGTCATCGCCCGCCACCCGCAGCGATTTCGCGCCTGGGCCCTGGCCGCCCACCGTTCCGTTGACACGCTGGCTGCCCAGTGTGAGGCGTTCCATCCGCGCTACGCGGTCATGGTCGATCCGGATGCTGCAGAGGCGCTGCGCAAACGCCTGGCGGGTGCCTGTGACACCGAGGTGCTGGCCGGTGCGGAAGGCCTGCAGCGGATAGCCGCACACGCCGACGTCGATGCCGTCATGGCGGCGATTGTTGGAGCCGCGGGTCTGCCCTCGACCCTGGCGGCGGCCGAGGCGGGCAAGCGCATCCTGCTGGCGAACAAGGAGTCGCTGGTCATGGCCGGCCATCTGCTGATGGCGGCAGCGCGCAAGGCAGGCGCGTTGATCCTGCCCATCGACAGCGAACACAACGCCATCTTCCAATGCCTGCCGCAGGGCAGGGATGCGACGCCGGGGCTGGATGGGGTCAGCAGGATTCTGCTCACCGCGTCCGGCGGCCCGTTTCGCAACTGGACTGCCGAGGCGATTGCGGCGGCCACGCCAGCAGAGGCCTGCGCCCACCCCAACTGGTCCATGGGGCGCAAGATATCGGTGGATTCCGCGACGCTGATGAACAAAGGGCTGGAGCTGATTGAAGCCTGCTGGCTGTTTGATGTTGCGCCGTCGCGTGTCGAGATCGTGGTACACCCGGAGAGCATCGTGCACTCTCTGGTGCAGTATGTGGATGGGTCCGTGCTGGCCCAGTTGGGGAACCCCGATATGCGGACGCCGATCGCCTACGGACTGGGTTGGCCGCAGCGAATTGACGCCGGCGTGGCACCCCTGGATCTGGTGGCGCTGTCCCGGCTGCATTTTGAGGCTCCGGATGAGGGCCGCTTTCCCTGTCTGCGCCTGGCGCGGGAGGCCGCCGCCGCGGGAGGTACCGCAATGGCCGTGTGCAACGCGGCCAACGAAGTCGCAGTGCAGGCCTTTCTCGCCGGGGATATCGGGTTCAACGCCATACCGGCGGTGATCGAGGCAGCGCTGGCGGCCGTGCGGGTGGTTGAACCCACTTCGCTCAGCGTGGTCGAAGCTGCGGACCGCGAAGCCCGCGACATCGCAGCTTTGCAAGTCGCACGCTATAGTAGCCGGCCCCTCGCCGGCGGAGAGAATTAATGGATCTGGCCTACACCATCGGTATCACCCTGCTGACGCTCGGCGTGCTGGTGGCGGTGCATGAGTTCGGCCACTTCTGGGTGGCGCGACGGTGTGGTGTGAAAGTCCTGCGCTTCTCAATAGGGTTTGGCAAGTCCATCTACACCTGGCAGGATCGGCACGGCACCGAGTTCTGCATCGCCCTGATCCCCCTCGGCGGCTATGTGAAGATGCTGGACGAGCGGGAAGGGGAGGTCGCCGCTGGCGAGCGTGAACTGGCGTTCAATCGCAAGCCGGTGCTGCAGCGGATCGCGGTTGTCGCGGCGGGCCCCATCGCCAATTTCCTGCTGGCTATTGTCGCCTACTGGTTCCTGTTCATGGCCGGCGAAAGCGGCTATGCGCCGGTGATCGGCGCGGTCAAACCCGGCTCTGTGGCGGATATCGCCGGGCTGGAGGCGGGGCAGGAAATTGTCGCTGTTGACGGCAAGGAAACGCCGACCTGGCAGGCCTTGAGCTTCCGCCTGCTGGATCGCATCGGCGATACCGGGACGGTGCAGTTCAGCGTGAAGTATCCGGACTCGGGCATGATCTACGAATCCGAAGGCCAGCTTCAGCAGTGGCTGGGAGACGATGAGTCCCCCGATTTGCTGACCGGTCTTGGCATCACACCCTATGCGCCCTCCGTGCCGCCAGTGGTCAGCGAGGTGGTCGCCGACAGTCCGGCGGAGCGCGCCGGTCTGCTGCCGGGGGACCGCGTGCTGAGCGCCGACGGTACGCCCATGGACGAGTGGCTGGAGTGGGTGGCCTACGTGCGCGACCGGCCGGGCCAGTCGATTGCCCTGGAGGTGCAGCGGGGCAATGACACAGTAGCAATGCAGATTGTGCCGGATGCAGAAACTGACAGCGCGGGCGAAACGATAGGTCGTGTCGGTATCGCCGTGTCGATGCCGGCGTTGCCCGAGGGCATGCTGCGCGAGTTTGAGCGTGGCCCCGTAGCATCCCTGGGAGCGGCATTTGTGCGCACGGGGGACCTGGTGGGCTTTACTCTGAGCTCGATCAAGAAGATGATCCAGGGATTGATCTCGCCAAAAAACTTGAGTGGCCCCATCACCATTGCTAAAGTGGCGTCCGCTTCGGCGAAGTCGGGGTTGGAGTCCTACATCGGCTTTCTGGCCCTGCTCAGTGTCAGCCTCGGAGTTTTGAATCTGTTGCCCATTCCGGTGCTTGATGGTGGCCACCTGCTGTATTACACGGTGGAGCTCCTGGCGGGGCGGCCAGTGCCTGAAAAAGTGCAGATGCTGGGTTACCAGCTTGGCCTGTTCCTGATTCTCGGGGTCATGGCACTGGCTCTATATAACGATTTCGCGCGCCTGTAGGGTTGGGCAACCCGGGCATTGACACATCAAGGACCTTGGGGTCGGGCCTCACCAGTGGTTGGGACTATTTTGAAAAGACGCATTAATCTGCTACTGGCGCTTGCCGTGCTGCTGCTGGCTCCCCTGGGCCAGGCGCAGGACGCATCCTTTATCGTTGCGGATATCCGCGTGGAGGGGTTGCAGCGAATCTCGGCAGGGTCGGTGTTCGCAGCCATGCCGCTCGCGGTGGGCGACCTGGTGAACGCCGAGGCTATCCGCGCCGCTTCCCGCAGCCTGTTTGCCACGGGGAATTTTGACGATATCCGCATAGGCCGCGACGGTAACGTGCTGGTGGTCATCGTTGCCGAGCGCCCGAGTATCAGCGAGATCAACATCGAGGGGAACAAGGCGATCGAGACCGAGGCGCTGCTTGACGGTTTGCGCGGCGCCGGTCTGGCCATCGGCCAGGTGTTCCAGCGCTCTACCTTGGAGGGCATGCAGCTTGAGTTGCAGCGCCAGTACGTGCAGCAGGGCCGCTATGACGCCAACATCGAGACCGAGGTATTGCCGGAGCCGCGCAACCGCGTGGCGATCAATATTGACGTCGATGAAGGCACCGTCGCTGCCATCAAGCACATCAATGTGGTGGGTAATGAGGTGTTCAGCGATGAGGAACTTACCGATCTGCTGGAGTTGCAGACGACGGGATGGTTTTCCTTCTTCACCAATGACGACAAGTACTCCCGCGAAAAACTCACGGGAGACCTGGAAAAGCTGAGCTCCTACTACCTCGACAGGGGTTATTTGCAGTTCACGATCAACTCCACCCAGGTGTCGGTGTCTCCCGACAAGCGTTCGGTGTACATCACCGCCAACGTGACCGAGGGTGAGAAGTTTACCGTCAGCAGTGTCGACCTGTCCGGTGACCTGGTACTGCCCGAGAGCGATCTGCGGCGCTTCATCCTGGTCGGTGAGGGGCAGACGTTCTCCCAGCAGATGGTGACCTCGACCGAAGAGTTCATCACGCGGCGGCTGGGCAACGAGGGGTACAACTTCGCCAAGGTCACCGGCATCCCGGAGATCAACGAAGAGGACAACACGGTCGGCCTCAAGTTCTTCGTCGATCCGGGCAAGCGCACCTACGTGCGGCGAATCAGTTTCGAAGGCAACCAGAAAACGGCAGATGAAGTGCTGCGCCGCGAAATGCGCCAGATGGAGAGCGCACCGGCCTCGGCGTCGGCCATCGAGCAGTCGCGCATTCGTCTGGAACGTCTCGGCTACTTCAGCAAGGCGACCGTAGAGACCCCTGAGGTCGCCGGTCATGACGACCTCATCGACGTCGACTTTACGGTGGAAGAGCAGTCGTCAGGCAGCATCGGTGCCAGCTTCGGTTACGCGCAGGATGCGGGGCTGATATTCGGCCTGAACCTGCAACAGGACAACTTCCTGGGCACAGGACGGCGCATCGGTATCGGCCTCAACTCCTCACGCTACCAGGATCTGTACAACTTCAGTTACACCAACCCGTACTTTACCGAAGACGGTGTCAGCCGCGGCTTCAACGTCTTCTACCGTTCGACCGACCTGTCTGAGATCAACGTGGCACGCTACACCACCGATACCCTCGGTGCGGCGCTCAACTTCGGCTACCCGATCAAGGAGACCCAGCGCCTCGGGTTCAGCTTCGGAGTCGCCAATACGGACATCACCGCCGGCCGTTTCGCGGTGCAGGAAATCAAGGCCAGCCCGCGCCTGGTTGAGGGCGTTGAGGGTTTCTTCGAAAGCAACCTCTTGCCCGACGGCACGTTCTCGGCGCCGGAGGTATTCCGTCCTTTGGAGGAGTTGCCCGATGGATCGCTCACCATTCCGGAGGAGCCTGGCTTCCTCGACCTGAATGGCGACGAGTACCTCAACTGGACCACCTCACTGAGCTGGAACCAGTCGACCCTCAACCGCGGTATCCTGGCGACCCGCGGTGCGTCGCAGTCGCTGGTCTTCGAGGTGGCGGTACCGGGCTCCGATGCCCAGTTCTACAAGCTGGTCTACCGCGGCGAGAAGTTCCTGCCCATTACCGAGGAGTGGATCGTGCGCTTCCGCACGGAGCTCGGCTACGGTGATGGCTATGGCGACACCACCAACCTGCCCTTCTTCGAGCACTTCTTCTCCGGCGGTTTCGGCTCGGTGCGCGGCTTTGAGAGTAATACCCTGGGTCCCCGCGGTACGCCGGCTGCCCTGTATGACATCAACCAGCCGGTCACCGGGATTGATGAGAACGGCAACCCCACCGAAGTGGGCGGCCCCGACGGCACCCAGTTTGGCTACCGCCTCGACCCGGATACGGGCAAGCTGACCTTCAGCGTGCCGGATACCACCCCGGACCCGTTCGGCGGTAACGCCCTGATCGAAGGCAGTGTGGAGCTGTTGTTCCCGCTACCGTTCCTGAAAGATCGCAGCAAGTTGCGCTCGGCCTTCTTCTTTGACGTGGGCAACGTGTTCAACACCAAGTGCTCCAGCAACCAGCTGAACTGCTTCGACATTGATGCGGGTGAACTCCGCTATTCAGTCGGTGTCGGTGTAACGTGGATAACCGGTTTCGGGCCCATGAGTTTCAGCCTTGCCAAGCCGCTCAACGAGTCCCCCGAAGATGAGCGCGAAATTTTCCAGTTCACACTGGGTCGGGGTTTCTGATCATTTTTTCTGACGTTGGAGTGTATTGTGTCTAGAGTCCTTAAAACCGTATGTTTCACTGCCGCTCTGCTGCTGCCGACTTTCGGTTGGGCGCAGGGCAAGATCGCCGTGGTCAATCTGGAGCAGGCCATTCTGCAAACCGACCACGCGCAGAAGCGCCTGACCGCTGAGCGCAACAACGATGCCTACAAGTCCGACAAGGCAGAGTTCGACCGCCTGAAGGACGAGTTGGACAAGATGGTCAAGGATTACCAGAAGGATTCCGCGGTGATGAGTCAGGACCAGCAGCTCTCTGCGCGCCGCAATCTGGCCAGCAAGCAGGCAGACCTTGAGCACGTTGCGGGCAAGTTGCAGCAGACCGAGCAACAGGTCGGCCAGCAACTGCTGCAGGAGATGTCGCCCAAGGTGCAGGAGGTCCTGCAGGAACTCATCACCACGGAAGGTATCGGCCTTCTGCTGCAGCGCGGTTCCGTTATCCACGCGGATGCCGGCTACAGCATCACCGCCAAGGTGACAGACAAGCTCAACCAGGCCTTCACCGAGTAAGCCAGCATGCGCACCCTGGGAGAGCTGGCTGCATTCCTGGGGGCCGAGCTGCGCGGAGATCCGTCGCTGTCGGTGACGGGCATAGCGCCGCTGGGACGGGCCAGTGCGTCCCAGCTGTCGTTTCTGGCCAGCGCGCGCTATCTGGGCCAGTTGCAGCAAACCCGGGCTGCGGCGGTCATCCTGCGTCCCGACCAGGCGGAGCGCTGCCCCGTCGCCTGTTTGCTGGCCGACAACCCCTATCTGGCGTTCGCCCGTGCCACGGCACTGTTCGTAGACGAAACACCCGTTGAAGCCGGCGTACACCCCAGCGCGACGGTGTCGGCGCAGGCAAGGCTGGCACCCGGCGTTTCGGTGGGTGCCAATGTGGTGATTGACGCCGGCGCGGACATCGGGCCCAACGTGGTGCTGGGCGCCAATTGCGTGATCGGTGAACGCTGCAGGATCGGGGCGGGCACCCGCCTGCACGCCAGCGTGGTGCTCTACCGGGATGTGACGATTGGCGAGCACTGTACGCTGCACGCCAATGCGGTGCTGGGAGCCGATGGTTTCGGCTTTGCGCCCAGCCCCGAAGGTTGGCAGAAAATCCACCAGCTCGGTGGTGTGCGCATCGGCAACCGCGTCGAGATCGGCGCCTGCACGACCATTGACCGTGGTGCATTGGAGGATACCGTGGTCGAGGACGGTGCCATCATCGATAATCTGGTACAGATCGCACACAACTGTCACATCGGCAAAAATACCGCGATAGCGGGTTGCACCGGATTGGCGGGAAGCACGATTATAGGGGCGAACTGCACGCTCGCGGGTGGTGTTGGTGTTGTCGGTCACGTTGAGATCTGCGACAACGTGCATATCACAGGCATGACCATGGTCACCAAGTCGATCACCGAGCCGGGTTCCTATTCTTCGGGAACGCCAATGGCCTCCACCCGGGACTGGAAGCGCAGCGCTGTGCGGTTTGCGCAGTTGGACAGCATCCAGAAGCGCCTTGCGGGACTGGAAAAACAGCAACAAGAGTGATCGTGGGGGACCCGCAGCTTGATCATGGATATTTCCGAAATTCGCAACCACCTACCGCACCGCTATCCTTTTCTGCTGGTGGACAGGGTGCTGGAGCTGAACCTCGGCGAGTCCATCGTCGCGTGCAAGAACCTGACAATCAATGAACCCTTTTTCAATGGCCACTTCCCGGAGAAGCCTGTTTTTCCCGGTGTGATGCTGCTTGAAGCCATGGCGCAGGCGGCAGGCATTTTGGGTTTCAAGTCGATGAACAAGACACCGGCCGACGGCTCCATGTACTACTTTGTCGGCGCCGACGACCTGCGTTTCAAGCGCCCCTGTGTGCCGGGGGATCAGGTTATGCTGCGCGCAAAGATTCTGTCGGACCGCCGCGGTATCTGGAAATTTGCGGTCAGCTCCGATGTCGATGGTGCCCTCTGCGCCTCTGCCACCATTCTCTGCGCCGACCGCTGACCCATGATTCACAGTCAGGCCATCGTAGACCCCTCAGCCCGCGTCGCCGACGATGTTGAAGTAGGTCCGTGGACACTGATAGGCCCGGATGTCGAGATAGGCCCGGGGTGCAAGATCGAGTCCCACGTCGTTATCAAGGGCCCAACGCGCATCGGTGCGGGCAACCACATCTATCAGTTCTCGACGATTGGTGAGGCAACCCCGGACCTGAAGTACCGCGATGAGCCCACCTACCTGGTGATCGGCGACAACAACATCATCCGCGAGAATGTGACGATCCACCGGGGCACCGTGCAGGACCGGGCGGAAACGACCATCGGCAACAACAACCTGATCATGGCCTACGTGCACATAGGTCATGACTCCTGTATTGGCAACCACACCATCCTGGTCAACAACACCGCGCTGGCTGGGCACGTTCAGGTGGGTGACTGGGCGATACTCAGCGGTTATACCCTGGTGCATCAGTTCTGCAAGATCGGTGCACACAGCTTCAGCGGCATGGGTACCGCCATTGGCAAGGATGTGCCCGCCTACGTCACCGTCAGTGGCGCACCCGCCGAGGCCAAGACCATCAACATCGAGGGGCTGCGCCGGCGCGGCTTTTCCTCCGAGGCGATCAGCCAGCTCCGGCGCGCTTTCAAGATTGTCTACCGGCAGGGGTTGACGCTGGAACTGGCGATCCAGCGGCTGGAAACCATGTTGCGCGATACGCCCGAGGTGCAGGTGATGATCGACTCCATACGCGCCTCGGAGCGCGGCATCGTCCGCTAGTGGCAGGCAAGCGCCTGCGTGTTGGCATTCTCGCCGGTGAGGCCTCCGGAGATATACTGGGTTCGCGCCTGTTGTCCGCGCTGCGCCGCCGCTACCGTGATCTCGAGGTGGAGGGCATTGGCGGGCCACTGATGCAGGCCGAAGGCCTGAACAGCCTGTTTCCCATGGATCGCCTCTCGGTGATGGGCTTTGTCGAGCCGCTGAAACGTCTGCCGGAGCTGTTGCACATCCGCCGCAGCGTATACCGGCACTTTCTCGCCAATCCGCCCGATGTGTTCATTGGCATCGATTCACCGGACTTCTGCCTGCGCCTGGAGTCGAAGCTGCGTCGGGCGGGCATCAAGACCGTGCATCTGGTCAGTCCCTCGGTCTGGGCCTGGCGCCAGGGGCGTATTCGCAAGATCCGCCGTGCCGTAGACAGGATGTTGTGCCTGTTCCCCTTCGAAACGGCTATCTACCACCAGCACGGTATCGCGGCCGACTTTGTCGGGCACCCGCTGGCGGACGAGATCCCGCTGTTCACCGATCGGGACAGCGCCCGTGCCAGCCTGGGGCTTGCGCAGGAGGGCCGCCTGCTCGCCCTGCTGCCGGGCAGCCGGGGCGGGGAAGTGGCGGCGCTGACGCCCCTGTTCCTGGACGTCGCGCGCCGTCTTGCCGCAGCAGACCCTGAGCTGCAGTTTGCCCTGCCCGCCGCCAACGCCGAGCGTGAGGCGCAGATACGCGGCTTGCTGGAGCCCGCCGGAGGGCTTCCGCTAACGCTTGTCCACGGGCGCTCGCGGGAGGTGATGGCGGCGGCGGATGCCGTCCTGCTGGCGTCTGGCACGGCGACGCTGGAGGCTCTCCTGGTGCAGCGGCCGATGGCAGTGGCCTACCGCATGGCGCCCCTGAGCTGGGCGCTGGTGTCGCGGCTGGTGCGCATTCCCTTCGCGGCATTGCCCAATATCCTGGCGGGGCGCGCGCTGGTGCCGGAACTGATTCAGCAGGCTGCGACCCCCGCCGCGCTGGTCGCAGCGGTTCAGCCGCTGCTGTACAACGCCAAGGTGGCCGCGGAGCAGCGTCAGGCTTTTGCCGCTATTCACCAGTCACTGGCGCTGGGTTTCGGCGAGCGCTGTGCCGATGGCATTGAGGCCGTGCTGGACGAACGCGCGCGATGAACGACCTGCTGGCCCTAGACGGCGCTGCGCCCGGTGTAGCCGGTGTGGACGAAGTCGGTCGCGGACCGCTGGCGGGTGACGTTGTGGCGGCCGCCGTGATCCTGGATCCAGCGCTACCGATTCCCGGCCTGCGCGACTCCAAGAAGCTCAGCCCGCTGCGTCGCGAGGCCCTGGCGCAGCAGATACGCGAACAGTCGGTGGCATGGGCGCTGGGGCGTGCCTCGGTGGCTGAGATCGATACCCTGAACGTACTGCAGGCGTCGCTACTCGCCATGCGTCGCGCGGTAGAGGCACTGGATCCGCAACCGGTCAGCGTGCTGGTCGATGGCAACCGCCTGCCGGTCTGGTCCTACCGGGCAGATGCGGTGATTGGAGGGGACGACCGGGTGGCCTGCATCGCGGCGGCGTCCATTCTGGCCAAGGTACAGCGGGATGCTGAACTGGTTGAGCTGGACCAGCGTTATCCCGGCTACGGATTCGCCAGCCACAAAGGTTACCCCACTGCCCGGCATTTGCAGGCTTTGCAGCGTCTCGGGGTGACACCGGCACACCGTCGCAGCTTTGCGCCGGTCAAAAAACTGTTGCCGGAGACGCACCGGGGGTAAACTGACCCCATGACCGATTTTGTACATCTCAGGCTCCACACCGAATATTCACTGGTAGACGGCATGGTGCGCGTCAAGCCCCTGGTCGAGCGCGTTGCGGCGCTGGGCATGGCGGCGGTAGCGGTCACTGACTGCAGCAATTTCTACGCGCTCATCAAGGTGTACAAGGCGGCTCTGGCAGCGGGCGTGAAGCCGATTTTCGGCGTGGATTTGCGCGTTCTCGACGAGGATGACCCCGAGCGCGCCTACCCGCTCTGCCTGCTCGCCATGAACGATTCCGGGTATCGCAACCTCACCGTGCTTATCTCGCGCGCCTATACCGAAGGCCAGTATCTCGGGGAGCCCTATGTGCACAAGGCCTGGCTGGCGGAGCGCAGTGACGGCCTTATCGCCCTCTCCTGCGGCGCGGCCGGTGATGTGGGGCAGGCACTGTTGGCGGAACGCGCCGCGCAGGCCGAGTCACGGGCGGCTTACTGGATGAGTTTGTATCCCGGTCGCTTTTACCTGGAGGTGCACCGCACGGGGCGTGAGGGTGACGAAACGCACCTGCACGCCGCCGTGGAACTGGCCGGGCGTCTTGCCTGCCCGGTGGTTGCGACCAACGATGTACGTTTCCTGGATGCCAGCGAGTTCGAGGCGCACGAGGCGCGGGTGTCCATCCGCGAGGGGCGTACCCTTGACGACCCGCGGCGGGTGCGGGCCTACACCGACCAGCAGTACCTGCGTTCGCCCGCCGAGATGGCTGAGCTGTTCTCCGATCTGCCGGAAGCCCTGCAGAATTCCGTGGAGATCGCGCGGCGCTGCAACCTGGTCCTGGAACTGGGCAAGCCCTATCTGCCCGACTACCCGGTGCCCGACGGTCTGACGATGGATGCCTATTTCAGGCAGCTCTCCCACGAGGGCCTGGATCGTCGCCTGGCGCGCCTCTTTGACACCGCCAGTCCCGATTTCCCCGAACACCAGGCAAGCTACCGGGCGCGCCTCGACTTCGAACTGGATACCATCATCCAGATGGGTTTCCCCGGCTATTTCCTGATCGTTATGGATTTCATTCGCTGGGCCAAGCAGCATGAGATCCCCGTCGGTCCGGGGCGGGGTTCCGGTGCCGGCTCACTGGTGGCTTATGCCCTGGAAATTACCGACCTCGATCCGTTGCAGTACGACCTGCTGTTCGAGCGCTTCCTCAATCCCGAGCGGGTGTCCATGCCCGACTTCGATGTCGATTTCTGCATGGACCGGCGCGACCGGGTTATCGATTACGTGGCCGACACCTACGGCCGTGAAGCCGTGTCACAGATCATCACGTTCGGCACCATGGCGGCCAAGGCCGTGGTGCGCGATGTGGCGCGGGTGCAGAACAAGCCCTACAGCCTCGGCGACAAGCTGTCGAAGATGATTCCGTTCGAAGTCGGCATGACGCTGGAAAAGGCGCTGGAGCAGGAGGAGGTGCTGCGCGACTTTCTCGCCGAGGACAATCAGGCGCTGGAAATCTGGGATATGGCGGTACAGCTGGAGGGCATCACGCGCAACGTGGGCAAGCATGCCGGCGGCGTGGTGATTGCCCCCTCCCGCCTGACCGACTTTTCCCCGCTGTACTGCGATGAAGCCGGGGGAGGTCTGGTCACCCAGTACGACAAGGGCGATGTGGAAGACGCCGGCCTGGTCAAATTCGACTTCCTTGGCCTGCGCACCCTGACCATCATCGACTGGGCGGTGCGCATGATCAACGCCGTGCGGGCACAGCAGGGTGAGGAGCCGCTGGATATCAGTGCAATTCCCCTGGACGATGCCGCGAGCTTCAGGCTGCTGCAGGCGGCGGAGACCACGGCGGTATTCCAGCTGGAATCGCGCGGCATGAAAGACCTGATCAAGCGCCTGAAGCCGGACTGTTTCGAGGACATCATCGCCCTGGTTGCGCTGTTCCGCCCCGGGCCGCTGCAATCGGGCATGGTGGACAACTTCATCAACCGTAAACACGGACGGGAGAAGATCTCCTACCCGGACCCTGAATACCAGCATGTGTTGCTCAAGCCCATCCTGGAGCCCACCTACGGCATCATCCTGTACCAGGAGCAGGTCATGCAGATTGCCCAGGAACTCGCGGGCTACAGTCTCGGTGAAGCCGATCTGCTGCGCCGTGCCATGGGCAAGAAGAAACCGGAAGAAATGGCCAAGCAGCGTGCCGTGTTTGAAGAGGGGGCACGCAGCAAGGGCATAGACGGCGAGCTGGCCATTCGTATTTTTGACCTGGTGGAGAAATTTGCCGGTTACGGTTTCAACAAGTCGCACTCCGCGGCCTACGCCCTGGTGTCCTACCAGACCGCCTGGTTGAAAACCCATTACCCGGCGCATTTCATGGCGGCGGTCATGAGCTCGGAACTGCAGAACACGGACAAGATCGTGGTGTTTGTCGAGGAGTGCCGGGCCATGCAACTGGCGCTACGGCTGCCGGATGTGAACGAAGGGCAGTACATGTTCACGGTGGACAGCCGCAACGAGATTATCTACGGGCTCGGCGCCATCAAGGGGCTCGGTGAGGGCCCGGTGGAGAACCTGCTGCGGGCGCGCGAGGAGGGCGGCCCCTTTCGCGACCTGTTCGACTTCTGCGCGCGCACCGACCCGCGCAAAGTCAACCGGCGGGCGATCGAGGCCCTGATCCGTGCCGGTGCCTTTGACCGGCTCGGCACAGACCGCTGGGTGTTGCTCGCGGCGTTGGACGATGCACTGAAAACCGCCGAGCAGAGTGCCAGCAATCGCGAGTGTGGTATCGCGGACCTGTTTGGCGAGGTCGTGTCCGATACGACCCGCACAGCGGGCGATGTCTATGCCGCGTTCCACGCCGTGCGGCCCTGGTCGGTGCGTGAGCGACTCACTGGGGAAAAGGACACGTTGGGGCTGTACGTCACAGGTCATCCCATCGATGAGTACGCGGAGGAGGTGCGACGCTTCGCACCAACGCTGATCGCGGATTTGCGCGCCGACAAGCAGGGCAGCCAGATGCTGGCCGGACTCATCGTCGCCAGCCGCACCATGAAGACCAAGCGCGGCGACACCATGGCGATTCTGCAGCTGGACGATCGCAGCGCGCGCATCGAGGTGACGGTCTACCCGGAAACCCTCAGCGAAAAACGCGAGCTGCTGGTTAAAGACCAGATCGTGATTGTCGAGGGCAACGTGGCACACGATGACTATTCTGGCGGTCTGTCGGTGCGGGCCAAGGACGTACACAGCCTGCAGGCGGTGCGCGAGTCCCACGCAGCGGAGCTGACCATCGAGGTCAGCCAGGCGGCTCTCGATGACGCCCTGGCAGACCGGCTGGCGCAGGCGCTTGCCGCAGCCGGGGGAGGGCGCTGTCCGGTCTCGGTGTGGTATGAACAGCCCGCTGGTCGCGCGCGCATTCGACTGGGTGAGCGCTGGTCGGTCACGCCCAGCGACGAGCTCCTGCAACAGCTGCGCGACTGTGTGGGCCAGGAACAGGTGGCGCTGCAATACGGCTGATCCCGCTGTCCGCGTGGCAATGGAAGCCGGTTCGAACTGCTGCACTGCCCGGCAGTCTCTCACCGGTTTCGTTTGCTCTGGCTTCGCTGCCTGCCCAGAATGACCCAGTTGCTGAACAAGCACTTCCCACATAACAACAGAGGAACAGGTCCATGCTGCTGCAGGATAAGGTTGTCATCGTCTCAGGTATTGGTCCCGGACTGGGTCAGGAATTGTCTACGTTGGCCGCAAAGGAGGGTGCCAGCGCGGTGGTACTCGCGGCACGCACGCCCGCCAAGCTGGATACCGCAGAGGCGGAAATCCAGGCGCTGGGCCTGGGTACCCGGGTGCTCAAGGTGGTCACCGACATCGCCGACAATGCACAGTGCCAGGCGCTCGCCGAGGCAACGGTGGCGGAGTTTGGTCGCATCGATGTGCTGTTCAACAGCGCCTACGATCCCGGCAGTTTCGAACCCATTGCGGAGGCCGACCTGAATGGCTGGCGCCGCAGTATGGAGGTCAATTTCTTTGGCACCATGCAGCTGACACAGGCCTGCATTCCCGCCCTGCGTGCGGCGGGGGGTGGTGCGATTGTCATGATTGCCACTATGGTCGAGCACAAGCCGCTGGCGACCCAGGGTGGCTACGGGGCCTCCAAGTCCGCCCTGCGCGCGGCCACCAAGCACCTGGCGCTGGAACTGGGGGGCGACAATATCCGCGTCAACAGCTGCCACATGGGCTGGATGTGGGGGCCCGCTGTCGAGGGGTACTTCGACTGGCAGTCCCAGGCGTCGGGTCGCAGCAAGGACGAGTTGATCGCCGAGGTCACGCGCAGCATTCCGCTGGGCCATATCCCCGACGACGGCGACTGCGCCAAAGCCGCGGTATTCCTCGGCTCTGACTACGCGCGCGTGGTGACGGGAGCTGCGCTGGATGTCAATGGCGGTGAGTTCATGCCGATCTGACAGGGAGAACGGGCTGGTGTTTTACGGTTGGTGGTTGGTCGGCGTTGCGTTCCTGGTGCTCATGGTCAGCAACGGCAGCATCATGTATTCCTACAGTGTGGTTGCGGTGCCCGTGGGCGAGGCTTTCCAGGCCAGCCGGATGACCATGATGCTGGGTATGACGGGGATGACGCTGGCCGGTGGTCTGATCTCGCCGTTTCTGGGCGGTATGATCGACCGCGGATCACTGCGCGGGATGATGTTAATCGGTGCGCTGGGTCTTGCGTCGGGCTATCTGTTGTTATCCTTCACCACCGCCAGCTGGCAGGTGCCGCTGGTCTATGCCGGGCTGATGGTGCTGGGCATCAACCTGCTCGGCCCGTTGACGACCTCAACCCTGCTGGCGCGCTGGTTTACGCGTCGTCGCGGCATGGCCCTGGGTGTTGCCGCAGTCGGCACCTCGGTCGGTGGTTTCGTATTCCCGCCGTTGGTGCAGTGGCTGATCGATACCTACGAGTGGCGCAACGCGCTGCGTATCCTCGGCGTGGGCACGCTGCTGGTGACCCTGCCAGCGGTGTGGATGGTGGCCAACCGTCCCGGCGATCGTGGCCTGCACCCCGACGGTGATGCGCCGCCCTCCGGCCCCGCATTTGCGCCGCCGCCTTTGTCCACGGCAGCGCTGCTGCGCGAGCGGAATTTCTGGCTGGTGGCGATGGCGATGGGCCTGCTGTTCGGCGTGTATTCGGCGGTGCTGGCAAATCTGGTACCGTTCGCGTTGGGTGTGGGCTCTCCGGCCGAGCGGGCGGCATTTCTGGTGTCCGCCATCGCCCTGGCGGGCATTGTGGGCAAGCTTGGCTTCGGCACCATCGCCGACCGTCTCGACCTGCGCGTGGCACTGGGTGCATCCATGATGCTGGTGATGGTGGGCGTGGCCTGCTACCTGTTGGGTGACACCTACACGTTGCTACTGGCAGGCAGCGTCAGTCTTGGCCTCGCCGCCGGCGGGATGCTGCCGGTCTGGGGTTCGCTGCTGGCGGTGTTGTTCGGGGCGGCCAATTACGGGCGCGTCATGGGCCTCATGAACCCGGTGATCATGCCATTGACGCTGGTGGGGCCGCCTCTGGCGGGGCTGATCTACGACAGCAGTGGCAGCTATGCAGGTGCATTTGTCGGGTTTATCGGCGCTCTGCTCATCGGACTCGCGCTGCTGCCCCTGATTCGCCTGCCTGCGGCTGGCGATCACAGCGCCTGAGCGCAGCACCGTGTTCAAGGTTTATGCAACGACACCGGAATCCATGGGCCCCTGTGGCATTGCCGCGCACGCGGCCCGGGCTGAGGCCATGGGGTTTGATGGGTTGCATGTCCCCGATGCCATCCACGACGGTCTGTTGCTGGCAGCGCTGGCGCTGCAGGCGACGCGACGTCTGCGTGTGGGCACCTCGGTGCTGGTGGCGTTTCCGCGCAGCCCGATGACCGTCGCGGTGGCCGCCTGGGATTTGCAGCAACTCTCTGGTGGACGCTTCGAGCTGGGTCTCGGCACCCAGATCAAGCAGAACATCGAACAGCGGTATTCGGCGCGTTGGGATTCACCCGTGCCACAGTTGCGCGAGTATGTGCAGTCATTGCGCGCTATCTTCGACAGTTTCCAGCACGGTACACCCCTGCGCTTCGAGGGTGAGCATTACCGGTTTACCCGCTTGCAGCCCTTCTTCAATCCAGGCCCTATCGCGCATCCGGACATCCCACTGCTTTGTGGCGCGGTGGGGCCCGCCATGACGCGCATGGTGGGCAGGATCGCGGATGGTATGATCACCCACCCCACGAATACGCCCCCTGAGTACCTCCGGACAGTGTGCTTGCCCCGCCTGCGCGACGGTCTGGAGCGCGCCGGACGTGATCCCGCAGCGCTGCGGCTGATTCTGGGGCCGCTGGTGGCCACCGGCGTCGATGAGCAGGCGGTGGCGCAGCAGTGGGAACAACAGCGCCGTTTGCTGGGGTTCCTGTATTCAACCCCGGCCTACTGGCCGAGCCTCGAGCTGTTTGGCTGGCAGGCGCGCGGTGCCGAACTGCAGGCACTGACCCGGGAGGGGCGCTGGCAGGATCTCCCCGCCGTCGTCACCGACGAGATGCTCAGTGCCTTCGTGCCACGGGGTTCTTACGCGGAAATCGCGGAGGTGCTGCGCGCACGCTATGCCGGGCTTGCCGACAGCATCACTTTCCCGATGCCGCAGGACACTGCCCAGGATACACAGGCCGCCGCCGCCATTGCCAGATTGCGAGCTTGAGGTTTTGGGGGCTGTTTGACCGCCTCGCTCGCGGGCGGGACAATGCGCGTAGACCCGGCTGGAACCCACCATGCGCGAATATCTGATTTCGGCCCCCATGAATGAGCTGCTGCTGGCGCTTTCGCGAGGCCCGCTAGCAGACCCTCCCTGGCAGGCGTTTCTGCGCCTGCTGGGGGAGGCGCTGGATGCCGACTACGTCACGCTGATCCTGCGCGCACCGCGCGAGGGGGATAGCGGGCTGGTCATCAATTCCGTGGTGCTCTCCCCGGACGCGGTGAACGCCTATAACGAGAGCTACTTTGCCCTAGACCCCTTCGTGAACCTGCCGCCGGGTGAGGTCTTCACCGTGGATGCCTTTATGCCCCCCGGCGAGTACTACCAGTCAGCCTATTTCCGGCAATACGTGGAGCCCACCGGTATCAGGCATATTATGGGTGCAGATCTGGGTGATGAACTCGGCAATACCGCACGCCTGCGCTTTGCCCGGGTCGCAGGACGGACCAATTTCGCGGCACCGGAGCGCGAGCTCGCCCGCTGCCTGTTGCCCCATATTCAGCAGACGATCCGTCTGCACGCGCGCATCGCGCGGGTGGAGAGCGAGCGTACGCTGTTCGCGGCAGCGGTGGACCGCATGGCGCTGGGTGCGTTCATTCTGGACCGGCGGGCGCGGATTCGACACAGCAACAGCGCCGGCGAGCGCCTGCTGGCTGAAGGCCGCTGGCTGACGCAGCACGAGGGGCAGCTGCGCCTGGTGCATCGTAGCGACCAGCAGGCATTCCGGGAGTGCCTGGATGATGTCATGCAGGCGCACCTGCGTGGGGAGCCAGGCCTGGTCAAGGCCCTCCGGCTGGACAGTGGCAGCAGTCCGGGCCCCGGCCTGCTGATGCGGCCACTGCCGTTGGTGGCAGCACCGGATGGCAGCCGCAATCCGTCCGTGGCCGTTTTTGTGTCGGATCCGGAATATCAGCGCGAAGCACCGGTGGATGTGTTGATGACCCTGTTCGGGCTGACCCGTGCCGAGGCCACCCTGAGCCTGCTACTGGCGGGGGGCGCAACGCTGGACGAAGCCTGCGTGCGCCTGCACATTTCCCGCAACACTGGGAAATCCCATCTCAGCGCCATCTTTTCGAAGACGGGTGTCACCCGGCAGACGCGTCTGGTACAACTGATTCTGAGCAGTGTCGCCCCAATGGGCGACTAGGTCATTCTGGAGGCTACTTTTTTATGTCACAGGAACACGCTATCGAGGCGGCGGCTTTTCGTCGCCTGCTATCCCATCTGGATCAGCGCAAGGATGTGCAGAACATCGATTTGATGAACCTTGCCGGGTTCTGCCGCAATTGCCTCGCCAACTGGTATGCGGAAGCGGCGGCGGAGGAGGGTGTGGCGCTCAGCCGCGACGAGGCGCGGGAGCGTATCTATGGCATGCCCTACGACGAGTGGAAAGCGCGCTACCAGACCGAGGCGACGCCGGAGCAACTGGCGGCGCTGCAGGCAGGTCGCTAGAGCTCCCGGAGCTGGCGGAAGTAACCGAACCGGGTGCTGTAGGGTTCCAGCGCGCGATCGGCAGTGGCCTGCAGCAGGCTGGCGATGGAGCCAATGGGCTGGCGGGGATCGCTGGGCGCGGCGAGCAGGTGGTGCCCGAGCTCCTGCAGTCCGGAGCCGATCACCGAGGCGCTTTCCACCGTAGCCTGAATAAACAGCATCTCCGCGACTACAACGTCGCCCACGGTGCGCCGAAAGCGTTCTTCTGCGTTAAATTCGCTGTTCATTCTGCGGATCTCCCTGAAAGCTCAAGCCCTGTTGCGGTGCGCCGATGCACCATCGCCGTGCGTTGCCAGCCCCTCAGCACCCTGTGGAGGCCCGAAAGGCCCACCGTCTCCGGATTGCAGCAAAGTCTGTGCCAGCTGGCGGAGCGCAGCATAGCGGCATAGTGTGACAAAGCAATGTACGAAGCCGGGATTTTTACCGCTCTGGCTGGGTGGCGACGTTCTGCGGTGCCTGGGGTCGCTCGCCCAACCCGGGCAGCAGGCGTCGGGCGAGCCCTGCACAGTCTTCCCCGATCAGGTAAAGCGCGGGCACCATGAGCAGCGTGACCAACAGCGCAAACAGCACGCCGAAGGCCAGCGACAGGACTGCGGGTTTGAGGAATTGTGCGTCGGTGGAGCGCTCCGCCATGATGGGCAGCAGGCCCACGAAGGTAGTCACTGTGGTCAGCAGAATGGGCCGGAAACGGGCGACCCCTGCCTCCAGCACAGCGTCAGCCGCGGATGCGCCGCGCTCACGCAAGCGGCGGATGTAGTCCACCAGCACCAGGTTGTCATTCACCACCACACCCGCCGCGGCGCCGATGCCGAAGTACGAGAACAGCGCCATGGGGGTTGCGAACAGCAGGTGTCCGTAGACGGCGCCCATGAAGCCGAAGGGAATCGCCGTCATGATCAGCAGGGGCAGCGCGTAGGAGCGGAAGGCCACGGCGATCAGCGCATACATGGCGAAGAGCGCTACTGCGTAGAGGGCGATGATTTCGTCAAAGAACGCCTGTTCGGTTTCCTGCTCACCACCGCGCAGGATCACCAGGTCCGGATAACGCTCCTGCAGTACGGGCAGGAAGTTCTCCTTGAGGTCCTTGTTCATGTCGCTGACCAGCTCCGGTGCGGCCTCCGCTGAGATGCGCACCATGCGCTCGCCGTCCTGGCGCTGGATCCGGTCCACAGCGTTGTTGACCTCCACATCTACCACGGCGAGCAGGGGGATTTCACGTCCGTCCGCGGTCCTCACCCGGAAGCTGTCAAGGCTTGCAAGCTGTGCGCGCAGTTCCGCAGGGTAGCGCAGCATCACCCGGACATCACCGTGCTCCCTGGGCAGGCGTTGAATTTCCTCGCCATAATAGGCCTGGCGTACCTGGCGCGATACATCGGCAAGGCTGATGCCCAGTTTCTCGGCGCCCGGACGCAGGCTCAGGTGTATTTCCTCACTCCCGGCCCGCAGGCTGTCGCGCACGTAGTAACTGCCCTGATAGCTGCGCAGTTGGGCCTGCAGGTCGTTGCTCGCAGCGCGCAGGACGTCCAGGTCCCGGTGCCGCAGCACCCAGGTGATGGCCGCGCCCTGGTCGTTAAGGGTGTAGCTGACTTCGATCTCTTCCGCATCCGGGATGTCGCCCACCAACTCGCGGAAACGCTCGGCGGTCTCGCGGGCAGACAACGCCCGTTCTTCCGGTGGCGACAGGCTGACGATGGCGATCACACTGTCGCGTCGGGAGCGCGTATACCAGCCCTCCACCAGGGAGCCGCTGCCACCCTCGGCGGCGGCCTGTGACTCCACTTCGGCAATCAGCTGCTTCTCGGCTTCCTGCAGCCGCGCCAGGACGGCCAGTGAGCGGGAGTAGGGGGCACCGCTGGGCATCACCACATTGATGTGAACCTGTTCGTTCTGCACCTCGGGGAAAAAGGTGAACTTGACCCAGCCGGCACCGAACACGCCAAGGCTGAGGATGAAGGCTGCGGTGAACAGGCTGGCGGTCAGGTAACGGTAGTCGGTCCCCAGCGCAAGCAGGCGGCGATAGCGGGTGTTGGCAAAAGCGACGATACCCTCTTCGAAGCGTCGCTGGCGCAGCCGCCAGGGGCCGAGGTGTTCACGGTGTTCCAGGTGGCGCAGGTGGGCCGGCAGTATGCAGAATGCCTCGATCAGGGAGATGGTCAGCGCCGCGGTAATGACGATGGAGAACTGGCGCGTCATGTTGCCGCCTTCGATGTCCACGAAAAACCAGGGCGCGAAGGCGATCATGGTGGTGAGCACCGCGAACACCACGGGGCGCGCGACGGCATAGGCGCCGTCAATCGCCGCGTCGATGCCGCCGCCGGCGTGGGCATGCTGGTGAATGCTCTCGCCCACGACAATGGCATCGTCCACCACAATGCCCAGTACCAGCAGGAAGGCGAACGTGGACATGACATTGAGCGAGACATCGTTGGCTGGCAGGACCGCGAAGGTGCCCACAAAGGCGACTGCAATACCGGCAGTTACCCACAGGGCAACCTTGGGGCGCAGTGACATGATCAGGACGAGAAATACCAGCATCAGCCCCAGCCAGGCCGAACTGCCTATCAGGTCCATGCGGCTTTCATAGATGTCTGCAGTATCAAACCAGAGGGTAAGGCTGATTCCCGCGGGGAGCGTGGGGCGCGTTTTCTCCATCCACGCCTTGACCGCCGCGCTGGCCTTCACGACCTGCATGTTGTCGGTTGACAGGATCTGTATGAGGACCGCGGGCTCGCCGTTCAATGTGGCCAGAATTTCATTTTCTTCGTAGCCGTCAATCACCCGGGCGACATCGCCGATGCGCACGGTGGCGCCCTCTGCATTCTGGCGCAGCACGATCTGGCTGAAGTCCTCGCTGTTGTCGGCAAGATTGCGCGCGCGCAGCCGCACATCACCCGTAGCGGTCCTGACCTGGCCAGAGGAGAGGTTGATGGAGCTGCCACGGATCGCGCTGGCGACCTCATCGAAACTGACGCCGAAGCGCAACATGGCGGCCTGGGACAGCTCGATAGTGACTTCCTCGCGGCGCGTGCCGAACAGCTCGACCAGTGAGATCCAGGGGAGTGCGGCCACCTCGTCGCGCAGGTCCTCGGCCAGTCGCGTGAGCTCACGTTCGCTGACCTCGCCGTGCACGGCCACGCGGATCATCTCTTCGCGGAAGTCGCTGCGTTTCACCCGCGGGGGCTCGATGTCCCGCGGCAGCGCAGTCACTGCATCCACACGATTCTTTACATCGTTCAGGAATTGCTCGAGGTCCACGCCGGGCCAGGTGCTGACCTCCAGCCTGGCAAGACCCTCGGAGGCCGTAGAGGAGACGCGTTTGACATTGTCGAGGTCATCGAGAGACTCCTCGATACGCAGTACGACCTGCTCCTCGACCTCCTGCGGGGCTGCCCCCGGCCAGGTGACCTCAATCTCGACCTGGTTGATCTCAAAGCGGGGAAAGGCCTCGCGCTCCATACTCACGAAACCGAGGGCGCCAGCGAGCAGGATGCCCACCATCAGCAGGTTGGCAGCGACCGGATTGTGTACCCACCAGCCGATAAACGCGCGCATTCAGCCGTTCCCCGATTCGGCGATTGCCGACAGTGCCATGCCCTGCACCGGGTTGCGGATGGCCGAGGTAATCACCTGTTCGCCGGGTTGCAGACCATTGCCGATCACTACGCGCGTGGCGCTGCGCGACAGCACCTCGACATCCCGGGTAGCCAGCAGGCCACTGCTATCCAGCACATGCACTTTGTTTCCCGGTCGCAGGGCGGCGGGGGGAATCAGCAGGGCGGCGTCCAGTGTGCGGCCGGGGATGGTCGCCTCTACGAACAGCCCGGCGGCCAGCGGCATGCCCTCTGCCGACGCCCCACGCCCGTAGGGTTCCTGGACTTCGGCCATGGCGTACAGCATGCGAGAACCGGGATCGATGGCGGCATCGAGTCGCCGTAGTTGCCCCTGCCACTGATGCTGTCGACCGGCCACGATAGCGCTGAGGATCACCGGAGGCTCCTGCCCTGGCGCTGCGGTGTAGCCGATGGGCAGGTCGAGGGCTGCGAGCTGATCGTCACTGAGTGGCAACCGGATCTCCACGCGGTTGGTGGCAAATGCCCGGCCCAGCGGTGTGCCCGGGGTGACGTACTGGCCGACATTGACCAGGGTGCTCAGCAGGCGCCCGTCGAATGGCAGGTGAACCCGGGTGCGCTGGAGATCGAGTTCAGCCTGCTCAAGGCGGGCGCTCGCCGCTTCCAGCATGGCCCGGGCCTCTGTGAGCTGTGGTTGCTTCAGGGCCAGCGGGGAGGCGTTCGGTTCGTTGCGCAGTTGCTTGCGCGCCACATCGGCATCGGCCAGGGCCTGCTGCACCCTCACCTCGGCCTCGGCCACGGCGGCACGGGCCTCGCTCAGCGCGAGTCGGTAGTCGGTATCTTCGATCTGCAGCAGAGTCTCGCCGGCGGCGACGCGGCCGCCCTCGGTAAACTCCGGAGATACCGCGACAATCCGCCCGCCTACCTGTGTCACCAGGTCGAGTTCGGTTGCAGCCCGCACTTCACCCTGTGTCCGGACACTCAGCTGCGTCTGCTCGGCACGCACCGTAGCGGTGAAAACGCTGATCGGACGCACCGGTGTTGTGTCCTGTTCGGGCTCCGGCGCGGCGGCGTGCAGCGCTGCGTAGCCCGCGAGGGCGGCAGCGATGACCAGCACCGGGAGTAGTTTGCTTTTCATTGTTATTGGCATGGCATGCACCTGTGCTTCGCGAATACCGGGTTCTGGCACCTGCATGCCAGCAGCTCGGGTAAGCAACCCTCTAATCAGACGGTTTGTCACGGCGTTGACGCAATGCGATTGTAAATTTTTCACACATTCGCGAGGCTTGTGCCCCCAGTGTGGCGATTCCCGCCAATCAGGCTTCGCTGGCAGTGTTCCACCGGCTGCGCCGCTCGCCGGGTTGAATTTCCTGCGGTAACACGAACCAGCGCAGTGCTTCGTTGCTGTCGCTCAAGATCAGCGGCGCAGCTGTTGGATTGGCGAGTGGTTCCTGCAGTAGGCGTTCTGCCTGCTGCAAGTGGGTATCCAGTGGCCTGGCGGCTGTTTCGGGCGGCCGCGGTTGCGTGTTCAGCCAGCTGAGACCAGTGAAGGGCGGCGGCGTCTGCTGCTGCGCGCGGTGGTGGCGCCAGACCCCGTGGCTCGCGTGCCACGCGTACTGGGGCAGCATACGCCATCCGTGCTCTGCGACCAGTTCAAAGGCACGCAGCAGGTATTCCAACTCCGCTTCGTCAATAAAGTAATTGAAGTTCACGCGGACCCAGCCTGGCCGCATCAGGCTGTCGCCATTGGTGATTGCGGTCTCGAACTGCTGGCTGCGTTCGCTGTCGATGCCCAGCAGGCTATGGGCATAGGGCCCGGCGCAGGAGCAGCCGCCGCGTACCTGAATGCCAAACAGGTCGTTGAGCAGTGCCACCACGAAACCGTGGTGCAAATCACGCTGACCGTGGCGAAACCGCAGCGAAAAAATAGGCAGGCGCGCAGCAGATGACGGGCCGAGTACCTCGAGATTGGCACAGTTGCGGAAGCGTGCGAGAGCACGGGCCGCGAGGTCTGCCTCGCGGGCCGCGATGGTATCCGTCCCGACGGCCTGCTGCAGGGAAAATACCAGGCCGGCGCGGATGGACTCGACGATGGCCGGCGTGCCGCCCTCCTCACGGCGCTCAATATCCCGGGCGTAGACGTGGCCCGTGGCATTGACCCAGCTTACGGTACCGCCCCCGACGGTGGCCGGCACCCGGTTCTGGAACAGCGCGTTCTTGGCAACCAGGACGCCGGGGGTGCCCGGGCCGCCGACGAACTTGTGGGGCGACAGGAAAATGGCGTCCAGCGGATCCGCGCCGTTCATGTCGATGGCGACGTAGGGTCCGGCGGCAGCATAATCCCAGAAGGCGAGTGCGCCGTGCTCTTTCAGCAGGCGAGTAATGCCCGTGACATCGCTCTTGATACCCGTGACGTTGGAGGCGGCGGAGAAGCTGCCAATCTTGCGTTTGCGCGCTGCGTATTTCTGCAGGGCTGCGGCGAGGCAGGCCTGGTCAATGCCTCCTGCAGCGTCGAGCGGAATGACCTCGACGGTGCACAGGCTCTCGCGCCAGGGCAGTTCGTTGGAGTGGTGCTCATAGGGGCCGATGAACACCACCGGCCGGTCTTCCAGCGGGATAGCCTGCGCGAGCGAGTAGCGGTCGGCGAGATCAGCCGGTAGCCGCAGGTTCAGGATATCAATGATCTTGTTGATGGCGGCTGTCGCGCCGGACCCACAAAAAATGACCCTGTCCTGAGCGCCCGCGTTGACCGCGTCGCGAATCATGGTGCGAGCCGCTTCCCGCAGCGCGGTGGTACGCGCGCCTGTGAATGCAGTTTCTGTATGTGTGTTGGCGTAGAAAGGCAGCACTTCGTCGCGGATGTAGTCTTCAATGAAGCTCAGGCTGCGGCCCGAGGCGGTGTAGTCGGCATACACCAGCGGCTTTTCACCGAAGGGCGTGGCAATGCTGTGCTGTCTGCCGATGACGGCATCGCGTATGCGGGCAATGAGAGAAGACATGGGGTTGCTCCTGGCAGGTGGTGGATGGGCCCGATCGAGGTAGCCAGTGTACGCCCGTAGTGCCGGTACATTGTCCGAAAATGTGCGTAAAAAATCGAATAGAAGGGAATAGTATTCCGATAATTGGGCATAATACGAAATTATTGTCCTTTACTGGAGTTGTCCATGGTCGTGCTCGATAATCAGGATAAACAGCTGCTGAGGCTGCTGCAGGGGGATGCATCGCTGTCGGTCGGTGACCTCGCCGAGCGTGTGGCGCTGTCCAAGTCGGCATGTTGGCGCCGGTTGCAGAAGCTTGAGGAGGCATGTGTGATACGGCAGCGCGTCACGCTGCTCGATCCGGCCAGTATCGGCCTTGGGCTCACGGTATTTATCACCATTCGCACCAACCAGCACAATGCGGCCTGGGTGGAGCAGTTCCGACAGATTGTGCAGGAAGTGGAGGGCGTGCTGGAGGTTTACCGGCTGGGCGGGCAGCTCGATTACCTGTTGAAAGCGGTGGTTGCGGATATGCCCGGCTACGACAGGTTGTACCAGCGCCTGATCGCTGCCGACCTGTTTGACGTCTCGGCAAGTTTTGTCATGGAGGAAATCAAGGCGACCACGGCGTTGCCGCTGGGGTAAGAGGCCGCCGGTCGCTGACCGGCGGCCCCGGGGTCAGGCAAAGTTCTTGTTCACGAAGTCCCAGTTAACCAGGGCCCAGAAGGCGTCCAGGTACTTCGGGCGCGCGTTGCGGTAATCGATGTAGTAGGCGTGCTCCCACACGTCAACAGTGAGCAGCGGTGTCACGCTGCTGTCGGTGAGCGGTGTTTCGGCGTTGCTCGTGTTGACAATTGCGACGGTGCCATCGCTGTTTTTCACCAGCCAGGTCCAGCCGGAGCCGAAATTGCCGACGGCGGCATCGGTGAAGGCCTTCTTGAACTCGGCAAAGGAGCCGAAAGCGGCGTTGATTGCAGACGCGACCGTGCCTGTGGCTTCACCGCCGCCATTCGGGCTCAGGCACTCCCAGTAAAAACTGTGGTTCCAGACTTGAGCAGCGTTATTGAAAATGCCGCCGGAACTGGTCCGGATCACTTCCTCCAGCGACTTGCCTTCAAACTCAGTGCCGGGAACCATGCCATTGAGCTTTTCGACATAGGTGTTGTGGTGTTTGCCATAGTGGTAATCGAGCGTCTCGGCTGAGATATGGGGTGCGAGAGCGTCGCGTGCGTAGGGCAAAGCGGGAAGTTCAAAAGCCATGTTGTTGCCTCCGGAATGTTCAGAAGTCGTGGGTTGTCCATCGTCCAGACGGTGTTTTGTGTCGTCGGCGCATCACTGAAACGCCGCCGCTGTTATTGGAGGAGGTCCAGCGAGGTGCGCGATTATAGCGTTTTTGCCCTGCTGCTGGCCAGTTTGCGGCGAGCAGCGCGTCGCCACGGCGCAGGCGCGGTCATTGTGCGTGGTTGCCCGAATGCATTATGGTAGGTCGAGGGCCTGAACTTCTCGCACCGGCCCGGTGCGCTTGCATGAGGTGTCCTGCCATGTTGCTGTCGATTGTCCTGTTTATCCTGCTCCTGTTGACCGTGTTGCTGTTGCGTCCCTCGCTGGCCGCCGGCTCGCTGCTGGTCGGCCTTGGGGCTTTCGTCCTGTCGCTGGGCGAGGGCGGGATGTGGCTGGTTTTCCTGCCCACGCTGGCCGTGCTCCTGCTGCTGAATGTTGCATCCTGGCGCAGGGAGTACCTGGTTGCCCCGGTATACCGGCTGCTGCGCAAGGCCATGCCGCCGATGAGCAGCACCGAACGTGAGGCTCTGGAGGCGGGCACCACCGGCTGGGACAAGGCGCTGTTCAGCGGGCAGCCCGACTGGCAGGCCTTCAGCGCCCTGCAGCCGCCGGCGCTGACCGAGAGCGAGCAGGCGTTTCTGGACAACGAAGTTGAAACCCTGTGCGGGATGATTTCGGAGTGGGATGTTCACCAGCGGCAGGATCTCTCCCCGGACGTCTGGGAGTATCTGCGTGACAAGGGGTTCTTTGGATTGATCATTCCCGAGGAATTCGGTGGGCGTGATTTCAGTCCCTATGCCCAGAGCCGCATCATGGCGAAGATCGCCAGCCGTTCCATCACCGCCGCTGTCACGGCTATGGTGCCGAATTCGCTTGGGCCGGGCGAGCTGCTGGTCAAGTACGGTACCGAAGCGCAGAAGCAGCGCTGGCTGCCCGGCCTTGCAGACGGTAGCGAACTGCCCTGCTTCGGGCTGACCGGTCCGGAGGTGGGTTCGGACGCCGGCGCGATCCCGGATGTCGGTGTGGTCTGCAAGGGCGAGTTCGAAGGCCAGGAGGTGATCGGCCTGCGCCTCAATTTTCACAAGCGCTGGATTACCCTGGCGCCGGTGGCGACTGTGGTGGGGCTGGCCTTCAAACTGCAGGATCCGGAGGGCCTGCTGGGTGACCCGGACAAGTCAGATTATGGCATCACCTGTGCCCTGTTGCCGGCGAATCACCCCGGTGTTGAAATCGGCCGCCGGCACAACCCGGGCGCGCCGTTCATGAACGGCCCCATCATGGGCGAGGACGTGTTCATTCCCGTCGACTGGATTATCGGTGGGCCCGCAATGGCCGGCAAGGGCTGGCGCATGCTCATTGAGTGCCTCGGCGCCGGGCGGGGCGTGTCCCTGCCAGCGCTGTCCACCGCGAGCGGTGCGATGTGTTACCTCATGGTTGGCGCCTACGCACGTATACGCAGGCAGTTCAACATGGAAGTGGGCAAGTTCGAGGGCGTACAGGAGGCCACGGCTGAAATAGCGGCGGGAGCCTACACGCTGGAGGCAATGCGGGAACTGGTCACGCGCTCCCTGGAAGATGGCACGCCTTCGGTCATGACCGCCATGGCGAAATACCACGCAACCGAGTTGATGCGCACGCTGGTCAACCACGGTATGGATGTTGTGGGCGGTCGCGGCATCCAGTTGGGGCCGCGCAACTTCTTGGCCGCGGGCTACCACGCGCTGCCCGTTGCGATAACGGTAGAGGGCGCCAATATCCTGACCCGGTCCCTGATGATCTTTGGTCAGGGTGCGATGCGCTGCCATCCTTATCTGTTTGATGAGATGCAGACCCTTGAAGCGGAGGAGATCCACGAAGGCCTGCGCGAGTTTGAACCGTTGCTGATGGGGCACCTTGGTCACGCGGGGAGTAATTTTGCCCGCCTCGTCACGCTGGGCCTGAGCGGCGCGTACTTCAGCGCGGTGCCTGCCGGGGCCGATGACTTCAGCAAGCGCTGGTACCAGCGTATCAATCATCTGAGTGCCGCCCTGGCCATCTGCGCCGATGTGGCACTGGGCGTGCTCGGTGGCGACCTCAAACGCCGCGAATTGCTGTCCGCCCGACTGGGTGATGTGCACAGCCAGTTGCTTATCGCCAGCAGCCTGTTGAAGTTCCATGCCACCCAGCCGCGCAGCGAGGAGGCTGATGCGCACGCGGCCTATGCGCTGCAACGCGCGCTGCACCTCGCCCAGGAAGCGCTGGTTGCCTACTGCGCAAACTTCCAGCCTCGCGCTCTGGGACTTGCGCTGCGTGCCCTGTGTCTGCCCCTGGGCCGCATCTACCCGGCGCCAGACGACAACAGCATACGCAACCTGGGTGACCTGGTGATGGCGCCCAACCCGGTGCGCAGCATGCTTGCCGAGCGGGTCCACCTGAGTGTTGATCCCGAGGATGCGGTGGGGCGGGTGGAAAGCACCTACCAGATGCTGTTGGCCGTGGAGAAGCCCTTCGTTGCGCTGCAGAAAGCCTGGAGCAAGGGTGAACTGGACGCCGCAACGCTGGACGAGGCCCTGCAGGATGCCGTGAGCAAGCAACTGATCCCGGCGGAGGATGTTGAGCGGCTGCGTGAGTATGACGCGCGCCGCCGGGACTGCGTGCTCACTGACCATTTCGAGGCCTTGCTGTGAAGATCGAATGGCCGTCGAGGGGATGGCGCAGCCCCGCGGCGCGGGGCTATCGCCATGAGCGGACGCGTCCCGCGGGGAGGGTGTCGACGGAGGCTTAGCCCTGGCTGGCTGCCAGGGCCTGCTCGATGTCGGCGATGATGTCGTCCACGTGCTCGATACCGACCGAGATCCGCACCATATCCTCACTGACACCGGCAGAGGCAAGCTCAGCGGGGTTCAGCTGGCGGTGGGTCGTGCTCGCGGGATGGCAGGCCAGTGATTTTGCATCGCCGATGTTCACCAGGCGCAGAATCAACTGCAGCGCATCTATGAAGCGTGCACCGGCGTCCTTGCCGCCTTTGATACCGAAACTCAGGATGCCTGAGGCCTTGCCGCCGCAAATTTTCTTGCAGGTTTCACGGTAGGGGCTGTCCTTCAAGCCCGCGTAATTGACCCAGCTCACCTGCGGGTGCTTGCGCAGGTATTTGGCGACCTTTTTCGCATTGTGGCAGTGACGCTGCATGCGCAGGTCCAGTGTTTCCAGACCCTGCATCAGCAGGAAAGCGCTGTTGGGTGACAGCGCTGCGCCGGTGTTGCGCAGCGGCACAACGCGGCAACGGCCGATAAACGCGGCGGGCCCCATGGCTTCCGTATACACCACACCGTGGTAGGAGGGGTCCGGTGTGTTCATGATCGCGAAGCGCTCAGGATGTGCGGCCCAGTCGAACTTGCCCGAGTCGACAATGGCGCCGCCGATGGTTGTGCCGTGGCCGCCAATGTACTTGGTCAGCGAGTGCACAACGATGTCCGCGCCATGTTCAAAGGGGCGGCACAGCGCCGGCGTGGCCACGGTGTTATCGACGATCAGGGGCACGCCCGCAGCGTGGGCGATTTCCGCCCAGCGCGCGATATCCACAACATTGCCGGCCGGGTTGCCGATGGACTCGCAGAACAGGGCCTTGGTGTTTTCGTCAATCAGTGCGGCGACCGTGTCGAAGTCATCGGCTTTGGCAAAGCGCGTTTCGATGCCCTGGCGGGGAAAGGTGTGGGCAAAAAGGTTGTAGGTGCCACCGTACAGCTGCGACGTGCTGACAATGTTGCTGCCGACCTCGGCGATGGCCTCGATGGCATAGCGAATGGCGGCCATTCCGGAGGCCACAGCCAGCGCGCCGATGCCGCCCTCGAGCGCTGCCACCCGCGCTTCCAGCACGGCGTTGGTGGGGTTCATGATGCGGCTGTAGATGTTGCCGGGGACCTTGAGGTCGAACAGGTCAGCGCCGTGCTGCGTATCGTTGAACGTGTAGGATGTTGTCTGGTAGATGGGCGTGGTTGCCGCGTTGGTGGCAGGATCGCCATCGTAGCCCGCGTGCAGTGCCAGGGTTGCTGGTTTCATCGTGGCGTGCTCACTCTCTGTCAAATTCGTGTTGGGCAGGAGGTTAGCAGACGCAGGACGCTTGGCAAGCCCCCATCGCCTCGGGACGTGTCACAACTTGCCCCGCAAGCTGAAGTGTATACAGTAGCGGTTTCGGTGTGGAAGGAGGCAGCGCATGAAGCTTGTTTGCTACGTGAGGATCGCCCCATGCGCTTGATGTCCCTGGGCCTGGTGCCGCCGATTCTGATCGGTGTCGCGCTCGGTTCGGTGCTGGGCGCAGCGGCCCCGGGCGTCGCCGCGCCGCTCGGTCTGCTGGGCGACCTGTTCGTGGGCATGCTGAAGGCGGTCGCGCCCCTGCTGGTCATGCTGCTGGTCATGTCGGCCATTGCCAATCGACATGAGAGCGGCAGCGATGGGCGCAAGTCGGCCTTCACGCTAATGCTGTACCTCGCGGGGACCGTCAGCGCAGCAGTGGTAGCCGTCGGCATGAGTTTTGCCTTTCCCCAGCACATCGCGCTGTCGGCCGTAGCCAGTGGCAGCCCGCCGGTGGCTGTCACGGCGGTGCTCAGCGATGTCCTGTTCAAGCTGATCGACAACCCGGTCAACGCGCTGCTCACCGGCAATTTTCTCGGCTGCCTGACCTGGGCGATTCTGCTGGGCATCAGCTTCCGGCGTGCCAGTGACAGTTTTCGCGAGCACCTGCAGACCCTGGCCACGGGCGTTGCCGATATCGTGCGCCATGTCATTCGCCTGGCACCGCTGGGTATTTTCGGCCTGGTGTGTGCCACGGTTGCCAGTACCGGCCTTGAGGCTCTGGCCGGCTACGCCGGCCTCGCCCTCCTGCTGGTGAGCTGTATGCTGATCATGGCACTGCTGGTCAATCCGCTGCTCGTGTTTCTCATTTTGCAACGCAACCCTTATCCGATTGTCTTCAAATGTCTGGAGGAGTCGGGAATCACGGCATTCTTCACCCGCAGTTCGGCGGCGAACATTCCGGTTAACCTGAACCTGGCGAAGAAATTGGGCATCAGCGAGGAGTTATACACTGTGACTATACCGATCGGTGCCACGGTCAATATGGCGGGAGCCGCCATCACGATCACTGTGCTCACGCTCGCCGCAGCCAACACACTGAATATCGAGGTGTCTCTGGGGGGGGCGTTACTGCTGTGCATGATTGCAGCGCTGTCCGCCTGTGGCGCCAGCGGCGTGCCCTCGGGCAGCCTGTTGCTGGTCCCGCTGGCGTGTTCGCTGTTCGGCATTCCCCTTGATGTGGCCATGCAGGTGGTGGCGGTTGGCTTCGTGATCAGCGTTGTACAGGATTCCGCGGAGACCGCGCTCAATTCAAGTACGGACGTGGTGTACACCTACACAGCGGACCAGTCGCGACTGTTTGCGCCGGCGTCCGGGAGTACCGGCGTATGACGCTGCGCCAGTACCAGGTGGATGCGTTTGCCGAGCGGGTATTCGAGGGCAATCCGGCTGCTGTGGTGCCGCTTGAGGCGTGGCCGGATGACAGTGTGCTGCAGGCGATTGCGGAGGAGAACAACCTCGCGGAGACCGCCTTTTTTGTGCCCAGCGGGGAGGGCTATGCACTGCGCTGGTTTACACCGGCTGCGGAAGTAGACCTGTGCGGGCATGCCACCCTCGCCGCCGCACACGTGCTTTATACACAACTGGGCTACGATCAGGCCTGCGCGCGGTTTTTCACCCGCAGCGGTGAATTGCAGGTGCGTCGTCAGGGAGAGCGTTACCTGATGGACCTGCCGGCAGTGCCTGTCGTGTCCTGCTCCACGCCCTCGGGTTTGGCGGCGGCACTTGGCAGCGCGCCGGTAGAGGTGCACCGCGGTGGGGACTATCTGCTTGCCGTGTATGCCAGTGAATCGGAGGTCCGTGACTTGCGGCCGAGCCTCACGCTGCTCAGCGAGCAGCCTGCGCAGGGTGTCATCGTGACCGCGCCCGGTCAGCGGCACGATTTTGTCAGCCGTTTTTTTGCGCCCAGACTGGGTGTGCCGGAGGATCCGGTCACCGGTTCGGCCCATTGCCGGCTTGCGCCTTATTGGGCGGGGCGCCTCGGGAAAAACCGTTTGTCGGCCCGTCAGGTGTCAGCGCGTGGCGGCGAGTTGGGCATCGAGCTGCAGGGAAGCCGCGTGCAGTTTACCGGCAGTGCGGTGCTGTTCCTGGTGGGTGAACTGCATGGTGTGCAGCTTCAGGCGCCGCCGTAGCACTGCTTGACGGCACTGGCTCCCGTCGTGCGCAGCGCCTGGTACTTCTCCCAGAAACCCGCGTCCACGCTGCGCAGGTAGGCGCTCCGGCTGCCCTGCCGGTAGCGGGTAAGATGGCGTGGCCCTCCGTTATACACGCCATAAGTGGCCCGGGCCAGGTCGTCCACGTTGCCATTCACCGTGTGCTCACCGCGCTTGATCGCGTAGTCCACCAGATAGTGGGACAGAATCTCGCTGCCGGCACGGGCGTTGTAGCCGACATTGTTCTGCAGCGCCTCAAGGTCGTAGATGTTGCGCCAGACATGCTGGTTGATCTGCATCAGGCCCACCGAGCCCGCAGAGGAGCGAATGGGCACTACAGCGCCGTTTTCCGCCACGAACTGACGCCAGCAGGATTCCTGCCAGGCAGTCGCACGTACCAGGTCCTGGTACAGCGGGAAAAACTCGGCGGGTACAGTGCCGCGGGCACGCTCGGCCGCAATGCTCTCATCCAGGAGTTGCTCCATGGCCAGCAGGTAGCGGTCAAGTTCAGCGGCTGCCGGTACCCAGCCGGTCAACAGTTGCACCAGACTCGTGCTCACTGTGCTGGCGTGCACAGTCGGTATCAGCCAGGCAAAAGGGCCGGACGCGGCGGTCTCCTCCGGGCTTTCAATGGCCAGTTCAGGCGGCAGTCCCAGCAATTCCCGCAGTTCGGGATCAACCGCCGTGCTGTAGGCCAACTCATCGTCGCTCACGCTGGGGGCCAGCAGGCGGGCGAGGCGGCGCAGAGTCTGGCTGTCCAACGTAAAGCCGAGTTGCGGCGCCACCTCATCCAGTGCCTGCAGGGCGTTGCCGGCACTGATAAAGGCGGCAAGCTCCAGGCTGCGGCCACCCGGTACGGCGAGGGCGTTTTCTCGCAGCATGGGCGCGAGGCGTGTCCAGGTTGACAGGAAAAGTCCACGCACCGGATCGCGTCCGGCAGGGTCAGTGGCCAGGGCATGGCGCAATTCGTAGCGCGCCTCCATCAGCAGGGCGAGCAATTCTGCGCGCAGTTCCGGGTCCGCCGGGGCCGCGAGATCCTTGATCAGCCAGGTGGCGAAGGCATCCCAGGCCTGCCAGGCAGCGTCCCAGGCCGCCAGTTCGGCCTCGGTCAGGGGCGCCGGATCTCCTGCGGGCAGTTCGGCGACCACAACGCTGGGCGCGCGCATCGACATGACCACGGTGAGCGCGCCGGGCCTCGCGTGCGCCCCGCGCAATTGCAGTGAGTTGGCGACCGCGTTGCGCTCCTCCAACGCTGTCGGCAAGGCATCGTGAATCAGTGAGCGCAGTTCCGTGAGGGCGGGCCCAAAATCCAGTGTGATGGCGCCGAGCCGCGGGTGCACCTGGTCCTTGATCCAGTCCCAGAGCATCCCCGGCAGTTTCCGGCTGCCATCTTCACTGCTGAGCATGTTGGAATCCGTAACGCGAAACGATACCCGGTCGCTGCCGGGTGTAACGCGCACATCTTCAAAGGTTTCAATCAGTCCACTCCAGGCCACAGGCATGCGGCAGCGTCCACCCAGCAGCAGTCCTATGCGCGCATCAAAGCGGCTTGTCAGGCGCAGCTGGCCCTGCTCGGTGCCCTCCACCCGAGGGTCGGAGAGGGTCAGCGCATTGCAGGCCTTGGAATCGTGGAACAGCTCAGCCTTGCGGTCTGCACCGTTGAACAGCTGGGCGGCCAGTGCCTCTTCAACGATGGCAAGATCCAGCTCGAGGGGCAGCTCAATGTCGGCCGCTGCCGTGGGCAGCGCGCAGGCCAGCAGCAGCGCGCTGCAGAGTGCGCCGCGCAGGCGGGGGAGAGCAGACTGTTGACGCATGGGGTGCAGCGACCGGGATGCCAGGGAAACCAGGGCCGATGATACGCACAGCAGATGCTCCGCGACAGACTGTGTGCGGCAAATATCTTCGGCAAAAAGTCACGCCCGACGCCGGCCTCAGTGGGCTCCTTCGAGGGTTTTGATCAGGGCGTCGACGTCGACTGCCTCGCCGGCCAGTCCGGCGACTATGTCCTTGAGCTGCCCCAGCGAAACCCGACCCCGTTCCCGCGCCAGGGCCCGGGTCACATCGTCTATGCCCGCCTCGCCGTCGGTCGCCCTGGCGAGGGCCTGGTCCAGCCGGTGCATGAATACGGCGGCGCGTGCGGTCACCGGCCCGGATGAGCGTCGTGCGAACAGCGTGTCCGCCTCTTCCGCCCACGCCGTTTTCCACTCGATCACTTGAGCATAGCGCCAGTCACTCATGCCGCCGGTGCGCATCAGAATGGCGGAGGCGTAGTATTCCGCCAGCCCTTCGACAATCCAGTCTGCGCGTTTGCCGCCGCTGATGCCCGTCCCGACGTGGATGAGCTCATGAATCAGGCTACTGGTGCGGTTGCCGCTGATCATCGGTCGATCGGCGTGCATAAACAGGGAGCGCGTGCCGGACAGTCCGCCGCGCCACATCGGCTTGCCGGCGGTCACAATCAGCAGCTGATCGGGAAAGTCGGGCAGCACACGTTTGACTTCGGGCAGGTTCCAGGCAATGAACGCGAGCGTATCCTGCAACCGTTCTCCCTGGCCAGCAGGTGCCGCGACGCGCACATCTGTGCCGGCGATGATGTCCTGCCGGCTGGTGATGTCTCCCAGTATCAGCCAGCCCTTGGGGCGGGGGAATATCCGTCCCGGGTCGGCAATGAGGTAATGCGAGGGTATACCCTCACGCGTGGGGTAGGGGGCGGCAACGGACCATTCCTCCGGTAGCATAAACTGCAGTTCCGCTTTGCCCTCCAGTCCCTTGGGTGCGCGCACGGCGATGGGCGGCACGAGTTTGTCACTGCGCAGAATCGCCCAGTTGTCGGTCAGCAGCGAATCATAGCTGCCACTGGCTTTCTGTTCGTCGATCACGAACTCGTAGTGCAGGCTGTCCTCAGGTTCACGCGGTTTCCACACGGCCGTGTCGCCCTCCACGGTCAAGCCACGCGCGGCTCGCAGTGAACGGTGACGCTCCGGGTCCAGCGTCAGGGTCAGCCGGCTCGGTAGCCGCTCGCCGCTCAGGCGTATTTCCACCCGGGCGACCTCGCTGTCGGGAGCAATTTTTGCCTGATAGAGAATGTCGTAGTCTTCCGCCTGGGCGCGAGTGGCGACGAACGATAGCCAGAGCAGGGCGGCAAGGAGGGTTTTCGTCATAGCGGACATGGCAACCAGACATCGGTGAAGTGACAGCGCTGAGGATACCAGTGGCGCTGGCAAAAGCCATACCGGTGGCAATTGTGCCGGGCCGGACGTACTATTTCCCTGCGGTCTCAACAACAAGGCAATAATCGGCAGGGGGCGTCATGAGCGAGAAAAGCAGTTTCGATATCCAGCAGATCATTGAGCAGGTTCGGGCGATCGTCACCCAGCCGGTCAGTTATTTTCAGTCGATGCCCAAGACCGGCGGCTTTGGCGATCCCGTGGTGTTTGTCGCGGTCATGGGTGCGGTGGCCGGTGTCATTGCAGCGTTATTTGCGCTGTTCGGCTCTGCCGGCGGGCTGCTGGTGGGTGTGTTCGGTGCCCTGATCTTTGGTCCGCTGATGGCTGTGCTGGGGGCGTTCATTGGTGCGGCAGTGCTGTATGTTATCTGGAAGCTGATGGGGTCCACGGAAGATTACGAAGTGGCATTTCGCTGCCAGGCGGCGCTGGCCGCACTGTACCCCGTCAGCGCCCTGCTGGGGATTGTCCCCTACATCGGCAGTATCGTGACGATAGCCTGGGGGGCCTGGTTGTTGGTGGAGGCCAGCGTCGCCGTGCATGGGCGACAGCGGAAAACCGCACAGATTGTCTTCGGCGTGCTGGCCGTACTGTTTATCTTCACCAGCCTGGGCAGCGAGCGTGCTTCCCGTGAGATGGAAGCGCGCATGGAAGCCATGGGCGGCCAGTTCGAGGATCTGGAAGACCTGTCTCCCGAGGAGGCCGGCCGCAAAATGGGCGAGTTTCTCAAGGGCCTGGAAGAGGGCGCCCAGACAGACAGGGACCAATAGTCAGAGATCACCCGCCTGGGGGTTGGCACGCACCGAGGCCAGTTTGCCGCACAGTTCCCGCGCGCCCTCCAGGGCGCGTGCGGTGGGGCGCTGGATAAGGTCCGGGTTGACCGACACCAGGCCGTCCTCAAGCGCCCGCAGACCAGGGTAGCTCTGCCAGTGCTGCAGCCATTCCGGGTGTGCCGTCGCCATGCCGCCGGCGACAATCACGCGAGGGTTGCGCGCCAGCACCGATTCCAGGTTGACGCGCGGTGCCAGTGTGGCGGCATCCGCAAAAATGTTTCTGCCGCCGCAGAGCGTAATGATCTGGCTGATCATGTGGTCTCCGTTGACAGTCTGCAGAGGCCGGTGCCAGATCTGGTAAAACACGGAGAGCGGTTCGGCTGAGGTATAGGCGTTCGCGAGGTCTCTAAATCCGTTCTCGACGCGCCGCGCTTCGGTTTCACTGACCTCCTGAGTACCCGCCAGCCGTCCCAGGCGACGGATACTGGTGGCGATATCCTCGAGTGAGCGCAATTCACTGACATACACCGGGACGCCCAGACGCTCCAGTTTCTCCAGTGCGCCGGCGCCGTTTCCCGAGCCCCACATCAGGATGAGGTCCGGCTGGCTCGCGACAATCTGCTCCAGGCTGAATGCGTTGAAAGAGCCCACCACAGGCAGTGCACGCGCCGTTTCCGGAAAATCGCTGTGGCTGACAACGCCGACCAGGCGGTCGCCCGCACCGGCGCTGTACAGGTTTTCCACGATATGTGGCGCGAGGGCTACGATACGCTGTGCAGGTTGCGACAGGGTCACGGTGCGCCCGGCGAAATCGACCACCGTCACCGGTTGGCCCGCACTTGCGGCGGCGTACAGTGCCAGCAGCCAGCACAGGGCGACGCTGCGCATCACAGGCCGATGACCAGCGGCTGGCGCCCGTTCGGGTGGGGCTGTACGAGCACCTCGGCATGGAACAGCTCGCGAAACAGCGCCGGGGTCAGCACGGTGTCCGGACTCCCGCTGGCCACTGCCTGACCGCGATCCAGCACCAGCAGGCGATGGCTCACGCTGGCGGCCAGGTTGACATCATGCACCACCAGTATCACCGCACAGCCGCGCGCTGCGATACCGGCGATGGTTGCGGCGAGCTGCTGCTGGTGCGCCAGGTCCAGTGCCGCGGTAGGCTCGTCCAGCAACAGCAGGGTGCCGCGCATATCGTCGGGGTGCCACAGCTGCGCCAGTACCCGGGCCAGTTGCACACGCTGCCGCTCGCCACCGGAGAGCTGCGTGTACAGCCGATTACGCAGGGAGAGTGTATCCGTGGCGCGCAGCACCTGGCGCACAATGTCCTGGTCGGCGCGCAATCCGGTGCTGTGTGGCGTGCGTCCCAGCAGCACCACTTCTTCGACCGTGTAGGGAAAATTCAGCAGTGAGAGCTGGGGCAGGAACGCGCGCTGTTGAGCCAGCTGCTGACGCGGCCAGCTCTCCAGCGCGCGACCGGCAAACAGCACGCTGCCACTGGTGGCGGCAAAGTCCCCGGCGAGCAGCCGCAGCAGGCTGGACTTGCCGGCGCCATTGGTGCCGATCAGGCCCATCACTTCTCCCGGCGCAAGACCCAGGCTGATGTCCGTGAGTACAGGGTCGCCCCAGGGCGCGGCGTCCACACTCTGTAACTGCAGCAGGGTCATGTCTGCATCCCGTACTGGTGGCGTTGGCGCAGCAGGGAGATGAAGAACGGCACGCCGATCAGCGCAGTGATGATGCCGACCGGCAGCTCGGTGGGCGCCAGCACGATACGCGACAGTGCATCGGCGCAGACCAGCAGGATGGCCCCGGCGAGTGCGCTCGCGGGAAGCAGGGTTCGATGATCGGGCCCGATCAGCAGGCGCACGATGTGGGGCACCACCAGACCGACAAACGCGATGGTGCCTACCAGCGCGACCGACGTCCCCACGCCCACAGCCACCCAGCCTATCAATGCCAGCTTGGTGCGGTTGACAGGTATTCCCAGATGGCGCGCTTCCGACTCACCCAGTAGCAGGGTGTTGAGCGGCAGGGCGTAGCGCGGTAATGCGAGCAGTACGGCCCCGGCGACTACCGAGGCCAGCAACAGGCGCGGCAGGTTGGCGCCGTCCAGCCCGCCCATTTTCCACAGGCTGATCTGGCGCAGGCGCTCGTTGTCGGTGAAAAACTCCAGCAGGCTGCCGGCCGCGCCGGCCAGCGCGGTAATGGCGATACCGGCCAACAACATGGTGGCGACAGAGGTGCCGTTCTCCGAACTGGCCAACCGATAGACGAGTAATACCGCCAGCACGCCACCGGCAAAGGCGCCCAGTGATACCAGGCTCAGGCCGGCGAGCCCGGACAGGCTGCTGCCCCCAGCCACAATCAGCACAGAGGCGCCCAGTGATGCGCCAGCGGTGACGCCAATCAGCGAGGGGTCCGCGAGGGGGTTGCGAAACAGCCCCTGCATGGCCGCGCCGCTCATGGCCAGAGTGGCACCGATAATGCCGGCCAGCAGGACCCGCGGCAGGCGAATCTGCTGCACGATCAGAGTGGCCTGGCCGCGGTCGCCTCCCAGCAGGACCGCCAACGTATCCGCGGGCGCAATGTGTACAGCACCCGTGCCGAGAGCCAGCAGCATGGCCAGAGGCAATGTGACAACGAGGAGCAACAGCAGCCGCTGCGCCCGACGCCGTCGATCGATGACGTTAGTAATCAACGCCGAGCCGGGCCTTGATGCCGGCGTTATAAGCGTGTTTGATTTCCTTGACCTCGGACACGGTGTCCATGATGTCCTGCAGCGCCTTGCCGCCACCCCGGCCGGTAACCACCACGCTCTGCTCAGTCGGTCTGCCGGCCAGGGCCGCGAGTACCGTCTGTTCAGGGAGATAGTCAAAGGCCAGCATGTAGGTGAGTTCGTCCAGTACCACAAGGTGGTATGCGGGGTTGGCGAGCATGGCTGCGGCCTGCTCCCAAGTGCGCTGCGCGGCCGCGATATCTGCGCTGCGATCCTGGGTATCCCAGGTGAACCCCGTGCCCATCTGATAGAAGTCTACCTGCGGACAGTGCTCCCGCAGGTAGATCTCCTCGCCGGAGAGCTGCTCGCCCTTGATAAACTGCACAACGCCGACTTTGTAGCCGTAGCCGAGGGCGCGCATGACCATGCCGAAGGCGGAACTGGATTTGCCCTTGCCGTTGCCGGTGAGCAGTATGCCTACACCGCGTTCGGTGCTGGCGGCACTGATGCTGGCATCGACATTCGCCTTCTGCTTCTGCATGGCCTTCTTGTGCCGTTCGTTCTTGCGCTCATCTGTCATGGCGGTGCTCCTAGAAACTGTAGCGCACGCCCGTGTAGGCGGCGCGTTCACTGCTGCGGTAGCTGGGGATTTCCTCGTAGCGCTCGTCCAGCAGGTTTTCCACCCGGCCATACACTTCGAGGCGCGGCGTGAAACGGTAGCGGAGGTTTACATCGAACACGTCGTAGTCGTCGAGTTTGGAGCCGTCAAACTCGCGGGCATCGCGGGATGCGCGCAGGTTCAGGCTGAGTAACAGCTGCTCTCCGAGTGAGTGCCACTGCAATCCCAGATTGGCGAGATGCCGGGGGCGGTACACCCGCTGGCCACCGGCCGCGGTTTCGGTGTCGTTGTACGTGTAGTTGCCCTGCAGGCGCAGCCCCACAGCCAGCGGCAGGTCCGCCATCAGCTCAACGCCACTGGAATCGCTGTTGTCGCTGCCCTGTAGATAGCCCGAGAAGCTCTCCAGGTCGAAGTAGATTTCGTTCTCCACCTGTTGCCTGAAATATACCGCTTCCAGCACCAGCCCGCTGTTATCGTACCAGCCAACGCCGAGGTCATAGCCCTCGCTGCGTTCTTCCTGCAGCGCGCTGCCTGCGGCGGGCGGGCTGGCAAAAAAACTCTTGTTATAGGCGATTTCATACAGGCTGGGCGCGCGAAATCCCGTGCTCCAGGCGGCCTTGAACTTCACTTCACCGGCATCCAGGGCCGGCAGCAGGTAGGCGGTACTGACGCGATAGGAGTCGTGACTGCCGAAGTCTTCGTTGTCGTCATAGCGTGCACCGGCGGTAAAGAACAGCTGGTCAGCGACGCTGCCCTGGTATTCCAGGTAGTAGCCGGTCTGGTCGCGCTCGGTGTCGAAGGTGCCGTCGTTCAGTGACTGTGTCTCGTGATCGACGCCGTAGACCAGCTGCAGATTGTTGCCGGATGCGTAACTGCCGAGATAGGTGACACGGGTCAGGTCGCCCTCAGTACCGAATCCCGCCAGTCCAGCGGTAAACAGCTGCCGCTCAGTTTCGCTGCGATTGTAGGCGAGCTCGTGCTGGAACTGTTCGCCGCGGAAGCTGGCAGCCGCGCGCAGCGCCTGCTGCTGGTAGCTGTCTGCACAGCGATTGCTCGGAGCGAAGGTATCCACGGTAAAGCAGTTGTCGTACTCGTTGTCACTGTCCACATCGCGGCCGACCAGCTCCAGACGCAGCTGGTCGCTGACATTCCAGCCTGCGCGGGCATGCAGGGTGCGGTTGTCGTAGCCGTCGTCATCTGCAGGATCCGTATCACTTGTGCGCGAATTGAAGCCGTCGGTGCTGAAATCGGCGAGTGACAGGTTGCCATCGAGTTGTGCGTTGCCGGCGTGGAACTCCGCACTGTATTGCGAGGTGCCATAGCGCCCCGCTTCAGCGGCGAGCTGCCCCCCCGCACCGGGTTGCGTGGTGCCGGTGCTGATGTTGATGACACCACCGGCATCGGCGCCGTACATCAATCCCTGGGGGCCGCGCAGGATCTCCACCCGCTGTACACCGCTGCTCAGCAGATGCTCAAGGCGCGGCCCGAACTGCGGTGCCGTGGTGTCGGACACATTGATCCCATCGATCAGCAGAAGAGTGCGATATGCCTCCTCACCGCGTATCCGCAGCGATGACACCTTGCCGGCGCCCCCGTTGTTGGTCACTGCCACCGATGGCGCTGTGCGCAGGATATCCTGCAGGCTGGCAAAGCCCAGGCGCTGGATATCCTCGGCGCTGATAACCGAAACGGAGGTGGCGACTTCGCGCAGGGGCATGGCGACCCGCGAAGAGCTGATGACAATCTCTTCCAGAGCCGGATGGGTGGTGTTGCCCAGGGCGGGCAGGCTGGCGGCCAGCGCAACGGCGCCGGCGAGTTTTACTGCTTTCATCGGTAGTCCTCAATGCCGTGATAAATGTGGCGATTGAGGGAGGGGATCAGGGAACGCAATGCGAGTGTGGCATCATGCAACCTTCAATGAAGCCCTCCGCTCCATCGTTGCTCGTAACAGGCAGGTATCGGGCTCACAGAGTGGTCTGTTTACCGTTGCGGGGGCAGCGGAGGGATCGGCGCGGTGCCTTACCTCACTTCCCATTTAACCTGCCCAGCCGTGTCGAGCGACACCGGCGGCAGGCACCTGGTACGTCGCGCACTGTAGAGGTCGCGGCGGGGACTGTCAATTGTCCAGATTGTGTCAAGCTGTTGCAGGCGTCGTTCACCGGGCGCGCATCGCGTAGAATGGCGAGCCAGAGGTGAAAAGAGGGCGTCCATGACAGTTTCAGTAAAGCAGGCAGCGCAGGTAGCGGAGCTGCTGGGTAGAAAGCCCCGCGGGCTGCGGGAGGTCGCCGTGGCGGATGCGCAGGGTCGGCCGCAGGTGATTCGCGTGGCGTCCCTGGTCGAGAGCACGCCGTTCCCGACCCTGTTCTGGCTGGTGGATCCGGCATTCAACTACCGCATCGACCGGGAAGAGGCGAGCGGACTGATTGCGCGCCTGCAGCAGCAGGTGGATGGTGACAGCGCGCTGCAGGCGGGGATGGCCGCTGACCACGCCGCCCACATCCGACTCCGCGACGCCTACCTGAGTGCCGAGGAGCGGGCATCCCTGCAGCGCCTGGGGTTTGTCGATGTACTGCGCCAGCGCGGGATCGGCGGTATCGCCGATTTCCAGCGCATACGCTGCCTGCACACCTGGTATGCGGCCCATCTGGTGGTGCCCAATACCATCGGTGGCCTGCTCGATGCGCATTGGGCGGCCGGGGTCGTCGCCGCGGGGGAGACCTAGCGCATGCAAAGCGCCAACCAGGCCGTTCTGCAGGCGGCTTTCGCCTGGCTGCAGCAGATGCCGCAGGTTCCGGTGTGGTTGTGCACGGTGGCCTCGGCGCAGGGCTCTGCCCCGCGACCGCCGGGCTCGCTCCTGGTGTGCAATGCCCGCGGCGATCAATCGGGCTCGCTGTCTGGCGGCTGCATTGAAGAGGACCTGTTGGAGCGCCTGCGCTCTGAGGCGCTGCCGGTGGCGGGTGCCGAGCTGGTGCCCTATGGCGTCACGGCGGAACAGAATGAGCGCCTGGGTCTGCCCTGCGGGGGCTTGTTGCAGGTGTTGCTGCAGCGGCTCGAGCCGGGGCGGGACCTGCCCTGGCTGGCCGCGGCAGTGGAGGCGATTGCGGCGCGGCAGTGCCTGCAGCGGCGGGTTGCCATTCCCGCTGGCACCACGCAGTGGTCCTCGGTGGCGGCGCACCTGCCGCTGCAATTGCAGCCCGGGGAATTGCGCCAGACCTTTGGCCCGCAGATGCGCATGCTGCTGGTGGGTGCGGGGCAGCTCAGCCAGTCCCTCGCCGAGCTGGCACTGGCGATGGATTACGATGTGCTGGTCGTCGATCCGCGTGAGGGATTGCGTGCGCAGTGGCAGGGCCCGGCTGTCTCGCTGCTGGGAGGAATGCCGGACGACGCCGTGCGCGCATACGCCAGTGACCGCCACAGCATTGTTATTACCCTGACGCACGACCCGCGCATTGATGACATGGCGCTGATGGAAGCCCTCACCACCGAGGCCTGGTATGTGGGTGCCCTGGGGTCGCAGAGAACGACCGAAAAGCGTTTGCAACGGCTGCGGCAGCTGGGTCTGGACGCTGCGCAGCTGGCGCGCCTGCATGCCCCCGTCGGGCTGGATATCGGCAGCAAGACGCCGTTGGAAATCGCGGTGTCTATCATGGCTGAACTGGTCAGCCTGCGCCGCCGGCAGGTCGTCGCGTGATTGTTGGGGTGTTGCTGCTGGCCGCCGGGGAAAGTCGGCGTTTCGGCAGCGACAAGCGCCGCGCCCGGCTACCGGGCGGCCCCGGGTTGCTGGCGGCCGTGGTCGAGACGGTGCGCCGGGCGGGCTTGCCGCTGCGGGTCTGCCTTCGCCCCGGGGAGGCAGGGCTCGCGGAGGAGTCCGGACTGGAGCCCGGCGAGGTGCTCGTCTGCTCGGGGGCTGCAGGCGGTATGGGTCACACGCTTGCAGAAGGCGTGACGCAGCTGCCGCCCTGGGCTGGCGTGCTTGTTGCGCTGGCAGATATGCCCGGAATTCGGGTGGACACGTTTTGCCGGGCAGCCGCCGCGTTGACCCCTGAGCGTATTGTCGTGCCCGAGTTCCGCGGGCGTCCCGGGCACCCGGTCGGCTTTGGTAGTGACTGGTTTCCCCGGTTGCGGCAGTCGACCGGCGACGCCGGTGCGCGGGCGCTGGTTCAGGAGGCGGGAGCCTTGTGCGACAGGCTCGCAGTGACGGATGCGGGTATCCTGCGCGACATCGACTGTCCGGACGATCTCACAGGCTGGTCTACCGGCCCGGCATAAGCTGCAAGGGCCGGTTCGCCGGTGCTATAGTACCCGGCTTTGCATTCGCCACCGGGACATCCATGACAACCAATACTGACGATTTGCGCATTCGGCGCACCAATGAACTTATCGCACCGCAGCAGCTGATCAGCGACATTGCGGTGAGTGACGCGGCGGCACGGACCGTGACCGCCGCGCGGCAGGCGATCCACAACATTCTGGTGGAAGAAGACGACCGCCTGCTGGTCGTGGTGGGCCCCTGCTCCATTCACGATCCGGACGCGGCCCGCGATTACGCCGCGCGCCTGAAGCGTGTCGCCGATGCACTGCAGTCCGATCTGCAGGTGGTGATGCGGGTGTACTTCGAGAAGCCGCGCACAACGGTAGGCTGGAAGGGGTTGATCAACGACCCCGACCTGAACAATACCTTCCAGATCAACAAGGGCCTGCACCTCGCCCGCAAATTGCTGGCAGACCTTGCCGCCATGGGGCTGCCCACGGGCACCGAGTACCTGGACCTTATCAGCCCACAGTATGTGGCGGACCTGGTGGCCTGGGGTGCCATTGGTGCACGTACCACCGAGAGCCAAACGCATCGCGAACTGGCGTCGGGGCTGTCCTGTCCGGTCGGGTTCAAGAATGCCACGGATGGCGACATCCAGGTGGCGATAGACGCGATTAAATCCGCCTCCCAGCCGCACCATTTCCTGTCGGTGACCAAGCAGGGGCACTCGGCGATTTTCCAGACGGCGGGCAACGAGGATTGCCACATTATCCTGCGCGGCGGCAAGCACCCGAATTACGACATGTTCTCGGTGGATGATGCCGCCGCGATGCTGTGCAAGGCGGGCCTGCCGACCCGCATCATGGTAGATGCAAGCCACGCCAACAGTCGCAAGATCCCGGCGCGGCAGGTTGACGTGATTCGTGATATCGGCGCGCAGGTGGCGCGGGGCAATCGTGCCATTTTCGGACTGATGATCGAAAGCAACCTCGTGGCGGGCCGCCAGGATGTGGTGGCGGGTGAGCCGCTGGTTTACGGCCAGAGCATTACCGACCCCTGCATCGACTGGGCCCATACCGAAGCGTTGTTGGCCGAATTGGCCGCCGCAGTGCGCGCCCGGCGGGCTCAGTAACCGGGCGCACCACGCCCTCATGGGAGGAACCATGTTCAGACGTCTGAGTTGGCTGCTCGCCATGCTCCTGCTGACGGCCTGCGGTGAGGGAGCGCGCGAGGCGGGTGCCCCCGGGCTGCCCGGGATCAGTGAGCACACCGCTGGCATGCAGTACATGGCAGGCTTCCAGAGCCTGTACTGGGACGATGAGCGGGGGCGACTGTTCCTCGAGATCGACGCGTTCGAACAGCCCTTCATTTACGTCAGCAGTTTGTCCAGCGGGGTTGGCTCCAATGATCTCGGCCTGGATCGCGGTCAGCTGGGCAGCACCCGTCTGGCGCGCTTCACCCGGGTAGGCGACAAGGTATTGTTGATGGCGGATAACCCGCTCTACACCGCCCGCAGCAGCAACGCGGATGAGCGGCGGGCGGTTGATGAGGCCTTCGCCCGCTCTGCGCTGGCCAGTTTCCCGGTCGTGGCAGGCAGTGCCGGGCGTGTGCTTGTCGACGGCACAGATTACTTTCTCAGCGATGTGCACGGCGTCGCGCGCCGCCTGCGTGACCGGGGTGAGGGCGAGTACCGCACAGACCCGGCGCGTTCGGCGGTGTACCTGCCGCGTACCCGCACCTTCCCTGACAACACCGAGGTGGACGCGCTGGTGACCCTGGCCGGCGAGCCCGCGGGCGAGCAGCTGGCCACGGTGACCCCGGACCCGCGCGTGCTGACCGTGCACCAGCATCATTCCTTTGTGCGCCTCCCCGAGCCGGGATACGAGCCCCTGCCCTATGACCCGCGCTCCGGGTTTATCGACCCCGACTACGATCAGCAACTTGCTGACTACGCGGCCCCCATCGGCGAGCCCGTGCGCCGGCCCTACGCCTGGCGGCACCGGCTGCAGAAGAAGGATCCCGGGGCAGCGCGCAGCGAGGCCGTGGAGCCCATCGTCTACTACCTGGACCGCGGCGCGCCGGAGCCGGTGCGCAGTGCCCTGATGGAGGGTGCATCCTGGTGGAACGAGGCATTTACGGCAGCAGGGTACGACAATGCCTTTCAGGTCAAGTTGCTGCCGGAGGGCGCAGACCCGATGGATGTGCGCTACAACGTTATTCAGTGGGTACACCGCTCAACCCGCGGCTGGTCTTACGGGGCCAGCGTGCGCGACCCGCGCACCCAGGAAATCATCAAGGGACATGTGACGCTGGGCTCACTGCGGGTGCGTCAGGATTACCTGCTGGCCGAGGGTTTGCTGGCACCGTACGGTGAGGACGGTCATGTACCTGCAGACATGCTGGAGTTCGCGCTGGCGCGCATACGCCAGCTGGCCGCTCACGAAGTGGGCCACACCCTCGGACTGGAGCACAACTTTGCCGCCAGTGCGGACAACCGGGCATCGGTGATGGACTACCCGCACCCGTATGTGACGCTCACAGCGTCAGGCGAGCCAGACCTCTCGGCAGCCTATGCAACCGGTATCGGCGAGTGGGATAAACGCGCCATTATCTACGGTTACCAGCATTTCCCCGCAGCGGTAGACGCCAGTGCCGCACGCGAGCAGATTATCCAGGATACCTATGCTGCCGGCCTGCACTACGTGGCGGACGCACATGCCAGAGGCGATGCCTTTGCCGTGACGGCGGGCCCGGCGCACCCGCTGGGCAGCCTCTGGGACAACGGCGCTGACCCGGTGGCCGAGCTGAATCGGCTGATGACCCTGCGTGCAACGGTGCTGGCACGGTTTTCCGAGCGCACGGTGCGGGTGGGCCGTCCCCTGGCCCAGCTGGAGGATGTGCTGGTGCCCATGTACCTGTTGCACCGCTACCAACTGCAGGCGGCCGCCACGCTCCTGGGTGGACAGGTCTTTACCTATGCCCTGCGTGGTGACGGACAGGTGCCTGTGGCTGCGGTGCTGCCCGCGCAACAGCGCGCTGCGCTGGAGGCGTTGCTTGCGACGCTGGCCCCGGAGGCGCTGGCCCTGCCTCCCGCCCTGTTGGCGCAGATACCGCCCCGTCCGCCGGGCTACAGCGACAGTCGTGAACTGTTCCCGCGTGACACCGGCTACGTGTTTGATCCCCTCGCGGCGGCGTCAACGGCAGCGGGCCTGACGCTGGACCTGTTGCTGAACCCGACCCGGGCCGTGCGCATGAACAACAACCAGGCGCGCTCTGCCGCCCAGCCGGGTTATGCGGAGCTGCTGGACGCCCTGCTTAAACGCAGCTGGTACGCGGACACCGAGCAGGGCAACGCAGGCGCACTGCAGCGGGTGGTGAATATGGAGACACTGCAGCGCTTGCTGCGTCTGGTGGGCAGCGGTGAGGTTGAGCCGCAGGTACGTGCGGAGAGCCTGGATGCCCTGCTGGCGCTGCGCGGTTGGCTGGAGCAGCGTGTGCCGGTGGTTCCGCCCGCGTGGCGGGCGCACTACCGTTTTGCGTTACTGCAGATCGCGCAGCGGTTGGACGCGCCGGGCGCCATCGAAGGTTTGCGTGCCCTCGCGGCCCCGCCGGGCTCTCCCATCTGAGGCCGCAGTGCGGGCGCTGGTCTCGCTTGTTATACCAGCAGCCGGCAGTCACCGACTCGGGGATGCCAGTGGGCCCGCGGCTTTGTAGAGTGGGCGCAGGCAGTAACGCCATAATAATAACGATGGAAAGGATGTTCCTGTGCTGGAACTGGAAGCACTACGCCAGCAGGCGATGCTGGATACCGGGCTGGAAGATTTTGGCGACCCGGCGTTTTACGAGGCGTTGGAGCGCTTGCTGGAAGCGCTGCACAGCGAGGCGCGGCTGAACGACTTCGGCAGATTGCGCGCCGAAATGACCATTCTGGAAGGGCTCTCCCGCCGTCTGGAGATAGAAGACTATCTGGCGCGCCATCCGCAGGTGGCGGAGGAAACCGTGCTGCGGCCGGTGTTCATTCTGGGCCTGCCGCGCACTGGCACCACCGCATTACACCACCTGCTGAACCAGGACCCGCGCAATCGCACCCTGCGTCTTTGGGAAGCCCAGCAGCCCGTGCCGCCGCCGGAAACCGCAACCTACTCCAGCGACCCGCGCATTGCCGCGCGTGCCGAGGGGGTGGCGCTCACCGAGACCTTCCTGCCGGGTTTCAAACAGACACACCTGATTGACGCAGAAGAGCCGGACGAGTGCTATATGCTGCTCAATCGCAATTTCATGTCGGTGGAATACTCGGCGCTGTTTCACGTGCCGAGCTATGCCAACTGGCTGTATACCAACCTGTGTCGCTCCGACAGCTATGACTACCATCGTCGGCAGCTGCAGCTGCTGCAGTCCCGCCATCCCGGGCAGTGGGTGCTCAAGGCGCCGTTTCACCAGCTTGGCCTGCGCGAGATACTGCGCGTCTATCCCGACGCGATCATCGTGCAGACGCATCGTGCACCGCTGGCGTTCGTCGGCTCCGGTTGCAGCTTCAGCGAAGTGCTGCGGCGCAGCAGCAGCGATGTCATCGACCGGGCGGAAATCGGACGTGACTGGATGACCATGCTAACCGCCTACACGCGCACCTTCGAGGCCGATCGTGCAGCGCTGGAGCCGACTCACCCGGGCCAGTTTCTCGATGTGTACCACGATGACTTTGTCGCCAACCCCTGGCAGGTTATTGAGCAGTTGTATGCGTTGCGCGGCATGCCGCTGGATGACACAGCCCGGGCGCGGATGCAGGGGTGGCTGGATGCCCACCCGCGTGGCAAGCACGGCGTGCATCGCTACCGGCTGGAGGACTACGCCATCAGTCGCGCTGAAGTGGCAGCGCTCTTTGCCGATTACATGCGGCGCTATCACCTGACATTGGATGAAGAGGTCACCGTATGAATGAACCTGTAAACGCTGAACAGCGCGTCATGGACGGCAGCACCTGGAGCGATTTCTGCGATGCGCTGAAAGCCGCGGGCGCGCTGGTCGACGCCGAGAAAGCGCCCCAGGATGCGTTTACCCGGGCCGAGGGCTACCGCTACCTTTCGCGCATGTTGCGCGCCGGGCTGGAGAGCTTTCTGGAGGCGGGTGACCCGCGGTTTCCAGAGCTGCGCTGCCCGGCCCACGAAACCATCAAACTGGGTGCGGACAATCCCGACAATCACTACCAGACGGCGACCATTGATCCGCAGTATGACTATCGCATCACGGGTACGCGCGGCACTGTGAACTACCTGGGTTTTGGCACGGTGATCAATCGCTACAGCAGTGGCGGCGGCATGAAGACCGACGGCTGGCTGGATTCGCGGGACATGGAAATCAACCCGGACGGCACGCTGGAGATTATCGTCAGCCAGCGGCAACAGCCCGGCAACTGGCTGCCGATGGGGCCGGAGACCAATTCGCTGAATGTGCGCCAGACCTTTCAGGACCGCCGCAACGAGACCCGCGCCGAGATCCGCATTGAGCGCCTGGGCGCGGAGCACGAACGTCCCGACCCCCTGTCGCCGGAGAAGCTGGATCGGGCACTGCAGGGCGCGGTGCAGTTCATTCGCAGCACGACGGGGCTGTTCGAGGGCTGGGCCGCGAGTTTCCTGCCCACGCTGAACCAGGTGGCGCCGGCGGATCAGGCATTTTGCCAGGCCATTGGCGGCGACCCGAACATTTATTACTTCCACAGCGCCTGGGCCCTGGCGCCGGACGAAGCACTGTTGATTGAGGCACCGGTTGTACCCGCCTGCCAGACCTGGAACTTCGTGCTGCAGAACTGGTGGATGGAATCACTGGATTTCCGCTACCACCAGATCCACTTCAACAAGCACACCGCGACCTATGAAGACGACGGTGGTGTGGTGATCGTGGTGGCCCACGAGCAGCCACCGCAGGCGAATTGGGTGGAAACTGCGGGCCATCACAGCGGTACCCTGTGCTGGCGCTGGATCGGCGCGAGCGAGCACCCGCCGGTGCACGCCCGCGTGGTCAAGTTCAGCGAGTTGGGAACATTGCCCGGCCGCCGGCGCTAGCTGGCGAGCAGGCGCTCCCGCGCAGCTGCATACTCACGCTGCAGGCGGGCTACCAGCTCGCCCGCAGGCAGGATCTGCTTGACCGCCCCGATGCCCTGGCCGCAACCCCAGATATCCTTCCAGGCCTTGGCATCGCTGTTGCCGCCGGAGCCAAAATTCATCGCCGAGGGATCGCTCTCGGGCAGGTTGTCGGGGTCCAGCCCGGCGGCTTCGATGGAGGGGCGCAGGTAGTTGCCGTGTACACCCGTGAACAGGTTGCTGTAGATGATGTCCGCCGCGCCGTGGTCGACGACGGCCTGCTTGTAGGCCTGTTCGGCGTTGGCTTCTTGTGTGGCGATAAACGCCGAGCCGATGTAGCCGAGGTCGGCGCCCATTGCCTGCGCGGCGAGAATGGCATCGCCGGTAGCGATGGAGCCGGACAACAGCAGCGGGCCATCGAACCACTCGCGAATTTCCTGAATCAGGGCAATCGGTGACAGGGGGCCTGCGTGGCCGCCGGCGCCGGCGGCCACGGCAATGAGCCCGTCCGCGCCTTTCTCGATCGCCTTGCGCGCGAAGCGGTTGTTGATGATGTCGTGCAGGACAATGCCGCCATAGCTGTGCACCGCCTCATTGACCATCTCCTTTGCTCCCAGCGAGGTGATTACGATGGGTACCTTGTACTTTACGCACATCTCGAGGTCGTGCTGCAGGCGGTCGTTGGAGCCGTGCACGATCTGGTTGACCGCAAAGGGCGCCGCCGGGGTCTCCGGGTGCTCCGCATCCCAGGCCGCCAATTCGCGGGTGATTTTCTCCAGCCAGACGTCCAGCTGTTCGGCAGGCCGCGCATTCAGGGCGGGGAAAGAGCCGACAATCCCCGCCTTGCACTGGGCGATGACCAGGTCCGGGTTGGAGACGATGAACATGGGCGCGGCAACGGCCGGCAAGCGCAGTTTTTCCTTCAGAATTGCAGGTAGTGCCATGGGTAGGGCTCCGGTTGACCGATGGATTTATGCAATTTATTGCATATTTGATTGATATGCAACCTTTTGCATGGAGCGCGCACCAGGAGTAAGCTGACAAACTCCGGTCAGACCGTCACACAAGGTTAACAGTCGCAGCCATGGCTCTCTCTCACGCAATCATGACTGCTCTCCTGGAAGACGACATGTCGGGCTACGAGCTCGCCAAGGCCTTTGATATTTCACTGGGCCTGTTCTGGCGCGCCAGTCACCAGCAGATCTACCAGGAGCTGCACAAGCTGGCAGACCGCGGCTGGCTGCAGTGCGAGACCGTCGCCCAGGCCGGCAAGCCGGACAAGATCGTCTATGCGCTGACCCAGGCCGGCCGCGATGCCATGGCGGAGTGGGTGCTGGGCAACTCGCGAGTGCAGGAGGGCAAGGATGATCTGTACGTCAAACTGTACAACCTGTCAGAGGCCAACGCCGCGCATCTGGCGGTCGAGATCGGGCAGCGGCGGGAGCAGATGATGCAGCGGCTGTACCTCTATGAAAAAATCCGCCGGCGCCACTACGCGGATCCGGACGCACTGCCCGTGCGGCGCAAGGGCGTTTATCTGGCGTTGCTGGCGGGTATCCGCCAGGGCGAGCACTTTCTCGCCTGGTGTGATGAGGCACAGGCGATGTTGGGAGATATCGGGTAGCCTGCAGCCTGGGGCATGCCTCCGCTCAAAGGCTCGCTTTGGCCTCCGCAAATGCGTGCAGCGCCGCGTCGATATCCCCGGTGCTCAATGCTGCAGACATCTGGGTGCGGATGCGTGCCCTGCCTTTCGGTACCACGGGAAAGGAGAAAGCCACCACGTACACGCCCCGGGTGAGCATCGCCTCGGCAAACCGCGCTGCGGCGCCAGCATCGTGCAGCATCACGGGCACGATCGGGTGTTCCCCGGGCAGCAGTTCGAAGCCCAGGGCCTGCAAGCCCTCGCGGAAGCGAGCGGTATTGTCGGCCAGCCGGGTACGCAGGCTCGGCTCAGACTCCACCAGCTCCAGTGCCTTGATCGCGCCGGCCACCACCGGCGGGGCCACCGTGTTGGAGAACAGGTAGGGGCGCGAGCGCTGCCGCAGCAGGTCGACCACTTCCTGACGCGCCGCTGTATAGCCGCCACTGGCGCCGCCCAGCGCCTTGCCCAGGGTTCCGGTGATGATATCCACCCGGTCCATGCAACCGCGGTACTCGTGTGTGCCCTTGCCGGTGGCACCCAGGAAGCCGGTGGCGTGGCAGTCGTCGAAATGCACCAGGGCACCGTACCGGTCCGCCAGGTCGCAGACCTCGTCGAGACGCGCTATATAGCCGTCCATGGAGAACACCCCGTCGGTGGTGATCAGCTTGAAGCGGGCACCCGCCGCATCCGCGGCCTGCAACTGCGCTTCCAGGTCGGCCATGTCGTTGTTGCGGTAACGGAAGCGCCTGGCCTTGCACAGGCGGATGCCGTCGATAATGCTGGCGTGGTTGAGTTCGTCGGAGATGACTGCGTCTTCCTCGCCCAGCAGAGTTTCGAAAAGCCCGCCATTGGCGTCGAAGCAGGAGGGATAGAGTATGGTGTCGTCCATACCGAGAAACGTCGACAGCCGCTGCTCCAGCTGCTTGTGCAGGGTCTGAGTGCCACAGATAAAGCGCACTGAGGCCATGCCATAGCCCCAGTCCCGCAGGCCCTCCGCGGCAGCCCCGTTTACCGCCGGGTGCTGTGCCAGCCCCAGGTAGTTGTTGGCGCAGAGGTTCAGCAGCTCCCTCTGCGCCACGCCGACATGGGCACCCTGGGGTGTGGTGATGAGCCGCTCGTGCTTGGTCAGGCCGGCGGCATCAATTTCCGCCAGCTGTCCGGCCAGGTGTTCGCGAAATGCGCTGTACATGGTGGTTCAGTCCTCCCAGTTCAGTACGACTTTGCTCGCTTCCCCCGAGCTCATGACATCAAAGCCCTGTTGAAAGTCGCGGAAGCTCATGCGGTGGGTGATAACCGGAGAGATATCCAGCCCGGACTCGATCATCACCGACATCTTGTACCAGGTTTCGTACATCTCGCGACCGTAAATCCCCTTCAGGGTGAGCATGTTGAAAATCACCGTGTTCCAGTCGACGGCGGTGTTTTCGCTGGGAATGCCGAGCATGGCCACCTTGCCGCCGTGGCACATGTTGGCCAGCAGGTCGCGGAAGGCCTGGGGGTTACCGGACATTTCCAGGCCCACGTCGAACCCCTCGTCCATACCCAGTGACTTCTGGACCTCGGCAATGCTCTCCCGGCTCACGTTGACCGTGCGGGTGGCACCCAGGGTGGCCGCCAGCTGCAGGCGCTTGTCGATGACATCGGTGATCACCACATGGCGCGCGCCGGCGTGTTTGCAGACGGCCGCCGCCATGGCGCCGATGGGGCCGGCACCGGTAATGAGGACGTCTTCGCCGAGCAGGTCGAATTGCAGCGCGGTGTGTACCGCATTGCCGAAAGGGTCGAAGAGGGCAGCTACATCGAGATCAATGCCGGCGGAATGCTCCCACACGTTGGACATGGGGAGCGCCATGTACTCGGCAAACGCGCCGGAGCGGTCGACACCGATGCCGCTGGTTTTTGCACACAGGTGGCGTCTGCCCGCCATGCAGTTGCGGCAGCGACCGCAGACCACGTGGCCCTCGCCAGAGACGATCTGGCCGGGGCGGAAATCGACCACGTTCGAGCCCACAGCAACAATCTCGCCCACGAATTCATGGCCGACGATCATGGGTACCGGCACCGTTTTCTGGGCCCAGGTGTCCCAGTGGTAGATGTGCATGTCGGTGCCGCAGATGGCGGTGCGCTTGACCTTGATCAGCACATCGTTGATGCCGAACGCGGGCTCGGGAACCTCTTCCAGCCAGAGGCCGGGACGGGCTTCTTTCTTGACCAGTGCTTTCATGGGCGACTACACCATAATGGAAATTATCCGGTATAGTAGAGATCTGGAATCCCAGATACAAGAATATTCTCTACTAAACTGGAAATCGTATGTCGAAATCCTCTCTCGATCCGGCCAGCAAGGTACTTTGCGAACGCGTGACGGAGCTTCGCCAGGCGCACGGATTCACCCTCGACCAGTTGGCCGCCGCCTCCGGGGTCAGCCGCTCCATGTTGAGCCAGATCGAGCGCGGGCAGGCCAACCCGACGCTGGCGGTGACCTTCCGCATTGCACAGGCCTTTGGTCTGAGTATAGGCGAACTGGTGGATGATCCCCTGGCCAGCGGTTTGATTGAAGTGGTGCGCGCGAACGACCCCTCCAGCCTGTTTCGCGCCGACAGCGAGTGCCAAATTCGCACACTGTCGCCCCTGCACATGGAAAAGCACGTGGAGTTCTATGAACTGCAGCTGCAGCCGGGTGCCAGTCTGGACAGTTCGGCACACTTCAGCGGCACGCGGGAGTTGCTGACACTCTCGGCTGGCGCGGCGCTGGTTGTGGCGGGAGCCACCGAGTGTCGCCTGGACAGCGGTGATTCGGCCCACTACCGCGCGGATGTGGAGCACAGCATCCGGTCACTGGGCGATGAGCCCCTGCGCGGCTACCTGGTCGTGACCTACAAGTAGCGGCCCGGCCTGCGCGGCGCGGCCTAACTACATAAACCCGGTTGGGGTGGTCGGGGGTGGGGCGGTGCGCCAGCATGCATTGCGCGGAGGCTTCTGTTATATCGGGTGCAACGATACCAACAAAGACGAACAGGAGTGGGCCATGCAGGATCTCGATTTCACAGGCAAGATCGTACTGGTAACCGGCGGCGGTGCGGGCATCGGTCGCGCCATCGTTGAGGCGTTTGCGACGCGCGGGGCCCGACTGGTGGTGGCGGAGATCAATGCCGAGCGCTGTGCTGACTTGCGGGAGGCCCTGGATGCCAGCGCGACCGATGCACTGGTCTCCAATACCGACGTCTGCGACTGCGCGGCGGTCGACGCCCTGATGGCTGAGGTGCAGGCGCGTTTCGGCGGGCTCGATGTGCTGGTCAATAACGTTGGCGACTTCCTCGGTCTCATCAAGCCCTTCGCCGCCTGTACCGATGAGGATCTCGAGCGACTCTACGCCGTTAACCTGAAGCATATCTTCACCGTGACGCGTGCTGCGATACCGCTGTTGCAGTCGCGTGGACGGGGCGGCAGCATCATCAGTATCTCCTCCATCGAGGCCTTCCGCGGCATTCCCATGGTGACCACCTATTGCGCCTTCAAGCACGCGATTACCGGGTTCACCCGCAGCCTGGCGCTGGAGCTGGGACCGGATGGTATTCGCGTCAACGCGATTGCGCCTGAAACTACCGAGACCGATCAGGTGCGTCCATCCGAACTGATCGCCCCTGAGCATCAGGCGCACGTCCGGCGCTGGATACCGCTGGAGCGCTTCGGCAGGCCACAGGATGCCGCAGGCTGTGCATTGTTCCTCGCCTCCGAACTGTCTGCCTGGGTCACGGGCACGACGATAAACCTTGATGGCGGTGCGCTCGCGGCGGCGGGCTGGTATCGTGACCCCAATGACCTGTGGACCAATGTGCCGGTGGTGTCCGGCAACGGTTTCAATTTCTGACTGCCGCGTCCAGGGCGTAAACCCGATAGACAACGAGGACTTCCGTGACTGATTCAACACCGGGCGCCGCGCCGCGCGCCTACATCCTGTCGTTCCAGTGTCCAGACCGGCTGGGCGTTGTGGCTCGCTACTCCCAGCTGTTTCTCGAGGCCGGTGCCTTCATCACGGAGATCTCCAATTTCAGCGACCCGGTCAGCAACACCTTCCATTTGCGCTGCGTCTTCGATGACCGCGTCATGACGGTGCCCTATACCGAGTTCTGCCGCCGCTTTGCGCTGCTGGCGGACGATATGGGCATGCAGTACCGCTTGCGCCCCGCCGACGACCTGCCGCGGGTACTGCTTGCCGTGTCCCGTTACGACCACTGCCTGGTGGCCCTGCTCACGAAGTGGCGCGCCGGTGCGTTACCCGCGACGCTGGTGGGTGTGGTGAGCAACCACGAGGATTGCCGTGAGCTGGTCGAGTGGTACGGCCTGCCCTACCACTACCTGCCGGTGACCCCGGAGCACAAGGCGGAGCAGGAAGCGCAGCTGCTCCAGGTGTTCCGCGAGGAGGAGGCGGACCTGCTGGTGCTGGCGCGCTACATGCAGATTCTTTCCGATGCGCTGTGTGCCGAGCTCGCGGGCCGCGCGATCAACATCCACCATTCCTTCCTCCCCGGTTTCAAGGGCGCCCGGCCTTATCACCAGGCTTATGACCGCGGGGTGAAGGTCATCGGTGCCACGGCCCACTATGTCACCCGCGACCTCGATGAAGGGCCGATCATTGCCCAGGAGGTCAAGGCAATCGACCACCAGGTGTCGGTAGAGCAGATGATTCATCTCGGTCACGACACCGAGGCCACGGCGCTCTCCCACGCCGTGCGACTGCATTGCGAGGAGCGTGTGCAGCTGAACGGTCAGCGCACGGTGATTCTGTAGCGGCGGCGCGCCGCGTCAGGGCTTCCAGGGCACGCCGTTGATGTGCCCGCCGCCGTCCACGTAGAGGGTGTTGCCGGTGAGGTAACGCGATCCTTCGCTGGCGAGGAACAGCACCACCGGCGCAATGTCTTCCTCGGGGTCCCCGCTGTAGCCCATGGGGATCATCTTCTGAATGCCGGCCATCATTTCCGGCATCTCCGCCATGCGCGCACGGAACGCCGGAGTCGCTGCGCCCGGGCACACCGCGTTGCAGGTGATGCCGTCCTTGCCCCACTCGACGGCGGCGGTGCGGGTCAGGGTGCGAACCGCCTCCTTGGCACAGTTGTAGTCAACCGTACCGGCATGGGCATTGACGCCATTGAGCGAGCACATGTTGATGACACGTCCCCAGCGCTGTGCGGCCATCACTGGATACACCGCCTGCATGGCGGCCGCGACGGCATGAAACCCCGCCATCATTGAACCCTGCAGGCGATCATCACTGATGCCGCTCACCGTGGTGCCGGCGCTGCCGGTGGGGTAGGCGTTGTTGACCAGTACATCCACACGACTGAAGGCGTCCAGCGCCTGATTGACCATCGCGCGCACGCTGGCCAGATCACGTATATCGGTTTCGATGAAGAGCCCCTTGCCGCCCAGGGCGGGTAGCGCGTCGGCGACAGCCTGGCCCCTGTCGCGGTCGATTTCGGCGACGACTACCGTCCAGCCATGGCGGGCGAAGACGCGAGCCA
>DIBU01000013.1:237898-511514 GCA_002416125.1 Halieaceae bacterium UBA5044
GCGAAGACGCGAGCCAGTCCCTCGCCAATACCGCCGCCGGCGCCGGTGATGATGACCACTTCAGGTGTGTGCATGTCGATGTCCTTTGCTGCAGGTCGCCGGAATATACTATTGATGCTCCGCGTGAGCCAAATTCGCTGCCGCTGTTTGCCCGGTGCAGATGATCTCGCTTGCCTGGCACGCGGTGATGGTACCGGCGGCGGCAGCCCTGTGCTAATCTGCCGCGGTGTACAGCAGAGGGCAGGACATGAAACGGCAGAGTCTTTTTCGCGCGGCGGCGCTGGGTACGCTGACGGCGCTGGTGACGGGTTGTACCTGGGTCAAGATCCCGGATGAAGCGCGTGCCCTGCCGCTGGTGGAGGCGTCCGAGGTTGCGCAGTGCAAGCGACTGGGCAACATCACCACCAACGTCGCCTGGAAAGTGGCCGGCATTGAGCGCGGTGAAAACAAGGTTCGTGTTGAACTCGACAATCTGGCGCGCGAACGCGCGCTCAGTATGGGCGGCAACGCGGTCGTGCGTGAATCCATCCACGAGGGAACGGGCGATTACACCGCCTGGCTCTGTCCCTGATCCACGTCCCCACGGGGCGTCGTTGACGCTGCCGGGGGTATCCACAGGATGACAGTCCGCAGGCCCCGGGGCAGCGCAGGCAATTATGTACCTTCAGTATTTTGGCCTCAGTGAAACGCCGTTCTCCATTGCGGTAAACCCACGTTATCTGTTTATGAGTCCGCGTCACCGCGATGCGCTGGCGCATCTGCTTTACGGCGTGGGCAGCGGCGGTGGCTTCATACTGCTCACCGGTGAGGTGGGCACCGGCAAGACCACGATCAACCGCTGCCTGCTGGAGCAGCTGCCACCCGATACCGATATCGCCATTGTGTTGAACCCGGCCTTGAACGCGCAGGAGCTACTCGCCACCGTCTGCGATGAACTCGGCATCGAGTATGACGCCAACCAGCTGTCGCTGAAGGCCTTGACGGACAGCCTGCACGCCTTTCTGCTGCGGAACCACGCGCAGGGCCGCAAGACGGTGCTGTTGATCGATGAGGCCCAGCACCTGGATTTTGAGGTGCTGGAGCAGATCCGCCTGCTCACCAACCTGGAAACACACAGCGAAAAACTCTTGCAGATCGTGCTGATCGGCCAGCCTGAGCTGGCGCAACTGCTGCAGCGTCCGGAGCTGCGTCAGCTGAATCAGCGCATCACAGCGCGATATACCCTTGCGCCCCTCAATCAGGCCGAGACGGCAGCGTATATCCGCCACCGGCTGCAGGTCGCCGGGCTGCCAGCCGGACGCGAGTTGTTTCCGCCCGAGGTAGTCCGTGGCATTCACCGCGCGACCCGCGGGATCCCCCGGTTGATCAACGTGGTGTGCGACCGCGTGCTGCTGGGCACCTACGGCCGCAATCGCACGGTGGCCGACCGGCAGGTGCTGGCCCAGGCCATTGAGGAGGTGCTGGGCGAGCCGGCCACTGGCGCACGCCGCTGGCTGCGGCTGTGGCCGTTTGCTGCGGCGGCACTGGTGCTGCTGGTCGGCGTGTGGTGGCTGGCGCGACTGAGTCAGCTCGCTGCGCCGACGCCATCGGCGGCCTCAGCACCGGCAGCCACGGCTCCGGTTGCGGCGACTGCCACGCAGCCGGCTCCGGCAGCACCACCGCCAACACAGGCAGTGGCCGCACCGGTACAGACCGAGGCGCCTGCCTGGGAGCTGTCGCCGGCGGCAGCGCTGCAAACCCTGTGGCAGTTGCAGGCGCCGGGTCCGGCGCCACCACTCGATGTGCTGTGTGACAACAGCATACGCTTTCCCCTGACTTGCCTGCGAGACAGCGCCGATACCTGGCAGGAGGTGATAGCGCTCAACCGGCCCGTCATGCTGGATCTGGTGACTGCTGATCGCTTCGCGGCCGCCGCCCTGTTCCTCGGTGAGTCGTCGGGCAATGCCCTGCTGTGGTCCGAAGCGGGCCTGAGACGTGTGCCGTTCGTGCAGCTGGCGGAGCGCTGGCGCGGCAGCTACCGATTGCTTTGGCGCCCACCCGAGGGCTTCTCGGGGCCCGTAGGCCGCTCGGACTCGGGGCCGGTCGTCGCGGATATCGCGGGGCTTTTTGCCGAGCTGGACGGGCAGGCCGAGCCGCTGGCCCGGGAAGACTACTCTCCGCTGCTGGCGGAGCGCGTGCGCCTGTTCCAGGCCAGCCGGCAGCTCAGCGCGGATGGGGTGGTCGGCGAACAGACCCTGCTGCGGCTGAACATCGCCGCAGGGCGCGACCTGACCGCGGCGGCGGCGTTGCAGCGCTTGACGGCCGGGGCTGAGGCGCAATGATTCTTCCCTCGACAGTACAGGAGCGCCTGCCGTGTCGCTGATTCTGGAAGCGCTCAACCGGGCGCGTCGCGAGCAGCAGAATGCCGCGCCGGTGCCCGGGGTGGACAGCGTCCATTTCGAGGCTGAATCGCAGCCACACCGACAGCGCTGGTTCTGGTTTCTGCTGGCGGCAGCGGGCGTTCTGGTGGTCGGCATCCTGCTTGGCGGCTATGTCACCCGGGTTGCCGGGCCTGCCCCGCAGGCTCCGCTGCAGCCGGCGACGCCGGCAGTGCCGTCGACCAGCGCATCCACCGATGTCGAAACCACAGCCGAGGCAACGGCATCCCCAGTAGCAGTTGAGGCGGTCACAGTCGTCACGCCTGCCCCTGCAGACACGGCTGCGCCTGCGACCGCGACGGCAATGCCCGGGGAGCGCGAGGCCAGCCCGGATGTGGCTGCGCTGTATGCCGGTGCCGCCCAACCGGCAACCGATGTGTCCGAGGCGCAACCAGCACCCGCCGCGGAGAACAGTGTTGCAGGCGCCGAAGACCCGCAGCCGAGAGCCGAGAACAGTGTGGATATCGCCGCCCTGGCGGCCGCCGCGGAGCAGGCGCTGGAGGATGTGCGACTTGCCGAGCACCCTGCACCTTTCCTTGCCGAGCTTTCCCAGCAGCGCAAGGACGCGGTGCCGACCCTGATGTACCTGCAGCATGACTACCGCGCGGACGGCGGCTCCAGTGTGACCATCAACGGTCAGCAGGCGTCGGCCGGGCAGTCGGTCGGCCGCGGCGTGCGGGTGGAAGAGGTGTTGCCGGACTCCGTCGTGCTCAGTCACGAGGGCGAGCAGTTCCGCCTGCGGGCACTGAACAGCTGGGTGAACCTGTAGCCGGAAACGCTGCTTCAGTCGCGGCGCGATAGCACGAGGGGCAGCAGTGCATCGCGCTCGAAATCCATGGACAGCGCATCGCGAGCGCGCTCCCAGGCAAGCTGTGAGTGGTCGCGGGCCGCCTGTTGCAGCGCCCGGTGGTCGAGTTGCGACAGGGCGGCGAAGGCTTTCTGCAGCCTGATTTGCACCGCGATATTGCCCGCCCCGTCGCGGGCAATCGGCGTGAAGACATCGTCCAGCAGATCGTGCACCGCGAGTGTCTGGAACCAGACCTGTGCCTTAGGCGCCTCGCCCTCGGCGTCCGTTTCCGCCGCCGTTGTGGCCCAGGCTGACAGTGCGCGTGTGGCACGCCCGATCACATCGATGGCGGTGCCGGCGTCGTTCACCCCGGGTGATAGTGCGCGTGAGGCGATTTCCCCCAGCACGATCAGGCCGAAGCGGGGGTCATAGTCGAAGGTGCGTGCGCGGCCGAGGGAAAACGCTGCCCGGATGTGCTCGAGCACCGGCTGCGGGCAGTCGCCCCCCGCCACGCAGGCCAGCGGTGTCTGCAGGTTGGTCAGGGTACCGGGTTCCACCAGCACGAAGATCTCCAGCCCGTGCTCCGCACTGCACTGCAGCAGGGCTGCCATGTCGATGTGCTCCACGTAGCCGACACTGTTCGCCAGAACCCTGCCTGCACCGACCGGGATACGGTGTTCCACCGACTCACAGGGGCGTGCGCCGATTCCGGGAAAGCGCGCCCGCCCCACCAGCGCCCGGGTAGCGGCGTCCTCCACCCGCTCGACGGTTTCCGTCACCTTGGCCAGCTCGGAGAGGTGCTCTATCCAGCGTATCAGCGCAATGACAATCAACATGATGATCAGCACGGTAGTCAGAAACAGGACCACGTGTCCGCGCTCTCCGTATACGCCCGCATTCAGCGCCACGAGCCCGACAAGGCTGAACAGAAAGGTACCGATGAACACGCTCAGGGCGTGCCTGGAGACTTCGTTGTCCATCACCAGCGCAGTCGCGCGGGGTGACGTGCTGACCGTCACGGAGCCATGGGCGCTCACCAGCGTGGCCAGCGAAAATGTGGCGACTGCAAGCATGCTGGATGCGAGGATGTTCAGGATTCTGCCAACCGCATCCGCTGTTACCAGGTCGGACATGCCGGGAGGGATTACCGGCGTCAGCCAGATACCCAGCAACACCGAGATGAAGCCGGCGACCGTGTAGAGCAGGGCGATCAGCCACAATTTGCGCGAAACCTTGCGCTGCAGCCATTGCCAACGCTTTGTCAACCGCATGCGCCTTACCCCCTGTGTGTTATCCGGCCCCCGTGATCGCCGTAGCCGACGCGATTCACAGCGCTCCTTGATGCAGAGTACACTGCATGGAGGATCAGGGCCCGCTTTTCGCCATACTGCAGGGCCGGGGTCCCGGTTTGCAACGGGATGCGACGGATAACACTGACAGACAATCGGCTGCTGGCGGGCATCAGCGGCCGGGAGGGCCTCTCTGCCATGGAATGGACACACCACCACGCCACTATCAACGGCATCCGCATGCACTATGTCGAGCAGGGAGCCGGCATGCCGGTGGTGCTCTGCCACGGCTTTCCCCACCTCTGGTTCAGCTGGCATCGCCAGATCAGTGCACTGGCGCAGGCCGGCTATCGGGTGATTGCGCCGGATATGCGCGGTATGGGGCAGACCGACGCGCCGCTGCCGCTGCAGGCCTATGATATCGATCACATCACGGCGGACCTGGTCGGCCTGCTGGCACACATCGGCGAGCCCAGGGCGGTGTTCGCGGGCCTCGATTTCGGAGCCTTTGCCGTCTACGACCTTGCCCTGCGTCACCCGAAGCGGGTGATTGCCGTGATTGGCCTGGAGAACCCGGCCGCACCGCACAACCCGGATGAGCCGCCGCTCACCGAATACCGGCGCATGGGCGAACAGCACTTCCTGCATATCGAGTATTTCCGCGAACCGCCGCGCGCAGATCGGGAACTGGCGGCGCAGCCCCGGCGGTTTTTACACAAGGTGTTCCATACCTTGAGCGGTGCCTGCAATTACTTCGACATGTTCCGTCACCCGCCGGGTACGTCTTACATTGACGCCATGGAGGAGCCGCCAGCACTGCCCTGGCCGTGGTTGTCGGAACTGGAGCTGGAGTTCTTTGTCGCCGAATACAGTCGCACGGGCTTCACCGGAGGGCTTAACTGGTACCGCGCATTTGATCTCAAGTGGGCCCAGCGCAAGCCGTTTGAAGGGGTGCAAAGTGCGGTGCCTGCCTATTTTCTCGGCAGCGAGCACGATGTCGACCTCGAGGGCTTTCACGGTGAAGACCCGATTGGCCAGATGCGTGCCATTTTTCCACAGCTGCGTGCGGTGCGCATGATTCCGGGTGCCGGACACATGGTCCAGCTGGAGGCTTCGGATGCGGTAAACGAGATACTCCTCGACTACCTCGCCGATATCGTCAGTCAGGACACCCAGTTGTCGTCGTGAGCGGCGAGAACGCCGGCCACGTCAATGGATAGCGAGGTGCAGGCCCTCCTTGCCGAGCAGCGTCACCTCCTGCTCGAGTTCCCGCGCCGTGAGCGGGTGGCGCTGTAGCCACGTCGGCGGAAACTCCAGGCTGATGCCGTCCTCGTGCGCATGTACGGCAAAGTCGGGCAGCGCCTCCAGCTGTTCGACGTACTTGAACAGCAGCGCCAGCCGGAACAGGGTGACCAGGCGCAGCAGACGCGGGCGGTCACTCTCGGCCACGGCAGCCCAGAGCGGATGGTCCAGTTTGCCACGTTGTGTGGCGGCGAGAAGCGCCATCTGCTCCTGCTCCTCCTGGGAGAACCCGGGCAGGTCGGCATTTTGCAGCAGATAGGCGGTATGGCGCTGGTAGTGCTTGTGCGAGATGGCCATGCCGATCTCGTGCGTCAGTGCCGTACGCTCCAGGAGGTCGCGGTCGGTCCTGCGCAGCGACCAGCCGTCGCGACTGGCGTTGAACAGGGTGCGCGCACGGCGGGCCATCAGCTCCCCCATGACCGTATCCACGCTGTAGCGTTGCATCAGCGCATTGATGGTGCGTTCACGCACATCCTCGTGCCCCAGACGTCCCATCAGGTCGTAGATCACGCCCTCGCGGAGTGCACCTCGTGAGGTTCGCAGCTGCGTGATGCCCAGCTCATCGAACAGGGCACTGGTAATGGCGACGCCGGCTGCGATGACGTTGCGTCTCTGGCTGCTCAACCCCTCCAGCTCAATGGCATCGAAGTGCTTGAACTGCAACAGGCGTTTTTCCAGCTTTGCCAGCGCCTTGCGTGTAATCCCGCCCTCACTCCAGCCCTGGCTGACCAGCACTGATTCAATGGCCTGCAGTGTGCCGGAAGAGCCCACACATTCCGCCCAGTGGCGTGAATGGAAATGATAGCGGATGTGGGAAACCTCAAGCCGGGCCCGCTCGTATGCCGCACGGTAGTGAGTGCGGTTTAGCTTGCCAGCGGGAAAGCAGCTGTCCGAATAGGAGACACATCCCATCTGCAGGCTTTCCAGTCGCTGTGGTTCGAACCGCTGGCCGATGATCAGCTCGGTGCTGCCGCCGCCGATATCAATCACCAGCCGCGACTGGGCGTCGTCGGCCAGCGTGTGGGCCACCCCCAGGTAAACCAGGCGTGCTTCCTCTCCGCCATACACCACATCGACCGGCGCCCCGAGAATCCGCTGGGCGGGCAGGGTGAACTCCCGGCGGTTGTCAGCCATGCGCAGGGCGTTGGTGCCGACCACGCGGATGCGCTCCGGATCGACACTGCCGAGCATTTGTGCAAAGCGAGCCAGGCAGTCCAGGCCACGTGCGATGGCGTCCGCGGACAGCCGTCCATCCACCAGCCCCGCCCCCAGCTGGACTTTCTCTGCCAGTGCCTCGACCGGACGCATTTCGCCATGTTCGACACGGGCGACGATAAGGTGAAAGGAGTTGCTGCCCAGGTCGACGGCTGCCAGCAGGCTGCCGTCGGCAAGAGGCGCTTGTACAGGTTGCGACAAGGCAGTGGTGTCCCGTGCTCGTGTTCGGAGGTGCCCATGATAGCGGATGCCCCCTGCCGGCGCACGGAGTACGCCGTGATCAGGTCAGTGCGTAGGCCACGATGAGCAGGGTGACCAAGCCAATGGCGGCGCTGGTCAGCACCACCCTCGGTGTTGTTTTCGAGAGTTCGCCCAGCGGATCTCCCCCGCCCTGTACCCGGGCGATCACCGGCCACTCGATGGCGCCGGCGAAGGCGAGGCTGCCCACGCTGGCCGCCAACAGCGCAATGCTGCAGGGTGTCTCTGCCGGGATGCTGAACATGAAGAGGGCAATCGCTACGAGGGAGCCCAGCGTGCCGGCGTAGCTCATGACCAGAAACTGGCGCGGACTGTTGTGCTTGAAATCCCAGTCGAAAGCGAATAGGGCAAGGCGGGGCGGACGCCGGTAGCGGCCCCGCGCGGCGATGGCGCCAAGGTAGTGGAACCATTCATGAACCAGGGTGCAGATGATGGCACCCGCCGCTGCGCCGCTGAGTACGCCCAGCAGCGCGGCAAGAGGCAGTGAGGAACTGCGGAACCAGTCGTTGGTCAGTGCGAATATCGCCAATAGGAATGCGCCCAGGGCAGCATGTGCAAATGCCACGATCCCGGGGTGTACGCCGCCCTTGTCGGCGACGCTGGTGTCTAGCGTGTTGTCCATGGTGCTTCCCGCTCAGGTAAGACCGATGGAGAATGTACGCGCCTCGGGGGCGTCTGGATCCGCCCCCCGGGGGGTGCTATTTACGTCCTGCGCCGGAGGGCCGCGCGGCGTACCCGCCCGGTTGGCCGCTGATGCCTGACTGGATGTTCTGGATCTTGCCGCCGGTCTTCAGGAAAGCGCGCGTTTGTTCTTCTATGGAGTTGGAGGTCTCCACCGCCGCGGGCTGCTTTTTCTTGGCGGGTGCGCGTTGTGGCTTGGCAGACATAACAGGGTCTCTTTAAGCTGGACGGCCTGCCAGTGTACCACAGCTGGTTCACGGATGCTCCGGGCTACCCGATCACCACCCGGCGTGGCACGCGCGCCGGCATGCGGGTCAGCAGTTCATAGCCTATTGTGTGTGCTTTTTCGGCGACCTCGGCAACCGGCAGGCCGTCGCCCCACAGAACCACGGGGTCGCCCAGGGCGACCCCCGGCAGGTCCGTCACGTCGATGCTGATCATGTCCATGGAGACGCGGCCCGCCAGAGACGCGCGATGGCCGTTGACCAGTACCGGCGTGCCGCTGCCCGCGCTGCGAGGGTAGCCATCCCCGTAGCCGACAGTCACGGTGGCTATGCGCGAGCTCCGTGTCGCCTGCCAGGTGGCACCGTAGCCCACCGCCTCGCCGGGTTCGATATCGCGCAGCGAGGTGACCTGCGAAACCAGCGTCATGACGGGCCGCAGCGTATCCGCCTCGGCGTGCGGGACCGCGAAGGGTGAGTTGCCCCAGAGCATAAAGCCGGGCCGTATCCAGTCGTAGTGGCTGTCGGGCCAGGCCAGTGTCGCCGGCGAGTTTGCGGCGCTGCGCGCTCCCGGGAGCGCGTGTGTGAGTTCCTCGAAGCGTGCGATTTGCTGCGGGGTTGCGGGGTGATCCAGCTGGTCGGCACAGGCGAAGTGCGTGGTCAGTACGGGCGGCCCCGCAAGCTTGCCGCAGGCCAGCAGGCGCTGGTGAAACTCGGCGACCCGCTCCGGCGCCGCACCCAGGCGATGCATGCCGGTATCCACTTTCAGCCAGCAGTGCAGCGGCTCCGGCAGCGTCGCCCGCTCCAGCCAGGCCAGCTGAGTGGCGTTCTCCACGGTCAGCCACAGCCTGTGTTGTGCGGCGAGAGGGATCTCATCGGGGTGAAAGGCACCCTGCAATAACAGAATAGGGGCGTGGATGCCCGCGTCCCGCAGTTCCAGTGCCTCTTCGAGGCAGGCGACCGCCAGGGCGTCAACCAGCGGCTCCAGTGCCCCGGCCATGGTCGTGGCGCCGTGGCCATAGGCGTTTGCCTTGACCACCGCCATCAGCCGCGAACGTGGCGCCAACCGGCGGGCGAGTGCAAGGTTGTGGCGCAGCGCCGACAGGTCCAGCCGTGCTTCGCAGGGTCTGGCCATCAGTAGTCGTACCGGTGCCTGGCAAACAGGGTTTGGGCAGCCAGCCACACATCGCCCACGCGTCCGTCGCCGACCGGCTGGTCGTCGATGGACAGCACCGGCGCCACTTCCTTGCTGGAACTGGTAAGCCAGACTTCGTCAGCGTTGCGTACTTCCTCCATGGTGATTACCCGCTCGGCCACGGGGATTCTGCTGTGACGACGCAGCATGTCGAGCAGCATGAGCCGGGTAATGCCGGGCAGTTTCTGGTGATCCAGTGGTGGCGTTGCCACTGCGCCGTTGGCGACAATGAAGACGTTGCAGGCGGCAGCTTCTGTCAGCTCGCCCGCCTGGTTGTAGAGCAGCGTTTCACCGTGGCCACGACTGTGTCCATGCTGGTAATGCATGACATTGCCCAGCAGGGCGGTCGATTTGATGTTGCAGCGTCGCCAGCGCAGATCTTCCGCTGTGGAGACGTGAAAGCAGCGAGCCGCTGCCTTGTCCGGCGCCGGGGGTGGTGCAATGTCGAAAGCGAAGGCGTAGCGGGTCGCTGTGATGTTCTCCGGGTAGGCGTGATTGCGCTGCAGGTCTGCACCGCGGCTGATATGGAAATAGAGGCCAAGGTTGCCACCGCCATTGCGCTGCACGAGCTCTTCGGCAATGGTCCGCCATTCCGCCTCGTCCAGCGTGACTTTCAACTCGATGGCGTCAAGGCCCTGCTGCATGCGCTGCATATGTGGGCCAAAACCCACCAGCTTTCCAGCGTAGGAGGGCACCACCTCGTAGATGCCGTCGCCGAAGAGGAAGCCCCGGTCCATGGGAGAAATACGGGCTTCGCTCATGGGCAGATAAGTGCCATTCAGATAGACGATACTCATAGCCGTACCTCAGCCGGGTGAAATAAAAATAGCTTCATGCTGCCGCCTCAAGAAACCCTGTTAGCGTGCGCAGCTCACGAATCACCGCCTCGCCTTCGGAGGGCGGCATTCCGTCTTCAGTGAGCGTGTTCGCTCGCGTCACGCCGTCGACGCTGCCGCGCTCTGACAGGTAGCGCAGGGTCTCCAGGGCGGAGAATTCTGACAGCAGGTCGCGCTCTGCCCAGAGTCCCAGAAAGGCTAGCAGCCCATAGGCGCCCCAGTTGGAGACGTCCGCCACCAGCAATTCGTCGCAGGGCGTAACCGCCACGCGAATATCAAGACCGGCGATGGCCTCGGCAATATTGCCCATGCCGATTTCGTTGCCGCCGTCGCCGATGGCAATGGTGGGGCAGTCTGCAAGGGTCAGGAAAGGGTCGAATACGCCGCACTGGGCGCTGATATCCTCCCCGCGCATATTGTAGTAGCGGCCATCGGCGGCCAGGCCCGGTCGCTCAATGCTGACAATGGCGCTGGGCTGGTTGGCTGCCAGCCAGTGGGCGGCGCTGGCCGAGCCATCATCCGCGGGGTCCCGTTCCAGTGGCAGGATACGATAGCTGCCGGCCAGTACCTGTGCCAGCGGTGTCGCGCAGGCAATCACCGGACGTGCACCGAGCGCCTGCAGGCCCTTGTACAGGGCGATGGCACCGACAGGACCATCGGTCTCGAAAGTGCCTGCTACGGGAAAGCCGGTGCCAATCAATACCGTGCCACGGATATCGTGCAGACGGCGTGCGGCGCGCAGATAATAGCCCGGGCGCAGTGCCGCGCGGGCGACCTGCATCTGCCGTGGATTGCGTGCCACCAGCAGGCTTTCAATGGCTTCACTCAGTGCCTGTTCATCCACGGTTCTCACTCCTCGGGCAGTGGCTGCAGGGGCAGGTGTTGTAGCCGCCAGTGGTGCATATGCAGGGCATTGTGCGCCGCATGGGGACTGACTGCGGCAAAGTGCACCGTGCCCCCGGGGATCAACTGGCTCATGCGGGATGCATCGATGGAGATCGCCGAACCCAGCTTGGGATAGCCGCCAATGGTCTGCCGGTCGTTCAGCAGCACAATCGGTTGGCCGTCTGCCGGCACCTGAATGGCGCCGAGGCAGATACCTTCGGAGACGATGCCCGCGATGTCGCAGCGAATCTCCGGGCCCTCCAGGCGATAGCCCATGCGATCGGCGCGTTGCGATACGGACCAGGCCGCGCTGTAAAAGCGTCGCTGTTGCAGGCGGTCGAAATGCTGCTGCTGGTAACCCGGGACCACGCGAACAGTCAGTTGCCCGGCGTAATGGGGCCTCTCGGCAGGCGGCACACACAGGCGTGGACGCCGGGTATCACTGCGGCAGGGCAGGACGTCGTCGGGTGCCAGTTTCTCACCGCGCAGTCCCCCGATGCCCTCACGCAGGACGGTCGCGGTGCTACCGAACTGCGGCGCCACCTGAAAGCCATCGACCACACCGAGGTAATTTCGGCAACCCCGCTGGGGGTGGCCCAATTGCACCCGGTCGCCCCTGTGCACCCGGTGGGTGGTCCACAGGTCTGCGGGCTTTCCATTGACGAGGAGGGGGGCATCAGCACCGGTTACACAGAGCAGGGTGTCCGTGTCCACATCCACCTCAAGGCCACCAAAACTGCATTCGAGCAGCGTGCAGTCGGCGCTGTTGCCGAGCAGCCGCTGGCAGAGCAGAAAGGCTTCCAGATCCATGGGGCCGCCTGTGGTGAGGCCCAGGTGATGCTGGCCAAAGCGCCCGCGATCCTGCAGCAGGCTGAGCACGCCGGGTTGGCGGACGCGCAGGCTCATGACAGTTCACCGCCCAGCGCCAGAAAACGCTCTCGATCAATCGGCTCGAAGCGAACCCGGTCGCCTACGGCAACCGGCATGGGCGGAGTGTGTTCTGGATCGAACAGGCGTTGCGGGCAGTTGCCAATCAGGTTCCAGCCGCCCGGCGAAACGGCGGGATAGACCGCGGTCTGGCGATCGGCGATGGCCACGGCTCCGCGCGGCACACGTTTTCGGGGTGTAGCCAGTCGCGGTGCGGCGATCCGCGGGTCGACGTGGCCGAGGTAGGCGAAGCCGGGAGCAAAGCCAATGGCATAGACGGTGTACGCGGTTGCACTGTGCAGCGCAATCACCTCCTCGATAGCGAGCCCGCACTCCCTGGCCAGCCGCTCCAGGTCTGCGCCGCTCTCGGCGCTATAATACACCGGTAACACGATTTCCCGGCCACCCTCGGCGGCGATGGCTTCGTCAATGACCGGCTGCAGGGACTGCAGTCGCTGTGTGACGCTCAAATGGTCTGTGCGCAGGGCATCGTAAATCACCAGCAATGATGCGTAGGATGGGACGAGGTCAATCAGGTCATCGCCCAGGGTGTCGCGAGCAGCCTCCACGGCCGCTCGTACCTGTGCCGCCTCGCGCGGGCCGGCAGGTTCGTCGCCCGCCTCAGTCGCAAAGGAGATCAGGATCGCATTCTCACCGGCGTGTCGCAGCTGCATGGCTGTCATGCGCCCCCTGCAATCAGCTGCCTTATCTCCTGAATGGCGTTTACACCTTCGGGATTGTCGCCGTGTACGCAGAGCGAGTCTATGGCCAGCACCAGGGACTTACCGCCATGGGTGGTGACACTGCGGTGTTCGAGGATCTGCCGCACCTGATCCAGCATGCGCTCTCGCGTGTGCACGGCGTCGGGCAGGCGCCGGGACCGCAGGTGACCGTCGTCGGCATAGCAACGGTCTGCGAAGGCCTCGAAGAGCAGGGTCAGGCCGAATTCCCTCGCCTCCTCGCGGTGGCTCTCCGCCTGCGGCGTCGCCTGCAGCATCAGGTCCAGCGGTCTGTGATAGCCAGCCACGCTGCGCATGACCGCTGTGCGCACAGCGCGGTCGGCCATCATGTCGTTGTACAGGGCCCCGTGGGGTTTCACGTAAGTGATCTGCAGGCCGTGGCAGGCAGCCATGCCGTCCAGTGCAGCGATCTGGTAGCGCAGGCTACTGGCCAACTCGTCTTCGCTGAGGGCCATGCTGCGACGGCCGAAGCCGACCAGGTCCGGATAGGCCGGGTGAGCGCCCACGCCGACCCCGTGTCGCGCTGCCAGCGCCAGCGTGCGGTCGATGGTCAGCGGGTCGCCGGCGTGGAAGCCGCAGGCAATGTTGGCCTGGTCGATATGGGGCATGACCGCGTCGTCCAGGCCCATACGCCAGCTTCCATAACTTTCGCCGAGATCACAGTTGAGCAACATGCAGTCGACTCCTGTCAGGGGCGTGGTCGATCAGAGTACGGCCAGCTGGCTGTTGCGCAGGTCGGTAACCAGCATGCAGCCGGGGCTGTGGGTGATTGCCAGGGGCGGTTTTGCCTGTTCCAGCGCCACCTGGGGGGTTACCCCGCAGGCCCAGAATACCGGAAGCTCGTCCGCGGCAATAGTCACCGCGTCGCCATAGTCGGGGCGGTGCAGGTCGGCAATGCCGATCAGGGACGGATCGCCGAGGTGAACCGGAGCGCCGTGCACGGCGGGGAACCGGGTGCAGATCTGGATAGCGCGTATCGCGTCAGCAGCGCGCATCGGGCGCATGCTCACCACCATATTGCCGGCAAAGGGGCCGGCCGCTGTGCAGGGCAGGGTGCTGCGGTACATTGGCACGTTGACGCCCTCCGAGACATTGCGCACTTCCAGTCCGTCCGCGAGCAGGGCCTCTTCAAAGGAAAAGGAACAGCCGAGGGCGAAGGTCACCAGGTCCGGTTGCCAGAGGGCATGCAGGTCCGCACGTTCCTCTTCGAAAACACCGTTGCGGAAGACGCGGTAACGGGGTACGTCGCTGCGGATATCGATGTCGCCGAAGCGCGGCAGGGCGGTGTCTCCCGGTGCCGCGCTGACCGCCAGCAGGGGGCAGGGCTTGGGATTGGCCTGGCAAAAACGCAGGAAATCATGCGCCCACGCCTGTGGCAGGATGACGATGTTGCACTGGACAAAGCCGGGCGCACAGCCCGAGGTGTTGCCCGTGTGCTCGCCGCCGCGAATGCGTTGGCGCAGTGCCGCAGGGGTCAGTGACGCTTGCATTGAAGTCCTCGGTTGTCAAACGGGAAAGGCGTGTGGAGCCGACGCGCTGTATCCCGGATAATGTTCACCCCATCGTTTGCATCATAGTGGATTAACCTCATGCTCGACCAGCTGTTACAGGTATTGACCCCGCGACCCGTCAGTGAGGATGTCTTTGTCGCCGACAACATGCATCCCAGGGCGCCCCGTGTCTTTGGTGGGCAAGTGTTGGCGCAGGCGCTGCAGGCGGCGGCCGCCACGGTGCGTGCCGAACGCGCGGTGCACTCGCAACACGCCTACTTCCTGCGTCCGGGTGATCCCGCCGAGGCTATCCGCCTCGAGGTGGATCGGGCGCTCGACGGCGGCAGCCTGAGCTCGCGACGCGTGGTGGCACTGCAGCGCGGCAAGCCGATACTGGTGTCTTCGGTATCCTTCCAGACAACCGGCGCCGGCGATGACTTCCAGCGCTCGGCACCTGACGTGCCGCCGCCGGAAAGCCTGCCCAGCGAACGGCAACGTGCCCTGGAATCCGGTGACATCGACGACGCGTTTCCGCTGGTGACCGGGGAGGACCTTGATGTGCGCATGCTGACGCCCGTGGACTGGCACAATCCGCACCCGCTGCCGCCGTCTCTGGCACTTTGGGTCAGGGCCAATGGTCGGGTAGACCACCCGGATTCGGTGCATGCGAGTCTGCTCGCGTATTTCTCCGACACGCTGATGATTGATGTCTGCCTCGCCGCCACCGGGCGCTCCTTCCTGCAGCAGAACCTGCAAGTGGCCAGCCTCGACCATGCCCTCTGGTTCCACGCGCCGGTACGTGCCGATGAGTGGCTGCTGCATACGGTGGAGGCGGAGCGCGTGGCGGCGGGTCGCGGCCTTGCGCACGGCCGCTTCTTCAACCGCGACGGTGTGCTCGTGGCATCCGTGTCCCAGCAGGGCCTGATGCGGCAGCGCTGATACGTTGCCACGCTGCATGCGGCGTCTTATGATGGCCCGCCACATCGCCTAGACAGCAGCAAGGATCGTGACATGCCACACCCCGCCATCACTGCCGAAACCTATCCCCACAAGCCTGCCATCATCATGGGTGGCTCTGGCGAGGTGGTCACCTATGCCGAGCTCGACGAGCGCAGCAACCAGGCGGCACAGTTGTTCCGCTCTCTGGGGCTGAAGAAGGGTGACCACATCGGCATGATGCTGGTGAACTGTCGCCAGTTTCTGGAAATCTGCTGGGGTGCGCAACGGGCCGGCCTTGTGTTCACGCCGATCAGCACCCACCTGAAGCGGGATGAAACCGCCTATATTCTGGAGAACTGCGGGGCAAAACTGTTCATTGCGTCCCACGCACTGGCAGCGGTCGCCGGCGAAATCCTTGCACTGGAGACATCGGCGATCCAGCACTTTTATATGGTGGACGGCCTTGCCGACGGCTACGAGTCATGGGATGACAGCATTGCCCTGCAGCCCGCCGAGCGCATCGTCGACGAGGCCAATGGCGTTCCCATGCTCTACTCGTCGGGCACAACCGGCAAGCCCAAAGGCGTGTTTCTGCCGCCGCCCAGTGACGATGTCAATGCGCCGCACCCGCTGGCGGGCACACTCGGGGCCGTGTTCGGCTTTGGCGAGGAAACTGTCTACCTGTCGCCGGCGCCCCTGTATCACGCCGCACCGTTGCACTACAACATGATGACGCTGTACCAGGGCGGTACTACGGTGGTCATGGAGAAGTTCGATGCGGAAGCCGCGCTGGCGCTTATCGAAGAACATCGAGCGACCCACAGCCAGTGGGTGCCGATCATGTTTGTGCGCATGCTGAAGCTGCCCGAGGAGGTACGCAAGCGCTACGACGTGAGCAGCATGCAGTTTGCGATCCACGCCGCGGCGCCCTGTCCGGTGGAGGTCAAGGAACAGATGATCGCCTGGTGGGGCGAGGTCATTGTCGAATACTACGCGGCCAGCGAGGGCATTGGCATCACCATCATCGATTCTGCGAACTGGCTTACACACAAGGGTTCTGTCGGCCCCGCCCTGGTGGGCGCGGTACACATCGTGGATGATGAGGGCAATGAATTGCCGCCCGGGGAAATCGGCACCGTCTATTTCAGCGGCGACCAGGCCCAGTTCAACTACCACAAAGAGCCGGGCAAGACTGCCGAAGCCTTCAATGAGCGCGGCTGGGCGACAACGGGCGACGTGGGCTACGTCGACAGGGATGGCTTCCTCTACCTTACGGACCGCAAGAATTTCATGATCATCAGCGGCGGTGTGAACATTTACCCGCAGGAAATCGAGAATCTGCTCATCACCCACGAGAAGGTCGCGGATGTCGCGGTGTTTGGCATTCCCAATGACGAGTTCGGTGAAGAGGTGAAAGCGGTCGTACAGCCAATGAACTGGGCGGATGCCACTGACGAGGTGGCCATCGAAATCATGGAATGGCTGCGCGAACGCATCTCCCATATCAAGCTGCCGCGCTCGCTGGATTTCCACCAGCAGCTGCCGCGCATGGACAACGGCAAGCTCTACAAGCGGCATCTGGTCGAAGAATACCGCGGGGCGCACCGTGATCTGCCGAAAACCGGGGAGAACGACACGCCTTCCTGATGGGGTGTGGCCAGAATTAACCTGTAACGCGTGTGGTCTTTGCAGTATGCTTGGGGCAAGGTCTCCGGCAACGAGGTAGCCAATGAGAACATCACGCAAACTTGCCCAACTGGAACGCCAGATGGCGAGTTGTTCATCGTACGAAGAGTGGCGTGAAGCCGCCATTGCCCATGACGAGCTGTCCGGCAAGCGCCGCTGGCGTGAGGTGGACCAGACCACGCAGTACGATTACAGCCAGATTCGCCTGCGCCTCGACCGTCTGCGCAGCCTGCGTTCCCGGCACGACTATCAGGGCCTGCTGTTCACCCTGAACGAGGGCATCCACGGCAATATGGGCGGCATGGGCCGTAGCTCGCTCTACCAGAACGCCAAATTCGGCACGAAACACCTGATTGAGCAGTATATCGACGAGGTTGCGGACTCGCTGCGTTACCTCGCCGAACTGAAAAGTGACGATGTCACGCTGCAGCAAAAGCTCGACTTCTTTTACCGCGCCAATATCTGTTTTGGCCGTTCGGCCCTGATGTTGAGCGGCGGCGGCGTGTTGGGCTTCTATCATCTTGGCGTAGTCAAGACGCTGCTCGAGCAGGGCCTGTTGCCGCGGGTGATCTCCGGCTCCAGCGCCGGTTCACTGGTCGCGGGCGTGGTCGGGTCGCATACGGATGAAGAGCTGCGGCACTTTTTTGACCCCAGCAACGTGCATTTTGAGGCGGAGCGTGAAGCGAGTGTGTTCTCACGCATGTTTTTGGGTCGCAACCCGCAGATTGACGTGCGGGATCTGGAAAACATCGTCGCCCGGCTCATCCCGGAGATCACTTTCCAGGAAGCCTATGAAAAGACCGGGCGCCAGATCAGTATTACCGTTGCGCCCGCAGAGACCCATCAGCGCTCCAGGTTGCTGAATGCCATCACGTCGCCCAACGTCTACGTGCGTTCGGCGGTGATGGCGTCCTGTGCGGTACCGGGCGTGTTCCCGCCCGTGATGCTGATGGCGAAGAACGTGCACGGAGAGGCGCAGCCCTACCTGCCCACGCGCAAATGGGTGGACGGGTCCATTGCCGATGATCTGCCGGCAAAACGACTGTCGCGGCTATACAGCACCAACCACTATATCGTCAGTATGGTGAACCCGATTGCCACCCCGTTTTTGCGCGGCAATCGCAAGAGCAATGGCCTGAGTGCCGCCCTCGGCAGTCTGGGCGTGGGTATCGGCCGGGAAGTGCTTAACTTCTACCGCGGCATGGTGCAGAAAAACGGTGACAACTGGCCGCGTTTCAACCTGTTGATGAACGGTATTCACTCACTGATCGATCAGGAGTACAGCGGCGACATCAATATTGTGCCCAGCTTCCGCTGGTACAACCCGGCGAAGATTCTTTCTCACCTGTCTGAAAAGGAATTGGTGGCACTGATGGAGGGGGGCGCGCACTCGGCATTCCCCAACATTGAGGCGATCCGCATCTGCACCAAGATCAGCCGTACCATGGAAGAGATACTGAACCGCTTTGAATACGGTGATCTGCGGCCCGACAGTGGCCAGTACCGCCGACCGCGGGCGTCGCGGCGTCGGCCACCGCCGACGCGGGCGGATCGGGAAGCTCAGCGGGAACAATTCACGGCGCTGGAGGCTGCTGCCTCGAAGCCGCCTCGCAAGGCCGCCAAGGCGCGAGTCAAGTCGCGGCGCAAGAGCCCTTCAGCCCCCGGCAAGAAGGACGCGACGGGAGAGCCCGGGCGTGCGGTGGCATGATCCGGCCGCCCTGATGCGGGCCGCCGCATGAAACCCCTGGATTTCTCCCGGGAACAGAAAGAGCGTATGGCGGCGAAGGTCAAGCGCTACCTTAACGAGGAACTGCAGCAGGACATCGGCAGTTTCGATGCCGAGTTTCTGGTGGATTTCCTCGCTGAGGAGTTGGGACCGTATTTCTACAATCGCGGTCTGTCTGACGCCATGAGCCTGTTTACCGAAAAGATGGGCGAACTCGATTATCAGGTACAGGAGCTTGCCCAGGCCGAAGACTGAAACCTCAGTCGATGGCTCGCGGCGGCAGATCCGGTTTGGCGTAGGCCATGCGTCGCAGGCGTTGGGTGCTGTAGTAACTGTCCAATCCGCTGAGTGCGACGGTGCCTGCCGCGCTGATGTCTACGGAACCGTCGTCGGCAACGCAGTCATCAGGCACCTCCACCAGCACCACCTCCCCGATCAGCAGGTGCGTATCATTGATGCGCAGGTGCTGATGTTCCCGCAGCTGCAGGGCCATGCGCACGCTGGCCTCCTGCACAAAGGGCGCGGCAAACCCCTCCATCCAGTGCTCGCTCAGCCCCGTCGCTGCAAATTCCGATTGTTCTCGCGGATAGCGCGCCGCCGTCTGGTGTGCTGCCTCGATGAAGTGCTGCGCAACGTGGTTGATCGTGTAGCAGCGGGTGTCGAGGATGTTTTCCAGCGTGTGGCGTTCGACCGGGCTGGGTCGCATGATCATCGCCAGCAAGGGCGGATGAGAGCCGAGGTGCACGACCGAACTGATAATGGCGAGATTGCTGCTGCCAGCAGCGTCAGCGGTGCCCACCAGATTGGCCGGCTTGAAGCCGCTGAGCGAATTGATCAGGGCGGCGCGGTAGCGCGACGCCATGGTTGCGATGTCGTTTGCGGTGAAGCGCATGTGAACGTCCTAGTCGGGGTACAGGCGCCGGTAGCGGCGCTCTGCCCAGAAGCGGTAGATACTGTCGGCCAGTGGGCGAATCAGCGGCCAGCGCAGCCAGCGCCACAAGGGCCCCAGCCGGGTATGTTGCCAGGCCATGACATTGGCATCGATACCTGTCAGCAATTCACCGCTGGCTGTCTTCAGGTGCAGGGTTCTCAGCAGTGTCTCCCGGTCTGGAAGCCCATCTTCCTCGGCCAGGTTGTGGATGTCCTTGAGCTGGAGCTCGGCATCGCACAACTGCCCAAGTTTCGCCATTTCCCGGTTGCACAGCGGGCACTGGCCATCGTAGTAGAGCGTGTCAGGCATGCAGGGCACTCAGCGGGTTGAAAGCGTATGCCGGACAATACGCAGGTTTGGCGCCGCTGGATGCCTCGACACCGAGGCGCCAGCGCGCGGCACGGCTTAGCCTAGTGGATCAGGTCGACGGCCAGCTGTGACAGCGGTTCCACCAGGTTGCCCCTGGCGTCTGCTTCCTGACTGGAGGCGGTGCCTATCAGCGCCCGCTTCTTGATGCCCTGTACAATCGCAGCCAGGCGGAACAGCGAGAATACGAGGTAGAAATTCCAGTTCTCGATGCCTGCACGTCCGGTGCGCTCGCAGTAGCGTGCAATGTACTCCTCATCGCTGGGTATCCCCAGTGCCGCACGGTCCACACCGCCCAGGCCTTTCATTGCGCTGTCGCGGGGCAGCATCCAGGCCATGCACTGGTTGGCGAGATCGGCCAGGGGGTGGCCCAGGGTGGAGAGCTCCCAGTCCAGCAGGGCGATGACGCGCGGCTCAGTCGCGTGGAACATCATGTTGTCCAGCCGGTAGTCGCCGTGCACCAGGCTCACGGTGCCGTCATCCTCCGGCATGTTCGCAGACAGCCAGGTTATCAGGGTCTCCATGTTGGGCACGGTTCCGGTTTCCGAGGCGCGGTACTGGCGGGTCCAGCGTGCCAGTTGACGTTCAAAGTAGTTGCCCGGCTTGCCGTAGTCGGAGAGTCCTACGGCATCCACATCCACTGAGTGCAGGGCTGCCATGGTCTTGTTCATGGCATCGTAGAATGCACCGCGCTCTTCATTGCTGCCAGCCTCCGGGAGCAGCGGGTCCCAGAGGATGCGGCCCTCCATGAACTCCATGACGTAGAACATGGAGCCGATGACGGATTCGTCCTCACAGAGTACGTGGGTTCGGGGTACCGGCACGTCGGTATCCTGCAGTGCGCGGATCACACGAAACTCGCGGTCGACCGCGTGCGCAGACGGCAGCAACTCACCCGGGGGCTTGCGGCGCAACACGTAGGAGCGGCCGTCGGCGGTCAGTTTGAACGTGGGGTTCGACTGTCCGCCAGGGAACTTCTCCGCAGTCAGGCCATGCTGCATCCCGGGCAGGTAATCGGCCAGGTAAGCGGCGAGGCGTTTGGTGTCGAGTTGCTGCGAGCTCATGATATTCCCTGTCGTCATCGGTTAACGGGCTAGTCTGGCGAGGGGTAGCAGACGCTACAATGACACGGGGCGACAAAAATCTTGACCCGCGCCGACACTCGGCCGGGAGCGTTGAGCGGGCGTTCCCGTCCGGGTATGCTGCTGGCTCCTCCCGCAAACAAGTCTAACAGAGGTTTACGCGTGTACGAGCATTTGAAGCAGGCATGGCAACAGTTGACAGCCCCCGGGCAGCCGTTTGAAGTCGAAACCGTGACGGTTCGTGGGGTGCCAATCCGCAATTATCGGCACGCGCCGCCCTCGCTGCGGGAAATCTGGTTGAGCACCGCAGGTCATGCGGACCGGGAGTATCTGGTATACGGCGGCGAGCGCTGCACCTACAGCGAAGCACACACGTTCACCGCGAGCATCGCACGCTGGATGCACGATGCCGGGGTGCGCCCGGGTGATCGTGTGGCGATTGCCATGCGCAATTTTCCCGAGTGGATGCTCGCCTACTGGGCCGTGACCTCGATGGGAGCCGTGGTCGTTGGCATGAATGCCTGGTGGGTTGCGCAGGAAATGGCCTATGCGCTGGAAGACTCGGCGCCGACGCTGCTCATCTGTGACCGTGAGCGGCTGCAGCGCTTTTCCGAAATCCGTGAGCACTTCCCCGCGCTCAACGTGGTTGCCGTGCGTCTGCAGGATGAGGCGCCGGACTGGGCCACCGACTGGACGGAGTTGGTCAATGCGGCACCGGACATGCCCGCCGTCAGCATCGATCCGGACGATGACGCCTGTATTTTCTACACCTCCGGTACCACCGGACGACCAAAGGGGGCACGCCTGACGCACCGGGGCTGTGTCGCCAATGTCATGAATGTGGCATTTATCAATACGGTACAGCCCATGGCGGCTGCGTTGGCCAGTGGCAAGCCGCCGCCGGCGCCCGGCTCCGCGCCCGCGCCCAATGCCCTGCTGGCGACACCGCTGTTTCACGTGACCGCGAATAACTGTGTTGCCCATGCCACCACGCTGGCTGGCGGCAAGCTGGTACACATGTACAAGTGGGATGCGGCCGAGGCGCTGCGCCTGATTGAAGCGGAGGCCATAAGCAGCTTCACCGGGGTGCCGATGATGGCCCGAGAAATCCTGATGCACCCGGATTTTGCCCGTCGGGACACCTCGTCACTGCTGGTGCTGGGCGGCGGAGGCGCAGCGTTGCAGCCTGATCTGGTGGAAAAAATACAGACCCGGTCGCGCGCCGCCCGGCCCAATACCGGCTACGGCATGACGGAAACCTCCGGCATCATCGCTGCGGTTTCCGCGGATTTCTTTGTCGACAAGCCAGCCAGTGTCGGGCCAGCCATGCCTACCCTGGAGGTCAAGTGCGTAGGGCCCTCCGGTGAGGACCTGGGTGTCAATGCCATTGGCGAGCTGTGGGTGCGCGGCGCGCCGGTGATCAAGGGGTATCTGAACCGGCCGGACGCGACAGCGGAGACGATCACTGAGGGTTGGCTGCATACCGGCGACATCGCCCGGATTGATGAAGCCGGCTTTATTTTTCTGGTCGACCGCGCCAAGGATATGGTGCTGCGAGGCGGCGAAAACGTCTACTGTGCGGAAGTTGAAAACGCCCTCTTTGCGCACGATGCCGTGGCGGAGTGTGTGGTGTTTGCCGTCGCCGATGAACGACTCGGCGAGGAGGTGGGCGCTGCCGTGCATCTACACCCGGGTGCGGTGCTCGACGCCACGCAGCTGCGTGCCCACTGCGCCGGTCAGCTCGCTGCGTTCAAGGTTCCCCGCCATATCTGGTTCCTGGCGGAGCCGCTGCCGAGAAACGCCAGTGGCAAGTTTCTCAAGCGGGAGCTCCGCGAGACACTGCGCGTGGAGGACGCGCAGTGATCAGCTTTCCACAAAGGCGCGCTCGATCACGTAGTGCGCCGCCTTGCCGTGGCGCGATTCGTGGAAGCCCCGTGCATTGAGCAGCGTCCCCATGTCTTTCAGCATGCTCGGGCTACCACACAGCATGAAGCGGTCGTGTTCCGGGTCAATGTCCTGCAGGCCCACATCCGCGGGTAATTTGCCATTCCCCAGCAGGTCGGTCAGGCGCCCGGTATTGCGGTAGGGTTCCCGGGTCACGGTAGGGTAGTAGGTCAGCTTGCTGCGAATCTCCTCGCCGAGGTACTCGTGTTCGGGCAACCCCCGGGTGATGGTGTCCTGGTAGGCGAGTTCGCTGGCGTTGCGACAGCCGTGGGCCAGAACGACGCGCTCAAAACGCTCGTAAATGGCAGGGTCCTTGATGATGCTGAGAAAAGGGGCCAGCCCTGTGCCGGTACCCAGCAGGTACAGGTTACGCCCGGGAAGGAGGTTGTCGAGTACCAGCGTTCCCGTCGCCTTGCTGTTGACCAGCAGTTCGTCGCCGACACGGATGTTCTGCAGGTGCGAGGTGAGTGGACCATCTGCGACCTTGATACTGAAGAACTCCAACTGGTCTTCATAGTTGGCGCTGGCCATGCTGTAGGCCCGCAGCAGGGGGCGCCCCTCCCGCTCCAGCCCAATCATGGTGAAGTGGCCGTTCTCGAAGCGGAACCCCGGGTTGCGCGTGGTCTTGAAGCTGAACAGGCGGTCCGTCCAGTGGTGTACATCGGTGACCCGTTCCCGCAGTAGCGTGGCCATTGCTGATCTCCTGCCCGTGTTGACGTGATGGCGCAACTGTAGGCGGCATTTGTATATTGGTAAAACGAGTTTTATGAATATAATATATCGGTTTTAAAGATATATGGGCGCTGCATGCGTTACACCCTGAGGCAGCTGGAGGTCTTTGTGGCCACGGCACAGCATGAAAACATCAGCCGCGCGGCCTCGGCACTGGCGATGTCCCAGTCCGCAGCCAGTGGTTCACTGCGCGAGTTCGAGCAGCAATTTGATGTGCAGTTGTTTGACCGGGTGGGCAAGCGGCTGCGCCTGAGCGAATTGGGCCGCCAGCTGCGTCCGGCGGCCGAGGAACTGCTGGCGCGCGCGGGGGCGCTGGAGCAGGCGCTGTCAGGCGAGGAGGTCAGCGGTCGCTTGCAGGTGGGGGCCACGCTCACCATTGGCAACTACCTCGCAGTACCGATGATCGCCGCCTTCCGCGCCCGCTATCCAGCGGCCGACGTGGCGCTCAGCGTTGCGAACACCGCAGCGATCGCCGACAGGGTGGCACACTATGCGCTGGATATCGGCCTGGTAGAAGGGGAACTGAGTCACCCTGACCTGAGCTGTGAACCCTGGCAGATGGATGAACTGACCGTGTTCGCCGCTCCCGGCCACCCGCTGGCGCGAAAACAGGCGCTATCGGATGACGACCTGCTGGGGCTGGACTGGATCGTGCGCGAGCCCGGTTCAGGTACCCGACAAACCTTCGACCGCGCCATGCACGGTATTTTGCCCGCGCTGCGCATTGTCCTGGAACTGCAGCATACCGAGGCTATCAAGCGCGCTGTGGAAGCGGGTCTCGGGGTGGGGTGCCTGTCGCGAATCAGTCTGGTGGAGGCCTTTGCCCGGGGTTCACTGGTTCCCTTACGCGTCCCCGGACGTGATTTCACGCGGCGCCTGCATATCGTTCTGCACCGCCAGAAGTTTCACACTGCCGCCCTGCGCCAGTGGCTGGCACTGTGCCATGAACAGGCGCAGTGAACAGCCGCCGCGAAGGCAGGTACACTAGGTGCATGTTGAACGCCGATAACAACGGGCAGGTGCCCATTGAGCCGATTGACGCGGTGCAGCGCGGGCAGGTGGTCCAGGCAACGCAGCGCTGGGTAGACCAGGCCGCGCTGCTGCTGCAGCGTTCTCTGCCGCAGCCTGTGGTCCTCTTCGACCTGCGTGGCAGCACGGCTGGCATGTTCCGTGTACAGCGCGGGCTGTGCAGCATCCGCTACAACCCGTGGATCTTTGCCAGGCATTTTCAGGAGAACCTGCAACACACCGTGCCTCATGAGGTCGCTCATTACGCGGTGCATGTGCACTACCCGAACCGGCGCCTGAAACCACATGGACCACAGTGGCGGCGCATGATGCAGCTCTTCGGCGTGCCGCCGAAGGTGACCTTCGACCTGGCGCTGGACGGGGTGCCGATGCGCCGCCAGCAGCGCCATCCCTACCACTGCGGCTGTCGTGAGCACGCGGTCTCGACGGTGCGCCACAACCGCATGCGCGAGGGGCGCGCCCGCTATTTGTGCCGCTATTGCAAGGGTTTGCTGATACCGGTTGGCCAGTAGCGCCGCATCAGTCCACGGTGATGGCGAGCTCGACGCCGCTGAAAGGTTCTGCGGTGTCACTGTTCTCCGCCGGCACGATCTCCAGTCGCAACGCATCGACGCCTGTCTGCAGCAAGAAGTCCCGCGTCGTGGCGGCGCGCTGCTGCGCGAGTTGCACCAGTGCCGCGTCAGGTACTGGCCACTGGTCGCGGACGATGCGCGCCTGTTGTAATACGGACGGTGCGTCTGCCGTCTCTCCGTTCGGGGGAGGCAGCGCAAGCCCGCCATAGAGATCGCGTATTGTATCTTCCCAGGCTCGCGTGCGGTCGCGGATGTCTTCGACGGCCAGGCCGGCCTCAAGCAGGGCGGCGTCGAACAGCTGGCGCTGTAACTGCGTGCGATCGCTGTCCAGTTCCAGGCGGCCGCTAATCTGCAAGTGCAATTCCGGCCTTTGCTGCATGGCGGCGGCGAGGTCTCGCAGCTTGCCCTCGCCATGTGTGTCCAACGCGCTGCTGCCAGCGGCGTAATCCACGGTGTCCAGATCCTCGCTGCTGCCCACGAGGTTCGCAAGCAGGGCGAAGGGCGCGGTAACCGCTTTGGTCAGCAGGTTGACAAAGGCGCCGGCAATGACGCTGCCCAGGCTGAACTGGGGGTTGTTGACATCGCCGCTGACGGGCACGGCGATATCGATAACCCCGTTGCTGTCGGTAAGCAGGGCAATCCCCAGTCGCAGGGGCAGATCCATCGCCTTGCTGCTGTCCACCCGTTCCCCCAGTTGCAATTGCTTGATGACGATCTGGTTGTTGCCCTGTAGACGGTCATCCTCCAGGCCGTACTGCAGGTCAGCGGTCATCACGCCATCTTCGATCGCGTAACCGGCATAGGTGCCCGAGTAGGGCGTCAGGCGCGACATGTCCAGGCCCCGGAAGTGCAGGGCGAGGTCGAGTGCAGGCGGGCTCTGTAACGGCCTCGCCGTGCCCTCAAGCGTTACCGGTGCATAGCCGTCCACCGAGCCCTTAAGGTCCACTGTCAGTGCCTGGCCGGGGCGGGTGCTGAGGTTGCTGAGCGTGCCATCCAGGTCGCCAATCACCGCGCGGAAGCGAATGGGCAGCGACTCGTCGAGGAAATCCAGCGTGCTGTTGGCTACAAAGATCGCCGGCAGGTCAGCTGTCCATGCGGCTTCGGGCTCGGCCGCCGCGACGGCTTCCCCCCCGTCTTGCGGCGCGTCCCCATCCGGTGCCTCTGCGCTGTTCGCAGCGTTCTCAGCGAGCAGGCGCTGCAGGTTGATCTGTCCATCCTCCTCAATGTGTAACTGGCCTTCGTAGCCTTCGATGTGGAGTTCGGCAAGGTTGACGCTGCGTGCCTCAGGCTGCACCGCCAGACCGGTCCAGGAAACGCTGTCCCAGCGGGTCAGCGCATTTTCCGCACCGCGCAGGCGCATGGAGAAATCGCTGACAGCCCCGTCCGCAGTGATACTCTCGGGAAAGAAGTTCAGCAGCTGTACGGTGCCGCTGGTGCGCGCCTCGCCGCTGCTGATCCGGGCCTGCAGGACATCGGGGAGATTGGGGGCGAACCAGGCCAGGGGGAGCGCCTCCAGGGCGAAGGCGATATCCCCGGAGCCGTCGCCTGCATGCAGTGCACCCGCGAGGTCGACACGGGCCGCGTCATTGACCTTAAGTGACAGGGTCAGCGCCGAAGGCGCGGTAGCGGGCCAGTGCAGGTTCCGCAGTTCGGCGGTGACAGGTGTAAAGCGCAGCAGCGCCGGGTCGGTGAACTCGCTGCGCCAGCGCAGTTCGCCCTGCTGCAGGGCGGCGAGTTTGAGCCGCAGTGTCCAACCCATCTCTGTCGGTTCGGCGGGCGCTTGCGGCGTGGTGCCCGGGGCCTGCTCCGCAGCGACGGGCAGCAGCATGTCGGTCAGGCTGACACGGTTCCCTTCGCTCCAGCCCTCGACCGTCAGTCCGTTGATGCCAAGCCTGTCCAGGGTGACTGTCTGCGGTGTGCTGTCTACGGCAACGCCGGTCACCTGAAGGGTTTGCAGTGTGATCCCTGTGTCCGGCAGCTGCGCCACCTGTTCGGGCGCGAGGGTGATGTCGCTGAGTGTCAGGGCGCCGCCCGCTACGGTGTAGCGCAGTGCCTCCGACCAGTCCACCGTGTAGTCGAGCCCCAGGTCAAGCTGTCCGCTGTGCAGCTCGAAGGCTACCCAGGGTCCGGCAAACCGCAGCGCGGGTCGCAGGTCGATGTGCTTCAGTTGCAGGTGGCCGCTGCTCTGCCCGGCGGGGATGGACAGTTCGCCCTCCCAGCGCAGCTCGCCGCCACCCTCGGTGCCGGCGCGCAGTTGGTAGGGCTGGCCCCCTGGCTTCACCGTCGACAGATCCGTTATCGCGAAGCTGAATCCGTCCAGGTGCGTGCTGTAGGTATCAGGGTGCAGGTGATCGGTTACCGCGATGCGTGTGGCGTCGAGGGACAGCTCTCCGATGGTGATGCCGGGCAGCGCAGTGTCCTTTTCCGCCGGCTCGCTATCGCTGTTCTGTGGCAGGAAGTCGGCGATGTTCAGCGCGCCGCCTGCCTGCCGTCTCAGATGCAGGTCGAGACCGTCCAGGGCGACGCCATCCAGCACCAGGCCACGCCCGGCCAGTGAGGCCAGTGACAGATTTACCTCGGCATGACTGAAGGCCAGAAATGGACCACCCTCCGGCTCGCTGAGTGTCGCTTCGCGCACCTCGACAGCGAGCGTAAAGGGGTTGAAGAGAATCAGTTCGGTACCCAGTTGTCGACCGTAGTGATCCTGCAGGAATCGGTGCGGCAGGATGTTGAGTGCCGGCAGTACAATCAGCACGCTGCAGGCTAGATACACGACCCAGGCAAACAACAGCCCTTTCACGACGCGGTACACGGATTGACCTCCAGAAGTCATGGTCGGCTGCCTACTATACGGCAATTGCGACTGTGATCGCAGGGTGCGCCTAGAGGCCCTTGCGGTAGGTGTAGGGCGTCAGGCCGGTCCAGCTCTTGAATGCGCGGATAAACGCACTGGCCTCGGAGAAACCCGAGCGGTGGGCAATTTCCTCAATCGAGATGCCCTGTTTGCCGAGATAGTGCAGCGCCGTGTCGCGCCGCAGCTGGTTCTTGATGTCCTTGAAGGTGGTGCCCTCGGCGGAGAGTCGACGCCGCAGTGTCTGCGGGTGAATATCCAGGATCTCGGCAACGGTGCTCAACTCTGGCATTTCGTGCAGGCTGTGGCGGATCTGGTCGCGAACCCGCGCAGTCCAGCTGTTGCGCGGGAAATCCTGGGTGAGCATCATCAGTGCCGGGTGCCGCAGATAGTGACGCAGTCCCTGCTCAGACTGTGTGATGCGCTTTTCCATCAGGTTCGCCGAGAACACCAGTTCACAGTGTTCGGCCTCGAAGTGAACCGGATTGGCGAGGAACATGTGCCGATAGTCTTCTGGGCGTGCTGCGGGCGGGTAACTCAGGTTGACTGCCTGGATCGGCAGGTGCTCCTGCACCAGCCAGCTGCCGAACCGGTGGGCATTGAACAGCATGAGCTCCACGGGCCAGGGCTCCAGCGCGGTGGTGCCATGCGCCTGCAGACGCAGCTGAACTGCGTCCGCCTCTTCGATAAAACCGGGCCAGGGCGACGAGTCGAACAGCTGGAAAAAGCGGCAGTAGCGATTCAGAGCCTGCCCCAGCGTTTCGCAGCCGATCACCGCATGGCACATCATGGACCATGTGCCGATGGGCAGCCGGCGCGAGGAATAGCCGAGGGATTCATCCTGCATGGCGAGCATGGTACTCACCTGAAGGTCGGCGTAGCGCTCGATGGAAATGCGCGCACCTTCCTCGAGCAGCAGTCGCGGAGAGATGCGATTCTTGCGCAGCAGCTCCATCGGGTCGAGCCCAATCGCCACCGCGTTGCGCAGCACTGCACGCGCAAAGTACACCGAGATCGACAGGTCACGCATCAGGCGGGCCTGCCATTGCGCGAGATCTGCATCGGTTTGTGCTCGACAGCCGCCACGCGATTACGCCCGGTGTGCTTGGCGAGCGTCAGCGCCCGTCGAGCGTCGGCGCAGAGTTGTTCCAGCGTGCCTTCGGCCCGTGTGTCGGCGACGCCCAGGCTCACGGTCAGGGGTATGGGGTGCTCATCGACATGCAGCCCTGAGGTGGCAAGGTGCTGCTGGATGCGCTCGGCCAGCCTGCGGGCCGAGTCGAGGGTGGAGTTGGGCAGGACAGCGAGGAAGGTGTCGTCGTCGTAGCGGGCAATGGCGTCGCTGGCGCGACATTCCGCCTCAAGGCAGCGCGCCACCTGCTGCAGTGCCCGGTCGCCTGCGCCGTCACCGAAATTATTGTTCAGCTGGCGCATGTGGTCGATGTTCAGCATGATCGCCGCGGTGGGCTGCCCGTGTCGGGCAGCGTTCGCCAGGGTGACGTGCAGTGCGCTTTCCAGACCGCGTCGATTGAGCAGCCGGGTCAATGGGTCGAGTGTATTCATGCGTCGCAGTTGCGCTTGCTGTTCCAGCAGAACCGCAGCGAGATAGCCCAGGACAATGAGCACGTGCGCGGCCCCCAGCAGTGTCGCGGCGGCGCCGCCAAAGGGCTGGGGTGTTCCGGTGTGCAGCTGGCGCAAGGACTCGAGCATTGCAAGGCACAGGAGGAGCCCGGCCACTGCGACCAGCGCGTCCCCCGCATTGCGTTCGCGCCAGCTGCGCCGCGCATGCAGCACAGCCAGTGCACCGCCGAGGAGGATGCTGCTTGCAGCATAGACCTGTGCGGAGCGCGGTGGCGCCAGCGCCAGTACACCCAGGCTGCTGGCAGCGACCAGCAGCCCGAGCAGCACACGGCCGGTGCCCGCAGCACTGCGCGACATACCGGCGAGAAGCAGCAGGCTGCTGCTCAGCAGTGATGCGACAAAGGGGACGGACGGCGGCACAGAGAACGCCGTGAGACCGGTCACTGCTGCGGCTGCGCCGGCGAACAGTGCCAGCAGGAAATAGAGGGTGAACAGCCCCAGCCCTGCGGGGGGTGGCCTAACACCACTCAACACGTGCAGAATGAACAACTGGGACCCGACCAGCGCAAACATTGCGCCGTAGTGCAGGGCGTTGATGGTATCGAACAGGCTACTCGTCATGTCGGGCTAGGGCTCGGCCGCAGAGGGCTGTCAGTTTAAGTCAATAAAATTGTCTGCACGGGTCATTGTTGCTCTGTTCCATGCTCACCATACTGCGGTGTTGTTCCTGTAACTACCAGAGGCAATTGATCATGTTGCAACGCGATTTCACGGACGAGCAGATCATGTTCCGTGATGCCTACCGCAAGTTCCTCGCTGCGGAGATTGTGCCACATATGGAGGCCTGGCGAGAGGCAGGCATTGTCGACCGTTCTGCTTTCCGCAAGGCCGGTGAGAAGGGCTTTCTGATGGTGTGGCCGGAAGAGAAGTATGGCGGCATGGGAGACCCGGACTTCCGCTTCGAGCAGATCATCATTGAGGAGGCGGCCTACGCGCGTACGGGGGACTGGTACAGCACGCTGCACAGTCGGTTGGTTGGACCCTACTTCACCCGTTTCGGCAATGAGGAGCAGTGCCAGCGTTTTCTGCCGCGCTGCGTGAGTGGAGAGTGCATTCTCGCTGTTGCCATGACCGAGCCCGACGCCGGCAGCGATCTGGCCGGCATGCGCTCCAGCGCGGTGGAGCATGATGATCACTGGGTGCTGAACGGTTCCAAGACGTATATTTCCAACGGCATCAACGCCGATGTGGTGATTGTTGCCGCAAAAACCGATCCCGAAAACAATCCCCATCACATGACTCTGTTTCTCGTTGAACGGGGTATGGAGGGCTTTGAGCGTGGGCGCAACCTGAAGAAGATGGGCCTGAAGGCGCAGGATACCGCCGAGCTGTTCTTCAACGATGTCAAGGTGCCGAAGGCCAATGTCCTGGGCGAGCCTGGCAAGGGGTTTATCTACCTGATGGAGGGGCTGGCGGAGGAGCGCCTGATCGGAGCCTGTGGCTACCTGTCGGCGGCGCAGCTCTCCTGGGATCTGACCGCAGAGTTCGTGCGCGAGCGCAAGGCTTTTGGCAAGCCGCTGGCGGCGTTCCAGAATACCCAGTTCAAACTGGCGGAAATGCGTACACAGCTCGATATTGCACAGATTTTTGTCGACCAGTGCGTGCGCGCGTTTAATAATGGCGCGCTGACGGCTGTGGACGCCGCCAAGGCCAAGCTGGTTACCAGTGAGTTGCAGGTTGCCGCTGCGGACCTCGGTGTGCAGCTGCACGGCGGCGCCGGGTATATGGATGAATACCCGATCAGCCGCCAGTGCACGGATGCCAAGATCTCGACGATATACGCAGGCAGCTCCGAGGTGATGAAGATCATCATCAGCCGTGACTGTCTCTCGGACAACTACACGCCGTTCAACACGCGGAATTTCTGATCACAGCAACACTGACTATATCGAGCAGGAGAACATCATGGATTTGAAAGGAAAAGTAGCCATCGTTACCGGCGGTGCGTCCGGTCTTGGCCGGGCCACAGTCGAAGCCTACGTGGCAAAAGGCGTCAAGGTCGCCATTTTCGACCTGAATGAAGCCAACGCGCAGGAGGTGATCAGCACCCTCGGAGCCGACAACGTCGCCTTCTGGAGTGTCAACGTGGCCGATGAAGACTCGGTGCGTGAGGCGGTGGCGGGCGTTGTCGACACCTTCGGCGCGGTGCACATCTGCAACAATTACGCCGGTATCGGCAGCGCCTGCAAAACCCTGGGCAAGAATGGGCCCTTCCCGCTGGACCAGTTCCTGCCGGTGATCAACGTGAATCTGGTGGGCACCTTCAATGTCGCCCGCTATGCCGCCGAGCAGATGGCAAAGAACGCGCCGGTGAACGGCGACGACGGCCGGGGTGTCATTATCAATACGGCGTCTATCGCGGCGATGGAGGGTCAGGTTGGCCAGCTGGCCTACAGCGCCAGCAAGGGCGGTATTGTTGGTATGACGCTGCCCATGGCGCGCGACCTTGCGAGTTACGGAATCCGGGTAAACACTATCGTGCCGGGCCTGATCCACACGCCGTTGTTCGAAAGCCTGCCGGAAGCGGCCTACAATTCACTGGCCAGCAGTGTCTGTTACCCGCGTCGCCTTGGTCGCGCGGAGGAGATTGCGCACCTGTCGGTTTTCATCGCCGAGAACGACTACGTCAATGGCGAATGCATCCGCTTGGATGGCGCCATCCGCATGCAGCCGCGCTAGGGGGGCGTCACCATGGGACCTTTGAACGGATTTACCGTAATCGAACTGGCCGGCATCGGCCCTGCCCCAATGGGTGGCATGATGCTGGCCGACATGGGTGCCGAGGTGATTCGCATTGAGCGTGCCAATGCTGCCGATCTGAAGCAGTTGAAAGACGTCAGTGCCCGGGGCAAGAAGTCCGTCGTGCTGAACCTCAAGCAGGCGGAAGGCGTCGAGACGCTGTTGCGCATGGTTGAGAATGCGGATGTCGTCATCGACCCCTATCGCCCCGGAGTCTGCGAAAAGCTGGGCATCGGGCCGGATGCCTGCATGGCGCGCAATCCCCGTCTGGTGTTTGCACGCATGACCGGCTGGGGGCAGGACGGGCCACTGGCACGCGCTGCAGGGCACGACATCAATTATATCTCCCTCACCGGGGCACTCTTTGCCACCGGCCGTCGCAACGAAAAGCCGGTGCCGCCGCTGAATCTGGTCGGCGACATGGGTGGTGGCGGCATGCTGCTGGTGAACGGTGTGCTGGCGGCTCTGCTGGAGGCGGCCAATTCGGGCAAGGGTCAGGTGATTGACGTGGCGATGGTCGACGGCGCGGCGCAGTTGATGTGGATGTTCCACGGCTTTGAAGCGGTTGGTGCCTGGGATGCCTCCCAGCGCGAGGCCAACCTGCTGGACGGCGCAGCCCATTTTTACGACACCTACGAGTGTGCCGATGGTCGCTACATCTCCCTGGGTTCGATTGAGCCGCAGTTCTACGCGTTGCTGATGCAGCTCGCTGAGCTGCCCGAAGCGGACTTTGCGAACCAGCACGACGCGGCGCGCTGGCCAGAGATGACAGAAAAGCTGGCGGCGATCATCAAGCAGAAAACACAGGCCGAGTGGTGTGAACTGATGGAGGGCACTGACGTGTGCTTTGCGCCGGTACTGTCCTTCACGGAGGCACCCAGTCACCCGGCCAACGTCGCCCGAAACACCTACATCGAGGTGGATGGCGTCACCCAGCCGGCCCCGGCGCCGCGTTTCAGTCGCACGCCTTCCAGCGTTGCGCACGGGCCGCGTGCCCTGGGCGAGGATACGGCTGCTACACTGGCCGCCATGGGATTCGCCGAGAGTGAGATTCGCGCACTACGTGACGCAGGCACTATTGGCTGAAACTGAGGGCAATGAGGAAATAAGCATGGCGAATTATGAAACAGTGACGGTGGAGCGCTTCGACCAGGTTGCCCTGGTCAGCCTGAACCGTCCGGATAACCTGAATGCGTTCAACGCGGCGCTGCGGCGCGACATACTGCTGGCGGTCAACGAAGTGAATGCGGACCCGGGTATCCGCGTCGCCGTGCTGACCGGCGCCGGGCGGGCGTTCTCGGCGGGTGCAGACCTGGGTGAAGTGACTGGCGCAGATTTCGATGTAGAGCACCAGCTCAACAGCGAATACAAGCCGGTGCTGCTGGCCATCCACGAAGCGCCGATACCCTGGATCAGCGCCGTCAATGGCGCTGCGGCAGGTGTGGGCAGCGCGTTCGCCATGGGCTGCGATCTTACCGTGATGGCCGAAAACGCCTACGTGTATCAGGCCTTCGCGGCCATCAGCCTGGTCCCCGATGGCGGTGCCACCTGGCATCTGGTCAGGACGCTGGGTCGCAAGCGCGCCTACGAGCTGATTGTCACCGGCGAGAAACTGGCCGCGCAGCGCTGTCGTGAACTCGGGTTGTGTAACCGCGTGGTCGCTGCGGATGCCCTGGTCGCGGAGGCACTCGCCTGGGCGCAGGAACTCGCTGCCAAGGCCCCGCTGGCCCTGCGGTATGCCAAGGAATCCCTGAATTTTGCGCTGGAGCAGGATCTGTCGGCGACCATATCCGAAGAGGCCCGCTTGCAGAAAATCTGCATTGGCAGCGCCGATGCAAAAGAGGGTGTCGAAGCCTTCATTGGGAAGCGCGCACCTGTCTGGCAGGGCAAGTAGGCGGGGCCGCGTGCCCGCCGTCACCGCATGACGGAAGAGCTGCGCCCCGAGCTACAGGCGCTGCGCGAGCGTCTGCTGCGCACCCAGGACGAATACCGCGCCGAGGCGCGGACCCGGCGGCATGCCGCAGGGTATCGCACGGCTCGCGAAAACCTCCGTGATCTGGTCGACGACGACAGCTTTCAGGAATATGGGCAACTGGCGGTGGCGGCGCAGCGCACCCGGCGCGACTATCTGGAGCTGCAAAGCAGCACCGCTGGCGATGGCATTATCACCGGCACCGCAACCATCAACGCGGCCCAGGTGGGGATGCAGGCAGCTCGCGCTGCGGTCGTGATCAACGACTACGCAGTTCTGGCAGGTACCCAGGGTTTCTTCCATCACCGCAAGCTGGACCGCCTGTGTGAACTTGCCGAGCAGCACCGCCTGCCGGTGGTCATGTTCACCGAGGGAGGGGGTGGCCGTCCCGGTGACACCGATGTGCTGACACACATTGCCGGGCTGCATGTGGAGTCCTTTGCAACCTGGGCGCGACTGGCCGGCCGGGTGCCGCGAATCGCAGTCAACAACGGCTATTGCTTTGCCGGTAACGCGGCGCTTTTTGGCTGTGCCGACTTCACCATCGCCACGCGCTCATCCTGGATTGGCATGGCCGGGCCGGCCATGATCGAGGGCGGTGGACTGGGCAAGGTCGCCGCCACCGACATCGGCCCGCTGGAGGAGCAGTTAAAAAACGGCGTTGTGGATATTCCCGCCGATAACGAGGCGCATGCCACCGCCCTGGCCAGGCAGCTGCTGGGGTATTTCCAGGGGCCAGTGCGCGAGTGGTCCTGCGTCGACCAGAGCGCGTTGCGCGCTGCCGTGCCCGACGACCGGCGCTGGGCCTACCCGGTGCGCAAGGTCATCGAGACGCTGGCGGACAGTGGGTCGTTCCTCGAATTGCGTCGCGTCTACGGGCGCAGCATCATCACCGGATTCATCCGGCTCGAGGGTCTGCCGGTCGCGCTGATTGCCAACGACTGTCAGCAGCTGGGTGGAGCGGTGGATGCCGAATCGGCGGAAAAAGCGGCTCGTTTTCTGGGCGTGTGCGATGCCTTTGGCCTGCCGGTATTGTCGCTGACGGATACCCCGGGGTTCATGGTGGGGCCGGCGAGCGAACGGCAGGCAGCGGTGCGCCGCATGTCCTCGCTGTTTACCACCGGGGCCCGTTTGCAGGTGCCGGTGGTGGCGGTTTTCCTGCGCAAGGGCTACGGGCTGGGTGCCATGGCCATGACCGGGGGCAGCTTTCTGGCGCCCGTCTACGCCGCTGCCTGGCCCACGGGGGAGTTCGGTGGCATGGGGCTCGAAGGCGCAGTGCGCCTGGGCTACCGGAAGGAATTGGAGGCGGTGAAAGATCCCGCCGAGCGCGAGCAGCTGTTCGAGCAACTGCTGGCGAAAATGTACGAGGCCGGCAAAGCTACGGAAGCCGCATCGTTTCTGGAGATTGACGCGGTTATCGACCCGGCGGATACCCGGGCTGAAGTATTGCGTGCCCTGCGGACCGCGGGCATCTGTCCGTCGCCTGGCGTCTTCGGGCCAGCGGCGCCATAAACCCTGTTTTCACACGACTTGGAGAAGACCCATGCAGAACCTGTTTAACGTCAGTGGAAAAGTGGCCGTCGTCACCGGCGGTTCGCGCGGTATAGGTGCCATGATTGCCGAGGGCTTCGTGGCTAACGGTGTTAAAACCTATATCACAGCGCGCAAGGCGGAGGAGCTTGAAGCCACCGCGGAGCGCCTGTCCGCACAGGGGGAGTGTATTGCGATCCCCTCGGACCTCTCCACCCTGTCGGGGATTACCGCGTTTGCCGCGGCGCTGAGAGAGCGGGAGCCTGCGGTACATATTCTGGTCAACAACGCCGGGGCAACCTGGGGCGCTGCCATCGACGAATTTCCGGAGAGTGGTTGGGACAAGGTGATGGACCTGAATGTCAAATCAATCTTCTTTCTCACCCAGCAAATGCTGCCGCTGCTGCGCGCCGGGCGCCGCGACGACGACCCGGCCCGCGTGATCAATATCGGTTCGGTGAACGGGATTACCAATGCCCACGGCAATAACTACGGCTACAGCGCAAGCAAGGCGGCGGTCCACCACCTGACCCGGCAACTGGGTGCCGACCTGGCCAAAGAGGGTATCAACGTCAACGCCATTGCTCCCGGACTGTTCCCGAGCAAGATGACGGCGCACCTGCTGCCGCATGAGGCGGAGCTGGTGCAGAGCTTTCCGATCAGCCGCATGGGGTCCGCGGAGGATGCGGCGGGCACCGCGATCTACCTCAGTTCCCGGGCCGCTGCCTGGGTGACCGGCCACGTGTTGGTGCTGGATGGTGGTCTGGTTGCGGACGCCTGAGGTGCCCGCCGCCGTTACGCTGCGCGTTCCGGCGGCAGGGTAAGGCGCCCGAATTCACTCCGCAGTCGAGTTCGCGTAGAGCGTCACCCACTCGGTCAGCAGGCGCACGCCGTAGCCCGTCGCGCCGGTCAGGGGCGGTTTGCTGGTGGCGTCATAGCGGCCATTCCCGGCCATATCGACATGCACCCAGGGCGTGTCGCCGGCAAATTGCTGCAGGAAAACCGCGCCCGCCTGTGCGCCGGGGGAGCCCGTGTTGCGGATGTCAGCCACTGTGCTCTCAATGATTTTTTCATACGGCCCCAGCGGCAGGCGCCACACCCGTTCACGGGTCAACTCGCCTGCCTGGGTCACGCTGTCGACGAGTGCATCGTCGGTGCTGAAGACTGCGGCGTAGTCCCGGCCGAGGGCACGGACCTTGGAGCCGGTCAGTGTGGCGATGTCGGCGATAACCCGTGGCTTGAATTTTTCCCGCGCGTACCAGATACCATCCGCGAGCACGAGGCGCCCCTCGGCGTCCGTGTTGGCGATTTCGATGGTGATACCGCTAGCGGATGTCACCACATCACCGGGCAATTGTGCAGTGCCCGACACCGCGTTCTGTGACAGCGGCATTATGCCGACCACGTTCACCGGCGCGCGCTGGCGCGCCAGCGCCTCCAGGGTACCCGCCACTGCCGCGGCACCGGCCTTGTCACCGGTCATGGCGAGCAGGGATTCAGCATCCAGCTTCAGGTTGTAACCGCCGCTGTCGAAGGTGATGCCCTTGCCGACCAGCGCGATCGGTGCGTCCTTGCTGCCACGCCACTGCGCGATCAGCAGGTGGGAGCCGTGCTGGCTGCCGCGGCTGACGCCGTACAGTGCTTCCATGCCCTCCTGCAGAATCTGCTTGGGTGTCAGCACGGTGATTGTTATCCCGAGGGGCTCGAGACGCTGCCTGACATGGTCTGCGAAGGCGGCGGGGTAGCCGTCACTGCCCGGGAGGTTGGTCAGTTCCCGGGCGGTAAAGACGCCCTCCGCAAGGGCCCGCAGCTGCGCATAGCGCGCCTCGGCCGCTTGTGGGTCGGACACCAGCCAATGATAGGTCTGTGCCGGACGCGGCTCCGGTGCAGACTTGTAGCGGTCAAAGCGGTAGTTCGCCAGGTCAGCGCCGTGTGCCACGGCAGCGACCAGGGCGCTGTGACTGTCATTCTGCGGGAGCAGCCCGGTGTTGACCGCCACGGTGCTTGAAGGTCGCGTCGCCAGGTGCAGTGCCAGGGCCGCGCCGACGGACTCCGCATCTGCCCGTTGCAGCGCCGCGCCGTCGCCCACTCCCAGGGCAATCAGTCGCTTCGCGTTCATTCCCGCGGGAGCGAGCACTTCGAACTGTTCGCCGAGGGCACCGGTAAACGCCTGGGCCTCTACCGCGCGTTGAAACTGGGCCACCGTCTCTGCCGACCCTACGGCGGGCGCAGCGGGGCTGCTGTCGGTAGACAGTGGCACCAGCACCACCACAGTGTCCGCCTCGGCGGGCGGTGTCGCGCTGAACAGGTTCTGTGTCTGCAGATAGTCGGCCTGTGCAACAAAGGCGACGAGCAGCAGGCCGACGGCTGCGCTGTAGCGAAGCATAGTCTTCATGGTGGGAGAATCCTCCTTGGTGTCAGGTGGTGATGATCAGGCGCAGTGCCTGTAGTTGCAGGCTGGCATGGGCGATGTGCAGTGCCGATTCCTCAATCCGGTAGGCGAGGTGGTCCAGTTCTTCCTGTCGGATGGACGGGTTCACCGCGCGAAGGGCCTGCAGTCGCTCCAGCTCGGCGCCCAGTTCTGCACGCATCTGTTGCTCGGCGTCGGCGAGCAGTGGAGCAAGGCGCTCGGTCGCCAGGCGGCTGGCGAGTAGCATCTTGTTGTCCACTTCCTGCTGCACCTGCTTGATGATCGCAAGGGCCGTGCTCTTGTTGACGCGTTCGACCAGGCCGTTGAGGCGCTCGTGCGGTACCAGTGCTGCCAGGTCCTTGCCGCGTGCATCGACCAGCAGGCGCAGGGGAGACAGGGACAGGAAGCGTTCCAGCTGCAGACTGCGGGGCGCGACACAATTGACGGTAAACACACACTCCAGCAGCATGGTGCCCGGGGCGATGCCCTTGAGTTTGATAGTACCCAGGGCGGCGTTGCCCAGTTCGGTGGAGCGCACCATGTCCATCGCCTCCACCAGCATCGGGTGCTCCCAGGTGAGGAAGGCCATATCCTCGCGCGCCAGAGCCTTGCTCCGTGAAAAGGTGACGGTGGTGCCATCCTCCTGCAGGTGCGGGAAGTGACCTGTCAGCATATGGTCCGTTGGACGCAGCACCAGGGCGCGGTCCGAGTGATGCTCGTGTTCCACACCATAGGCCTCACACAGGAGTTCGAGGTACTGTTGCAGCTCGTCGCCGGCCTCCTGGCTGCTGATTTCGGTAATCAATTCGCCGGCCACCTCGGCCTTGCAGGAGTTGCGCTCCAGCAGCCGGTCGCGCCCCTCCCGCAGCTCCCGTCGTGTCTCCAGGGTGAAGGCCGCGGTATCGGCGATCAGCGATTCCAGGCTGTCGTCCGGTTTCTGCAACAGCGGCAGCAGGCGCGATGCGAAGCGGTCGAAAATCATGGTGCCCGCGGAGCAGCTTTCCCGGAACAGGTTCAGGCCCCGGTCATACCACTCCAGCAGTACCTCCTGGGCGCTGTCGGCCAGATACGGCACGTGAATCTGTACATCCTGGGCCTGGCCGATGCGGTCGAGACGGCCGATACGCTGTTCCAGCAGGTCGGGATTGAGCGGCAGGTCGAACAGGATCAGGTGGTGGGCAAACTGGAAGTTGCGCCCCTCGCTGCCAATTTCCGAACAAACCAGGGTCTGTGCCCCGGCGGATTCGTCGGCGAAGTAGGCTGCGGCCCGGTCCCGCTCGATGATGGACAGGCCCTCATAGAACGCCGCGGAGCGGATGCCCGCGCGCAGGTGCAGATGATGCTCCAGCGTCACGGCTGTTTGCGCCCGGGCGCAAATCACCAGCACCTTTGCCGGGCGCAGGGCTTTCAGGGTTTGCTCCAGCCAGGCCACGCGGGGGTCGAACCCCACCCAGCTGTCATCGTGGTAGGGGGCTTCGGGGTGCAGTGCCTCGGCAAGGTCGCTGTTGGCATGACGGTACGGATCGGGTTGCTGCAGCGGGTAGCGGTGCAGCACGCGTTGGGGAAAGCCGCTGATGGCAGCGCGCGTGTTGCGGAACATCACCCGCCCGGTGCCGTGGCGATCTAGAATCTGTTCGATCAGGGTGTCGGCGGGTGCATCCGGGTCCAGCCCTGCGGGCAGGTCAGCCGGTCGCTCGCCGCGTTCCAGGCTCAGGGTGAGGTCGCTCCAGCGACGGTACTGCTGCTCTTCCTCGCGGAAAGCCTCGAGCGAGTGAAAGCGCTCCGGGTCCAGCAGTTGCAGGCGCGCGAAGTGGCTCTCCAGACCGACCTGCTCAGGTGTGGCGGTGAGCAGCAGAAGCCCCGGATTCTGGCGTGCCAGTGCGGCCACGAAACGGTAGTCCTCACCGGGTTGCTCCGGGGACCAGTGCAGGTGATGCGCCTCGTCCACGACCACCAGGTCCCAGTCCGCCTGCAACGCCTGCAGTTGTCGCGCTTGTGAGTCCCGGAACAGGTCGAGGCTGCACAGCACGAGCTGCTCCGCCTCGAAAGGATTCTCCCCATCGGCTTCCATGAGTGGGTCTTCGTCCAGCAGCTCCAGTGGATCCGAGGTGTCCAGACGCTGGGCATCGAACAGGGAGAAATGCAGGTTGAAGCGACGCAGCATCTCTACCAGCCACTGGTGCAGCAGCGTTTGTGGCACCAGCACCAGCACCCGCGAAGCTCTGCCCGTAAGCAGCTGCTGGTGCAGGATCATGCCGGCTTCAATGGTTTTGCCCAGACCGACTTCATCGGCCAGCAGCACCCGCGGGGAGTAGCGCTGCCCCACTTCGTTCGCGATATACACCTGGTGCGGCAGCAGGCTGGTGCGGGAACCCATCAGCCCCCGTGCGCGGGAGCGCTGTAGCCGGTCGATATGCGAGAGGGTGGCCACCCGCAGGGCGAAGTCACTGGTTTTGTCGAAGTGGCCGTTCAACAGGCGCTGCTGCGGCGTCGTAATCTGTACGAAAGGGTCAAGTTCCAGTTCGGAGACCGTCAGCTGTGCATCGTGGTGATCAGTGCCGGTGTAGAGCAGCAGTCCGGCGCTCTCGGTGACCGCCGTCACCGCCAGCTCGCTGCCGTGCACGGTCGAAATGTGGTCGCCCACCTTGAAGCGCAACCGGGTCAGCGGTGCGCTGTCTGCAGCGTAGGTGCGCTCCTCACCCACCGCCGGAAAACTCAGTGTGACGCGTCGCGGTTCGACCTCGACGATGATCCCCAGACCCAGCTGCGCATCGGCATGGCTGACCCAGCGTTGACCTACGATGTATTCCATGGCGTCCCGTATGCTGCAGGGCCCCTGGTTTCGGCCCGTAAAAGACGCCTAGTCTACCATCGACGGGCAGCCGGGTTGAGGCTTGCGGCGCTTCTGCGCCGAAATTGCCGCGTTTATGCCCGCTCTTCGGGGAAAAACAGCGCCAGACTGTTGCGATAGGCGGCCTGCAGCAGAGTCTCGACGGGCACATCCAGCACGCTGGCCACGCGTTCAGCGATGAAGGGCAGGTAGAACGGGGCGTTGGGCCTTCCCCGGTAAGGCACCGGGGTCAGGTAGGGTGCGTCGGTTTCCAGCACCAGTTGCTCCAGCGGCGTTGCGGTGACCACGGCGCGCACGTTGTCGGCGCTGTTGAAGGTGGTGATCCCGTTAAATCCCAGCATGAAACCGGCCTCCAGGCAGAACTCGGCCAATGGCAGCCCCGAGGTAAAACTGTGGATCACGCCCTTGCGCCGCAGCTGCGGTGCGTACTCGGCGAGAATGTCACGGGTATCTTCATCGGCGTCACGGGTGTGTATAACGACCGGCAGGTCCAGGTCCGCGGCCAGGGCGAGCTGTGCGGCAAACACCTTTCGCTGCACGCTTCGGTCGGCGTGGTCGTAGTAATAATCCAGGCCGATTTCCCCGATTGCCACGATCCTTGCGTCCTGTGCCTGCTCACGAATCCTGGCTGCCACGCGGGCATTGAAGCCCTCGGCTTCGTGAGGATGAATTCCCTGGGTGCCCCATATGTCGGGCGCCCTGCGGGTTAAAGCGAGCACGCGGTCCAGGTTGTCCGCAGAGACGGCAATGGTCACGATGCGCTCAACGCCGACACTGCGGGCGCGCAGCAGGGTGTCCTGCAGTGCCTCCGGTTCGAGGTAGTCGAGATGGCAGTGGGTCTCGATCAGCGGGGTGGCGAATAGCGGTATGTCGCGGCGCTTGCTGTTACCCATGCGACCTCCGGGTACGGGTTTGCGGCGCCCGCGTGGGTCGCCTGGCGAGTGCGGGTCCGCCGCCGCTGCTGTCCGGCGCGCGTGTTTCCAGTTCGGTGATGGTGTCCGTGATCTGCTCCCACAGCCATTGGTGGAGGGGTGACTGATCCGTGCGGCGGTGCGCCACCAGCATGTAGTTCAACGTGTAATCACTGCCCGGCGGTGTCGGCAGCGCAACGATGCCGCTGGTGATGTGGGTGTTCTGCAGCACATAGGCCGGGCCCGGCAGGAAATAGTCAGTGCTGCGCAGCACCTCCATCGCCGTCATCAGATGCGAGGTTTCCAGCGATCCCTGCAGGGGGCTGCGTACGCGCATGAACGCATCCGAACTGCGCGCCAGCTCGGCCTGCTCCAGGTCGGGGATATAAACGCGGATCAGCGGAAAACTGGCCAGCCGGTCCCAACTGATCTCACCCTGGGTCAGAGGGTGTCCTGCGCGCACCAGAATCGCGGTGGGCGCGCTCACCAGTTGCTGCACCCGAAAGTCCGCTGGGTAGTGAGACTGAGCGATGTGGATTGCAAAATCCAGACTACCGGTCGCCAGCGCCTCAAGCTGATGCTCAAGGCGCGTGATCGTGCGTATGGAGAGCCTCGGCGCCAGCCGATGCAGCCGCTGGATAAATTCCGGGAGCAGCGCGATACCCACGTACTCGGAGAGGGCCACAGTGATTTCGCCCGTGTAGGTGTAGGGGTCAAAGCGCGAGCCCGAAACCAGTCGGTTGATATCGTCCAGTACGCCGCCCAGTTCTGCCGCCAGCTCCAGCGCGCGCGGTGTGGGTTGCATGCCGCGCTGGCTGCGCGTGAACAGGGGGTCGCCAAACAGGCTGCGCAGGCGACTCAGGGTTTTGCTCATTGCCGGTTGTGTAATGTGCAGCCGTTCCGCGGCCCGCGATACACTGCGTTCCTCGAGCAGTGCGTGCAGGGCCACCAGCAGATTCAGGTCGGTTTTGTGCAGATTAAGGGTGTCCACCGCTCAATTATGAATCATTTTCATGGCAAACATAAGAAAAATACATTGGATATATATCGAGAGGCTACCTATTCTACTCCCATGTCATGAGCGTTTCCGTCGACAGCGACGGAGGCGACCATCCAGGTCCAGCAAGTGATAGTTTCAAACCCGCCGTCTGGCGGGTTTTTTTTGCCTGCGCGCTGCCGATTGCCGTCCTGTCGCAGGCAATACCGCGAGGGCCAGCGCCTGACAGGCGTCCTCCAGGCAGTCCCGGTAGTGCTCGGGATCTGGCAGCATGGCGCGGTCAGCGAGTACCGAGACGGTAACTTTGCCGCAATAGCTGAACACCATGTGAAAGATGCCCATACCGGGTGTGAGTACACCGAGCCCGTAGTAGTCCATCAGGCGTGCCCCCGCACAGTACAGGGGCTGGTCGGGTCCGGCGACGTTGGAGACCACGGTCGACACGTTGACCGGGAGGTAGCTGGAGAGATGATTGCGCGCCCAGAAATTCGCGACCGGGCGGGTCAGTGCCGGGGTGAACACCCCAGCGAGTTTCAGCATGTCGACCAGCGGGCTGACGCTACCGGCTTTCTGCGCATCCAGCGAGCTGTGGTGAATGGCCTGCAACTGGGCTGCCGGGTCGGCGATATCGGTATGCAGGCAGGTGAACACGGAACCGACCTGGTTGTGATCTTCAGTGGACGCCCGACGGGCGCGCATGTTGATGGGAATCGCGGCGGATAGCGCGGCGTCGGGGGCCTCGCCACACTGCTCGAGATAGCGCTGCAGGGCACCGCCGACCACGGCCAGGGCAACATCGTTGAGCTTGACGCCGGCGGCATCCTTGATCGTCTTGAAGTCCTGCAGTTTGAATTCAGCGGCGGTGAATACCCGGTGCGGACTCACCGGTGCGTTGAAGCGCGTTTTGGGGGCCTGCATGTCCAGGCCGGGATAGTCGCCCTTGACCACTCCCGCCGCGTAGCGTGCCAGCTGCAATGAGTTGCTCGCGGCGCCACTGACAACGCCGGCCACATTCTTGATCCCGTTGACGGTAGCGCGGGACAGCAACTCCGCCATGCCGGGTGTGATATCCACGAGGCGCGGTAGCGACTCGGGACTGGCGGCATGGTCCGGGGACGGCACCAGGTCGTGTATCAGCGCGGCGATGCTGTTGCCGCCCATGCCGTCCACCAGCGAGTGATGGATCTTGATCATCACCGCGAAACTGCCCTTGGGCAGTCCGGGAATGCGATCCAGACCCTCGATGATATACGCTTCCCAGAGCGGCTTCGACATGTCCAGCGGACGGGAGTGCAGGCGGGCTACCTGGATACAGAGCTGGCGCCAGTCTCCCGGACTGGGCAGCGCGATATGCCGCAGGTGGAACTCCACATCGAAGCGCTCGTCCTTGACCCAGTATGGACGATCAAGGCCGCCGGGTACCTGTACCAACCGGGTGCGGAACAGGGGCTGGTTGTCCAGCCGGCGTTCAAACGTGGCAATGACCTGTTTGAAGCGAACCTTGCCGCCCGGCGCTGTCGAAGGGTCATAGATACCCAGGCTGGCAATGTGCTGCGGCGTGTTGCCCCGTTCGAGGTTGATGAAGGCCGCGTCCAGAATACCTAGCTGTTTCATCGTGGGCTCCGGTTTGCCGGCTGAGGACTTATGGAAGATGTGTCTGCGTGGAAGCCGTTATATCATCATTGATTCGGATGCTCTAGCGAGATCCGCAGGACGTGCGAGGTAGCGAGGTAGGCGATGAGGCAGGAGGGGTCTGCAGTGGTCCGGGAATGGGTGGCCGTGCTTTGTGTCGTGCTGCTAGGGGTAGCGCCGGTTGCTGAGGTCAATGCCGCTCCCGGCGCCAGCTATGGCCATGATTTCATCCTCGCCGGCAAGGCATGGCCCGATGAGGCGCCGGTTGCACGCCGCGTGGATGTCGCCGCGGTCAGTGCTCCCGAGTCGGCGGCTCTGCAGCGTCAGCGGCTCGATGAACTGGAGATGCAGCAGGGGCCCTATGCCCCCGCTCTGACGGAGCCACTCGCCGACCTGGGGCGCAGCCTGTCCCGGTCCGGGGATAGTGTCGGCGCGGCGCGCGCCTTCAACCGCGCCCTGCACGTGCTGCGTGTGAATGAGGGATTGTACAGCGACAATCAGCTGCCGCTGGTCCGTGAGCTGTTTTCTGTGCATCGCAGCCTGGGCGACTGGCGCGCGCTGGACGCGCGCTATGACTACTACTTCCGCTTGCTTGGCGGCGCGGGCGAGCAGCCCGACGCGCGCGCGGCAGCGGAGTACTTTCGCTGGCAGCGCGAGGCCCTGCGGCGCGGACTGGACGCCAGCGACCACCGGCGCCTGGTGCAACTCTATGAGACCAACGAACAGCTGTTGACCGCGGCCCGTGACACACTGCCCGCGGAGCAGCGCTGGCTGCTCATCGACAGTCAGCTGCGCAATCTGTACCTGATACAGGCCCAGGCCCGCCCCGACGCTTTTTCTTCGCGCAGCGACGGCCCAGTGGGTTTTGGGTTTCGCCAGGAGCCGCTGCAGGAGCTGGATGTTTATGAGCAGCGGCTGATTACCCTTCAGCGTCTTGCGGAGGGCCGTGGCACGGAACTGCTGGTTGAGTTCATTGCAGCACAGGATGTACGCGATGAGGCGCTGCGTGCCCGCGCCTGGCTCGCACTCGCTGACTGGCGCCAGTGGAACGGTGCACAGGGCGATGCGCTGGAGGATTACCGCGCCGTGGCAGCGCACCTGCAGGCGACCGGTCAGCGGGCACGGCTCGAGGAGTGGTTCGGCAGTCCGGTGGAATTACCTGACAACGGCGCCTTTCTGCGCGACCCGGGTGAGGGCGGTGTGCTGGTCAGCGCCCGCTACAGCATCAATGAGCGGGGCGTGGCCCGGGATGTCGAAACCGAAGCCTACGACGAGGCCGACAAGGGTTTCGCCATGCGGCTCTACCGCGGCTTGCTGAGAACCCGCTTCCGCCCGCGCCTGGAGGAAGGCGTGCCGGTTGCCAGCACCGACGTTGAGCGGAGCTACCGCTACCTCGACCCTGAAGCCATCAGGCGTTTTCGAGCACCATGAGCGCACCGCGCGCTTCAACACTGCCGCGGCAGCGCCAGGGCAGAAGCTCGGCGCAGTGCCGATCCACGCAGCCCTGTGCCATCTCGAGGAACGTCGAACGCTCGGGGTCGGCAATGACAATGGTCTTCACGCCGGCCTTCACGGCGCGATTGACCAGGTTGGTCACCGGGCGCACCAATTCATCCCAGAAACACACATCAGCAGCCAGCAACAGGTCGTAGCCCGCGAGCTCCCGGGTGCTGATCTGCTCGAAACGTTTGACCTGGTGACGCGTGCTGACCCCGTTCAGGGCGGCCACCGCCTCGAGGTAGGGGAAGACGTCCGGGTCTGCATCCAGTGAGGTGACGTCGCTGCCCAGTCTTGAGGCGCACCAGATGCCGGCAATGCCCCAGCCGCAGCCGACGTCCAGCACCCGGGCGGCGTGTGCCGGTGGGTGTTTCTGCAAATAGTCCAGCAGCAGGCAGCTGGACTTCCACAACTTGTTGCCATGAATGCTTGGCAGGTTGCCGCGGCGGCGAACGCGGCGTATTGCCGGATGCGCAGCGGTGGGCATGATCATGCCGCGAAAGCGGCGTTCGGTGCGCGGACCCCCGCTGTTTGCCGCCACCTCAGTGCGACCGTTCCAGCAGTTCCACATCCTCAGCCTGTGGGCCCTTGTCGCTGGCGGCGGTGTGGAAGGCCACGCGCTCACCGTCGCGCAGGCTGCGGCGGCCCTCGCCGCGAATTGACCGGAAGTGCACAAACACCTCCCGACCATCGTCACAGGTGATGAAGCCAAAGCCCTTGGCGCTGTTGAACCATTTGACAGTGCCCTGTTCGCGGTTGCCCGTGGACGGCCGGGCCGCACGCCGTGGTTTTTCCTGCCGGTTGTTTGCAGCCTGTGGGCCTTGTGTTGCCGCCACCGGCCACAGTGCGCCCAGCAGTGCGGAACTGGTGGTGGCCACCACGAACAGTATCAGCAGGGTGGGATCCGGGAAGGGTATGCCAAGCAGGGAACTCGCCAGCGCGGTGAGTGCCAGTGCAATGAGCAGCGTGATGATCAGTTGGGGGATGAAGCGCATGGTGTTCCTCGTCAGTTAATGGATTGGCGCCAGTGATGGAGCGGCGGGCGCAATTGGCCGGCCCTGCGGCGGCTGTCGCCCCGGGCAGTCAGCGTGATACAGGTTAAACCGAAAGCTTTGCGTGGGGCCTTGAGCGACAGCCTTTGCAATTCAGAGCTTTTGTACGTCCTCGGCCTGGAGGCCCTTGGGACCCTCCACCAGGCTGAACTCTACAGTCTGACCCTCATTGAGAGTGCGGTACCCCTCGCCCTGGATGGAGCGGAAGTGCACGAACACGTCTTCGCTGCCTTCCTCGCGGGTTATAAAGCCGAACCCCTTGGCGTTGTTGAACCACTTCACCGTGCCACTTACACGTTCATTCATACCCCTTTCCTCGGTATTTCCTGCCACTTTTTATTATTCCCGGCGCATGTCTGCGACGGGTTCTGAATGCTTGCACCGAGTGTGTGCGTTACAGCTGCGCGATATATTCGGCTTGCCCGCGCAGCTTGTGCAGCGCCTGATCCAGCGCTGCCAGTTTTTCCCGTTCCTTGTCGACCACATCCTGCGGTGCCCGGTCAACAAAGTTACTGTTGCCCAGTTTGCCCTGCAGTCGGCCGCGCTCCTTCTCGAGCTTTTCCACCTCACGGCCCAGTCTGGCCAGCTCGGCATCGCGGTCAATAAGCCCGGCAAGCGGTACCAGAAGTTCCAGCTCTCCCACCAGTCCCGTGGCGGCAACCGGTGCCTGGGCATCGGCATCCAGCCATTCAATACTGTCCAGCCGGGCGAGCTTCTTCAGGAAACCGGCATTGTTCCGCAGCCGCTCGCGATCCAGATCGCTCCCGTTGCGACACATCAGCTCCAGACCCCGGCCCGGCGGCACGTTCATTTCTCCCCGGATGTTGCGAATGCCGACAATCACCGCTTTGAGCCATTCTATCTCCGCATTCGCGGCACTGTCCACGGCGCCGGCATCACTCTCCGGCCAGGGCTGCAGCATGATACTGGGACCGGTAATGCCTGCCAGTGGCGCGGCGCGTTGCCATATCTCCTCGGTGATAAACGGCATGAAGGGGTGCAGCAATCGCAGCCAGGTTTCCAGCACGGTGATCAGGGTGTGGCGCGTTCCCCGCAGCTGCTCGGGTGCCGCCTGCTCGTCCCAGAGCACCGGTTTCGACAGTTCCAGATACCAGTCGCAGTACTCGTTCCAGATGAACTCGTAGAGCGCCTGGCTGGCGAGATCGAAGCGGTACTGGTTGATTGCATTCGCTACCGCACCCGCCGTCTCCTGCAGGCGTGAGAGAATCCAGCGGTCTGCGAGGCTGAGTTGCAGGGGCAGGCTCGCGTCAGTGCCGCAGTCCTGCCCCTCGCAGTTCATCAGCACGTAGCGCGCCGCGTTCCAGATCTTGTTGCAGAAGTTGCGATAGCCTTCAATGCGGCCTATGTCGAACTTGATGTCACGGCCGGTGGAGGCCAGCGAGCAGAAGGTGAAGCGCAGCGCATCAGTGCCGTAGGCGGCCAGACCTTCGGGGAACTCGGCGCGTGTCTGCTGCTCGATTTTTTTCGCCAGTTGCGGTTGCATCATGCCCTGGGTGCGCTTGGCCACCAGCGGCTCGAGCTCGATGCCGTCGATCAGGTCGATCGGGTCCAGTACGTTGCCCTTCGACTTGGACATTTTCTGGCCCTGGGAGTCGCGCACCAGGCCGTGTACATACACGGTCCTGAACGGCACCTGCGGGCTGCCGTCCGGGTGTTTGAGAAAATGCAGGGTGAGCATGATCATCCGCGCCACCCAGAAAAAGATGATATCGAATCCGGTCACCAGCACATTGGTGGGGTGGAAGGTGCGCAGCTCCTCGGTATCCTCGGGCCAGCCCAGCGTGGAGAAGGTCCACAGCGCCGAGCTGAACCAGGTGTCCAGCACGTCCTCGTCCTGCAGCAGTTCGGTACCTGTGTCCAGGGCGTATTTTTCCCGGACTTCGGCTTCATTGCGTCCAACGTAGACCTTGCCGTGTGTGTCGTACCAGGCCGGAATGCGGTGCCCCCACCAGAGCTGACGGCTGATGCACCAGTCCTGGATGTCGCGCATCCAGGCGAAATACATGTTCTCGTACTGTTTGGGCACAAACTGGATACTGCCGTCTTCAACAGCGGCGATGGCGGGCTTCGCCAGGTCTGCCACCTTGACGTACCATTGGTCGGTAAGCCATGGCTCCACCACGGCACCGGAGCGGTCACCGCGAGGTACCTTGAGGGTGTGGGGCTCGATTTTCTCCAGCAGTCCCAGCGCTTCGAACTCGGCGACGATGGCCTTTCGCGCCTCGAAACGCTCCATGCCTGCGTACGCCGCGGGTGCCTGCTCGCCATGCTGGGCGGCGTAGCCCTCAAAGGTGAGTACGGTGAACTCGCCGAGAACGTGCGCATTGCGGTCGAAGATATTGATCAACGGCAGGTTGTGGCGTTTGCCGACTTCATAGTCGTTAAAGTCGTGTGCCGGGGTGATTTTGACACATCCGGAACCGAACGCCGGGTCCACATAGTCGTCGGCGATAATAGGCACCAGGCGCCCGGTCACGGGGAGGCGCAACTGTTTACCGATCAGGTGCTGGTAGCGCGGGTCCTCCGGATGCACGGCGACCGCGCTGTCGCCGAGCATGGTTTCAGGCCGTGTGGTGGCGACGACCAGATGCCCTGCCTCGCCCTCCAGTGGATAGCGGAAATGCCAGAGTGAACCTTGTTCTTCTTCATTCAGCACCTCCAGATCGGAGATGGCGGTGTTGAAAACCGGATCCCAGTTCACCAGGCGCTTGCCACGGTAGATGAGTCCCTGGTCATACAGCTGTACAAAGACTTCGCCGACCGCTGCGGAGAGACCGGGGTCCATAGTGAACCGTTCGCGGCTCCAGTCAACCGAGGAGCCGAGGCGCCGGATCTGGCGGGTTATGTTGCCACCGGATTCCGCCTTCCACTCCCAGACTTTGCCCAGGAAGGCTTCGCGGCCCAGATCGTGGCGCGACACACCGTCCGCCGCCAGCTGGCGCTCCACGACCATTTGCGTTGCGATACCTGCGTGGTCGGTGCCGACCTGCCACAGGGTATTGTCGCCGCACATCCGATGGTAGCGCACGAGGCAGTCCATGATGGCGTTGTTGAAGCCGTGCCCCATATGCAGGCTGCCGGTGACATTCGGCGGTGGGATCATGATGCTGTAGCTGCGGTCGCCGCCACCGGGCTTGAAATACCCCTGTTGTTCCCAGTGGTCGTACCAGCGGGATTCTATTGCGGCAGGTTGGAAAGTCTTGTCCATCGCGTCAGCTGTCCGGGTGCGAAAAGCGCGGGATTATACGCCGCTGAGGTCGTGCTTTTCCAATTGGTAACCTCGGGCTTTGTAAAAGCGCCAGGATTCCCGCAGCGCTGCGAGACTGGCATCGTCCTGGGTCACCACTTCGGCGACCCGGTGGAAACGGGCGAAAAATGCCGGCACCTGAAGCTGCAGGTTGATCAACAGGTCATCGTGCCTGGCAGGCTCTTCGCCCCAGCCGATTGCCACAAGGTCGGAGCCGGGGTCGCCGGCCAGCCCATGGGGGAGGAAACTGCTGGGCCGAAACCCCCAGAGCAGGGTGTCCAGTGCCTGCGCCTGATCCTGGTCGCGGGCGTGGATGTAGATGCGGTGTCCGCGCTGAAACGCCTTGTCGGCGAGGCGGGCGGCGACCTGCAGGCGACGTGCCTCGCCGGCCTGCTGGATCACGTAGAACCCGACCCGGGTCATGTCAGCCTGCAGCCCGATCCTGCAGGTAGCGGGTAAGCATCGCGACGGGACGCCCGGTGGCCCCCTTGGGCGCGCTGTTCCAGGCGGAGCCGGCGATGTCCAGGTGCGCCCAGGGGTAGCCCTCGGCGAACGCGGCGAGGAAGCAGGCGGCGGTGATTGAGCCGCCCTCGGGTCCGCCGATGTTGGCGAGGTCCGCAAAGTTGCTGTTGAGCTGTTTGCGGTAATCCTCCCACAGTGGCATGCGCCAGCCGCGGTCGTGGGTGGCTGTCCCGGCTTGCAGCAACTGCTCGGCCAGCGCGTCGTTGTTGGCATAGACCGCCGAGGCATGGGAGCCCAGCGCGACGACGCAGGCACCGGTCAGGGTTGCGATGTCGATGACGGCGGCGGGCTTGAGGCGACGGGCGAAGGTGAGCGCGTCGCACAGGACCAGGCGGCCTTCGGCATCGGTATTGAGAATCTCGATGGTGGTTCCCGACATGCTCTTGACCACATCGCCCGGCTTGGTGGCCCGGCCGCTGGGCATGTTCTCTGCCGCGGCGATGATGCCGGTGACGTTCAGCGGCAGCGCCATGTCAATCACCGCCTGCAGGGTGCCCAGCACACTTGCCGCCCCGCACATGTCGTACTTCATCTCATCCATCTTCGCCCCGGGTTTGATGGAAATGCCGCCGGAATCGAAGGTAATGCCCTTGCCCACCAGTACCTGGGGCGCGCTGCCCGACTTGCCGCCCCGGTACTCGATGACAATCAGCTTGGCGGGCTCGTCGCTGCCGGCAGACACCGACAGCAACGAGCCCATACCCAGCTCGCGCATCTTCTTTTCCTCCAGCACCTGGGTGCGCACTTTGCTGTTACCGCGGGACAGCTTGCGCGCCTCGCTGGCCAGATAGGTCGGCGTACAGATGTTGCCCGGGAGGTTGCCCAGCTCACGGGTGTAGTTGATTCCCCGGCCCAGCGCTGCGCCCTGGTCCAGCGCCGTCTGCGCCTTCTGGCTGGACAGGCCCTTGCCGGGATTGACCGCCAGTTTCTTCAGCGCAAGGGGATCCTTGGGCTTGGACAGGGTGCGCGTGTAGCGGTAGCTGCCAACCGTGATGGTGCGCGCGACCAGTTCCAGCAGCCAGGCGCCCTCTACGTTGTCGCCGAGCATATCGGCAGCATGCAGCAGCGCCTCGGTTGTACTGCAGGCGTTCAGAGCGGTGCTCAGCCCCTGCACAGCGTCACGCGCGACCGCCGGGTTGAACTGTGCGCGCTCGCCGCAGCCCAGCAGCATCACGCGCTCGGCATTGCCGATTCCGGGCAGCATGTGGGTTTCCCCCGGCTTGCCTTTGAAGTCGCCGAGTTTGAGTGCGGCGCGCAGCGTGCCGGCGCTGTCCAGGGCCTCCGCGGTCGCGGACAGCTCATTGCCGAACACGGCGACAATGGCGCAGCGGGTTTTTGTCTTGGCCGGGTCAGCGCTGGCGCGGGCGGTAGTAAAGGTGAGTGTGCTCATCATCGGTGCCTGCTAGTTTTCGTGGGCGGGGAAAAGAGCGCTAGTGTATGATGTACGGCGAAGAAACTGAACCTTTGGCGGCGGCCCCGATCAGGTGCCTGCCGCCTTGCAACCTGGGCCCGCATGAAAATCCTGGCGTATCTGACCCGCGATGTCCTGCAACACACTGTTGCGGTGAGCTTTACACTGCTGGTGATCATTTTCAGCGGACGCTTCGTCAAATACCTCGCCGAAGCAGCGGTGGGCAACCTCGCCGGCGATATCCTGCTGCCGGTGATGTTCTTTCGCCTGCCCGGTTTCCTTGAACTGATTCTCCCCCTGGGCCTGTTTCTCGGCATATTGATGGCCTATGGCAGGCTGTATGTGGAGAGTGAAATGGTGGTGCTTTCGGCCTGTGGCGTCAGCCCCACGCGGCTGGCCGGCTACACGCTGGTGTCGGCGCTGCTGGTGATGGCCCTGGTAGCCCTGCTCAGCCTGTTGGTGACGCCGCTGGGGGCCGCCCGCTCATCGGCGCTGCTGGATGATCCGGAAACATCCCAGGGCTTGCAAACGCTGGCTGCAGGCCGCTTCCAGAACCGCAAGTCAAGCGGCGTGGTCAGCTATGCCGAGCGCATCGATCCGGACAGCGGTGTGATGCATTCCGTGTTTCTGTCGCAGCAGTCGGCAGCAGCGGGTGGAGGTACCCGGTTGACCATCACCGTGGCCGCAGAGGGCGAAATTGTGCTCGACCCCGAGACTGGGGCGCGCTACCTGGAGTTGCGCGATGGTTACCGCTACAGCGGGCAGCCCGGCGAGCTTGACTACGAGGTGGTGGAGTTCGAGCGCTTTGGCGAGCGTATTCCCGAACCGGAGGGCGGTATTCGCAGTGTCCCGCGGGTCGATGCGCGGCCCACCCGGGCGCTGCTTGACTCGACCGTTGCGGAGGAGCGGGCTGCGCTGCACTGGCGCCTGTCACTGCCGGTCACCGTGCCCATCGTGGCCATCATCGCGCTCGCCCTCAGCCGCACGGATCACCGGCGCGGTCGCTACATCAAGATGGCACCCGCCTTCGCCCTGTACCTCATTTACCTGGTCTTGCTGACCAAGGCGCGTTCGGCCATGGAGGAGGGCGCGGGCCCTCTGGTGTTCTGGGCGGTGCATCTGCTGTACGCCACGCTCGCCCTGGTGCTGCTCTACGGTGACACCCTGCGCCGACGCCTGCGCAGCGCCCGTTCCCGGGGAGGCGTCGATGCGCCTGCTTGACTGGTACATCGGGCGGACATTGCTCGCCTCCATTTTCCTGGTGCTGCTGGTCATTGTGGGCATCGACGTGGTTTCCGTGTTCATCGATGAATCCGGCAACCTCAGCGAAACCTACACGTTCCTGGAAGTGTCGCGCTATGTCCTGCTGACGATCCCCGGTCGCCTCTATGAATTCATACCTTCCGCAGCACTGATTGGAAGCCTGGTCGGCCTTGGGCAACTGGCGACGGCCAGCGAGCTCACTGTCATGCGCGGTGCAGGTGTATCGATCGCGCGCCTGGTTGTGGTGGTCATGAAGTACGCCCTGTTGGTGGCGCTGGCGGGATTCACGCTGGGGGAGGTGGTGGCGCCGCCTGCCGAGCAACTGGCCGAGAGCCGTCGTGCGCTGGCGCAAAGCGCGCCCGGCGGGCTCGCCGGCCGCTACGGCATCTGGAACCGCGAAGGCGATTCCTACCTGTACTTCAACGCGGTGGAGAGTGAGACCTCCCTGCGTGGGGTGTTGCTGGTGCAGTTGGATGAGCGACGGCGCATGGTGTCGTCACTTGCCGCGCCGCGTGCCCGCTTTGCCGGCGACCACTGGGTGCTGGAGGACGTGGTAAAAACCGATTTCAGTAGTTGGGCGACGACCCGTACACGCGCCGAGACCCTGCGCTGGGACACGGGTATCACACCACAACTACTGACTATGGAAGTCGTTTCCCCGGAACGTTTGCCACTGATTGATCTGCAGCGCTATAGCCTCTACCTGCAGCAGCAGGGTCTGGATGCCGATGACTTCGAACTCGCCATGTGGCGCAAGTTGCTGCAACCCGCCTCCATTGCCGGATTGGTGCTGGTCGCGATCGCGTTTATTTTCGGCCCGCTGCGCGACGGTACCCTGGGTTTGCGAATATTTGCCGGCGTGCTCGTTGGCGTGACCTTCCAGATCGGCGAAGACCTGCTGGGTCCCGCCAGCCTTGTGTTCGGTTTCCCGCCGCTCTACGCCGCACTGGCGCCTGTGCTGTTGTGTATTGGCGCAGGGGTGGTGCTGCTCCTGCGGACCCGTTGAGAAGCCTGGGCTGACGGCCTATTTCTTCGCCTTGGGCAGCAACTGGAGTCGGGTGCCGCTCAGGGTGTCGTGCCAGTAGCGCCCCTGTTTGTCGAACAGGCACCACCAATAGCCCAGACCTGCGGGCAGCAGCGACACCAGTGTGGCTGCGCAGCGCAGCAGGCAGCGCCCGGTGCCGGGAATTTGGCCCTGCTCGTCGACGAGTTTAATCCGCCAGGCCTGCATACCCAGTGTCTGTCCCCCCTTGCGCCAGAACAGGGTAAAGAACACTGCCACACAGCAGACGCTCAGCAACTGCACGATGTGCGGATTCATCTGGTAGTAGTCGACGCCTTCCTCGACGCCCAGCACCCACATTTCCACAGCACTGGCCAGGGCAACGGTGACCCCGATCAGCGGAATCACCAGCAGGGTGTCGTAGAGCAATGCGGCGAGCCTGCGCAGTAGCGAAGGGGGCGCAATCGGTTCCTGTTCGGGCATGCTGGCTCCTGCTGAATTCAAGGCGCGGAGAGTCTAGCACCGCGCGCGCATTACCGGATTGTAAATTGTTCCGCCGCGCCCCGCAGTGCTACATTGCGGCATCAATCAGGCAGGGGATGGACAAATGAACGTGCTGCTGGTGGAGGACGACCGCGCGGTGGCCGATTTTATTGTGTCGGAGCTGCAGGAAGCCGGGCATACCTGTACCCACTGTGCTGACGGTGAGTCAGGTCTAGCGGCTGCGCGTAGCGGCCAGCACGATGTGCTGGTGGTCGACCGCATGCTGCCGCGGCTGGACGGACTGGCCCTGCTGCGCCTGCTGCGCGAGGAGGGGCAGCGCACGCCGGTGCTGCTCTTGAGCGCTCTGGGCAGCGTCGACGACCGGGTGCAGGGCCTGCATTGTGGCGCCGACGATTATCTCGTAAAGCCGTTTGCCATGGCGGAATTGCTGGCGCGCCTGGAAATCCTGGCGCGACACGCGCGGGAGCTGGGTGGCGAGGTGGCAACACGTCTTCAGGTTGCTGACCTGGAGATGGACCTGCTCAGCCAGGAGGTACGGCGTCAGGGCGAGCTGATCAGCCTGCAACCGCGTGAGTACAAGTTGCTGGAGTATCTCATGCGCCACGAGGGGCAGGTGGTGACCCGCGCCATGTTGCTGGAGCACGTATGGGGGTATCACTTCGATCCGCAGACCAATGTGATCGATGTGCACGTGTCCCGCCTGCGGCAGAAAATCGACCGCGATTTTTCGCCCCAGCTGCTGACCACCGTACGCGGTGCCGGATACACGCTGGGCGCGGTGTAGACGATCATGCGGGTCCTGGATGTCGTCAAGAGCCTGACTTTCCGCTATATCGCCAAGTATGTCACGGCGCTCAGTGCCACGGTGTTTCTGCTCCTTGCGGTACTCTACGGCTATTTCAGTTACGGCTACTTCAGCGAGCTCCGGTCGTCCATCCTCGATGAACTGGAAACCCTGCAGGTTGTGTACGCGGGGCAACAGCTGCGGGGCGTGGAGCAGTATCTGGAGGACCAGCGCAACCTGCCGACCATTGGGCGCTTCAATTACCTGATTGTCGACGGGGATGGCAACAAGATTGCCGGCGATCTGGCGCAGACGCCGCGCTACCGTGAATTTTCCGGTGGCTGGCTCGGCTTTCAGCTGGCGCTACTGAACTGGGGCGAGCCGGTAGACGTTGATTTCCTTGCCCGGCGGGCGCAGCTGGGTGGCGGAGTCAATGCGCTGGTCGCGCGTAATTACGCCGATGCGATTGCCAGTGGTGGTCTGGTCTTCAACACCCTGTTCAGGGCCATGATCGCCACCCTGTTGCTGGGGATCGTGGGCGGGTTTTTCAGTGCCGCTACCACGCTGCACCGGTTTGAGCGTTTGAACAGTGAGCTGTCGAGCATTGTGCGCGGGAACTTTTCCCAGCGCCTTACGGTGGCGGGAAAGCACGGTTACCCGCGGGAGCTGGCGCGGGCGATGAACCAGATGCTGGATCAGATCGGATCATTGATGCAGGGCGTGCGCCTGGTCTCCGACAACATCGCGCACGACCTGCGCACACCGTTGACGCGAATCCGCAATCAGTTGAGCCAGCTGCGGCAGCGGCTGGACGCCACGGGGCAGGACGAGGTGGATCGTATCATTGAAGACTGCGACAGCCTGCTGTCATCCTTCAATGCGCTGCTGCGTATCTCGGCACTGGAATCCGGCAGTCGCCCACCGGTACATGCCCAGGTGGACCTGTCCAGCGTGCTGGCCGATGTGGTGGAGCTGTATGAGCCGGTGGCGAATGAGCGCGATATCCAGCTGCGGCTATCGCTTGCGACAGGTATTTCCTGCCCGGGCGATACCGATCTGCTGTTCCAGATGTGCGCCAATCTGCTGGACAACGCCATCAAGTACACACCCGACGGCGGGCAGATCGAGGTCGGGCTTTCGCGACAGCCCGAGGGCAACGAGATTGTGGTGGCCGATTCCGGGCCGGGTATCGACCCGCTGGATCGCAAGAACGTGTTCAGGCGCTTTTTCCGCGTCGAATCCAGTCGTGGCGAGCAGCCCGGGCACGGTTTGGGCCTGAGCCTTGTGCAGGCGATCGTGCACTATCACGCCGGGCGGATCGCGCTGGATGACAACGAGCCGGGGCTGCGTGTGGAGGTTATTTTGCCGGTGGAGGATCAGCCAGGCTGATGCCGCTGGTGTCCGGTGCCGCGGCGGTGTCCCGTTTGCGGTACTGCGATTCCAGCACGTCGGCGCCGGGCGGCGCGAGACTGATCCCGGAGACGTCCACCTCGCGTGCCGCGGGTCGCGAGGTCCCTTCAAGCAGATCGCTCCCCGGCGCTGCCAGCGACAGCCCCGAGTCGGGGATCGGTGCCGCTGCCGTGTTGTGCTCCAGCGTGGGAATCGTATCGCCGACCTCGCCCAGTGTGAGGTGACTGGTGTCCGGGGGCGGAGGAGGTGGCGCACTCGGCGCGGCGAGGCGCGCACCCACCTCGGCCACATCGAGTGAGGGTGGCGAGGGAACCGCACTGGGCTTTACTGCCCGTTCTTCCGGGCGCAGTACATCGCTGCCCGGCGGAGCCAGGGTCAGGCCCGATGGGGTGTCCTGGCTCACCTGCCGGATGATCGGTTTGCCGCCGGCGCTCTCGATCGCTTCCCGATACTTGCGTGCCACATCGGCATCGCAACCCCGCTTCAACAGTTGCGGTTTGCCGCTGAACAGCTTGTCGAGGGTCTGGTCGCCAGCCTTGAACAGTCGCCCCAGGTTGCGACGCACGGTGGCCTCGTCCTGACCGTCGAGAAGTTCTCCTGCGAACATGACATCGTAGCGGATATCCATGGGTCGTCCTGCCTGCCCTTGCCTGATTTGAGTATAGGCGTTGACGGCGGGCAGACCAAGCGCCACCCGGTGGCCGGTGACATGCTGCCGCAGGCGAGTACCGCCGTGCACCGATCTCGGGTAAAATTGACCCCACAATTCTGGAGGTTTTATGTCCGTTGCAGAGCAAATTCGGGAACAGCTGGTCACCGGCCTGGCCCCTGTGCATCTGGAGGTGGTGAATGAAAGCCACATGCACAGCGTGCCCCCCAATTCAGAAACCCATTTCCGTGTCGTCCTGGTCAGCGATGCCTTCACCGGCAAACGCCAGGTAGCCCGGCACCAGCAGGTCTACGGCCTGCTGGCGGCGCAGATGCAGGGGCCGGTGCACGCGCTGGCCCTGCACACCTACTCACCCCCGGAGTGGCAGGCACGGGAGCAACCTGCACCGGCTTCACCGGATTGCCTGGGCGGGAGCAAGGCGGAGTCACGGGAGGCGCAGTCATGACGGACACTGTCGTTGCGGCGCTCTACCGCTTTGTCACCCTCGACGACTACCGTGCCCTGCGCGAGCCCCTGCTGGATGTGTGTCTGGAAGCCGGTGTCAAGGGCACTCTGCTGCTCGCCGCAGAGGGTATCAACGGTACCATTGCCGGCTCCCGGGAGGGGATTGACCGCGTGCTTGGCTGGTTGCGAAGCGACCCCCGGCTGGCCGCACTGGAGCACAAGGAATCGCTCGATGCCGCGATGCCGTTCTACCGCATGAAGGTCAAGCTGAAGCGGGAAATCGTCACCATGGGCATCGACGGTATTGATCCCAATCGTGTGGTGGGTACCTATGTGGCGCCTCGCGACTGGAATGATCTGGTCAATGACCCCGAGGTGCTGCTGCTGGACACGCGCAACCGCTATGAATACGGTATCGGCTCCTTCCGCGGCGCGGTAGACCCGCAAACCACGTCTTTTCGCGAGTTTCCAACCTACGTGCGTGAAAATCTCGACCCCGCAAAGCACCGCAAGGTGGCGATGTTCTGTACCGGCGGGATCCGCTGTGAGAAGGCGTCTGCCTTCATGCTGCAGGAAGGGTTCGAGGAGGTCTACCACCTGCAGGGCGGTATCCTCAAATACCTCGAGGAAGTGCCGGAGGCCGAGAGCACCTGGGAAGGGGAGTGCTTCGTCTTCGATAACCGGGTGGCCGTCAATCACAGGCTGGAAAAGGGCCAGTATGACCAGTGCCATGGCTGTCGCCATCCGATCACGGAGGCCGACAAGGCCTCGAGCCGCTATCAGCGCGGGGTGTGTTGTCCGCAGTGCTACGACAGCCTGACCGATGACCAGAAGGCCCGGTTTGCGGAGCGTCAGCGGCAGATGGAGCTGGCAGCGCAGCGCGGCGAGCCGCACGTGGGAGCAGCTCCGCCACTGCGGCAGCGGCGCACTGCGGCGGCCGCCGGGGAGTCCTGATCCGGCAGTCGCGGTGCCTTAGGGGCGTTGCGGGTGCGCTGGCGAAAGCCGGGCCGGCAGCGCATCCCGCACCACCGCTATGGGGACGAAGCGACTGTCCTGCAGGCCATCACCCTCCGAAATAATGCCGCTCAGGAGCGGCTCTCCGTCATCGTTCAGCTGTATCACGGCGCCGCCGGAGGCGCCTTTGTGTGCCCGGCAGTCACTGTAGCCCAGCGCGGCGTTGCTGCGCGTGATGCGGCAAGCGGGGTCGTAGCTCAGGATACGGCCCCCGGCGCCGACACCCGCATCTCTGGAATAACCCGCCATCAGTACGGTTTTCTCCGTATCGGCCAGCCCAGGGTGCAGCGCCAGCGCTGGAATATCCGTGCGCGCTACCGATTCCGTCAAGCGCAGCAGGGCCCAGTCAGCCGCCATGCTGCCGCCGTCCGCGACCGGGCGCGCGCTGATGATGCGTGGCGCCGGGGACCCGGGCAGGAGGGTGAAGGTAATGCGTTTGCTGAGGTCGCGGTAGGCCTCCAGGCAGTGCCAGGCGGTCACAATAAGTTCAGCCTCAGCGTTTTCATCGGCCGTGATCAGCGTGGCACTGCACCGTTCGGTGTGGTGGCTGGCATGCCCCTGTTCGGTTTTCAGGCCGGGCACGCTGAGCTGGCCTATGGCAGACAGCCAGCGCGGTGAATCCACGGACAGTTGTCGGCGCGGGTCTTCGCCCGCCGTACCGGCGCCGATGAGCAGCGCCAGCGTCAGCGCGAGACCGCGGGCCAGGGCTTTTTTTCCAGTATGGCTCAACATGTTGGTCAGGCTTGTGCGGTGCATGCTTGGTCATCGCGATCGGGGTCAGTAGCATGGTCGGCGAATGTGGCCGGGCAAGCAAGCAGAGGTGAGTATGCAGCAGAGCAAACAGTGTATTGCGGTGGTGACAGGGGCCAGTCGGGGCGCTGGCAAGGGGATTGCACTGGCCCTGGGGGCTACCGGTGCCACCGTGTACATCACCGGCCGCAGCTGGGCCGCTGGCGAGGCCGCGTTGCCCGGTTCACTGACGGAGACGGCGCAGGCGATTGAAGCTGCGGGCGGGGTCGCAGTCCCGGTGCGCTGCGACCACAGCGTGGACGCTGAGGTAGCCGCGCTGTTCGCACGCGTGCAGCAGGAGCAGGGCCGGCTGGATGTCCTCGTGAATAACGCGACCAGCCTGCATCCGGCGCTCACCGAGACCGGGCCGTTCTGGGAAAAGCCGCTGGATCTGACCACGCTCTGGGACGTGGGCATGCGCTCGCACTACACGGCAAGCTGGTATGCTGCTCCCCTGCTGCTCGCCAACGGTGAGGGGTTGATCGTCAATACGTCATCCTTCGGTGGACGCATCTACATGCACGGGCCCGCCTATGGCGCCGGCAAGGCCGCGATTGACAAGATGGCGCACGATATGGCGGTGGACTTTCGCCCGCACAATGTTGCGGTGATTTCCCTGTGGATGGGGTTGCTGCTGACCGAGCGCACGCAGCAGGTATTCGACGCCGAGCCGGACAAGTATGCGGATCTGATGGCGACCGCGGAGCACCCGGAATTCAGTGGCCGGGTGATTGCGGCCCTGTGGGCGGACCCGGAGAGAATGGCTCACAGTGGCACGGTGTGCATCGGTGCCGAACTCGGTGAGGCTTACGGTGTGCAGGACATCAACGGCAACCAGCCGCCATCACACCGCGCATTTTTCGGGCCGCCGACCACTTTCGGAGACGCGGTGGTCGAGTAGCCATACCTTAAATAGAGGATGCTGCTCGACCGCGCCTCGCGTTTAATGACCATTCGGGCGTACAGTCGCCATCGACAATAGCAATAACAGGCACCAGGAGGTTCTCATGGCCACTTCATCAGCCGGCGCGATATCCGCGGCGGATACCTACAGTCTGGGTTCGGCGCGCGCCGAAGCCCTTCTCGAGGCTGCCCGCGCGCTCGGGCCCGTGCTCCGGGAGCGTTCTGCCCAGTGCCGCGCCGAGCGCAAAGTGCCGGCGGCAACCATCGCCGATTTCCACGACGCAGGCTTTTTCAAGATGTTGCAGCCGGAGCAGTGGGGCGGCTACGCCATGGATCCGCAGGTCTTCTATTGCGTGGGGCTGGAGATCGCCCGGCACTGCATGTCCAGCGCCTGGGTATTGGGCGTGGTTGCGGTGCATAATTGGCAACTCGCCGTGTTTGACGACCGTGCCGCCGCGGATGTCTGGGGGGACGACCCGTCGGTGCTCATCTCGTCGTCCTACGCACCGGTAGGCAAGGTGACGCCGGTCGAGGGGGGGTATCGGCTCAGCGGTCGCTGGAGTTTTTCCTCGGGCAGCGAGCACTGCCAGTGGGCGTTTCTCGGGGCGGTGGTGCCCACGGCGGACGCGCCCTTCGACATGATGAATTACCGCACTTTCCTGGTGCCGGCGAGCGACTACGCGATTGTGGATAACTGGGACGTAGTGGGATTGCAGGGAACCGGCAGTCACGATGTGGTGGTGGACGACGTCTTCGTGCCAGAGCACCGCACGCACCGCTCCATCGACGGCTACCACTGCGACAATCCGGGCAACGCGGTCAACGACGCGCCGCTGTACCGCCTCCCGTTCATGCAGGTGTTCGTGCGCGCCGTGTGCACAGCCAGTCTCGGCGCCCTGCAGGGCTCACTTGACGATTTTGTGGAAGTGGCCAAAACGCGGCGCATCGGCCCCAATATCATGAGCGCGGATCCCGCCGTACGCCGCCTGGCAGCGGAGGTGAAAGCCTCCATTGAGGAGATGAAGCTCACGATGCTGCGTAATTTCGACGCCATGATGGCCTGCACACGCGCCGGTGAGCCTATTCCTGTGGAAGATCGGGTTCGATATCGTTACGATTCCGCTGTTGTGGCCGACCGCTGTCTCGAGCTCTCGGGGCGCATGTTGAAGGCGGCGGGCAGCGGTGGCATCCGTCTCGGAAGCGAACTGCTCGCGCGGCATCTGGATATACTGGCGAGCCAGGCGCATGTGGCCAACAATTCACTGCCTTTCGCCGACAATATGGGTGGCGTGTTGTTTGGCGAGGAAAACCACGACTACGCGATCTGATCTCTAACAGGGGTGAACAATATGGCATACAAGGGACTGCTACCCGAGGGCAATTACGCGGACTGCGCCAACGGCTACCGCATTCACTACCTCGATGAGGGGCAGGGCGATGTGGTCGTGTTTCTGCACGGCTCCGGCCCGGGCGCGAGCGGCCACAGCAATTTCAAGGGCAACTACCCGGCACTGGTCGAGGCAGGCTATCGTTGCATCGTTCCCGACCACATCGGCTACGGTTTCTCCGACAAGCCCGACGATGTCGATCATACACTCGACTTTTTCGTGGAGTGCATCAAACAGACGCTGGATACCGTAGGCGTAGAGCGCTGCACCGTGGTCGGCAACTCGCTGGGTGGTGCGGTGGCCCTGGGGCTGGCGCTGCAGCATCCGCAACTGGTGGACAAGCTGATCCTGATGGCGCCGGGTGGCCTGAGTGAATTGCATGAATACCAGCAAATGCCCGGTATGCAGAAGGTGTTCAAGGTGTTTGGCTCCGGCGAGCCGGTAACCCACGAGGTCATGAAGGACCTGTTCGCCACTGGACTGATGTACGATCCGCGGCATGCCACCGACGAGTTGGTGAAAGAGCGTATGCAGATCATGCAGATCATGAACGGCCACGTGATGGCGAGCATGAAGATTCCGGTGCTCACCCCGCGCCTGGCGGAAATCCAGTGCCCGGTGCTGGGCTTCTGGGGCATGAATGAGAAAATGATGCCGGAGAACGGGATTCTGGCGATGGCCAAGAACCTCAAGCATATGCGGCTCATCCTGATTTCCGAGTGCGGACACTGGGTGATGGTGGAGCACGAGGACCTGTTCAATCGCGAATGTGTGGAGTTCCTGCGTCATGGATAAGGCCGGCCGCATGGCTCTGGGCGATGAGCTCTATCGCGCACTGCGCGAATTCCGTACCCTGGCGCCGCTCACCGAGCGCGCTCCGGACATCACCATTGACGATGCCTACCACATCAGTCTGCACATGCTGAACCTGCGTGTGGAGCGGGACGGGGAGCGTGTGGTGGGTAAGAAGATCGGCGTCACGAGCAAGCCCGTGCAGGACATGCTGGGGGTGTTTCAGCCCGATTTCGGCTTTCTCACCGATGCCATGGAGTTTCCGGATGGCGCCGACATTCCGGTGGCCGGGCACCTGATTCAGCCCCGCGCGGAAGGTGAGATCGCCTTTCGCCTGAAGAAGGACCTGCAGGGCCCCGGGGTGACCGAACAGGATGTCCTGGACGCCACCGAAGCGATCATGCCCTGTTTTGAAATCGTCGATTCGCGCATTCGCAACTGGGAAATCAAGATCCAGGACACGGTGGCGGACAACGCCTCCTGCGGCGTCTATGTGCTCGGCCAGAACGCGGTGGACCCGCGGGATTTCGACCTGCCCAACCTGAAGATGCGCATCTGGAAGAACGGCGAGTTCCACTCCGAGGGGCTCGGCAGTGCAGTGCAGGGTAATCCGCTGACGGCGGTGGCATGGCTGGCCAACACGCTGGGCGAGTTCGGTATCCCGTTCAAGGCCGGTGAAGTGATCCTGTCCGGCTCGCTGGCACCGCTGATCCCGGTCGTGGCCGGTGACAGCATGCGCCTGGAACTCGAGGGAATCGGTGAGTGCAGCTGCCGGTTTGTGTGATCAACTGAACACTGATGTGGAAGATGAGCAATGAGTAAGAAAATCAGGGCGGCCATTATCGGCCCCGGCAACATCGGCACCGACCTGTTGATGAAGGCGATGCGCAGTGAGGTGATTGAACCGGTCTGGATGGTGGGTGTGGATCCGGATTCGCCCGGGCTGGCGCGGGCCCGTGACATGGGTATCAAGACCACCTGTGAAGGGGTCGATGGCCTGGTACCCCACATGCGCGAAGACAATATCCAGATCTGTTTTGATGCCACCAGCGCCTATGTCCATGCGGACAACAGCCGCAAGGTGAATGCCGAGGGCGCGGTGATGGTTGACCTGACACCGGCGGCCATCGGCCCGTTCTGTGTGCCGCCGGTCAATCTCAAGGACGCCGTGGCCGAGCGGGCCATGAACGTCAACATGGTGACCTGCGGCGGGCAGGCGACCATTCCCATGGTCGCTGCGGTGAGTCGTGTGCAGGCAGTGAGCTATGGTGAGATTGTGGCAACCGTCAGCTCGCGCTCCGTGGGCCCCGGAACGCGCAAGAACATCGATGAGTTTACCCGCACCACCGCCAAGGGCGTTGAGTTGATCGGCGGCGCGCAGAAGGGCAAGGCGATCATCGTCATCAACCCCGCAGAGCCGCCGCTGATCATGCGCGACACCATCCACTGCCTGACGGTGGATGACCCGGACCAGGAGGCGATCACCCGCTCGGTGCACGAGATGGTGGCCGAGGTGCAGAAGTACGTGCCCGGTTACACCCTGAAGAACGGGCCCACCTTCGATGGCAAACGGGTGAGTATTTATATGGAAGTGGCCGGCCTCGGTGACTTCCTGCCGCGCTATGCGGGGAACCTCGACATCATGACAGCGGCCGGCTTGCGCACGGCAGAAATGTATGCCGAGGAAATACTGGCCGGTCGCTTTGTGCCGGCAGCGGCATGAAGGGGAGAGACGCAATGAATTTACAGGGCAGGAAAATCCAGGTGCACGATATGTCGCTGCGCGATGGCATGCACCCCAAGCAGCACCAGATCACCGTGGAGCAGATGGTCGAGATCGCGGTGGCCATGGACGAAGCGGGGATTCCGCTGATCGAGGTGACCCATGGTGACGGTCTGGGGGGCGCGTCGGTGAACTACGGTTTCCCCGCGGCCAGCGACCAGGAGTACCTCACCGCGGTGTGCAAGGCGGTGAAGAAGACCCGCGTGTCCGCGCTGCTGCTGCCGGGCATCGGCACCGTGGACCACCTGAAGATGGCGGTGGACTGCGGTATTTCGACGATTCGCGTCGCCACACACTGTACGGAGGCCGATGTCTCCGAGCAGCACATCAGCATGGCGGCGCAGATCAGCGGCCTCGATACGGTGGGGTTCCTGATGATGGCCCACATGATTCCGGCGGAAGAACTGGTCGTGCAGTTGAAGCTGATGGAGTCCTACGGTGCCAACTGTGTATACATCACCGACTCCGCGGGCTACATGCTGCCTGACGACGTCACCTCGCGCATCGCGCTGGCGCGCAAGGAGCTGAAGCCCGAGACCGAACTGGGTTTCCATGGCCACCACAATCTGGGCATGGGGATTGCCAATTCCCTTGCTGCGGTGGAGGCCGGTGCCACGCGCATTGACGGCTCCCTTGCGGGGCTGGGGGCAGGGGCAGGCAACACGCCGCTGGAGGTCTTCCTCGCGGTGTGTGACCGCATGGGCGTGGAGACCGGTGTCGACCTGTTCAAGGCCATGGATGTGGCGGAAGACCTGATTGTCCCGCTGATGGACCACATGGTGCGCGTGGACCGCGATTCCCTGACCCTGGGCTGGGCCGGGGTGTACTCCAGCTTCCTGCTGTTCGCCAAGCGCAGCGCCGCCAAGTACGGTCTCTCCGCGCGGGATATTCTGGTGGAACTGGGCCGCCGTCGTACGGTGGGTGGCCAGGAAGACATGATCGAAGACCTGGCCATGGATATGGCCCGGGCCCGCGACAGCGCCTGAGTCAGCAGCGCCGCCGGCGGGCGGCGGCTGGTTGCATCCGCCGCCCGCGACTCATCCCGTCAGCCGGTTCAACCCATTCAGGGCCGCAATGCGATAGGCCTCTGCCATGGTCGGGTAATTGAAGGTGGTGGAGATAAAGTAGCGCAGGGTATTGCCGTCCCCTGCCTGTTTCATGATGGCCTGGCCGATGTGAATGATCTCGGTCGCCTCTGCGCCAAAACAGTGTATGCCGAGGATTTTCAGGGTGTCAGGGCAGAACAGGATTTTCAGCATGCCCACATCTTCCCCCGAAATCTGCCCGCGCGCGGTGTCCTTGAAGAAGGCGCGGCCCACTTCGAAGGGCACCCGGCTGTCCGTGAGCTCCCGCTCTGTCTTTCCGACAGAACTGATTTCCGGGATGGTGTAGATGCCCGTGGGCACGTCATCCACGTAGCGGGTACTCGCCTTGCCGCGGGACACCGCAGCGGCGGAACGCCCCTGGTCGTAGGCGGCGCTGGCCAGGCTGGGCCAGCCGATCACGTCGCCCACGGCGTAGATATTCGGTACTGCGGTCTGGTAATGCTTGTTCACCTGCAATTGCCCGCGCTGGTCCGCGGAGAGCCCGACAGCTTCAAGATTCAGTTCATCGGTGTTGCCGGTGCGTCCGTTACACCACAGCAGGGCATCGCCGCGCAGGTGTTTCCCCGATTTCAGGTGTAGCACTACCCCGCGGTCGCTCGCTTCCACGGCCTCGTATTCCTCACGATGCCTGACCATCACGCCCATATCGCGCAGATGGTAATTCAGGGCGACGGAGATCTCGTCATCCAGGAAGGCCAGCAGGTTGTCGAAGCTGTTGATGAGCTCGACCTTGACCCCCAGACCACTGAAAATCGACGCGTATTCACAGCCGATGACCCCGGCGCCATAAATGAGCAGCTTCCGCGGGGTGTGTTGCAGGTCGAGTATGGTGTCGCTGTCGTAGATGCGCGGGTGACTGAAGTCGACGTTGTCTGGCTGGTAGGGCCGGGAACCGCTGGCAATGACGATATCCGTTCCGGTGAGGCGCTCGGTGATGCCGTCGGGGCGGCGCACGGCGAGCGTGTGTGCGTCGATGAAGCTCGCTTTGCCGAGGTGCAGTTCGATGGCGTTGCGCGCATAGAATTTGCTGCGCATATCGACCTGCCGCTCAATCACGCCGGTAGCGACGGAGAGGGCCGTAGGGTAGGGTATCTGACGGCTGTGACCAATCTCGCGAAACAGCTTTCCGGTATTGAAGCGGATCAGCTGCTTGACGGCGTGGCGCAGGGCTTTGGAAGGGATGGTGCCGCGGTGCACACAGCCGCCGCCGACCAGCGGGCGGTCCTCGATGACTGCTGCCCGCTTGTCGTGCTTGGCGGCGTTCAGCGCGGCGCTCTCACCCGCCGGACCGGAGCCGATCACCAGTACGTCAAACGTGTTGTTTTTCCCCATGCCCTCTGCCCTCACTCCCAGCGGCCACACCGGGCCGTGAAGGTGGAGCATTCTAGCCCGGGCGGGGGTTCAGGTAAATTCCGCCGGTGGCGGGGTTAGCGGGTTTTGTCCCCCGGCTCGCCGGCCTCGGCGTTGCAGTGGTTATCCTGTCGGTCCAGTGTGCCGACGTCCAGCACGGGCGCCGCGTCGATATGCTCGGCATCCATCATCCTGGCGATGCGCTGCAGGGAGGAGATGATCATGGTTTGCTCCCACTCCTGCAGTTCGTCGAACTGGCGCTTGAACTGTTCCTGCAGCGGAATGGGTGCGCTGATCAGTACTTCCATGGCCCGGGGTGTCAGGTGGGCGTGTACCTTGCGTTTGTCGGTATCCGAGCGCTTGCGATAGACCAGACCGCGCTTTTCCAGCCGGTCGAGTATTGTGGTCACGGTCGCCTGGCTCAGGCTGATATCGGTGGCCAACTCGCCGATGGTGACTTCACCACGCTGGCGGATGGTCTGCAACAGCAGGATCTGTGGCGCCGTGAGTCCCGTGGTCTTGGCCAGATGTCGCGAATGCAGGTCGGTGGCTCGGATTACACGTCGCAGCGCGACCAGGACATCATCGATACGGGCCAACAGGAGGCTCCTCTCCGTTGCGTGAATCCACATAGTGTACCTCCGGAAGCCGCTGCGATGTTAGTGGCAGCCGCCTCGACTCTGGGAAAAATGGCAAACGTGCCGGCACACTGTAAATATTTAGTAAACAAAAAACAAAAAATTCATCAAAATGCCATAAAAAACGGCTAAAAGAGGTAAAAAGAAACTAACAGGATTTTCGTTGTGCGCTAAATTTGGTTATAATGTTTAGCGTACTAAATATTTGAGGGCAAATAGATCATGGCGAACGACCTGAGATTACGCGTGCCCACCGCGGCAGACGGCATGGCAGTGCACGAACTCATCGCAGCCTGTCCGCCGCTGGACACCAACTCCGCCTACTGCAACCTGGTCCAGTGTTCGCACTTCGCAGCGACATCAGTGGTCGCGGAGGCCGGCGGCACAGTCGCGGGCTTCATTTCCGGGCACCGTATTCCCGAACGGCCTGACACCCTGTTCGTATGGCAGGTAGCGGTGGGCGAGAGTGGCCGAGGTCGCGGACTGGCCGGGCGCATGCTCGATGCGATCGTGGACCGCCCGGGAAACGAGTGGATTCAGCATATGGAGACGACTATCACCGAAGACAACGCCGCATCATGGAAGCTGTTCGAAAGCTTTGCCGGTCGGCGCGGCGCAACGCTGGAGCGTACGGTATGGTTCGACCGGGAACGCCATTTCAACGGCAGCCATGACAGCGAGATCCGCGCGCGCATCGGGCCGCTGTCCAGCCCGCTGCTGCGCGCCGTGGGGCGCTGACGGGGCCACAGCGCGTCCGCCGCACGAGACGTTTTTCACCGTAACAGCACACAGATTTAACGAGAGGATGACACATGAAGATTTTTGAAGAGATTGAATCCGAAGTTCGCAGCTACGCCCGCTCCTTCCCCCGCGTATTCAACCGGGCCCAGGGCGAGTACCTGTACGATGAGGACGGTACGCAATACCTCGATTTCCTGGCCGGAGCCGGCACACTGAACTATGGCCATAACAACCCGGCCTTCAAGAAGGCGCTGCTGGATTACATCGAGGCCGACGGTATCAGCCACGGTCTCGACCTGCACACCAAGGCAAAGGCGGAGTTCCTGGAGACCTTCAACGAGAAGATCCTGAAGCCGCGCGACCTGGAGTTCGTGGTCCAGTTCACGGGTCCCACGGGCACCAACGCGGTGGAGGCCGCGCTCAAGCTGGCGCGCAACATTGCCGGCCGCGAAAACGTGATCTCTTTCACCAACGGTTTCCACGGCGTCAGCCTGGGGTCGCTGGCGGCCACGGGTAATTCACACCACCGCGGCGCCTCTGGCGTGAGTCTCAGTGGCAGCAGCCGTATGCCTTTCGACGGTTATCTCGGCGACGGCATCGACACCACAGCATATCTGGACAAGGTGCTTTCGGATTCGAGCAGTGGCATTGATGCGCCGGCTGCTGTGCTGGTGGAAACCGTGCAGGGCGAGGGTGGCATCAACGCCGCGAGCTTTGAGTGGCTGCGCAATCTGGAGGTCGTATGCCGCAAGCACGACATGCTGCTGATTGTGGACGACATCCAGGCCGGCTGCGGCCGCACCGGAACCTTCTTCAGCTTCGAGGAAGCCGGTATCAAGCCGGATATCGTCACGCTGTCGAAGTCGCTCAGCGGATACGGACTGCCCTTCGCGGTCGTATTGATCAAGCCGGAGCTCGACCAGTGGAAGCCGGGTGAGCACAACGGCACCTTCCGCGGCAACAATCTTGCGTTTGTGACCGCCAAGGCCGCGATTGACCACTTCTGGTCCGACGACACCTTCGCCAAAGAGGTGCAGGCCAAGGGGCGTTACGTCTCGGAGCGTCTGGACGCCATTGTGGCGCGGTATGGGGAGGGCAATTTCAGCACTCACGGCCGCGGCATGTTCCAGGGTATCAACTGTGTCAACGGCGAAATCGCCGGACGCATCACCCGCAAGGCCTTTGCCAAGGGTCTGATGATCGAGACCAGCGGTGCAGACGACCAGGTCGTCAAGTTCCTGTGTCCGCTGACCATCTCCAGGGAAAACCTCAAGCGAGGCATTGATATTGTCGAGCAGGCGATCGCCGAGGTGTGTGCTTCCGAAGGAGAAATCCCGGAGGTCGTGGACTTTTTCGAAGACGACTACAGCGTTTCGGACGACGACCGGTTTCGCAAAGCGAGCTGATCGCCGCGGCCGCGCAGGGCGGTGATGGACACGTACACGAACTGGAGAATTGCAGGATGATTGTAAGAGATTTGGATACGGCGGCCCGGGAAGGCCGCATGATCAAGGATCCCGCGGGTAATTGGGACAGCACACGCCTGTTGTTGAAGGATGACAACATGGGCTTTTCCTTCCACATCACGACCATTTACGCCGGCGCGGATTTCCGCATGCACTACAAGAACCACCTCGAGTCGGTGTATTGCATTTCCGGAGAGGGCGAAGTCGAAACCCTGGCCGATGGCAAGGTGTACCCGATCGCCCCGGGCACGCTCTACGTGCTCGACAAGCACGATGAACACAAGCTGCGAGCCACCAAGGAAATGAAGATGGCCTGCGTGTTCAACCCGCCGCTGCACGGCACCGAAGTGCACAACGCGGAGGGCGCCTACGAGTTGCACGCTGACCGCGTGGGGGCATGAGTCCCATGGCTGAGGTTTCAAACATAGTACAAGCGGCCGGTCCCGGTGGGCGCAGTGCGGAACTGCGCTCCGGGCGCAAGACGGGGGGATCCGTGAACACGCATACCGTGGAAAAAATTGGCGGCACGTCCATGAGCGACTACGCCGCCGTTCGTGACAGCATTGTTTTCGGCCAGCGCAATGGCGATACGCCGTACCAGCGCATTTTTGTCGTGTCCGCCTATGGTGGCATCACCAACAAGTTGCTGGAGCACAAGAAAGACGGCAAGCCCGGCGTCTACGGCCTGTTTGCCAGCAGCTTCCAGGACCGCAGCTGGGAAGAGGCGCTGGACGGCGTGCGCGACAGCATGTTTGCCATCAACGCGGAGCTGTTTGGCGAGGCGCAAGCCCTGCAGGAAGCCAACGACTTCATTGGCGAGCGCCTCGAGAACGCGCGCAAGTGCCTGGAAGATCTGCACAGTCTCTGCGGGCACGGGCACTTTTCGGTGGAAGACCACCTGGTGACGGTGCGCGAGATGCTTTCCAGTGTCGGCGAGGTGCACAGCGCCTGGAACATGGCAACGCTGTTGCGTCGCGATGGACTCAATACCCGGTTTGTCGACCTGAGCGGCTGGCAGGGTGCCGGCAGCCAGCCGCTGGACGCCTGCGTTCAACAGGCCTTTGCAGACATTGACCTCGAGACTGAACTGCCTGTCGTGACGGGTTATGCACACTGCAGCGAGGGCTTGATCACGCAGTTCGACCGCGGTTACAGCGAGATGACCTTTAGCCGTATCGCGGTTTTGACCGGCGCCCGCGAGGCGGTCATTCACAAGGAGTTCCACCTGAGCAGTGCGGATCCACGGCTGGTTGGGGAGGACAACGCGGTACCCATCGGGCGCACCAATTATGATGTAGCGGACCAGCTTGCCAATCTCGGTATGGAGGCCATTCATCCCAAGGCAGCCAAGGGCCTGCGCCAGAACGGCATTCCGCTGCGGGTCAAGAATACCTTTGAGCCAGAGCACACAGGCACCCTGATTACCGGCGATTATGTCAGTGACACCGCCTGCGTGGAGATCATTGCCGGCTGTCGCGGCGTGTATGCCCTGGAGCTTTTCGACCAGGACATGGCGGGGATCATTGCCCACTATGACACCGAGATATTGCGCTACGTGCAGCGGTTCAAGGGGCACATCGTGGGCAAGGACATCAATGCCAACACGGTCACCCACTACCTGGACGTCAACCTGAAGACGGTGAAACGCATCAAGAAAGCCCTGCAGGAGATGTTTCCAGAGGCTGAAATCCGCGAGCAGAAGGTGGCGATCGTCTCGGCCATCGGCAGCGACATGCAGGTGCCCGGCCTGCTGGCACGGACCGTCGCCGCCCTGTCCAAGCACGACATCAGTGTGCTGGCAATTCACCAGTCCATGCGCCAGGTGGACATTCAGTTTATCGTCAACGACGATGACTACGAGCAGGCAATTCGCGGCCTGCACGCCACACTGGTGGAGCCGCACGACCACGGTCGCGCCATCTGTCTGGCCTCCTGACTCCCCCCCCCTGACAGCCGCGCGCAATGCGCGCGGCGTTGACCGACATCAATGCCTGTAATCCGTAGCTGCCTTAACCTGCACACAGGGTGATGGACACCCTGGTCCATATTGAGGAGTGAATGATGAAACAGGTAACAAAACTCGCCCTGGCGGCGGTTGTCGCGGGCATGGCTGTGAATGCGGCCGCCTACGAGCAAGGTGATTGGATACTGCGCGCAGGTGCCGTGACGGTGGCGCCGGACGAAGACAGTGACAGCATCGTGTTGCCCACAGCTCCACCCACCGTGCTGCCCGGTGTCTCTGTCGATAACGACACCCAGCTGAGTATCATCCCGGTTTACATGGTCACGGACAACTGGGCGATTGAAGTGCTGGCGGCGACGCCCTTTGAGCACGATATCACGGTCGACGGTGTCGGTATTCCCGCGGGTTCAATCAAGCACCTGCCGCCCACGGTCAGCATGCAGTGGTATCCGCGCGGTGGCCAGAAGGGCTGGCAGCCCTACGTCGGTGCGGGCGTGAACTACACGTTTATTTTCGACGAGAAGGTGGATCCGGCGCTTGCGGGCGCCCTGAATGGCCTGCTGGGTGCCACCGAGGCCGATCTGTCGCTGGATGATTCCTTCGGCCTGGCGGCGCAGGTCGGTGTGGACATTCCGCTGTCGGACAACTGGGCCATTAATGCTGCGGTCTGGTACATCGACATCGACACCACGGCGAAGATCCGCACCGATGTCGGTACGGTGGCGTTTGATGTCGATATCGATCCCTGGGTCTACAACGTCGGTATTGCCTACCGCTTCTAGGCAGGTGCAGCGGAGGTGCGCACCCTGTGCACCTCCGCCGATTCTGCTTACCGACGGTTCCCGCGTTTTTCCCGATTCAGTTTCCCGTTCCGGGCCCGTATTCAGTGATGGTGGCTGTGGTCCATGGCGTCAGGGCTTGTCTCCTGCTGCATGGCGTGGGCGCCGTGCCCCGCATGTGCCGCCGTCAGGTAGACCGTCCAGCATCCCGAGGCGATCAACAGTAACGCCAGCGCCAGCTTCAAGCCCTTGCGCCGCAGCGCCGTTTGCACGGCGCCTGCGCCGAAGCTGGTAGCGAGCATGGCCGGCAGCGTACCCAGGCCAAAAAACAGCATCATCAACGCGGACTGGCTGGCCTCCTGCGCAGTGGCTGCCCAGGCCAGGCTGCTGTAGATCAGTCCGCAGGGCATCAAACCCCAGCACAGCCCCAGCGCAGCGCCCTGGTACCAGTGGCGCAGCGGCAGCAGTGACTGTGACCAGCGCTGCACCGGCCGCCACAGGACTGCTCCACCCCGCTCCAGCCAGGTGAGCACGCGCCACCAGTCGGCAATATAGAGCCCCATGGCGATCAGCAGGATACCGGCGAGGTAGCGCAGCGCCAGCGTCCAGCCGGCAATATCGATACTGCCCGCAGCAAAGCCCAGCGCCGCCCCCAGTGCGGTGTAACTGGCGATACGGCCAGCGTGGTAGGCGAGGGTCATGCCGGTGCTTTTTACCCCACCGAGTTGCAGGGCCGCGGCAATGCCACCACACATGCCGAGGCAATGTCCGGCACCCGCCAGTCCCAGCGCGAAGGCACTGCCCAGTTCAGCGATCATCGCTATCCTCATTCTTGCGGTGGTTCTGCTCCTCGTCCATCAGGATGCGCGAAGCCTCCTTGTCGAGATCCTCGTATTGTCCGCTGTCGATGGCCCAGATAAGAAGGCGGATCACGATCACGCAAAACACCAGCGCAACCGGAATCAGCAGATACAGGCTTTCCATAGACGACGCTACCTCAGCGCTGCACCCGGTTTAGGCGCAGCGAGTTCATGACCACAATCAGCGAGCTGAGCGACATACCCAGCGCTGCCGCCCAGGGTGGAATATAGCCGAGTGCAGCCAAGGGTATGCCGAGGCCATTGTAGCTCAGTGCCCAGATAAAATTCTGGCGGATGACCCTGACACACTGCCGGGCCTTGGCCAGGCTGCGGGTGACGGCGTGGAGATTGTCGTCGTCGACAACAAAGTCAGCCTGCGCGCGTGCCAGGTCCGTGGCACTGGCTACGGCAAACGAGGCATCGGCGAGGCTCAGCAGTGGCGCATCATTGAGCCCATCGCCGACGGCCATGACCACCTCACCGGCCTCCTGCCAGCGCCGCACCTGCTGCATTTTGTCCTCGGGCGACAACCCCGTGGCGACGAAGTCGAACCCGAGCTGGCTGCCCAGGCGGCGACCCGCGGCGGAGCTGTCGCCGGTCAGGAGCGCCAGTGACAGGCCGGCCTCGCGCGCGGCCACTACGACCGTAGCGGCCTCGGGTCGCAGCGGGTCGGATAGCCCGAACCAGGCCAGCGGCCTGTCGCCGGCACAGAGCGCCACCCAATACAGCTCTGCGTCGGGCGGCGGTGGCAGCCCGGGTGCCAGCTCCCGACAGAAACGTTCGCTGCCCATACGATAGCGCGTACCGCGCCACAGGGCCTCCACGCCGGCGCCCGTGACGTAGCGCGGTGCGCTGAGCCCCGCAACAGCGTCCCCGCTGAACGCGTTGGCAATAGGGTGGTTGGAGTATTGTTGCAAGGCCGTGGCCACAGCGATCAGGTCCGGTTCGCGCTCGCCCGCTGTGCAGGGAATGACCGATTCCAGCTGCAACCTGCCCTGGGTAAGTGTGCCGGTTTTATCGAAGACCAGACGCTTTGCATGTGCCAGCGCTTCAATGGCGTTCTCGCCGTGTACGATGATGCCCTGCGCCCGCAGTGCACTGGCTGCAGCGGTGAGTGCGGCGGGTGTGGCCAGCGCCAGAGCGCAGGGACAGCTGACCACCAGTACCGCAAGGCAGATCCACAGCACCTGGTCGGGCGCTATCTGGCTCCAGACCACGCCGGTGACCGCGGTGATGATGAGGATGGCGCCCACGAACCAGGCGGAAAGGCGGTCTGCCATGCGGGCGAGTGCCGGCTTGGCACGCTGTGCCCGGTCCACGCTGTTCTGCAGTGCCGCCAGGCGGCTGTTTTCATAGAGCTGGTCGACGCGCAGGTCGATGCTTCCCTCGAGGTTCAGCGTGCCGGCAAATACCGAATCCCCGGGTTCGACAGTGCGCGGTACGTGTTCGCCGTTGAACGTGTCCTCGCGCACCGCACTGCTGCCTGTGACCACCGTGCCGTCGACCGCGATGATTTCACCGGCGCGCACTCTCACCGTGTCGTCGCGCTGTAGCTGTCGTCGCGACTGGCGCAGCCAGCGACCGTCCTCCTGCTGTACGAGAACCGCCAGTGGCAGGTGGCTCTCCGCATCCTGGCAGGCGATGGCATGGCGACGCCGGACGCGCTTTTCGAAGAAGCGACCGAGCAGCAGGAAAAACGTGAACATCACAACGGAATCGAAATACACCTCACCACTGCCGGTGAACGTTGCCCATACGCTGGCCACGAACGCCAGGCCAATGGCCAGCGCGACCGGGAGGTCCATCACCAGGGCGCCCTGGCGCAGGTGTCGCCACGCGGTGACGAAGAAGGGGCGTGCAGAGTAGGCGACGACAAAACTGGCGACCAGCAGGCTGACGCTGCGCAAGAGCATCTGGTATTCCTGCGCGATACCCTGCAGGTCGCCCGCGTGCAGGGCAATGCCGAACATGCCCACTTGCATCATGCCGATGCCGGCGACGGCAACTCGGCGCAGGTCGGCACGGTATTCCTGCTCCAATTGTGCACGCTGTGCACTGGCCTGGAAGGGGCGCACACGGTAGCCGAGCGATTCCAATACGGCAAACAGCCGGCTGGGTTGCAGCTGCTGCGGGTCGTAGCGCACGCTGAGGCGCTGCTGCTGCAGGTTCACCTGGGCGTCGAGCAGGCCGGCTTCGCGCTGCAGGGTCTGTTCGATCAGCCAGGTGCAGGCGGCGCAGGTCACACCGCCGAGCAGCAGGCTGGCGTATTCGCTGTGATCGTTTTCACGCCGGCAGTACTGCGCGCGCAGGGCGGGGTCATCGTAGAGCAGGTATTCATCCGGTGTCGCTGCCGGGGCATCGCTGGCTGGCTTTTCACTGTAGGCGGTGCGCTGGCGGTAGAAACCGCCCATGCCACTGCCGGCTATCAGGCTGGCAACGGCGCTGCAGCCCGGGCAGCACATCGGTTGGCGGATGCCGTCGATCGCCACGGCAAAGCCGGTGCCCGGCGGCACCGGCTCGCCGCAGTGAAAGCAGGGTTGCGCGCCCGTCATGACAGGCTCACAGCGTTTCCTGGACGCCCTGTTGCAGCAGGTCGGAGGATTCCACGATGCCGTCCAGTCGCCATGTACCCTCTACACCATCCCGGAGTATCCAGTGCCAGCGTTCGGCCACCGGCGCGGGCAGGGCAGCGTTATAGACGCCTGGTCCAACCCGTTGCAGGCTCACGGTGAAATCACGGTCGGACTCAATGGGATGCGAGAGCACCAGCTCGAGTGTGGCATCGGACACCGCTCCCTCGGGCGTATGCACGGTCACCTGTCCCGGTGTCAGCATCAGGTTTGCGGTGATGCCCAGCGCCCTGGCCCGTTCCTGCCGGCCCAGTTGCTGGTTGATCGCCAGGCCGACCTTGTAGTACTCATCCACGACCAGGTCGTCGGCGTGGTTATAGGCGGTGTAGATCAGGTGCATGCTGACCACAACCACAGCGGCTGGCAGCGCAATCAGGAACCAGGGCCAGAACTGGCGGTACCAGGGCTGGGTGTCGTCGTCGGCATACCGGGGTCTGTTCATAAGGGTCTCATGAAGCGTGATTCGGAGCTGACCTGCAGGGACTCGCGGTCCGTCGCGCGTGCCGTGAATTCGATTTCGGTGCTGGGGCGAGACAGCCGCTCCGGCGCTACACGTACCCGCAGATTGATACTGCGTACTTCGCCGCCGTCCAGCGTGTGCAATGTCTCACCGATAATTTCGGCACCATCAATACCGCTGACACCAATCTCGAATTCATGCATCGACTGTTCCATATTCACCAGGCTCAGCGTGTAGATGTTCTCGATGTTGCCGTCCATGGTGGTCACGTACAGTTCGTTGCGGTCGCGGATCACCGTCATCTCCAACGGCACGCGGCTGATGACGCGGTAGCTGAACAGGCTGACCATCACCGTCAACACCAGCACGTAGCCGATCATACGTGGGCGCAGCCAGTGTGTCTTGCCACCCTGCAACTGATGTTCGCTGGTGTAGCTGATCAACCCTCGGGGGTAGGACATCTTGTCCATCACAGAGTTGCAGGCGTCTATGCACAGGGCGCAGCCGATGCATTCATACTGTAGCCCGTTGCGGATGTCGATACCGGTGGGGCAGACCTGCACGCAAAGGTTGCAGTCGATGCAGTCGCCCAGCCCCTGCGCCTTGTGGTCGGCATCGCGCTTGCGTGAACCACGGGGCTCGCCGCGGCCCGGATCATAGGAAACGATCAGCGTATCCTGGTCGAACATGACGGACTGGAAGCGCGCATAGGGGCACATGTACTTGCAGACCTGTTCGCGCATCCAACCCGCGTTGATATAGGTGGCGCAGGTGAAGAAAATCGTCCACAGCACGCCCCACTGCCCGGCCGACAGGGTCAGCAGGTCCGGAAGCAGCTCGCGAATCGGATAGAAGTAGCCGACAAAGGTCATGCCGGTCAGGAATGCCATAAACAGCCAGCCACCGTGCTTGAGGCTCTTGCGGACCACTTTCTCCAGCGACCACGGCGCTTTGTCGAGGCGCATGCGCTGGTTGCGGCTACCCTCGAAACGCTGCTCGATCCACATGAAAATGCTGGTCCACACGGTCTGCGGGCAGGTGTAACCACACCAGACGCGGCCGGCAAACACGGTCACGGCGAACAATCCGAACGCGGCAATAATCAACATGAAAGCGAGCAGGGGGAAGTCCTGGGGCCAGAAAACCAGGCCCAGGATATGAAATTTACGCTCCGGCAGGTCGAACCATACCGCCTGGCGGCCATCCCAGGACAGCCAGGGTAGCAGAAAATAACCCAGCAGCAGCGGCCAGCCGGTGTACAGCCGGATGCGCTGGAAAAAGCCCTCGATCTTGCGTGTGTAGATTTTTTCACGGCGCTGGTAGAGGTCGATCTCGCTGACTTCCGCCGGCGCGACTTCCTGCACGTCAATAAGCTGTTTGTCGTTCATACCGCGTTACCGAAGAGACATGACGCGAGGCGTCGTGATGCCGGCCTTCCGAATGGAAGGCCGGCGGAGGGGCCTAGTTGCTGAGGCTGTACACGTAGGCTGTGAGGATGTGGATTTTGTCCTCGGTCAGACTGTCGCCGAAGGCGGGCATGACGCCGTTGCGCCCCGCCCGCAGGCTGTGTGCGATCTGCTCGCGGGTGCCGCCGTACAGCCAGATGCCGTTGGTCAGGTTCGGGGCGCCGAAGATGGCGTTACCCTTGCCGTCCGGGCCGTGGCAGGCAGCACAGTACATCTGGAAGTGCTTTTCGCCCGCTGCCGCCAGCTCCGGGTCCGCGGTGCGTCCATTCAGTGACACCACGTACTCGGTGGTTTCTGCAATCCCATCATCGCCCAACACGCTGGCCCAGGCGGGCATGGCGGCACGACGCCCCTGGAGCAGGGCGGTCTTGATGGCGTCCGGTGACCCGCCCCAGAGCCAGTCGTCGTCGGTCAGGTTGGGGAAGCCATAGCGCCCCTTGCCGTCTGCACCGTGACACTGTGCACAGTTGTTGCCGAACAGGCGGGAACCCATTTTCACCACCGCGGGATCCTTGGCAATCTCCTCAACGGACATGGCCAGGTAGCGGCTGCGCATTTCACTGTAGCGTTCATCCGCAGCGGCGACTTCCTCACGGTGCTGCTCAAGCTGGGTCCAGCCGATCAGCCCGGGGTAGTTGCCCATGCCGGGGTAAACGATGAGGTAGCCGATAGCCCAGACGATGGTGATCACGAACATATAGAACCACCAGGCCGGGAGCGGATTGTCATACTCCTCGATGCCGTCGTGCGCGTGGCCTGTGGTCTGTTCGGTAGTGCCTTCACCGCGCTTGCGGTTGGCAAGCAGGATCCAGGTAATGCCGACGATGGTGACGGTGGTCAGGATGATGATCCACCAGTGCCAGAAACTAGCCATTCCTTGCTTCCTCCTGCGTGCTACGTTGACTCAGTTCCTCATCTGCGAAGGGCAGGTTGGCAGCCTCGTCAAAAGATTTCTTGCGCTTGCTGCTCCAGGCCCAGATACACAGGCCAATAAAGGCGAACAGCAGCATGGCAGTGCTAAGACCCCGAAGGTCGTTGATATCCATAATCCCTAGCGCCTCGTCTGCAGCAGCGTGCCGAGCTGTTGCACATAGGCAATCAGGGCATCAATTTCCAGCTTGCCGGCGACTGCGGCCTCTGCACCGGCGATGTCTTCATCGGTGTAGGGCACACCCACGGTGCGCAGGGCATTCATCTTCTTGCCGGTGACCGTGCCGTCGACTTCACGTTCGAACAGCCAGGGGTAGGCAGGCATATTGGATTCCGGTACCACGTCACGGGGGTTGTAGAAGTGGGCGCGGTGCCAGTCGTCACTGTAACGCTGGCCGACCCGGGCCAGATCCGGTCCTGTGCGCTTGGAGCCCCAGAGGAAGGGGTGGTCATACACGAACTCACCGGCAACCGAGTAGTGACCGTAGCGCTCCGTTTCTGCACGCAATGGGCGAATCATCTGCGAGTGGCAGTTATTGCAGCCCTCGCGAATGTAGATGTCACGCCCCTCCAGTTCCAGGGCAGGCAGCGGCTTGAGGCCCGCGATCGGCTCGTTGGTCTGCTTGATGAACATCAGCGGGACCAACTCGACCAAGGTGCCGAAGCTGATGGCCACGATGATCAGGATCATCATCAGGCCAACGTTCTTCTCTACGACTTCATGCTTCATGCGTGACTCCCCTGTGCGGCACCAGCGGGCAGGGGCTGTGCGGCGACATCCTTGCGCGTGGTCATGTAGACGTTGTAGGCCATGATCAACATACCGCCGAAGAAGATGGCTCCACCGGCGAGGCGAACCAGGTAGCCCGGGTAGCTCGCGGCGACTGACTCGACAAAGGTGTAGGTCAGTGTGCCGTCATCGTTGTAGGCGCGCCACATCAGGCCCTGCAGGATGCCGTTGACCCACATGGAGGCGATATACAGTACCGTACCGATGGTCGACATCCAGAAATGGGTGTTGATCAGGGCCGTGCTATACATGCGCTCCTTGCCGAACAGGACCGGGATCAGGTGATAGATACAGCCGATCGAGATCATGGCAACCCAGCCCAGGGCACCGGAGTGCACGTGGCCGATGGTCCAGTCGGTATAGTGGGACAGGGCGTTTACCGTCTTGATCGACATCATCGGGCCTTCAAAGGTAGACATGCCGTAGAAGGACAGGCTGACCACCATGAAGCGCAGGATCGGATCGGTGCGCAGTTTGTGCCAGGCGCCCGACAGAGTCATCATGCCGTTGATCATGCCGCCCCAGGAGGGAGCGAGCAGGATGATGGACATGACCATGCCCAGGCTCTGGGCCCAGTCGGGCAGGGCGGTGTAGTGAAGGTGGTGAGGGCCGGCCCAGATGTAGACGGCGACCAGGGCCCAGAAGTGCACGATACTCAGGCGGTAGGAGTATACGGGGCGTTCAGCCTGCTTGGGGACGAAGTAGTACATCATGCCCAGGAAGCCGGCGGTCAGGAAAAAGCCCACCGCGTTGTGCCCGTACCACCACTGCACCATGGCATCCACGGTGCCGGAGTAGGCCGAGTAGGACTTGGTAAGGCCCACCGGAATCGCCGCACTATTGATGATGTGCAGGACCGCCACGGTGAGGATGAACCCGCCGAAGAACCAGTTGGCGACGTAGATGTGGCTCACCTTGCGCTTGGCGATGGTACCGAAGAACACGATGGCGTAGCTGACCCAGACCACGGCGATCAGCAGGTCGATGGGCCATTCCAGCTCGGCGTATTCCTTGGAAGAGGTCATCCCCAGTGGCAGCGTCACCGCCGCCAGCACGATCACCGCCTGCCAGCCCCAGAACGTGAAGGCCGCCAGCTTGTCGGAAATCAGCCGCGCCTGGGTGGTGCGCTGAACCACGTAGTACGATGTCGCGAACAGCGCGCTGCCGCCAAACGCGAAGATCACCGCGTTGGTGTGCAGCGGGCGCAGGCGCCCGAAGCTGGTCCAGGGCAGGTCGAAGTTGAGGATGGGGAAGGCGAGCTGGGCGGCGATCAGGACGCCAACCAGCATCCCCACGATACCCCACACGACCGTCATGATGGCAAACTGGCGAACGACCTTGTAGTTGTAGGTCGAGTGCTCCAGTGCAGCGTTGAGTTCACTCATGTCTTGTTTCCACTGTCAGTAATGTCAGGCAGATCGCCCGCTCGATAAATGCCTTTACACATCGGTAAATGCTGGCCCGGCGCCGAGATCCCAGAGGAACACCGTGGTCACCAGCAGCGATACCAGGATAACCAGGCCGACACCGACCACGGCGGTAGAGAACAGGAAACCCCGCTCCTCCGGAATATTCATCATGATGGGGATGCCCAGGTAGAGCAGATACACAGACCAGCTCACCGCTACCACCCCAATCAGCAGGTCGACCCAGAGCAGGGGGTAGAACCCCGCCGCGCCGAAGACAAACATCGGTGTAGCGGTGAGACCCGCGACCACGATGCCCTTGGCGAAAGATGTTTCCGCCCCATAGGTGCCCGCCATCCAGTGGATGAAGTAACCCACCGCGACGACGCAGCCGACCATGGCGAAGTAGAACAGGATGCAGAGTTGTAGCGCGCTGTCATAGGTCAGGCGTATGGCGGGCCCGTTGCCCACTGTCCAGCCCACGTCAGTGGTGCCGAAATACCAGGCAACCGCAGGAATCAGGGCGAGCAACCAGGGGTAGAGCACCAGGATGTTCTGGCTGCTGGTCGGCAGGCCGGCAACGCTGCGCCACTGGGCGCCGGGTTTGGTCAGAAGACCGATCGTGTGCTGGATCATGTGTTTTTTTTCTCCCCAAAGAATGACTGGTGCCGGGCACAGGCGAAGTGTACCGGGCCGCACGCCCGCGGCCATGATGCAGATCAAGAATCGGCGGGGTCGTCCCGCTCGAGGTGTCAGTTGGCGATGTTGGCTGCCAGCTGCAGGGCTTCCTGATCCAGGATTTCGATTTCCTTGTTGTCGACGCAGAGGATGCCGTTTTTCTGCATCCTGCTGAAGACCCGGCTGATGGTTTCCACGGTCAGGCCCAGGTAGTTGCCGATATCCACCCGCGACATGGGCAGGCGGAACTGGCTGGCGCTCAGGTTGCGCCGCGCGTTGCGGCTGGCAATGCTGAGCAACAGGGTGGCGACGCGCTCGTCAGCGGAGTTTTTGCTGAGCAGTGTGATCAGCAGCTGATCCTCGGTGATTTCACGGCTCATGAGCTGGAACAGGTGGCGCTGCAGGCTGGGCATGGAGGCGCTCAGGCGCTCCAGGGAATCAAAAGGTATGGCGCAGATGGCCGAGGTCTCCAGCGCCCGCGCCGAGGAGGCGTGGCTGTTGTTGCTGATGCCGTCCATACCGAGGATTTCACCGGGAAAATAGAAGCCGGTAACCTGCTCGCGACCGTCGCTGGTGGTGCGATAGCCCTTTACGGCACCCGAACGCACGGCGTAGATGGACTGGAACGGCGTACCTTCGTGGTAGAGCAGTTCGTTCTTCTGCAGCGGCTTGCTGCGCTGGATGATGCTTTCCAGCTGTTCCAGATCCTGGTGGTTGATGGCCAGTGGCAGGCAGATTTTGCTCAGGCGGCAGGTTTCGCAGTTGACCTTGTACTCGTGGGTGCACGAGCGCAAGGGCGCGGTTTCACTGACATCTTGCAGGCGCATGGACATGCGTGACTCCCCTGGTTTGTAACGCGCAGTATAGTGTATTTGGCGGGGCTACTGAACCTCTGTGGGCCGGCTTGCAAAACGATTTTCTAGCCCAGCGAGGCCACGCTTTTCAGCACCAGTCGCACCAGTTCCGCCTGCCGCGAAGCCCCGGTCTTGGCGAAGATGGACTTGAGTTGTGCGCGGGCGGTGTGCTGCGAGATATTCTGCGCCTCAGACACCTCAGCCAGGCTCAGTCCCCGCGACAGCAGGATGGCAAGGTTGGCCTCGGCAGGGGTGAGATCAAACAGCTGGCCGAGGGTGCCCTGAGAGCTGGGCTCATTCAGGTCCGGGTCGGAAATGAACACGGCAACGCAGGGGCTGGACTGGCCCTCACCCCACTCTGAAACCGGGACTGGGCGCAGTACCAGCCCCAGTTGTGCCCGATCGCCGCCCCGAGGTACACGCAGGGCATGGATGACGGACGCCTCACCCCGGTGCAGGGCCTTGATGATGGTATCCAGTGCGGTCTGCAGCTCGCGATTCTTGTCCCGTCCTTCAATGACCAGGTGTTGTCCACGTATGCTGAGGCCGTTGTCGCCTTCCAGCAGGGCGCGTGCGACGGTGTTGGCGCTGAGGACGCGGCCCTGCTCGTCGAGCACGATGGTGGCCACCGCCAGCTGTTCCACGGCGCCGGCGTACAGGTTGCGCTCCGAGGCGGTGCGCCCCAGGGTGGCATACAGCTGGATGGAGAGACGCAGGTGGGGCGCGATGCGGGCAATGGCGGCGCGCTCGTCGTCGTTGAAGGGCGGCTCGGTGTGACGCCGGGAAAATCGCAGGCGTGCCAGCATCCCTCCGGGCTCCACCGTGTCCAGGCCGAGAATGCGAAACAGCCCGGCGGACTTCAGGTAGTGCTCGTAATACTCCGAGGCGACCAGCTCATCGTCGCTGAGAATGTCCTCCAGTGCAACCACCTTGTCGGGCGGCAGATTGACGAACGGGTCCAGCGCGAAGAACTGTTCGCGGTAGGCGGTGACCTCCCAATCCGCCGGGTCGGAAAGCGGCCGGGCGGACGCGCCGTCCGCCGCTGGCCGCACACTGTTCAGGATGACGCCGCGATCGTCTTCCGCGGGTGGCCGCAGGACCAGTGAGACAACCTGGCAATCAACCAGGCTGCGCAGCAGGGGGAGCGCTGTGGACCAGGGTGGGTTTTCCAGTGGGCCGCGGTACAGGGCGGCCACCAGATCGTCATAGGCAGCGGGCACAGCCCCGATCGATGCGACATCCAGCGGATCGCCCCGCGGGCTCATTTTTCGATACTCGACAGATCCATGGTGACCTCCGCAAGCGGTTTCGGTCGACCAATACCCCAGCCCTGCAGGTAGTCAACGCCAATCTCCTGGAGTTTGCGAATGATGTTCTCGTTCTCCACGGATTCGGCAATGGTTTCCTGTCCGAGGAAGTGGGCGAGGTCGTTGATCGAACGCGCCATGGCGTAGTCGTTGCTATCCTGGTCGATGCTGGTGATGAAGCTGCCGTCGATCTTGACGTAGTCCACCGGCAGCTCGCGCAGGTAATTGTGGCTGGCCAGCCCGGTGCCAAAATCATCGATAGAGAACTTGCAGCCGATATTGCGGAAAGCCCGCACGAAATCCGCCGCTTTCACCAGGTTGGAAATGGTACCGGTTTCGGTGATTTCGAAGCACAGGCGGTTGGTGCCGACTCCGAACTCCGATATCTGCTCGAACAGGAAGTCGAGGAAGGCGTCGTCGGTAACGCTGGCCCCGGACAGGTTGATGGCCACACTGGGGACGACTTTCTGTGCGTCCATCAACGAGTTTATCCACATGAACGCTTCGCGTACCACCCAGCGGTCCACCAGCGTCATGATGCCGTGGCGTTCGGCCGAGGTGATGAAGTTCTGCGGCGAGCTGAGCTTGCCGCTCTTGTCCCGCATGGCCAGCAACAGCTCGTAGTGCCGCGTTGTGGCGCTCTCGCCGGTCATTGCCGTTTTCACAATGGGCTGCGCGCGCAACATGAAGCGCTCGCTGGACAGTTCGTCCTCCAGCGCCTTGCGTGAGCGACGCTGCTCGCTGCGCAGGTTGCGCACCGTATCCTCGCTGGGCTGGTACAGGTGTACACAGTTGCGGCCCAGCTGCTTCGCCTGGGTAACCGCAGCCTGGGCGTTGGCCATGACTGCGTCGACATCCGGGCTGTAGTCCTGAATCGGGGCGATGCCCACGGAGACTGTGAAACTGACCTTCTCGCCGTCGATATCCACACTGCCATTGGCGATGTCGCTGCGCACCTGTTCCGCCAGTGCCTGGGCCTTCTCGGTGTCGCCATCGACAAGCAGAATCGCGAAAGTGTCTTCCTCCAGGCGGGCGGAGGAGGTCTTGCGTCCATGCAGCTGTGCCAGCAGGCGCGAAAACTCCAGCAGTACCTGGTCGCCGCTGATGCGATCGTAGATCTCGTTCACCAGGCCGAAGCGGTCGATATTGAGCAGCAGGATGGCGTGCTGCGAGTTGTGTGCATGGGCATGGCGCAGCGCGCGACCCACCTGGTCAAGAAAGGTGTCCCGGTTGATCAGGCGTGTGAGGGGGTCGTGGTTGCGGGCGAAACTCAGGGTGCGCTGCACATCCTCCAGCGTGTTGTACATGCTCTGGTCGACGACGGACAGGCGGTCGGCCGGCGCCGGCGGCTGCGCCCCGCGACTGAGCTGGCGTGCCAGTTGCACCTGGTTGAGCTCGGCGACCTTCTGCCCGCGATCGTTGACGAACAGGAAGCGTTCCCGGTCGTCGCTGATCCAGGCCAGCTGAATACGGTGTTTGACGCCGGCTTTGTCGCGATAATTCAGCCACATGCCCTTGCCCAGGCTGTCCACCCGCTGCACCCAGCGGCGCAGGCGCCGGGTTTTCGCCAGGCGCTCCTCGCGCGTGGGTTCCGGTTCATCGCCGGCGCCGGAATCGGCCTCGCCCTCACGCTGCAGCAGTTCGACCGCTATGTCGCCGGCGAGCACGCCGCGCAGTTCATCGAATACGGCCTGAATGGACACGTTGCCGGGCAGCGCGCTGCTGATCTGCTGCTCCATCAGGTCGATGAAGGGTTCTGCCTCCAGGCTGCGTTCGACGCACTGGTCCTCGCTGACCTCGCCGCGCTGCTGCTCCAGCAACCAGGTGGTCAGCAGCTGCAGGGTGCGTCGCTGCTCCTCCCACTCGTCGCTGTCCACGCCCTGTTTGACGTGGGTCAGCACCATCAGGTCGCGCCAGCCCTGATCGATAAGGTCCTGCAGTATCCGGGGGATCTGCCCGGGGGGGAGGCAATCCCGCACTACGGTTTCCACCGCGTCGCGCGCCCGGCGCAGTTTCTCCTTGCCCTCCTGGGTTTTGACCACCCGTTCGATATTGCGCGCATGCGCCTGCGATTGCTGTCGTGACAGGCGTTCAACATGTTCAAGCGCTGCGGCGAACACTGCGGAGTCGCCGTCATAGTCGCGGACAATCGCCGCGACAATCTCGGCGACGCGGCTCTCCAGCATTCGGTTCGGGAAGTTAGCCGAACTGCCCAGTGCCGCCAGCTTGTCCACCAGCGTGCGCGCCGGGTGGTCCGGCTGCAGGAAAAACTGCGGTTCGGTCAGCGCCAGCCGGGCGAGGGGCAGCTGCAGGTTGCTCAGCACGGGCTGCAATTCGCTGCTCACATCCAGCTGTGAGCGGATGGTCTCGAACAGGCTGTCGATCATCTCCAGCTGGTTGCGGTTGTCCGCGCTCAGCGCAACATCGCCTGCAAGTTCCGGTGTCTGGCCCAGCAGGAAATCCGCGACGGCGGTCTCGCCCCGAGCCGCCTGTGGCGATTCACCACGCTGCTGCAGCAGGGCCAGTGCGTTGATCAATTTTTCTGTATCGATGACGGCGCCGGCCTGTGCCGGCGGCTGCTCAACCTTGCGCTTGAAGTTCAGCGCATTGATCACGGAGGAATACAGCTTTTCAGGACGCTGCTCAGCGCTGCCGCCGCCTCCCGCGCCAGCCGTTGCGTCGCCTGCAGCTTGTCGCCGTCGGCTGCGATCGGGCCGTTCGTCGGCCTTGCGCAGCAGGGAGCCGTTGGCGAGTATCTGTCCCTCGAGGTCCGGTCGTATCCCGGCCTGTTCGAGGATCTCGTTCAGGTGCCGGTACAGACTGTCCAGATTGCGCACGAACAGGCGGGCAAAGAGGTCATAGATGCGCTGGGTGAGCTGCTGCGGTATGCGGTACTCCTCGAGCACCAGCTGCAGCGCACGCGCCAGCTGGGCGACGTGCTCGGGCAGTCGCAGGGTCAGCGGATCGACCTGCACCAGATCCGCCACGCGAATCTGCAGGGCTTCCATGCCGATGCGGTGCAGGTCCTCTCCGACGTGCGCGAGGCGGTCGACGGCCAGGTAGTTTTCGAAGGTGTGGAGATCCACCAGATCCATGGTGCCACTGTCGTCCATGACATCCCACCAGTGGTTTAGCTCAGCAGCGGGGGGGGTCAGCTTGTCGTGGAAGCCGCGGTAGTGCCCCAAGAAACTGCCAACCATGCCGCGCTGGTGGATCTGCAGAATGCCGATGGCATCGGTGACCTGGGTGCGCGATATCTGCCCCTGTCGCGGCGAGGGTGCAGAGCGCAGCAGGTTTTCGGTGAGTTCTTCCAGGAACCGGGCAAAGCGGCGCTCGAGCTCCCGCTCGCTGATCTGGCGGTAGGTATCAAACGCGTTCACGCGGGTTTCTCCGTGGCCGGTGGTGGAGTGGGCCACGCCGTGCGGCAGCCCCGGACGGACGCGCGGAGTCGGATCGCGGAAAGGGGGGCAGGTGACATGTCAGCTCTATATAGGATGGGGAAGCTCCCGCCACGGCGAACGAATGCACGCAGTATACCTGCACCAAACCCGGCGACAAGCGCCGCTGTCGGGCGCCGGCGGCCGCGCTCAGGGCGCGGCGGAGGTTTTTTCCGGCAGCGCAAAGGCCAGGATTGCGTCACCGGCGGCGGACCAGCCATGGCCGCCCGCAGCCAGCACGACAAACTGTCTGCCACCGGCTCTGGCCCGGTAGCTCAGCGGCGTGGCGTTGCCGGTGTACGGCAGGTCGTATTGCCACAGCAACTCGCCGCTGGCGCTGGAAAACGCGCGCAGGTAGGCATCGGTGGTGGCCGCGATGAAGACCAGGCCGGATGCAGTGGTCAGCGGACCGCCCGCATTGGGGGAGCCCGCCTCGAACCAGAACGGCCAGGGCGCCTGCCCGCGGGTCGTGCCCAGGGGGCGTGTCCAGGCGACCTCCCCGGAGACCAGATCAACGGCTGTCAGGCTGCCCCAGGGACGCGGGTTGCAGGGTGCGCCCAGCGGAGAGAAGAGCGGGAACCGGCGCACCCCATAGGGACTTCCTCGCATGGGGTAGTGCTCGATCGGGTAGCCCGCCGAGGGGTTGAGGGCATCGTACTCGGCTCGCGGAATGAGCTGTACCACCGTCGCGAGGTGCATCTGGTTGACGATCAGCAGGCCGCGCTGGGGGTCAATGCTGGCGCCGCCCCAGTTAATACCGCCGGTGGTGCTCGGATAAAGCACGCTGCCTTCCAGGCTCGGTGGCGTGAACATCCCCTCCGAGCGATAGCGCGCGAGCGCTCTGCGGCAGGCGAGTTTGTCCAGCCAGACCAGCCCATCCATGTCTTCCGGGCCCAGCCTGGCGGGCAGGTGCAGCGGCGCCGGGTGTGTCGGGAATGGCTGGGTGGGGGAGAGGGTCTCGCCCGGTACACCGTTCTGCGGAACCGGCCGCTCCTCGACGGGATACAGCGGCTCGCCGGTTTCCCGATCAAGCAGGAACACATGGCCCATCTTGGTGGCCTGCGCCAGCCCCGCGCGGCCGGCGCCCACGCCGGGAATACGAAACAGCGTGGGCTGGGAGGCAACGTCGTAATCCCAGACGTCGTGATGCACGGTCTGGAAATGCCAGCGCACCTCGCCGGTGCTGGCATCCAGCGCGACGACGGAGGACCCGTAGGCGTCAATGCCATCGCGCTCCCCACCAAACAGGTCCGGGGCGGGGTTGCCCGTCGGGACATAGATCAGACCGCGCTCCGGGTCCCCGGCAATCGGCGCCCACACGTTGGGACTGCCCTGGTGGTAGCGTGCGCGGCCCAGGCTGTCGCGATGCCGCGCCCGGTAGGCCTCGGTGACAGGCTCCCAGGCCCAGACCAGCTCGCCGCTACGCACGCTGAAGGCGCGCACCACACCGGAGGGCACATCCTTGCGTTCATTGTCCGGTACCAGCGCGCCGATAATCGCCAGGTCGTTCTGTATCCAGGGCGGTGACGTGGGGTAGTACACCAGCGGTTCGCCGCCCTGGATATCCTCCTTCAGCGAGACCCGACCTGCAGTGCCGAAATCCTCGCAGGGTTGCCCACTGCGCGCATCCAGGGCGATCAACTCGGCGTCCCGGGTGCCGTAGAGAATGCGTGTCCCGCAGTGGGCGGCAGCCTCCTCGGGCGCGGCGGCCCGCCACAGCGCCACGCCGCGACAGACGGCGGGGTAGAGACCACTGCGCCGATTCTGCACATCGGGATCAAACACCCAGCGCTCCTCGCCGGTCTCTGCATCCAGCGCAAAGACGCGACCAAAGGGTGTGCAGTAATAGAGGCTGTCACCATCCACGATCGGCGTCACCTGCAGCGAGGTCAGTCCCCAGTCCCCGCTGCCGTCGCTGAAATCGCCAGAGTGGTGGCTCCAGGCGAGCTCCAGCTGGTCGACGTTCTCCGGCGTAATGTCGGTCAGGTCGGCATACTGTGCTGCCTCCCTGCCGCCGTAATGCGGCCAGCCCTGTGCCGCAGCGTCGGCTGCCACAGCATCGGCTGCCGCAGCATCGGCTGCCGCAGGGTGTGCCGGCGCGGTGTCGGTGGCGGCATGACAGCCAGCGGCCAGGGCAAGGGCAGCGAGGAGTGCAGCGAGGCCGCGATAACGGTTCACGAGCCGGTCGAGGTGTTGGCAGCCTGCAGGAAGGCGGGTTTCTCCCCGCCGCCGTGCACGGCAATGCTGGTGCCGCTGATGTAGGAGGCGAGGGGTGATGCCAGAAACAGGCAGGCATCGCCGATATCCTCCGGTACTGCCATGCGGCCCAGCGGTATGGTGCGGCCGACGGCGGCCACCCCGGCCGCGTCGCCGTAGTGCAGGTGGGATTGTTCGGTTTCCACCAGGCCGGCGATGATGGCATTGATGCGTACCAGGGGGCCCCACTCCACGGCCAGCGAGTGGCCCAGGTTGACCAGTCCCGCCTTGGCTGCGCCATAGGCGGCTGTGCCGGGAGAGGGCCTGATCGTGCTGACGCTGGCGATATTGATGATGCTGCCACCCGACGCCTGCCCCTGCATGACCCGATTGGCCAGCTGGGCGGCGTGCAGCGCCGAGGTCAGATTGAGGGCAATGATGGATTCGTGGAAACGCGGAGAGACCGTCGCCGCGTCCGCATGCGGCGCGCCGCCGGCGTTATTGACCAGCACGTCAAGCCGTCCGCAGCGTGCGACCACGGTATCGATCAGCGTCTCCAGTTCGTCGTACTTGCGCACGTCGCAGGGGACGAAGAAGGCCTCGCGGCCGTTCGCGGCCGGCAGCTGGTCGGGAGGATTGCGGCCACAGATGGCAACCTCGGCGCCCGCCGCGAGGAATCGTTCGCTGATGCCGCGGCCAACACCTTTGCCGCCGCCTGTCACCAGGACCACGCGGCCGCTGAAATCCATCGGGTTGTGCATAATATCTTGCTCCTTGTCAGGGATGGCCGGCAACTTGTGATCGGCGTGTGAATTGCCTAATATGCGACGGCCTCGCGCATCCTAACCCGGTCCACAGAAAAGCGGAAACGGCGACGGTCATGCGGTCATTTTCGGGCGAACAGACACGCGGTCGGTAGACTTTGCTGAACTGCTCGCCCCTCCATCCAGCAACCAGGACGTAGACAGTTATGACAACAGAATCTCTTCCTGTACTCGCCATTCTTGGCGGTACCGGTGATCTCGGCACGGGTTTGGCGCGGCGTTGGGCGCAGGCGGGATATCGGGTCATCATCGGCTCGCGCACCCAGGAGAAAGCGGAGCAGGCCGCCAGTGACCTGCGCCAGGTGATGGCTGCGCGCGGTGCTACGGTGAACGTGGAGTCCATGGAGAACCTGGCGGCTGCCGAGGCTGCGGATATCGTCGCGATCACGGTGCCCTTCAGCCACCAGAAGAGCACCCTGGAGCTGGTCGCACCGGCCCTGCAAGGCAAGATCCTGATCGACGTCACCGTGCCGCTGGTGCCGCCACGCGTGGCCCGCGTGCAGCTGCCGCCTGAGGGCAGCGCGGGCCAGATCGCACAGGACCTTCTTGGCGAGGGTGTGGACGTGGTCTCCGCGTTCCAGAACGTGGCCGCAGCGCACCTGCAGGATGAAGGGGCGGTGGATTGTGATGTGCTGGTGTGTGGCAACAAGAAGGAAGCCCGCGCTGCGGTCATTACCCTGGTCGAGGCGGCGGGTTTGCGCGGCTTCCACGCCGGTATGATCGCCAATGCCGCTGCAGCGGAAGCGCTGACCTCGGTACTGATCACGATCAACAAACAGTACAGTTGCCACGCCGGTATCCGCATCTCCGGTCTGGACAGCCATGGATGAGTGCACGGCTTGAACTGATTCCCCTGGAGGGCTTTCCCGAAGTCGCACCGGGGGATGACCTTGCCGCACTGATTTACGCCAGCCTCCAGCACAACCGCCTGCAGTTGCAGGACGGCGACGTGCTTGTGCTGGCGCAGAAAATCGTCTCCAAGGCGGAGAACCGCTACCGTCGGCTCGCTGACGTTGTCCCCGGCGAACGCGCTCTCGAACTTGCCCGCGAGGCGGACAAGGATCCCCGGCTGGTACAGCTGATTCTCGATGAATCGCAGGCGGTCTTGCGCGTGCGCAAGGGGGTCATCATTGTCGAGCACCGTGAGGGGTATGTGCATGCCAACGCCGGCATCGACCGCTCCAATATCCAGAACGCCACTGACGACCCCCGGGTGCTGCTGTTGCCAGAGGACAGCAATGCGTCCGCGGCGCGCCTGCGCGACAACCTGGGCGTGCTCTGCGGCTTGCGTCCCCAGGTGATCATCAACGACAGCGCCGGCCGGGCCTGGCGGGTCGGTACGGTGGGGCTGGCACTGGGCACCGCGGGTCTCGATCCCTTGTTCAACCAGATTGGGGGTTGTGACCGCTTTGGTAACCGGCTGGAAGTGACGGAGCCGGCTGTGGCCGATGAGCTGGCCGCGGCGGCATCGCTGGTGCAAGGCCAGGCGGCTGAGGGCCTGCCGGTGGTGCTGGCCCGCGGTGCGCGCCTGCGCGCGTCCTCGCGGGACGCGCGTGCGCTGCTGCGGCCCCGTGAGCAGGACATGTTCCGGTGAGCACGACCGCTGCAGGTCCCGTGCTGGCGCTGTCCGGTGGGGTGGGCGGTGCTAAGCTGTGCCTGGGGTTGAGTGATTGCCTGCCGGCAGAGCGCCTGCACATCGCCTGCAATACCGGAGACGATTTCCAGCACCTCGGCTTGACCATCTGCCCGGATATCGACACGGTGCTGTACACCCTGTCAGGGCGCAACGATACGACCCGGGGCTGGGGGCTGGCCGGGGAGACCTGGGAGGTGCTGCAGGCGCTGCAGACCCTGGAAGCTGACACCTGGTTTCGCCTGGGCGACCGGGACCTCGCGACACACCTCTGGCGCGCCGGCGAACTGGCGCGCGGCGGGACCCTGTCCGCCGTGACGGCTGAACTGGCCCGCCGCCTGGGTGTGCGGGCGCAGGTCTACCCCATGAGCGATGATCCGGTGCCTACCCTGGTGCAGACCGATGCGGGGGAACTGGCATTTCAGGAGTACTTCGTGCGTGAACAGTGTCGTCCGCGGGTCAGTGGTTTCCGCTTCCGTGATATCGATACCGCCCGGTTGCAGCCTTCACTGGCCGCGCTCTGCAGCGCGTCCGATCTGGCTGGCGTGATTATTTGTCCTTCCAATCCCTTTGTGAGTATCGACCCGATACTGCAGCTGGACAATTTCTGGCAGACCCTGAGACAGTGCAACACCCGTGTTGTGGCGGTCGCCCCTATTGTTGCCGGGCAGGCGTTGAAAGGTCCCGCGGCGAAGATGATGGCGGAACTCGGGATGCCGGTGACCGCCGGCGGCGTGGCAGAACACTACGCGCGGCATTACCCCGGCCTCGTCACGACGTTTGTTATCGACCACAGTGACGCTACACTGGCAGCGGAGATTGCGGCGCTTGGAATGGAGGTGCAGGTGAGATCAACCGTCATGCAGGAGCGCGCGAGCAAACAGGCGCTGGCGAAGACCTGCCTGGAGCTGCTGTGACGTCGCCGCTGCACGTGGTGCTGCCATTGAAGCAGCTGGAAACGGCGAAGACCCGTCTGGCCGAGGCGCTGCCACCGGCACAGCGACGGGCGCTGGTGCTGGCGATGGCTGGCGATGTCGTGGGTGTGCTCTCAGCACATCCGGGCGTGGCCTCGATTACCCTCATTTCAGACGCCCCGGAGGCAGGTACCCTGGCCACTGGTGGCAAGGTTCGCCTCTGGTCGGAATCCTCCCTGCTCGCGACCCCCGCTGCGGCAGGGGCGCCGCTGCAGGCGCTCAACCTGGCGCTGGAAGCGGCCTGCGAGCGGTTGCGTGCCGACGTTGTGCCTGCAGATGCCCTGCTGATGGTCATGCATGCCGACCTGCCATTTCTCACCCCCGAAGATATCGACGCTGCACTCGCCCGAAAGGAAGCGGGGAGTGGCTTGTTGGTGGCCTGTGATGAGGCGGGCACTGGAACCAACCTGTTGCTGTTCAGAGCGGACCTGCGGCCAGCGTTTTCGTTTGGCGGCGACTCCTGCGCGCGACACCTCGAGTGGGCCCGCCGGCAGGGCCTTGCGGCGGGTTCACTGTTGCGCGCCGGGCTGGCGCGCGATATCGACACCCCGCGTGACCTGGAGCGTCTGCGAGCCGCGCCGGAGACCATTCCCGGTGCGTTGACCCGTGCCTGGGCAGGGCAGTCTGCCCCCGCGAGACAACTGGCGGGTGCGACGGCGGCAGCGGCACCGCGCTTCGATCTGACCGCTTTGCGCACCGAACTCATGCGCGGTGTACAGCCCTCCGAGGCGGCCTGCCTGTCCCTCGCGGAGTGCACCGATACGCCCGGCCTGGTGGCACTCGCAGGTGAGCTTCGCGACCGTGGTCACGGCCAGGTGGTGACCTACTCGCGCAAGGTGTTTGTGCCCCTCACGCGCCTGTGCCGCGATGTCTGCCACTACTGCACCTTCGCCACGACCCCCCGGCAGGTCGCGGCGCCTTACCTCAGTGTTGACGAGGTGCTGGCGCTGTGCCGCGCCGGTGCGGCGCAGGGGTGCCAGGAAGCGCTGCTGACGCTGGGTGAAAGGCCCGAGTTGCGCTACCGGGCGGCGCGCGAGGCACTGGCCGAGATGGGTTTCGCCACAACGCTCGAATACGTGGCGCATGTCGCTGGACGTATCCTCGAAGAAACCGGCTTGCTGCCGCATATCAACGCGGGCTGCATGACAGCGGAAGAAATCGCCGCGCTGCGACCGGTCAGTGCGTCTATGGGCATCATGCTGGAGTCTGCCTCCGAACGCCTGTGTGCAAAGGGCATGCCGCACTACGGGTCACCGGATAAACTGCCTGCGGAGCGCCTGCGCACTCTGCAGTTGGCCGGCGAGGCTTCAGTGCCGTTCACTTCCGGTATTCTTATCGGTATTGGTGAGACCCGGCGTGAACGTATTGAGTCCCTGCTGGCGCTGCGCCGGCTGCACCAGCAGCACGGGCATTTGCAGGAAGTGATTGTGCAGAACTTCCGTGCCAAGCCCGGTACCCTGATGGCCGGTGCGCCGGAACCCGACCTGGAAGACCTGCTCTGGACCCTGGCCGTGGCGCGCATCCTCTTTGGTCCCGATATGAACCTGCAGGCGCCCCCCAATCTCAGCCCCGGCGTTCTGCCGCAATTGCTTGCAGCGGGTATCAACGATTGGGGTGGCGTCTCGCCGGTAACGCCAGACCACGTCAATCCCGAGGCCCCCTGGCCGCATCTGGACCACCTCGCCCGGGAGACGGCGGCGGCCGGTAAATTCCTGGAGCAGCGCCTGACGATCTACCCCGGCTATGTGCAGCAGGCATCACGGTGGCTCGACCCCGCCCTGCGCACCCCGGTGCTCAGGCTGCAGGATGCCGCCGGGTTTGCGCGGCGCGACAGTTGGGTTCCGGGAGAGGAGGCGCCTGTTCCGGCAGTTGAGGCAGCACTGCTTTCGTCGCCCCTGAACGCCTTTGCGGTTACGTCCGAACTGCGCGCCGTGGTGGAGCGATGCGAACGCGCGGAGCCCCTTGGCGAGGCTGATGTGGTGCGTCTTTTTGCGGCCCGTGGTCCCGAGTTCCGCTTTGTCGTTGAGGCAGCGGATCGCCTGCGCCGGGCGCGCTGTGGCGACGCGGTGAGCTATGTCATCAACCGCAATATCAACTACACCAACGTGTGCTACTTCAAATGCCAGTTCTGCGCATTTTCCAAGGGCAAGCACAACGAGGAACTGCGTGGCAGGCCCTACGATATCAGCGCCACCGAGATCGCGCGGCGCTGCCGCGAAGCCTGGGCGCGGGGTGCCACAGAGGTCTGCATGCAGGGTGGTATCCACCCGGATTACACGGGTCAGACCTATCTGGATATTCTGGCCACGGTACGGGCAGCGACTCCCGATATGCATATTCATGCATTCTCACCGCTGGAAGTGTGGCAGGGCGCCGCAACACTGGGTCTGCCGCTGGTGGATTACCTGCGCCAGCTCAAGGCTGCAGGTCTCGGAACCTTGCCGGGAACCGCGGCGGAAATCCTCGATGACGAGGTGCGAGCCACGCTGTGTCCGGACAAACTGAACACGGCGGAGTGGCTGGAGGTGATGGAAACGGCTCACAGCATCGGCTTCCGGACTACTGCAACCATCATGTACGGGCATATCGAACAGCCGCATCACTGGGCGCGACACCTGCTGCAGCTGCGCGCACTGCAGGCGCGCACCGGCGGATTTACCGAACTGGTGCCCTTGCCCTTCGTGCACATGGAAGCCCCGATGTTCCTGCGCGGCAAGGCCCGGCGCGGCCCAACCTTCCGCGAGGCGGTGCTCATGCACGCGGTTTCGCGGCTGGTGCTGAACGGCTTTATCGACAACATCCAGACCTCGTGGGTCAAGATGGGCGAGGCGGGCGTGGATGTCTGCCTGAACGCCGGTGCCAATGATCTCGGTGGTACCCTGATGAACGAGAGCATCACGCGGGCTGCCGGCGCGGCCCACGGCCAGGAGTGGGCACCCGCAGTGATGGAGGCGCGCATCCATGCACTCGGCCGCAGCCCACGACTGCGCACCACCCTGTATGGTGATGCAGCCGCGGAGCGCCGCATCGCGGCGGATGCAGCCATTCCCCTGGTGACGATAGAAAACGCCGACGCCGGGAAATTCGCCCGTGACAAACGGCTGTTGCCGCACGCCGATCTACCCGTCGCCACCCCGCCAGAGCAGGTGGTACTGATGGCGGCCTGTAACTGAGTCGTGGCCTCGCGTGTACAGCTTGAAGCGAGCTGGCTCAGGCATCTGGCCCCGGAGTTTGAAAAGCCCTACATGCGCGGACTCCGCGCTTTCCTGCAGGCGGAAAAGGCTGCCGGTGTACAGGTGTTCCCGCCGGGCGCCGAGATATTCAACGCCTTTGCGCACACCCCGCTGGAGCGCACACGGGTCGTGATACTGGGGCAGGACCCTTATCATGGCCCCGGCCAGGCCCACGGCCTGTGCTTTTCTGTGCGTCCTGGCGTTGCGCTGCCACCGTCGCTGCAGAATATCTTCAAGGAACTGGAACGAGACCTGGGCATACCGCGCCCGCAGCAGGGCTGCCTCATTCCCTGGGCAGATCAGGGAGTCCTGCTGCTGAACAGCGTGTTGACCGTCGCTGCGGGCCGCGCAGCCTCACATCAGGGCAAGGGCTGGGAAACCTTTACCGACTGCGTGGTGGACCTGGTCAACCGCCACTGCCGCGGCGTTGTGTTCATGCTCTGGGGCAGTTATGCCCAGCGCAAGGGCGCGGCCATTGACCGCGATCGCCACTGCGTACTGACCGCGCCCCATCCCTCGCCACTCAGCGCGCACCGTGGCTTTATTGGCTGCGGTCATTTCAGCGCGGCCAACACCTGGCTGGCTCGGCAAGGACAGCCGCCCATCGACTGGGAGCTGCCACCTCAGCCAAAAGGCACTGCATAGGGAAGCGGCAGAAGCGCCAGTGCGGTGCCCTTTTCGGCCGCGGTGAGCAGCCCGTCCTCCACTGCGGTCTCGGTCGTGGATACCAGGACCAGCTGTGCGCCACTGTCCGGACGCGCGGCATTGATGACCGTGCCGGCGGGCTGCGCCTGGCCGGCCCGGTACAGTGCATCACCCGCGCGCAGCGCAGTGCCAGCAGGCGCTGTCATAAGCAGCATGCGGCGCTTCGCCTTGCCCTTGTAGTGCATGCGTGCAATCACTTCCTGCCCGGGGTAACAGCCCTTGCGAAAGTTGATGTGGCCGATGAGGTCGTAATTCAGCTGTTGCGGCAGGAACTCGCCGCTGGTTGCGGCAGACAGCCGCGCGACACCCTGTCGCAGGGTGGCGGCCTGCCAGGCGCTTTCATCCGCCTGCAGGGCGAACTGTGCCTTGAGTGCGCTGAGCAACTCGCTCGCAGCGGCGCTGCGCACCCAGAGTTCCACGGCGTCGGGATCGCCCGTGGTTCGCAGGGCAATGGCGTCTGCACTGTGCGTCCAGATCAGTGGGGCTGCAGGAAACGCCGGGAGCCGCGCGCCCAACGCGCTGGCCAGCTCCCGCCCCTGAATCCCCAGCAGCTGCCAGTCCTCGCTCGCGTTGCGCAGCTGTACCTTGGAAAACACGGCGAAGCGACGCAGGTTGTCCAGTGTGCGCTCGAGTATCTCCGCGCGCAGGCGCAGCAGCAGCGTATCGGGTGCCGTGGCGAGAGCGACGAAATCGGCGAGCACGCGGCCCTGCGGGTTGCAGAAAGTACCGTAACAGGCGGCGTCCGATGCGAGCTGCCGAATGTCGCAGCTGGCCTGGTTGTGCAGGAAACTCACGGCATCGGGCCCGCTAACTTCCAGCAACGCTTCGGAAGCCAGGGGCGTCAGCAGTCGCTTGCTCTGGGGGCAGTCGGGGCTGTGTTGGTCTGTCACGGTATGCTTTGCACCTCCTGTCTGTGTACTGGGGCCACGGCTTGGCCGCGCGTGGCGACGACGGGCTATAATAGCGGCTTTTGATGTTTGCGTACCCAATGGGAGCTGTCATGCTCGACACGGAAGACCATAATCCCATGCGCTGGGCCAGCCGTCGCGGAATGCTGGAGCTCGATCTTGTGCTGGAGCCATTCGTCAACCAGTGCTACCCGCAGCTCGATGCCGTCGATCGGGAACGCTACCGTCAACTGATGCTCTGCGAGGATCAGGAATTGTTTGGCTGGTTCCTGCGCCGGGAGGTGCCCGAGGATCCGGAGCTGGCCGCCATTGTTCGCAGCATACTCACCTTCACTCGTCCTGACCTGGACTGACCGTCGACCACAACCCTGCTGGCGTCTGCTCTGCCTGCTGCTTCTGCTGGCCATCGCCGAGGTGGCCACGCGCGGGTATGGGGTGTATGCGCTGGCGGCGTTACCCGCCTGGGCGGTCATTGCCCGGGTGGGCATGCCGCGGCCCAGTTACCGCTGGCGCCTGGAGATCCATGCGCAGCAGTGCTGGTTGAGCGGCCCTTGCCGCAGCCCTTTGGCACCGGTCGCTTTTGAGCCGGATGCTGTCCTGCTGCCGCGTGTCTGCGTACTGGCCTGGGTGCCGCTGGGCAGCCGCCGACGCCACTATCTGTGGCTCTGGGGCGCTGACTTTGATGACGCCGACTACCGCGCACTGCGCCGCTGGTGGCTCGTCTACCGCCCTCGCGCAGCGCGTGTCCGCTAACGGATGAAGTGTGCGAGATCAGCCTTGAAGCGTTGCAGGGACGGAGGGTGCAGGTACATCATGTGTCCCGCCTCGTAGTACGCTTCGCTGATATTGCCGCGCAGCTTCTCCGGCAGATCCATATGTCGCAGGAAATGGCGCGTGGCACCCAGTGGGGTGGCCAGGTCGTAGTAGCCCTGCTGCACCAGCACGCGCATATTGGGGTTCTGGGTCATTGCAAAGGCCAGATCCACCGCCGTGTTGGCGACGGGCTGCGTGCCCACCGGGCCCGGATGGGTGTGTTCCTGGCTCCACGCCTGCCAGAGGTCTGCCGAGGTGATGTAGGTGAGGTCAGTCTTCACCCCGACCACCTCGCGATAGTAGTCGTTGAATGTGGCGACAAAGGCCGGGCCGACGGCGGGGAAAAAGGGATCATACATGAAGTCTTCGGCCACATGATTGATCCCGTCGCCGACAAAGCGGGAGTCGATGCGACCAACAGTTTTGCGCTGGCTGCGCAGCAATTCCTTGGCGAAGCGCGCCTCATCGATGCGCAGGTTGGCCCGCTCCCAGTAATCCGCGCTGATGCCGGTGAGTCGCTGCAGGCCGCGCAGCACCTCCTCGCGCGCCGCGGCGCTGGCGGCGTTGCCCTGCAGCAGCAGCGGCGCGTACTGCTCCAGCGCGAAGCGCTCGGCCTCTTCAATCATCGTTTCCAGCGACTCGGGGCGAAATTCGCTGACGCCGTGATACCAGGCCGTGGCGGCAAACGTGGACAGGTAGTTTACATAGGGCAGGTCGTTCGGGCTGCCCGCGCTGCCGGCGATGTAGTCCATGTAGGGTGAGACCAGCACCACCCCGTCCAGCGCAATGCTGTGCCGGTTGAGCAGATCCCAGGCCACACCGCCGCTGCGAGTGCCGCCGTAGCTCTCCCCGAGCAGATACTTGGGAGACGTCCAGCGGCCGTTTGCCGTAATGTAGCGCGCGATAAAGTCGGAGACTGTCTGGATATCCTTGCTGACGCCCCAGAAGTCTTCACCCTTGCCCTTGCCGACGGCGCGTGAGAATCCTGTGCCGACGGGGTCGATCATGACCAGATCAGCCTTGTCGAGAATACTGTGTTCATTGTTGGTGTAGCGAAAGGGCCCCCGGGTGCTGAAGGCGGTGTCTTCAACCACGGTGCGCTGCGGCCCGAGAATGCCCATGTGCAGCCACATCGAGGCGGAACCGGGCCCGCCGTTGTAGGCGAACAGCAGGGGGCGGCTGCGCTTGTCTGTGCCTGTCCGCACGTAGGCCGTGTAGCCGTAGTGCGCGATTACCTCGCCGTCGTCATTCTTCATCTCCAGTGTGCCGGCAGTTGCGCGATAGTCGATGTTCCTGCCGTCGATACGCACCCGCCCGCTGGTTTCGACGTGCAGGGGTGCCGGTACAGCTTGGGTTTTACTGGTCGTGCCTGCGCTGTCATCAGCGGCCGCCGGCGGCGGGGTCAGCAGCAGGACGGCACTGAAACAGAGTGTTGCCAGCAGGGATCGCAGGCTGATGTGGCAGGGGGTCATGTGGCCTTCCTCGGCAATGGGCGGGCGTAGCGTAGCAAGTCCTGCGCGGCGCGCAAGGGTGACAGCGGCGGGTTCCAAAGCGGTGGCGTGGGTGGGCAGCGGGTAGGCTGCGGGTTTGGGTATTTGTGCCCTGCCGAGGTCATTCCGCCGTTGCAGTGGCATCGCGGAGGCCTGTCGTGTCCTAATGGATGTCCAGTGTTTGACAGGATAATAAGGATGACTATGCGTAATCTGCTTCGCAGCTGGCTGCACCTGTGCGCGACGCTGCTCCTGCTGGGTGCGGGCACAGTGGTCGCGGCCGGCCAGAAACCCAATATTCTGGTGATCTGGGGGGACGATATCGGCTGGTCCAATCTCAGCGCCTACCATCAGGGTATGCTCGGTGGCAGTACGCCGAATATCGACCGCATCGCGCAGCAGGGCGCGCGTTTTACCGACTACTACGGTGAGCAGAGCTGCACCGCCGGGCGCTCCGCATTCATCACCGGCCAGCACCCCCTGCGTACGGGGCTGCTGAAGGTGGGCATGCCGGGCGCAGAAATCGGCCTGCAGGCTGAGGACCCCACCATTGCGGAACTGCTCAAGCCACATGGCTATGCCACCGGTCAGTTCGGCAAGAACCACCTTGGCGACAAGGACGAGTTCCTGCCCAGCAATCACGGCTTCGACGAGTTCTTCGGCAACCTCTACCATCTGAATGCCGAGGAAGAACCTGAGACGTATTTCTATCCGAAAGACCCGGAGTTCCGCAAACGCTTTGCACCGCGCGGTGTGATCCGTTCCTATGCGGATGGCCGCATTGAGGACACCGGTCCCTTGAGCCGCAAGCGCATGGAAACGGTGGACCAGGAGTTCACCGATGCGGCGATCGATTTTATGAGCCGCGCGCAGCGCGACGAGAAACCGTTTTTTGTCTGGTTCAATGCCACGCGCATGCACAACTGGACGCGCCTGGCGCCGAAGTGGGACGGCGCATCCGGTTACGGTTTGTACGCGGATGGCCTGATGGAGCACGACGACCACGTCGGGCAGCTGTTGGACACCCTGGACGCGATGGGCATCGCCGACAACACGATCGTGATCTACTCGACGGATAACGGTGCGCAAACCAATACCTACCCGGACGGGGGTGTTGAGCCGTTTCGCGGTGAGAAGGGTTCTACCTGGGAAGGGGGCTTCCGGGTGCCGGCAATGATCCGCTGGCCTGGTGTGGTCCAGCCGGGAACCATCATCAACGATATCTTCTCCCACCTCGACTGGCTGCCCACGCTGCTGACCGCCGTGGGTGAACCCGACATCAAGGACAAACTGCTGCGCGGACATCGCGCGGGCAACAAGACCTTCAAGGTCTATCTCGACGGCTACGACCAGACGGAACTGCTGGCTGGCAAGGGCCCCGGCAGGCGCAACAACCTGTTCTACTTTGACGACAACGCCAACTTCAATGCGCTGCGCTGGGGCGACTGGAAGCTGCATTTCGCCTGGGCCATGCAGGGCTGGAGCGGCCCGCGCGAGGCGCTGAATTTCCCGCGCATCATCAACCTGCGCAGCGACCCCTATGAAACGTCCATCGATTCCGGCCTGTACTCGCGCTTCTTTGCCGATCAGCTGTGGTTGTTCGTGCCGGTGCAGCAGGAGGTTGGCAAGTGGCTGGCCACGTTCCGCGATTTCCCGCCGCGGCAGCCGACGGCGAGTTTCACGATTGACCGCATCATGCAACAGATGCAGCAAATGCAGCAGATGCGCGCCACCGCCGCGCAGGCGGCAGGCGGCTGAGCCAGACGCTGATTCGCTGAGCGCTATCCCCCGGCCTGCGCCGGGTCCGAGCTGAGCCTGTGCTTCGGGCCCGCCCTGGCCGGCGCTAGTGCAGCAGGGCTTCGCAGATGTCGGCGAAAGAGCGGGCCTGGATGCGATCCTGATAGTCAACCTGTAGTCGCCGGGCGATCTGTCGCGCATCCAGCAGGCCGCGCAGGCTCACGCCGTCATTGGCAATCACCATCAGGTAGTCCTGGCCAAGGTGCTGCATGGTCTGCAGAATCCTGCCAACGTTGGCGTGCAACACCTGGTCATGCCGCACGCCCTGCAGCGTTGAGCAGGGCGTCATGACGTCGCCTACCGTCAGGTCCTGGCGCACCTTGCCGGTGGCAACAGCCACCTGCATGAGCCGCGATGAGACCAGGTCACGGCGCGTGATAATGCCTTTCAACTGTTCATCCATGTTGATGACCAGTTTCAGGCTGGCGTGCTCGCGGTCCAGCAGCATCAGGGCTTCGGCAATACCGGTGTTGCTTTCCAGCAGTGGGGGCGCGGTGAAGTCAAAATCCAGCAGGGCTTTACTGGCCGGGCTGGAAGGCTGCAGATCGCGCGGCAGTTCGGGCTGGTGAATGCGTTTGACCTCGGTCAGCGGCAGTGTGTGCAGTGATTTGTAAGCGTCCATTGAATATCTCCCGGGGCACACGCGAGCGTGGACCCTTGTTGTGTCAGAAAAAAGGGTGACGGAGAGATTCAGCGAACGGGCGGAGCCCTGGGGTTTTGGGGGGGATAGGGGTGTGCAGTGGCCGGTCTGCGCAGGGCGGTGCAGGCAGCAACGTGGTATCCGGTATCGACCAGCGCGGTGACTGCGCGACCGGGCAGTGCCGGCTCGCCTTTGCTGTCCTCGAACAGCGAGGTGTCGATGATGTCACCGTAGCTTGCCAGGCCCGCTCCGGTGTCGTTCGTCGCAGCCACTGAACTCAGTGCGCTACCGAGGGCGCAGATGAGCAGGAAGAACAGGGGAGCCAGCCCCTTCAGCCACTGCCTGTTTGCGTTGTGAATGCCCTGCATTGGCCAACACCCCTCAACCACCGGTAAAACGGTACACCCGATGTCGTGCGTGCTCTCAGCGGGAATAACGGTATTAATACAGGTTTCCCTGCACGGCGGCCGCTGGCGCAGCGCGCCTCAGCGGGCGCTGGACGGCATACCGGCGGCCGGTGCGTGGGGTATGAGCACGGTGTCCTCTGCCTGCTCCAGCAGTTCCGGGTAGTCGAGGGTGTAGTGCAGGCCACGGCTTTCCTTGCGTGCCTGCGCGCAACGGATCATCAGTTCCGCGACCATCGCCAGGTTGCGCAGTTCGAGCAGGTCATTGCTGACCTTGTAGTTGCTGTAATACTCGTTGATTTCATCCTGCAGCAGCCGGATGCGATGCTCCGCACGCGCCAGGCGTTTGTTGGTGCGCACGATGCCCACGTAATCCCACATGAACCGCCGCAGTTCGTCCCAGTTGTGCGAGATCACCACGTCCTCGTCGGAATCCGTTACCTGGCTCTCGTCCCAGGGTGGGGCGGGCCGCGGATCGGGGCAGGCCGCGATGGTGGCGGCGATATCCGCGGCGGCGGACTCGGCAAAGACAATGCACTCCAGCAATGAATTACTGGCCATGCGGTTGGCACCGTGCAGGCCTGTACAGGAGGCCTCGCCAATCACGTAGAGCCCGCTCACATCGCTGCGGCCGGCGGTGTCCACGATGACACCTCCACAGGTGTAGTGTGCAGCGGGTACCACCGGAATGGGTTCGCGTGCGATGTCGATACCCAGCTCCATGCAGCGGCTGGTGATGGTCGGGAAGTGCTCTTCGAGGAAGGCGCGCGGCTTGTGTGATATGTCGAGAAACACACAGTCCACGCCCAGTCGCTTCATCTCGTGGTCGATGGCCCGGGCCACGATATCCCGCGGCGCCAGCTCCGCGCGGGGATCGAAATTGTGCATGAACTGGCTGCCGTCCGGCAGCCGCAGTTTTCCGCCTTCGCCGCGAATCGCCTCGGTAATCAGGAAAGACTTCGCTTTGGGATGGTAGAGGCAGGTGGGGTGGAACTGGTTGAATTCCAGGTTCGCAACGCGACAGCCCGCGCGCCACGCCATGGCAATGCCGTCACCGCTGGCGCCGTCGGGATTACTCGTATACAGGTAGGCCTTGCTTGCACCGCCGGTGGCCAGCACTACGGCCCGGGCCTGGAACAGGTCGACACGGTCGCGTTCGCGGTCGAGGATATAGGCGCCCTCGCAGCGCCCCCCGTGGGTGACCAGGTCTACGGCGACCCGGTGGGGGAACACATCGATGTTGTCCGCGGCAAGCACGCGCTCGGTCAGTACCTCAGAAATTGCTCGACCGGTGCGATCAGCTGCGTGGATAATGCGCCGGTGACTGTGTCCACCCTCCATGGCGAGGTGAAACTCGCTTGACGCGCCGTGTCGCAGGTCGAAGTCCACACCCTGCTCCACCAGCCACTCGACACAGCGGCGACTGTGGCTGACGGTGAAGTGCACGGCCTCGTGGTTGCACAGGCCGGCGCCCGCGACCAGGGTGTCGGCGACGTGCGAATCCACGGTATCCGACGAATCCAGTACGGCGGCCATCCCGCCCTGGGCCCAGTAGGTTGAACCCTCATTGAGGTCTCCCTTGCAGACCAGGGCGACCCGCAAATGGCCAGGCAGGCGCAGCGCGGCGCTGAGTCCGGCAGCGCCGCCGCCAATGATCAGGACATCGTGTTGCAGGGAAGTGGCGGACATGAGTGGGTGCTTGCTGCCTCAGGATGTGAAATATATTATGTTGCTCAATAACTTACGTAACACAGCTTACAGCAGGTCACCGGGATGACGAGTATAAACGAGGTATCCCGGATTAAGGAAATACACCATTGTGGAACTTTTTGGGCAACAGCCCCTCTTACAGGCATCGTGGCGTGAGTGTGATTGTCCAAATAGTGGTCGCTACCGGGCCGCCGGTTCGCAGCAGTGAAATGCTGGCGTTGAGCAGGAAAGGAGTCACGGAGTGACAGCGGCAGAGACCGACCAGCAACTCGTGGCGCGAGTACAGAAGGGCGATTTGCGGGCATTCGATGTGCTGGTGCTGAAATACCAGCACAAGATTTTCAGCCTGATCAGCCGCTATGTGCACGACGCCGATGAAGTGCAGGATGTGGCGCAGGAAGCGTTCATCAAGGCCTACAGGGCGCTGCCGCGGTTTCGTGGCGACAGCGCGTTTTATACCTGGCTGTACAGGATAGCCATCAACACGGCGAAGAATCATCTTGTGGCACGCTCGAGGCGGCCACCGGGTTCCGATGTCGAGATCGATGATGCGGAGTACTTTGAAGGCGGCGCGGCGCTGCGCGAGATCGAGACACCCGAAAGCGCGCTCTTCGGCGAGGAGCTCAAGCAGGTTGTCGACCGGGCCATTGCCGAATTGCCGGATGATTTACGCACCGCGGTAACTTTGCGCGAGTTTGATGGTCTCAGTTATGAGGATATCGCGGAGATCATGGACTGTCCTGTCGGCACGGTGCGATCACGCATCTTCCGCGCCCGGGAGGCGATAGACCGGCAGGTCCGCCAGCAGATCGACGGTGTGGCGTGATGGCAGGCGGCGCCACAGCACAGCAGGCAGGTCGGGCAGGGCAATGTGCGAACTGCCCCCGTGTATTTGAAGTAACTGACAGAGCCGGTACAACAGGCAGAGGATGTGGGTAATGACAGAACAACTGCGTGAGTCTCTCTCGGCATTGATGGACGACGAAGCGACGGAACTGGAACTGCATCGCGTACTGGGCGAACTTGAGCACAACGCCGAGTTGCGCCAGACCTGGGTGCGCTACCAGGTCGCCCGATCGGTGATGGCAGGGCAGCCCGTCGGCCATGCCGGGCTGGATATTTCCCGCAGTGTCAGCGCTGCCCTCGCCGCTGAGGCGGGCGCAGGAGAGCCCCGTTCCGGCCTGCGCGAGCGCTGGCTGCGGCCCCTGGCCAGCCTTGCGGTAGCCGCCTCGGTCACCGCAGTGGTTGTGCTGGGGGGGCAGCAGCTGTACCAGGCGGGAAGCCCCGATGCCGCCAGCACGCCGGTGGCCGCCAGTGGCGTTTCGGCCGTGGGCTTTGTCAATAGCCTCGGTGCTGTGCCGATGCGCGCGAGCTACGGCGCACAGGCTGTTCCGCAGCTGGAGCCGGCGGCACGCACAGCCTATCGCGAGCTGGCGCGTCAGCGCATGTATCAGTACATGCAGGAGCACGCGGAGCACGCAGCACTCAATTCCCCGCAGGGCCTGATTCCGTTTGCGCGCGTTCCCCAGATCGAGGAGTAAACCCGCGTGAAGTGCCTGAACTGGTTGCTTGCTTCCAGTCTTGTCTGTGGGCTGTTGCTCGGTGCGTCAAGTGCCGCCGCGCAACGCGCGGCCTGCTCTGAGGTTGATACCGAAGCGCTTGACTGGCTGGCCCGTATGGCCCGAAGCCACAGCGAGGTGGCCTATCACGGCGTTGTCACGCTGCAGCGCGGCGACGATATGCAGGTCGTGCAGGTGGCCCGCTCACTTGCCGACGGGTACTCATCCGAACATCTGACGCGGCTCACCGGCCAGGGTGCCCAGGTGATCCGCTCCCATCACCCGCTCAACTGCACGCACCCCGGAGAGCGCCTGCTGAACCTGGGAGATCGGGTAGACCCGGGTGATTGCGGCCTTGCCGGGTACTACCGCTTCCAACTCAGCCCCGGAGAGCGCATCGCGGGCCGTCAGTCGGTCAAGCTGGAAATCCAGCCGCGCGACATGTACCGCTACGGGTTTCTGCTCGAACTGGACAAGGAAACCGCATTGATGCTGCGCGCCAGTACCCTGGGCCGTGGCGACAAGGTGCTTGAGCGCTTCCAGTTCGCGGATTTGAGCTACGGTGAGCCGCTTGAGCCGCGGCAGGGGATGGAGACGATTCACCCCGCCTCGCACCCACATCCCGATTACCCGGCGGCCGGCGCGCGCCTCACGGTGCCCTGGACCGTGAGCTGGCTGCCCGGCGGATTTACCGCCACGGACACTGTCGATCCCGCCGGTCCCCGCCGCACCTACACCGACGGACTTGCGGTGTTCTCCGTGTTTCTCGAACAGCTGCCGCGGGAACTGCGCCCCGGCGAAGGCCTGGCGAGACTCGGCAGCTCGCTGTCCTACACGCGCGGCATGCACCTCGCCGATCAGCCGGTGCTGGTGACCGTCATCGGCGAGGTGCCGGTGAACACGGCACGTATGGTGGCGGACTCCATCCGGGTGGCGCGCTGAATGTTGATCGAAACCGGCCGCGTCGTCGCACTTGAGGCAGACAGCCTGTGGGTGGAGACCATCCGCCGCAGCACCTGTGGCAGCTGCGCGGCGCAAAAGGGCTGTGGCCATGGGCTGCTGAATCGTATCCGTGACGGTCAGGTTGGCCTGGTGCGCGTGCTGCCCGGCCAGTTTTCTCCCGCGGAATACCGGATCGACGATGAAGTCGAGATCGGTATCCCCGATGAGGTCATTGTGCGGGGCTCCCTGGTGGTTTACATGTTGCCGCTGCTCACCCTGCTCGCGGGGGCCGCCCTGGCGGCGCGCTGGCTGCCCCTGTCGCCCGATCTGGCCGCGGGGCTGGGCATGCTGGGTGGCTTCGCTATCGGCCTGTTGGTCGTGCGCTGGCACGCCTGGCGCCACCGCAATGACCGCCGCCTGCAGCCCGTTCTGATGGGCGCTCCGCTGCGCCGCGCCGGTGTTGCGCATGCGCTGCACGTGACCTGAAAAACGTTTTTACTGACCAAGGATTGAACGAATGATCTCGAGTAGAAGCTTGTCGACCGCCTTTTTCCTGTGCCTCGCGCTGCTGGCGCCGGGTGTATCTGCGCAGTCACTGCCGGACTTCAGCCGCATTGTGGACACAGGTTCCCCGGCCGTCGTCAAGATCATCGTGGAGCACTCCGCGGGCCGTGCGGCCAGTGGGCAACCCGATATGGAGCAGATTCCCGAGTATTTGCGGCGGTTTTTCGAGTACCGCGGCGACGTTCCTCCGCAGCGGCAGCGCATGTCGATGGGGTCAGGGTTCATTATTTCCGAGGATGGCTTCATTGTTACCAACAACCACGTGGTCGACGGGGCGGAGAGCGTTCTGGTGCGCATGATCGACCGCCGGGAGTTCGAGGCCGAGGTGGTTGGCACCGACCCCAGGTCGGATCTCGCTTTGCTGCGCGTGGCTGCCGAGGATTTGCCATTCCTGCGCCTGGAGGCTGGGGACTCACTGAAAGTGGGCGAGTGGGTGCTGGCCATTGGCTCTCCCTTTGGCCTGGACTACTCGGTCACGGCGGGCATCGTCAGTGCCATGGGGCGCAGCCTGCCCACCGAGGAGGGCGAGAACTACGTGCCCTTTATACAGACCGATGTGGCCATCAACCCGGGTAACTCCGGCGGCCCGCTGTTTAACCTCAAGGGCGAGGTGGTCGGCGTGAATTCCCAGATCTTCACCCGCAGTGGTGGCTCTATCGGCCTCTCCTTCGCCATCCCCTCCAGTGTTGTGCGCAACGTGGTTGCCCAACTGCAGGAGAAAGGCCGCGTAACGCGCGGCTGGCTGGGGGTCACCATACAGGATGTGGACAAAACGCTGGCTGAGTCGTTCGGCCTCGATCGGCCGCAGGGTGCACTGGTGGCACAGATCGCCGAGGATGGCCCCGCCGCCAAGTCCGGCTTGCAGCCGGGTGATGTGATATTGCGATTTGACGGCAAGGATATACCCACGTCATCGGACCTGCCGCACGTGGTTGGTCTGGTCGCGCCGGGCAAGACAGTGCCGGTAGATGTGATGCGCGATCGCAAGCGCAAGACCCTGCGGGTGACCGTGGGTGGCCTGGACGCCGATGACAGTTTTGCCCTGCGCAGCGAGCGCGGCGGCGACGCCGGAGCAGGGCGCCTGGGGCTGGTGGTGGAGGATGCCAGTCCGGAAGCGCTGGAGCGATTGGGGCTTTCCGGGGGCGTGGTGGTGCGCCAGGTGGCGCCCGATTCAGTGGCGGCGGACGCGGGCGTGATCCCCGGTGACGTGATCACCATGCTTGGCGCCAGCCCGGTGAAGGATGTGGACAGTTTCCAGCGTGCAGAGAAGCGGCTCTCCGCTGGCGATTCCGTCCCCCTGCGGCTGATCCGCCGTGGCTCACCGCTGTTCATCGGTCTGAAACTGCGCGACTGAGCGAACTGCCGCCATGCCCTCGGCTTTCCGCCGATGGCATGGCGGCAGGGAGGGCATTGGGTTACAATCTCGCGTCTTTTCGCCAGCACCCAATGATCCTGACCGAGCAACGTGAGTGAGTGAACTCAGCCACATCCGCAATTTTTCCATTATTGCCCACATCGACCACGGCAAATCTACCCTCGCAGACCGCTTTATCCAGCACTGCGGCGGGTTGAGCGCCCGTGAAATGGGCGCTCAGGTGCTCGATTCCATGGATATCGAGCGCGAACGCGGTATCACCATCAAGGCGCAGAGTGTCACCCTCAACTACACCGCGCGCGATGGCCAGGTCTATCAGCTCAATTTCATCGATACGCCCGGACACGTGGATTTCTCCTATGAGGTGTCCCGCTCCCTGTCTGCCTGTGAGGGTGCGTTGCTGGTTGTCGACGCCGGGCAGGGGGTGGAAGCGCAGTCGGTCGCGAACTGCTACACGGCCATTGAGCAGGGCCTTGAGGTGCTGCCCATTCTCAACAAGATGGACCTCCCCCAGGCAGACCCCGACAAGGTGCGCAAGGAAATCGAGGAAATCATCGGCATAGACGCCACCGAAGCCTGCCTGGTCAGCGCCAAATCCGGTATGGGTATCGAAGATGCGCTGGAATACCTGGTGGAGAAAATCCCGCCGCCGGAAGGTGACCGGGAGGCCCCGCTGCAGGCGTTGATCATCGACTCCTGGTTCGACAATTACCTCGGTGTGGTGTCTCTGGTTCGGGTCAAGCAGGGCGTGCTGCGCAAGCGCGACAAGATCATGCCCAAGTCCACGCGCAAGGTGCATCAGGTGGATGGGGTCGGCATCTTCACGCCCAAGCGCCTGGAGACGGATATCCTGCAGGCGGGTGAAGTGGGCTTTGTGGTGGCCGGGATCAAGGAGATCCAGGGCGCGCCGGTGGGCGACACACTGGTCAACGCCCAGCATCCCGACGTGCCCGCCTTGCCGGGCTTCAAGAAAATCAAGCCGCAGGTCTACGCCGGCATCTTTACCATCTCCTCCGATGACTACGAGGATTTCCGCGACGCGCTGGCCAAGCTGACCCTGAACGACGCCTCCCTGTTTTACGAGCCGGAGACGTCCGATGCCCTGGGTTTTGGCTTTCGCTGCGGCTTTCTGGGCATGCTGCACATGGAGATCATCCAGGAGCGGCTGGAGCGGGAATACGACCTCGACCTGATCACCACGGCGCCGACGGTGATCTACGAGGTGATCAAGAAAAACGGCGAAATCGTCCAGGTGGACAACCCCTCGCGCCTGCCCGAAGCCGGTGACATCCAGGAAATGCGCGAGCCCATCGCGCGCTGTAACATCCTCGTGCCGCAGGATTACCTCGGCAACGTCATTACCCTCTGTGTCGAGAAGCGGGGTACGCAGAAGGACATGCTGTTCCTGGGAAGCCAGGTGTCGGTGGTCTATGACATTCCGCTGGCGGAGGTCGTGCTGGACTTCTTCGACCGGCTGAAGTCGGTAAGCCGCGGATACGCCTCACTCGACTACAGCTTTGACCGCTTCGAGGCGGCCAGCCTGTCGCGGCTGGATGTGTTGATCAACGGCGAGCGTGTGGATGCCCTGGCCGTGATTGTGCACCGAGACCATATTCTGCACCGGGGCCGGGTGTTGACTGAAAAAATGAAGGAACTGATCCCGCGGCAGATGTTTGATGTGGCGATCCAGGCGGCGGTCGGCGGCAAAGTGGTCGCCCGACAGACCGTGAAAGCGCTGCGCAAGAACGTTACGGCCAAGTGCTATGGCGGGGATGCCAGTCGCAAGAAAAAGCTGCTGGAGAAGCAGAAGGCGGGTAAAAAACGCATGAAGCAGGTGGGTAACGTAGAGATACCGCAGTCAGCGTTCCTGGCTGTGCTCAAGGTGGACGGATAGCACGATGACCATAGATTTCCCACTGATCCTCGTGATCCTGGTGTTTGGCAGTGGCGGTATCTGGCTGCTGGATGCGTTGCTGTTCGCACCCAAGCGCCGACGGCAGCGGGATACGCTGCGTACCACCTTTCCCGGCTGGGCGCAGGAGGGCAGCCGCGACGCCCTGGCCTATGACGCGCAACTTGCCAGTACGGCTGCGGAGCCAGCGCTGGTGGAGTACTCCCGCTCCTTCTTTCCGGTCCTCTTCGTGGTCTTTGTGCTGCGCTCATTCATTGTCGAGCCGTTTCAGATCCCGTCCTCATCAATGGTGCCGACACTGGAAGTGGGGGACTATATTCTGGTCAACAAGTTCACCTACGGCCTGCGGCTGCCGGTGATCAGAACCAAGGTTATGGACCTGAACGAGCCCCAGCGCGGGGACGTCATGGTGTTTTTCCCGCCACACATGAATGACACCTACTACATCAAGCGCGTGATCGGCCTGCCCGGGGACACCGTCAGCTATCGCAACAAGCGTCTTTCGGTCAACGGTGAGCCTGTCGCGACGGAGAATCTCGCCGTATTGCCCGGCGCCGGAGCGCGCTTTCAGGTCAGCCAGGAATCATTGGGCGAGACTGCGCACCTGATGCAGGTAGACCAGCTGCGTCCTGCACGCGACTTCAGCGTTGTCGTCAAACCGGGCCACTATTTCATGATGGGTGACAATCGGGATAACAGCAGCGACAGCCGGGTCTGGGGTCAGGTCCCGGAACGGGATATAGTAGGCAAGGCCTTCGCGATCTGGATGCATTGGGACTCCCTGTTCAGTGTCCCCAGCTTCAGTCGCGTAGGGTCTATCCAATAAGTCAGCCAGCTCGCGGGGGTGGGTATGAAATTGCGTCACAAGCAATCGGGAATGTCGTTTCTGGGAATGCTCACGGTCGCCATCATGGTCGGGTTCTTCGTCATGTGCGGCCTGAAGATGGGGCCGAGCTACTTTGAGTACATGACGGTCAAGGACGTTGTGACGCGGGTAGCAAATGAACATAACCCCGATGTCGACACCATCGCCGATATACGCCGCAAGCTCGACAACCTGTTCAACACCAACCAGATATACGGGCTCAAACCGAGCGAAATCGATGTGTTTCGCAAGGACGGCAAGACCTGGATAGATGCCAATTACGAAGCACGCATCCCCCTGTTTGGCAAAATCGACGCGGTTATCCGCTTTGATGATCTGGAACTGCAGGCGGGCGCCGGGGACGGCTCCTGACCTTGCATGGATAAGCTGGCCCACCTGCAACGCCTGCTGGGGTATACCTTCAGCGATCCGGCGCTGTTACAGCTGGCTCTCACCCACCGCAGCGCATCGGGCACGAACAACGAGCGCCTGGAATTTCTCGGCGACTCCATCCTCAATCACGTCATCGCGGAAGCGCTGTATCGGCGTCTGCCCAAGGCACGGGAAGGAGACCTGAGCCGGTTGCGTGCCAGCCTGGTGAAAGGCGACACACTGGCCGAGGTGGGCCGGGAGCTGGAACTGGGCGAATACCTTCGGCTGGGGCTGGGCGAGCGCAAGAGCGGTGGGCACCAGCGCGGCTCCATCATCGCCGACGTGCTGGAGGCGGTGACTGGCGCTATTCTGCTTGACGGTGGGGTGGACGCCTGCCGTGAGTGCCTGTTGCGCTGGTTCGACAGCCGCCTGCAGGGGGTGCAGCCGGGGGCGGCGCGCAAGGACCATAAAACGCGGCTGCAGGAGTTCCTGCAGGGGCGGGGCCTGGCATTGCCCGCCTACGAACTGGTCGCCGTTGAAGGCGAAGACCACAACCAGCGGTTTCACATTCAATGCAGGCTGCCGGCGCCCGCTGGCGCATTCCCGGGTAGCGGGAGCAGCCGCCGCAAGGCCGAGCAGGCCGCCGCACAAGCCGCGCTGGAGGCGCTGTCTGATGTCTGATGCAACGCAGACGGCCTTGCGCTGTGGCTATGTGGCGATTGTAGGGCGGCCCAATGTGGGCAAGTCCACGCTGCTGAATCATCTTCTGGGACAGAAGATCAGCATTACCTCGCGCAAACCCCAGACAACCCGCAACCAGGTGTTGGGGATCAAAACCGAAGACGACTGCCAGATCATTTTTGTCGATACCCCGGGCCTGCACCAGGCCGAGGCGAGGGCCATCAACCGTTACATGAACCGAGCGGCGAGCAGTGCCATCCGCGATGTCGACGTGATTGTCATGGTGGTGGACCGCACGGCGTGGACAGACGAAGACGAGTGGGTGCTGCAGCGTGTCAGGCAGGCGGCGTTGCCAACGCTGCTGGTGGTGAACAAGGTTGACCTGCTGGAGAACAAACAGCTGCTGCTGCCCCACCTGCAGGCCCTCGCGGAAAAAATGCCGGAGGCCGCGATTGTGCCGCTGTCGGCGCTGCGCGGGCAGAATCTTGACGCGCTCGAAGGCGAAATCCGTCAGCGCTTGCCGCAGTCCACACATTTCTTTCCCGAAGACCAGATAACCGACCGCAGCCAGCGCTTTCTGGCGGCCGAGATGGTGCGCGAGAAGATCATGCGTCAGCTGGGTGACGAGTTGCCCTATGCCGTTGCAGTGGAGATCGAGGAGTTTCGGCAGGAGGGCGCAATTCTCAACATCTCGGCCCTGATCCTGGTCGAGCGCGACGGGCAGAAGCGCATTTTGATCGGTGAAGGCGGCAGTCGCCTGCGCAGTATTGGCACGGATGCGCGTCGTGACATGGAGCGCCTGTTCGACAGCAAAGTGATGCTGCGGCTGTGGGTGAAGGTGAAGTCGGGCTGGTCCGACGATGAGCGCGCCTTGCGCAGCCTCGGTTACGACGATCGCTGACGGGTGCCGCCAGCCCTATGCGCGTCTCCCTCCAGCCTGCCTACCTGTTGCACAGTCGCCCCTACCGCGACAGCAGTCTTCTGCTGGATATGTTCACCGCAGAGCACGGCCGTGTGGCGCTGATCGGACGCGGCGCCCAGCGCCGCAGCCGCGGGGGCAGCCAGGCATCCCTGCTGCAGCCCTTCAGGCCCTTGCTGGTCAGTTTTTCCGGTCGCGCCGAGCAGAAACCGTTGCTGGCAGTGGAGCCCGCCGGCGCCCTGCCGGCGCTGCGCGCTGAACGGCTGTTCAGCGGTCTGTATCTCAATGAATTACTGGTGCGACTGCTGCAGCGACACGACCCGCAACCCGAGCTGTTCGCGCTCTATGGCAACACCCTCGGCGGCCTGGCCTGCAACCCCTCAACGGAAGCCGACCTGCGCCGCTTCGAGTTTGGCCTGCTGGATGCGCTGGGTTACGGTTTCGATCCCGCCCATGACGGTCACAGCGGCCTGCCGGTAGAGCCGGGGCGCTGGTACCAGTACCAGGCCGAATTTGGCCTGGTCGCCTGTAGCGACGCAGTTGCGGCGCAGGGGACTCGTTTTGCCGGGGCCGATCTGCTGGGTATTGCCGCGGGGCAGTACGACGGTGAATACAGTATGGCGGCCAAACGCCTCTTGCGACAGGCCCTGGCCAGCCATTTGGGTGAGCGACCGCTGCACAGCCGCGAGCTTTTCCGCCAGTTTCGTCACGCCGGGCGTCAGCAGTGATTGCCCTGGGCACGGACATTCTTGAAATCGAACGCATTGCTGCCGTGGTGGAGCGGCTCGGAGACCGTTTCGTGCAGCGTATCCTCACCCCCGCTGAGCGCGCCGAGTACCACGCCAGCCAGCAGCCGGTGCGGCTGCTGGCCAAGCGGTTTGCGGCGAAGGAAGCGATAGCCAAGGCGCTGGGCACAGGGATCGGTCGCGGCGTCAGCTGGCAGGACATCGAGATACAGCACGACGCACAGGGCGCTCCGCTGGTGGTGCTCCATGGCGGGGCAGCCGAGGTCGTGAAGCGTCGCGGGGGCCATGGGGTGCTGCTCTCGCTGGCGGACGAGCAGGCCTATGTGGTGGCATTTGCCGCACTGCAGTGAGATGGCAGGCCGATCCGCCGCAGAACATGCCCGCGGCCGGGAAAATCGCTATACTGGCCCGCCACCCGGGTTACGGTGAATCATGTCCGACTATCCCACAATAGAGCAGTGCATCGGCAACACGCCGCTGGTGAGGCTGCAGCGTCTCCCCGGCGCGACCTCGAATACCCTGTTGGCCAAGCTGGAGGGCAATAACCCTGCGGGCTCGGTGAAAGACCGTCCGGCACTGAGCATGATCGCCGAGGCCGAGGCCCGCGGAGACATCCGCCCCGGTGATACGCTGATTGAAGCGACCAGCGGCAACACCGGCATTGCGCTGGCCATGGCGGCCGCGATTCGCGGTTACCGCTTGCTGCTGATCATGCCCGCGCACATGAGTAGCGAGCGCAAGCAGGCCATGTCCGCCTACGGCGCGGAGCTGATCGAGGTGACCCAGGCCGAGGGCATGGAGGGTGCGCGTGACCTCGCCCTGAAGATGGAAGCAGAGGGCAAGGGTCGCGTGCTGAACCAGTTTGGTAACCCGGACAATCCCCTGGCGCACTATCGTGGCACCGGCCCGGAAATCTGGCGCCAGACCTCAGGCACAGTCACGCACTTTATCGCATCCATGGGCACCACCGGCACCATCATGGGCGTGTCCGCATTTCTGAAGGCGCAGAACCCGGACATCCAGATCATTGGTCTGCAGCCCGTCGAAGGGTCGAGCATTCCCGGCATCCGTCGCTGGCCGCAGGCTTACCTGCCGGCAATTTTTGATGCGGCGCGTGTCGACCGGGTCATGGATATTTCGCAGCAGGAATCCGAGCACCACATGCGCCTCATGGCGCGGGAGGAGGGCATATTCTGCGGCGTATCTTCCGGCGGTGCCATCGCTGCGGCACTGAAAGTCTCCGCCGAAGTCGATAACGCGGTCATCGTCGCCATCGTCTGCGACCGCGGTGACCGCTACCTGTCCACGGGCGTTTTCGCCGCCTCCTGAGGCACGCTGCAGTATGGTTCGAGTCCGGGAGCAATCTCACCTTACACCCACTGGCGAGATAGATCTCGAGCGCTGGCTGGCACAGCTGCCGATACTGCATCGCGAGGATGACGAGAACCGCCTGCTCGAGGCCTGTCGCCTGGTGCGCAGCGCCAGTAGCCGGCCCGGGCGCGATCTGCCCGATTGGGCCCACGACCCGGACTGTTTTGCCGCGGGCCTGGATATCGCGCTGATTCTCGCGGAACTGCATGTGGGCACTGATTGCCTAGTGGCCGGCATTCTCTACCGCGCAGTGCGGGAAGAGCGCCTCCCGCTTGAGGATGTAGAACAGCGTTTCGGGGCCGGTGTCAGCCACCTGCTCAGCGGTGTGTTGCGCATGGCGGCCATCAGCGACCTGAAAACACAGATTGACTCGCCCGTACTCGGTCAGCCCCACGGCCAGAAAGACAATATCCGCAAGATGCTGGTGGCACTTGTGGACGATTTCCGCGTGGCATTGATCAAGCTGGCAGAGCGTACCTGCGCCATCCGCGCGGTGAAGAACGATGAGGAAGAGCGGCGCTGGCCGATCGCACGCGAAGTGTTCGATGTCTATGCCCCATTGGCACATCGGCTGGGTATCGGCCATCTCAAGTGGGAACTGGAGGACTTGTCGTTCCGCTACATCTACGGCGACGCCTACCGCAAGATTGCTCGCCTGCTGGACGGCAAGCGCCTCGAGCGTGATCGCTATATCGCCCGGGTGACGGAGGAGCTGACGCGCGTGCTCGGCGAGGCCGGGCTGCAATTCAATATCAGCGGTCGCGCCAAACACATCTACAGCATCTGGCGCAAAATGCAGCGCAAGGGTATTGGCTTTTCACAGGTCTACGACATTCGGGCCGTGCGCATTCTGGTGCCCGAAATCAAGGACTGTTACGCGACTTTGGGGCTGGTGCACGGGCTGTGGCGCAATATTCCCAATGAGTTTGATGACTACATCGCAAACCCCAAGGAAAATGGCTATCGCTCTCTGCACACGGCGGTAATCGGCCCCGAGGGGAAGATACTGGAAGTACAGATTCGCACCACCCAGATGCATGAAGAGTCCGAGTTGGGCGTCTGCGCACACTGGCGTTACAAGAAGTCGGATGTGCCGACGAACCTCGCGAGCAGCTACGAAGAGAAAATTGCCTGGCTGCGTCAGGTGCTGGACTGGAACGAGGTTATCGGCGACAGCGGTGACATGGTGGAGCAGTTCAGCTCGGATCTGGCGCAGGACCGCGTCTACGTATTCACGCCTAATGGCGACGTGGTAAACCTTGCGCATGGAGCCACACCGCTGGATTTTGCCTACCACGTGCACACTGAAATCGGCCACCGCTGTCGGGGCGCCAAGGTCAACGGCACCATTGTGCCCTTGACCTACACGCTGCAGACCGGGGAGCGGGTAGAGATCCTCACCAGCCGTCAGGGTGTGCCCAAACGTGACTGGCTACAGTCCGGTTTGGGCTACCTGCGCACCTCGCGGGCGCGGGCCAAGGTGCAGCAGTGGTTCAAGGCGCAAGCGCGCGAGGATAACGTGGATGCCGGCAGACACCTGCTGGAACGCGAGTTTCGTCGCCTGGCCCTGACCAGTGTGGATTACCGTCGCGTGGCTGATAAAGTGCATATGCCTACCGTTGACGATATGTACGCAGCCGTGGGTGCTGGCGATCTCGCCTACTCCACTGTGCTGAATGCGGCGCAGTCGCTGGTGGAAAAACGCGCGGAGCCGCAGCTGCAGGTGGCGCGACCGGGCAGCGATCCGCTCTCCCGCGGACAGATCCGTGTGCAGGGTGTTGGCAATCTGTTGACGCATATGGCCGGCTGCTGTAAGCCGCTGCCCGGAGATGCCATTACCGGTTTTATCACACGCATTCGCGGCGTCAGTATCCATCGCAGCGACTGCGCGCGCCTGCTCGGTCTGCAGGAGAGCGCTCCCGAGCGCGTGATCGAAGTGGCGTGGGGTGAGTCACCGCGCGAGAACTACGAAGTGGATGTCGCCATCGAGGCCTATGACAGACAGGGTCTGCTGCGTGATATCACCAACCTGTTTGCCAATGCGCGGATCAATGTCCTCGCCATCTCCACTCAGACCAACAAGAAAAAACACACTGCGACCATGCGCCTCACCGTGGAAGTGCCTGACCTTGGCGCCCTGTCCAAGCTGCTCGAGCGCATCAGCCGCCTGAGCAACGTGGTGTCCGTTGCCAGGGTGTCCGAGTGAGTCACGCCATGCCCGATACGCCCTACACTATTGCCGACCTGCTGCGTGTGATGCAGCGCCTGCGCGATCCCGATGGCGGCTGTCCCTGGGATTTGCGCCAGGATTTTCAGAGTATTGTCCCTTCGACGCTGGAAGAGTGTTACGAACTTGCCGCCGCTATTGAACAGGGCGACTACCCGCACGTCGCGGAAGAGCTGGGCGACGTGCTGTTTCAGGTGGTTTTCTATGCGCAATTGGGTCGCGAGCAGAGCCTGTTCTCTTTCGAGGAGATCGTGCACACACTGGTAGACAAGCTGTTGCGGCGCCATCCGCACGTCTTTGCCGACGGCGATATCGAAGGCCGTGTGGAAGCGCAGTGTGAGGTTGCCGAGGTGAAACGCAGCTGGGAAGCGATCAAGCGCGAGGAGCGCGCGGCACGCTCACAACGTGGTGTGCTGGATGATGTTCCGGTGGCACTGCCGGCCTTGCCGCGTGCACAGAAGCTGCAGAAGCGCGCTGCGCTGGTGGGCTTCGACTGGCCGGATGCTCGTGCGGTATTGGAAAAGCTCGACGAGGAGCGCAACGAACTGCGGGAGGCCATAACAACAGGCGATACGGCAGCGATTGCCGACGAGATGGGCGACCTGTTGTTTACCTGCGTGAACCTGGCGCGCCGGCTCGGCCTTGATGCCGAGAGCACACTGCGCCACGCATCCGCCAAATTCGAACGGCGTTTTCGCGTGATGGAGGCCGCGCTGGCGGAAGCGGATGGGCGCGGGCTTGCGGCGCTGACAACCAGTGAGCTCGAGGCGCTGTGGGTGGCGGCCAAGGCGCGCGATTAGGCCGTGCTGCCTGAGCGGGGCTGCTGAGGCGGGCTGCCCCGGCGGGGCTTGTGCAAAAACCTGCCCCTGTGTATGGTTAGGCCCCCCGTTTGTATGGCCAGATTGCTACGCTGCGCAGCGGCACGGGCCAGAGCTGCACGATAACCTCGAGGATTCACCTGCATGCGATTAATACTCCTTGGCGCTCCCGGCGCCGGTAAAGGCACCCAGGCACAGTTCATCACCGAAACCTGGGGTATTCCCCAAATTTCCACAGGGGATATGCTGCGGGCTGCGGTAAAAGCCCAAACCGAACTGGGAATTGCAGCGAAGGCGGTAATGGATGCAGGTGGACTGGTGTCGGATGACATTATCATCGGTCTGGTCAAGGAGCGCATCAAACAGCCGGATTGCGCCAATGGTTTCCTGTTCGACGGCTTTCCGCGCACCATTCCGCAGGCAGAAGCCATGGTCGACGCCGGCGTTGATATCGATCACGTAGTTGAAATCGCAGTGCAGGACGAGGAAATCGTCGCACGCCTGAGCGGTCGCCGCGTGCACCCCGCATCCGGTCGTGTGTACCACGTGCTGCACAATCCGCCACAGCGCGAAGGACTGGATGATGAAAGTGGCGAGCCGCTGGTGCAGCGTGATGATGACAAGGAAGAGACCATCCGCAAGCGTTTGCAGGTCTATCAGGAGCAGACGCGTCCGCTGGTGCAGTTCTACCAGTCCATGACGGGCCCGCGCGCACCCGCCTGCCATCGTGTGGAAGGTGTTGGCAGCGTCGAAGATATTCGTCGCAAAGTGTTCGCGGCATTGGGCCGCTGAGTATTTCCAGCCGTCGCGCTCGCACCCGGGCGCAACTCAAGCGCAGGTGAACGTGCTTTTTCTGCAGGCCCCGGCAATGTCACGTTCGCCGGTTTGCGGCTGCGTGACAAATGTGCAGTTGTAAGCGCAGTTGAATATTGCTATTTTGCGAGCAACTCTGGAAACACCAACAGTTGGAGAGATCGCGTATGGCAACGGCCAAAGGCAAGGCGAAAGCAAAGACCGGCACACGTAAAGCGCCGGTGAAAAAGGCGCCACGCAAGAAGGCGGCTGTCGCCACCGCCAAGAAATCATCAACCGCAGCCGCCGCCGAGAAGCGCGCGCGTGACGCGCTGGCGAAACTGCAGGCCACTGTAGAGTCGGAAAAGAAAGCCCTTGCCGAGGCGCGCGCGAAATTGAAAGCCGCGCGCAGCGACGCGGACGCACGCGCACGCAAAGCCGCAAGCAAGACCGTGGATCGGGTCAACTCCCGCCTCGACAGTGCGCGCAGCAAGCTTGATGGCATGCGCCAGCGCGTGAAGGAACTGGTTGCCGAGGCGCAGCTGGCGGCGCACCGCGTTGCGGCCGAGGAGCGTATTCTGGCCAAGAAGGCAGAGCTTGCCGCCAAGGCTGAAGCGGACAAGGCGCGCGCGCTGGCCAGGCACGCCCGTCAGTGGAGCAAAGAGCGCGCCAAGGCTGATGCCGAGAAACTCTCGGCGCTGGAAAAGAAAGTCCTGGGCCAGTTGCGCGCAGCAGAGAAAAAAGCCGAGGCCGCTGCCAAGGCCGCGTTCGGCAAAGCCCGCAGTGGACGCAAGTCGGTGGCATCCGGTGTGGATTCAGCGCTGTCTCGCGCCGGCAAACCGAGCACCAGGAAGGCGGCAGCAAAGCCCAGCGCGAAGCAGTCTGCCGCTGCCAGCGCCAAACCCAAGAAAACCAAGGCCGCGGCGAGCAAGCCAAAGGCCGCCAAAGCCCAGACCAAGACGAAAGCCAAGGCCAAGGCTGCCCCCAAAAAGGCGGCTACCGCAAAGCGTAAGGCAGCAGCCAAAAAGCAGGCCTGAGGCCACCTCCGCAACACAGCCCCGCAGCGGTAGCCCGCTGCGGTTTTTTTTTTGCCTGTAAGCGGCTCGCCTCAGTCGAAAGCCTCGGGCGTATTGCAGTTGAGAAAGTCAGCACCGCTGAATTCGACTGTGACGGTATGTTGTGACGCGTACCATCCCTGCACCGATCGACCTCCGGATCCCAGGTAGTCCGGGAGCCCAGCCAGTACCCGACGCCGCAGGACGGCGTGCAGGTAGTGCGCGTCTCCCGCTGCTGAAGCGTAGGCGATGTCAGCCTCAGGCGAGGCCTCCAGTGCACGCAGCAGACGCTCGCCCAGGTCCAGGGGCAGAAGGGGGGTGTCGCAGGGCGTCACGAGTAGCAGCGATGAGCTGATATCGGGCAGTGAGCGCAAGCCGGCGAGGGGCCCGAACGCCTCCGTAAGGTCGCTGAAAACCCGGTCTGCATAGCGAATATAGTCGTCCCTGTTACGATTGCAGTTGATCCACAGCTCACCCACCTGCGGACGCAGGCGTGCGGCGACCTGTGCAACCAGTGGCTGTCCGCGCCAGTGCAGCAGTCCCTTGTCCCGGCCGCCCAGGCGTCGCCCGGCACCACCCGCCAGAATCACGCCGGTGAGGCGCGTATTGCCCTGCACATTATTCAACCGTTTCACGCTCTCCCAGGTTCAGGCCACTCGCTTGCTGTGAGATAATCGCACAATACAGGGGCTGCGTGCGCGCGGCCTGTGCTGTCACCTGTCTCGTGTAGCGAATCCATGACAAGTATTCTCGCGATTGATACCTCGACCGACGCCTGCTCCGTTGCACTGTCGGGCAGCAACACCGTGCGTGTTTTACTGGAGCATGCGCCGCGCCGCCACAACCAGCTCCTGCTGGGTATGCTGCGTGAACTGTTGCCGCAAGGGCCTGGTAATCTCGACGCCGTGGCCTATGGTTCTGGCCCCGGCTCCTTCACCGGCCTGCGCATTACGGCCAGCGCCGCTCAGGGCATTTGTTACGCCGCGCAATTGCCCGCCCTGCCGGTGTCCACGCTCGCCGCGCAGGTGCAGTCTGCCATTCGCCTCGGGCTGGCAGGCGAGGGTGACTGGGTATTGAGCACCCTGGATGCGCACATCGGCGAGCTTTACTGGGGACTGTACCGGGTTGTTGATGGTTTGCCCCAAGCGGCGTCCGCGGCGTCAGCCTGCCACCCCGGGGAATTGGTTCTTCCCGTGAAGGAGTCGCTGGTCGCGGTGGGCAGTGGCCTGCATTATCTCGAGCAGATGCCTGGCAACTGCCGGGATCTGTTCAGCACCGTCCACGGTGAGTTACTGCCGAGTGCCGAGGACATTCTGCCACTTGCCCAGCGCGCCTTTCTGGCCGGGGAATGGCAGCGCGCCGAGGCGGTTTGCCCGGTCTATGTACGCGACGAGGTGCGCTGGAAGAAGCTCGCCGAGCAGGGGCCACGCGGCTGATGGATGTGCTACAGGCCATGTTCCTCGCTTTCCTGCAGGGCGTTACCGAGTTCCTGCCCATCTCCAGTTCCGCACACCTGGTCATTCCCTCGCTGGTTCTGGGCTGGCAGGATGAGGGCCTGACCTTTGACGTTGCGGTGCACGTGGGCACCCTGCTTGCCGTGGTGTTGTATTACCGGCGTGATCTGTGCGCCATGGCCGGCAGCTGCCTCGGGCTGCTGCAGGGTCGGGGCAGGAACGAGGACACGCGCCTGGTGCTGTATCTGGCACTTGCCACGGTGCCCGTCTGCGTGGTCGGTTTCCTCGCAGACGACGTCATCGAATCACAGCTGCGCACGTTGCCCGTCATTGCGACGACCACGCTGCTGTTCGGCCTGCTTCTGGGGCTGGCGGATCGACATGCCCGGCATGCCGCGTCCTTCGCGACCCTCACCCTGGGTATCGCTCTGGCCATCGGGCTGGCACAGGCGCTGGCGCCCGTGCCCGGTGTATCGCGCTCGGGAGTGACGTTGACGGCGGGCCTGTTACTGGGCCTGGATCGCGGCACGGCGGCCCGCTTTGCTTTCCTGCTTTCGATACCTGTCATTGCCGGTGCCGGATTATTGAAGGGCGTACAACTGGTGCAGGCGAGTGCTGCGGTAGACTGGGTGCTGATGCTCTCTGCTGCCCTGTTGGCGGCCGTCACCGCCTACGCCTGTATCGGCCTGTTCCTGCGTCTGCTGGAACGGGTAGGCCTGATGCCCTTCGTGTACTACCGCATTGCTCTGGCTGCGGTGCTGTACGCGCTGTGGCTGTTTTAACGTTGTTTCCGGGAGGCGCAGTACCCATGCATGTCGATCAGTTCAACCGCGAGCTGCTGGCCTTTCTCGCTGCCGCCAGCACGCCATTTCATGCGGTCAGCGCGTTGGTGAGCCGCTTGCAGTCTGCGGGGTTCCGCGCGCTGCAGTCAGACCAGTCCTGGTCGCTGGAGCCGGGGGGGCGCTACTACCTGACGCGCAACGATAGCTCCATTGTCGCCTTTACCGTCGGTTCCGAGGCGGCTCCCGAGGGCGGCATGCGCATGGTAGGTGCGCATACCGACAGCCCCTGCCTGATGGTCAAGCCCGCTCCGGAGAAGCGGCGGGCGGGATACTTCCAGCTGGGCGTGGAGGTCTACGGCGGTGCCTTGCTCAACCCCTGGTTCGACCGTGATCTGTCGCTCGCGGGGCGGGTCAGCTATGCCGATCAGGCGGGTGCATTGCGTACCGCCACGGTGGATTTCCGTCGTCCGCTGGCGGTAATCCCCAGTCTTGCCATCCATCTCGACCGGGAGGCCAACCAGTCGCGCAGCATCAACCCGCAGACAGATATCCTGCCGGTACTGGCCCTGCAGGCAGAGCCGGGCACGCCGTCGTTTCGCGAACTCCTGCGCGATCGCCTGCTGATGGAGCAGCCGGACTGTGCTGTACGGGAAGTACTGGACTACGAGCTCTGCTTTTACGATACACAGCCTCCGGCGCTGGTGGGATTGCACGAGGAGTTCATCGCCTCGGCCCGCCTCGACAATCTGCTGAGTTGTTTTACCGGGCTGCAGTCACTGCTGGCGGCAGACGGACGTCAGAGCTGTCTGCTGGTTTGCAATGATCACGAGGAAGTGGGCAGCCTGTCCACCTCGGGAGCCCAGGGTCCGCTGCTGCTCTCCACGCTGCGGCGGCTGGTGCCTGACGAGGTGACGCTGGCGCAATTGGTGGCAAACTCGCTGATGATTTCCGCAGACAACGCCCACGGCATCCACCCAAACTATGCCGACAAGCACGACGATAACCACGGCCCGCTGCTGAATGCCGGCCCGGTCATCAAGATTAACGCCAACCAGCGCTACGCCACCAATGCAGAGACGGCGGGTCTGTTTCGCCTGCTGGCGAAGGAGGAGGGCGTGGCGGTGCAGAGCTTTGTGGTCCGCTCGGACATGGGCTGCGGCAGTACCATTGGCCCGATTACCGCCGGTGGCACGGGTATCCGCACGCTGGATATCGGTGTCCCCACGTTCGCCATGCACTCGGTTCGTGAACTGGCCGGGCGCGACGACGCCGCGCAGCTGTGTCGGGTTTTGCAGCGCTTCTACAACCACCCCGGCAGGCTGACGCCAGCCTGAGCTCGCTCCCCGGCTGCCGTGCGCGTAGCCACTGCCGGGTGCACAGGATAAACTGGCGGCCGCAGCTGTTTGGCCGTCAATGTACAGGATATTCATGACAACACAACGAGTTCTCACCGGCATCACCACCACCGGGACGCCGCATCTGGGCAATTTTGTCGGGGCGATACGCCCGGCGATTGCCGCCTCACAGGACCCGGCGACAGAGTCCTTTCTGTTCCTTGCCGACTACCATGCCCTGATCAAGTGTCAGGACCCGGCCCAGGTGCGTCAGTCCAGCAAGGAAATTGCCGCCACCTGGCTGGCGCTTGGGCTTGATACCGAGCGGGCTGTGTTCTATCGCCAGTCGGATATCCCGGAAATCACCGAGCTGACCTGGATTCTGTGCTGCAACGCGGCCAAAGGGCTGATGAACCGCGCGCATGCCTACAAGGCTGCGACCCAGGCCAACGAGGAGGCGGGTGAGGACCCGGATTTTGGCGTTACCATGGGGCTGTTCAGCTACCCGGTGTTGATGGCGGCGGATATCCTCATGTTCGGTGCGCATCGGGTACCTGTCGGTCGCGACCAGATCCAGCACGTGGAGATGGCGCGGGATATCGCCCAGCGTTTCAATCACCATTTTGCCCCGCTGTTCACGCTTCCCGAGGCCGTGGTTGAAGAGCATGTCGCGGTCCTGCAGGGCCTGGATGGTCGCAAGATGAGTAAAAGCTACCAGAATACGATTCCGCTGTTTCTCCCGGAAAAGCAGCTGCGCAAGGCGATCAACAAGATCAAGACCAACCTGTTGGAGCCCGGCGAGCCTAAGGACCCTGACGATTCAACCGTGTTCCAGATTTGGTCCGCGTTTGCCTCAGCGGAGGAGACCGCGCGTATGCGGGCCGACTTTGAAGCGGGTATCGCCTGGGGCGAAGCCAAGCGGCAGCTGTTCGAACTGGTGAATGCGACACTGGCGCCGGCGCGCGAGCGCTACGAGGCCCTGCTCGGCGACCCCGGGCATATCGAGTCTGTCCTGCAGCGGGGTGCCGAGCGCGCGCGGGCCTTCAGCGTACCGTTGCTGGCGCAGGTGCGCGAGGCCGTAGGCATCAGCGCGATGCGCTGATGCCGGTCATACGCCCCAGTTGTAGCGCAGCTCCATGAATACCCCGCGTGGCCGGCCCACGAAGTAGCGGTAGTTGCCAAAACCGACATCCGCACGCTCCGCATACTCTTCATCCAGCAGGTTGGTCACCCGCAATGTGGCGCCGAGGTTGCGGGTCAGGGGCGCGCTCAGGCGCACGTTAAGCAGTGAGTGCCCCTCGTATTCGAAGGCGTTTTCCGGCTCGAGGTAATACTCGTCCATGTACACCCATTCCAGTTCCGCCACCGGTGTGCTGCCGTGTCGCGCGGCGAACTCCCAGCCAATTCGCGCACTGCCGAACAGGCGCGGCGCGGTGTCGATGTCGTTGCCGTCAATGGATTCATTCACGCCCAGCGGCAGCGCATCGTTGGCATAGCGATGGCGTGCGGCCGTGGCGTCGAGGCGTGCATACCATGCATCCTGGCTGCGGTAGTCGAGGCTGATTTCCAGCCCCGTGTGCTCGGTGCGAGCACCGCTGACATTACGGCGGTCCGCGTCCTGGAAAATGACCTCGTCCTTGTTCATGTGGTACAGCGACAGGTCGTAGCCGAAACCGGCGCCGTTGTCGCCGCGCAGACCGATTTCGATATTGTCCATCACCTCCGAGTCGAGGTCGGCGACCGACTGGCCTGACTGCAGACGGTACAACTCGCTGGTATCCGGTGCCCGGAAGCCGTTGGCGGCGCGCAGGTAAACGCTGTGGCCGGGGCGCAGGAGGTAGCTGGCCCCCGCGTTGACGGACCAGTCAGTGAAGCTGTCGGTGCGGTCGGCAACCCTGAAGAACCGGCAGGCGGTCGCTTCCGGCGCACAGACGGAGCCTGCGGGGCCGCGATTGTCGTAGTCGTAATGCGTGTACTCCACGCGCAGGCCACCATCCAGCGTCCAGCGCTCGGACAGCGCATAGTTCAGCTGGCTCCAGGCGGCGCCGACACTGGCGTCCACGGTGTAGTCGTAATGCACGCCCTGCGGCTGGTTGGGGCTGAAGGGCTGGTCCTGCACCTCCTGCAGGGAACCCTCGGTGATCTCCAGGTCCACGCCGCCCACCCAACTCAGATTACCCTGCTCGCCGTGCAGCGCGGTTCTCAGGCCGAGTGATTCGTGAGCGTTGGTTTCCACGGGCTGCCAGGGAAGGAAATGCTGCAGGAATTCCATCCGGTTGCGGCGCAGGTAGGGGGTGATGCTGAGCTGCATGTCTGGCCCGATGTTTCTGCTGGCCTCACTGTAGAGGCGCAGAGACCAGGCGTCCCGGTAGGCTTCCGGGTTGGGGTTGCTGCGGCGCAGATCATCGTCCTTGTAGGCCTCGAAGCCCTGGATGAACCCTGCCGTCTCCTGGTTCAGGTTGGCTCCATCCAGCACCGTACGGATGTTCCAGATGTCACCCGCGTAGTCGTGGCGCAGCGTGAGTTTCTCCTGGTCGTAACCCGAATCGTCCTGGTAGCCACCGTCGGTAGCAACGTTGCCGCGCAGGCTGAAGGCGTGTCGCCCCGCGGCGTGGTTGAGGCTGAGCTTTGTCCGGTAGTAATCGTCCGGCCCGGCTTCCACGGCAAGTTGCTGTCCTGCCGCAGGATCAGGCGCCGCGCTGAGTACATTGATGACACCGTGCATGGCGTTGGAGCCATAGCTGGCCCCTGCCGGCCCCTTGATCACTTCGATGCGGCCGGCCTGTTCAATGTTCGCGTCGAACAACTGGTTGACGTTGCAGAAACCGGGCGCGCGCAGGCTGATGCCATCCGCGGCCATGAAGAACGAGCCACAGCCGCCGGCCCCCGTCAGCACCGGGGAGCGCAGCGCGGTGAGGCTTTCCTGGCCGTTGCCTCGGCTGATCCAGGCGCCGGGCACCTGCTGCATGATTTCGTTGGGGTGCGTGTGGCCGATCAGGGTCAGCGCTTCATCGTTGATGACCGACCAGGCCAGCGGCAATCGGCTGGCATCTTCACTGATGCGCTTGGCGCTGACGATGACCTGTTCCAGGACGGGCTCACTGCTGGCTGTTGCAGCATAGAGGGCTGCGGCCAGGGCGCCCGCCAGTGTTCTGTTGACGTGCATGGCTTATCCTGCGGCGATAATGTTGGGGTTGTTGCGCGGTGAGTCGTCGTTGTCGCGGTTCTGCACTGCCTGCGCAATGCGCTGGAAGGGCACCCGCAGCATGGTTTTCAGCTCATCGCTGGCACCGCCTTCCTCCAGCGCCTGTTCCATGCACCAGAGCCATTGCTCGGTCATTTTCGGGCCGATATGGAAAGGGGCGTGGGGCTCGGTCAGGCAGACACCGCCGTGCTTTTCGGCATAGCGCGGGGGGCCTCCCATCCAGCCTGTCAGATAGTCGGTGAGCCGCTCGGTGACAGGGCCGAGGTCGTCGGCGTGCATGGCGCGGAGTTCCCGCACCTCGGGTCTGCTGTCCATGATGCGGTAGAAATCCTCACACAGGCGTCGTATGCCGGCGTCGCCGAGGATCGCATAGGGTGTGTTGGGTGTGCTCATAGTCGCGATGTGGGTAGTGGCTTTGTGAGGGACGCAGTGTACGCGTCGGGGCGCAGAAAGTCCTCCCCGCGCGGGAGGCTGGCTGCGCGATAAAAGCTCGGGATTATAGCAAATCGGTCATCGATACGCCGAAGCCGATGCGGCTCTGGTGCAGGTTGTAGTCGATCAGGCTCTCTCCGTAGCCGTTGAAATACTGCACGTAGCCCTTGAAACGGCGATTGACCGGAAAAGTCCACTCCAACTGCACCGAGCCACGATTATCTGCCTGCAGGTTGTTGCGTACCTGAACCGCGAACTCGTGCTGCTCCCACTTCCAGATGCCGGTGAGGTCGCCGTAGCCCAGGTAGTCCTCGATATCGGGGTTGTCGTCGCTGCCGCTGCTTTCCGGGATCCGGTACCAGCCGCGCAGGTTCAATGTCATGCGGCGACGCTCGAAGGCGGCGCCCGCGACGATGCGGTTCCAGCTGCGTGAGAGATCACCGCCCTGGCCGTTGGACTCATGGACGAAGCCGACGTCCCAGAGGGTGTTGGTAAAACCCCAGAATCGCCAGTTGTTGGCGAAGGACAGGGATACCTCCGGCTGGTAGTTGGTTTCGCGAAACGGCGATGACTCGTTGTACACCTGCCACCAGTTGCGTTGCGTGTACCCCACCCACAGGTGGTTGTTGCGCCCCAGGATGTTCTCCCAGGCGATGGTTTTCAGGCTCAGCTGGAACTTGGCCTCCAGCCGGTCCATCGGCTCGTCCGGCTGCTGCAGGGCCCAGGCCTCGCGGTTCAGTGTGTCGGCGTAGGTGAGTGGCAGCAGGTAATTGCGGTGATGGGGGGTAATCACCCAGGCGTTGCCCGTGAGCTCAGCTTCCTCGGCGATGCGCTTGCCGAATAGCAGCTCCTCCTCGGCCAGGTTGACCGGTTCGACGGCTTCTTCATCGAGCGTGTCGTCCTCATCCGCTCCCCATCCCAGCGACGACTCGGCCGTGTTGGGCGTGCCCGGGGCACTGCGTCCGGCCGCAGTGTCGTAACAGGCGAGGCGAGCCTGGTCGTCGCTGATGCTGACGCAATTTTCCGCCAGTGCGGAAGGGGCGGCCGACAGGCTGAGCAGCAGAAGGAGGGCGTAGCAAGGCTTCTTCATCAGATCCGGGGTAGTCCGTTTATCATCGCGTAGTCTAACGGAACCGTGTCCGCAGTGACAGGCAAGGTGCCCCGGCCGGCCCGGCTCTGTTAGAATCGCCCCTCGCGTGGAACCGCCTGCACGGCGGTTCTGTCATTACATCGCGCTTTGTCGGAGCGCCCTACGGGAATCTGCCATGAGCCTTGCCCACACTGTGCTGGCGGTGAACAACGACCTTCCACTGCGTGTGGGTGCCCCCGTGCATTCCGGCAAGGTGCGCTCCGTGTACTGGCTTACCGCCGGGGACAGCGCACGGCTGATCCGCGAGCGGGCTTATCCGGTCGCCGCCGACACGCCGCTGGCGGTGATGGTTATCAGCGACCGTATTTCGGCCTTCGAATGCATCTGGGAGGGCGAGGAGGGCCTCGCCGGCGTGCCGGGCAAGGGTGCGGCGCTGAACGCGATCTCCAACCACTGGTTCCAGCGCTTCAGGGAGCAGGGGCTGGCGCCCAGTCATATTCTCGAAACACCGCATCCGCTGGTCTGGATTGTGCAGAAAGCGCGGCCGGTAATGATTGAGGCGATCGCCCGGCAATACATCACCGGATCCATGTGGCGCGCCTACAGCAAGGGCGAGCGCGAATTCTGCGGTCTGCGCCTGCCCGACGGTCTGCAGCGCGACCAGAAACTGCCTGATCTGCTGGTGACACCGTCCACCAAGGGTATTCTGCGCGGCATCCCCGGAGTGCCCGAACAGGACGATGTGAACATCGCCAGGGCCGCACTGGTAGACCACTTCAGCGCGTTCGGGTTTCGTTCAGCGGGGGATGTCAGCCATTACGAAACGCTGTTGCGTGCCGGTTTTAACGTCATCAGCAGTGAGCTGGCCGCGCTCGACCAGATTTTCGTCGATACAAAATTCGAGTTCGGCTATGTGACCAACGCCGCCGGCGAACAGCAGATGATTTACATGGATGAGGTGGGAACCCCCGATTCCTCGCGCATCTGGGACGGCCCTGCCTGGCGCGACGGGCGGGTTGTGGAAAATTCCAAGGAAGGGTTTCGCCAGCTGTTGCTGAACCACTTCCCTGACCCCGATATTCTGTTGAACAAGGACCGCATGCCGGAGCGCCTCGCACTGGCCCGCGATACGCGCCTGCCGGCCGACGTCTTCCAGCAGGTTTCCGCCACCTATACCGGGCTCGCGGAGAAAATCACCGGCCAGCCCTTGCCCCGTAGTGATGATCCCCGCCGCGAGATCCTGGACATTCTCGGTGGTGAGTTCGGGCTGTTGGCCTGAGCCGACCCCGTGCTCACCGATCCTGCGTTTTACCTCGTCAGTGTTCCCGCGGTGATGCTCTATGGCATCGCCAAGGGCGGTTTTGGCGGTGCTGTGGCGATCCTCGCAGTGCCGCTGATGGCGCTGGTCATGTCGCCGACCCAGGCGGCGGCGATTCTGCTGCCCATCCTGGTGGTAATGGACGCGGTGGTGGTGCGGACGTACTGGGGCGTGTTCGATCGCCGCGCGCTGCAGCTGCTGCTGCCCGGTGCGTTGGTGGGAATTGGTCTTGGCTTTCTCACCGCGGGTGCCATGGACGACAACTACATGCGTGTGCTGGTGGGCCTGATTTCCACGCTGTTCGGTGCACAGCAGCTACTGGGCTTTGCTGCACGGGCCAGCCAGCGCCATCGCGCCGCTCCCGCCGCGCTGTTCGGCACCCTCGCGGGTTTCACCAGCTTCAGCATCCACGCAGGTGGCCCGCCACTGACCATGTACCTGCTGCCCAAGGGCCTGCCGCCGCTGGTCTTCGCCGGTACCGCCGGCCTGTTTTTCGCCGTCGTCAACCTGGTGAAACTGCTGCCTTACTACTGGCTGGGGCAGTTCACCCTCGACAATCTGCTCTACTCACTCATTCTGGTGCCCCTGGCGCCCCTCGGCGTGCGGCTGGGGCACGCGCTGGTGAAGCGCTCGCCTGCCGGGTTCTACTATCGGGTGATCAGTTTTTTCCTCGTGGTGCTGGGCGTGAAGCTCCTCTGGGACGGCGTGTCCGGGCTGCTCGCCTGACCGATGAAACGGTGGTATACCGCTCGCGGATTGCCTATAGTTCGGGCAGTGACCGATGACTGAAAAGGAGAGATCCATGTCTCAACCCATGACAGCTTTAATCCTGCTGGCCTGCGCCATGGTTGCGGGCTGCGCGACGTCGCCCGAGGTAACCGACGATGGCCTGGCCCGTGTAGACGGCTACCGCTTTGCCGATGTGTATGTACGCCCGGGCGCCGACCTTGCGCACTACCAGCACGTGGAGGTGGACGATTGCGAAGTGGCCTTTCGCCGGAACTGGCTGCGTGACCAGAACCAGAACAGCCGTAGCGTGACCACGCGCATCAGCCAGGAGGATGCAGACCGTATTCGCGGCGATGTCGCCACTGCCTGTGACGAGGAGTTCCGCGCCGCTCTGACCAAGCCACCGGCCTATTCGCTGGTCGATACGCCGCCGGAAGGTGAGGACACCCTGGTGCTGAAGCCGGCCATTGTAAACCTGGATATCAACGCGCCAGACGTGCAGTCCGCCGCCCGCACCCGCAGCTACACCACCTCGGCCGGCGAAATGACGCTGGTGCTGGAGATGGTCGATGGTGTGACCGGTGAAGTGCAGGCGCGTGTTGTCGATCGTCGCCGGGGTATCGATCAGGGGACGCTGCAATGGACCAGCAGCGTGACCAACCGGGCGGAATTCAATCGCATTCTGCGGCGCTGGGCCGATTTGCTGCGTGACGGTTTCGACCGCGTGCGCGACGGGTCCGCTGCGGCTGGATAAGGGGTAGAGACCATGAGAATCGTTGAGGTCACGCCGCAGGTCGCGGTGTCCGAGCAGCTCAATCTGGAGGACGTACCGACAATCGCGGCAGCGGGGTACCGGGTGCTGGTGAATAATCGTCCCGACGGCGAGGCCCCCGGCCAGCCAAGCTCGGCCGAATTTGCCGCCGCTGCCGCGGCGAGTGGCCTCGACTACGTGTATTACCCGGTGAACGGGATGAACTTCCCCGGTCCCGACCTGGCGCGGCTGGCGGCGACTTTCGACAGCGCCAGTGGTCCCGTGCTGGCGTTCTGCCGCAGCGGCACCCGCTCCATCAACCTGTGGCTGGCGACTCGCCCAGCGGAAGACTTCCCGCAGGCGGTGCAGCGCGCCCGCAGCCTCGGCTACGACCTGTCCATGGTCGGGCAGCGCTGAACGCTGTGAACACCGGTCACGAGCAGGCGTCGCAGGCAACGGCGGCGCCCGCTCGCCCTGCGAGCACCGTGGTACTGCTGCGCGACGGTCCCGATGGGCTGGAAACACTACTGCTCAAGCGCAACAAGGCCCTGTTGTTTGCCGGAGGGTACTGGGTGTTTCCCGGCGGTGCACTGGAAGCCGGTGACCTGCAGCAGGCGGCTGGCGACGAAGAGCGTGCCACACGCATCGCGGCGGCGCGGGAGGCGGAGGAAGAGGCGGGGCTGCGACCCTCGCCGGAGGATATGGTGCTCATCAGCCACTGGACCACGCCGGTGGTCGAGCCCAAGCGGTTTTCCACCTGGATCTATGCCGCGCCGGTGGCGGCCGACGCCGAGGCCAGAATCGATGGCAGCGAGATTCATGCAGCGCGCTGGCTCGCGGTGGCGCAGGCGGTACGGGAGCACGATGCCGGTGAACTCGGCGTATTGCCGCCAACCTACATCACCCTCTGTGACCTGGCGCGCTATGCCAGCGTCGAGGAACTGTTGCGCATTGAGCGTTCGCGGCCACCGCAGTCGGTGTTTCCGCGCTTCTGTCATGCCGACGGGCAGGTTTTTGTCATGTTCCGCGGCGACGCGGGCTATGAGAGCGGCGATGGCAGCTACCCCGGCGCCCGTCACCGTGCAGTGCTTGAAGACAAGCGCTGGCGCTACGTTTACGAGGACGTGGCGGCCGAGTATCCCTGCCTGATTGGTCCCTGAAGCGTCGTGAGTGAGTCCCTGGACAAAGGCAAACGTGGCGGCGCGGGATTCCCGCTCTGGGACTGGCCCACGCGCCTGTTTCACTGGTCGCTCCCCGTGCTCCTGCCCCTGGCGTGGTGGACTGCGGAAGAAGGCCAGATGGAGCGGCATCAGTGGGTGGGTTATACCCTGCTGGTACTGGTGGTGTTTCGCATCGGCTGGGGCCTGATTGGCAGCCGCCATTCCCGCTTCACGGATTTCCTGCGCGGGCCACGCACGGTGCTGGGGTATCTCCGCGGGCGGATACCGGCGGGCCCGGGTCACAACCCACTGGGTGGATGGTCGGTCGTGGTGCTGCTCACGCTGTTACTGGCCCAGGCCGTTAGCGGGCTGTTCAACAGTGACCGGATTCTGTTTGACGGACCGCTGTATTATGCGGTGGATAGCAGCACCCGGGATTTTCTCGGTGTGGTGCATGAATGGGCGTTCAATGCCTTGCTGGCGATGGTCGCGGTGCACCTGCTGGCCGTGGGCTGGCATCAGTGGCGTCTGGGCGAAAAGTTGTTGCAGGCCATGTGGCTGGGGCGCGCGCGAGGCAGGGAAGGGGAAGCGCCCGTGGTCGGCTGGTGGCGGGCGCTGCTGTTGCTTGCTGCGGTCAGCGGCCTGTTCTGGTGGATACTGCAACAGGCACCGCCGCCGCCGCGGATGTGGTAGGGACGGGCCCGATCAGTACAGGTAGTCTTTCGACTTGTATTCGTCGTGGCAGGCCTTGCAGGTCTGGCCGACTGCGCCGACCTGCTGTGCGATTGCCGCTCGATCACCCCCTTTCACGGCAACGCCCAGGTCCTTGGCAGCGGCCTGCATGTCACTGAGTTTCTGCGCGAAGTCGTCGCGGTTTTCCCAGATTTCCGGTTTTGCACGGGTGGTGCCCTTGTCGGAACCATCGGGGAAGCCGCGCAGCAGGTTCAGCGAAGCGACCGCATTGAAATCATCGGCAAAGCCCTGCAGCTGTTCCTGGTTCCAGGGCATCTCGCCCTTCACCATGGCGCCCATGGGTCCGAAGTTGGCCCCCAGCAGCGCAAAATAGGACTGCCGGTAGGACTGGTGAAATTCATTCTCGTCGAGGTGCGACAACGCTAGGGGCGACAGTGCCAGGGCGGCAACCGAGACCAGTGCGGCAACAGGCTTCAGGACGGATTTGCTCATGGTGCGCTCTCTTGTTAGCAGGACGTCAGCCCATCCTATAGGGCCTTGCCACCTGCTGGCAAGCAGGCGCCGCGCTCGATTCCGCTGCCGAGGCCAAGGGCGCCGGCCAACTTTTTGAACCTGCCTTGTGTTACGGGGGCGACCACGGCGGAAAAGGCCGCGCAGTGGGCTACCATGGGCGATGCATTGGTACGAGGTATGGCATGAGCGCTCAGCAGTGGGATTACAGTTTTGATGTGGTTGTGGTGGGATCCGGAAATGGCGGGCTCACGGCAGCGCTTTGCAGTTATGAGATGGGCACGCGCGATGTGCTGGTGGTGGAAAAGTCCGACCTGTACGGTGGCACCAGCTCCATTTCCGGGGGCGGTGTCTGGATTCCCTGTAACCGCTACGCACGGCAAGCCGGTGCCGAGGATTCGCTGGAAAATGCACGCACCTACCTGCGTCAGCTGATTACCGAGGAGGAGGTGCCGGATTACCAGCTGGATGCCTTCCTCGAGAATGGCCCGAAAATGGTGGATTTTCTGCACGAGCGCACACGCGTGCGCTACGTGACGCTCGAGCACTACCCGGATTACTACACCAACCTCGAGGGCGCGATGGTGGGACACCGCTCCATGGAACCGGAGACCTTTCCGGCCAGTGAGCTGGGTGAGGAATGGCGCCGCCTGCGGCGCACCCACCCGATGATGCACCTCGGGGGGCTGATCGGCTTTACCCAGGTGGAAGCCGCGCTGTTGATCGGCCAGCAGCCCGGCTGGTGGAAAACCGCGCTGAAGCTGGTGGCTGCCTACGTCGCCGATATTCCCTGGCGCCTGAAGGACAAGTATCACCGTCGCCTCGCCACCGGCTGTGCCGGCGTGGCGCGCCTGCGCGCCTCGATGCAGGATCGGGATATTCCGCTCTGGCTGAGCACCCCCATGCGCCGGGTCATCGATGAGGACGGCGTGGTCACGGGTATCGAAGTCACCCGCAACGGTGAAACCCTGCGCATACAGGCGCGCAAAGGCGTGATACTGGCTGCCGGTGGCTTCGAACACAACCAGGCCATGCGTGAACAGTACCTGCCCAAACCCACGGACCACCGCTGGAGTGCGGGTACCCTCGACAACACCGGTGATGCCATCCTCGAAGGCCAGCGGCTGGGCGCGAAAATGCACCGCCTTGATGAGGCCTGGTGGTGCAACACCATCTCCGTGCCGGGCGAAACCATCCCGCGCCTGAGTATCATGGAGAAGTCGTATCCAGGGTCTATCGTGGTGAATCCAGCGGGTGAGCGTTTCAGTAACGAATCGCAAAACTATATGGCCTTCCAGCAAGAGACCTTCGCCAAGCACAGCGACGAAAACCCCTGTAACCCCAGCTGGCAGATTTTCGATGCCAACTTCCGCGCGCGTTACTTCGTTGGCCCGCTGTACAACAGCACTTTCCGCCCCGACTGGGCAGTGCCAAAACGCTATGAGACCGAGGGCTTTTTTGCCAAGGCTGACACCATCCCCGAGCTGGCACGCAAGATTGGCGTGAACCCGGAGGGCCTGGCGGCCACCGTGGCGAAAATGAACGAGTACGCGGTGACCGGGGTGGATCCGGACTGCCATCGCGGTGACTCGGCCTACGACCGCTACTACGGCGATCCGCGTGTCACGCCAAACCCCTGTCTGGCACCGATCGACAAGCCGCCGTACTACGCGATGAAGGTGGACCCGGGTGACTTCGGTACCCAGGGGGGCATGGTGTGTAATGCCCATGCGCAGGTGCTGCGTGAGGACGGCTCGGTAATTCCCGGCCTGTATGCCATCGGTAACTGCAGTGCACCCACGCTGCCCTGTTACCCCGGCCCCGGCTCAACCCTCGGGCCGGCCATGACCTTTGCCTATCAGGCGGCCAAAGCCATTACCGGGTTCAAGGACGCCTGATACCTCAGGGCACCAGCCAGCGCATCGCGTAGACCAGCGTCGCGCTGGCGGCTCCCCAGGATCCCAGCACCCGCAACCCGATACGCTGCCAACCCGGCGAGGCGCGCTCACTGAGATCCGCTACCAGCAACAGGCAGGCAAAGGCACCCAGAGCCGTCCCCGCCAGAGTTGCCACGTAGGGGGCCGGCGCCAGCCCCTCCGGCGCGGAGTCCAACCCCAGCAGCAGTGCCACGGTAGCGCCTATGAGGGGAAACAGGCCAGGGGGCAGACGCCACTGTAACACCACCAGTAGACCCATCAGGGCCGAGGCCAGTAACAACAGCGGCTCCGGATCCTCGGCTACCCCTGCGCCCGAGAGCGCCAGCCCCGCTACCAGTGCCGGCAGGAAGCCCAGATATGTCCTGCGCACCGCTGCCATTCCCCGCTGGCCGGCCAGCAGGCCCAGCATCACGAGGGAAAGCACATGGGCTGGCACCACCAGCGGGTGCAGTATGCCGCCATAGAAGTCGCCAACGCCCTGCATGGGCGCATGTGACCAGGCGGGAAACGCTGCGCAGCACAGGGCGAGCGCCCCTGCCAGACGGGACAAAGATAACGGATTCAAACGGCCTGCCAGAGGAACAAGCCTCCGGCCAGCGCGATCACCGCACCGGCGGCACGCACCGCGCTGCGGCCCAGCGGCCAGCGCACCAGCAGCCCGAAGCTTATGCCTGACAGGTGCAGCAGACCGGTGGCGATCACAAATCCCAGACTGTAGGCCAGCGGGCTCGCCGCATCGGGCAACTCCGTCCCGTGGGCGTGGCCATGGAAGATAGCAAAACTGGCGACCAGCAGGCCGGCGATCCACAGCGGCGGGCGGGCGGCGAGCAGGATCATGGCCCCCAGCACCAGAGCCGATGCCGCGATGCCGATTTCCACACCGGGCAGGTCTACCCCGGCGAGCCCCAGCGCACCGCCAACGGCCATCACCAGGGGGAACACCACCGGCAGCAACCACACTGCCGGCGAGCCCAGAAAGGCGCCCCAAAGCCCAACCGCGACCATCGCCGCCACGTGGTCCCAACCCAGCACCGGGTGCAGCAGGCCACTCACAAACCCGCCTCCAATATCGGCCGCCGAATGCGCCTGCGCGTTGCTGGCAAGTAACACGCCAAGAGCGGCGCCCCAGATTAGTTTGCCTACCTGCATGATATTTCTCCTGAAATTTTGCATGGCAGGATAGCTTGTCTGGCCTTGAAGATGAATGCTCTGCCGAGCGCCAAGAGCGAATAAGGATGCGCTGAATCTGCACCCGGTATGACCCTCCAGTGAGTGGTGGCCTGACCGGGCGCACGGCGTGTTTTGGTTGCTCAAGTGTGCGTGGTATAAGCATTAACGTGGCTTTTCAGCGGCCCGGGGCTGGATTGAGGCCGAGAGGCTGTAACGCCTTGAAACCGTTAAGGGTTTTGGCGGTGGATATGATGGTGGGGCGGAATGGTTTGGGCGCGCTAACTCCGGGCGGCTGGGGATCTGGGGTTCTATGTGGATGAAATGCTGGAGTTTTACGTGGGAATGGGCCGTTCAATTCTGGAATTAGCAAGCCGGGAGTTAGTCGGCTTGGTCTTGCTAATACGCTGTTATAAGCTCGGGTGAGCGATGAAGTACTTTTTTGCTGTAGTAGTAAACATTTTGATTCTGGCTCTTTCGGTTACAGGTTTATTGTTTACCTGTATGTGGGGCTGCCCTAATACTGGCATACAGCTTGTTTTTAAAATTTCTACATTGTGTTTGTTGGTCAGCCTCGTGATGGTTATCTATCTCTGGGTAGCACGTAAAAATAGCAAAAAACATAAGAGCGAGATTTGATGTGATATCAAATGCTTATAACAAGGCCAGTCAGCATTGCTCCCGTTGGTCGCTGGACCTCAAACCCGCTGCACGGCTTTTCGGCCGCTGCTGGCAGCGTTAGGCTCCTGTGATTGCCAGAGCACCAGTAAGAAGAAGGAATTATGCTTACCGATATTTTTTCATATAGATATATAGACTTTCCAATATGGAAAGGATTTGGCGAGCTAGAAAAGCGCTTACTAAATCAACTATTTGGAATCGTAAAAGAAGCAATTCCGTACTATGACTCGAATGGGAAAAAGATCGAAGCGAATGAAGTGAAATGGAAAACACTTCACGACAGGCTATCTAGAGAGCTAGGTGTTGATGAGCTTTTTACAAGATACTACTCGTACACAAATCAAAACGCTCTAGGCCAATCTATACCTGTCAGCGGTTTCTTTGGTTGGGACTATGCATGCGAGAAATTCGTAAAATCGGACTGTCCTAGCGATCACCATGATCCAGATAGATTTATCAAAGAGAGAATCAGTTTTATTGAGCTTGCGATGCGTTGGCGCTATGAGGAAATTGAAAAAATTAACGAAAATCTTCCGGAAGCAATTCTAGAAGCAAAGCTGAGAGATGCAATACCAAAACGTGGCATGAGAGTGCCGGGGAGCGCTGTAGACGGGGTTAAAGCTTGGAATAAAACTCAGAACGAATCCTACTCTCTTCTAGTAGAAGAAGTTAATGAACGGTTTCGAAGAGCTAGGGCGCCTTTGACGTTGCACAATGGTTTTATACAAGTTTCTACAGACGAAATTATCGAAAACAATATAGCAAAGCCATTTTGGGAGTTAGTGGCAGATCCTTTATGGAAAAATGTCGACATTGACATGAAAGAGGCCTTAGATCGAAGAGACTCAAACGATAAAGATCCAGCATTGTTCGCAGCAAAAGCGCTAGAAAGTGCAATAAAAATAGTTTCAGATCAGAAAGGCTGGTCCACAGGGAGTGAGAACGGAGCTTCAAACTATATAGATAACCTAGTGAGCAAAAAGAACGGTAGATATATTGATCCTTGGGAGGCCGATATCTTAAAAGATTATTTTCGAAAGGTTAGGAACTCTCTAGGGCATGGCCCTGGTAGCGAACCTATGCCTTCTTTGTCAATTCCACAAACCGATTGGGCAATAGAAAATGCTATGTCTTGGGTTAGGACATTGATTCGGAGGCTAAGTGAATAAGCCTAACAAGTGCATGTTGGCGGACTGGCTTTCCGCTGCGCTACAATCCATCCGCAAATGCGAGCGTTAGGCAGCAGGGGCGAGGTCGGTGAGGCGTTTATGGACAATCGTCGGCGTGTTGGATGTCGCACGCAGCTTCACCTGGTATCAGTCCCTACTCGGCCTGCCTCAGTCCAGCCCTGCCCACGACTACTTCGGTCAGATCGTCGACTCAGACGGGACAGTGCTGCTATGCCTCCATCGGTGGGGCGACCACGAGCATCCGCCGCTTGCTAGTCCGGACACCGCCAAGCCTGGCAATGGCCTGCTGCTATTCTTCCGTGTCGATGACTTTGACGCGTCACTCGACCGTGCGAGAAGCCTAGTCGAGAGTCTGGAAGAGGAACCGCATATGAATCCTGGGACTGAAACGCAGGAGTTTGCGCTGCGTGATCCTGACGGCTACTACGTGATGGTGAGTGCCAATGCTGCAGCCTAACCAGTCATTGCAGCTGACACTTGACCCTGCCGGACCTCTGCCTGGCGGCAGAGCCCCGTCAGCCTCAAGTGCAGCTGAACGCCGGCGTTAAGCATAAGGAGCAATCAGTGCATTTATCCAGAATCATTTTAGCGATGGCTGTTATTTCTTCAGCCTGTGTGGCTATCGCAGATGATGCTGCTGTCGAGAAATACCGAAATTACACACCACAGCAATTGGCTGACTTACCTGAAGAGGAGCGTAGTAGCTCAGTTCCTATGATGTATTCTTTTGCCGCAAGAAACGGACTTTCAAAAGGAGCTGATTTATTGTTTGCAATGCAGTTGAATACTTTGATGTACGCAGGTGTAAGTGATTATGAAGGAGCTGTGAAGTCATTCCAGAAGGACTTGGGCGATAAAGCTACAGGAGTTTTAACTGTTTGGCAGATATACAATCTGGAGAAACGCTCAGATTTTCAGAAATTATCAAGAGTTTCATTTCCTTCCGATTATAGCAGTAGAAAAACTGATAGCTATGCAACCGTTAGCGGAACAATGATGATTCACGATGAACGAATTGCTTGGCCAGTTAACCATGTTCAGCTTAAGTGCTACAAGGCAGACAAATACTGCGAGCTAAATCAACTATACCTAGTATTTCCAAAAGATGACTCGTGGAGCCAGACATTTAACGTAATGCAAGATACTCCTCAGTATTACGATATTACAAATTGGTCTGATGATATTGTAGATGCAGTGCCAAGTGATCCTGGCAGCGGATGTAGAGTTACTGCCTTAAACCTAAATTTCAAAACGAAGGAATTTTACCAAATTACGAGGAATGGCACCGGCGAGTGTGAAACGATGGGGGTTACTTTTCCAAAACTAGAAAAGCCTCGAATCGCTCAAATTGTTGACGGTGAAGAAATCGTAAATAAAGAGTTTGGCGGCCTCCGCCAGAAGGCATTTTCGTTTTTATCGAGCGCTTTTAGAGAAAAAGTTGAAAAGCTTGAGGCGGAGAGTAAGTAAATGCTTAACAAGGTGCTGCTAGTGACAAACTTACGCTGCGCTCCAGTTTGCCCCAGAGCACGGCGTTATGGTTCCTAATCATATGGCCCACCTTCGTCGCATTCCACTCATGGTTTTACTCATCGGTTTGATTTCAAATCACGCAATAGGAGATCCCCAAAACTGTAGTGGCGCTCATCTGAATACACTCGAATTGGGCGGAATCGGGGAGATTGACTACGACGAGCCAATTTCACCTATGGAACTAACGAGGCGAGCGCTGGAAGAGAGTGCGCAAGACATGCTGTATCTCTCCGACGTAAAGCCGTTACCCGGAGAAGAATCAGCTTACCTATCTGCGGCTATGGGATATCTGAACGGGGAAGAAAGCAGCAGCTATTCGTGCTTGCTGGGGAATTGGAAGGAAGGAGATAAGCTTCTACCATTTAGAGAAGTGGGAGAAAGTACAGAGCGAGCTGGATATGTTCTTTTCAGGGAAGGCAAGGCAATTGTGTTTCTCTATCAGAGAGTCATAAATGTCTAGCCTCGGAACCATAACAAGTTGCGGCAGTCTGCCCATGGCGGGGCCGGACACGCAAACCGCTACACGGTTTTCGTGCCGATGCGCAAGGCGTTATGTTTACTCGGGAAACTCACAGAGCTACCATGGCTTGTGAGTCTTAGTTGACGAGGAAGGGCATATGTCAGATGCTGCGAATGTTCTTATAGATCAGGCACTTGAGCTTCCCGCTCTGGAGCGGGCAGTGGTTGCTGAGCAGATCCTTTTGAGCCTGGATAAGCCTGATGCTGAGCTTGATGCTATTTGGGCGTCAGAAGCCGAATCAAGGTTGTCTGCCTATAGAAGCGGCCGAGAACCCGCCGTTCCCCTCGCTGACGTCTTTAAGACATCCTGAGGTGGAGATAAAACTTCTCAAGCTCGCTCAGCTCGAGTTTGAAGAGGCGGTGACCTACTACGAGTCAGAACAAATCGGTCTTGGAGGCAGATTTCGTAGTGAGGTTCTCCGTTCTATTTCTCGTATACAACAGTTTCCGATTGCTTACCAACAGTTCAGTCCAGGGACACGGCGATGTCTAATCGCCAAATTCCCGTACGGTATCATCTATCACTATAGTCCGGAGCAAGATGAAATTGTTATCGTGGCAATTGCTCATCTTCACCGCCGTCCTGACTATTGGGTATCTCGTGAGTCTTAAACATAACAAGTCAAAGCAGTTCGCGGCTAAAGCCGCCGGACTCACGTGCGCTCGTCGCTGTTTGCGGCGTTATAAGTAAAAACAGCCTATCGAAATGAGAGAATATTGAGTAAATAATGCTTGAATTTCTTAAAGATCTGCTAAGGGAAGGCATTGGCGCAATCGTCAAATTCGTGATTGCTTTCGGTGTAGGCACTGGGGCTGGCGCAGTTGTTTGCTGGTACTACGGCATTCCCTTAGGGTTTTCTATTATCGGGGGTATTCTCGTGCTTGGGATTGCACTTGCCTTAATGTCGGAATCAGGTTTTCTTTCCTAAAGGCTTCGAGTATCCATTTATCAAGCATGCGCTTTCCAGCATCATCCGCTACAAAAAAACCGGTATCAGAAATCATGGTGAAGGCGAAAAACATAACAAGTAGGTCAACTCGTTCGCCTTTGGCTTACTGGGACGTTCAACACTCCGCGGCACCGCGCGCATGCCTTCGGCATTTTTGCGCAAGCTGTCGCTCCATGTTGAACGCCCGTTACCATGGGCGTTCAAATACGCCACCAACCATTGTCGCTGTTCGCCGAGGGAGTAAATGAAGTTAGAGTGACTTCAGCGGGGCTAAGGCTTATGCTCCTAGACTTCGTCAGTCAAGGAGCGCGCGTATGAAATTCAGTTTTCCCGCCAGTCTTTTTATTGGGGCGCTGTTGATTTCGCTCATGCCTGCAAGCGCTGCCGCCGAAATCGCTGCACCGGAAATTGTAGTTGGTGACCTGAGTGTTAGCTGCGCCGAAGATCCGGCCTGTATGAACCGCTTTCACCCCGATATTCCAATGATTGCGGAAGCAGCACCCGGCCAACGCATCGTTTTTAACAGTCGTGATGCTTTCGATTTGACTCTCGACCCGGACAAGTTTTCAAGCGCGAAGGCCAATCCCCGGAAAGGTGTCGGAATCGTCCATGCATTGACTGGACCGGTCGCTATCAAAGGAGCCAAAGCGGGCGACGTGTTGGCCGTAACCATCGAAAGTCTCGAGCCTGCCAAGGTCGGCTGGACTCAAGCCGGGCCATTGGGTTTTGCCGCCGACCAATTTGGAACCGACGAGCTCTTTGTAGTCTGGCGTTTAAGCGAAGACTATGCGGTTAGCGACGCTCTGCCAGGTGTGCGTATTCCAAACCGCAGTTTTCCAGGTGTCGTGACGACTCTGCCAGACAAGGAATTACTCGCGGTCGTGCTCGCACGCGAAACACAACTGCTCGAATTGGGCGGCACCGTATTCAACCCGGACCCTGACGAGGCCAAGCCTGCATCGTTGTGTGGAATTGGGTCAAGTAAATCGTCTGAGTGCCTGCGAACGGTTCCACCGCGAGAGCACGGCGGGAACATGGACATCCGCTACATCACGACTGGCACCACCGTTTATCTGCCATGCCCGGTTGATGGTTGCGGGCTCGCGGTTGGCGATTTTCATTATGCGCAGGGCGATGGAGAAGTCGCCGGAACAGCGATCGAGATGGGCGGTAGTATGACTGTCACCGCTCGCATAGCCGAAAACCCGCCGAATCTGTTTCATGGCCCTCACTACGAGGGTCCCGCGTCGGTGCTGACAATTCCGTCGAATCGATTCTACGCCGTTACCGGTATCCCGGTGAAAGACGCAGGCGTCGTTCCATCATATCTCGCCTATCTGGACTCCCCGAAAATTGCGGGTCTAACCAATCTGTCCGGCAGCATCAATCTTGCGGCTCGGAACGCTCTGGCCGCCATGATTGACTACATCGTGTCGGAATATGGTTATGATCGAGCTCAGGCTTATATTATCGCAAGTGTTGCCGTTGATATGCGGATCGCGCAACTTGTGGATGTCCCAAACGTTGGTGTGACTGCCGTGCTGCCGTTGGACATTTTTGTCGGGCGCGACTAGTGCAATTTGCTGATGGTTCGAGCGGCCGCCGTTGGCGGATAGCCGACGTTTGAGTTGCTTTTGGTGAAGCGGGTGCGCTCAGATAGAAGGTTTGCGGCACAGTGCCCCATAACAAGTCATTGCGGCTGACAAGTGACCCTGCCGGTGTCCTGGCTATCGCCAGAACCTCGTCAGCCTCAATCGGAGCTGGATGTTGGCGTTGGGCGGCAAAGGCCCACTTTCGACGCTCCCCGCGTGGAATTGTCTGCAGGACGGTTTTGTTCCATGCTCCTGATTTAGAGATTGACAATCAAAAAACGATGACGTTATTCGAAGTAAACGGAAACATAATATAGCGAACACCTATGTGTTTTAGGGTTTTTCAGAAAGCTGCGATTGTCTTGGTCGCTGGGGCGCTGTTGGTCATCGCGTTGCTGGCGTGGCCCCTACCGGAAGCGCCGCAGGACGGAATATCGGGTTCGTTCTTGATCCGGGATGTGTCTATTGTGGATGTTGAATCGGGGCTTGTGACCTCGCTCCAGAGCGTCTTGGTCGTTGATGGGAAGATAGCATCGATAAGCGCGACTGGTTCCATCGATCTGGACGGTGCCACGCGTGTTGTGGATGGGACTGGAAAGTTCTTGATTCCCAGCCTGTGGGATATGCATACACATTCCACAAAACTTGCTCCGGTGCATCAACATCCCTTGTTGATCGCCAATGGCATCACTGGCGTTCGCGACCTGTGGGGATGCATGAACAAGCCGGACCCTTTTTTTGCATGCATTGAGGATCGCCAAGCTTGGAATGAGGCCACTGCCAATCAGGCCGGATTGTCTCCGCGCTACGTCGGACAGAGCAGCTTCCAGATCAACGGTGGCAGTGAGGTGCCCAAAGGATTCCCGGACTATTTCAAGGCACGCAACCCATTGGAGGCTCGGCAGTTGGTCGCGTTCTTTGCCGACGCAGGCGCCGACATACTAAAGGTCTACTCGGAAATTTCTCCCGCAGCCTATTTCGCGCTGGCGGACGAAGCGCGGGCTAGAGGTCTGTCGCTGGAAGGGCATCGCCCACTCAAGGTCTCACTGGCGGACGTATTGGCAGCCGACCAGCGCAGCGTTGAACACGCACGCCTTTTTCTTTTCGAGTGCTATCGAGGCGCCGATGAGTTCAGGGCACTCAATGACCCATTGGGCGCGTATACCCCAGTTCTACGAGCACGTTTGGTTGACGAACACGACTCCGAGCGTTGCCGGCTATTGATGCAACAATTTGCCGAGTCAAATACCTGGTGGACACCAACACTGCTGACCTTGCGGATGGGCGCTATGGCGGGTGACTCCAGTTTTCGCACGGACCCGCGATTGAAGTACATTCCCGACCTGTTCTTGCAGCTCATGTGGGAACCCGACGCAGATAGGGCGCGGGATAGTGGCAGTGATGCTTCTGGTCGCAATGTCAATGCGGAGATGTATCGCCTCGCACAGCAACATGTGGGGCAGGCACACGCAGCGGGAGCAAATCTGCTCGCCGGAACGGATGTGTTCGATACGTACATATTTCCCGGATTCAGCGTGCATGAGGAATTGGTGGAACTGGTCGCTGCTGGCCTGTCCCCAATAGATGCCTTGAGAACGGCGACTATCAACGCTGCCACCTTCAGCGGCGTCGAAGATGAATTCGGATCGATCGAAGAAGGCAAGGCTGCCGACATGCTCCTTCTTAATGCCGATCCAACGCGCGACATTCGCAGCACTCAGAAAATCGAAGGCTTGTTTTTCAATGGGCAGTACTATGAGCGCTCGGCCCTGGATCGCCTTCTTGAGTATGCCGAGCAACAAGCCGGGAGCTGGCGCACAAATCTGCACATACTTTGGGCTGCCGTGCGGAGTCCCTTGCTACGTGTTCAGCTCGCAGATTAGACATTGACGTGTTGGTGCCGTCCAACACATCGTTAGTCATTACAATTAGGAGTGTTTCTAAACGTGACCCGCACATATAACAAGAAGCGGCAGTGCACCGCTGGTGAGCCGGACGGCGAAACCGTTGCCCGGTTTGGCCGCCGCTGCGTCAGGCGTTAGGTGTCCGTATGGCAGTCGCACTGATTCTTCCAAACCCTGAGTACGAGCAAAGCTACGGCGCATACATCGTCGAACTGGGCGATGAGGAACGCTACCCGTTCCCATTGGATTTCGAGCACAACGACTTCGCGGCGCTCCTGCGTCGTCTTGATGATTTCACTAAGGGGATCAACATTCCTGAGGGATTTGTCCCGAGTTCAACGTTCTGGCTCGTTGAGGGCGGCGAGATCATCGGCGTCTCGAACCTGCGCCACTATCTGAATGAAAGAATCAGGCATTGTGGTGGCCACATAGGATTGGGCATTCGGCCGTCGTATCGAGGCAGGGGTCTAGGCAATGTCCTGATGGCCCTCACAATCCAAGAGGCGCGAAAGCGGGGGATCGGAGAGCTTCATATCCATTGCCACAAAGCCAATGAGGCGTCGACTCGAATGATCATCAGCAATGGTGGAGTGTTGGATTCGGAAGTCGAGGATGGGGAACCAGCAGAAATTTTTCGAAGATATGTGGTTGCGGCCACTTAACGACGCGTTCCAGTGGGGCGGGATCAACAATTTCTGTCATTGAACGGGGGTGAATAGATCCTGGAGTAGAGCGCGCCAAAGTGCTCGCCAGGGCTCTTAAGTGCTATCGGTCGGTGCTCGTATCTTCCGAACGTTAGTGCAAGGTTGGCGGGGTTACCATTCCCGCCGTCAACCGGACGATGGCATCGGCCGGCATCTCCTTGCCGCATGGAACGTTACGACTTCGGTTCTGAAAGTTGGTGCGGTTACGGGGTCCTGTAAGCCAACCTATGTCCCAAGGGGTGTCGATTCGATCGTAGCGGTCTGTAGTGCGAAGAAAGTTTGCCTTCTTTTCCTCGGTGCGGTCATATAGACCAGTCAGCTGTGGCTGTTCAGCTTGAAGCGTTACGCGTTTTTTAGGAGAGCGGAGAAATGTTCACTGGCGGGTGTCATTGTGGGGCCATCAGGTACTCGCTCTCAGCGATGCCATTCGATTCGGACTACTGTCATTGCTCGGACTGTCGTCGAACAATCGGCGCGCCGTTTGGCGTGTGGATGGATTATAAGGTTGAGCAGATTGAATGGACTCGAGGCGAACCGAAAGAGTACAGGTCATCCGAGAAAATCCGACGGGGCTTCTGTTCGGACTGTGGTACCTCTCTCACGTATCGTCATCTGGAATACGCAGACTACCTAACGGTAAGCGTTTCGAGCCTCGACAATCCCAATTTAGTCGTACCGCGATACCACATCTACACAAGTCAAAAAGTGGAATGGCATAGGGTAGATGATTCGCTACCGAAATACGCTGACAGTCGGAGCAGCGGATAACCAGTCCATGTTGGGCACAACGTTCAGTTGGCGCCGTTCAAGGTGCCAAGCTGCAGAATGTGGCTGGCGTAATAGTTGGGAGCTGAAATGATCCGAGGGAGTTGTCATTGTGGTGCCACGGGCTGGCAATTTGAGGGTAAGCCAGATGATGCGACTATTTGCAACTGCACGGTGTGCAGACGGTACGGTGTCTTGTGGGCCTATGATTTCGAAGATGAAGGTATCAGGGTCAGGGGGAGTACGCAGGTTTATATCCGGGGCGATTCGATCGAGTTTCACTTCTGTCTAGTCTGCGGTTGCGTAGTGTGCTGGCGTGCTCAGCGAAAGGATTCGGAAGGGCGTCGCCGCATCGCGGTAAATCTACGTCTCGCGGAGCCACATGATGTGGCCGATATTCCTATAGATCGTTTCGATGGCTTGAGTGCATTTCAAGACCTGCCTCGAGATGGTCGTTGCGTGGCTGACTATTGGTTTTAGGGGGCTTGGTGCGCAACCTGCGTCGTCGGTGGCTTGTCGCGCCACAGTAGCCTCTTTATTCGCACGATATGTTTTCCTGAGTTTTTCACCGTATGCGGTAGCTTGTCTGACGTGGAAGATAGATGCCCGACTGAGTGGAGTTGCAGGTGAAGCGCAGGGCAACTCACCGTGTGTTTGTGCGCCGCGAACAGGTGTGCTATCCACAGGGTTTTCCCACTACCGGAGCGGTAATGCCAATGTTGAAAATCATCAGTTTCGCAGCGCTGTTGTACATGAGCTCAGCCGCTTCTGCTGACTCAGACGCGGTGAGCGAGGCTGCTGAACTGATCAGGGTAATGGGTTTGGAGCAGGGCTTTGAGCCAACCATGTCTCAGATGCTGGAGGTCCAGCTGCAACAATATCCAGCCATGGTGCCGTATAGACATGTTTTGCTTAAGTTCTACGGCGAGCACATGAGTTTCGAGGCACTGAAACCCGATATTCTGAGACTTTATGCCGAAGCCTTTACCGCCGCTGAGCTCAGGGAGATTCGTCACTTCTACCAGACGGAAGTGGGTCGGAAGGTGATTGCCACGATGCCGATGCTCATGGCAAAGAGCGCGGAACTTGGATCAGCCCACCTGCAGGACAACATGGGTGAACTGTACGCAATGATCGATGAGGTCGCTGCGTCGCCGCTGCAGGAACCGCGCCCGGAGAATGATGCAGGGCGCAGGTTCCCTGGTCGTCCGCCATCTGATGAACCGTTCCCCGAAATGGCGGAAACAGACCTGTCAGAGCTTCCCCGAGAGGCGATGAGTCACGCCGAGATTGCGGAAGTGAACAAGCGATGTGAAGGCTACCGCTATGGCATGCACGGGTATCCCGATGACCAGGCGCTCGCCGTCAAATGGTGCACCCAGTCAGCAGAACTGGACAACCCCTATGGGCAATCGATACTAGGCGCCCTGTATTACAACGGGGCTGGCGTGCCGCAGAGTTATCGCGATGCCTTGTACTGGTTTACCCTGGCGGCCAATCGAGGGATGCCCTACGCCTCGTTCGTTCTGTTCCAAATGTACCAGCGTGGTCAAGGGACGGAAATCGACCAAGACACGGCGTTTATGTACCTTTCAAGGTCGGCCGAGCTCGGCGGTGAAGAGGCAAAAAATGTTTTCGCCGAGTTCAAGGCCCAGGTCCAAGTTCCTGATCCCTCGGAGGACGAAATACAGAAGCTTCTGGACACTCAGGGTGTGGCGAAATTTGCCCCCACGTATCCGCTCGCGGCGCAGGCCTTCGGCATTGAAGGCTATGTGATCGTGGCGTACTGTATTGGCGTCGACGGGCGTCCAATGAATATTCGAGTGATTGAGTCTGTCCCCCAAGGGCTTTTCGATGAAGCGTCCATCGCGGCCACGGAAAACTTCCACTATGCGCCGACACTGGAAGATGGTGTAGCGGTTGAAAGGCATGGGGTTCAGAACAAGTTCACATTCAAATTGGACCCCCCCGCTGATTAGGTGCTTTTTTGGGTGGTGCCACTGCGGCATAAGGCAATACCTTCGTGATCAATCACCTCGGTCGCCGCACCGAGGAAAAATTGCAGAAACACTTCGATGAGGCATAAGCCATGAGGGCAAGTTGCTTGTGTGGTGGTATCAGGTTCGAGATTGAGGGTGATTTCGTGTACGCCGGCTACTGCCACTGCAGTGAATGCCAGAAGTTTTCCGGCTCGGCCAACTCGGTATTCGGCGGCTTGAAAAAAGAGCAGCTAACCGTTGTGCAGGGTAGGGAGTTGATGAGTTACTACGTCAAGTATCCCGGTTCCCACGTCGCCTTCTGCAGCCGTTGCGGTTCCTGCCTGTTGAACGAAAAAGTCGACTGGGATACCACCAATATTCGTCTGGGCCTGCTGGATGACCTGCCGACGAAGGAGCCGGATTTTCATGTGTATGTCGCATCCAAGGCCCCCTGGCATCATTGGCAGGATAATTTGCCGAAGTACGATGAGCTGCCTGAGTAACATTCGGTCTCCACGATGGCGGAGGCGGGATAGTGTGCTGCGTTCGTCTCTGGAGGGGCGCGAATCTGGGTTTCCGTAGCATGACGGATGGATGGGAGAGTTGAAATGAAAGGGACGAGGCTTGGATTCGGGCTGCTTCTGTGTATGGCAGTCACTGTGGGTTTCCGCGGCGCGCCCGTTTGGGCAGCAGCCGAGAAGCCCAACATTCTTCTCATCATGGTGGACAATCTTGGCTACGGTGAGCTGGGTGTCTATGGTGGTGGAGCGCTTCGAGGCGCGCCCACGCCGCACATCGACCACCTCGCGGCGGAGGGAATGCGCCTGACAAACTTCAATGTGGAGCCGCAGTGCACGCCCAGCCGCTCCGCGCTGATGACTGGTCGTCATCCGATTCGCTCTGGCACCACGAAAGTGGTCTGGGGCATGCTGTACGGTCTGACGCAATGGGAAAAAACCCTGGCTGAGCTGCTCTCGGAGCAGGGGTACGCCACGGGCATGTTTGGCAAGTGGCACCTCGGGGATACTGTGGGGCGCTTTCCTACTGACCAGGGCTTCGACGAGTGGTACGGGATTGCCAACACCACGGACGAGGCGCAGTACAGCACGCAATTCCAGTACGACGCAGAGGTTGGTCTCAAGCCCTTTATCCAGCAGGCCAGGCGCGGTGAGGTCCCTGAAAATGTCATGCCCTACAATCTGTCAGTCCGTCGCGAGATCGATACCGAGCTGACACGGCGGGCGATCGATTTCATGCAACGAAAGCGCACGTCGGAACAGCCGTTCTTTGCGTTTGTACCACTCACCCAGGTGCACCTGCCGACCCTTCCACATCCGGATTTTGCGGGTGTTACCGGCTATGGTGACTTTGCGGACAGTGTCGTGGAGATGGATCATCATGTCGGGGACCTGCTGGATACGGTGGAAAAGCTGGGTATCCGTGACAACACCATCGTGATATTTGCCAGCGACAACGGACCCGAGGAAGTGCCGGCTTACCACGGCACGTCGGGCTACTGGCGAGGCCACTATTTCACCGCCCTGGAGGGTTCATTGCGGGCCCCTTTTATTATTCGCTGGCCTGCACGGGTTCCCGTCGGAAAGGTGAGCAACGATATCGTGCATATCACTGACCTTCTTCCTACCTTTGCGCGCGCGGCCGGTTACAGCGTTCCTGATGACAGATTGATAGATGGTGTGGACCAGTCAGAACTGTTTTTCACCCCCGAGGGTCGGAGTGTGCGTGAAGGTTTCCCTGTGTACAACGGTGACGAGTTGTATGCGTACAAATGGCGCGACTGGAAAGTGCACTTTGTGGAGCTGAACAGCATGTTCGGGGCGCCGCAAAAATTGAACATTCCACACATATATAATGTGATCAGGGACCCGAAGGAAGATTTCAATATTGCACCTGACGCCACCTGGGTGCTACCTGTTGTAATGTCGCAAGTTATAGACTTCCAGCAAACGCTGGCGAAGGAGCCCCCCATCATGCTGGGTACACCGGATCCCTATCGACCAGCGCGCGACCCGGGCTAGACCCGATGATCGTCAGCTCAGGCAGCCTGCATGGCGAGAAACGCCAAGGGAGATGATGTGGTGCCACCAGCGCCCCCTCTGGCTGTGGTGCGGGGGTCGTATCGCCATGTCGATGCGGTTTTCGATGCCGTGCGGGCGGCCACTTCAGAGATGCACCGCCTGGGTATAGCGCAATGGGACGACGAATACCCGAGCAGGGAAGTCCTCTCTGCCGCGGTGGAGAACGGGTCTCTGTTCCTGTGTATGCAGGGGGGTAAAGTCGTCGTGGGGGCTGGCCTGGATGCTGTGCAGCCGCCGGAGTATGCGTCGTGCAATTGGCGTCATGGCGTGTCCGCCCTGGTGGTGCACCATCTGGTTGTGCATCCCGACTATTGGCGAATGGGTTATGCAGGGCGTTTTATGGAGTTTGCCGAGCGCTACGCCAGCTCCCTTAAGCACGATGCTATGCGTCTGGATGCCTACTCAGCCAATGCGGCTGCACTCTCACTGTATCGCTCGCGCGGCTATCGGGAGGCGGGTGAAGTGGTGTTCCCGCGGAGAACTCGTCCTTTTATCTGTTTCGAAAAAAAGCTGGTTCACAGCGAGCGCGAGGGATAGTCATGCAGATCAGGGAGGACGACCTCACCGCCAGTGAAGTAATCGAACTGCTGCAGGAGCATCTGCGCAACATGCACGAATGGTCCCCGCCAGAGAGCGTGCACGCGCTGGATCTGGAGCGGCTGAAGCAGCCAGGGATCACGTTCTGGACGGCCTGGGAGAACGGGCTCTTGATGGGTTGTGGGGCGTTGAAGGAAATCGATCTCACGCACGGAGAGATCAAATCGATGCGAACGCCCTCGGCCAGGCGCAGGCGTGGTGCCGGGCGGGTGTTGTTGCAGCACATCATCGCCGTTGCGCGACACAGAGGCTATCGGTTGCTGAGTCTGGAGACCGGCAGCCAGCCCGGCTTCGCGCCCGCGAGAAAGCTGTATGAGAGTCATGGGTTCATCTACAGTGGCCCCTTTGCGGGATACGAGGATGACCCCCACAGCCAGTTCATGCAGCTCAGTCTTTGAGAGCGGCTCGGTAAAGAGCCTGTCTGGCGCTATCATGCACGCAAGTCTTCCAGGGTCCGGCCCACGCGTTTCGCGTCCTGCTCATGGGCCTCGTCGCGCCAGGTTTCCGCCAACGCAGCGGCGTACCACGCCTGCATGCCGGGCAGGGCCAATACGCGTTTGACGTAGTCGTTGCAGGCCGTGGACAGCGACAATCGGTATGTTTGCAGTCGGAAAACCACGGGCGCGTAGAACGCATCGACTGCAGAAAAAGCGGATCCGGCGAGAAACGGGCCGCCGAAGCGCTCAAGCCCCTCCATCCACAGCGAGTCAATGCGCTCAAGGTCGCGTTGCAGGAGGGCGGGTACGTCATGTAATTGAACGCGGATGCCACAGTTCATGCTGCACACATCGCGCAGAGCCTGGAATCCTGAATGCATTTCCGCGGCAGCGCAGCGTGCCCAGGCGCGGGCAATCCCATCGGCGGGCCAGACGGCAGGCACCTGTTCCGCGAGATACTCGGTGATCGCCAGCGAGTCCCATACGACGGTGTCGCCGTCATGCAGGCAGGGCACCTTGGCGGTGGGGGAAAAACTGGCAAATGCGTTGCCCGCATCGCCGCTGCCAAACGGCACCAGGTGTTCCTGGAAAGGGATGTCCAGTACGCGCAAAAGCAGCCACGGCCGCAGCGACCAGGAGGAGTAGTTCTTGTTGGCGATATACAGTTGCAGCATGGGCGCCTCCGCTGGTTGTGGGCATGCTGGTGCAGCCTGAGGCCTGGCCGGCAAGTGTGCAAGATGTGACCCGGCAGAAAGGAGCCAGGCGCACAGATAAAGATTTATACCGGCCGCAACTGAGCCTAGAATGGCGGGAGCGATCGCGAGGAACCTATCCATGACCGGCACAGCCGCCCGCCAGAAACTCAGCCGTGAACAGTTGCAAGCGCACTGGATGCCCTACACAGGGAATCGCCAGTTCAAGCGCGACCCGCGCATGATCGTGGCGGCGGAAGGCGTCCACTTTATCGATGACACCGGTCGGCGGGTACTTGATGGGCTGTCCGGTTTATGGTGCTGCGGAGCAGGGCATAACCGTCCGGAGATCGCTGAGGCCGTGCAGCGCCAGCTGCTCACTCTGGACTACGCACCTGCCTTTCAGTACGGGCACCCCGGGGCCTTCGAATTGGCCAACCGCGTTAAAGCCCTCACGCCCCCGGGGCTGGACTATGTGTTTTTCACCAACTCCGGCTCGGAAGCCGCCGACACGGCGCTGAAAATGGCCCGCGCCTACTGGCGGCTGAAGGGGCAGCCCGCGAAGACCCGGCTGATCGGGCGCGCCAAGGGTTACCACGGCGTCAACTTTGGCGGCATCTCGGTGGGAGGCATCGGGCCCAACCGCAAACTGTTTGGCCCTGCTGTGGAGGCGGACCACCTGGCACATACCCTGTCGCCGGATACCCTGTTCAGCCGCGGTATGCCGGCGCAGGGCGCCGCGCGTGCGGACGAACTGCTGGAGCTGATCGCTCTGCACGACGCCAGTAATATCGCCGCGGTCATCGTGGAACCCATGGCGGGTTCTGCGGGTGTGATTCCACCCCCCGTGGGCTATCTGCAACGCCTGCGCGAGCTGTGCACGGCGCATGATATTCTGCTGATATTCGATGAGGTGATTACCGGCTTCGGCCGCTGTGGTGCAATGACCGGTGCCGACGCCTTTGGTGTTATCCCCGACATCATGAACGTGGCCAAGCAGCTTACGAACGGCGCCATACCCATGGGCGCGGTGGTTGCCAAAGCCGAAATCTACGACACCTTCATGGCACAGGGCGGGCCCGACTACATGCTCGAGTTCCCCCACGGATACACCTATTCCGGCCACCCGGTGGCCTGCGCCGCGGCTCTCGCGGCGCTGGACATTCTGGAGCAGGAGCAACTGCCGCAGCGGGTCGCGCGCCTGGCGCCGTACTTCGAGGCTGCCCTGCACCAGTTGCGGGGTGCACCCCATGTGGTGGATATACGCAACTACGGTTTTGCGGGGGCGCTGCAGCTGGCGCACTATCCCGGCGAACCCGCGCGACGTCCCTTTGAAGTGGCCATGCGTATGTGGGAGAAGGGCTTTTATGTGCGCTATGGGGCTGACACTGTGCAATTGGGTCTGCCCTTCGTGATTGAAGAGGCCCAGATCGACAGTTTGCTGGCAGCCCTCGGCGACGCCCTGCGCGAACTGGCTTAGCGGGAGTACGCCCCCGAGAAAGACTGTTGCCTACCGTGCCCGACCTTAACCTGTTGCAACTGACCCTGACCGCAGCGGCCGTGAGCCTGCCAACCTTCGGCTGGGTGATGCTGGGGCTGGCGCTGCGGGTACTGGGCTGGTTGCAACCCCGGCACGTGCAGGCCATCTCGAAATTTGCTTTCAACGCCGCCCTCCCTGTGCTCCTGTTTATCAGCGCGGCGGGGGTGGATTTCGCGGCGCTGGGTGGCGCGACATACCTCCTGGCCGGTGTGCTGGCAACACTGCTGACGCTGTGCCTCAGCTGGCTCTATGCGCGCTGGCGGGGTTTTGCGCGGCCTGTCTTGGGTGTGTTTGTGCAGGCCGGCTTTCGCTCCAACCTGGCGATACTCGGCTTCGCCCTCTGTCATGCAGCCTACGGTGAGCAGGGCTTGAGTCTTGCCGCCTTGCCGGTCGCCGTGATGACAGCGCTCTACAACGCGCTGGCCGTCTGGGTGCTGCAGGTGACGCACGGCGGTAGCCGCTCGTTTCTGGGCCTGCTGTACGGGCTGGTTCGCAACCCGCTGCTGCTGGGTATTGGCGCAGGCATGTTATATGCCGTATCCGGCATACCACTGCCGGGCTTTACGCCCGTTGTCAGTCAGCTGTTGTCGCAGGGTTTCCTGCCGCTGGTGCTGGTGAGCATCGGCGCTGCCATGCGCCTCTCGCTACTGCGCAGTGCCGGTTCAGTCACCTGGGAAGCGGCGGGCTGGCGGCTGCTTGTAGGGCCCACACTTGGCGTGCTGTTGGCGCTGCTGCTGGGTGTGGCGCCCATGCAGTTGGGCGTGCTGTTTCTGCTGCTGAGTTCGCCGGTGGCCGCGGCGAGTTTTGTGATGGTGGTCGCGGCGCGGGGCGATGGCACTCTGGCATCCAATATGATTGTGCTCACAACGCTGCTGTCCATTCTCACCGTAACCGCCGGTTTTGCCCTGTTGGTGGTGCTCGGCCTGGCAGCGGTTCCGCTCTGACCTGCGCCACGGGTGCGGGTATAATCCGGTTTTTTGCCTGGGGGAGAAACCGTGACAACTGCGACAAGGCCACTGGAAGGGCTGCGGGTAATAGAACTGGGCCAGCTGCTGGCGGGGCCCTTTGCCTGCACAATACTCGGGTATTTCGGTGCCGAAGTGATCAAGGTGGAGGCGCCCGGTGGCGACCCCATCCGCGGCTGGCGGGTGGTGCAGGACGGCACCTCACTCTGGTATCGCAGCCTGGGCCGCAACAAGAAAAGCGTCACACTCGACCTGAAGAGTGAGCGCGGCCGGGAGCTGGTCCTGCAGCTGCTGGATAGCGCCGATGTGCTGGTGGAGAACTTCCGCCCGGGGGCGATGGAGGAGTGGGGTCTTGGCCCCGAGGTGGTCAAGGCGCGTAACCCAGGGCTGGTGTACGCCAGGATTTCAGGCTACGGCCAGACCGGGCCCTACGCCAGCAAACCCGGATACGCATCGGTGACTGAGGGCTTTGGCGGTTTTCGCTATATCAATGGCGAGCCAGGCAAGGCGCCAGTGCGACCCAACATCAGCCTGGGTGACACCGTCGCGGCACTGCATGCAGCACTGGGCATCACCCTGGCGTTGCTGCAACGGGTAAAACCGGGCGGCGAGGGGCAGGTGGTGGACGTAGCGCTGTACGAGTCTATTTTCAACCTGCTGGAGGGCATGGTGCCCGAGTACGACGGCGCCGGCGTGGTGCGCGAGCCCTCGGGCACCACGGTGACGGGTATCGTACCCACGAACACCTACCGCTGTGACGACGGCAAGCACGTGGTTATCGGCGGCAACGGCGACTCCATCTTCAAGCGCCTGATGACGGTAGCGGGGCGCTCCGATATGGCGGCGGACCCGGCGCTCGCGGACAATGCCGGCCGGGTGCGTCACGAGGCCGAGATCGACAAGGCGCTGGGGCTCTGGTGTGGCCAGCATTCCTCGACCCATGTGATCAATGTGCTGGAGGAGGCCCGCGTGCCGGTGGGCCCGATCTACTCCGTTGCCGACATGCTCAACGATCCCCAGTACCAGGCCCGCGGGCTGTTTGAGCAGGTAGAGATTGACGGCAAACCGCTGAAAATTCCCGCCATCATGCCGCGCCTCGCCGGGACGCCCGGACGCACGGAATGGCCCGGCGGCGATCTTGGCAGCCACAACCGGGATGTCCTGCAGGGGTTGCTGGGCCTGGACGACGACGAGCTGGCGCAGCTTGCCGCGGATGGGGTGATTGCCCCGGGCTGACCAGTGCGGCCTAGCCGGTCTTGTCCAGGGCTGCGTGCGTCGGGTTGCTGAACACCAGGCTGCCGTCATCCAGCGGTGCGTTCAGCAGGGTTTTGCGGTCCCTGCGGTAGTCCTGGGAATTGCGCCAGGGGTCGCGGTCCCCCTGTTTCGGAAGCAGGTGCAGCGCGCGCTGTATGTAGCCAGCACTGAAATCATCTAACCAGGGGCGCGCCGGCATGTCCTTGTCGGCGGGTCGCAATGTGGGCGTGACCTGCGCGACACCGCGGCGGTCCATGTGGTTCAGCAGGCGGCCGACAAAGCGGGCGGTGAGGTCGGCGCGCAAGGTCCACGAGGCGTTGATGTAGCCGTAGGTGTGGGCCATGTTAGGCACCCCGGAAAACAGCATGCCGCGCCAGGTCCAGCACGCCCCGAAATCGACTGCTTTGCCATCCACCTCGAAGGTGATGCCACCCATCACCAACAGCTGCAGGCCCGTGGCGGTCACGATGATATCAGCCTCCAGCGTTTCACCGGACTGCAGGCGGATACCGGTTTCCGTAAAGCGGTCGATGTGGTCGGTCACGATGTCCGCCCGGCCGCTGCGCAGGGCGGCATACAGGTCGCCATCGGGCACCAGGCAGAGGCGCTGGTCCCAGGGGTTGTAGGCGGGGGTAAAGTGTTTCTCGATGTCGAAGTCCGGCCCGAGGGACTTGCGCAGCATTTTCAGTAGCTGTGCCTTTACCTGCTCCGGCTGGGTGCGGCTCTTCCTGTACACCCACTGCTGCAGCATGGTGTTTTTCCAGCGTGTGATGGCATAGGCCCAGCGCTCGGGCAGGCAGCGCCGCAGCAGGTTGGCCAGCTTGTCGCGATTGGGGCGCGATATGACGTAGGTGGGCGAACGCTGCAACATGGTGACGTGGGCCGCGTCCCGGGCCAGTGCCGGCACCAGCGTCATGGCGGTCGCGCCAGAGCCGATGATCACCACGCGCTTGTTCCGGTAGTCGAGGTCCTGTGGCCAATGCTGGGGGTGCACCAGGGTGCCGCGGAAGCGGTCCTGTTCGGGGAACGCCGGCGCGTGTCCCTGGGCGTAGTTGAAGTAGCCCGAGCAGAGCAGCAGGAACTGGCAGCTGAAGCACTCTTCGCGGACCGCGCCCTGTTCATCCGTGACAGCGACGTCCAGCGTCCAGCGGGCTGTTTCAGTGCTGAAGCGCGCCCGCAATACCGTGTGTTGAAAGTGGATGTGTTCGCGCACGGCGTACTCATCCGCCGCGCTGTTGATGTACTCGAGGATCGATGCGCCATCGGCAATGGCGCGTTCGTGTACCCAGGGTTTGAAATCGTAGCCCAGCGTATGCATGTCGCTGTCGGAACGAATCCCGGGATAGCGAAACAGATCCCAGGTGCCACCCACCCGCGGCCGGCTCTCCAGCAGGATGACGCGCCGGCCGGGACACAGGGTTTGCAGGTGTACTGCGGCGCCGATGCCGGACAGCCCGGCGCCGACGATGATCACATCGGCGCTGTGCCCGCTGTTCGATGCTCGCATCGGCGCTCAGCCCCGGCCGAGTATCGAGCGCGCCACCAGTTCCCGCATGATTTCCGATGAGCCGCCGTAGATGCGCTGGATGCGCGCGTCCGTGTAGAAGCGGGAAATAGGGTATTCCACCGTATATCCGTAGCCGCCGAACAGCTGCAGGCACTCGTCGATGGTGTCGCACTGCATTTCGCAGGAGGCGAGCTTCAGCATGGCCGCCTTGTCGGCGGTCAGCTCACCGCGGCTGTATTCGTCGGCACACTGCTCGTACAACGCGCGGTTGAGGGCGATCTGCGTGCGCACGTCTGCCAGTTTGAAACGGGTATTCTGAAAGCTGCCAATGGCCTGGCCGAAGGCCTTGCGCTCCAGCACATAGTCCACGGTCAACGCGAGTGCGCCCTCGGCGGCGGCCACGGCCTGCGCCGCAATCCCCAGGCGCTCCCGGGGCAGCTCCTCCATCATGATCACGAAACCCTTGTTTTCCTCGCCGAGCAGTGCGTTGGCGGGCAGGCGCATGTCCTGGAAGAAGAGCAGGGCGGTGTCGGATGCGTGCTGGCCGATTTTCTCGATCTTCTTGCCGCGCTCAAAGCCGGGCAGGGTGGTGTCGACAAGGAACAGGGAGGTGCCCTTGGCTCCCTTGCCGGGGTCGGTAATGGCGGCGACGATAACCAGGTCAGCGTGCATGCCGTTGGTGATGAAGATCTTGGAACCATTCAGGATCCACCCGTCGCCGTCACGCACGGCATTGGTGCGTATGCCCTGCACATCGGAGCCGGCGCCCGGCTCGGTCATGGCCAGCGCGCCCACGGCGTCACCGCTGACCATTTTCGGCAACCAGTGCTGCTTCTGTGCTTCGGTCCCGTGGCGGGCCAGGTAGGGGGCGACGATATTCGAGTGGATGCCGAAGCCGGAGGCGAAGCCACCGAAGCCCATCCGCGACAGCTCTTCAATCAGCATCAGGGTGACGTGGGGCGTGGTGCCGGCGCCGCCATAGGCTTCGTCCATGTCAGCGCAGAGCAGGCCGGCTGCACCCAGTGTGCGCCACAGTTCGCGCGGCACCATGTGATCCTGCTCCCACTGTTCATAGTAGGGAGCGATTTCCTGTTCAAAGGCACGTCGGGCCATATCGCGAAACAGGGTCAGTTCGTCACTTTGCATGATCGGTTCTCCAAATCGAGGGTGGCGCAATGATAACCTCATGGGGTAGTGGCCGACCACTCATCGGGTGCTACACTACGTCGCAACCATAATCAGCAATGGAGAGTACCGATGCGCGAATACCTGCAGTTCTACATCAATGGTGAGTGGGTCGACCCCGTCACCCCCAAGGCGCACGATGTCATCAACCCCGCCGATGAGTCGGTCTGTGCGCACATTTCCCTGGGTAGTGAAGCCGATGTGGATCGCGCTGTGGCAGCCGCTCGCAAGGCGTTCGATACCTGGGGTTACAGCAGCCGCGAAGAGAGGATTGCGGTGCTCGAGTCCTGCGTTGCCACCTATGAGAAGTACTATAACGACATGGCCGATGCCATCCGTGAGGAAATGGGGGCGCCCAAGAGCCTGGCCGTCTCCGCGCAGGCGCATGCCGGCCTGGGGCACCTGCAGGAGGCCCTGCGGGTGCTGCGGGAGTTCGAATTCGAGGAAGATCTCGGTGAACACCGCCTGTTCAAGGAACCGATCGGCGTCTGTGGCCTGATCACGCCGTGGAACTGGCCGGTCAACCAGATTGGCTGCAAGGTGGCGCCAGCGCTCGCCGTGGGCTGCACCATGGTCCTCAAGCCGTCCGAGGTGGCACCGCTGTCCGGCTACCTGTTCGCGAAGATCATGCACGAGGCGGGCGTGCCGGCTGGTGTGTTCAACCTGGTCAATGGCGACGGACCAACGGTCGGCGCCGCGCTGTCCCGTCACCCGGATGTGGACATGATGTCCTTCACCGGTTCCACCCGGGCGGGCTCTCAGGTGGCGCAGAATGCCGCGCCGACAGTGAAGCGGGTCACCCAGGAACTGGGTGGCAAGTCGCCCAACATCATTCTTGACGATGCGGACCTGGAAGCCGCGGTCACCCGTGGCGTATTGCACATGTACACCAACACAGGGCAGTCCTGCAATGCGCCATCGCGCATGCTGGTGCCGCGTGCGCGTCTGGCTGAGGCCGAAGCGATCGCCGCTGCGGTCAGCGCCAAGGTGGTTGTAGGTGATCCGGCCGATGAGGCGACCACCATGGGCCCCGTGGTGTCTGAACTGCAATTCAACAAGATCCAGGGCCTCATTGAAAAGGGCATTGCCGAGGGCGCCAAGCTCGTGTGCGGTGGTCCCGGGCGCCCCGAGGGTATCGACAAGGGCTACTTCGTCCGCCCCACGGTCTTCTCCGAGGCCAATAATGAGATGACCATCGCTCGCGAAGAAATCTTCGGCCCGGTACTGGTCATGATTCCCTATGACACCGAAGAAGAAGCCATTGCCATCGCCAACGACACCCCCTACGGTCTCGCAGGCTACGTGCAGAGCGGTGACATCGCCCACGCGCGACGGGTCGCCTCGCGCATCCGTGCTGGCAACGTGCACATCAACGGTGCCACGGGTGGTTACAACGTACCGTTCGGCGGCTACAAGCAGTCTGGCAACGGTCGCGAGTGGGGCGCCCACGGCTTTACCGATTTCCTTGAAATCAAGGCGGTAGAGGGCTTCGGCGGCTGAGATGTCGGCGTTCATTCTGGCCATAGACCAGGGGACAACCGGCACCACGGTAGCGCTGATGGACGCTTCGGGGCGCCTGCGCACCAGCGTCAACATCGAGTTCCCCCAGCACTACCCGAAACCGGGCTGGGTGGAACACGATGCCGCGGACATCTGGTCCTCGGTGCAGCGCGGCATTCGCAGTGTGCTGCGCAAGCGCGTCTGCAAGCCGTCGGACATCGTCGGCATTGGCATCACCAATCAGCGTGAAACCGCGTTGCTGTGGGACCGCAGCAACGGCGACGCGCTGAACCGGGCCATTGTCTGGCAGTGTCGTCGCACGACCGACTTTTGCGAAACCCTCAAGGCCGCTGGCCACGAGGCGCAGGTCAGGCGCAAGTCGGGCCTGGTGCTGGACCCGTACTTTTCCGCCAGCAAGTTTCGCTGGTTACTGCGAAACACACCCGGCGCGGGGCGCAAGCTGCGCGCGGGTCGGGTGGCTGCAGGTACGGTCGACAGCTATCTGGTCTGGCAACTCAGCGGCGGATCCGTGCACGCAACGGATGTGTCGAATGCGTCGCGCACGTCTTTGATGAACCTCCAGCGCCTGACCTGGGACAAGGAACTCATGGCCTTGTTCGAGGTGCCGGAAGGCGTGTTGCCGGACATCGTGCCGTCCAGCGCTATCGTTGCGCACACCCGTGGCGTACCTGGCCTGCCGGACGGCATTCCCATCGCCGGCATCGCCGGGGACCAGCAGGCCGCCCTGTTTGGTCAGGCCTGTTTCAGTGCGGGGGATGCAAAGTGCACCTTTGGCACGGGCTCCTTTATCCTGATGAATACCGGCGCCGAGCTGTTGCAGTCCCGCTCCGGGTTGCTGACCACCGCAGCCTGGCAGTTGGGCAACGCGGACCCGGTCTATGCACTGGAGGGCGGTGCTTTCGTGTGTGGGGCCGCCGTGCAATGGCTGCGCGACGGGCTTGGTCTTATTCGACGCTCATCCGAGGTGGAAGCACTGGCCGCCTCGGTTCCCGACAGTGGTGGCGTGGAGTTCGTGCCCGCCCTGACCGGCCTCGGTGCGCCACACTGGGCGCCTGACGCACGCGGCGTGCTGACTGGCCTGACCCGTGGAACAGGTCGCGGGCACATCGCCCGGGCGACGCTGGACGCCATGGCGCTGCAAAATGCCGATATCCTGCTCGCCATGGAGCGCGACCTCGGCAAGCGCATGCGCCCCCTGCGCGTGGATGGCGGTGCCGCGGCCAACAACCTGCTGATGCAAATCCAGGCTGACGTGCTGGGCCGCAAGCTGATCCGTCCCGAGGTCATTGAGACCACCGTGGCCGGTGCCTGCTATCTCGCCGGGCTGGGCGTGGGTCTGTGGTCCGGCACGGCAGATTTGCGCAAGATCTGGTCGGTAGAGCGGGATTTCACAGTGCGTCTTTCTGCATCGGCGCGCCGTCGACGGCATGCCTCCTGGCAGGCGGCGTTGGCCCGGGCGCTGCTGTGAGGAGGTCACGTGGCTGATATCCTCACCTTTCGCAGGCCCTCGCTGAAAGAGAAGCACAAGGGCAACACGCTGTGTCGCCACGGTCACCACAAGTGGCTGGTCGACAAGGCCAAACAGTTCGACGTCAAGCAAGGTCGCCTGGTCACCGTGTATTGCTGTGCACGCTGCGGTGAGCGTAAAGTGAAGGCCTTGTAGGCACCGGCGAGTGTTGAGGCAGGGCATATGCCTGCCCGTCAGCCGGTTCTCACTCACTGTCAGGTATTCGGGTGACCACCATGACGCAGATGATCTATCCCACCACCAATTTGAAGGCCACCGAACAGTTGGTCATTGAGCGCGGGGAGGGCGTATACGTCTACGATAACCACGGTCAGCAATATCTCGAGGGTATGAGCGGGCTCTGGTGCACCGCCCTGGGATACGGCAATGAGGAGGTGGTCGAGGCTGCGGCCCGGCAGATGCGCACGCTGTCCTACTCGCATCTGTTCGGCGGCAAGACGCATCCGGCCGCCATGCAACTGGCGGATACGCTCGCGGCCATGGTACCGGTAAGCAACGCGCGCGTATTCCTTGGCAACTCAGGCTCCGACGCCAATGACACCCTGGTCAAACTGTTGCGCTACCACTTCAACGCCATTGGCCAGCCGGAAAAATACAAGATCATTGCCCGTGAACGGGCCTACCACGGTGTGACGGTGGCAGCGGCCTCGCTGACCGGGCTCTTGCCCAATCACACGCATTTCAGCCTGCCGTTCGATGCGCTGGGGGTACTGCGCACGGGTGCGCCGCATTTCTATCGCGACGGTTTGTCCGGTGAAAGTGAGTCGCAGTTTGCCAGCCGCCGGGCCGAGGAACTGGAAGCCCTGATCCTGGCTGAAGGGCCGGAGACGATTGCGGCGTTCATTGCCGAGCCGGTCAATGGCGCTGGCGGCGTTATCGTCCCGCCCGCCGGCTATTTCGAGAAGGTGCAGGCTGTGTTGCGCAAGTACGACATCCTGTTCTGGGATGACGAGGTGATTTGCGGCTTTGGTCGCACCGGTGAAGACTTCGGCGCAACCACTTACGGCATCCAACCGCAACTGATGTCGCTGGCCAAGGCCCTGTCGTCCGCGTACCTGCCGGTGAGCGCGGCGGTTGTCAGCGGCGACATCTACGAGTCGCTGGTGGAGCCGAGTGCGGCGGTCGGCGTGTTTGGTCACGGGTATACCTATGGGGGGCATCCGGTAGCCTGCGCTGTGGCGTCCAAGGTGCTGGAAATCTACGAGCGCGATCAGCTGTTTGCCAGGGCGGCTGACACCGGGCGGTACCTGCAGCAAGAGCTGCAACGGTTTGCCGAGCATCCGCTGGTGGGTGAGGTGCGCGGTGTGGGCATGATCGCGGCACTGGAACTGGTCGCGAACAGAACTACGCGCGAGGCCTTCAGCGGCAATGCGATGGGCGGCTACTGCGCTCTGCGGGCTCAGGCGCACGGCCTTATTGTGCGTGCCATGGGCGGCAACAGTATAGCCCTGTGCCCACCGCTGGTGATCACGCGGTCGCAAGTGGATGAACTGGTCAGCAAGCTCGGTAGGGCACTGGATGACACACTGCAGTTCGCCCAAGCCGAGGGGTTACTGCGCGGCGAATGACCATCGAAGCGCCATAACCTCAGGCTATTGGCCGGATGACTCCAAGTGTCTGTGCGTCTCCTGTTCAGTCTCTATAATCGGGCATAAAACAGCGAGACGATAAGGACGCACAACATGTTAACAATAACACTCAAGCGCACGGCTGGGCGCCTTCTTGCCCTGCTACTGCTCGGATTTCCCGCAGTCGCCTCCGCCAAGGCTCCCAACATCCTGGTGATCTGGGGCGACGACATCGGCATGACCAATCTCAGTGCCTACAGTGACGGGCTTATGGGCTATCGCACGCCGAATATCGACCGCATTGCGAGCGAAGGTATCCGTTTCACCGATTATTACGGTGAGCAGAGCTGTACCGCGGGTCGCTCGGCCTTCATCACCGGCCAGAGCCCGATCAGAACCGGCCTGACCAAGGTGGGGATGCCCGGTGCCGATATCGGCCTGCAGCCGGAGGACGTGACACTGGCGGCGCTGCTCAAGGATCGCGGTTACGCCACCGGCCAGTTCGGCAAAAATCACCTGGGTGACAAGGATAAGTTTCTCCCCACCAACCATGGTTTTGACGAGTTTATGGGGAACCTGTATCACCTGAATGCTGAAGAAGAGCCCGAGCATCCCGATTACCCGCAAGATGCGGAGTTTCGCAAGCGCTTTACCCCGCGGGGTGTGATCCACAGCCACGCCGACGGGCGCATTGAAGACAGCGGCCCGTTGACGCGCAAGCGCATGGAGACTGTGGATGAAGAGTTCCTGGCGGCGGCAACGGATTTCATCGGTCGTTCCGCGCGTCAGGACAAACCGTTTTTTGTCTGGTTCAACACGACGCGCATGCACTTCTACACCCACATCGCAGATGCCGAGCGTGGCCTGTCAGGTCAGGGGTTCTATAACGATGCCATGGTGGCGCACGATGCCCTGGTCGGCCGTCTGCTCAACCAGCTGGATGAACTCGGTTTGAGTGATGACACCATTGTTGTGTATTCGACCGACAATGGCCCGCATTACAACACCTGGCCGGATGGCGCTATCACACCTTTCCGCGGTGAGAAAAATACCAACTGGGAGGGCGGCTACCGTGTGCCTGCCATGGTGCGCTGGCCGGGTCGCATTCCGGCGGGCAGGGTATCCAATGAGATCATGTCCCACATGGACTGGGTGCCCACCCTGGCCGCCGCAGCGGGCGCGCCAAATGTCATTGAGGATCTGAAACGCGGGACCACCGTCAACGGGCGCAAGTACCGCGTGCATCTCGATGGTTACAATTTTTTGCCCTACCTGACGGGCGAGGTGGAGGCCGGTCCCCGCGAGAATTTCCTCTACTGGAGCGATGACGGCCAGCTCACCGGGATGCGTATTGGCGACTGGAAGGTGGTGTTCGCCGAACAGCGCGCAGCCCGCTTCGATGTCTGGCGCGATCCCTTCGTGCCACTGCGCATTCCCAAGCTGTTCAACCTGCGCCGTGATCCCTTCGAGCGTGCGGACACGGATTCCAACGCCTACAACGAGTGGTGGGGGCGCATCGCCGGGCCCTTTATATCACTGTCCAGAATGCAGCTGACCGAGTTCCTGGCCACGCTGGAGGAGTTCCCGCCACGCCAGCGCCCTGCGTCGTTCACGGTCGACCAGGTGCTCGAGGCAGCATTCCAGGACCGCTAGGCTAATCGTGCCCCGGGCGAATCGCGCCCCGGGCTAATCGCGCCCCGGGCTCATCCGTCCGGGGCGTCTGCTAGGCGCCGGTTATGCGCCTGATAACAATTAGTCATTTCCGCCTTACCGGATCGCCCGGTATGGTTCCCGCAAATTCCTAAAATAACGGAGACACGCATGTTTGCCCGATTCGACAAGACGATGAAAATCCTGCCTCTGGCGGTTGCCTGTGCCTGTGCGGCCAATGCGGCATCGGCGCAGATGCTGGAAGAGGTTGTGGTGACCGCTCAGAAGCGCAGCCAGAGCCTGCAGGATGTGCCGATATCCATCAACGCGGTATCCGGTGAAAAACTCAAGGAGGCGGGGATCACCCGCATCTCCGATCTGCAGGTGTACGTGCCGAACCTCACCATGAGCGAGGCGGCGATCGGTTCCAACATCTACATCCGCGGCGTCGGTTCGCAGGTGAACCAGGGCTTCGAACAGTCGGTGGGAACCTATGTCGACGGCATTTACTTCGGCCGTCCGCGCCAGTTGCGTGCGCCCTTCTTTGACCTCGAGCGGATTGAGGTACTGCGCGGCCCGCAGAGTATCCTGTTCGGCAAGAACTCAATCGCCGGCGCTCTCAACCTCGTCTCGGCGAAGCCCACCGATGAGTTCGAGGGCAGTGTTTCCGCGCTGCTGGAGCCGGACCACGGTGAGCTGGAGACCAGCCTGGTGCTTTCCGGGCCGCTCAGCGACACCCTGTCGGGTCGCCTCGCCCTGCGTTACCGTGAAATGGACGGCTTCATCGACAACGTCGCGAAAGATATCGATGAGATGGAGACCGAGGAAACCGTTGTGCGCGGCGCGCTGCGCTGGGATGCCTCCGACAACCTGCAGGTCGACCTGAAACTGGAGACCGGGGAATTCAACTCCGTGGGCCGCAACTCCATCATCATCGGCAGCCCTGCGCCGGGTGGAGCGACCCCGGTGGTGGGCGACTTCACGCGCAAGGCCGCGCTGGACCCGGAGTTCAGCGACAACAACTATGACAATGCGACACTGACCCTGAATTACCAGCTGGGCGAGTACGAGCTGGTGTCGATCACCGGTTGGTCGGCTTACGACTACACCGAAGAGGTCGACACCGACTTTGGCGTGGGCAGCACAGTGCAGTCACCCGCCGCCGAGGATTTCGAGCAGCTGAGCCAGGAACTGCGCTTGGTGTCGCCCCTGGGAGAGACCTTTGAGCACATCGTCGGCGTGTTCTACCAGACCTCGGAAATCGACTACGAGGAACCGGCCCAGATCACCCTGCCGGCGGTTGCCGTGGAGATCGACCGTGAATATTTCTCGGACAGCGATCTGTGGGCGGTGTTTGGCCAGTCCACCTGGAACATCTCTGACACCTTCCGCGCCACCCTGGGTTTGCGCTACACGGTGGAAGACAAGGATGGTGGACGTCGCGTGGCACTGCGCAACCCTGATGGCAGCATCTTCAACCCCCTGGGCCTGCCCGAGTTCGCAGAGCTGGGGATGCCGCTGCCACCCCTCGGCATCACCCCGCACGACCTGAAGGGTGACCGCGACGAGGAAGTGGTCACCCCCATGGTGAACCTGCAGTGGGACGTGTCGGGTGATGCAATGCTCTACGCGAGCGTGTCCACCGGTTACAAGGCCGGCGGCTTCGATGCGCGCAGCAACCGCGCGACCCTGCCAGCGGGCGGTCCGGCGCTGGAGTTTGAGGAAGAGGAAGCGCTGTCCATGGAACTCGGCGCGAAGCTGGGCTTGATGGACGGCGCGGCGGAGTTGAACATCGCCCTGTTCCGCACCGAGTACGATGACCTGCAGGTCAGCGTGTTCGACGGCGTGCTGGGTTTTGATGTGCAGAACGCGGCTTCAGCGACCACCCAGGGCCTGGAAATGGACGGTCGCTGGCAACTAACCGAGAAGCTGCGGCTCACCGGCGCACTGGCCTATACCGACTTCGAGTTTGACGACTATGAAAACGGTGCCTGTTACAAGGGCCAGCAAGCGGATCAGGTGGTGGATGGGGTGCCATTCTGCAACTGGTCCGGGAATACCAACCAGTTCACTCCGGAGTTCAGTGGCACCCTGGGTGTCGATTTTGTCCAGCCCGTATTCGGTAATCTGGAGTTGAGGTCAACGCTGGATATCATATACTCCGATGAGTACTTCGCTGCGCCCGACCTGGATCCCAACGCCGTGCAGGACAGCTACGCCAAGCTGAATGCGCGAATTGCACTGGGTCGTGCGGATGGTGTGTGGGAAGTGGCGCTGGTTGGCAAGAACCTGACCGATGAGGAAATCATCACCTTTGCCAACGATGTACCGCTGACCGGGCCGGTGACCAGCTACTTCGCTTTTGTGGAGCGTCCGCGTACGGTAGCAGTGCAGGCGACCTATAACTTCTGATAAAAAATGAGGGCGGTATGGCAGTTTCCAGTGGCAGGTTAACGGGGCTGAAGTGTGGTCTGGTGGGGGCGCTGCTCGCTGCAGCGGTGGGTTGCGAGCAAAAAGCCTCCGAGCCTGCGGCTGCGCCGCCCGCGCCACCGCCGGCACCGGCAGTGGCTGCGGTTGATACGGCGCGTTTGCTGGCAGCAGACGCGGAGCCCGGCAACTGGATGACGCACGGGCGTACCTACAGTGAACAGCGCTACAGCCCGCTGTCCGACCTGAACGCCGGCAACGTGGATGAACTCGGCCTGGCCTGGTATTTCGATCTTCCCGATGACCGCGGCATCGAGGCGACACCGATCATCGCCGACGGTGTGATGTATGTTACCGCGGCCTGGAGCAAGATCTTCGCACTGGATGCGGCCACGGGCGAGCTACTCTGGCAACACGATCCGCAGGTTCCCCCGGAGTGGGCTTCGAATCTCTGTTGCGATGTCGTCAACCGTGGCGTGGCGGTGTGGAAGGGCGTGGTCATTTCCGGCACGCTGGACGGACGCCTGCTCGGCCTTGACGCCGCCTCCGGCGACCTGCTCTGGGAAACCCGAACCACACCCCAGGATCGCCCGTATTCCATTACCGGCGCACCACGGGTGATCAAGGATCGGGTGATCATCGGCAATGGCGGTGCCGAGCTCGGCGTGCGGGGCTATGTTTCCGCTTACGACTACCGCACCGGTGAAATGCTCTGGCGCTTCTACACGGTGCCCGGCGACCCCTCGAAGCCCCTGGAGCACCCGGCGCTGGAACTGGCGGTTGACACCTGGAAGGGCGGTGCATGGTGGGAAGTCGGCGGCGGCGGCACGGTGTGGGATTCAATGGCCTACGATGCCGAGGCGGATCTGCTGTATATCGGCACGGGGAACGGGTCTCCCTGGAATCGCAGTATTCGCAGCCCGGGTGGCGGCGACAACCTGTTCCTGTCGTCCATTGTTGCACTGCGTCCGGAAACCGGGGAATACGTCTGGCACTACCAGACCACACCGGGCGAGAGTTGGGACTACACCGCGACACAGCACATGATCCTTGCCGAGCTGTCCTGGCAGGGTGAGCCGCGCAAGGTGATTATGCAGGCGCCCAAAAACGGCTTTTTCTATGTGCTGGACCGGTTGACCGGTGAACTCCTGTCCGCAGAGCCCTATACCCGGGTGAGTTGGGCCGAGCGTGTCGACCTGGAGACGGGCCGTCCTGTGGAGAACCCGGAGGCGCGCTATGAAAATGGCGAGGCCGCGCTGGTGTGGCCGCATCCGCTGGGTGGCCACAACTGGCACCCGATGAGCTACAGCCCGGATACCGGCCTGGTCTATATTCCGGCACAGGAGATCGCCATGAACTACGCGCATGACGCGGAGTTCACCTACACGCCAGGTGCCTGGAACACGGGGGTGGTTTTCGAGGTGGCGGGCATGCCCGATGACGTGGAAATACGCGAGACGTTCGCCAAGCTGACCAAGGGACATGTCAGCGCCTGGGACCCGGTCGCCGGGCGCGAGGTCTGGCGCATCCAACACGATAACGTCTGGAACGGGGGATTGCTTTCGACGGCAGGCAACCTGCTGTTCCAGGGCAACGCCGAGGGCGAACTGGTGGCCTACCGCGCCAATGATGGCGAACCTGTGTGGCGTTTTCCGGCGCAGACAGGGATTGTGGCAGCACCGGTGAGCTACAGCGCTGACGGTACGCAGTTCGTGGCGGTGGCCGCGGGCTGGGGCGGGGCCTTTGCGCTGGCCGGTGGCGAGCTGGCGTCACGCAGTGCCGGTTCCGTGACGCGCGCACGCGTGCTGGCGTTCCGCGCCGGCGGCACTGCATCCCTGCCCCCGGTGACCGTCGCTGAGGAAAGCGCTGCGGCCGTCGCCGTGGCCGCCGACCCGGAGGACGCTGACAGCATCGAGCGTGGTCGTGTGCTGTTCATGCGCAACTGCCACATGTGCCACGGCGACCGTGCGATCTCCGGTAGCAGCCTGCCCGATCTTCGTCACATGTCGGATGCGACCGTTGCGGAGTTCGGCGCGATCGTCCTCGGCGGCTTGCGGCACCAGGGCGGTATGCCCGGCTTCGCCGAGCGCCTCGACCAGGCCAACGCCGAGGATCTGCTTGCCTACCTGCTCAGCGTGCGCGCCGGGGAGAGCTGATTCAGTGCTTCGGGGCCCCCGGCTCTGCTTCCCCGGAGCGTAACAGCTCGATCAACGCCCTGCCCGCCGGTGGCAGGGTGGTATTGCGCAGGTAGACGATGCCCGGGCGCACCAGGATGTCACTGAAGCCCGGAAAGTCGATTTCCATGAGCTGCCCCCCCACAACGCTATCGCGCAGGATCCGTTCCGGGCCGCAGGTGATAAAGTCCGAGTGCAGGACGACCTTGCTGATAAGGCTGAAATCCTCGCAGTAGATGCGGCAGGCCCGGGCGACAAAGCTGTCCGGATCCGCGCCTTCCGGGGCGTTGGCACGCAACCATTCTACCCAGCGTCGCGGCAGGGACGGCAGTGCCAGCGGGTAGTTCGTCAGGTCCGCTGCCTGCACCCGGCCAACCTGCAGCAGCGGGTGGCCCGGCCGGCAGGCGGCAACGGAGCGAATGGGGTTTAACGGTATAACTTCCAGTTCTGCCTGGCCCTCGAACTCACCGATATCGGCAACCATGAGGTGCAGGGCGCCGGCGTGGAGCTGCTGCACCAACCCCGCCCAGCTGTCGATCGCGACCCGGATGCTGAGCCCGGGGTGCCTGGACACCAGCCGCGCCACGGCGTCACCGATGGGGCCGCGCGCCACGATAGGGCCGCTGCCCACCCGCAATTCGCCGCGCAGGCTGTCTGAGAGCGCATCGAGGCTGTGATGAATGTCGTCCAGCTCATGCATGATGCGCCGCGCGTGTTCCATCAACACCGCACAATGCGGCGTCGGGTCCACACTCTGGGACTTGCGGTCAAAGAGCACGACGTCCAGTTGCTGCTCCAGATTCTTGATGCTCTTGGTGAGCGCCGGTTGCGTGATGAACAGCGCATCTGCTGCTTTGCGAAAACTGCGGTGCTTCGCCAGCATGAGGACGTGGCGCAGTTGGCGGGTATCAATCGGATGCATATCCGGCGCCCCTATCGATCCAGGCCGCCCATCAGCATGTATTTGATTTCCACATAATCATCCATGCCGTACTTCGAGCCCTCGCGTCCGGAGCCGGACTCCTTTACGCCACCGAAGGGCGCCATCTCATTGGAGATCAGCCCTTCGTTGATACCCACGATGCCGTACTCCAGGGCCTCGGCAACCCGCCACACGCGGCCGATATCCCGTGTGTAGAAGTAGGAGGCGAGCCCGAATTCGGTGTCATTGGCCAGTTCGATCGCCTCGGCCTCCGTGTGAAAGCGCACCACGGGCGCCACGGGGCCGAAGATCTCATTGCGAAACACCGGCATATCCCGGGTTACGTCCGTGAGGATCGTCGGTTGGTAGAAGCAGCCCCCCAGGGTGTGCCTGCCGCCGCCCAGCGCGACCTGTGCGCCCGCGTCGATGGAGGCCTGTACCAGCGCGTCCACGTCGTCCACGGCGCCGCTGTTCACCAGGGGGCCGATCTTCACGTTGTCAGCGAACCCGTCGCCCACTGCCAGTTCCCGCGTCGCGGCAACCAGCCTGGCCACGAAATCGTCGTAAATGCCGTGTTGCACGAGAATACGGTTGGAGCAGACACAGGTCTGGCCCGCGTTGCGGTATTTGGACGCGATGGCACCCTCGACCGCAGCATCGATGTCGGCATCGTCGAAGACGATGAACGGTGCGTTGCCGCCCAGTTCCATGGAGGTCTTTTTCAGGGTGTCGGCGCACTGCGCTTCGAGCATCTTGCCCACGGGCGTGGAGCCGGTAAAGGTCAGTTTGCGCACCAGCGGGTTGCTGGTCAGCTCGCCGCCGATAGCCGAAGAACTGCCGGCCACAATATTCAGCACGCCGGCAGGCACACCCGCGCGCTCGGCCAGCACGGCCATGGCGAAGGCGGACAGCGGCGTTTCGCTGGCGGGTTTGATGACGATGCTGCAGCCGGCGGCCAGCGCAGGCGCGGCCTTGCGGGCGATCATGGCATTGGGGAAGTTCCACGGGGTGATGGCGGCAACCACACCGACGGGCTGCTTGATGCAGACGATGCGCCGGTCAGAGCCGGGGCCGGGTATGACGTCACCGTTGACGCGCTTGGCCTCCTCGCCGAACCACTCAATGAACGAGGCGCCGTAGGCCACTTCCCCGCGCGACTCCGCGAGGACCTTGCCCTGTTCGGCGGTCATGATTCTGGCGAGGTCTTCCTGGTGCTCCATCATCAGGTCGAACCACCTGCGCAGCACGGCGGCGCGCTGCTTCGCCGGGCGGGCTTTCCAGTCGTCCATGGCCAGTTGCGCGGCGTCAATGGCGCGCCGCGTTTCAGCTGCGCCTACCTTCGCCACGCGTACCAGCAGTTCGCCATTGGCGGGGTTGTTCACGGGGAACGTGGCGCCGTCATCCGCATCCACCCAGGCGCCGCCAATATACGCCTGGGTCTGCAGCAGGGTCGGGTCCGACAGTGAAAGATCCATAACGGTGCTCCTTGAAGTTTCCGGGCCGCTGCAATGCACCGCCCACACTGCGCGCTAGTGTGAAGCACAACCCGCTGCGGCTTCAAGGGCGGGTATTTTTCGCCTCGGTGCGGGTGTGGCGGGTGCGTCGCCTGCGGCCGCTGAGCTTGTGCTTGCGCACCAGCCCTCGCAGCTGGTCATAGCTGAGTCCCAGCGCCTGTGCTGCGCGCCGCTGGTGGTGGTTGTGTTCCGCCAACGCCTGGTGGACGAGGCGACGCTCGATGGCCAGCATGCGCGCACTGAAATCGGTAATACCGGGTGTGGCGAGCTCCGCTGCCGCGCTGGCCTCCGGCGGCGTCCGATCCCCGGACGGTGGGGGCGATAGCGGCGCAAAGGGCGACTGAAAGGGGTCCAGTACGATCTCAGCCACCGGCCGCGACTTTTTGCCCCAGCGGTGCAGTGAGCGTTCCACGGTGTTTTTCAGTTCCCGCACATTCCCCGGCCAACTGTGCCCCTGCAGGCTCTCCAGGGCGCTCGCGCTGAACCCCGGAAACAGCTCCCAGCCCAGTTCCTTGCACATGAGAATGGCAAAGTGACGGGCCAGTTCGGGAATGTCCTCGGGGCGTTGCCGTAGCGCGGGCAGGTGCACCACGTCAAAGCTCAGGCGGTCCAGCAGGTCGGCACGGAAACGCCCCTCGGCCACGAGGGCCCGGAGATCCGCATGGGTGGCGGCCACTACCCGGACATCGACCTGCAAGGTCTCCTGGCCACCGAGCCGTTCGAATTCACCGTACTCGACCAGTCGCAGGAGCTTCTCCTGCACCGGAAGCGGCATGGTGCCCAGCTCGTCGAGGAACAGGGTGCCGCCATCTGCGCGTTCAAAGCGCCCCTGGCGCAGTCGTGTGGCCCCGGTGAATGCGCCCGCCTCATGGCCAAAGAGTTCGGAGTCCAGCAGTGTCTCGGGCAGCGCGGCGCAGTTGACCTTGACGAAGGGCGCCGCCCAGCGGGCTGAGAGAAAGTGCAACCGTTCGGCCGCCAGCTCCTTGCCCGTGCCCCGTTCACCCTGAACCAGCACGGGGCGATTGATCCCCGCCAGCTGCGAGACGTGCTCAAGTGCATGAGCCAGCGCGCTGGAGCTACCGATAATGCCTTCGTTGCTTCGCATAGGTTTCAAAAACCTAAAAAAATAAGTCAATAAAACCTTTATAAGGTAAATATAACCTGTAAATCAAGGCGGCAAACGCATGTTCTGGCCGGGTGGAGTGCGTTTAGCCAGTTAAAACAGCGACTTACGTGATCTGGCACGGTTCCTGTATCAAGCAGCCTGGAAACGCCACGAATGGCATACGGCAAACGGGCTTGACCCGGGGAGAAGGACCATGGGCATTTTTTCGCGGATGAGCGACATCATTAACTCCAACCTCAACGCCTTGCTGGACCAGGCCGAAGACCCGCAGAAGATGATTCGCCTGATCATCCAGGAAATGGAAGATACACTGGTGGAGGTGCGCAGCTCCTCGGCCCGCGTGCTCGCAGACCGCAAGGCCGCTGCGCGTCGCCTGCAGCAGGTACAGGCCGAGGCAGAGAGCTGGGAGCAGAAAGCCAGGCTGGCAGTGAACAAGGGGCGCGAAGACCTCGCTCGGGCTGCGTTGCAGGAAAAGCACGCCATTGAGGATGAAGTCGCGGTGGTGGAAGCCGAGTTGCAGGCGGCAGACGAGCACATAGCCCAGCTCAGCACCGAGATTGGTCAGCTGCAGCAGAAGCTCTCGGACGCCAAGTCACGCCAGCAGGCACTGTTGATGCGCAGCAAGACCGTCGAATCGCGGATCAAGGTGAAGCGCCAGATGCACCGTGAGGCACTGGATACCGCCTTTCAGCGGTTCGAGCATTTCGAACGGCGCATCGACAACCTCGAAAGCCAGCTGGAACTGCTCGATGTGGGGCGCGACGTTGCACCGGACCTCGCCGCCGAAATCGAATCCCTGGAAGAGGACGAGCGCATCAGCAACGAGTTGCAGCGACTGAAGGCCGAGATGCAGGGCAGCGCAGAGAACAAGGCCCAGTAGGGCCTGCTATGATCGAGCTGTCGGCTTAGCCGGGTTCCCCACTCCGTCCGAGGATACCGTCCATGCAATTCTGGCAATTCATGTTTGTGCCAACCATCCTGTTTCTGGTCATCGTGGCTCCGATCTGGATCACCATGCATTACCGCAGCGTCAACCGCTCATCCCAGAGCCTGAGTGCGGCAGATCGGCAGGATCTTGAAGACCTTCTGGCCACGGTGGATCGACTCACAGAGCGTATCGGCGCCCTGGAAACGATCCTCGATGCCGACCACAGCACATGGCGCAAGCCGTCGGAGCGCGCGCCGCGCAATGAGGAGTACAACGATGAGTAACCATTACCAGCGCAATCGGGATCGCCACAGCCCTGACTGGCGCACGGCTGAGCGGGGTTTTCGCCAGCGTCGTGACGCGGGATGGGGTATGAATCTGTATCGCAGCACCCGCAGCCGACGCATTGCCGGTGTCTGCGCTGGCCTGGCAGATCACTTTGATATCGCCCACTGGGTGGTGCGTTTGCTCTGGGTTGCCGCCGTGCTGTTTACCGGCACGCTGGCCCTCTGGGCCTACCTTGGCGCATGGCTGTTGCTGGCGCCGAGGCCGCAGGAGCAGAGCAGGGCGGGCGCGGTGTCGGACGGGCCTGCGGGTGGCCCGTCCGGCGTGGCGATGGAATACGACGAGCGCCACCACCACTATCGGCCGCGCAAAGTGTTCCGCTACAGCGAGCCGGGGCCGGTGCGTCTGCGCCGCGCCCGGGAGCGCCTGGACGCCGCCCTGCGCCGTGTGGAAGCCATGGAAAGTTACGTGACGTCCCGTCAGTTTGAACTGGATCGGGAGATTTCGCGACTGTAGCCGTTTCCCTGCGGGGCTTCCCCCCGGCCGTTGCGATACGCTATGCTCGGGCGTATTCTTTTTACGCAAGCTGCCCCGGTGGTGGGCATTGCGAGGGGTAAAGCATGACGGCGATGGAAACCTTTGACAGCAGCGCGCCCGCGGTACGGGAGCCTGTTGTACCACCGCCCCATGCGCTGCTCGCGCTCACCGAAGCGCACCGCGCGGTGGTGGAGGTGGTCACGCTGGGGCTGAGTCGCCGGCTGCTGGAGCGCGCGCCACGCGGCGATGGGCACCCGGTGATGGTCCTGCCCGGTTTTCTCGGCGCCGACGGCTACAACGCCGGCTTTCGTCGCTACCTGACCCGCCTTGGCTATGCAGTCCACGGCTGGGGCCTCGGCCGCAACCTGGGTCCCCGTGAAGGGGTGCTGGAAAGCCTGGAAGCGCGGATAACGTTTCTTTCCGAGCGCTATGAGGGCCCTATATCCCTGGTAGGGCACAGCCTCGGTGGTATTTTTGCCCGGGAACTGGCGCGTGCCTTCCCTGAACGGGTGAGGCAGGTCATCTCACTGGGCAGCCCGTTTGGTGAAGGCCGGATGGTTGCGTCCTATCCCGCCCGCCTGTTTACGGCACTCAATCCGCCGGAGGAGCTGCCGATTGACCAGAACATCCTGCATGTGGCGCCGCCGGTGCCGACCACTGCAATTTATAGCCGCGGGGACGGTGTGGTGAACTGGCAGACCACGCTGCAGCGCGCCGGTCATGCGCGCACCCAGAATATTGAAGTGCGCGGCAGCCATTGTGGCATGACCTTCAACCCGACCATCTGGTACCTGGTTGCCGATCGCCTGTCACAGCCTGTAGACGGCTGGAAGCCTTTCGAGCGACGCAGCTGGTCGAGCCTGCTGTATCCCGCCGCCGGGCAGTGAAACGGCGCTAAGCCGTCTCCAGCGCCGCGGCGTGGAAGGCGATATGCTCGCCGATAAACGAGGCGATGAAATAGTAGCTGTGGTCGTAACCCGGCTGCAGGCGGATGGTTGCCGGGAAGCCCGTGTCCGCGCAGGCTTGCTGCAGGAGAGGCGTTTTCAGCTGGGACGCCAGGAAACTGTCCGCGTCGCCCTGGTCGATCAGCATGGGTAGCTGCGGCGCTCCGCCGCAAATCAGCGCACAGCTGTCGTAGGCCAGCCAGGTGCTGCGGTCCGTACCCAGGTAGTGACCAAAGGCCTTTTCTCCCCAGGGGCACTGGGTCGGCGCCACGATTGGGGCAAATGCAGACACCGCAGCAAAGCGCCCCGGGTTGCGCAGGGCCATCACCAGTGCGCCATGTCCCCCCATGGAATGGCCGGCGATCGACCAGCGATCCGCCGCCAGCGGAAACTGGCTGTTCACCAGCTCGGGCAGCTCCACGGCGACGTAATCGTACATCCGGTAGTGCTGTTGCCAGGGCGCTTGCGTGGCGTTGACATAAAATCCGGCGCCGAGGCCGAAATCCCAGGCACCCTCCGGGTCATCCGGCACGCCCTCGCCGCGCGGGCTGGTATCGGGGCAGACGATGGCCAGGCCGTGCTCCGCGGCGTAGCGCTGGGCCCCGGCTTTCTGGGTGAAATTTTCGTCTGTGCAGGTAAGCCCCGATAACCAGTAGAGCACCGGTACCGGGTGCTGCTCGGCCTGTGGTGGCAGGAAAACAGCCCCCTGCATCGTGCAGGCAAGCGTTTCCGACAGGTGCTCGAAACGCAGCTGGCGACCTCCAAAAACACGGTGCTCTGCAATGATATTCATCGTCATACCCGGCCCTCAGTACACGACAACCGAGCGGATACTGTGTCCGCCATGCATGAGGTCAAAGCCGCGGTTGATGTCATCCAGGGGCATGGTATGGGTGATCAGATCGTCGATATTGATCTTGCCGTCCATGTACCAGTCGACAATCTGTGGCACATCGGTCCGGCCGCGCGCGCCGCCGAAGGCCACGCCGTGCCAGGAGCGGCCGGTCACCAGCTGGAATGGCCGCGTGGCGATCTCCTTGCCGGCGCCGGCGACGCCGATGATGTACGACTCCCCCCAGCCCTTGTGGCAGCATTCAAGGGCCTGCCGCATGACGTCGACATTACCGATACATTCAAAGCTGTAGTCGGCCCCGCCACCGGTGAGCTCGAGAATCGCCTCCACCACATTGGCAACCTGTGTGGGGTTGATAAAGTCGGTCATGCCAAACTTGCGTCCCAGCGCTTCCCGCTCGGGGTTCAGGTCCACGCCGATGATGCGATTGGCGCCTACCATACGCGCGCCCTGCAGCACGTTCAGGCCAATGCCGCCGAGGCCAAACACCACCACATTGCTGCCCGGTTCAACTTTTGCCCGGTAGACCACTGCGCCCACGCCAGTGGTTACCCCGCAGCCGATGTAGCAGATCTTGTCGAAGGGCGCATCTTCGCGCACCTTGGCTACCGCGATCTCGGGCATGACGCTGAAATTCGAGAAGGTCGAGCAGCCCATGTAGTGCAGCAGGGGTTTGCCGTCCAGGGAAAAGCGGCTGCGCCCATCGGGCATGACACCGCGCCCCTGTGTTTCCCGAATGGCCTGGCACAGGTTGGTTTTCGGGTGCAGGCAGAAATTGCACTCCCGACACTCCGGGGTGTACAGCGGAATGACGTGATCGCCGGGTTTCACCGATTTCACGCCGGCGCCGACTTCGCGCACGATGCCGGCACCCTCGTGCCCGAGAATCGCAGGGAACGCGCCCTCGGGGTCGTCCCCCGAAAGCGTGAATGCATCGGTGTGGCATATGCCTGTAGCCATCATTTCCACCAGGACTTCGCCCGGCTGGGGGCCCTCGAGGTCGACTTCGACCACTTCCAGCGGCTGGCCGGCAGCAAAGGCAACGGCGGCTCGTGTTTTCATTGGTAACTCCCGGTCAAGGCAACAGTCTGGCATGGTAAGTCGCGGTGTCGGGCGGGACAAGCGTGCGGTTTTACATTAGGCTGGCGCCAGCACGGGGCAGGTGGCCTGAAGCGACAGTCCGGGGGACGCTGAACGACATGCAGGAGAGGTTGGAATCCTTTGGTGGGGCGGGGTCGAAGCTGGTCTTCGCCCATGCCAACGGCTATCCCCCCGGCAGTTACAGGCGCCTGCTGGCACCGCTCGCCGAACACTTCAGCGTCAGCGGCTATCGCCATCGGCCGCTGTGGTCGCGGGAACCGGCGCCGGCGCGCGCCAACTGGCGCCAGTTTGCCGATGACCTGATTGCCACGCTGGAACACAGTGACGGCGAGCCGGTCTGGATAATGGGGCACTCGCTGGGCGGGGTTGTGGCCATGCTGGCAGCCTGCAAGCGCCCGGAACTGTTCCGTGGCCTGGTGTTGCTCGACCCGGTGTTCATGCCGATGCGCCTGGCGTTGGGCCTCAACCTTACGCCGCGCAGCCGTCTGGCCAGGATTCCGATGGTGCGCCGCGCTCTGCGGCGACCGGGCCGGTTTTCCAGTGTGCAGCAGGCCTACGCGTTCCATCGCGATAAGCGTGCCTACAGCGGAATTTCGGATGACGTTCTCTGGGATTACATCCGTGCCGGTGTGCGCGCCACGGCGGACGGCGATTGGGAACTGGCCTACTCCGGTGCCTGGGAGGCCGCTGTGTATTCCTCGCTGCCGCTGGTGTGGCCGCGCCTGTGGAAACTGCGCCTGCCCACCCTGGGTCTGCGCGGCGAGCACTCGGACATCCTTTCCGCCGCCGGGCTGCGACGCTGGGCGGCACTGCAGCCGGCTGCGGAACTGGATACCCTGCCCGGTGGGCACCTGTTTCCGCTGGAACACCCGGATGCCACGGCCCGGCGCGTGCTGGATTTTCTTGCGCGGCAGCCGGCCTGATGCTGCACCGTATCTGGCTCGGGTTCTTCCTGCTGGCATTTGTTGCCGCGCTGGTGCAATGGCTGCTGGCCGGCGATGCGGCGGTCTTTCAGCGGATGGTCAGCAGCCTGTTCGACATGGCAGCGCTGGCCGTGGAGCTGGCTATTGGACTCATCGGGCTGATGGCCTTCTGGCTGGGCGTGGTCGCCGTCGGTGAAGCGTCGGGCCTTGTTGATCGGCTGGCGCGACTGCTGTCGCCGTTATTTACCCGGCTGATGCCCGACGTCCCGCGTGGGCACCCGGCGATCTCCTCCATGACCCTCAACCTGTCGGCCAATATTCTCGGGCTGGACAACGCCGCCACGCCCCTCGGTATCAAGGCAATGAAGGATCTGCAGACCCTGAACCCGCGCCCGGAGGTTGCCACCAATGCGCAGATCCTGTTTCTGGTGCTGAACACTTCGTCGGTGACGCTGTTTCCGGTGACGATATTGCTGTACCGCGCCCAGATGGGTGCGGAGGACCCGGCAGCCGTGTTCATTCCCATTCTCATCGCGACCAGCTGTTCGACCCTGGCAGGCCTGCTGGTGACTGCCTGGGTGCAGCGTATCCGCCTGCGCGACACGGTTGTACTGGGCTTCCTCGGCGGTGCCTTTGCCCTGTTGCTGGCGCTGGTGGGCTGGTTCTCCACGCTCGGTGCCGATGCCCTGCAGCGGCAGTCCAGCCTGATCAGTAATCTGCTGATCGTGAGCCTGATCATGCTGTTTCTGGTCGTTGCGCACCGGCGCGCGGTGAATGTCTACGACACCTTTATCGAAGGCGCCAAACAGGGGTTTGAGACGGCCATCGGCATCATTCCCTATTTGCTGGCGATGCTGGTGGCGATCGGTGTATTCCGCGCCAGCGGGGCGCTGGACCTGGTGTTGGGCCTGCTGCGCGGCGGTGTGCAGTTTCTCGGCTTTGACACCCTGTGGGTGGACGCCATGCCGACCGCCCTGATGAAACCGCTGTCGGGTTCCGGCGCGCGGGCCATGATGATCGACACCATGAACACCTTTGGTGTCGATTCATTCCAGGGGCGCCTGGCGGCAACGATGCAGGGTTCCACGGAGACGACGTTCTACACGCTGGCGGTGTACTTTGGTGCGGTGGGCATCCGCCGCGCTCGCCACGCCCTCGGCTGTGGTCTTGCGGCGGATGCGGCCGGTATTGTGGCCGCTATCGTGGTCGCCTACTGGTTCTACACCTGAGTGCCCGTCACAAAAGTTTCATCAAGCTTCGGCAGCAAGTGTCTTTACTGCGTCTGCGGGCGCGCTAGACTGGTCGTTTTTACTGAGGCTCAAACATGACGGACTCCCACAATTCCCTGCAGAGGCGGTTGGCGGATCTCGACGAGAGCCTGTTCATCCCCCGGGAAATCAGCTGGTTGTCCTTCAACGCGCGGGTGCTGCAGGAAGCCGCGGACGAGACCGTGCCGGTGATCGAGCGGCTGCGTTACCTCGGTATTTTCTCCAACAATATGGACGAATTCTTTCGCGTTCGGGTGGCAGAGGTGCGACGCCTGATCACGGTTTCAGACGCCACCTCGAAGCAGCGTGCCAAGGATCTGCTGGCGGCCATCCTCAAGCGCGTCGTGGAGCTGCAAAAGCAGTTTGAGAAAACCTACAACGCCGTGCTGCGTGACCTGCGTGCGCGGCAGATCTACATGGTCAACGAACGCCAGCTCGACCCGGGCCAGGCCGCGTTTGTGCAGGCCTATTTCACCCGCACGGTATTACCCGAACTGGAGCCGATTCTGCTGCGTGATGGCCAGGCTATCCCCGCCCTGAATGACGAGTCCATCTACCTCGCGCTGGATATCCGCTCGGGTGAGGACTACAACTACGCGGTCGTGGAGGTCCCCACGGACCGGCTCGACCGTTTCGTGCAGATACCCAAGCGCAAGGGACGGGCCGGCAAGGTGTTTATCGCCCTCGATAATGTGATTCGTTTCTGCCTGCCGCAGATGTTTCGTGGTGTGTTCCACATTGACGAAGCGGCGGCCTACTGCTTCAAGTTCTCGCGCGACGCGGAGCTGGAGATCGACCCGGGTATTACGGAAAGCCTCATCGACAAAATGGAGAGCAGCCTGAAGCAGCGACGCAAGGCGGAAGCGGTGCGCTTTGTCTACGACGCGGCCATGCCGCAGCGGCTACTGGACTATCTCTGTTCCCGTTTCGGCTTTGGCAAGTACGACAGCCTGATCCCGGGCGGCCGCTACCACAATTCCAAGGACTTCATGTCCTTCCCGAACGTGGGCCCAAAGTACCTGGAGTTCAGGCCCCTGCCGCCGATTCGCCTGCCGCGCCTGGATGAGCCCGGCAGCCTGTTTGACAACATTCGCGAGCAGGACGTGTTCCTGTACTACCCCTACCATCCCTTCGATTACATTATCGACCTGCTCAAAACTGCGGCACTCGATCCCAATGTGTCGACAATCAAAATCTGCCTTTACCGGGTTGCCAAGGTGTCGCGCGTTATTGATGCGCTGGTCAATGCGGTGCAGAACGGCAAGCGCGTGCTCGCGGTGGTGGAGCTTGCGGCGCGGTTTGATGAAGCGGCCAACATCAGCTGGGCCCAGCGTCTTACCGAAAACGGTATCGACGTGATCTTTGGCATTCCCGGCCTCAAGGTGCACAGTAAACTGTTGCTCATTGAACGCCGCGAAGAGGGCCAGATCCGCTATTACAGCCATATTGGCACCGGCAACTTCAACGAAAAGACCGCGCGCCTGTATACCGATTTCACATTGCTGACCTACGATCAGAATATTGGTCGCGATATCTACGATGTGTTTGATTTCCTGCAGTTCACCTACAAGCGGCCGCGCTACAGAACACTGCTGGTGTCTCCGCACAGCACGCGACCGGGCCTGATGCACCTGGTAGAGCAGGAGATCGCCAACGCCCGTGCCGGTTACCGGGCGGAGATGACCCTGAAGTGCAACAATCTGGTGGACAACCAGCTGGTGATGAAGCTCTACGAGGCCTCCGATGCGGGTGTCAAGATCAGGCTGATCATTCGCGGCATGTGCTCGCTGCTGCCCGGCGTGCGGGGGATCTCGGAAAATATCGAAGCCATCAGCATCGTCGACCGTTTTCTTGAGCACCCCCGGGCTTACGTGTTTTACAACCGGGGCAATCCGCGTTACCTGCTGGGTTCCGCTGACCTGATGACGCGCAATCTCGACTACCGGGTTGAGGTGCTGTGCCCGATCCGCGACCGGGCCGCACAGCGGGTTTTGCAGGATATCCTCGATCAGCAGTGGCACGATAACGTCAAGGCCCGCATCATCGACCAACATCAGGTGAACGAATACGTACCCCGGCGCGCCAAGGCGGCGATGATCCGCTCCCAGGAATCGATTCACCGCTACCTTTCCAGCGGTAAATTGCCCCGCTATCCGAAGACCCCTGCGGCGGTCAGTAAACCGCAGCGCCGGCGCAAGCGGCACTAGCTGCGCCGACGCTGCAAACAATCTTCGCTCTGTTAAGTTTTCTCTAAGTTTCGTACCTCACACTGTCTCCCAATGAGTCCATTGTGAGGTACGACAGTGACCGCTTTCCTGCACAGCATCCCGAACGGTGGCACCCTCAGCGTCTTTCAGGCCGCTGCAGGTGTGGCGGATGCCCCGTTTGCCCTCTGCGCCTGCGAGGAGATGCACCCGCGCCGCGAGCGCGTGGAGCGCTATATCGGCAGCGTCTTTCAGGCTGCCTGGGGCGCGCGCGTGCTCTCGTTTCTGCCGCTGCTCTGTAGCCTTGAGCGCGACGGAACGCTGCAGGCCGCACTGGGCCTGCGCAGCGCCAACCGGGGTCCACTTTTCTGTGAACAGTATCTTGATGTCCCGGCCACGTCTGCGGTTGATGCCCTGCACGGAGGCCGCTGCAGCCGTGGCGATGTCCTGGAGCTGGGTAACCTCGCGGCCTCTGAGCCGGGGCAGGGTGCACTGCTGTATCTGCTGGTCACTGCAGCGATATATGAGGCGGGTATCCGCTATCTCATCTTCGCCGCGAACCGCGCGGTGCGGCTTTCCATCTGCCGCAGTGGCTTTACGCCACAGGCCGTTGGCGCCGCGCGCCCGGAGCGCCTGGGCGCCGCGGCGCGCGACTGGGGGCGGTACTACGAAGGCGATCCGCAGGTGATGATCGGCGACATGCGCCTGACCCACCAGCAGGCGTGGTCGCGGCCGACGATGGCGGCCGAACTGCAGCGTTATGCTGCAACCATCTCTGCCCTCGCGGCCACCCTTCGCGAGCACGCCGGGTGAGTGCGCTGGAGCAGGTTCTGGCACGCCGCGCGGTACAGGATCCGCAGTCGGTGGTGCTGGAGGATGGTCAACTGACGGTCACTGCGGCAGACCTGGTGAGTGATGTTGCCCGGCTGGCGGCCTGTCTGCGCGCATCCGGCCTGCAACGCATTGCGCTGCTTGCGGAAAACTCGGTGAACTGGGTGCGTGTCGACCTCGCGGCACAGGCGGCCGGTGTCTGTCTGGTGCCACTGCCGACGTTTTTCAGCGCTGGCCAGCGCGCCCACGTGTTGCAGGCATCCGGAGCGCAGGCGGTGATTGCCAGCCCCGCGCTGTATCCATCGGTGGCAACGCTGCCCGGTGCGGGTGAGTGGGAGGATCTGCCCTTTGGCCTCAGCGTGCTCCGGCTTGACGTGGGCGCAGGCGGTGCTATACCGCCCGGGACGGCCAAAATCACGTTCACCTCAGGCTCCACCGGCAACCCCAAGGGGGTCTGTCTTTCTACTCAGCAGTGCCTGCGGGTAGCGCAGTCGCTGGCAGCAGGCGTGGGATTGACGGCACCTCGTCATCTCTCGCTGTTGCCCTTAAGCACGTTGCTGGAAAATATCGCCGGTGTGTATATGCCACTGCTGGCGGGCGGTAGTATCGTCTTGCCGCCGCCGGCTGAACTGGGTCTCGCTGGCAGCTCCGGCGTCGATGCAAAACGCCTGCTGGGCGGCCTCGCGCGCATCAACCCACAGACCCTGATCGTCATCCCGCAATTGCTGACGCTCTTTGATCAGGCCCTGGGGGGCGGCTGGCAGGCGCCACCGGCGCTCGCATTTGTGGCCGTCGGCGGCGCACGCGTTGCGCCAGACCTGCTACGCCGGGTCAGACAGGCAGGGTTGCCCGTGTATGAAGGCTACGGCCTGTCGGAATGTGCGTCTGTGGTCAGCCTGAATACCCCGGATGCGGATCGCCCGGGCACCAGTGGGCGGGTACTGCCGCACGTCCGGGTCAGCGTCAGCGCGGGGGAGCTTGTGGTCGATGGCAACCGTTTCCTTGGCTACCTTGATGACCCCCGGAGCTGGCAGTCCGGCCCCGTTGCAACCGGCGATCTGGGCCATATTGATGCGGACGGCTTCCTGGCCGTATCCGGTCGTCGCAAGCATCTGCTTATCAGCAGTTTTGGCCGCAACATCTCTCCGGAATGGGTGGAAAGCGAATTGCTGGCAGACGGCTGCCTGCGCCAGGTCGTGGTGCTGGGTGATGACCGACCCTTCTGCGTTGCCCTGGTCTACCCGACGCGGGCTGATTGCAGCGATACAGAGATTGCCGCCAGCATCGCCGCCGCCAACGCGGGCCTGCCGGACTACGCCCGTGCACAACGCTGGATTCGCCTGCCATCGCCGCTGTCCGCCGAGAATGGACTGCTTACCGAAAACGGGCGACCGCGCCGGGACCGGATTGCGGCGCACTTCGCTGCGTCGCTCGACACCTGTTATCTACCCGAAAAGGAGTTGCTGGCAACATGAACGATTCAGGCAATGGTTTCTTCCAGACGCTGCAGAATGCCACCCTCGCAGAGCGTGAGGCCCTGGTGGCCACGGACCTGGTGCGTGATGCACTGGCCGGGAAGCTGACGACGGAGCGCTACGTTGCGTTTCTGGTACAGGCCTATCACCACGTCCGGCATACCGTACCCCTGCTGATGGCGGCGGGGGCGCGTATGCCTGGAGACAAGGAGTGGCTGCGCACGGCGCTGGCTGAATACATCGAGGAGGAACTCGGTCATCAGGAATGGATCCTCAACGATATCGAAGCCTGCGGCTATGACCGCGACAGGGCCCGCCTGAGCGTACCCAATCGCGCGACCGAGTTGATGGTTGCCTACGCCTATCACGTTATCGATCGGGTAAATCCGGTGGGCTTTTTTGGCATGGTTCACGTGCTGGAAGGGACCTCCATTCGTGTCGCCGACAGCGCTGCGGACGCGATCGCGGTATCCACCGGCCTGCCGCGCAAGGCCTTCAGCTATCTGCGTTCCCACGGAGCCCTGGACATCGAGCACGTACAGTTTTTTGAAAACCTGATGAACCGTATCGACCAGCCGGAAGATCAGCGGCAGATACTGCATTGCGCGCGTATCTTTTATCACCTGTATGCGGATGTGTTCCGCAGCGTCAGCGCCGATCAGGCGCAGCGCCTCGCAGCGTAGGTGGCGGCATGCATATTTCAGGTCAACGCGTTCTGCTCACCGGCGCCGCAGGGGGCATCGGCCAGGCCTGCGCGCGTGCGCTGGCGGAGGCCGGCGCATCGCTGCTGCTCGTGTCGCGCAATGGCGGTGTGCTAAACGCATTGCGCACATCGCTACCGGGTGATGGCCACCGCGTGCTGGTGGCCGACCTTGGTACTCCCGCGGGGCGGGCGGCGGTCATCGCCGCCGCTCAGGATGTCGATGGATTGATCAACAACGCCGGTGTCAATCATTTCGGCCTGTTTGCCGAGCAGGAGGAATCGCAATGGCGCCAGACGCTGGAACTGAACCTCTTGGTGCCCATGCTGCTCTTGCAGGGCTTGTTGCCGGTTCTACAGGCGCGGCGGGGCTGGGTGGTCAACGTGGGTTCCGCATTTGGCAGCATCGGCTTTCCGGGTTACGCGGCCTACAGCGCGAGCAAATTCGGCTTGCGTGGATTCACCGAGGCGCTGCGCCGCGAGCTCGCCGGCAGCGGCGTGAGCCTGCACTACCTTGCGCCCAGAGCGACAGCGACGGATATGAATGCAGGGCCCACAGCGGCGATGAACGCCGAACTGGGTACAGCCGTGGATGATCCCGATCGTGTGGCGGCTGAGTTGCTGGCGCTGTTGCACTCGGCGCGGGGCGTTCGATTTGTGGGCTGGCCCGAGCGCTTCTTCATCAAGCTGAACGGCCTCTTTCCGTCGCTGGTGGAAAAGTCACTGGTCAAGCAGTTGCCGGTTATTCGCCGTCACGCGCTGGCTGCCCGAGGTGCCGGCGAGTAAACTGCCCAGATGCGTATTCTCCTGGTTGAAGATGACAGATCCCTCGCCGCCGGCCTTCAGGCCGCGCTGAGCCGGGAGGGGTTTGCCGTGAACCATGTGGCCTCGGGCGGGCAGGCACTGGCCGCCGTGCGGGCGGAGGCGCCGGATATGGTGGTACTGGATCTGGGGCTGCCGGACATGGATGGGCTGCAGGTGCTGCGAGCGGTGCGCGAGACGCACCGCAGCCTGCCGGTCCTGTTGTTGACCGCTCGGGACGGGGCTGACGATAAAGTGCGCGGCTTGGATCACGGTGCCGACGACTACATGGCGAAACCCTTCGATGTGAAGGAGCTGGCCGCCCGCCTGCGGGTCATAGAACGGCGCCTGTCGAACACAGCAGCAAGCAGCTGTCTCACGGTGGGTCATGTCGCCCTGGATACTGCAGCGCATACGGTCGTCGTCGGAGACCAGCCCCTCGATCTCCCGCGGCGCGAATACATGCTACTGAAAGCGTTGATGGAGAGCGTCGGCAAGGTCCTGACACGCGAGTCTCTGGAGGGACGTCTCTACAGCTGGGGCGAGGAAGTGAGCAGCAACGCGCTGGAAGTACATATTCACCACCTGCGCAAGAAACTTCCGGACGACTTTATCAAGACCGTGCGGGGTATCGGCTACACCGTGCCGCGGCAATGAAATCGATACGCCGTTCTCTGGTTACCATGCTGATCGCAGCGTTTACGCTGGTGTCTTTTGTGGCCGCACTGAACGGTTACCGGGCCAGCATGGACAAGGCGGAGGCACTGCTGGATGCACAGCTTCAGTATTCTGCGGAGATTCTCATCGGCCTCGGGAGTGGCGATATACCGTCTCAATCACCGGGCAGCGGCGTCGAAGGCTTTGTCTTCCAGATATGGGAGGATGAGCGCCCGGTGCTGCGCTCTGCTGCGGCGCCGGACGCGCCGATTGCGGCGTTTGCTGCAGGTTACCGGTACGCCAATTTCGGTGGATATCGCTGGCGCACATTGACGGTTGCCATGGGGGACCAGCGTTGGGGGATGGTGGCAGAGCGGGCGGATGTTCGCCACACGCTGGCCGAGAGCGTTGTGCTGGAATCCGTGATTCCCCTCCTGCTCTGGTTACCGGTAGCGGCATTGCTGATCTGGGTGCTGGTAGGCTGGGGGTTGGCGCCGCTGCGGGAGCTCAGCGAGCAGATCAATCGCAAGGCCACGGACGACCTCACCCCGCTTCCTGATACGGATCCGCCCACCGAGCTGCAGCAGGTGATTACCTCGACCAACGGCCTTCTGCTGCGTCTGGCTGCTGCGCTGCAGCGGGAAAAGCACTTCGCCTCACATGCCGCCCACGAGTTGCGGACGCCGATCAGCGCCCTGAAAATTCACCTGCACAATCTGGAAAATGAAGTTCCGGCGGGCAGCAGTGCGCTGCAACATGCCACCGAGGGCATCGAGCGTATGCACCACCTGGTCGAACAGCTGCTGGACCTGGCGCGCACGCAGCCGGAGTTGATCAAGGCCAACTTCCAGACCGTTGATTTGCATACCCTCGCACAGCGGGTCACCGCCGAAATGTGGCCCGCGTTCGAATCGCGTCACCAGTCGCTGTCGCTGCAGGGCGAGTCCGCCGTGATGCAGGGTGACGAGACCATGCTGGCGATTCTGCTGCGCAACCTGCTCGACAATGCGCGCAAGTATACGCCTGAGGGCGGCGAAATTGCGGTGTTTGCCGGCAGCCGTGCCGGTGTGCCTTTGCTGGAGGTAGCCGACAGCGGGCCGGGAATCCCCTGCGCTGAGCGGGAGCGCGTTTTTGAGCGGTTTTACCGGGTCGGCACCAGTGCCAGTGAGAGTATCGCCGGGGCCGGCCTGGGTCTGGCGATCACCCAGCATATCGTCCAACTGCACAGTGCAAAGGTGCAGCTGGCCGACAGCCCTCTGGGCAGTGGGCTGGCCGTCACGGTGCAGTTTCCAGTCGAGAGGGGCGCATCGTGAAGCGTGCGCAGCAATGGGCCTGCGCTGTGCTGTGTGGCCTCGCGGCGGCTATGGTGCAGGCGCGTACACCGGTTTTTGAGCTGGAAATTCGCGATCACCTGTTCATACCCGAGGAAATCGTTATTCCCGCCAATACCAAGGTGAAACTGGTGGTCATCAACCATGATGTCACGCCGGAGGAGTTCGAGAGTTACGAATTGAATCGCGAGAAGGTCATTCTCGGAGGCAGCAAGGCCAATATCTTCATCGGGCCATTGGCACCCGGCGTCTACCCCTTTTTTGGTGAATTCAATCCACGTACGGCGCAGGGCAGGGTGGTGGTGGAATGAGGGCCTGTCGTGTTTCTTAACTCCGTGGTTATCGTCTTGCGCGAGGTGCTGGAGGCGGCGGTGCTGGTCAGTGCCCTGCTGGCCCTCGCACGCAGTATCCGCCTTGGAAACCGCTGGTTGTGGCTCGCCGTGCCGTTGGCAGCGGCGGGTGTGACGCTTTACGCCTCGTTTCTCGCGAGGATTACCGATGCGCTGGAGGGCGCAGGTCAGGAGGTGGTGAATGCCAGTCTGCAAGCGGGCGTGTACCTGCTGCTGGTGCCCATTCTCGCGTGCAGTTGGCGTGCACACAGGCGACCGCGCCTGCTGATGATACTGATGGCATTTGCCATCAGCCTGGCCATTGTGCGCGAGTGCGCAGAGATACAGATCTACGTGCGTGCCTTTGCCGCACTCGGTGAACACGCGGCTGCCGTCTGGGCAGGCAGTGCCCTGGGTATGGGCATAGGCATCAGTGCCGGAGTGTTGGTCTACGGCGCCCTGCGAGCCTTGCCGCAGCGCTGGGCACTGGGGGGCTGCTGTGCCGCCCTGGCCCTGATTGGCGCCGGCATGCTGATGCAGGCCACCCTGTTGCTGGAACAGGTGGACTGGTTACCGGACCAGGCCCCGCTCTGGGACAGCTCGGGGCTGCTCAGCGAACAATCGTTTTTGGGTGAACTGCTGTACGCCGTACTGGGCTACGAAGCCACGCCCGGGGCGCTGCAGGTGGGCCTGTATCTGGGCAGTCTGGCGCTGGCTGGTGTTGCGCTCTGGTGGGGCAGTAAAGGGAGGGCAGGACATGCGGTCGGGGAATAGCTGCAGGGGGTTGATGCTGGCGGTTTTGACGGTGTTTCCGGCGGTCACCCTGGCTGACGGCAGTGTTGTCGACAAGGTCTATCACCCCTATGTGGAACAGCTGGAATGGGAGCTGGAGTGGCGCGCCGTGCAGGAACACAATCCCCCCGGCAGCGCGGCACAGCGCCAGGCTACACACCGTGTCGGTCTGGGCCGAGCCGTGTCGGAGTTTGTGTTTGCCGAAGCGTATCTGGTCGGCCGGGAAGGCAGCGACAGCGGATTCACCATCGACGCCTGGGAGTTGGAGGCATTGTGGCAACTGTCAGAGCAGGGGGAGTATCTGCTCGATTATGGGCTGCTGTTCGAGTTGGAAAAGTATCGCCACGAAGAAATCTGGGAGTACTCCACCACCTTGCTACTGGAGCGGGAACTGGGCCGCTTTAGTGCGACAGCCAACCTCGGGGTCATCTACGAGTGGGGCGATGACATTGAAGACGAGTTCGAAACCGCCGCCGCGCTGCAGGCGCGCTACCGTCATTCCCCGCTGCTGGAGCCAGCGCTGGAGCTTTATCTGGGCGAAGACACCCGGGCACTGGGCCCCATGCTGCTGGGCATGGCGCGCCTGGGCAGCCGCCAGGCGCTGCGCTGGGAGGCAGGCGTTGTCTGGGGCCTGGATGCAACCACCGCAGACTACACGCTGCGCGCGGTGCTGGAGTACGAGTTCTGAGCGAGCAGGGGCAACTGCTGCAGCAGGGCCTGCGAAACGAAGTACACCATGAAGTTGGCATAGGCGATGGCGGGATAATGACCGCTGCCATACAACCAGAACTGGCCGATCATGCCATCGGCGACCGTTGCCATGGCGGCACCCAGAGCGACCCAGCGACCGCGGCGGCCAAAGGCCAGCCCTATCCACAGTGCGCAGGGCAGCATGAGCGCGATCAGGATCGAGTAGGCACCCGTAAGCCAGGCAATGTAGGCGGCAGTGCCTGGCAGGAGTACCTGGAAGAAGGCGAAAAGACCGCCAGCGGCGGCGAGCAGCAGCGGCACTGCACGCCACCGTGGAGACACCCGATCCCGGGTTGCCAGCCAGACGGCGGCCAGCAGCAGCGCGTAGCCCGGGAAGAAGAACCAGACTGAATCCGCCAGATAGCTGTGCTGGACGACGTTGTCGTAGCTGTAGAAGCGCGCCGGGACATTGCGGTTCACGGCGTCGCCGAGCAGACACACAGCGAGCCCCGCGACGGTGAGGTCTGCGACCGCAGGGCGCCCTGCCGTGCTGGTCTGGTAGACCCAGCGGCGAATGCGCCAGCCATTCCACAGCAGGCCGCCCAGCAGACTCATTTCCAGCGCTGCGAGCAGGATCTTCCAGGCGCCACTCTCCACCCCCGCCGCCCAGAATGCGCTTTGCAACAGGATGATGGCAGTGCACAGCAGCCAGGGCAGCCGGCGCAGGGAGTTCGGTGGTGCGGCATCGCCGGCGTCCGCGGACTGGTGCATGTCGAGCCTCAGTCCTCGCCGGTCACAAAGGGAATGTAGTCGCCGTAACCGGCGGCCGCCATCTCCTCAAGCGGGATGAAGCGCATCGCCGCCGAGTTCATGCAGTAGCGCAGTCCTGTGGGTGCGGGGCCGTCATCAAATACATGACCGAGATGGGAGTCCGCGTAGCGGCTGCGAATTTCTGTGCGCGCCATGAAAAAGCTGCTGTCGTCCCGTTCCACAACACTGTCTTGGCTGATCGGTTGCGTGAAACTGGGCCACCCGGTGCCTGATGTGTATTTGTCGCGCGAGGAAAACAAAGGCTCTCCGGATACGATGTCCACGTAGATGCCTGCCCGCTTTTCGTCCCAGTAGGCGTTGTTGAAGGCCCGCTCGGTGCCATCCTGGCGCGCCACCCGGAACTGTTCGGGGGTGAGGCGCTGGCGCAGGACTTCGTCAGAGGGGCGCACGAAACGTTCAGGATCGAAGGCCGTTTGCTTGCCCCCTGCTGTAGGCGCAGGACGAAAACGGGAGAAATCAAGCGTCTGCTCCTCCCCCCAGACCCGGTCTATGAACTGATAGCGCCCCGAATTGAAGGTGTAGAACTGGTAGCGCAGTGGATTCTTGCTGGCGTAATCCTGGTGGTAGTCTTCAGCATCGTAGAATGCCGTGAACGGCGTAATGTCGATGACCACAGGTGTGTCGTAGCGGCCAGAAGCCTCCAGCGCATCCCGTGACGCCTGCGCGACGCGCTGCTGCTCCTCGGAGTGATAGAAAATGGCCGGGCGGTACTGGCGGCCTCGATCAACGAATTGCCCGTCCGCGTCGGTGGGGTCCATAAAGCGCCAGAAGCCCTCCACCAAACCCTCGTAGGTGATCACGGTGGGGTCATAGTACACCTGCACCGCTTCGGTATGGCCGGTTTTGCCAGCGGAGACCTGCTTGTAGTCCGGGTTCTTTTCGGTGCCGCCGCTGTAGCCGGAAACTGCCTCCACAACGCCGGGTATCTTCTCAAAGCCCTCTTCCACGCACCAGAAGCAACCGCCGGCAAAGGTTGCCACGGCGAGGCCCGTATCGGCGGGCGCATAGGCGGATCGGGTGTGGCCGGGTGAGGCTGCGACAAAGGCGGCCAGCAGCAGGGCCGCCAGTCTGAGGGTATAACGCATGGTGTGCTCCTTTGAGAGAGGTCGCGCTTGCTACGCGCTGCAACGCTCAGGCGATGACAACACGGCGGCGGTCAGCAGTAGACCCCGTTACCGGTCGCGGAGTTCCATCGGGTGGTGGCAGTGATTTATTTGAGCAGGGAGCCCAGCAGCCCGCGAAACAGCTTGCGGCCCAGACTGCTGCCGGCGGCAGAGCCGAGGCTGCGGGCCATACTCTTGATAAACGCCTCGCTGGTGCTCTGGCGTCCACCTGTGCCGCGGGTTTTCGCTTTGGCGGATTTTTGCGTCGCGTCCTGAGCGCTCGCGGCTTCAACTCTCTCGCGCAACACCTCGTGGGCAGAGCGGGGGTCAACCGGCTCGGCATAGCGGCGCTGGTTGGGGTCGTGTGCCAGAACCGCAGCGCGCTCCTGCGGACTCGCAGGCCCCATGCGTGAGCACGGTGGGCGAATCAGCACGCGCTGCACGGGCGCCGGAATGCCCTTGTCCTGCAGCAGGGACACCAGCGCTTCGCCGACGCCCAGTTCGGTGATGGCGGTGACCGTATCCAGTGCCGGGTTCTCGCGAAATGACTGCGCGGCCACGCGCACGGCTTTCTGTTCACGGGGTGTGTAGGCCCGCAGCGCGTGCTGGATACGGTTCCCCAACTGACCCAGTACCGAATCCGGTATATCGCTGGGGCTCTGGCTGATGAAGTAGACACCGACACCCTTTGAGCGAATCAGGCGCACGACCTGCTCGATCTTTTCCAGCAGTGCGCGCGGCACATCGCGGAACAGCAGGTGCGCTTCATCGAAAAAGAACACCAGCACGGGCTGCTCGGGGTCCCCGAGTTCGGGCAGTGTTTCAAACAACTCGGAGAGCAACCAGAGCAGGAACGTGGAGTACACGCGCGGGCTCTGGATGAGGGTGTTGGCGGCAAGCAGGTTGATCACCCCGCGGCCGTCTCGGGTGGTTTGCATGAAGTCCTTGAGTTCCAGTGAGGGCTCGCCGAAAAACGCGCGTCCCCCCTCGCGCTCAAGCACCAGCAACCGGCGCAGAATGGCGTTTACCGAAGCCTTGGCGACACCGAAGCCTGCTCCCAGTTCCGAGCCGTGCTCTGCGAGATACTCCAGGGTTGTGCGCAGGTCAGCTAGATCCACCAGCAGCAGGCCCTCGCTGTCGGCGAACTCGAAGACCACGTTCATCACACCTTCCTGGGTGTCATTGAGGTCCAGCAGGCGGGCAAGCAGCGCGGGGCCCATTTCGGTGACGGTGGTGCGCACCGGAGTCCCGGCCTCCCCGAACACATCCCAGAAAGCGACGGGAAAGCCGCGCTGCTGGTAGCCGGTAATCCCGATGTACTGGTTCCGTTCATCCACTTTGGGGTGTGGCGTTCCCGCCTGGCTGATACCGGAGAGATCGCCTTTGACATCCGCCATGAACACGGGCACACCGCGGTCAGAGAAGCTCTCTGCGAGACACTGCAGGGTGACGGTTTTCCCGGTTCCGGTAGCGCCGGCAATCAGGCCGTGGCGGTTGGCGTAGCGTGGCAGCAGGCCGCACTGTCCTTCGGCGTTGCCGCCAATCAGAATTTGCTCGTTCATTACTGGCGTGTCACCCTTTTGTGCTTTTGCTACCCGCCGTTTTCGGCTTGCTCGTGCGCTTTGGCCTGGCGCGCGGCGCGGCCTTGCTGCCAGCGGCCTGACGGGATTTCGGTTTGGTTTTGGCCGCGGTCTTGGTCTTGGTTGCGGTCTTCGTTGATGCCCTGGCGGCGCTGCCGGCTGCCGCTTTTACCCTGCTACGGCCCGGGCGTCTGGGGGCCACGCGCAGCCCCGCCAGTTCCTCCAGCTCTGTCAGCGCTTCCTCGAGGTAGTCGATAATGCGCTGCACCTGGGGCATGGAGCGCCGGCAGGCGACGATGCCGAAATCCAGCTGCTTGCGATAGCTCACCAGTGTGATGTTCATGGCGAAACCATCGAAGACAATGGATGCCGGGTATACGCCTTCCAGGCTGGCGCCGTTCCAGTAGAGCTGCTCACGCGGTCCGGGGACGTTGGATATCACGGTGCTGAAGGCGGGAAAGTTGGCCGCAACGCCGAGCACGGAGGTGAGCAGGGCGGGTATCTGGGTAATCTGCATGAACAGCGTCGCCTCGCGTTGCGACATGCTGCGCAACAGTGCCTTGCCCGCCGCCATTGAGGCCTGGATCTTGCGCAGCCGCTGTTCCGGATCGGCGACGTCGGTTGCCAGGTCGGCGGTAATGAACCCTATGGCATTGGATGAATCCAGATCGCTCTCTTCCCGGAGTGAGACCGGGGCCATCGCCTTCAGTGAGTGCGCGGGGTTTTCGCCCAGGTTGGCAAGGTGGCGCCGCAGGGCACCTGCACACATCGCCAGCACGATATCGTTGACGGTGGCATTGGTCGCCTTGCAAACGCTGCGTACACGTTCGAACTCGAAGGACTGGGCAACGAAACGCCTGGACCCGCTGACATTGGTGTTGATTGAGGTGCGCGGCACCTGATGCCAGGGCACGGCGAGGTTACCACTGCGGCCAAAGAACGCGCCGCCAAACTGGCGAAAGGCGCTGACCAGGTTCGTTGTGGTGTCGTACTGCTGGCGCAGTGCTTCCAGCACGGTCTTCAGCTCCCGCCCGCGCGGCTCCACACGCTCCACGGGGGGTGGCAGTCGGCTGGCCTTGTAGCGCTCGAAGGCTTCGAAGGACATTGCGGAGTGGCGTGCTCGACTGCGGGGGCTGGTGGAGTACATGGCGTTCATCATGTGCATCGCCGAGGCGCCGTCGGTCGCCGCGTGATGGCATTTGCTGTACACGGCAAACTGGTTGTTGCGCAGGCCTTCGATGAGATGCAGTTCCCAGAGTGGCCGCGTGCGGTCAAGCAGCGTGCTGTGCAGCCTCGACACCAGCATGAACAGCTCACGATAGCGGCCGGGTTGGGGCAGGGCGGAGTGGCGCACGTGGTAGTCAATGTCGAAGTGCTCATCCTTCTCCCAATACAGCCGCAGGGGACCTGCGCGACCGGTGGTGACATACTCACCAAACGGCCGCCGATACTCCTCTTCGGTGCGCAGGGCGGCAAGCACCTGTTGCAGAAACTCGCGCTGGTCTACGCCCTTCGGGTAATTGAACAGGTGCAGTCCGCCCACATGCATGGGGGTCTGACGCTTCTCCATCAGCAGAAAGCCGGCATCGGCGAGGTTGACTGGGCGCATGGGGGATGACCTTTCGTTATTCTGTTTGACCAAACAATAGCGTCAATGCGGCTATCCGCAAAGGCCTGATTTCGTGATTACAGCCAGCGCACCCTCCGGAACAGCGTCAGCATGCCCACCGCCAGGAGTGCCATCAGCCCCAGAACCACAAAGTAACCGTAGCGGAACTGCAGCTCGGGCATGTGCTGGAAATTCATGCCATACAGACCCGCGACAAAACTCAGCGGGACAAAAATCGCTGTGATGATGGTGAGGATCTTCATGGTTTGGTTGAGTTGGTGGGAGGTGATCGATATATGGCTCTCGACGAGGTCGCCGCAGATCTCGTAGTACATCGAGCACAGGGTTCGCAGCCGTTCGCAACGGTCGAAGAGGTCGCGCCGCACGTGGTGGCTCTTGTCCTTGCCGGCACCCAGGTGAACAGTGCCACTGTGCAGAATGTGCTCGGCCAGCGCTTCATGGTAGTTGAAAATGCGCAGCAGCTTGCGCAATCGCGAGCGGTAGATCACCAGTTCTTTCATCACGGTATCGGTCTGGTCGGTCAGCAGGGCGTCCTCCAGTCCGGCCAGCGTGTCCTCAAAATCCATGAGCTTTTCCAGGTATCGCCCACCCACGTAGTGCAGAATACGCAGCGCGAGGACATTGGGCGTTTTCAGCAGGGACTGCTGTTCCTCGCTGTCCCAGAAGTGGTTTACACTGACGGCGGTGCCAGGATGGCTGGTAATGAGAATCCGCTTGCCCACCCACATGCCGACCGGCATCGGCTGTAATTCCAGGTTGTCGTCCAGGCTGGTCATGCCGCGAAACAGGATGAACGTGTCGTGGTCGAACTCTTCCACCTTGGGCGGATGCCGGGTGCGGGCGCAGTCAGAGACAGCGAGCCGGTCACAATTGAGTGAAGCGAGCAACTCCTGCCGCTCTGCGGTCAGCTCGCCCTCCATGTCCAGCCAGAGTACGCTGCTCTCCTGTTCCCGCCAGGCGGCGATCAACGATTCGTCGCCTGTCTGGTACTGCCCTTGCGGTGAGAGTAATTTTGCCCTGATCATGTGTCCGTGACCCTTCAAGGAACCCTGCATGGAACAGCTTAACCGAATCCTCAATGCGCCTCTAATCGTATTTGGCGACGTTGCCATTACCCTGGCCCAGGTGCTGACCGTTCTGGCCCTGCTGGTGGGCGGGATCTTTTTCGTGCTCTGGAGCGGTCGCTTCCTGCGCTCGCGCATGCTCAAGCGCAACCTCGATCCGAACGTGGTGCAGCTGGCCTTCCGTGCCTACCTGATCCTCGGCATGGCCATTGTCGGCATGTCGACGCTGGATTTGCTGAGTGTGCCGCTGGCAGCGTTCGCGTTTGTCTCGGGCGCCGTCGCGATCGGGTTTGGCTTCGGTGCGCAGAACATCATCAACAACTTTATCAGTGGCTGGATACTGATGTGGGAACGGCCCATCAAGATCGGTGATTTTCTCGAGCTTGGCGACGTGCGCGGAACGGTGGAGTCGATCAACACCCGCTCAACGCGTATCCGGCGAGTCGACGGCGTACACCTGTTGATTCCCAACAGCCAGCTGCTCGAAAACACCGTGACCAACTGGACGCTGGTGGACGACCTGGTGCGTACCGCGGTGCGGGTCGGTGTCGCCTACGACAGCGATGTACGGCTTACCGAGACATTGATGTACCGCGTCGCCGAGAAGCACCCCAACGTCTTGAAGACACCGGAGCCGATGGTGATATTCGATAACTTCGGCGACAGCTCGCTGGAGTTCGAACTCAATTTCTGGGTGCACTCCACCGCCGAGCGCGGCTTGCGCATGATTCGCAGCGATCTTCGCTTCCAGATCGATGCGCTGTTCCGCGAACATGGGCTGGTTATCGCCTTCCCGCAGCGGGATGTGCACCTGAATGGTGAGCTTCGCCTGTTGAACTCCTGAGGCAGTGGGCTTGCCTTGGTCTCGGCGCCGCCCGCGTGCTTGCACTATACTGGGGGCATGAAAAGGTATCCCTTACACCGCTGTCTCGCCCAGCTGCGCCTGTTGCTGCTGGCCTGGGTGCTCGCGTCCCCCGCTGCTGCGGCGCAGGTCTGGGTGATTCATATCGACGGTCCCATCGGGCCGGCAAGCGCGGACCACATGACTCGCTCGTTGGAGCGCGCCATCGCTGCGAACGCCGAGGCGGTTGTACTGCGCATCGACACACCGGGCGGCCTGGACAGCGCCATGCGCGACATGATCAAGGCGGTCCTGGCGGCGCCGGTCCCGGTGCTGGGGTACGTGGGCCCCAGCGGAGCGCGCGCAGCCAGCGCCGGCACGTACCTGCTCTATGCCACACACATCGCGGCCATGGCGCCCGGGACCAACCTGGGGTCGGCGACGCCGGTGCAGCTTGGCGGTGGCGGTCTGCCGGGGTTGCCGGGCGCGGGTGAGGAGGAACAGGGCGCAGCGCCGCCGCCCGCCGCCGGTAGTACAGCGATGGAGCGCAAGGTGGTGAACGATGCGGTGGCCTACATCCGCAGCCTCGCGCAGCTGCGCGGACGCAATGGTGACTGGGCGGAGCGCGCGGTACGCGACGGGGTCAGCCTGCCGGCAGAGGACGCACTGGCCGCCGGGGTCATCGATCAACTGGCGGACTCGATCCCCCTGCTGTTGCAGGGCGTGCACGGGACAGCGGTTGATGTGGGGGATGCTTCGCGGGTTCTCGACACGGCTGGCGCGGCCATCGTGGATCAGGCGCCGGACTGGCGCAGTGAGTTCCTCGCTGTCATCACCAACCCGAACATCGCGTATATCCTGCTGCTGGTCGGTATCTACGGGCTGGTCATTGAGTTCTACAATCCGGGTATCGGTCTGCCCGGTATCGTTGGCGCCGTGAGCCTGCTGATTGCCCTGTATGCCCTGCAGATGCTGCCCGTCAGCTACGCCGGTATGGGCCTGCTGTTGCTCGGCGTCGCCCTGATGGCGGCCGAAGCCTTTGCGCCCAGCTTCGGGGTGTTGGGGCTGGGTGGCGCTGCCGCCTTCGTGACAGGTTCGATCATGCTGATGGATACCAACCTGCCCGCCTACCAACTGGCACTGCCTATCGTCCTCGCAGTCACCGTATTCAGTGTCGGCTTGCTGGTGTTCGCCCTGGGCATGGTTTTGCGCGCGCGCAAGCACGCGGTGGTCAGTGGTGTGCAGCGCCTGGTGGGCATGACGACACAGGTGGCACGCCTGCACGATGGCGAGGCCTGGGTATGGCTGGATGGGGAACTCTGGCATGCGCGCAGCGAGGCCCCCCTGCAACCTGACGAGCCAGTCGTTGTGCTGGCAATCGACGGCCTGACTGCGGTCGTCCGCCGTCAATCCGAACAATCTCCAGAGAAAGGACAAGCCTGATGTTCGAGATCGAGATGTTTACCGGCGCTTTTGTTGTGCTCGCGATAGTGCTGCTGTTGTCCATGTTTCGCGTGCTGCGCGAATATGAGCGGGGTGTGATTTTCATGCTGGGCCGTTTCTACAAGGTGAAAGGCCCCGGGCTGATCATCATCATTCCCGTGCTGCAGCAGATGGTGCGCGTGGACCTGCGTACCCTGGTCATGGATGTGCCCACCCAGGACGTGATTTCCCGCGACAACGTGTCGGTACAGGTCAACGCCGTGATCTATTTCCGTGTGGTTGATCCGGAGCGGGCCATCATCCAGGTGGAGAACTACCTTGAGGCAACGAGCCAGCTGTCCCAGACGACGCTGCGCTCGGTGCTGGGGCAGCACGATCTCGATGACATGCTCGCCGAGCGTGATCGTTTGAACGACGACATTCAGTCCATTCTCGACAAGCAGACGGAGGCCTGGGGTGTGAAGGTGGCCAACGTCGAGATCAAGCATGTGGATCTCAACGAGTCCATGGTGCGGGCGATTGCGAAACAGGCGGAGGCTGAGCGCGAACGTCGGGCCAAGGTGATCCACGCCATCGGTGAGGCCGAGGCTGCCGAGAAACTGGCTGAAGCCGCCAAGATGCTGGCCACTGAAGAGTCCGCAATCCAGCTTCGGTATCTGCAGACGCTGGTGGAGATTGCCGGTGACAAGAGTTCGACGATTGTGTTCCCGCTGCCGGTGGATATCATGAAGAAATTTACCTCCTAGACAGTGGAATCACGTCCCCATGCAATGTATTGAAATCACTGAACCCGGTGCGCCTGCCGTATTGAAAATGGCACGTCGTGAAGCCCCGGTTGCGGGTGCCGGCGAACTTCTGATTGATGTTGTCGCCGCGGGTGTCAACCGGCCGGACGTGATGCAGCGGCTGGGCCTGTACCCCCCGCCCCCCGGGGCATCAGACCTTCCCGGCCTGGAAGTGGCGGGTCGCGTGGTGGCGGTGGGGGCGGGCGTTGTCGGCTGGCAGGTTGGCGACCACGTCTGCGCCCTCACCAACGGTGGTGGCTATGCGGAGCAGGTCGTTGCCCCGGCGGGGCAGTGTCTGCCGCTGCCTGCAGGTATGGATTTTGTCGCGGCTGCCGGCCTTCCCGAGACGTTCTTTACCGTGTGGACCAACGTGTTCATGCGCGGGCGCCTGCAGGCCGGCGAAAGCCTGTTGGTGCACGGCGGCAGCTCGGGGATCGGCACCAGCGCGATCCAGATGGCGCGGGCGCTTGGCGCAACGGTGTACGCAACGGCGGGCAGTGAGGAGAAATGCGCGGCCTGTGTGCGGCTCGGTGCTGCCCACGCGGTCAACTACCGCTGTGAAGACTTTGAGCAGGTGCTCGGGGAGCTGACCGCTGGCAGCGGCGTGGATGTCATACTCGACATGGTCGGCGGTGAGTATATCAACCGCAACCTGCGCCTGGCGGCGACCGACGGTCGCATTGTGAACATCGCCTACCAGGGTGGTTTCGAGGCGCCGGTCAACTTCGTTCCCATGTTGTTGAAGCGTCTGACCCTGACCGCGTCCACCCTGCGCCCTCAGTCGATTGAGGCGAAGGCAGAGATCGCGGCGCAATTGCGTGAGCGCATATGGCCGCTGCTGGATGCGGGTGAAATCCAGCCGGTGATCGCGGCAACCTTCCCGCTGCAGGACGCTGCGGCGGCTCACGAGCTGATGGAAAGCGGCGCCCATATAGGAAAAATCATACTCACGGTGCGCTGAAAACGGTCTTTGATCAACTGAATAGCCAGGGCCGGAGTTGCTCCCGGTTCTCCACCACGATCTGCTGTGCCATGGGGTCTTCCAGTGAGGCCGGCTCGGGGTCAATGTGCAACAGCTTCAGGGCGTAGGGCACGAGCCGCCCGCGCACGGTGATGTGCAGGGCGCCTTCGAGCATGCCGTAATCGGTCTCCACCACCTGCTGCTGTGCAGGCGACAGCCTTGGATCCGGCACAATACGCAGCGTCACGTGGGTGTTCCAGTCGTGGTCGTTCTCGACCCCCTGGGTGGAGTCGTCGAGCATCTCCGGAATATCGCGGAAACGGCTGAGCACAAAGTCGCGGTATTCCTGGTTCTTTTCACACCAGGCACGTACGTGCCAGCGCAGCCCGGTGAATACCAGAGTATGCGGCACGATGATTCGCCCCTCGCGGTTGGGGTTGTGCAGTGACACATAATCCACTTCCAGGCGTTTGCGCTGACGTGCGGCCTGCATGATGGGTCGCAGCACCTCGGGGCGTACATCGCGCACCGGTACCCGCAGCACCTCGATGTTTGCGACGTTAAGCGCCAGCGATTCGAACACGTTGGACAGTTCGTTGTTGCGCGCCATCAGGTGCAGGTACTCGTCGGCCACGCCCTCTGTCACCCGCGGCCTGAACCCCGCAGCCGGCATGTAACCCTTCAGCGATGAATCATAAACAAGATTTCCCGGCCCGATGTCACGGATGTAGCGATTGATATCCTTGCTCGCCTGCTGGCGGCCAATGCCGAAGGTTTCGCACAGGTGGCGCGTGGTCAGTCTACCCTCCCACAGAACGATGGTCTCTATGTAGCGATAACGTACCAGCAGGTCCCAGCGTATGGGCCACGGGTTGGTGGGCGTTGCTGGCATGGCTGCTCCTGTTCAGATTGAATTGCCTGTATCGTACACTGCAGTGCAGCCAGCGAATACTGAGGACACGGCAATCGCTTCTCCCGACATCAGTGACTTTTATCACCTAGCCAATCAGCTTGAGCACGACCGGGATCTGTCGCTGGAGCAACGACGGCTGCGCGACCGGGAAATCGGGCGGAGCTGCGAGGGTGCCGCGGATGACTGGACGCGGCTACAGCACTGGTTGCACTCGGTGGACCCGCAGGCGCAGCGCAGGCCGGAGTGGGCCAGCCGTGCCAATCCTGCGGTGCTGCTCAATCTGTTGGCGCTGTGTGGGGGCTTCGCTGCCATGGCGGGGCTGCTACTCGGTAGCGCGAATGCGCTGGTCAACGTGCTGTTCTGGCTACTGTTGTTTGTAGGGCTGCAGGGGCTGCTGATGGCGGGATCGCTGCTGGTGCTGCTGCAGCTGCTATGGGGCAGGGTGCCCCCGGCATCGCCGGTACAGCCGATACGTTTTGTCCTGCAGCGGCGCTGGCCCGATGCCCGCGCGTTGCGCGAGGCGCAGCCGCTGTTGCGCCTGCTCTTCCTGCGTCACGGCCAGGCGCTGGGGGCACTGTTCGCGGCGGGCGCCGCTGCGGCGTTTCTCGTCTTGCCAGCAGTGGACAACTACGGATTTGTGTGGGGGTCCACCTACCCACTCAGCGACCCGTTCATGCAGGCCCTGGTAGACGCGCTTGCCTGGCCCTGGCACAGCCTGCTTCCCGGCGCCACGATCGCGCCCGAGTTGCTGAGCAGCAGCCGCTATCACGCGGCGTTGCAGCTGCTTGATGCGGAGCGTCTGGAGCGAATGCGCGGCTGGTGGGGTTTCCTGATGCTGTGCCTGCTGGTGTACAGCCTGTTGCCGCGGGTGTTGTTGTACCTCCTGTCGCGTGCCCTGTACCGACGCCAGTTACTGGCCAGCCTGCTCAGCTATCCGGGTGTCGAGCGCGTGCTGGCACGGATGCAGGCGCCGCTGGTCGCAACCGGTGCGGCACCTGAGGCTGGCGTCACGGTGCCGGGTAAGACGCGCGCCGGGGAGCCGGGGGTCGATGCCGCGCCGGTCGCATGGCCGCGTACCTTGCTGTTGGAGGTGGCTGGCGCTTTCGGCGAACAGGCGCCGGCAAGCTACGAGGAGCTGGCGGATGGGCAACCTGCGCAGCACGCCGGTATTGCCGGTAGCGATCTTGCCACGGACCGCCGGACGCTGGCGGCACTGCGGCTTGCGGATATCGATCGGCTCTATCTTGCGGTCAAGGGCTGGGAGCCACCCGTCGCGGAACTGGCCGACCTCCTGGAGCCTCTGTTCGGCATTCCGCAGTGCAGTGTTCTCCTGGTTCCCCTGCCGGGTCGTCCCTTGCCGCATCGCAAGGTGGAAGACTGGCGTCTGTTTGCTCGCGCCATGCCGTTTCAGACGGTGGATGTGCAGCTGCTGAATCCGGTGGTGATCTCATGAGCCTGCCGGTTTTTGCGGTGGTGGGGCGTCCCAACAAAGGCAAGTCGAGCATCGTGGCAACGCTCGCGCGAGACGATTCCGTGGGGATTGAGGCGCGTGCGGGCTCCACGCGCGAAGCGCGGGAATTTCCGATGCGCGTCGATGGCGAGACCCTGTACACGCTGGTGGATACGCCCGGCATACAGCGGGCGCGTGCGGTTCTGGAATGGCTGCGCGCGCACGCTGCCGACGCGGCCAGCAGGCCCCGGGCGGTACGCGACTTTGTCGACGCGCATCGCGACGACCCGCGCTTTCACGATGAGTGCGCACTGTTGCGACCGGTTGTCGCCGGGGCCGGCATTATTTACGTGGTTGACGGGTCTGTGCCTTTCGGTGCCGACTACGAGGCGGAAATGGAAATTCTGCGCTGGACCGGCCGCCCCAGCCTCGCGCTGATCAACCCCATCGACAATGAAGACTACGTGGCGGAATGGCAGGCCGGCCTGGGGCAGTACTTTCAGACGGTGCGTCTGTTCAACGCGCAGCGTGCGGAGGCAGCGAAACAGCTTGAACTGCTGGTCCTCTTTGGGCACCTCGATGAGCAGTGGCGGCAGTCACTGGACCGCGCGGTCGAGGTGTTGCGGGGGGAACGCGAGCGCGAGCACCGTGAGGCTGCGGCACTGATTGCCGAATGGATTGCCGAAGCTCTGGAGTTCCAGGTCTCGCAGCGCGTACCCGAGGGGCTGCCAGTGCAACCGGTGCAGGACCTCCTGTTCAGTCGCTACCAGCGTGAGCTACAGGCTCGTGAGCGGCGCTGTCGTCGCCAGGTGGAGGAGGTTTACCATTACCATCGTCTGCAGCGCAGTGAGCTGGATATCGATCTGGAGGCGTCAGAGCTGTTCAACGTGGAGCAATGGTATCTGTGGGGGCTGGATCGTCGCGCGCTGGCACTGGTGGCGGCCTCGGCAGGCGCGTTGCTGGGCGGCGGCACGGGAATGGCCCTGGACGGCGTCACAGCGGGGCTCACGGGCGGTCTGGGCACGTTGGTCAGTGGTGCGCTGGGCGCTGCGTCCGGCGGCGTGGCCGCCCTGCGCTATGCCGACGAGATTGCTCAGCTGAGGGTCAAGGGCATTCCCAGTGGCGGCAAACTGGTGAGCTACGGGCCATCGCGAAACCCGAATTTTCCCTTCGTATTGCTGGGTAGGGCGCTGCTGCATCAGCACCGCCTGTGCAGCCGTACACACGCCGACCGCAGTGCGCTGCAGCTGGACAGCGCCCTGCTGGCCGATGTCAGCGACGCCGAACGCCGCCAGCTGGCGCGTTGGTTTGCGTCCCTGCGCCAGCCGCGCCGAGCAGCCGCCGCGCGCCAGGCGCTGGCCGACTGGATGCTGGCCCGCAGTGGCACGGCGCAGGCTGAGGCCTGAGCGCTACCTCAGCGAATTGCCGACTCCGGCCTGCCCTGCCAGTAGAAGGGCTGCAGCGTGCTGTCGCCGGTAAATACCTCGGACAGCGACTCCGCCGCATAGACGCGGCCGTTCAGCACGACGTGGCTGATCCGGTCTGTCTGGCGGATATCCTCCAGTGGGTTGCCGTCAATGATCACCAGGTCGGCCAACTTGCCGGGCTCGAGTGAGCCGATATCGCCATCCATTCCCAGGTAGCGCGCCGGGTTGATGGTCGCTGCGGCGAGCGCCTCCATCGGGCTGAAGCCGCCACGCACGAAACTCCACATTTCCCAGTGTGTGGCGAGACCCTCGCGCTGGCCGTGTCCACCGGTGTTGACCAGTATCCCGGCGTCCAGCAAGCCCTTGGCGGCAGCAGCGGCATCGTCATCGCGATAGTCGGCTTCCGGGGCCATGGGCCTGCGCACCGAGCGAGGCTGCAACACGGCTGGCGGCACGAAGTTGGCGAGCAGGGGATGTTTCCACACCTCCGTGTCCTGGTAGTAGTAGTCCTCGGAGGTCAGTCCACCGAAAGTCACCACCAGCGTGGGGGTATAACCCGCCTCGCTCTGTCGCCAGTACTGCAGGACATCCTCGTACAGGCGCAGGGCAGGGACATTGTGCTCGACCCCGGTGATCCCGTCGCCGATCAGGTTCATGTCCATGTGGTACAGGGCCCCGCCTTCGGCGACCGGCATCAGGCCCTCGCGGCGTGAGGCTTCGATAACCATCTGCCGCTGATCGCGACGCGGCTGGTTGTAGTTTTTCACGGTCACTGCGCCCTGCGCCTTGAGCCTGCGCACGTGTGCCAGGGCATCGTCGAGGGTTTCCACCGGCGAGTAATAGGTGGATTTCGCACCGTAAATGATTTCAGCCGTGGAGAAAATCCGCGGCCCGAGAATGCGTCCGGCACGGGCATACTCAGCGGCAGCAAACACCTGGGAGGCGACGCTGGACGGGTTGTGCACCGTGGTAACGCCCAGCGCAAGGTGCGCGAGCAGATCCCAGTTCTGCTGCGGGATGATGTCGGCACGTCCGTAGGGTCCGTGCGCATGGATATCGACAAAACCGGGCACCAGCGTCTTGCCGCCCAGGTCCACAGTGCGGAAGCCCTCTGGTATTGCCAGGCTGGCACCGCCCACGGCGCGGATGCGGTTACCCTCCAGCAGCACCGTGCCGCCGTCAATCACCTCGCGCTCGCTGTTCAGCGTGACCACCCGAGCATTGGTGAGTGCGAGGCGCGTGGCGGGGCGGGCACTGGCGACGCGCATGCTGAGATCCACACCGTCTTCCGGGGGCGTAAAGTCTGCGCGCATTGCATCGGCGACGGTGACCGTGTTCAGTGTCGGGCCCGTGCTCCAGACCACTGCGCTCCCCGTGGCGTTCCAGTTCAGGTAGTCGCCACCGACCCGGCTCAGGCGTACGATGGGGAAGGCGGGCCTGGGATCGTCGAGCACCAGCGTTTTGCCCGCGGTGGGCGCGGCGGCTGCCAGGTACATCTGGTGGCCGTTCTCGAAGGCGATGTGCCGGCCGTCGGGGGCCAGACGGATGCGCGTGGCCAGCTCGGCGCTGGCGACCTGTTGTACATCGTGGCCAGTGCGCGACATGGCGATGAGCACCGTGCTCGCGGTGCTGCTGCCGCGGCCCGAGGCGCTATCGGCGCGTTCCTGTGCGTAGATGCGGCCATCCGGGCCAAAATGGGGGTGTTCGCCACGTGCGCTGACAAACTGCATGTCGCCGGTGGCGCGTGAGACCAGGTAGATGCCGGGTTGTACCGACCACTCCGGGTGGAGCAGGGCACTGCCGGCCAGTTTGCGCAGCGCCAGGGTGTCTCCGCTGCCGTCGATAGCCAGTTCCGTGTACTGGCCCTTCGGATGATCCAGGGCACGCGCCTTGCCGCCGCGAGCCGGCACGCGGTGAATCCGGCTGAGTTCGCTGTCTGTCCAGCGCAGGAACAGGATGTCACGACCGTCGGGACTCCACACGGGGGCGTAGTCGAAACCACTTTCGCCGTCCCCCGTGAGGCGCCGGGGTTCCGCGTCGCCACGCTTGATATACAGTCGGCCCAGCGATTCGAAGACGATGGCCTTGCCGTCCGGTGACGGTGTGGCGAAGCGCACCATGCGGGTGTTGAAGTACTCCGGCGCCACCTCGACCGGGAAGCGCACGGCGGGATAGATGTCGCGGCTGTCACTGACCTCAAAGGGGACGTTCAGCAGGGACCCATCGAGCGTATTCAAACGCCAGATCTTGCCCTGTGCCCAGAAAACGATATCGCGGCTGTCGGGGGTCCACTCCATGGTGGGGTAGAGCCCGTGCACGGCCCAGGTCTCCTGCATGTCGAGGTCCAGGCCGTCGAACAGCATTCGTTCGGTGCCGTTGGCGAGGTCTTTGACGAACAACCGTGACTGCGCCCGTACCCGCTTGACGTAGGCGAGTTGCTTGCCGTCCGGTGACGGCGTGGCGCGCACTGCGCCGCCGGGGCCACCCGCTACGGTGCTGACATCCCCACTGGCGAGATCAACCCGGCGAATCTGGAACAGTTCCGTATTGCTGTCCTGATGGTAGATGAAGGTGTCGCCCGGTGTCGTGTTCAGGGAGAAATACAGGCTTTTGCCGTCCGGGCTGAAAGCGGGTTCGCCCTGTTCTTTCTGGAAGGTTGGGCTGGGACGGGGAATCAGCATCTGCCCGGCGTTCTGTGCACCGCCGCCGACATGGTACATCCAGATTTCGCCAGTCCCCAGGGAGCGCGAGGTGGTGTAATGCTTGCGGGCCGCCAGATACTCGCCGTCCGGGCTCCAACTGGGGCTGTTGAGGAGGCGGAAATCTTCAAAGGTGAGCTGTCGCAGTGCTCCGCTCTCGCGCTCCAGCAGCCACAGGTTGTCGCCGCCGGTGCGATCCGAGGTGAAGGCGATATGGCGGCCATCGGGGCTGTATTGAGGCTGCATGTCCCAGGCGAACCCCGTGGTCAGCGCTGTTGCGGTGCCGCCGCTGATAGGCATTTCGTAGAGGTTGCCCAGCAGGTCAAAGGCAATGTGCCTGCCATCCGGGGAGACGTCGATGCTCATCCACGTGCCTTCGCGTACATCGACAGCGGCGCGGGTGGCCGCGGCCGAGAAATCAGGCTGGTCGACGCGCCATGTGCTACCGTTGTCAGCGTGGGCGGTTGCGCCTGGGATCAGGCCCGCGAGGAACAGGCCAAGGAGTGTTCGGGTCAGTGAGTGCATGGCAGGGTCCGGGTTCGGTGGCTTGAAGAGAGCGGTCAGGGCACAGGCAGTGATCCAGCCGCCGCCTGGCGCGTACCATACTACGTGATTCCCCCGCTGTGAAATGCAGCCCTGTTCAGTCATGGAGTTTCTATGGAATTGATTCGATCCCTCGCGTTGCTACTGGCTCTGGCTTGCGCAGCTCCGGCCATCGCGGAAGAACTGCAGGTCGGAGATGTCGCCCCCGAGTTCAGTCTGATGGGCAGCGATGGCAAACAGTATTCGCTGGCCGACTTCAGGGGCAAACAGGCAGTGGTGCTGGCCTGGTATCCGCGCGCCTTTACCTCGGGGTGCACCGTTGAGTGCAAGTCGCTCGCCGAAAACGGGCACCTGATTCGGGAATACGACGTGAGCTATTTTATGGCCAGTGTCGACGAGGTCGAGGAGAACCGCCGTTTTGCCGAGGAGACTGAGGCTGATTTTCCGTTGCTGAGCGATCCGGAGAAGCAGGTGGCAGAGGCCTATGGCGTGCTGGCCATGATGGGCTTTGCCAAGCGGCATACGTTTTACATCGGTGCTGATGGCACCATTCTCAAGATTGACCGCACTATCAACCCCGCTACGGCCGCACAGGACATGGCGGAGAACCTCGGCGCCCTGGGCATTCCCAAGCGCTAGGCCCTGCGTTCACGCTGCCGCGGGACCCCCGTTCGTCCCGCGGCACCCTCCGTTGGTCGTTTTATCCCTGACTGAGCTGGCACTTCCGCGAGCGGCTTCTATAATGTCGGCCTTTTTTCTCAAGCAACGCTGACGCCGCAACGGCGGCCGGTGCCCGCAGACCGCGCTTTTGGGCGCAGCTGCCGGGGCCGGTGCCCGCGCCGTCGGAGATAACAATGCTCAGCACAGGCCAGACACGTGAATTGCTCCGCTTGGCGCTACCCATGGTGGTCTCGCAGAGCGCGTTTGCCTTGATGGTGTTCACCGACCGCCTGTTTCTGTCGCGAATTGATGCCCTGCACATTGCCTCTGCGCTGGGTGGTGGCGTTACGTTTTTTGTCAGTGTGTCCCTGTTCATTGGCGTGATGTCCTACGCGACGGCGCTGGTGGCACAGTATTACGGCTCCGGTCAGTTGCAGAAGTGCCCGCGCGTGCTCGTCCAGGGGGTCATCATGGCGTTCGCCTGCCAACCCCTGTTACTGCTGATTGCCTGGGGTATGGGCGGCCTGTTTGCCGCTATGGGGCACCCGCCGGAACAGGTGATACTGGAGCGGCAGTACTACTACGTGATGATGGGCGGCGCCTTCTTTGCCCTGGTCAAGGCCTGTGTGGCGGGCTATTTCTGCGGTATTGGTAAAACCCGCGTCGTGATGATTACCGATGTGCTGGGTGTGCTGATCAATGTACCGCTCACCTGGGTACTGATCTTCGGCAAGTTCGGCTTTCCCGAATTGGGTATTCGTGGCGCCGCGCTGGGCACCGTAATCGCCACGGCGTGCAGCCTGCTCATCTATGCGGTCTTCTTCTTCAACCGTATCCATCGTGAGCGCTTTCACGTCGCTGAGGCATTCCACTATGACCGGGGAATTCTCCGTCGCTATGTGCGGCTCGGTCTGCCATCGGGCTTCGAAACGTTTGTTGGCGCCGCCACGTTCAATTTCTTTCTGCTGCTGTTCCAGTCCTACGGCATCACCGAGGGCGCGGCCATGGCGATTGTTTTCAACTGGGACATGCTCAACTACGTGCCGTTAATCGGCCTGAACATCGCCGTCACCAGTATGATCGGGCGCTATGTGGGTTCGGGGGACATGACCCGGGCCAACCAGGTGATCGCAGCCGGTTTCACCGTTGCACTTGGCTTTTCCGTGCTGCTGGCCCTGTTCTTTGTGCTGTTCCGGTACGAACTGATGATGGTGTTTGCCACCCCGGAGCAGGATTTCAGCGCCATCGCCGCACTGGGCGCGAGCATGATGCTGGGCATGGCGACCTATGTGGTGGCAGATGCGGTGATTCTGGTTTGCAGCGGGGTGTTGCGCGGTGCCGGAGATACCCGCTGGCTGATGAACACCTCCATGACCCTGCACGTGCTGATGCTTCTGGGGCAGTACGTGATGATCAAGCATCTCGGCGTAGGCCCTCTGGTCAGCTGGTGGGGCTTTGTGGCGATGCTGCTGGCGCTGGCGCTGGTGTATCTCCTGCGACTGCGCGGCACGACCTGGCGCAGGCCGTCCCGGCTGGCCCGTGTGATGGCCGAATAATCCACGCTACAGGGTCAGTATGCGGCGCAGCAGGCTGTTTTCACTGCGCTGCTGTTCTCTCAACAGCAACAGCGCCTGCAGTTGTTCCTCGATCTCGCCGGCGACTTCATCGCGAATCTTGCGCTGCTGCGCCTTGCCCGGTTTCCGGCGCGCATAGGCTGCCAGGTCAACCGGCCGGCCGAAGCCGAGATAGCAGCGCTGGGGTTTGGGCAGCGCGGTGCCCAGTGCACCGATGGCGAGCGGGGGCAGGGCGTCGCTGCGCGTGTCCTCTGTCAGCAGGCCGACACGACGCAACAGTCTTCCCGGCAGCGAATCCGGCAGCGCCTCGCTTTCTATCAGGTGGTCGTAGAACTCGTCCGGCCCCACAATACCAAAAGGCATGATGGTGTAGCCGTATTGCGCGGCCATGCGGATGAAGCCAAAGCGCTCCTTCCATTGCAGCTGGTACCGCAGGCGGTTTGGCTTCACCGCTTCGTGTGCGCCACCGGGAAACACCAGAAGGTCCCGGCCGTGGGCCATGAGTGCGCTGCAGACTTCGGGGTGACCCATGGCCGCGCCGCGCGCCAGCAGGGCCTGTTCCATCTGCGGGTGGGTAAACAGGAATTTATCGCCCAGGGGGCGCAGAAAGCGGCCGTACTGCTGCTGCAGTATGGAAACGACCACCATGCCATCCAGTGCGAACAGGCTGTGGTTGCCGACGAACAGGCAGGGTCGTTGGGGTATGCGCTCGATCCCCCGTACTTCGGGCCTGAAGTAGCGTTTGATGATCTGGTAGGCGATCTGCAGGTCGCGACTGCGTGGCACCTCGGTCAGTGCCAGGGCGCGCTCAATGTGCCGCTGCAGGCGTTCGCCCTCCAGTGGCTGGTTATCCCTGTCGAGTGCTGTCATGCGATGGTCCGTTGTGCCGAGGAGCCGGGCAGTATATCACTCACTGCCCAGCAGGCGCCCGAGACCGCGCTGTTGCAGCGCACCCTCCAGCAGGGCGCGGATAGCGGCACTGTTGTCCAGCGCGAGTGCCTGCTGCGCGAGCACGGCGGCGTCCTCTGCTGACATCGAGCGCAGCAGCCACTTGATCCGGGGCAGTTTCGAGGCGCTCATGCTCAGGGTGCGAATGCCAATCCCGAGCAGAAAGACCACGGCGGCGGGATCCGCCGCCATTTCACCGCACAGGCTGAGGGGCAGCCCACCAGCCTTCGCAGCAGCGGTAATGCGGGCGATTTCCTGCAGCACGGCAGGGTGGATATGGTCGTAGGCACCGGCCACCCTGGGGTTGTTGCGATCCAGTGCCAGCAGGTATTGGCTGAGATCGTTGGAGCCGATCGAGATAAAGTCCAGCCTGTCTGCCCAGGCCGGCAACAGCGAGATCGCCGCGGGTACTTCAACCATGATGCCCACCCGGGGTCTCCGCGCGTCCGCGTCCTCGTCCTGCAACTGCTGCAGCGCGTCGTCCAGGACGCCCTTGAAGGCGGCGATTTCTCCGCTGTTACTGACCATGGGCAGCAGAATATGCAGATCTGCAGTGCCTTCTGCGGCACGCAGCATGGCGCGGACCTGGGTCATCAGCAGCGAGCTGTTGTCGAGGCAGAAGCGGATGCCGCGCCAGCCCAGGGCCGGGTTTTCCTCGTGGATCGGGAAGTAGGGCAGTGGCTTGTCGCCACCAATGTCGAGAATGCGCATATACACCGGTCGGCCATGGTAGGCCTGCAGGACCTGGCGGTAGATCTGCAGCTGTTCTTCCTCGGAGGGAAAGGTTTCGCTGATCATGAAGGGCATCTCGGTGCGGTACAGTCCGATACCTTCCGCGCCGTTGGCGAGTCCGGGGGAGATATCCGCCAGCAGGCCGGTATTGGCCATGAGGCGCACGCGCTCGCCATCCGTCGTTGTCGCCGGCTCATCTCTCAGGCTCGCGAGTTCTCCCTTCAACGCCTGTTCGGCCCGTTGCAGCCGCTCGAACTCCAGGCGAATCGACGGGCTGGGGTAGAGAATAACCTGCCCCGTATTCCCATCCACGATCAGCGGGCTGCCGTCTTCGATGTTTTTCAGTTTGCCGGTGCCCATCACCGCGGGCACACCCAGCGCATTGGCAAGTACCGCGGTGTGGGACAGACTTGACCCCTCGTAGCACACGATGCCGGCGAGTCGCACCGGATCACAGGCGGCAATATCCGACACGCTCACCTTGGCGCCGACCAGCACGATGGGGCCGTGGTCATCCGCGGGCAGGTTCCCGCTGGTTCCGGCCCAGGACTGGTAGAGCTTGTTACCCAGGTGATGCAGGTCCTCGTTGCGGGCGCGCAGATAGGGGTCCTCCATCGCCAGGAATACCTCGGCGTAGTGGTGCACGACCTGTCGCAGCGCACCGGGCAACCATTGCCCTGCGGCGATCGCCTGTTCAACCCCGACGCGCAATCCGGGGTCATTGAGCAGCATCTGATAGGCTGTGAACACTGCGCTGACACCGTCGGAAAGTTGTTCTCCCAGTGCCTTGCGTTCATTTTCCACATCCTGGCTGACCGTCGATAACAGCTGGTGCCATTCGCTGATCGCGGCGGCAGGGTCCTCGCAGGGACGGTCAGGTACTGCGTAGAGGTCGACAGACTCGCACAGCCAGGCGCTGCCGATGCCGGTACCCGGCGCCCCCTTGACGCCGCGCACCCGGCGCACGGCGTTGGCAGGAGTGTGCACGGCAAGAGGTTCTGGAGGCAGCACAAGCGCCAACTGGGTCGACAGGGTCACCAGGAAGGCCTGCTCATCCGCGGACATCAGGCGGCCCTCGCGGGACTGCACCACCAGCACGCCGATCACCGCGCCAGCCCTGACCACGGGCACCCCGCAGAAGCTGATGAACTCGTCCTCGCGGGTCTCTGCCAGGTAGCAAAAATCCGGATGGGAGGCGGCTTCCGCGACGTTGATTGGGTGTCGGGTCTGTGCCACGCGGCCAACAAGCCCGCGACCGGCGGGCAGACGGCTGTAGCCGACCGCCTGTTGGTCGAGACCGTGACTGGCCACCAGCACCATGGCGCCATCCGTCGCGGCGATGTAAAGACTGCACACGTCCACGGCAATGGCACGATGGATGGCTTCGACAATCAGCTTGACCTGGTCTTCAGTCTGGTCCGCCTGGGCGGCGGCCTGCACAATGCGGGTCAGTTCCTGCAGCGTATTCATTGATGGGCGATCCGGTGCCTGTGTGGCGGGGTTGAAGCACGTGACCCCAGTATCCGCTATAGTGCCCGATCGTGACCAGTCTACAAGCGTAAACTGTGAGACCCGCCGGACAGATTCCGGTTCTGGATTGGAGACCGACATGCAATTTACCCTGTTTGGCCTGCTGATGCTGGCCGTCTCCCTGGCTGTTGCCTCGCCGGCAGAGGAGTTCGAGGCGCTCGTCGAGGACCACTGGGCCTGGACGCTGGAACAGTCGCCCCAGCTGCGCACGCACCTTGGCGATTCGGGTGCCAACGACCGTTGGGGCGACATGAGCCTTGCTGCCCACGCCCAGCGCGATACGCGACGCGCGGAATTCCTGGCGCAGCTGGAGGCGATTGACGCGGACGCGCTCGGTGAGCAGGCGCAATTGAGCTATGCCATGCTCCTGCGGCGCCTGCAGAGTGAGCGCAGTGAGTACAGGCTGGGCCTTCACCTGATCCCCATCAACATGCGCTCGGGTCCGCAACACCTGCACTCGCTGCAGGAGCGTATCCGCTTCAGCAGCGAGCGAGATTATCGGGACTGGCTGCAGCGTCTGCAGCGCATGCCCGCCCTGCTGGCACAATACCGTGAAGTGCTGGAGGAGGGGATTGCACAGCAGCGCACCCAGGCGCGGGTGGTGATGGAGCGGGTCCCCGCCCAGATTGACCGCCTGCTTGCGGGTGAACCGGCTGACAGCCCGTTTTACAAGCCGTTTCGCGCAGCGCCCGAGGGTGTCCCGGAATCACAGTGGGTCGAGTTGCAGGGCCGTGCTGCCGAGGTGATTGATCGCGAGCTGAACCCGGCGCTCGCCGAATTCCGGGCCTTCCTGACCGGGACCTATCTGCCCGCCTGTCGCGAACAGCCGGGCATTGGCAGTCTTCCCGATGGCAAGGCGCTGTACCGTTTTCTCGCGGGCTATTTCACCACGACGGATATGACCCCTGAAGCCATTCACGCGGTGGGCAAGGCAGAGGTGGCACGCTTGCTGGCCGAAATGGAGGAGGTGAAGGCGAGCGTGGGTTTCGAGGGTGACCTGCAGGCCTTCAACACCTTCCTGCGCTCTGATCCCCGCTTCTATTACGAGACACCGGAGGCGCTCTTTGAAGGCTACCTGGCCATTTCCAAGCGCCTTGACCCGGAACTGGTGAAGCTGTTTGGCAAGCTGCCGCGCATGCCCTATGGCGTGCGTCCGATTCCGGACACCATCGCACCCGACACCACTACGGCGTACTACAGCCGACCCGCGGCGAATGGCACCCAGGCCGGCTATTACTACGTAAATCTCTACCGCCCGGAAGTGCGCCCCAAATACGAAATGGAAGTCTTGTCAGTGCACGAGGCCGTACCCGGGCACCACCTGCAGATTGCACTGGCGCAGGAGCTGGAAGGGCTGCCCATGTTCCGCACCACCGGCGGCGAGACGGCATTCGTCGAGGGCTGGGGCCTGTACGCCGAACGCCTGGGCTACCAGATGGGGCTGTATACAGATCCCTACTCGCGCTACGGCCAGCTCACCTACGATATGTGGCGTGCCGTGCGGCTGGTCGTCGATACGGGCATTCACTACTTTGGTTGGAGCCGGGAACGGGCCATCGATTATTTCAAGGCCAATGCCGGCAAGAGTGAGGCCGACATTGTCAATGAAATCGATCGCTACATTGGTTGGCCGGGGCAGGCGCTGGCCTACAAGATCGGTCAGCTCAAGATTCTGGAAATTCGCCAGCGCGCAGAGCAGGCGTTGGGTGAGGATTTTGATATTCGCGCCTTCCATGACCACCTGCTCGGCGCAGGGGCGATCCCACTCGACGCGCTGGAGCGACGCATGGATGACTGGCTGCTGGAGCAGCGTGGCTGATTATTCAGCCCTGATGATTCAGCCCGCGCTGCAGAGCCGCGCCCCGGGTGGCTGGCCTAGGCGCCTGCGATAGCGATTTTCCACCTGTTCGCACAACCCTCGCACATTGCGCTCGGCATCGTGTGCAACCGGTGGCAGTACCGACACCCGCACAGTTGCCGGTCGCAACAGCAGGCCGCCCTTGGGCAGGGCATCATGCACATTGTGCAGGACGATGGGCACGCGGGCCTTTTTCGCCAGGAAAAACGCGCCGTGGCGGAACGGTTGCAACGTTCCCGAGGCGCTGCGGGTGCCTTCGGGCGCGATGACCAGTGATCGTCCGTCAGCCAGCACCGCCAATCCCGCCTGCAGCACCGCCGACTGGTCCTGCGCTGTGCGGTCAACAAAGATCGTCCCGGCCCTCGCCAGCAGGGCACCCAGTAGCGGCTTACCGGCCATCTCCTGCTTGCAGAAGGGGACCACGTCACGCCGCAGGAGACGCGCCAGAATCATGGCGTCCAGCAGACTCTGGTGGTTGAAGACATAGATCACCGGCCCAGACTGACGCAGGTGTTCAGGACCGTCGATGTCGAGTTCCAGCCCCGCGAAACCGCAGCCGAGATCCCCCAGTAGCTGAGTGATGCGGTTGGCGTTGTTTCGTGGTGACGTTCCCAGTCGGCCACCGAGCATGCCCAGTAACGACGTGGCGGCGACGGCCTGACCGGTGAGCACCGTGCGCAACACCGATTCAAGATCCGGCAGGGCGGGATGGTCTGCGAGGCTCCGCTGCTGTTTTTCCAGGACCTGTGTCTGCATCATCCAGCATCTCCCATGGTGAACCGATCATTGCGGCGGGCAGAGCCCGTCGGGTGCCCGGGTTTTTTCCAGCAATAACCCTGCCACCTGCGTGTAATCCTGCGCTTGCGGCGTGACAGCCGCGTGACAGCGGCCCACAGCGGGCGCGCTCGCCGCTCCGGGCGGCGGGTTCCGGTCTCCCGCAGGCCCCTGCTTGCACCAGCACAGTGCGTACCCCCCTGACGATGCACCAGCATTGGTTCGCAGCGTGCCCTCGGCTACCATGGCAGCATGCCGCCAGACTTGCCTTCACTGCCCGTTACCGACGTACTGCCAGCGCTGCGTGAGGCGCTGGCTGCGGGTCGTGATGTGGTGTTGGAGGCTCCCCCGGGTGCGGGCAAGACCACGCTGGTACCCCTGGCCCTCCTCGCAGACACATGGCTGGCGGGGCGATCCATTCTGTTGGTGCAGCCACGCCGGGTGGCCACTCGTGCGGCAGCGGCGCGCATGGCAGACCTGCTGGGCGAGGCAGTGGGTGAACAGGTGGGGTATCGCATGCGCCTCGAGAGTCGGGTCAGCGCCCACACCCGCGTCGAAGTGGTTACCGAGGGTGTGCTCGCCCGAAGGTTGCAGGGCGACCCCGGGCTGAGCGGTGTGGGTCTGCTGATCTTCGACGAGTTTCATGAGCGCAATCTCGACGCGGAACTGGGCCTGGCGCTTGCGTTGCAGAGTCGTGAACTGTTTCGCGAGGACGATCCGCTGTCCATCGCGGTGATGTCTGCCACCCTGCAAGGCGTGCCGGTGGCAGACTTGCTGCGCGATCCCTGCGTGTTGCAATCGCGCGGTCGACAGTACCCGGTCGAGATCGAACACGGCCCCGGTCTTTCCCTCGCCGAGCCGATCGACGCCGCCGTGGCAAGTGCCGTACGGCACGCGCTGGCGAAGCGGGATGGCAGCGTGCTGGTGTTTCTCCCCGGGCAGGCGGAAATCCAGCGGGTGCACCGCCGGCTTGCGGACACTGCGCTGGATGCGCGCGTTCTGCCGCTCTACGGCAGCCTTTCGCTGGCGCAGCAACAGGCCGCGATTGCCCCGTGTGAGCGGGGGCAGCGCAAGGTGGTGCTGGCAACCAATATCGCAGAAACCAGCCTGACGATAGAGGGTGTCACGACCGTGATCGACACTGGGCTGGAACGCCAGGCGCTGTTCGATGCGGGGAGTGGCACCACGCGCCTGACCACGCGGCGTATTTCACAGGCCTCCGCTGCGCAGCGCGCCGGACGGGCCGGGCGCCTGGCCCCGGGCTACTGCTATCGGCTCTACAGTCCGGCGCAGCACGCTGCCCTGCAGGAGCAGCGTGTGCCGGAGTTGCGGCAGTCGGATCTGGCACCGCTCGCGCTGCAGCTGCTGGCCTGGGGCGTTACCTCTCCGGAGGAACTGGCCTGGCTGGAGGTGCCCCCCGCGGCACACTGGCAACAGGCGCTGGATGTGTTGCAGCGCTGCGAGGCGGCATTTCCCCGTACATCGGGTCCGTGGCAGCTGACCCAACACGGTGTGCAACTCGCGAGCCTGCCCCTGCACCCGCGGCTGGGCCATATGTTACTGCGTGGGCTGACGATGGGTGCGGGTGAGACCGCGGCCTTGCTCGCGGCGCTGCTTGCCGAACGCAACCCTTTCTCCAGCGCCGGGGTGGACCTGGGTCCGGCGCTCGCCAGCCTTCAGGGCGAGACCCCGCGGCGGGGCCCACTGCGCGAGTGGCATCGGCGCACCCGGCAGCAGGCCCGGCGTTACCGTGAACTGGCTGACGCGCTGCCGGAGGCGCCGTCCGTGGCCTCGTCAGCGCTGGGCGAGGGGCCGCTGCCCGCAGAAGAGCAGTTGGCGGTTCTCATTGCGCTGGCCTGGCCGGAGCGTGTGGCCTGTGCCCGGGAGGGCGCTGCCCCGGGGCGCTTCCAACTGGCCAATGGTCGCAGCGCCAGTCTGGCAGATGACGATCCACTGGCAGCTTCGCGGTGGCTGGCCGTGGCGGACCTCGGGGGTGTCAAAGGCCAGTCCGAGGACCGCATTTACGCGGCGGCGGCGCTCAATGTCGCGCGTTTTGACGACGTGCTCGCGCCGTTGGCAGGTGAGCTGGATCGCGCTGAATGGGATGAAGGTCGCGATCGGTTTGTCGCCGAACGCAGGCGGCAGGTGGGTCGATTGCTGCTGTCGCGACAGCCGCTCTCCAGCGTGCCGCCGGGTGCTCGCAACCAGGCGCTGCTCACGCTGCTGCGCCGGCGCGGGCTGGGCATGTTGCCCTGGACACCCTGGTTGCAGCAATGGCGGGCCCGGATCAAGCTGTTGCGACGTTTGCAGCCCCATGGCCCCGATGCGTCGTGGCCAGCGCTGGATGACGTCGCACTGCTCGCGACGCTGGAGGAATGGCTGTTGCCGCACCTGGGAAGTATCGCGCGGGCCTCGGATTTCGCCCGGCTCGACCTGCACAGCATCCTGTCTGTCCTGCTGCCCTGGCCTCTGCCGCGGGAACTGGAGCGTCTGGCCCCCGAGCAGATCGAAGTCCCCTCCGGCAGCCGCCTGCGCATTGATTACAGCGGTGATACGCCGGTGCTGGCCGTAAAATTGCAGGAAATGTTTGGCTGTGAGGAAACGCCCCGGATTGCCAACGGGTTGCAGCCACTGCAGCTGCACCTGTTGTCGCCGGCCCGGCGCCCGCTGCAGGTGACCCAGGACCTCGCCACCTTCTGGCGCAATGTCTATCCGGACGTAAAGAAGGAGATGAAGGGGCGCTATCCCAAGCACCCCTGGCCGGATGACCCACTGAGCGCGGTGGCCACCCGCCTGACCCGCAACCGCATGCCGGGGGGGTGAGCGCCGGCGCGGCTTCAGTGAACCGCGCTGCTCTCCAGGTCGGCGGTGAGGGAATCGCGTATCACGCTGTCTATCTCAAAAGCCGCCACGGGATAGGCGGGGTGATCAATGCCGGCCTGGATCGGTTCACCCTGCTTGGCGGCGGTGATCATGTCCGGGGTCAACTCAAAGCGCATGAAATGCACCGAGGAGGTCTTCACCTCATTGCTGCGATCGAGATCCTCATCGGCTATCGCATAAACACGCTCCCCATTGCCAACCTGCAGCCATACCTTGTCCTCAATCCCGATCATTTCGGCGAGGCGCCGGGCCCGCTCCGCGGGATCGCTGTATTCGATCATGAAGGTCGCTTTCCAGTTGTGTCCGTCGGGGATCAACGGATTGTAGGCGTCCAGTTCCTCGTTGATGCCCGCGGCCTCGAACACCTTCTCGATGCGCAGCATTTCCTGTATCTGGTATTTGATGGTCAGCGCATCTTCGAAATAGAGGCGGGCATGCTCTCCGAGAGCCAGCTGACGTTTTTTCTTGTGCTCCAGCACCTGGCTGCGAAAACGGGGGCGCTCCTCTGCGTACTGCTCCAGCGACCAGAGGTCGGCGCGGGTTAAATGACTCATGGGGGGCTCCTTGTGATTACAGGCCGTAGGCCATGCGCAACAGCGTCATGGGATGTTCCGCCCTGTCGACCTTGTCCGACAGGTTGGCAATGTGCGTGGCCGCCATTGGACAATCGCTCATGAAGTGGTCGGGCTCCTGCTGGTCCACCTTGCGTACCACGGGCCGTGCAATTTTAATCGACTTGTCGCGTGTTTCCTGTTTGATGGCATAGGTGCCGTCATGACCGGAGCAGCGCTCCTGGGCGGTGACGGCGGTGCCCGGGACCAGTTGCAGCACATCGCGGGTTTTCAGGCCGATGTTTTGCACTCGCTGGTGGCAGGCCACCTGGTAGGCGATATCCCCCATCGCGTTGGGGAATTCAGTGTGCAGCGCGCCGCCCTTGTGGCGCAGCCAGAGATACTCGAAGGGGTCGTAGAACGCCTCCTTGACCTTCTGGACATCGGGGTCCTCGGGGAACAGCAGCGGCAGCTCCTGCTTGTACATCAGTACGCAGGAGGGGATCGGTGCGATGAGGTCGTAACCCTCATCAACCAGTTTTGCCAACACCGGAATATTGGCCTTCTTCAGCGTCTCCACCGCGTCCAGGTCGCCGAGCTCCAGCTTGGGCATGCCGCAGCACTTCTCCTTGGGCACGATATCGATGTGAATACCGTTGTGCTGGAAGACCTTGACAAAATCCTCGCCAATTTCCGGACTGTTGTAATTACCGTAGCAGGTGGCGTAGAGCGCCACCTTGCCGGTGGTTTCTCCCACCGCCTTGGGCTCCAGGTTGCGCACCAGCGGCTTGACCCGCTTGCGCAGCGTATTGCTGTTGAAGGTCGGTACCGGTGCCTCGTGGTGAATGCCGAAGCCTGACTCAAGCGCCTTGCGAAAGGTGCCGTTCCTGTTCAGCGCATTGACTGTGATGTCGACCAGAGGAATTGTCGCCAGGCCAAAGGTGCGGTCGGTGCTGGTCAGGACCCGGTCGCGCAGGCGTGCGCCCTCTTTGCGGAAATGCACCGCCTTCGCACGCAGCATGAGGTGCGGGAAGTCGACAGCCCACTCGTGCGGCGGAACGTAAGGGCACTTGGTCATGTAGCAGAGGTCACAGAGGTAACACTGCTCGACCACCTTGTGGTAGTCGGACTTCGCAACGCCGTCCACTTCCATCGTCTCGGATTCGTCGACTAGGTCGAACAGGGTAGGGAAGCTGTCGCAGAGGCTGACGCAGCGCCGGCAGCCGTGGCAGATGTCGTAGACACGCTCCAGTTCGGCGTCGAGTTTCTCCTGGTCCCAGAAATCCTCTGAGCGCCATTCAACCGGGTGTCGTGTCGGGGCTTCCAGGCTTCCTTCTCTCACGGCGAGTTCCTCGTGTGCGGGGTGTCAAAAAAAACGGGTTCGCAGGGGAGCCACGAACCCGTTTTCAGGTACAGCGACGGTGGTGCCGGCGGGAGCCGGCGACCGGTTCAGGCGTCCAGCGAATCCAGCGCTTTCTGGAAGCGGTTGGCATGACTGCGTTCGGCCTTGGCCAGTGTTTCCATCCAGTCGGCGATCTCATCGAAGCCTTCGTCGCGCGCTGTCTTGGCCATACCGGGATACATGTCGGTGTACTCATGCGTCTCGCCGGCGATGGCCGCCTTCAGGTTGTCGGCGGTGGCGCCGATCGGCAGGCCGGTCGCCGGGTCGCCGGTTTCCTCGAGGTACTCGAGGTGACCGTGGGCGTGACCGGTTTCACCTTCTGCAGTGGAGCGGAATACTGCAGCCACATCGTTGTAGCCTTCAACGTCCGCTTTGGCCGCAAAGTACAGGTAGCGGCGGTTGGCCTGGGACTCACCTGCAAACGCATCTTTAAGGTTTTGTTCTGTTTGACTGCCTTTCAAGGACATGGCGTTTCTCCTGTTGACGATTACGTGCCGGCACAGAGGTGCGGTAGCCTTAAGCTATGCCATTGGCAGCTATTCGTCTAGTTGAAAAAATGGTTAAATCTGATCGATAAAAACGATTGAGAATGTATGAGCAGACAACCCACATTGAAGCAACTGCGCTACTTGTGCGCAGTCGCAGAACACGCCCATTTTGGTCAGGCCGCCAAGGCCTGCCATGTCAGTCAGTCGACCCTCAGCGCCGGCATTCTTGAGCTGGAGGATACGCTGGGTGTTTCTCTGGTGGAGCGCAACAACAGGCAGGTGTTGCTGACGACGCTGGGTGAGGATGTGGTGCGCCGCAGCCAGGATCTGCTGCGTGACGTTGAAGATCTCGTGACCTTGTGTGACGCCGCGGCGGAACCTTTCTCCGGCAAAATGCGCCTCGGGGTTATTCCCACGGTGGCGCCCTTTATCCTGCCACGCCTGCTCAACCGGTTGCGCGAGCAGCACCCGGCCTTTCAACTGTTCATTCGCGAGGACCTCAGTCAGCACCTGCTGACAGCGCTGCATCACGGTGAGCTTGACGTACTGCTGTTGGCGCTGCCCTTTCCCGCGGAGGGGGTGGAAACCATGACGCTGTTCAGCGACGAGTTTCTGCTGGCCAGCCCACCGGGTCACGAACTCGCCAGTCAGCCTGTCGTGCGCACGGCGCAATTGAAGGGGGAGGGCCTGTTGCTTCTGGAAGATGGCCACTGCCTGCGCGAGCACGCGCTCGAAGCCTGCAAGCTGCGCGATTCCGATGTGTCTGTGCCGTACCAGGCCACCAGCCTCAACACGATTGTGCAAATGGTCGCCAACGGTATCGGCATTACGCTGCTGCCGCGCATGGCCCTGGATGCGCACATCCTCTCGGGGACCAATGTGTGCATCAGCGAATTCAGCGAGCGCAATGTGGCGCGCAGCATCGGCCTCATGTGGCGGCGCAAGACGCCGCGACGGGCGGAGTTCAGGATGCTGGGTGATTTCGTGCAGAGTTGCCATGCGGTCTAGCAGGTGGCCCCGCGGCGTCCTCCCGTGCTCGGCACGCGCAGTCGCGCGTCGCGGCCGCCTGGTGTATCCCCCGGCAGGGGGCTGCCGAAGCATTGTCAACCGAATCCGGAGTGGAAAATGATCCCAACGCAAAAGCAACGTCAGCGCGCATTCATGCCGTGCGCACTGGCCTGCCTGTCTCTGTGGAGCACCCTGTCTGTGGCGGATGCGGGGATGCGGCAACCCACGGAGATCCGTGAACCCTGCCGGCACGTCGTGCCCGAACGGCAGGCACTGTTCGGAGACCTGCATGTGCATACCAGCTACTCTTTCGATTCCTATCTGTCCAGCCAGCGCCGTGATCCCTGGGACGCCTACGGTTACGCCAGGGGTGAGCCGATCACGCTGCCTGATGCAAACGGCGAACAGTCGATTGTTGCGCGTATTGGACGGCCGCTGGATTTTGCGGCCGTCACGGATCACGCCGAGTTTCTCGGGCAGATCGATGTGTGCACCATGGACGCGAGAAAACTCGGCTACTGGTGGCCGCATTGCGCGATGACTCGCGCGCAGGGACTCTGGCCCCAGTTGCTGGCCGCGCACTGGTGGACCCGGCTTGGCGGCCAGCTGGAGGTACCGCCGCAAAAGTCTTTTGCCTGCAAGCTGTCTGACTGCGACGCCGCAGAGCTCAATGCCTGGGGCAGTATTCAGCAGGCGGCGGAGGCGCACTACGATCGCAGCGCGGCGTGTACATTCACCACCTTTGTCGGCTACGAGTACACGGAGGCCTTTGACCAGAAGAACATGCATCGCAATGTGATTTTTCGCAATGCAAACGTGCCCGAGCGACCGGTCTCGGTCTACGACACCTACGAAAAAGGTTTTCCCGACCTCTGGCAGAAATTGCGCGAGCGCTGCATCAACGCGGGCACAGGCTGTGATGTGTTGTCCATCCCGCACAATCCGAACCTCTCCGGCGGGTTGATGTTCCGTGATCCGCGCACGGTCCAGGAGTTGGAAGACAGGCTGTTCTTTGAGCCGGTTGTTGAGTTGATACAGCACAAGGGGGCGTCCGAATGTCGCTTCGACAGGCTCAGGGGGCTGGGCCTGGATACGGTGGATGAAGCCTGCGATTTCGAGCAGATTCCCGCGGACAACCTGAACATGATGGGCACAATTCAGGGCGAGGTCCTGACCGAGCGCGCGCGGGAGGTACCGCTGGAGCTGTTTGCGCCCCGCAATATGGTGCGCAATGCGTTAAAGGCCGGCCTGCAACTGGAAGATACCCTGGGAAGCAACCCGTTCAGGCTGGGGTTCATTGGCAGTACGGACACGCACAGTGCCGCGCCCGGTGGCGCGGAGGAGAACAACTACCCCGGCCACCTGGGGCGTCGCGACGCGGAATACGCCAACGTGCAGGATCACTTCTACTCCAACCCCGGTGGTCTGGCTGTGGTGTGGGCTGAGGAAAACTCCCGGGACAGCGTGTTCGAGGCCATACGGCGCAGGGAAACCTACGCCACCAGTGGTACGCGCCCGCTGGTGCGCTTCTTTGCCGGCAGCTACCCGTCCGATATGTGCGAAGACCCGGACATGCTGAGCAACGCCTACGCGCAGGGTGTCCCCATGGGCGGCCACGTGCAGACGCCCACCGAAGAACTGCGCTTTCTGGTGGTCGCCGGCAAGGACACTGGCACGGAGCGCTACCCCGGAACCGACCTGCAGCGGGTGCAGGTGGTGAAGGGCTGGGTTGACCGCGATGGCGCGGCGCGCGAGCGCGTGTTCGACATTGCGGGCGACGCCGACAACGGCGCCACGGTGGATCCACACAGCTGCGCGCCTGTCGGCGAGGGTCTGAAACAGAGTTGTGTGGTGTGGCAGGATCCGGACTTCAACGCCACGGAGGACGCCTTCTACTATGTCCGTGTGCTGGAAAACCCCACGTGCCGCTGGAGCACGCTACAGTGCCAGGCGGCGGGGGTGAACCCGCTGTCAACGGCGTGTGCGGCACAGGCCGAGGCCGCGACAGCGCGGGCGCAGGCGCAGGGCGCGTCGGGTGATGTCTACGGTCGCTGTTGCCTGGCGGCGGCAGAGGAGCCGTTCTATTCGCCGGTCATTCAGGAGCGGGCCTGGTCCTCGCCGATCTGGGTGTCGGGGCGCTCCGGGCTCTAGCAGCCTGTCGGACTCAGGGCATCGTCGCGAGGCGTGTGGGAATCGAGGGCAGAACGTCGATCGTTTGAGGCGAATAGTGGTGACTATTTAACGAAAACGAGCGGGATTCTGGACCGATTCCCATCAGCCGCAGCAGATGAGCCTGGGTCCGACAGGCTGCTAGGCCTGCCCGCGCAGGATTCGCGCGCGAAAGTTGCGGCCCTTCATCCGGCCCTGCTGGAGGATGTGCAGTGCGTCGCCAGCCAAGCCCCGGCGCACAGCCACGAACGCGCAGCGGTCCTGTACGGTGATCTTGCCCACCGCGGAACCTTCAATACCGCCATCGCCGGTGAGCGCGCCGAGAATGTCCCCGGGACGCAGTTTCTGTTTTTTGCCGCCGTCGATTTGCAGCGTGACCATCGGTGGCTTGTAGCCCGGGGTCTGCAGCAGCTTCGCCGGGGGCAGGTCTGAGGTTTCTATCCGGTCCTCGAGCAGGGTTTCGAGGCGCGCCAGCTTGTGCCGTTCCTGCTCGCTGAACAGGGTGCAGGCCAGTCCACTGCCGCCTGCACGTCCGGTGCGGCCGATGCGATGGATGTACACATCGAGGTCCCGGGGAATCTGAAGGTTGATCACGGCGTCCAGCGCATCGATATCCAGACCCCGTGCGGCGACATCGGTGGCGACCAGCACGGAGAGACTCTTGTTGGCAAACTGGATCAGCGTGTGTTCGCGCTCCCGCTGCTCCAGATCGCCGTGCAGGGCCGCGACACTGAAGCCTTCGCGTGCCAATGCGCTGGCGACCCGCGCACAGTCCTCACGCGTATTGCAGAAAACCACGGCTGACTCGGGGCGCTGTTCCAGCAGCAGCAGGCGCAGAGCGGTCAGACGCTCGGCATCGTCCACGGGGTAGAACAGCTGGGTAATGGTGTCGCTGCCGTGGGTGGCGGCCACCTGCACCTGCTGCGGTTCGCGCATGATGCGTTGAGCCATCGCCGCAATACCGGGTGGAAATGTCGCGCTGAACAGCAGGGTCTGCCGTTCTTCGGGCACGTGTTCCAGGATGGCGTCCAGCGCGGGTTGAAACCCCATATCGAGCATACGGTCGGCCTCGTCCAGCACCAGGGTGCGGAGCTGTTCCAGCTTCAGCGTCCCTTTGCGCAGGTGCTCCTCCACGCGGCCGGGGGTGCCCACGACGATATGCGCGCCGTGGGCCAATGAGCCGATCTGCGGGCCGATTGGCGTGCCGCCGCAGAGAGTGAGCACCTTGACGTTGTCGATGGCGCGCGCCAGCCGGCGCAGTTCCCCGGCCACCTGGTCTGCCAGTTCCCGGGTCGGACAAAGCACCAGCGCCTGCACCGCGAAGTGCTTTTCTGCCAGCGACTGCAGCAGGCCCAAGCCAAAGGCGGCGGTTTTTCCCGACCCCGTCTTGCCCTGGCCGATGACATCGCGTCCCGCCAGTATCGGTGGCAGGCTGCCTGCCTGGATCGCTGTCATCGACAGGTAATTCAGTGAGGCCAGATTGTCGAGCAGGGCCGGGCGCAGAGCCAGCGATGCAAAGGATTCAATGGTCAAGGTGTGTCCTTCTGTGGCGTCTGGCGCCGTCGGTTGCAGCGTGTGCGGCTAGCGCTGACGCTTGCGTGCTGGGTTGCGGGGCAGCCCATTGTGCTGGGTGGCGAATGTCTGTGTGTCGGCCGGTACTTTGGCGTGGCGCTTGGCGGGCTGCCGCGGGGGAACCAGGTGAAGCTTGCCGTTCCCGATCAGGTCGGCGCGTCCCATTTTTTTCAGTGCCGTGCGCAGTTCCGGCCAGTTTTCCGGGTCGTGGTAGCGCAGGAATGCCTTGTGCAGGCGCCGCTGTGACAGCTTGCGCACGGTCGGCATGGTGTCGCTGTGGCGGGTGACGCGCTTCAGCGGGTTTTTGCCGCTGTGGTACATGGCCGTGGCCGTCGCCATGGGCGACGGATAAAAGGTTTGTACCTGGTCGGCGCGAAACTTGTTGCGTTTCAGCCACAGTGCCAGATTCATCATGTCCTCATCGCGGGTGCCGGGGTGGGCGGCGATGAAGTAGGGAATGAGGTACTGCTGCTTGCCGGCCTCCTTTGAATACTTGTCGAACATGACCTTGAACCGGTCATAGGTGCCCATGCCGGGCTTCATCATTTTCGACAGGGGGCCGTCTTCCGTGTGCTCCGGGGCGATTTTCAAATAGCCGCCCACATGGTGCTTCACCAGTTCCTCGACGTAGGCGGGTGTTTCCACGGCCAGGTCGTAGCGCAATCCCGATGCAATCAGCACTTTCTTCACGCCACTGACCGCGCGGGCCCGGCGGTAGAGGCTGATCAAAGGTGTCTGGTCGGTATCCAGGTTTTTGCAGATGCCCGGGTATACGCAGCTGGGCTTGCGGCAGGCGGCCTCGATCGTCTTGCTTTTGCAGGCGACGCGCCACATGTTGGCGGTCGGGCCACCAAGATCCGAGATCACACCGGTGAAGGCCTTGGAGGTATCCCGGATGCGCTCCACTTCGCGGATGATCGAGTCCTCCGAACGGTTCTGGATGATGCGCCCCTCGTGCTCGGTGATGGAGCAGAAGGTACAGCCACCGAAACAGCCGCGCATGATGTTGACCGAGTGACGAATCATCTCGTAAGCCGGAATACGCGCGTCGCCGTAGCTGGAGTGGGGCAGGCGTGTGTAGGGCTGTTCGAACACCAGGTCCAGTTCGTCGGTTTCCAGCGGAATGGGCGGAGGATTCAGCCATACATCCCGATCGCCGTGTGCCTGCACCAGCGGGCGCGCATTGTAGGGGTTGGTCTCCTTGTGCAGGATGCGCGAGGCGTGGGCATACAGGGCGGGGTCGTCGCGCACTTGCTCGTAGGCGGGCAGGCGAATCACGCTTGGCTGGTCGCTTTCCGGTCGGTCGAGGAGACGCACGGCAGCCACCTCCTGGACAGCGCCGGCGGCAGCCTCGGAGGTTTCGGCACAAGCGGGGCTGCTGGTGTCGATGTAGGGATTTATCGGCGGGTCGACAGGGCCCACAACGTCGATATGGGTAGAGTCGATCACGCGGTATTCTGCCGGCAGCCGCTTGCAGACGAAGGCCGTACCGCGCACATCGCGGATCTGCTGAACCGGTTCCCCGGCGGCTATCCGGTGCGCCACATCGACCAGTGCCCGCTCGGCATTGCCGTAGAGCAGCAGGTCGGCCTGGGCGTCGAGCAGTATGGAGCGGCGCACCTTGTCGCTCCAGTAGTCGTAGTGGGCGATGCGCCGCAGGCTCGCTTCAATACTGCCAATGATCAGTGGCACATCCCTGTAGGCTTCACGTACACGCTGGCTGTAGACAATCACCGCTCTATCCGGGCGTTTGCCTCCCACATTGCCCGGCGTGTAGGCATCGTCATTGCGCCGCTTGCGATCCGCCGTGTAGCGGTTGATCATGGAGTCCATGTTGCCCGCAGAAACGCCAAAGAACAGGTTGGGGCGCCCCAGGGCCATGAACGCGTCGGCGCTGGTCCAGTCGGGCTGGGCGATGATGCCCACCCGGAACCCCTGGGCCTCCAGCGTGCGACCGACCACAGCCATGCCAAAGCTCGGGTGATCCACGTAGGCATCGCCGGTGACGATAATGATGTCGCAGCTGTCCCAGCCCAGGGCATCCATCTCCGCACGGGACATGGGCAGTTCCGGCGCGGGTCCGAAACATTCCGCCCAGTACTTGCGGTAGGAAAACAGGTGCTTGACGTCAGCGTTGTTCGACATGGGTGTGAGGAGGATATCGGTGGCAGTGTGACCTGCCATTATACGTGATTGGGCCGGGTTCTGCCGCGCAGCGACAGCCGACCGGCGGTATTATTCCGCATCCCCGCCATGGCGCGGTCGTCTCTGGTAGAATTTCGCGCGTGTTTTCCCAGCCAGATGTTGCCGCCATGTCCAGTGATCTTGCCCCGCCGCTCGCCGCCAGCCACCAGCCCCTGGTGGCCTTCGCCAACTGCGAGCTTGTTCGCATGAGTGACACGGCGGTGCTGGTGATCAACCGCGACAACAATCGCCAGCAGATGATGGCGCCCCAGGTGGTGCAGGGGCTTACCGGCTGCACCACGTTTCGCACGATCGCCGAACATGCCGCGCTGCTTGCCGCAAGCCGGCCCGAGCTGCAGGGGCGTCCCGAGCTGGCGGTGCAGGCACTTGAGGGGCTGCTGGCCAACGGCATGTTGTTGCGCGCCAGCGACGCGGCGGAGCGGCTTTCCGGCGACGCGGGTCCGGAGCCGGCAGCCACCCGTGTGTTCCTCATCACCTGTGATCGCCCTGCGGCCGTGGAGCGCCTGCTGGAGTCCCTGCTGCGCAACGGCAAGCTGACGCGGCACGAAGCGCTTTACCTTATTGACGATTCGCGCGAGGCAGAATCGCGGGCCGCCAATCGCGAGCTGGTGGCGGGCTTCAATACCCGCAGTCCCGTTGACATGCGTTACGTCGGCGAGGCCGCACAGCAGGTATTGCTTGAGGGGCTGATCGCCAGCACGCCCGGTGCCGAGGCAGGTCTGCGCTTTCTGCTCGACCCTGCCCAGTGGTCCGGCCAGAAAACCTACGGGCGCGCCCGCACACTGAGCCTGCTGCTGTCGGTCGGTTACCGTGCCATCGTGATGGACGACGATGTGCTGTGTCAGGCGCTGCTGCCGCCCGTGAGCGAGCCGGGGCTTGCTATCGCCGGCTCGGCTTCGCGCCAGGCCGCTTTTTTCGCCGACCGCGATGCCCTGATGCAGGCAGCAGTGCCGGCAGACTTCGACCCGCTGAGCGGTCACGCCAGCCTGCTGGGGCGCACAGTCGGCGCCACAGTGGCGGCGGCCTGTCCCGATGGGCTCTCCGAGCAGCAGTTGCACGGTGTGAATGCTTCCCTGGTCAGCGTACTGGAGGCGTCGGCGCCGATTCTGGTCACCCAGTCCGGTTCCTGGGGCGATCCGGGCACGTCCTCTGTGCACTGGGTATTGTCCCTGCAGGACGCTTCCCTGACGCGCCTCCTGGGCCAGGAGGCATCGCTGGTTGATATCATCGAGAACCGCTGCAACTGGTTGGGAAGCCCGCGCCTGTCACTGATCAAGATGGCCTCCATGTCCCAGGTGACGGGGCTGGACAACAGCGCCTTGCTGCCGCCGTACTTTCCCGCGTTCCGGGGTGAGGATCGCCTGTTCGGTGCCATGGTCGAAGCCATTCATCCCCGCGCTACGGCCCTGGAATACCCCTGGTGCGTGCCCCACCTGCCCGTAGAGGGGCGGCATTTCAGCATCCGCGAGCCCATCGCTGCTACTGGCGGCGTGTCCCTGTTCGCCCGTTTTCTCACAGACCATATCGATTACAAGGATGCCTCGGGTCCACTGCTGCGCCTGCGTCACGTCGCCGAGGATGCGCGGCGCCTCGCCGCGCGCTCGGATCGCGACCTGCTGCTGGATTTTCGCACAGAGGTGGCCCGGGGCCACGCCAACCAGTTGGGCATGGTGATCGATCAGCGCCAGAAGGCCGCAAAAATTGGCTCCGAAGCCTGGTTGGCCTACCTGCAGCGCGCGCTGGACGAAACCCAGGCGCTGATTGCACAGCCGCAGTCTCCGGCCATGCTGCACGGTGTCCCCGAGGGCAGCCGTGAAGACCAGTTGCTGGAAACGTTTCGTCAATACGCCTGCGGCTTTGCCGATGCGCTGGACCACTGGGCTGCGGTACGGGAGGCCAGTGTCGGGGTCGCCGCCCGGCTGGATCAGGCCGGGGAATTCATGGCCTGAGGTTCAGCCGGCCGCGCAGACTTCAGCGACAGTATCCACCATGGCGGCGGTGAGTGTGGCCAGGTCCGTCTCGTTCATGATGTAGGGCGGCATGCAGTACACCAGACGACCGAAGGGGCGTATCCAAACACCCCGCTGTACGAACAGCGGCTGTATCTGGCGCATATCCACCGGCTCGGCAAGCTCGATAACGCCGATCGCGCCCAGGGTACGCACATCGCTGACGCCGCGGATCTCCCGCGCCGGCGCCAGCCCTGCCTCGAGTCCGCTCTGCACACGCTGAACACAGCGCTGCCAGGGCTGTGAGAGCAGCAGCTCCACACTGGCTACCGCGGTCGCGCAGGCAAGTGGGTTGCCCATGAACGTTGGCCCGTGCATGAACGCACCGGCCTCGCCGTTGCTGATGCCATCGCTGATGCGCCGGGTGCAGAGGGTCGCCGCCAGCGTCATGTAACCTCCGGTCAGGGCCTTGCCCAGGCACAGTATGTCGGGTTCGACGCCGGCGTGCTCCAGTGCAAACAGTTTGCCCGTGCGGCCAAATCCGGTGGCGATTTCGTCATATACCAGCAGCACGTCGAAGGCATCGCAGAGCGCGCGCAGTCGCACCAGATAGTCGGCCGAATAGAAGCGCATGCCACCGGCACCCTGGACAATCGGCTCCACGATCACGGCGGCAAGTTCCCGGTGATGGCTGGCCAGCAGTTCTTCCATGGCCGCCATGGCACTGTCGTCGCAGGCCTCACCAAAAGGGGTTTCCGGGGCGGGCGCAAAATGGTGTTTCGGCAGTACGTCACCGAACAGGTGATGCATGCCGGTGACCGGGTCGCAGACCGACATCGCGCCGAAGGTGTCACCGTGATAACCGTTGCGCAGGGCGAGGAATTTCTGCTTGCCGGGTTGGCCGACCGAGTACCAGTACTGAATGGCCATTTTCAGAGCAACTTCCACGGCCACCGAGCCGGAATCGCTGAAAAAGACCCGTTCCAGTGCCGGCGGCGTGATGTCGGAGAGCAACTGCGCCAGGCGCACTGCCGGTGCATGTGTCAGGCCGCCGAACATCACGTGTGACATTGACTCCAGCTGCGCCTGCACAGCGCGGTTGAGCACCGGGTGGTTGTAGCCGTGTATGGCGCACCACCAGGAGGCCATGCCGTCAATGAGTTCGCGACCATCGCTCAATGTCAGCCTTACACCGCGCGCACTGCGCACGGGATACACTTCCGGCGGGTTGGTAGCCGAGGCGTAGGGATGCCAGATATGCGCGGCGTCTGCGCTCTGCAGCTGTGTCCAGTCGTGTACCGTTGCTGTCACAGAATCTCCAGCAGGCTGTCGATGATGTTGTCCAGCAGGCGCTGCTGCGCAGCTGCCGTGGGGTGAATGCCGTCGTCCTGCATCAGCGTTCCATCCGTGGCCACGCCGTCGAGGATGAACGGGCCCAGCTGCGCGCCGGTGCGGCTGGCCACGATGCGGAAACTGTCGCGGAAGGCTTCGGTGTAGCGCGCGCCGTAATTCGGCGGAATCTCCATGGGCAACAGCAGCACGCGGGCACCGGCCTCCTGGGCCAGCTCTGTCATGCGCTGCAGGTTGCTGCGTATCTTCATGGGCGGGTGGCCGCGCAGGCCATCATTGCCGCCCAACTCCAGCAGCAACACCTCTGGGTTGTACTGCTCGAGCAGGCCCGGCAGCCGGCGCAGCCCGCCCCCGGTGGTCTCGCCGCTGATACTGGCGTTGACCACAGTATACTCGGGGTGACTGCTGCGCAGACGTTCTGCCAGCAGGCTCACCCAGCCCTGTTCGAGAGACATACCGTAGGCAGCGCTGATACTATCCCCCAGCACCAGAAGGGTTCTGTCTGCCTGCGCCATGCCCGGCCATGCCAGCAGCAGGCACAATCCGGCGGCGCGTGTGGTGCGTATCAGTGCGAAAAGGAATCGCGACATGATCAAGGCTGAAAATCTCCAGAAGCGGGTGCCGATGGGCGGCAGCGAGCTGGAGATACTGAAAGGGATCACTCTGGAAATCAAGTCGGGGGAGTCGGTGGCTATCATCGGCGCCTCCGGATCTGGCAAATCCACCCTGCTTGGCCTGCTTGCAGGGCTGGATGAAGCGAGTGCCGGACGCGTGGTTATTAACGGCACGGACATCACCGCACTCGACGAGGACCAGCGTGCGGTGTTTCGTGGCCAGCATGTGGGCTTTGTGTTCCAGTCATTCCAGCTGCTGCCGGCACTGACGGCGCTGGAAAATGTGATGCTGCCGCTGGAGCTGCAGGGGCAGGGCGACGCGCTGGCCCAGGCGCAGGCGTTTCTGGAACGCGTCGGCCTGGCGGGCCGCATCCAGCACTACCCGCGGCAGATGTCGGGCGGAGAGCAGCAGCGGGTGGCCATCGCCCGCGCCTTTGCCAACAATCCCTCGATTCTGTTTGCCGATGAGCCGACGGGCAATCTGGACACTGCAACAGGTGGCCACGTCGTTGATCTGCTGTTTGAACTCAACCGGGAGCAGAACACCACGCTGGTGCTGGTGACACACGACCTGAGCCTCGCTGAGCGCTGTCAGCACCGGTTCCGCCTGGCGGCCGGCGCACTTGTTGACGGAGGCTAGGGCCGTGTCCATGACAGCAACCCGTATGCTGGCACGGGACTGGCGCGGTGGCGAACTGGGCGTGCTGGTGGCGGCGCTGGTGCTGGCGGTGGCGGTGGTCTCCGGGATCAGCGCCTTCACCACCCGCCTGCAGAGCGCGCTGGCGCAGGAGAGTCACCGTTTCCTCGCTGCTGACCGGGTGGTACGCAGCGGCAGCGAGGCGCCATTGGCCTGGCTGGAAGAGGCCGGGCGTCGTGGTCTGGATACGGCGCAGGTGCTGACATTTCCCTCCATGGTGTACGCCGGGGAGGAGGGCATGGTACTGGCTTCGGTGAAGGCGGTGAGTAGCCGCTATCCGTTGCGGGGAGAGCTGCGCTACAGCGAGCAGCCCTTCGGTCAGGTACAGGTTGCCACCGGTGGCCCGGCCGCAGGTACAGTGTGGCTGGACTCGCGACTGTTCCCGCTACTCGGTGTCGCCATCGGCGATACCGTGAGCGTCGGTGAAGCGTCGTTCCGGATTGCGGCGGCGGCGCGCACGGAACCCGATCAGGGTGGCTCCTTTCTCGGCCTGGGGCCGCGGGTGTTGATGCACTACGACGACATTGCGGCGACCGCCGTGGTGCAGCCCGGTAGCCGGGTGGAGTATCGGCAGCTGTTCGCCGGCGAGCCGCCGGCCGTGGAGCGCTTCGAACGCTGGCTGGCCCCGCAGTTGGAAGAGGGGCAGCGGCTGCTGGACGTCAACGAGGGTCAGCCCGGGCTGGGTCAGGCCCTGCAACGTGCCGAAAGTTTTCTGCTGCTGGCCGGCAGTCTGGGTGTCGTGCTCGCGGGGGTGGCAATAGCGCTTGCCGCGCGGCGTTTCAGCGAGCGTCACAATGACTATGTGGCAATCATGAAAAGCCTCGGGGCGACATCTGCAAACATCACGCGTCTCTACGGGCGCAGCCTGTTGCTGTTGGGCGTGGGTGCCACTGCACTGGGGTGTGGCCTGGGTTGGGCCCTGCAGTCCGCTTTTTTCACCCTGTTCGGGGAGCAGTTGCCGGTGACTCCGGGCCCCGCGGGCGTGCGTCCCTACGCCATCGGCGCAGCGACCGCGCTGGTCTGCCTGCTGTGCTTTGCCTGGCCGCCCTTGCGCCGGTTGAGTCAGGCGAGTCCCCTGCGCGTGCTGCGGCGTGACATGCCCCAGGAACAGCGCCGCACGCTCCTGGATTACGCCGTGGGGCTCAGCGCCGTGTCGGGCCTCATGTGGTGGTACAGCGGCGACTGGAAAATCACCCTGGCGGTCCTGAGCGGGCTGGCGGTCACTGTGCTGCTCGGCCTCGGTCTGGCGCTGACCCTGCTGCGGGGCGGACGGCTGGTTGGCATGAGCGCTGGCAGCATCTGGCGCCTGGCGCTGGCGGGTCTGCAGCGGCGCGGCACCGCCAATGCGCTGCAGGTGGTAATCTTCGCCATGGCGATCATGTTGCTGCTGGTGCTCCTGCTGGTGCGTACCTCCCTGATCGACGCCTGGCAGACCCAACTCCCCGAGAATACCCCCAACCACTTTGCGTTGAACATCGCGCCGGAGGATGTGCAGGGTGTGGAGCAAATGCTGCGCAGCCGCGAGATACCCGGCGCGCCGCTGTACCCGATGATTCGCGGCCGTATCCTCAGCGTCAACGGCGAAGACCTGCCGCAGACAGACGACCAAGAGGAAGGGCGCCGGCAGCGCGAAGCAAACTTTACCTGGGCAGATACGCTGCCCGCCGACAACAGCCTGCTCGAGGGGCGCTGGTGGGCGCCCCACAGCGACGCTGCCGAGGTGTCGCTGGAAGTGGAATTTGCCGAGCGTTTTGCTGTGGGGCTGGGCGACCGGATCGGCTTCCAGGTGGGCTCCGAGGCCTTTGAGGCCACCGTCACCAGTATCCGCGAGCTGGACTGGCAATCCTTCAATCCCAACTTCTGGCTGGTGTTTCCGCCGCGCCTGCTGGCGCCGTACCCAGCCACCTTCATGACCAGTTTCTACCTGCAGCCGGAGCAGAAGCCCTTTCTCAACGGCTTCATACGCCAGTTCCCCACGGTCACCGTGGTGGAAATGGACGTGGTGGTGGAGCAGGTGCGCGGGATCGTCAGCCAGGTGTCCGCGGCGGTGGAGCTGGTGTTGGCAGTTATTATGGCCGCCGGTGCCCTGGTACTGGTCGCCGGGGTTCAGGCCAGCGTGGACGCGCGCATGCACGAAAGCTCCATCCTGCGTGCGCTGGGGGCCCGTCGGCGACTGGTGCTGGGTGGGCTGTGGATCGAGTTTGCTGCGCTGGGGGTGTTCGCCGGCCTGCTTGCCACGGTCGGCGCGGAGCTCTCAGTGTACATACTGCAGGCACAGGTCATGGGCATGGCCTATGCGCCCTCGCCCTGGATGTGGCCCCTGGGCGTGGGGGGTGGCGCCGTGCTGATTGCAGGGCTGGGCGTGTTCAGTTGTCGGCGGGTGGTGTCCAGTCCGCCGCTGGCGGTGCTGCGGGAGCTCTGACCGGAGCGACGGGTCAGTGCGTACTGATACCGTCGATAAACGTCTGCACGCTGAGCTGGATCTGGCGCGGCAGGTCAATGTGCCGCTTGAACAGCTGCGGTGCGTCAACCAGCAGCGTGGCAAGGCCGTGAATGCCCGCCCAGGCGGCGTTGGTGAGGTAGGCGATGTCGAGCTCGCGAAAGCTGCCGCGGGCAATACCGTGATGGAGAATGGAGCGCACCTGCTGGAAGGTGTCGCGGCTCGCTTCACGCAGTTCGGGATAGGCCTCCGCCGGTTGCACAGCGGGGCCGAACATGAGCTTGAACATCTGGGGGTAGCGCTCGGCGTAGGCGATGTAACTGCGCGCCAGGGCGTGCAATTGCTCTTCGGGGCAGTCGCCGGTGTCATCCGCCGCTTTGCGCAGATCGTTCAGCAGGCGCCGATAGCCGACGGCTGCAAGCGCCGCCAGTAGATCGCCCTTGTCGTTGAAGTGCCGGTAGGGCGCGGTTTGCGAGACGCCAACGCCGCGGGCCAGGGCCCGCAGGCTCAGGGCATCAGCGCCTGCAGCCTCAAGCTGCTCCAGCGCTGAATCCAGCAGCTCTGCCCGCAGGTTGCCATGGTGATAGCTCCGCTGGCGGGCAGAGGGTGTTCCTGTCGCTGCCATTCAGGGCAGCAGGTGCTGGACGGCGTCTCGCTCTTCGGCCAGTTCTTGCTCCGTGGCCTGCATCTTGCCGCGGCTGAACTCGCCGACGTCAACGCCCTGCACGATCTCCCAGTCACCGTTGCTGCAGCGGCAGGGGAACGAGTAGATCAGACCCTCGGCGATGCCGTAGGAGCCATCGGAATACACGCCCATGGAAACCCAGTCGTCACCGTCAGTGCCCAGTGCCCAGCTGCGCATGTGGTCGATGGCGGCATTCGCTGCGGAGGCAGCGGAGGACGCACCGCGCGCCTTGATGATGGCGGCACCGCGCTGCTGCACGGTGGGGATGAAGTCGTTCTCGTACCAGGCCTGGTCGACCAGGGAAATGGCTTTTTCGCCCGCCACTTCGGCATTGAACAGGTCGGGATACTGGGTGGCCGAGTGATTGCCCCAGATGGTCATTTTCTTCACATCATTGACCGTCTTGCCGGTTTTCTGGGCGATCTGGGTCATCGCACGGTTGTGGTCCAGGCGGGTCATCGCGGTAAAGTTGCGCGGGTTGATGTCCGGCGCGTTGCGCTGGGTGATCAGTGCGTTGGTGTTCGCCGGGTTGCCGACGACCAGTACCTTGATGTTGCGGCTGGCGTGGGCATCAATCGCTTTGCCCTGCACGGAGAAGATGGCCGCATTGGCTTCCAGCAGGTCCTTGCGCTCCATGCCGGGGCCGCGCGGACGGGCGCCGACCAGCAGGGCGTAGTCGGTATCCTTGAAGGCCACGGCAGGGTCGTCGGTGCAAATGATATTGGTCAGCAGCGGAAACGCGCAATCATCCAGTTCCATGCGCACGCCGTTGAGGGCTTCCATGGCCGGCGTGATGTCCAGGAGTTGCAGAATCACGGGCTGATCGTCGCCCAGCATGGCGCCGGAGGCGATACGGAACAGCAGCGCGTAGCCAATCTGGCCAGCGGCGCCGGTAACGGTCACTCGAACGGGTGCTTTCATGGGAAGAGAGTCCTCAAGGGTCGGGTGGTTGGCAAACAAGGGGGCGTCATTGTCGAGTGAAACGGGTGAAAAAACAAGCCGCTGCCTGTAAAATGGCGCCCCTCTCAGGCATTGGCGGCAGGCGGTTGTGCGCGAGCTCAGCAGAAAAGAACGAACAGAATTCAACAAGTTGCAGAAGCGTTTGCGGCGCAATGTCGGCAATGCAATCGCCGACTACGGCATGATTGAAGCGGGCGACCGCGTGATGGTGTGCCTGTCTGGCGGCAAGGATTCCTATGCCATGCTCGATGTGCTGCTGGCCTTGCGCAGCAGCGCGCCGGTGGACTTCGAGCTGATAGCCGTAAACCTTGACCAGAAGCAGCCCGGCTTTCCCGGGCACGTATTGCCAGCGTACCTCGAGCAGCTGGACGTACCGTACTACATTCTCGAAAAGGACACTTACAGCATCGTGCGCTCGGTGATACCTGAGGGCAAGACCACCTGTGGCCTGTGTTCGCGTTTACGTCGCGGCAGCCTCTACGGTTTCGCCGCCGATATCGGTGCCACCAAAATTGCGCTGGGACATCACCGCGATGATATCGTCGAAACCCTGTTCCTGAACCTGTTCTTCGGCGGCAGTCTGAAGGCCATGCCGCCGAAACTGCTCAGCGACGACCGCCGCAATGTGGTGATACGCCCCCTGGCCTACTGCAAGGAAAAAGATCTCGCGGCCTACGCGGATTACAAGGCCTTCCCCATCATTCCCTGCAATCTCTGTGGCTCGCAGGAAAACCTGCAGCGGGTGCAGATCAAGCAGATGCTGGCGGACTGGGAGCGACAGTATCCCGGACGCACCGAAACCATCTTCCGGGGCATCTGTAATGTGGCACCCTCACAGCTGGCGGATACGGCGCTGTTCGATTTCACCAGCCTGCGCGCGGAGGTTGATCGCGACCTGCACCTGCCCGCGATCCGCGTCGTCAACCTCTAGGTGGCGAGCGAGAGCGCGACAGGGGACGTGTTGCTCAGGGCCCGGGAACTGGGTCTGGAGCGGGGCGGGCGACAGCTGTTCAGTGGTATTGAGCTGGCACTGCAGCGCGGCCAGTTGGTGCAGGTCGAGGGTGCCAATGGCGCCGGCAAGACCAGCCTGCTGCGCATTCTTGCCGGGCTCTCGCGCTACGGTTTCAGCGGCAGCGTGGAGCGTTTCGCACCACAGCTGTTCCTCGGCCACCAGAGTGCGGTCAAGGGCTTGCTGACGCCGCGTGAAAACCTGGCGTGGCATGTGGCGGGGGAGGCGGGCTTCAGCCCAGAGGCCATCGATGCGGCGCTGGCAGCGGTGAGTCTGTACGGTTACGAGGATGTGCCGAGCCATGCGCTGTCCGCGGGCCAGCACCGGCGCGTCAATCTGGCGCGTCTGTTCCTGACCCGTGCACCGCTGTGGCTGCTGGACGAGCCTTTTACTGCCATAGATCGCGCAGGTGTCGCCGTACTTGAAGCGCGGCTGCTGGCGCATCTGCAGCAGGGGGGCGGCGTGTTGCTGACCTCACACCAGCCGATTGCCGTGGCGTACCCGCTGCTGCGCCTCGACCTTGCGACGGGAGCCCTGCAGTGATGCCTGCCTCTGCCGCCGGGTTCTGTTTTCGTCTGGTGCGCCGGCAACTGGTGCTCGGGTTGCGGCGTCCGGTAGAGCTTGGCAATCCGCTGCTCTTTTTTGCCATGGTGGTGGCCCTGTTCCCACTCGGCTTGGGTCCCGCACCTGACACGCTGGCGGATTTCGCCCCCGGCATCCTGTGGATTGTGGCGCTGCTCTCGAATCTGCTGACCTCTGATGCGGTATTCCGCAGTGACCTCGAGGACGGCAGTCTGGAGCAGCTGCTGTTGGCGCCCCAGCCGCTGTATTTTTCCGCACTGGCCTATGTGCTGGCGCACTGGCTGCTGACCGGGCTGCTGCTCGGGCTGGCGTCGCCGGTGTTTGCGCTGATGCTCGGCCTGGCGCCGACAGCCATTCCCGCGCTGGCCCTCAGCCTGCTGCTCGGCACTGCGGTGCTCAGCCTGATTGGCGGCATTGGCGGTGCGCTCACCGTGGGCCTGAAGCGAGGCGGCATGCTGATTTCCCTGCTGATCCTGCCGTTCTATATGCCGGTGCTGATCTTTGGCAGCAGCGCGGTGCAGGCCGCCCTGAACGGTAACCCGGCGGGGCCCTATCTGGCGATTCTGGGTGCGTTATTGTGCATATCCATCGCGCTGGCTCCGCTGGCCATCGCCGCAGGTTTACGCATCAGTGTCGATACCTGAGTAATTTCCTCTGATTTGGATTGTTCGCCGCTGTGGTCACTGTATAATCCCGCGCCATGTGGACGCTCTTCCATAAATTCGGGTCCCCGCCGTGGCTGTATCGCCTCTCCGGGTCCATTCTTCGCTGGTTGCTGCCGATCACTGTGGTGGCCCTGGTAGCCGGGTCCGTTTGGGGGCTGCTGTTCACGGCACCGGACTTCCGGCAGGGCAACAGCTACCGGATCATCTACATTCATGTGCCCGCTGCCGTGGTGGCACTGGCCGGTTACTACGTGATGGCCATTGCCGGCGCGGTGAGCCTGATCTGGCGCATGAAAATGGCCGATATCGCGATGCGCGCCTGTGCCCCGATTGGCGCAGCGCTGACCTTCATCGCCCTGGTCACCGGCAGCATATGGGGCAAGCCGACTTGGGGTACCTGGTGGGTGTGGGATGCCCGCATCACGTCCATGCTCATCCTGCTGTTCCTGTATCTCGGCGTAGTGGCCCTGTACGAGGCCTACGAGAACAAGGCACTGGCTGCCAAGGCCTGCGCGGTACTGAGTCTGGTGGGCACGGTGAATATCCCGATCATCTACAAATCGGTGGACTGGTGGTACAGCCTGCACCAGCCTGCGTCGATCAAGTTCACCGGCGGCAGCACCATCGACCCCAGCATGCTGTATCCGCTGCTGTTCATGATTCTCGCATTCTACGCGCTGTTTACCTGCGCGCTGCTGCTGAACATGCGTGCGGAGATACTGCAGCGCGAACAGCGGACCGCCTGGGTCCGGGCGCTGGCTGGCGAGCGGGGGGGCAACTGATGTATTTCGAGTCGCTGGCGGCGGTCGTGCAGATGGAGGGCCACGGTGCGTTTGTCTGGTCCGCCTACTTCATTACAATTGGGGTGATCGTGTTCATGGTCTACGCGCCCCGGCGGCGGGAAAAGCGTTTCCTGCGGCAGCTTGAGGGGCAAATCCGGCGCTCGGAGGGCGGCAGTCCGCCCGGCGCCAGCAAGGAGGTGTGATGCACCCGGTTCGCAAGCAACGTTTGTGGTTGGTGTTGTTTCTCGTTGTCTTCTCCAGCTCCGCGATAGGCCTGATGGCCTACGCCCTGCGTGGCAATATCAACCTGTTTTATCCGCCGGTTGACGTGGCAGCCGGCCTGGCGCCGGTGGGTCAGAATATCCGGGTGGGTGGCATGGTGGTTGACGGCAGCGTACAGCGCAGCGATAACAGCCTGGAAGTGCGTTTCGCGGTCACCGATTACGAGGCTGTGGTACCTGTGGTCTACACGGGTATCCTGCCGGACCTGTTCGATGAGGGGCAGGGAGCGGTTGCCGCCGGCAAGCTGGATGAGAACGGCGTGCTGCAGGCATCGGAAGTGCTGGCCAAGCACGACGAGAACTACATGCCGCCAGAGGTGGCCGAGGCGCTGGAGGCGTCAAAGTCCCGCATGGCCGAACAGGCTGCCGGGCAGGGGTACGGACAATGATCCCCGAGCTGGGTCACTTTGCGCTGATTCTGGCCCTTTGCCTGTCGGTGTTGCTATGCACCGTTCCCCTCTGGGGCAGCTGGCGTCGCAACGTGACGGCCATGGCACTGGCGCCGAACCTGGCGATTGGCGTACTGGTGTTTACGTCGCTGAGTTTTGCCTGCCTGACCTGGGCATTCCTGCAGGATGACTTCTCGGTAGAGGTCGTTGCCAACAACAGCAACAGCCTGCTGCCCTGGTACTACAAGTTTTCCGCCGTGTGGGGCAATCATGAAGGTTCCCTCCTGCTGTGGGTCTGGATCCTCGCCCTCTGGACCTTCGCCGTGGCGGTGTTCAGCCCCCAGCTGCCGCTGGTGATGCTGTCCCGGGTGCTCGCGGTCATGGGCTTTGTCGGCGTCGGTTTTCTGGCGTTCTCACTGTTGACGTCCAACCCCTTTGCGCGCCTCCTACCCGGCACGCCCGCCGACGGCCAGGACCTGAATCCGCTGCTGCAGGACTTCGGGCTGATTATTCACCCACCGCTGCTCTACATGGGTTACGTGGGCTTCTCGGTTGCGTTCGCCTTTGCCATTGCCGCGCTGCTCGGCGGTCGACTGGACGCCGCATGGGCGCGCTGGTCGCGGCCGTGGACCAATGTCGCCTGGGCTTTTCTGACGCTGGGCATCATGCTGGGCAGCTGGTGGGCCTATTACGAACTGGGCTGGGGGGGCTGGTGGTTCTGGGATCCGGTTGAGAATGCCTCGTTCATGCCCTGGCTGGCCGGTACGGCGCTCGTGCATTCGCTGGCGGCCACCGAGAAACGCGGCCTGTTCAAGAGCTGGACAGTGCTGCTCGCCATTTTTGCCTTCTCACTGAGCCTGCTGGGCACCTTCCTGGTGCGTTCCGGCGTGTTGACCTCGGTGCACGCCTTCGCCACGGATCCGGCACGTGGCATGTTCATTCTGGTCTTCCTGGGCATCGTCACTGGCGGTTCGCTGGTGCTCTACGCCCTGCGTGCTCCGGCAGTGGCGAGCCGGGTGAGTTTCGCCTGGATTTCCCGTGAATCCCTGCTGCTGGTTAACAATGTGGTGTTTCTGGTGGCCACGCTGACCGTGCTCTTCGGCACGCTGTTTCCGCTACTCATGGACGCCCTGGGCCAGGGCAAGTACTCCGTCGGGCCGCCCTATTTCAATGCCGTGTTCATCCCACTGATGGCCCTGCTGGTACCCTTCATGACGGTTGGACCGTTGTCGCGCTGGAAGCGTGACAGCACCCGTCGCTGGAAGGCTGAGCTGCTGGTGCCCGCGCTGGTGACTCTCGGGTGTGCGCTCACACTCCCGCTGTTCCACGAAGGTGACTACAACCTCTGGGTGGCGCTGGCGGTGCTGTTTGCCGGCTGGCTGGTGGTGGGGCTGCTCCGCGATATCGCCAACCGGGTGCGCCACAGTGCCTCCATCGGGGCAGGTCTGGCCCGTCTTACGCCCAGTTACTGGGGCATGGTGGTGGCGCACGTTGGCTTCGCCGCCACGATTATCGGTGTCGTACTCACCAGCCAGTACAACATCGAACACGACCTCAAGATGAGCCCGGGCGACAGCGATACACTGGCGGGTTACGAATTCCGCTTTATCGATGTGCGCACGGTGCAGGGGCCAAACTTCGTCGCTGATGAGGCGCGCTTTGTGGTGTATCGGGACGGCCGCGAGGTGGTTCGCCTGGCCCCGCAGAAACGTCGCTACCTGGCCAGTGGCAGCGTCATGACCGAGGCCTCCATTGACGCCGGCATATTCCGCGACCTGTTTGTCGCCATGGGTGAACCGGTGGGCACGGCGGGAGCGTGGGCGATCCGCCTGCACTACAAGCCCTTTGTGCGCTGGATGTGGGCCGGGGCCCTGCTGATGGCGGTGGGCGGGTTCCTGACGGTTGCCGACAAGCGCTATCGTCGCCAGCGCAGTGCGGCGCGTGACATTCTGCGGCAAGGGGGTGTGCGTGGCGCCCAGGCTTAAGCTGTTCCTGCCCCTGTTCATTTTTGTCGTACTCGCAGGCTTCCTGTACCGCGGGCTGTCGCTGGATCCGATGGCGCTGCCCTCAGCGCTCATCGACAAGCCTCTGCCCGCGTTCACCCTGACCGCCCTGGCCGACGGTCGCGAGCTCTCGCGTGAGGACGTGATTGGCGAGCCAGCACTGTTCAACGTCTGGGCGACCTGGTGTATTTCCTGCCGCGCCGAGCACCCTTATTTGCAGCAGCTGGCGGACCGTGGCGTGCCGATATACGGTATCAACTACAAGGACGAGGACGAGGCCGCTCGCCGCTGGCTGCGTGAGCTGGGCGACCCCTACCGGGCGAATATCGTCGATCGCGAGGGCACGCTGGGCGTGGATCTTGGCGTCTACGGCGCGCCGGAGACCTACCTGGTCGATGCCGCGGGCGTGATTCGCTACCGCCATGTGGGCGTAGTGGATGATCGGGTCTGGCGTGACACCCTCGAACCGATCTGGCGCGAGGTACAGGCCATGGGAGAACAGCCGTGAAGGCGAGGCTGCTCGCACTGGGCGCCCTGATGCTGCTGAGCATTCACGCGGGCGCGGTCATCGAGACTTACGAGTTCAGCACGCCGGCGCTGGAAGCGCGCTACCAGCTGCTCAGTGAAGAACTGCGTTGTCCCAAATGCCAGAACCAGAATATTGCCGACTCCAATGCGCCAATTTCCCAGGACTTGCGGCGTCTGCTGCACCAGCAACTGGAGGCCGGCGCCAGCGATGAGGAAATCCTTGAGTTCATGGTCGCGCGCTACGGTGAATTCGTGCGTTACCGGCCCGCCTTCAATGCCGCGACCGCGGTGCTGTGGCTGGCACCGCTGATTCTGCTGCTCGCGGGGGTGGCTGGCCTACTGTTGATTCTGCGCGGTCGCCGCGACGGCGCGGCCGCGCTGACCGAGGATGACCAGGCACAGCTGGCAACCCTGCTGCAGACACCGGAGAAAGACGCTTGACCACATTTCTGTTCGCCTGCGCGGGCCTGGTTGTTCTCAGTGGCTTGTTTCTGCTGTTCCCCGGTTGGGCGGCGAAGCGACCGATCGATGATGGCGCACAGGCCAATCTCGACTGGTACCGCCTGCGCCGTGCCGAACTGGCCGAGGCGGGCGAGACCGACCTGGAAACCGACACGCAATTGCGCCTGCTGGAAGACCAGCAGGGTCAGGCGGTAGCGTCGCCAGCGCAGTCTGCGCGCCATGCCTTTCCACTGTGGGCGCTGCTGCCGCTTGTCGGGTTGATGTCAGCGTGGCTCTACCATGAACTGGGCGCCGTCACCGATGTCCAGATCGCCCGCCAGCTCGGCGCCCTGGGTGAGGCGCCCAGTGAGGCGCAGCTGCTGGAGCTGATGGACGCGATCGAGGAGCGCGCCGTGCAGCGTCCGGACAATCTGCATTACCTTGCGCTGCTGGGGCGTTACCAGATGGGGCAGGGGGAATTTGCGCTCGCCGCGGAAACCTACGACAGGCTGGTACAGGCGGCACCGGAAGACCCCCAGGGGCTGGCCTACGCCGCACAGGCGCGCTATCTGGCAGACGGTCGCACCCTGAACGCCACCGCACAGGCGCGTGCCGAGCAGGCCCTGGCTATCGACCCGCAGCAGCGCACAGCATTGGGTTTGCTGGGTATGGCAGCGTTCGAGCGAGGGCAGTTCCGCGCCGCCATTCAGTACTGGGAGCGCCTGATCGTGATGGAAGCCCCCGGTAGTGAGGGGCAGCAGCTGATCGCCGGCGTAATCGCCGAGGCACGCCAGCGTCTGGGCGAGGAACCGGTCGAGTCGCCCACGGACATCAGTCCCGGCGTCACGGTGCGGGTCGCCTTGCCTGAAGGCGCTGAGCTGGCCGAGTCCGACACGGTATTCGTGCTGGCCCGCGCCGCCGCCAGCGAAAGCCGGATGCCGATCGCGGTGCAGCGGCTGGCGGCCAGCCAGCTCCCGGCGACCCTGCGTCTGGACGACAGCAGCTCCATGGCCGGCCAGAAGCTGTCGGAGGCGGGCGAGATTCTGGTGCTGGTGCAGGTGTCGCCCGCGGGCACCCCCGGCGAGGAAAACGCCACTTGGCTGGGGCGCATCGGCCCCTTGCAGCCTTCATTGTCAGATGAGCCCCGTCTGATCACGCTCGCACCCCGGCAGGGGTGATGTCACATTCGCCCCCCTCAGGCATAGTGTTGCCGGAGGAAGTTGGGTACACTACATCTAGTATTCGCGGGGTGGCAGAGAAGCCGGCTTTTTGGGTTTAAATGCTATATAAAACAGAAAGTTACAAAACAAACTTAAAGTGATATGCGACTAAAATCCATCAAGCTGGCCGGCTTCAAGTCGTTTGTCGATCCCACCACTGTCAACTTCCCCAGTAACATGTGTGCCGTGGTAGGCCCCAATGGCTGCGGCAAATCCAACGTTATCGATGCCGTGCGCTGGGTGATGGGTGAGAGCTCCGCCAAGAACCTGCGCGGGGAATCGATGACCGATGTCATTTTCAATGGCTCGATCAATCGCCAGCCGGTGGGACAGGCCTCTATCGAGCTTGTATTCGACAACAGCGACGGCGGTGTCGGCGGTGAGTACGCCAGTTACGCGGAAATCTCCATCAAGCGCCTGGTCACTCGGGAGGCGCAGTCCGAATACTTCCTGAATGGCGCGCGTTGTCGACGTCGCGACATTACCGACATCTTTCTGGGTACCGGGCTCGGCCCGCGCAGCTACGCGATCATCGAGCAGGGCATGATCTCGCGACTCATCGAATCGCGTCCCGAAGACCTGCGCGTGTTCATCGAGGAGGCGGCGGGTATCTCCAAATACAAGGAGCGGCGCAAGGAAACCGAGAACCGCATGCGTCGCACCATGGAAAACCTGGAGCGTCTTACCGACCTGCGCGACGAGTTGCAGCGCCAGTTGCAGCACCTGCAGCGGCAGGCCCAGGCGGCCGAAAAATACAGCGAACTCAAGGCCGAAGAGCGCACCCTGAAAGCCCAGCTTTACGCGCTGCAGTGGCAGCAGCTGGACGGTCAGGCGCGCCACTGCGGCCAGGCGATCGGTGAACTGGAGGTGCGGCTGGAGGCGGTGAACGCCGAGCACCAGCAGGTGGACACCGGCATAGAGCAGCATCGTCAGGATTACACCGAGCGTACGGACAGCTTCAATGCGGTGCAGGCGACCTACTACTCGCTGGGTGCCGAGGTGGCGCGGCTGGAGCAGGCGATCAAGTTCCAGAAGGAGCGCGCGCAGCAACTGCACGCCGATCTCCGCCAGGCGCTGAGCAGTCTCGACGAGGCGCAGGCGCATTTGCAGCAGGATCAGGACAAGCTGACTGCCTGGGAGCAGGAGCTGGAGACGCTGGCGCCCGAGTTGGAACTGCTGCAGGCGGCGGAAGAAGAGTCCGCCAACGCGCTGCAGGAGGCGGAAGAGGCCATGCTGCACTGGCAGCAGCAGTGGGATGAATTCAATCACCAGGCAGCGGCGCCGCGACAGCAGGCGGAGGTGCAGCAATCGCGCATCCAGCACTTGGAGCAGGCCCAGCAGCGTTTACAGCGACGGATCCAGCAGCTGGAGGAGGAACGCTCTGGCCTGGTGGTCGGTGACGATGACGCCGATCTGGAGGCGGTTGCCGAAGACATCGCCCTGCTCGAGGAGCAGATGGCTGCCGCCGAGCTGCGCAGCGATGAGCGGGTCGAGGCGCTGTCGGCAGCGCGCGAGGAAGAGACCCACCTGTCAGCACAGCTGAACGAGAGTCGCTCACGCCTGCAGCAGCTGCGCGGCCGACAGGCCTCGCTAGAGGCATTGCAGCAGGCGGCCACGGAAGATCGTGACCAGGGTGTCAGCCAGTGGCTGGCGGCGCAGGGCCTGCAAGCGCAGCCGCGCCTGCTGGAGCAGCTGCAGGTTGATGATGGCTGGCAACAGGCGGTTGAAACGGCGCTGGGTGATTATCTGCAGGCGGTGTGCGTAGAGCAACTGGGAGACCTGGCAGATTCCCTGCAGGCGCTGGAGCAGGGGCAGGTCAGCCTGGTCCAGCGCGGCGCGGCAGAGGCGCCGTCGAGTCCCGACTATCTCGCCTCCCGCGTCAAGGGGCCTGCGGCGGTGGCAAGCCTGCTGGCGGGTGTCCGTGTGGCCCCCGACCTGCCCGCCGCGCTGCAGCTGCGCAACCAGCTGGCGGCCGGTGAATCGGTGATCACCGCGGACGGTATCTGGCTGGGTCGCGACTGGCTGCGGGTTGCCCGCCCCGGCCAGCAGGGGGGCGGTGTCATCCAGCGCCAGCAGGAACTGGAACGGCTGGTGCAGGAAGTCGATGTCACTGCGCAGCAGGTTTCCGGGCTCGAGGAATCCCTGGCCGAGCTTCGCGAACGGCAACAGGGCCTGGAGAGTCAGCGCCAGGACAGCCAGCGTGAACAGCAACAGCTGGCGCGGCAGCATGCAGAGCTGCGCGCTGCCCTGTCGGCCCAGCAGGCGCGTATGGAGCAGATAAGTGCTCGCCGCGAGCGGCTGGCCTCGGATATCGCCGACACCCGCGGTCAGTTCACGCAGGAGCAGGAGTCGGTTGCGGAAGCCCGGCTGCTGCTTGCAGAAGCCATCGAACGCATGGAAACAGACTCGCGCCAGCGCGAGGAGCTGCTGGCACGTCGGGACGCCGCGCGCAATCAGCTCGACAGCGTGCGGCAGAAGGCGCGTCACGACAAGGATGCGGCGCACCAGTCCGCCATGCGTCACCAGTCGCTGCAAACGCAGCTGCGCGGCGTCACGGAAACCATGGAGCGTGCGCGCTCCCAGGTGGCCCAGCTGGAAGAGCGGCGTGAGTCCCTGCAGGGCAGCCTGATGGAGAGCGATGATCCGGTGGTCGCTTTGCAGCAGGAACTCGAGGAGCAGCTGGCGCTGCGGCTCGCCTCCGAAGCCGAACTGACCCAGGCGCGGCAGGCGGTGGCCGAAGTGGAACACGCGCTGCGCCAGGCAGAACAGCAGCGCGCGGCGATTGAGCAGCGCGCCCAGTCCGTGCGCGCCGACCTGGAGCAACAGCGTTTGCAACAGCAGGGCCTGCAGGTGCAGCGGGAGAACGTGCTGCGCCAGCTGCGGGAGCTGGACCAGGAGGTCGACAGCGTGCTGGCCGGGATGCCCGAGGGCGCCAACGAGGCGGAGTGGCAGAGTGCTCTCGAGCGGGTGGCGGCCCGTGTGGCCAGGCTCGGGCCCATCAACCTCGCGGCGATAGACGAATATGCCCTGCAGTCCGAGCGCAAGCAGTACCTGGACGCCCAGAACGAGGATCTGGAAACAGCGCTGGAGACCCTCGCCTCGGCGATCCGCAAGATCGACAAGGAGACGCGCAGCCGGTTCCGCGACACTTTCGACAAGGTGAACGCAGGGCTGCAGGATCTGTTTCCGCGGGTGTTCGGCGGCGGCAACGCGTACCTGGAGATGACCGGCGACGACCTCCTGGATACGGGTATCACTATCATGGCCCGCCCCCCTGGCAAGAAGAACAGCACCATCCACCTGCTGTCGGGTGGCGAGAAGGCACTGACCGCGATTGCCCTGGTGTTTTCGATTTTCCAGCTTAATCCCGCGCCGTTCTGTATGCTTGACGAAGTGGACGCGCCGCTGGACGATGCCAACGTGGGCAGGTACGCACGCATGGTCAAGGAAATGTCCGAAAAAGTGCAGTTCATCTACATTACCCACAACAAGATCTCCATGGAGTTGGCGGATCAGTTGATGGGTGTCACCATGCACGAACCCGGTGTATCCCGTCTGGTGACGGTGGATGTCGAAGAGGCAGCGGAACTGGCGGCGAGTTAGGACAAGCGGAGGAAGCGGGCGCAGCTGTGATGGACTTGACGATACGCGATTGGATGGTAATTGCCGGTGTACTGCTGATCCTGGCGGTCTTGCTGGATGCCTGGCGCCGGGTACGTAACGATCGGCGCGCTGCCGTGCGCATCAAACTGGTGGGCGAGGAGGGCAGTGACGGCGGCGACCTCGACATCGCCGTGTACCGGGAGCTGCCCAATGGGGGTGCTCGCGTGGTGCATCGCGGCGACCTGCTTGACGCCCGTGCCCAGCACCGGGCCGAGGGCGCCGAGGCTGCTGCGGCGGAAGAGCGCGAGGGCAAGGCACCGGGACGCCCCGCGGCGACCGCGGCGCAACACGACGACAGCGATGTTGCGCCTGCCGGCAAAAGCCGCGTTTCCCGCAAACGCGCCGCGAGAACCGGCGCCGCAGATGATGATCTCATGAGTGGCTTGAGCACCCGTGACGAACCCGAGAACCTCGACTGGCTGGACGCGCTGGAAGCCGAAGAACGGCAGCTGCCGGATGCGGATGAGCCCGGCCTCCTGCCTCGCGATGTAGAGCCGGAGGTCTTCATGCTGAACGTGGTAGCGCGCGACCCCGAGGGCTTCCGCGGGGACGACATCCTGCACATCCTGCTCGCCTGCGATCTCCGCTTTGGCGACATGAGTTTCTTTCACCGTCACGAGCAGGAAGCCGGGCGCGGCCCGATACAGTTCAGCGTAGCCAACATGATGCAGCCCGGTGTGTTCGACATCGACAACATGTCCGATTTCAGTACGCCGGGGCTGGTCTTTTTTGTCACGCTGCCGGGGCCCGCCGACATGATGCAGGCTTTCGACTACATGCTGGAAACAGCGCAGACCGTGGCGCGCAATCTGAAGGGCGACGTCCTTGACGAGACCCGCAGCGCGCTGACCCGCCAGACCCTGGAGCACTCGCGGCAGCAGATCCGTGATCTCGAGCGGCGCATGCTCGCCCGGTCGCATTAGGGCGTAGACACATGGCGAACGCCCAGGCAGCGGCGGATGAGGCGGCTCGCTTGCGCGAGCAACTCGACAGCTGGAATTATCAGTACCACGTGCTGGACCAGCCCAGCGTGCCGGACGCTGAATACGACCGCTGCATGCAGCAGCTGCGTGCGCTCGAGGCGCAGTACCCCGCCTTGTGTACGCCGGATTCACCCACCCAGCGCGTGGGCGCAACGCCCCTGTCCCAGTTTGCCCAGGTGCAGCATGAAATGCCCATGCTGTCGCTGGACAATGCCTTCAGTGCCGAGGATTTGCGCGACTTCAACCGGCGCCTGCTGGACCGGCTGGGCTGGGCACCCGATGAGGCGCTGGAATACGCCTGTGAGCCGAAACTCGACGGTATAGCGGTCAGCCTGTTGTATCGCGATGGGCAGCTGCAGCGGGGTGCGACCCGCGGTGACGGCACAACCGGTGAAGACATCACGCACAATGTGCGCACTGTGGCTTCCGTGCCGCTGCGACTGCGAGGCAGTGGCTTTCCCGCCCTGCTGGAAGTGCGCGGCGAAATCTACCTGCCGCGGGCGGGCTTTGAGCAGTTGAATGAGGAGGCGCGGGAGCGCGGCGAGAAAACCTTTGTCAACCCGCGCAATGCCGCGGCCGGCAGCCTGCGTCAGCTGGATGCGCGCATCACTGCACGGCGTCCGCTGCAGATGTGCTGCTATAGCGTTGGTCTGTACCAGGGCGGAGAGATGCCCGCCCGCCACTCGGACATCCTGCAGCGTTTGCATACCTGGGGTTTGAGGATCAATGCCGAATCCCGGGTGGTCAAAGGTATTGCTGCCTGTGAGGATTACTACGAGGCGCTGGCACAGCGCCGGGCAACGCTTCCCTATGATATCGATGGCATTGTGTACAAGGTCAACGATTTGCAGCTGCAGCAGCGCCTCGGGTTTGTCTCCCGCGCACCGCGCTGGGCCATCGCGCGCAAGTTTCCGGCGCAGGAGGAGATGACGCGACTGTTGGCGGTGGAATTCCAGGTGGGGCGCACCGGAGCCATTACCCCGGTGGCGCGTCTGGAGCCCGTGTTTGTCGGCGGGGTGACGGTCAGCAATGCGACACTGCACAACGCCGATGAGGTGGAGCGACTGGATGTGCGCATCGGGGACACGGTGATCGTGCGTCGCGCAGGCGATGTGATTCCGCAGGTGGTGGCTGTTGTGCCGGAACAGCGTCCGGACAACGCGCAGCCGGTGCGTTTTCCCGACAGCTGCCCGGTCTGCGGTTCCGTTGTGGAGCGTGCCGCGGACGAGGCGGTGTTGCGCTGCATGGGAGGACTGGTGTGTCAGGCACAGCAGAAAGCGGCGATTCGCCATTTTGTCTCGCGCCGGGCAATGGACGTGGACGGTCTGGGTGACAAGCTGGTCGACCAGCTGGTCGACCAGGGGCTGGTGCGTACCGTCGCCGACCTCTACACCCTGCCGCGCGAGGCCTGGTTGGGGCTGGAGCGCATGGGGGCGAAGTCGGTCGACAATGTGCTCGCAGCGCTGGAGCAAAGCAAGGCGACGACGCTGCAGCGGTTCATCTACGCGCTGGGTATTCGCGAAGTGGGCGAATCCACGGCGGGCAATCTCGCGCGCCATTTCGGCTCCTGGGAGGCGCTTGCCGCAGCCAGTGAAGAGGCCCTGCTGGCGGTCCCCGATGTGGGCCCCGTCGTAGCCGACCACCTGCGGCAGTTCCTGGATTCTGCCGACAGCCTGTCGGTGGTGCAGGCGCTGCGCAACGCCGGCGTGCATTGGCCGGACCTGGAAGTGCGTCCGGCAGAGGCGTTGCCGCTGGCGGGCGAAACCTGGGTGGTTACAGGCAAGCTGGAGTCCCTCGGGCGCAGCGAGGCCAAAACCCTGCTGGAGTCTCTCGGTGCACGTGTGGCGGGCAGCGTCTCGGCAAAAACCGCGATGGTGGTCGCGGGGCCGGGTGCCGGCTCCAAACTGGGCAAGGCAACGGAACTGAATATCCCCGTTATCGATGAGGCGGCACTGCTGACCCTGCTGCGCAGGCACGGTGCAATGCCGTGAGGGGCTTGTTGCCGGCGTTGCTGGTCCTCTTGCTGTCTGCCTGTGCGACGACGCCACCGAGTAATGTGGACAACGCCTGCAATATCTTCCGCGAGAAAGACGGCTGGTACGATGATGCGCTGGATGCAGAGAAAGCCTGGGGTAGCCCGGTGCCGGTCATGCTGGCGATCATGCACCAGGAGTCGCGCTTTGTGGCGCAGGCGAAACCGCCGCGTACACGTATCTTTGGCATCATACCCGGCATGCGACCCTCAAACTCCTACGGCTACAGCCAGGCAATCAAATCCACCTGGAAAGCCTATCAGCGCAGCACAGGGAACTACGGGGCGGATCGCGATGACTTTGGCGACTCGATGGATTTTATCGGCTGGTACAACAACGAGTCACTGCACCGCAGCGGCATTGCAAAGAACGACGCCTACCGCCTTTACCTCGCCTATCACGAGGGACATGGCGGCTATAACCGTGGCAGCTATCGCAACAAGGCGTGGCTGCTCAACGTTGCCGCCAAAGTGCGCGATCGCGCTGCGCTTTACACGGTGCAACTTGGCGGCTGCGCGGACTCCCTGCCGCGTGGCGGCGGACTGTTCGGCTGGTTCTAGGGTGGTTCAATAATCCTGCCAGCACCGCAGTAAACTGCGCCCGGTGCGCGCGGGGAGTGCGAATTGGCAGGGCGTGTAGATGCAAACCATTGCGCTTTGTGACACACTTTCCGGGTGTGCCGTCATGGTCGCGAGCCCGCTACATAACGTTCAAAACAGGTCTTCGCTGTGAACCCAACTGATATCAAGAACCCCGAATACTTCCACAAAGTCGTGGATTGCCAGTATGCCTGTCCGGCGCATACACCGGTCCCGGAATACATTCGGCTGATTGCCGCAGGCCGCTATGACGATGCCTACATGGTGAACTGGGAATCCAACGTGTTCCCCGGCATTCTCGGTCGCACCTGCGACCGGCCCTGCGAACCCGCCTGCCGGCGCGGCCGCATCGCCAAGGGCGAGGAGCCGGTGGCCATCTGTCGCCTGAAGCGTGTTGCGGCCGACAACAAGACCGATATCAGCGCGCGGCTGCCGCGCATTCCGGAGCAGAAGAACGGCAAGCGCATCGCACTCATTGGCGCGGGGCCGGCATCGCTGACGGTAGCGCGTGACCTCATGCCACTGGGGTACGACATCGACATCTACGACAACCAGTTTGCCGGTGGTGGCATGATGCGCAGCCAGATTCCCTCCTTCCGGCTGCCGGCTTCGGTGCTGGATGAGGAGGTCGGGTACATCCTCGACATGGGTGTGGTGACGCACTTCAATACCGAAGTCACCAGCCTGAAGAGCGTACTCGAGAAGGACTACGATGCCGTGTTTGTGGGCACCGGTGCGCCCCGCGGACGCGGCCTGAACCTGCCCGGTCTCGAGGACGCCGGAAAGCACGTGCACATCGGCATCGACTGGCTGGCCAGTGTTGCGTTCGAGCACACCAGCAGTATCGGCAAGCGCGTACTGGTGCTGGGTGGCGGCAATACCGCAATGGACTGCTGCCGCACCTCGCGCCGTCTCGGCGGTGAAGATGTGCGGGTTGTGGTGCGCAGCCCGTTTGCCGACATGAAGGCGTCGCCCTGGGAAAAAGAGGATGCCATGCACGAGGGCATTCCAATCCACGACAACCATGTGCCCAAGGAATTCGTGGTCGAGAATGGCGAGCTGAAAGGAATGCTCTTCGAGAAAGTCGAGGCGCAGTACGACGAGAATGGCAAGCGCAGCCTCGTGCCCACGGGTGAGGACCTCGTGTTCATGGAAGCCGACGATGTGCTGATGGCCATCGGCCAGGACAATGCCTTCCCCTGGGTGGAGCGCGATCTCGGCATTGAGTTTGACAACTGGGACATGCCGGTCGTCGACAAGGCCACTTTCCAGTCGACCAACCCGCGGGTGTTCTTTGGCGGTGACGCCGCATTCGGGCCAGAGAACGTCATCACCGCGGTGGCCCACGGCCACCAGGCCGCTATCAGTATCGATCTGTTCTGCCGTGCCGAGCCGGTCACCAACCGCCCGGCGCCGATGACCAACCTGGTCAGCCAGAAAATGGGCATCCACGAGTGGAGCTACGACAACCAGGTGGAGAACGACAAGCGGTTCGTGGTGCCCATGGCACCGCTTGAGGAAACGCTGCGCAACCGCAAGCTCGAGGTGGAACTCGGCTTCGACCTGAGCACGGGGTTCAAGGAGGCCGAGCGCTGTCTCAATTGCGACGTGCAAACCGTGTTCGACACCCCGCGCTGCATCGAATGTGATGCCTGCGTCGATATCTGTCCGACGGACTGTATTTCCTTTGTCGAGAACGCGGAGGAATCGGAACTGCGCACGCGCCTCAGCGCAGCGGCGGGCAATCTGGCACAGGACCTCTACGTCTCTACGGAGCTGCCCACGCAGCGCGTGATGGTCAAGGACGAGAACGTCTGCCTGCACTGCGGGCTCTGTGCCGAGCGCTGCCCCACATCAGCCTGGGACATGCAGAAATTTCTCTACAGCGTTACCAAAGCGGGGCAATAAACCATGCAAGCGCTGCAATCCGTCAATGAGTTCGTTATCAAGTTCGCCAACGTGAACGGCACCGGCAGCGCCAGTGCCAACAACCTGTTCGCCAAGGCAATCTTCCGCATGGGACTGCCCGTGTGCCCGAAAAACATATTCCCGTCCAATATCCAGGGGCTGCCCACCTGGTACGAGGTGCGCGTCAGCGAGCGCGGTTACCTGGGCCGTCGCGGCGGCGTGGATATCATGCTCTCGGTCAATCCACAGAGCATGCCGCAGGACATCAAGGAAGTGGAGCCGGGCGGCTACTTCATTTATGACAATACCAAGCCGCTGGACCTGCGCCTGATGCGCAACGACGTCAATATCTTTGGTATTCCACTGACGCGCATTTGCAACGAGGAATACGAGGACCCGAGGCAGCGCCAGCTATTCCGCAATGTGATTTATGTGGGCGCGCTGGCGGCGCTGCTGGACATCGATTTCGCCGTGCTCACCGGGCTGGTCGAAGACCAGTTCAAGGGCAAGGACAAGCTCATCCTGCCCAATATTCATGCGCTGGAACTCGGCTACCAGTACGCCCAGGAACACTTCGAGTGCCCCATTGGCATTCGCGTTCGCGCTTCCGACAAGGTCGGTGACAATATCCTGCTGGATGGCAACACGGCGCTGGGGCTTGGCGCGATTTACGGCGGCGCCACGGTGGCGGCCTGGTACCCCATCACCCCGTCTACTTCTGTCGTCGATGCCTTCGAGCGTTATGCCAAGCGGCTGCGTATTGACCCGGGTACGGGGCGCAAGAACTACGCGATCCTGCAGGCGGAAGACGAGCTTGCGGCCATCGGCATGGTGGTCGGCGCGAGCTGGAACGGCGCCCGGGCATTCACCGCGACCAGCGGTCCGGGCCTGTCGTTGATGAGTGAGTTTCTCGGCCTGGCCTACTTCGCTGAAATACCCACGGTGCTGTTCGATGTGCAGCGTGCTGGCCCGTCCACGGGCATGCCCACCCGCACCCAGCAGTCCGATGTGCTGTCGGCGGCCTACGCCTCCCACGGAGACACCAAGCAGGTGCTGCTGTTCCCGTCCACGCCGAAGGAGTGCTTTGACTTCGGCGCACTGTCCTTTGATCTGGCGGAACGCCTGCAGACCCCCATTATCCTGATGACCGACCTCGACCTGGGGATGAACGACAACATGTCGCCGCCATTGACCTGGGATGACGCGCGCCGCTACGACCGCGGCAAGGTTCTCAGCGCTGAGCAGCTGGAACAGATGGAGCGCTACGGGCGTTACCTCGACGTCGATGGGGACGGCATCTGCTACCGCACCATACCCGGCACGCACCCGGAAAAAGGGGCGTTCTTCACACGTGGGACCTCGCGTGACGAGTACGCTGTATACACGGAAAAGGGCGAGGAGTACGAAAAGAACATGCACCGCCTGATGGCCAAATGGGAAACCATCAAGGAGTGGGTGCCGCGGCCGCTGGAAACGCAGAGCGAGCAGGAAACAGATACGGCAATCCTCTTTTATGGCACCAGCGAAGAGTCCTCCATGGAGGCCCGCGACTACCTCGCGGAGGACGGTGTACCGCTGAATGCCATGCGCGTTCGCGCCTTTCCGTTCAATCAGGAGGTGGCGGATTTTATCGCCCGGCACGAGCGGGTGTTTGTGATCGAGCAGAACCGCGATGCCCAGTTGCGCACGCTGCTCATGGCTGAATTCGAACTGGGCCCCGATAAACTGAAGTCGGTACTCTGTTTTGATGGTACCCCGATCAGTGCCCGAAACATCCGCAAACAGATTCTGCAGCAGATGCCGGGCTACAACGTCACCCCCTTGCGTCGCGAACGTATGGTCGCCGGCGCGGAGAACAGGTCATGAGTTATCAGCTTCCCAAATTCCGCCACCCCGACCTCCCGGTCAACGCGCTGGGCTACACCCGTGCCGACTACGAAGGTTCGATCTCCACGCTGTGTGCGGGTTGCGGTCACGACTCCATTTCCGGTGCCATTGTTCGCGCCTGCCATGAGTTGGCCCTGGAGCCACACAAGATCGCCAAGCTGTCAGGGATCGGCTGTTCCTCGAAGTCGCCGACCTATTTCCTGGGCAAATCGCACGGTTTCAACTCGGTGCACGGGCGCATGCCCTCGGTCGTCAGCGGCGCCAATATGGCCAACCGAGACCTGTTATACCTCGGCGTCTCCGGTGATGGTGATACGGCGTCCATCGGCATGGGGCAGTTTGCCCACGCGGTGCGGCGCAACCTCAATATGGTCTATATCGTCATGAACAATGGCTGCTATGGTCTCACCAAAGGGCAGGACTCGGCGACGGCGGATGCCGGTTCGGCGAGCAAGAAGGGCGATCCCAATCCCTTCTCGGCGATTGATCTTCCCGGCCTGGCCCTGCAGCTCGGTGCAACCTTTGTGGCACGCAGCTTTTCCGGTGACAAGGGCCAACTGGTGCCTTTGATCAAGGCGGCCATTTCCCATCGTGGATTTGCGCTGATTGACGTTATCTCGCCCTGCGTCACCTTCAACAACAACCCGGGGTCCACCAAGAGCTATGATTTCGTGCGCGAACATGCAGAGGCCACCGGGACCGTGGACTTCGTGCCCATGCGTGAGGAGATCACCGCCAGCTACCCGGCGGGCCGCAGCCAGGAAGTGACCCTGCACGACGGCTCCGTGTTGCACCTTGAAAAACTGGCGCCCGACCTGGACCCCTTCGACAGGGTTTCTGCCATGGTGGCACTGCAGAGGCACAGCGCGGAGGGTCAGATCCTGACCGGACTCATCTACATGGACAAGGACTCCCGGGATCTGCATGACATCATGGAGACGTCGCGTCGCCCGCTGAACAGCCTGGTCGAGGAAGATCTGTGTCCCGGCGACAAGGTGTTGGCCAACATCAACGCCAGTCTGCGTTAGGTCCGGAGCGCCTGTTTCATGCGGTCACACCCCGCCGCCGCGGCAGAAATGCGGCAGCGCAGGGTGAGCTGTCATTTAATTGTCACAATTTCCTCATCTAATACGCGGATACAGCGCGAAAAAGAGGACAATGTGACCAATGAATGAACGTCAGGTATTGATTGTTGATGATGAGTTTGCCATCCGCGATATGTTGCGCATGGCGCTGGAGATTGCGGGCTTCCGTTGCCTTGAGGCGGAGAACATCCAGGATGCCTTTACTCTGATCGTTGACGAGCGTCCGGACATGGTTCTGTTGGACTGGATGCTGCCCGGGGGCAGTGGCCTGGAGCTGCTGCGCCGGCTCAAGCGCACTGACACCACCCGTGACGTGCCCGTCATCATGCTCACAGCGAAGACCGCGGAGGACAATGTGATCCAGGGGCTGGATGTGGGTGCTGACGACTACATCACCAAACCGTTTGCACCGCGCGAGCTGATCGCCCGCATCAAGGCGCTGCTGCGACGCTCCGCTGGCGGGGATGAACAGGACCGTATACAGGTTGCCCAGCTGGTCCTGGATGGCGAGAGCCGGCGCATCTTCCTCTGCGACGAGCCGGTTGAAATGGGGCCTACCGAATTCAACCTGCTGCATTTTTTCATGTCCCACCCCGAGCGCGCCTACACACGCAGCCAGCTACTGGACCAGGTCTGGGGGGCCAACGTGTACGTGGAAGAGCGCACGGTGGACGTACATATCCGGCGCTTGCGTAAAGCACTGCAGACCCCGCAGGCCGACTACAGCGACCTTGTACAGACGGTGCGCGGTACCGGATACCGCTTCTCCGCCCGCGGAGTTCCCGCGCGGTGAGTCCACAGGCCGCTTGGCTGGCGGAACTGCGCCGGCTGCTGGCACTGGTTGCGGTAGCGCTCACCGTGGGTTGGCTCATCGGCTGGCCCTGGCTGTTGCTGTCGGCGGCGCTGCTGGCGCTGACGGTGCGCTGGGCGTGGCAGATGCGCCGCCTTCTGCGCTGGCTTCAGGACCCCTCCCAGGAGCCACCGGAAGCCCTTGGCTTCTGGGGCGCATTGTATGACCGCCTGTACCAGCTACAGCGCAAGGCCAGTGCGCGCGAGACGGAGCTGCGCTCGCGACTGGACTACCTGCAGGACTCCCTTTCCTCCATGCACGACGGCGCCGTCATGGTCAGCGCCGGGGGCGCCATCGAATGGAGCAATGAGGCGGCACAGCGGCTGCTGGGACTGCGCTATCCTGCCGACCGTGGCCAGGCGTTGCTCAATCTGGTGCGCCTGCCCGCCTTCCATCGCTACTACATCGCAGGCGCCTTTGAAGACCCCCTGCAGCTGCGCATGCAGGGCGATCGCGAGCAGACGCTGCAGTTTGCCATCACCCTGTTTGGCAACGGTGATCGTCTGGTGTTTGTGCGTGATATTACCAAGGAGGCCCACCTCGAGCAGATGCGACGTGACTTTGTGGGCAACGTGTCCCATGAATTGCGCACACCGCTGACGGTGATCAAGGGCTACCTGGAGATGATTCTGGCCAATGCGCAGCAGTTGGAGCCGCGCTTTCAACGGCCGCTGGAGCAGATGTCCCAGCAGACCGACCGCATGGAGAATCTGCTGAAGGACCTGCTCTGGCTCTCGCGCCTGGAAAGTGTTCGCACCCAGACCCGACGCGAGCAGGTCGATATCGCGGCATTGCTCGAGGAACTTGTCGACGAACTGCGCACGCTGTACCCCGAGCGCGCGCTGACCCTGCAGTCAGACACCCGGGTAAAGATACCCGGCGACTACCGTGAGTTGCACAGCGCGGTGTCCAACCTGATCCTGAATGCATTCAAATACAGTAAAGATGACAGTTTGGTGACAGTTTCGTGGCGGCAGCAGGGGGGCGAGCTGTTGCTGTCGGTACAGGACCAGGGCATCGGTATCGATGCGGTGCATATACCCCGCCTGACGGAGCGGTTTTACCGCGTGGACGACAGCCGCTCCTCGGCCACGGGGGGGACCGGCCTGGGCCTCGCCATCGTCAAGCATGTGGCGGCGGGCCACCGCGCAGAGCTGCGGATAGCGAGCCTGCCGGGTAAAGGCAGTACGTTTACCCTGGCGTTCAGGGGCTGAGATCCGGAGGCGACACAGGCTTGTCATAATACTGTCACATAATGGCGTTAGTGTAGGCGCGTTTGTGATATCCGCTGGAAACAGGAGTGCTTTATGTCGATCAAGCAATGGTTGAGAAAAACGGTAGCGGTTGCGGGTGCAGGCGCGGTTGCGGTGGGCATGGCGCCGATGTCCTGGGCGGAGTTGGACCCCGGGCTCAAGGATTACGAAGTCGCCAGCGGCGTCTCGGGGAACCTCTCCAGCATCGGCTCCGATACGCTGGCCAACCTGATGACCCTGTGGGCTGAGGATTTCAAGCGTGCCTACCCCAATGTCAACATCCAGATCCAGGCGGCGGGTTCCTCCACGGCGCCACCTGCACTGACTGAAGGCACCGCCAATATCGGCCCGATGAGCCGGGATATGCGGGACAAGGAGATCGAGGCCTTCGAAACACGCTACGGCTACAAGCCCACCGCTGTGCCGGTGGCGATCGACGCCCTAGCGGTGTATGTGCACAAGGACAACCCCATCGAGGGCATGTCCATTGCCGAGCTGGATGCCATTTTCTCCTCAACGCGCAAGTGTGGCGCACCGCAGGACATCAGCCAGTGGGGACAGCTTGGCCTCACCGGCGCCTGGGAGGGCCGCGACATGCAGCTGTTCGGGCGCAACTCGGTGTCCGGTACCTACGGCTTCTTCAAGACCGTTGGCCTGTGCAAGGGAGACTTCAAGAACAGCGTCAATGAGCAACCCGGGTCCGCCTCGGTAGTGCAGTCGGTCTCCACGTCCATCAATGGCATTGGCTACTCGGGGATTGGCTATCGCACCTCCAGCGTGCGCACCGTGCCGATCAGCAAGGGTGAAGGCCTTCCCTACGTGGAAGCGGACGCTGAAAACTCCATCAACGGGCGCTACCCGCTGGCTCGCTTCCTCTACGTCTACGTGAACAAGGACCCGAACAAGCCGTTGTCGCCGCTGGAGCGGGAATTCTTCAAGCTGGTATTTTCCCGCCAGGGCCAGGATGTTGTGCTCAAGGATGGCTACATTCCCCTTCCCGCCGCGGTGGTGGAGCGCTACAGTCGCCAACTCGGCCTGTAGGGTCTGATGAGAACCGCCGGGCCGGTCCCTTGCGGCCTGCCCGGTGCCGGCAATCGCTGACCGAGTGATCCTGTCTTGACGAAAATGAGTGAACACGTGTCTCCCTTTACACCCAGGTGGAGGCACTTCAAGGACCGCGCTGCCACGGTGTCCGTCACCGCCGGCGGCGCCGGCGTACTGGTCGCCATCCTGCTGATTTTTTTCTACCTGCTCTATGAGGTCCTGCCGCTGTTTGGCAATGCTTCAATCGAGACCCGCGCCGAGGTCGCTTCGCCCTTTGCAGCGGCTCCGCTCTATCTGGCGGTGGAGGAACAGACGGAAATTGGCTTCGCGGTCTTTGCCGATGCCCGGGGCAGCTTTTTTCAGCTGGACAGCGGTGCCATCGTGCTCGAGTCCGAGCTTGCCGCCGATCTGGGCCCGGTCTCCGCGGTCGCCGAGGAGAGCGCGGGCAAGCGCCTGCTGGCGCTGGCTCATGAGTCCGGTGCCGTGTCCCTGCACAGCCACGAATATCGTCTGAGCTATCCCGACGGTAACCGCGTGATAACACCGCGCGTTGAGCGACGCCACCCGGAACTCGACATTCGCGTTGCTGACGGTCCCGTGCAGAAGCTGGCACTGGGCGATAACGACGATGGCACGGTGATTGTTGCCCTGGATGCCGGGGGCACGCTGCGTGCCCAGCGCTACAACCGGTCAGAAAACTTCCTCACCGGCGAGGTCATTTTTGACCGGGAATCGCTGTCACTGCCGGCGCTGGCGGGGGAGACCGCGGATTTCCACATCGATGAAAATCTGCAGTGGCTGTACCACATCGACAGCAAAGGCGGTTACGCGGTGATCAATCTGCGGCAGCGCGATGCGGCGGGCAAATTGCAGGTGGCGAGCCGGGGTGAACTGTTTACCCGGGGCGGCCAGTTGACTGAAAGCGCGATGCTGCTGGGTGGCATCTCGCTGCTGGCGGCGTCCGATCGCGGCGAGCTGGTGCAGTATTTCATGGTGCGCGACGGCGAAGGTGGTCATCGCCTGCAGCGGATCCGCGAATTTGACACCGATGGTATCAACGTCACCACGCTGTTGCCGGAGCATCGTCGCAAGGGGTTTGTCGCCCTGGGCCGCCAGGGTGAGGTGCAGATCTACCACACAACCTCGCACCGGCGGCTGTTGAGCGAGGCCGCCTTGCCCCTGGGAGCCGGAGCGGCCGCCATATCGCCGCGCGCCGATGCCTTGTTGCTGGTGGACGCGGACGGCGGTCTGCGCAGTTGGCACATCGATAACGAACACCCGGATGTATCCTGGTCGGCGCTGTGGAGTGAAGTCTGGTACGAAAGCTACGATGAACCCGAGCACGTCTGGCAATCGTCCGCATCCGACAACGATTTCGAGCCCAAATACAGTTTTGCGCCGCTCGCTTTCGGCACCTTGAAGGCCGCGTTCTACACCATGATGATCGCCGCGCCGCTGGCGATCTGCGGTGCCATCTACACCGCCTATTTCATGGCGCCAGCGCTGCGACGCAAGGTCAAGCCGATGATCGAGCTGATGGAGGCCCTGCCCACGGTGATTCTCGGTTTTCTTGCGGGACTCTGGCTGGCGCCGCTGATCGAGGACAAGTTGACCGCGGTCGTCACCTTGATGCTGACGCTGCCCATCGGCGTCATCCTGTTTGCCTTTCTCTGGTCGCGCCTGCCACTCGCCATTCGCGCCCGCCTGCCCGAGGGCTGGCACGCGGCCGTGCTGATTCCGGTGGTGTTGTTCATCGGCTACGCCAGCTTTGCCAGCAGCGACACGCTGGAGCTGCTGTTCTTCTCGGGCGATATGCGCGGCTGGATCACCACTGAACTGGGCATCTCCTTTGATCAGCGCAATGCGCTGGTGGTGGGCATCGCCATGGGCATGGCGGTCATCCCCACCATTTTCTCCATAGCCGAGGACGCCATTTTCTCTGTGCCCAAACACTTGAGCTACGGCAGTCTGGCGCTGGGTGCAACCCCGTGGCAGACGCTGGTGGGTGTGGTGATTCCCACGGCAAGTCCGGGCATCTTCTCCGGATTGATGATCGGGCTGGGCCGGGCGGTGGGCGAGACCATGATCGTGCTGATGGCAACGGGCAATACACCGATCATGGACGTCAATATCTTTGAGGGCATGCGTACGCTGTCGGCCAATATCGCGGTTGAAGTGCCCGAAGCGGAAGTCGACAGTACACATTATCGTGTGCTTTTCCTCGCTGCCTTTGTGCTCTTCATGTTTACCTTCATGGTCAACACCGTCGCCGAACTGGTGCGGCAGCGGTTGCGCATCAAGTACGGGTCACTGTGATGAACAAGATGATCAACGAACAGGATCTGCACAACGAACGGGCACCTGCGGTGGGTGCCTGGATACGCAGTGGCGACCCGCTGATCTGGCTCAACGGCGCTGCCGTGAGCGTGAGCGTGATTGCCGTGGTCGGTTTGCTGCTGCTGCTCGCGGTGCGTGGCCTGAGCCATTTCTGGCCCTCGGATGTGCTGTCGGTCTCGGTAACCTACCAGGGGCAGACGCGTGAGCTGCTGGGCGAAGTGGTGGAGCAGGTTGAGGTGCCCGGTGCCCAGTTACGTGAGGCGGGGTTCGAGCTGCAGGGTCCTGGCCCGTTTTACCAGCGGACGCTGCTGAAGCAGGGCAACCGCGATTTTCTGGGTACAGACTTTACCTGGCTGATCGATGAGCAGTTCGGAGAGCGGCGCTATCCGCTGGACCTGTTGGTGGTGGAGCGCCTTGAATGGGGCAACTTCTACGGCTACCTGCGTGCGGTGAACCGCTTTGGTGCCGACCCGGTAACGGTTGCCGACCACGGAGAGGCAGCGGCGCTGGAGGCCCTGCAGGCGCTGATAGTCGATACTGTCGCTGTACGCAGGGAGATCCACCGCATCGAGCAGGGGGACATCGGTGCCATCAACTACGAGCTGGAGCGTCTGCGGCTGCGCGAGCGGGAACTGGAGCTGGAAGGTCGCCTGGACGCGTCAGCGCAGGCCGACCTGGCCAGTCAGCGTGCCGAGCAGGAAGCGCTGTTCCGCGCCCTGCAGGAGCAGCTGTATGTGCTGTACGACAGCATAAAGGATCACAGCTACAGCGCGGAGCTCGCCGACGGGCGTGTGGTTACCCTGCCCATCGCCAAGGTGGTGCGGGCGTACCAGCCCAATGCCATGGGTGTGTTCGCGAAGATGCAGATGTACGTCGAGCGCCTGTGGGAGTTCCTCTCGGAGCCGCCACGCGAGGCGAACACGGAAGGCGGCGTATTCCCGGCCATGTTCGGCACGGTACTGATGGTGATCCTCATGTCGATCATCGTCACGCCCTTTGGCGTGGTTGCTGCGGTCTACCTGCGGGAGTACGCCAGCCAGGGCTTTGTCACGCGCACCATACGCGTCGCAGTGAACAACCTCGCCGGCGTGCCCTCTATCGTCTACGGTGTCTTTGGCCTCGGGTTTTTTGTCTATTTCGTGGGAGGGGAGCTGGATCAGCTGTTCTTCCCCGCTTCGCTACCGCGGCCCACCTTTGGCACGCCGGGGCTGATGTGGGCATCGCTCACGCTGGCGCTGCTGACCCTGCCGGTGGTGATTGTTGCGACCGAGGAAGGCCTGGCGCGTATACCATCGGCTGTGCGCGAAGGTTCGCTCGCGCTGGGCGCCACGCGAGCGGAAACACTCTGGCGGGTGGTTCTGCCCATGGCCAGCCCGGCGATGATGACCGGCCTGATCCTTGCCGTGGCCAGGGCGGCAGGGGAAGTGGCCCCGTTGATGCTGGTCGGGGTGGTGAAGCTCGCGCCCACGCTGCCGCTGGATGGCAACTATCCCTACCTGCACCTGGACCAGAAGTTCATGCACCTCGGATTCCATATCTATGACGTCGGCTTCCAGAGCCCGAACGTCGAGGCAGCGCGGCCGCTGGTCTACGCCACCGCGCTGTTGCTGGTACTGATTATCGCGCTGCTCAACCTCGCTGCCGTCAGCCTGCGTAACCGGCTGCGCGAACGTTATAAGTCACTCGAACACTAAACAGGACCCTGTCATGCAAAGCCACGCATTGGATATCCAGGCACTGAAACGCGACAAGGTACCCGCCGTCAGCCCGGCAGGACCTGTAGAAACCAGCCTGCGCATGGAAAACCTGAACCTGTTCTATAACCAGAATGCGCAGGCGCTGTTTGATATCAATCTCGAGATTCCTAAGCAGCGGGTCACGGCATTCATCGGCCCGAGCGGCTGTGGCAAGTCCAGTCTGCTGCGCTGTATCAATCGCATGAATGACCTTGTAGACGGCTGTCGGGTGCAGGGACGTCTGTTGCTGGACAACGAGGATGTCTACGACCGACGGGTGGATGTCGCGGCCCTCAGGCGCCGGGTGGGCATGGTGTTCCAGAAGCCCAACCCGTTTCCGAAAAGCATCTATGAGAATGTCGCCTACGGTCTGCGTATTCAGGGTATCAACAAGAAGCGCGTGCTGGACGAGGTGGTGGAGAAATCCCTGCGCGCCGCGGCGCTCTGGGACGAAGTGAAGGACCGTCTCCACGAGAGCGCCCTCGGTATGTCCGGCGGGCAGCAGCAGCGTCTGGTCATTGCGCGCACCATTGCCGTTGAGCCTGAGGTTCTGCTGCTGGACGAACCCGCGTCGGCGCTCGACCCCATCTCGACTCTGAAAATCGAGGAGCTGATCTACGAGCTCAAGTCGCGCTACACCATCGTCATCGTCACGCACAACATGCAGCAGGCCGCCCGCGTGTCGGACATGACTGCCTTTATGTACATGGGCAAATTGATTGAGTACGACGATACGGATACTCTGTTTACCAATCCGGAACAGAAGCAGACCGAGGATTACATCACCGGCCGCTACGGCTGAGGACAACGCCATGCTCCACAAGGACAGCTACAAACAACATATTTCTGCCCAGTTCAACGCCGAGTTGGAATCGGTCAAGAATCACCTGCTGGAAATGGGTGGTCTGGTCGAGCAGCAGATCGGCAAGGCCGTTGAATCGCTGCTCAGCCGCGATAGCGGGCTCGCGGAGGAAGTGATCGCGGGCGATGAGCAGGTCAACGAGCTGGAGATCAACATCGATGAGGAGTGTTCTCGCATTCTCGCGCGGCGGCAGCCCGCGGCCAGCGATCTGCGGCTGGTGTTGGCAATATCCAAGGTCACCACCGATCTCGAGCGTATCGGTGACGAGGCCAGCAAGATTGCCCGTCAGGCCGTGAAGGCGGTGGAAGAGGGCAGTTCTGCGGGTAGTAGCTTTGTTGAAATACGCCATATCGGCAATCACGTGAGCGATATGCTGCGCCGCTCACTGGATGCGTTTGCGCGCCTGGATGTGGATATGGCGGTACAGACTGTCATCGCCGACCGGGAAGTCGACTCCGAGTACGCGAGTGCCATGCGCAGCCTGGTCACCTTCATGATGGAAGACCCCCGGACCATCGGGCCGGTGCTGGGCCAGATGTGGTCATTGCGCAGTCTGGAGCGGGTGGGCGATCACGCGAGTAACATCGCGGAGCACGTCATATACCTCGTACGGGGGCTGGATGTGCGTCACGTAGAGCCGGATGACCTGGTCGCCCAGGTGGAGGAGCATCCTTAGCCGGCGCTTCACGTTCCCTCTGTCATGAAAGTGTCATGAAATTAGCATAAAATTGACATTTTAGTGTCATGCGCGGCGGCGTGTGCACAGGCAGACGAGGAAAATCCATGAACAGACTCTCCCTGGGGGTGGCGGTCGCCGCCGCATCTCTCACCCTATATTCACCCGTCGCTGCGCTGGCGGCCGTCAGCGAAGCCGAGTTTGCGCAGCTGCAGGCGCAGATGGCCGGCCTGATGGCGCGCGTTGCGGCGCTGGAAGAAGAGAATGCCACACTGCGCGAGAACACCGCCAACGCCGTGTCGGAAATACGCCTCACCCGTGAGGCAGTCGCCGCTGCGCCGTCGCACGCAGCAGCAGGGTTGAACTCGGACACCTTTAAATTCTCCGGAGATTTCCGCTACCGGTACGAAGAAATTGACATCGGCCAGCGCGTAGTGCGAACGCGGCATCGCGTGCGTGCTCGTGCCGGTTTTGTTGCCCAACTGCCCCGGGACGTGCAGGTGGGGTTGAAAGTGGCGGCCGGTAACGATTCACCGGTCTCCGGCAATGCCACGCTGGGCGGCGGCGGCACCAGCAAGGAACTGTATCTCGACCAGGCCTGGGCTACCTGGCAGCCCTTCGATGGCGCCTACGCCACCATCGGCAAGATGAAGAACCCGATGTACCGCCCCGAGGGTTCCGGTCTGCTCTGGGACTCGGATTACACCCCTGAGGGTATCGCCCTCGGCTGGGCCAACGAGCACCTGTTCGTGAACGCGGTGGCGCACGCATTGGAGAGCGACAGCGCCCGTGCCAACAGCGCCTTTTACTACGGTGTACAGTCGGGCTTCACGCTGGCTCTTAATGACAACCTGGGGCTGACCGCCGGCGGCGGCTATATCGATATGCCGGTGAAGGGCAAGAATACTTATTTCGGCGCCTTCGACGTCTTCTTCGGGAACAGCTTCAGCTGTGACACCATCCTGTTGACGTTCTGCACCTACGACAACAACTACGAGGAGCTCGAGCTCTTCGCCACGCTGGATATTGACGGTCTGGGGCTGCCGGCGGCGGTATACGGCCACTACGCACAAAACCTGGATGCCGATGACGAGGACACTGCCTGGTCGGCCGGTGCCCGGCTCGGCAAGGCCAGCGGTGCGGGAAGCTGGCAGGTCAGCTATGAATTTGCCTCTATCGAGGCCGACTCGCTGCTGGCCCTGCTCAGCGATTCCAACATCGGTGGTGGCGGCACAGACGTGCGTGGCCACAAACTGGGCGCCGTGTTTGCTGTCGACAAGCAGTGGCAGGTTGGTTTGACGCTGTTTATCGACAACGAGACGCTGGGCAGCCGATTCGACGACCCGATTGATTATGACCGGGTGATCTTCGATACCTCCTTCAAGTACTGAGGCTGACTGCGAGGGTGGGGTAGCCCGCTTCCCGGCGGGTCCTGCCCGGATGCCTGTCGCGCGTAACGCCACGCGAGTCGCTTTCCGCCTGTAGCCCGCCATCTGTACCCCACCGCGTTGCGTTGTGCGGCTCGGCTTGAGTACAATATGCGCCTCGGCAACTCGGCCGATGCGTCTGTGTCCCCTTCGTCTAGTGGTCCAGGACACCGCCCTTTCACGGCGGGAACAGGGGTTCGAACCCCCTAGGGGACGCCATTTATCGGAACTGCTCATGAGTCGTTACTGGAGTGACGTGGTGCGGCGTCTCACGCCCTATGTGCCCGGTGAACAACCGCGGCACCCCCGTCTGGTCAAGCTCAACACCAACGAAAGCCCCTATCCGCCGTCACCGCGCGTGCTGGACGCTATTCACCGTATCGACGGCGACGACCTGCGGCGCTATCCGGATCCCGAGTCCACTGCGCTGCGCGCGGCATTTGCGGAAAGGGCGGGGCTGCTGCCCGAACAGGTTTTCCTCGGCAACGGCTCTGATGAGGTGCTGGCGCACGTGTTCATGGGGCTGCTGCGGCAGGCCGCACCGCTACTTTTCCCGGACATCAGTTACAGTTTTTATCCGGTCTGGTGTGATCTTTACGGCATTGTTGGCGAGCCGGTGGCGCTGCGCGAGAACTTCAGCATTGAGGTGGCCGACTATGCGCGCCCCAATGGCGGCATTATCCTGCCCAATCCCAACGCGCCTACGGGGATGCTGCTGGCCCTTGAGGATATTCGCCGTCTGCTCGAGGCGAATCGGGATAGCGTGGTGGTGATTGATGAGGCCTATATCGATTTCGGTGGAGCATCCGCGGTTACCCTGGTGAACACCTATGACAACCTGCTGGTGGTGCAAACCCTGTCAAAATCCCGTGCCCTGGCGGGGCTTCGCGTGGGCGTGGCCTACGGCCACGTCGATCTGATTGACGGCCTGCAGCGCGTGAAAAACTCCTTTAACTCCTATCCGCTGGATGCCGTGGCCCAGCACGCGGTGCTTGCGTCACTGGAGGATGAGGCCTGGTTTGAGGCATCCTGCACCAAGGTGATTGCCAGCCGGTCGCGGCTCACACAGGGCTTGCAGACGCTCGGTTTCACCGTATTGCCGTCCAGCGCGAATTTTGTGTTTGCCTCACCCGGGGCGGAACACGACGCCCGGGCGTTGTTTCTGGCCCTGCGCGAGCGTGGCATCATCGTGCGGCACTTCAACAAACCGCGTATCGCCGATTTCCTGCGAATCAGCGTGGGTACCGATGAGCAGTGCGAGGCATTGCTGGCCGCGCTGTCGGACCTGATGGCGGCCGGCGCGGGCTGAGGCGGGTGCGGCGCCGGGCGGTCCGGCGGCGCGTGCTGCGGTGTCAGCGCCGCTGCAGAATGACGCTGCCGATACTGTAGCCGGCACCGAAGGAGCAGAGCACGCCGAGGTCGCCGCTGGCAAAATCGGCGCGGTGCTTGTGAAAGGCGATGATGGAACCGGCGGAGCTCGTGTTGGCGTACTCGTCCAGAATGGTCGGTGCCTCATCGGCGGTGGCATCGCGGCCCAGGACCTTGCGTGAGATCAGCTGGTTCATGCTCAGGTTTGCCTGGTGCAGCCACAGGCGTTTGAGCTGCCCGGATGCAATGTCCAGTCCCTGCAACTGATCGCTGATCTGCTTGGCAACAGCGGGACAGACTTCCTTGAAGACCTTGCGACCCTCCTGCACAAACAGTTTGTCGGGCTTGCCGATACCTTCCTCGGCGGCCCTGTTGAGGAAACCGAAGTTATTGCGGATGTTGTTGGAAAACAGGGTTTGCAGCCTGCTGTCCACGATCCTGTAGGTTTCGCTGGCAGTGGCGTCCTCGGCCCGCTCGACGATGATTGCGGTACAGACATCGCCGAAAATGAAGTGTGAGTCGCGGTCGCGAAAGTTCAGGTGCCCACTGCAGATTTCCGGATTGAGTATCAGCACGCAGCGCGCGCTGCCCGAGCGAATGCTGTCCCGCGCCTGCTGTATGCCGAAGGTGGCTGACGAGCAGGCAACGTTCATGTCAAAACCAAAACCCTCGATCCCCAATGCATCCTGTACTTCCACCGCAATGGCCGGGTAGGCGCGCTGCAGGTTGGAGCAGGCGACGATCACGGCGTCGATGTCGGATGCCTGCTTGCCGGCCTGCGCCATGGCTTCACGGGCCGCCGCGACGGCAATTTCACACTGTATGGAGGGGCTGCTGTCGGGGCGTTCGGGAATCCGTGGCACCATGCGCTGTGGGTCGAGGATGCCGGTCTTGTCGATAACATAGCGAGACTTGATGCCTGACGCCTTCTCGACAAACTCGGCGGATGACGGCTGCATGGCGGCGATATCGCCGGCGGCAATCGCGGCGGCATTTTCCGCGTTGAACTGCTCCACCCAGGTGTTGAATGACTCGACCAGTTCTGCGTTGCTGATGGACTGTGCGGGTGTGAACAACCCGGTGCCGCTGATGACAACCTCGCTCATGACGTACGGATTTCCTATGGCGTAGAGTGAATAGAGGAGTTTAACCAAAAAAGGCCGCGGTAGGGCGGCCTTTTTCGGGCGGCGGGTCGGGCTAGCCGCGTTTTTCCAGTGCGACAAAGTCCCGCTGGGTGTGGCCGGTGTAGAGCTGGCGCGGCCGTCCGATGCGGTAACTGCCGCTGATCATCTCGTGCCAGTGGGCAATCCAGCCGACCGTGCGGCCTACCGCAAAGATCACCGTGAACATGCTCGTGGGGATACCGATGGCCTTGAGGATGATGCCTGAATAGAAGTCTACGTTGGGGTACAGCTTGCGCTCGATAAAGTAGGGGTCCTCCAGGGCGATCTGCTCCAGACGCTTGGCAATGGCGAGCAAAGGATCGTTTTCGATGCCCAGCTCTGCCAGCACGTCATCGGCGGCCTCTTTCATGACCTTCGCCCGCGGGTCGAAGTTCTTGTAGACACGGTGCCCGAAGCCCATCAGGCGGAAGGGGTCGTCCTTGTCCTTGGCGCGGGACACGAACTCGTCAATACGCGATACATCGCCGATTTCCTCGAGCATTTCCAGCACGGCTTCATTGGCGCCGCCGTGTGACGGCCCCCAGAGTGCCGCAATGCCTGCCGCGATGCAGGCAAACGGGTTGGCCCCGGATGAGCCCGCCAGGCGCACCGTCGAGGTGGAGGCGTTCTGCTCGTGGTCCGCGTGGAGCAGGAATATGCGGTCCATGGCGCGGGCCAGTACCGGGCTCACATTGCTGGGTTCGCAGGGGTTGCCAAACATCATGTGCAGAAAGTTTTCGGCGTAACCCATGTTGTTGTCCGGATACATGAAGGGTTGGCCGATGGAGAATTTGTAGCTCATTGCCGCCAGCGTAGGCATTTTGGCGATCAGCCGGAACGCGGCAACCTGGCGGTGGTGCTCATCGGAGATGTCCAGCGAGTCGTGATAAAACGCGGACAAAGCGCCGACAACACCGCACATGACTGCCATTGGATGCGCGTCGCGACGGAAGCCGTTGAAGAACGTACGGATCTGCTCGTGGACCATGGTGTGGCGCTTGACCGTACTGACGAAGGTTTCTTTCTGCTCCGCGGTGGGCAGCTCGCCGTACAGCAGCAGGTAACAGGTTTCCAGGTAATCGCTGTGCTCGGCCAGCTGGTCGATGGGGTAGCCGCGGTGCAGCAAAATGCCCTTGCCGCCGTCGATATAGGTGATTTTCGACTCGCAGGCGGCGGTGGAGACGAACCCCGGATCGTAGGTGAACATGTCCCTGGAGGTGAGGGCACCCACGTCGATCACGTCCGGACCGAGTGTGCCGGAGTACACGGGGAGTTCGATGGTTTCGTCCAGCCCGTCTACTTTCAGGGTTGCTTTTTTGTCGCTCATGAAAGGTCCTGCGATGTGGTTCTGTGGGGTGCCCAACTATAAAGTCTCGGCAGCTTTTGTCAATTGATCTGGCTCTATTTGCCAGCATCCTGAGCCTTTTGGCGGCGAAACTCCCGCATCGCGAACGCCGACGTTCGGCGACGTTCGCGACATCGGGAGCGTCCGCCCCCCGTGTAGGTGGAGGTTTGTAATTAGAGGCGCATCCCCCTATAATTCTGCGCGCTTTCTCCGCAGGATTTTTGCGCAAAGCGACTGTGCCAGGCCGTGTGGCCGGCCCCCTTTAATCGCCCTTGTGGCGTCCTTAACGGTGGAAACTGAACTGTGAAAGACAAACGTCCCGTGAACCTGGACATCGGCAGCATGCGGCTCCCCATAACCGCATGGGCATCGATCACCCATCGCGCCTCCGGTGTTTTTCTCTTTTTCGCCATGGTCTTCCTGGTATGGGCGCTCGACATGAGCCTGCGCAGCCCCGAGGACTTCGCCATGCTGCAGGAGGCCCTCAGCGGTCCGCTGGCCAAGCTGATCCTCTGGGCGATAGCCGCAGGGCTGATCTACCACGCCCTGGCGGGCATCAAACACATCATTATGGATTTCGGCATTGGTGAAAGTCTGGAGGGCGGCACCCTGGGCGCGCGCCTGGTGATTGGCCTGTCCGTTGTCCTGATTCTGCTGGCGGGGGTTCTGATATGGTAACTGCAGTCACAAGTTTTGGTCGCTCAGGTACGTCCGACTGGCTGGTCCAGCGCGTCAGTGGTGTGATTCTGCTGGCGTACTTCCTGTTCATCGGCTGGGTCGTACTCAGCGGTGTCGACTATGCCAGCTGGAAGGCCCTGTTCACCCAGACCTGGGTACGCGTGTTCAGCCTGATGGCGCTGCTGTCGCTGGCAGCACACGCCTGGATCGGCCTGTGGGCGGTGGTGACCGACTACCTCACCGAACGCATGATGGGGACAACAGGCAATGTCTTGCGTATATCGTCACAGCTGGCGATCGCGCTGGTGCTTTTTGTGTATGTGGTCTGGGGCGTGCAGATCCTCTGGGGATATTGAGATATGACAGCATTGCGAACGATTTCATTTGATGGCGTGATTGTCGGCGGTGGCGGTGCGGGCATGCGCGCAGCGCTGCAGCTGGCGCAGTCCGGTTACAAGACCGCGGTAATTTCCAAAGTCTTTCCCACGCGTTCACACACGGTGTCTGCCCAGGGCGGCATCACCTGCGCCATTGCCAGCGCCGATCCCAATGACGATTGGCGCTGGCACATGTATGACACGGTCAAGGGCTCCGATTATATCGGTGACCAGGACGCCATCGAGTACATGTGCAGCGTTGGCCCGGAAGCGGTGTTCGAGCTGGAGCATATGGGCCTGCCGTTTTCCCGCACCGAGGAGGGGCGCATCTACCAGCGTCCCTTCGGCGGCCAGTCCAAGGGTCCCGACGACCCGACCCAGGCTGCACGGACCTGTGCGGCGGCGGACCGCACGGGGCACGCCCTGCTGCACACGCTTTACCAGGGCAACATCAAGAACAACACGGTGTTCTTCAACGAGTGGTACGCCACCGATCTGGTCAAGAATCAGGACGGCGCCGTGGTGGGCGTGATCGCGATCTGCATGGAAACCGGTGAAACCGTCTATGTGAAGTCCAAGGCCACGGTTTTCGCCACAGGCGGAGCGGGGCGGATCTATGCCTCGACCACCAATGCCCACATCAACACCGGTGATGGTATCGGCATGGCGCTGCGCGCGGGCTTTCCGGTGCAGGACATCGAAATGTGGCAGTTCCACCCGACCGGCAT
>DIBU01000007.1:0-21668 GCA_002416125.1 Halieaceae bacterium UBA5044
GGCGAGCGTTTCATGGAGCGCTACGCGCCCAACGCCAAGGACCTCGCTGGCCGCGACGTGGTCGCGCGCTCGATGATCCTGGAAATCATTGAAGGCCGCGGCTGCGGTCCCGAGGGCGACCACGTGTTCCTGAAGCTGGATCACCTTGGCGAGGAAGTGCTGGAGTCACGCCTGCCGGGTATCTGCGAGCTGTCGCGGACCTTCGCCCATGTGGATCCGGTCAAGGCCCCGATTCCCGTTGTACCGACCTGCCACTACATGATGGGCGGAATCCCGACCAACGTGCATGGCCAGGCGCTGACCGTAGACGCCCAGGGCAACGACCAGATCATCCCCGGTCTCTACGCCTGCGGTGAGGTTGCCTGTGTTTCGGTGCACGGTGCCAACCGGCTCGGCGGCAACTCGCTGCTCGACCTCGTTGTGTTCGGACGCGCTTCCGGCCTGTTCATCGAGAACGCGCTGCGCGAGGGCATCGACATGCGCGATGCCTCACAGACCGATATCGAGCAGGGCATGTCCCGTCTGCGCCGGCTGGATGAGGCCAAGGGCACGGAGAAATTTCCCGACCTGCGCAAGGAGCTGCAAAACGTCATGCAGAACCACTTCGGCGTATTCCGCAAGGGCGAATTTATGCAGGAAGGTATCCGCAAGCTGGCGGATCTGCGCGGTCGCATCGAGGGCGCGGCGCTGACGGATCGCAGTAACACCTTCAACACGGCGCGCATTGAGGCGCTGGAATTGCAGAACCTGCTGGAAGTCGCGGAAGCCACGGCCATCACTGCCGAGGAGCGCAAGGAGAGTCGCGGTGCCCATGCCCGTGATGATTTCCAGGAGCGCGACGACGAGAACTGGCTGTGCCATTCCATGTACTACCCGGAAGGCAAGCGGGTCGGCAAGCGTGCGGTGAATTTCAAACCGCGCACGGTGCCCACCTTCGAGCCGAAAGCCCGTACGTATTAAGACTGTGTAGCTACCCAGAGGTCACCAAACATGCTGCAAGTAAGCATTTATCGTTACAACCCGGAAACCGACCAGCAGCCCTACATGCAGGAGTTCCAGTTCGACACCGAGGGCAAGGACCTGATGGTGCTGGACGTGTTGGAGCAGATCAAGGCGCAGGACAGCTCGGTCACCTATCGGCGCTCCTGCCGCGAGGGCGTCTGTGGCTCCGATGGCCTCAATATCAACGGCAAGAATGGACTCGCCTGCATCACACCGCTGTCTTCCACGGTGAAGAACAACAAGCTGGTCGTGCGCCCGCTGCCGGGTCTGCCGGTGATCCGCGACCTGGTGGTGGATATGAGCATGTTCTACGCCCAGTACGAGAAGATTCAGCCCTACCTGCAGAACAACACGCCGGCCCCGGCCATCGAGCGCCTGCAGTCACCCGAGGACCGCGCCAAGCTGGATGGCCTCTACGAGTGCATTCTCTGCGCGTGCTGCTCAACCAGCTGCCCCTCTTTCTGGTGGAACCCGGATCGCTTTATCGGCCCGGCCGGACTGTTGCAGGCCTACCGTTTCCTGGCTGACAGCCGGGATACGGCAACCGATGAGCGACTGTCCCGTCTCGACGATCCGTTCAGCGTTTTCCGTTGTCATGGCATCCAGAACTGTGTCAATGTGTGCCCCAAGGGGTTGAACCCGACGCGGGCAATTGGCCACATTCGTACTATGCTGTTGACTCGGGCAACCTGATTACGAAAACGGTGTTACCCGCCGGAACACCACCGGCATCATCCAATCCCGGAAGGGCATAATGCAAGAGAGTCCGATGGAGCTCCTGAGAAGGAGCTCACATATTGCCGGCGGCAACGCCACCTATGTCGAGGATTTGTACGAATCCTACCTCCGGGATCCCAACGGGGTGCCGGAACAGTGGCGGGATTATTTCGACAAGCTGCCCCGCGTGTCCTCGTCTGCGGTGCAGATGAACGACATTCCGCATTCGACCATTCGCGACCGGTTCGCGCAGATCAGCAAGATGCGGGTGCGCACCGAGGCCACGGTCGCTCATGATTCCCAGGCGACCGAATACGAGCGCAAGCAGGTCAAGGTCGTACAGCTGGTGTCTGCCTACCGGCAGCGCGGCCACCAGAAGGCGAGCCTGGACCCCCTGGCCCTGCACGTGCGGGAGCCGGTGCCGGACCTGGACCTGGCCTTCCACCAGCTCTCTGCGGCAGATCTCGATACCGTGTTCCAGACCGGGAGCATGTACATCGGCAAGGCGGACGCGACGCTGGGCGAGATTGTCGACTCCCTCGAGGCCACCTACTGCAACACCATTGGCGCCGAGTTCATGCACATCGTGGACACCGAGCAGCGCCACTGGATCATGAAACGCATGGAGTCGGTGCGGTCGGCGCCTGCCTTTTCCGATGATGTACGCAAGCAGATTCTGCGCCGTCTGATCAAGGCCGAGGGCCTCGAGAAGTCGCTGGGCTCCAAGTATCCCGGTACCAAGCGCTTTGGCCTCGAAGGTGGCGAGTCGCTGATCCCCATGCTGTCGGAGATGGTGCAGCGCATCGGGTCTTACGGGGCCAAGGAAATTGTCATCGGCATGGCGCACCGCGGCCGGCTCAACGTGCTGATCAACATTTTCGGCAAGAAACCCTCGGACCTGTTTGCGGAGTTCGAAGGCCGGGTGGTGTATGACAAATCCGGCGACGTGAAGTATCACCAGGGCTTTTCCTCCAACCTGATGACCTCAGGGGGCGAGGTGCATCTGGCGTTGGCGTTCAACCCCTCACACCTGGAAATTGTTTCACCGGTGGTCGAGGGCTCCGTGCGCGCGCGGCAGGATCGTCGCAAGGACACGTCCGGGGATACGGTCGTGCCGGTGGTCATTCATGGCGATGCCGCCTTCGCCGGGCAGGGCGTTGTGATGGAGACATTCCAGATGTCCCAGACGCGGGCCTACAAGACGGGCGGTACGCTGCATATCGTGCTGAACAACCAGGTGGGTTTCACCACCAGCGACCGCGAAGACGCGCGCTCGACGGAATACTGCACCGATGTGGCCAAAATGGTGCAGGCGCCCATCTTCCACGTCAATGCGGACGATCCCGAGGCGGTGCACTTTGTCACCCAGCTGGCGGTAGACTTCCGCAACACGTTCAAGCGTGACGTGGTTGTTGACCTCGTCTGCTACCGGCGTCGCGGCCACAACGAAGCCGATGAGCCTTCGGTAACCCAGCCCCGCATGTACGAGCGCATTCGCAAGCAGCCCACAACGCGCGACCTGTACGCGGCAAAGCTGGTGGAGCAGGGTGTTCTGACCGCAGAGGAAGACGAGTTTCTGGTCAATGAGTATCGCGAGTCCCTCGACCGCGGCGAGCCACTGGTCAGCGGCCTGGTCTCCGAGCCCAACGCCAGCCTGTTCGTCGACTGGACGCCCTACCTCGGGCACGAGTGGACACTGCACTGCGACACCCGTATCGACATGCAGGCGCTGCAGCATCTCGCGCAGGTGACCAACACGCCGCCGCCGAGCTTCCCGCTGCAGCGTCAGGTCAGCAAGATTCTCGAGGACCGTCGCAAGATGGCAGCCGGGGCCATGCCGCTGAACTGGGGGGCGGCGGAAACACTGGCCTACGCGAGTCTGCTGGAGGCCGGCTATCCGGTGCGTCTGACTGGCCAGGATGTGGGGCGCGGCACGTTCTCGCACCGCCACGCCGTGTTGCACAACCAGAAAGACGGCTCCCGCTACATACCTCTGCAGCACATCGATGAGGAGCAGGCTCCCTTCGCCATTTACGATTCCCTGCTCTCGGAAGAGGCGGTGCTGGCCTTTGAGTACGGCTACGCCACCACCTCGCCCACGGGCCTGGTGATCTGGGAGGCGCAGTTCGGCGATTTCGCCAACGGTGCCCAGGTCGTTATCGATCAGTTCATCACCAGCGGCGAACACAAATGGTCGCGGCTCTGTGGCCTGACCATGCTGCTGCCCCACGGGTATGAGGGGCAGGGCCCCGAGCACTCGTCGGCACGCCTTGAGCGCTTCCTGCAACTCTGTGCAGAGCACAACATCCAGGTGTGCGTGCCGACGACGCCTGCCCAGGTGTTCCACATGCTGCGACGTCAGGCAATCCGCCCCCTGCGCAAGCCGCTGGTGGTCATGTCGCCGAAGAGCCTGCTGCGCCACAAGGAAGCGGTGTCATCGCTGGAAGATCTCGCCAATGGGCATTTCCACAATGTGCTGGATGATTCTGACGACCTCGATAAAGCGGCGGTGACACGCCTTATCCTCTGCAGCGGCAAGGTATACTACGACCTGCTGGCGGCGCGTCGTGAGCGCGGTCTGAACAACGTGGCCCTGATCCGCCTCGAACAGCTGTATCCCTTCCCCGAAGCGGAACTGTTGCAGGTCCTGGGCAATTACCCGAACGTCACCGATGCCGCCTGGTGTCAGGAGGAGCCCCAGAACCAGGGCGCCTGGTACTCCAGCCAGCATCACATGCGGCGCGTAATGTATGCCCACAACCCTGACGTGTATCTGCGATACGCTGGTCGGGAACCTTCTGCCGCGCCTGCCGCGGGCTACATGGCCCTGCATCTGGCGCAGCTGGAGGCGTTTATCAACGATGCCCTGGAACCGACTTGGCTCGGCCAGAACTAGCACTTTCCAAAGGAACCGAAATGGCTATCGAAATCAAGGCCCCATCTTTTCCCGAGTCCGTTGCCGACGGGGAAATCGCGACCTGGCACAAGCAGGAGGGGGAGTCAGTCTCTCGCGATGAGCTCATCGTTGAAATCGAGACCGACAAGGTGGTAATGGAAGTGGTAGCGCCCGAGGATGGGGTGATCAGCAAGATCCATGCTGCCGAGGGCGAAACCATCCAGAGCGAGCAACTGCTCGCGCTGCTCGAGCCCGGTGCTGCCGCCAGTGCGCAACCGGCGTCCGAGCCGGCACCTGCCAAGGGTGCTGATACGGCAGGCGGGAAAGACGCCGACGATGCGGAAGGCCTCATGGGGCCTGCGGCGCGGCAGCTGGTCGAGGAGCACAAGCTGGACGCCGCGAGCATCAGCGGGACCGGCAAGGGTGGTCGTATCACCAAGGAAGATGTGCTCGCACACCTCAAGAACAAGCCCGCGGCAGCACCTGCTGCCGCTCCGGCGGCCCCGGCCAAGCCCGGCGCCAGCGAAGACACGATGCCCCAGGTGCCTGCCGGCCCCACCGGCGAGCGCATTGAAAAACGGGTCCCGATGACACGTATGCGCGCACGGATCGCCGAGCGCCTGCTCGAGGCCACCCATGGCACGGCCATGTTGACGACCTTCAACGAGGTCAATATGGCGCCGGTGATGGCGCTGCGCGAGAAGTACAAGGAGCAGTTCGAGAAGGTGCACAACGGCACCCGCCTCGGCTTCATGGGCTTTTTTGTCAAAGCCTGCTGCGAGGCGCTGAAGCGCTTCCCCGAGGTGAACGCCTCCATCGACGGCACTGATGTGGTCTATCACGGTTACCAGGACATCGGCGTTGCCGTGTCCGCCCCCGGTGGCCTGGTGGTGCCGGTGCTGCGCGACGCCGATTTCATGAGCCTCGCGGATGTGGAAGCAGCGATACGCGATCTCAGCCTGCGCGCACGCGACAGCAAGCTGACTATCGACGACATGACCGGCGGCACCTTCACGGTGACTAACGGCGGCGTCTTCGGGTCGCTGATGTCCACACCGATCCTCAACCCGCCACAGACCGGCATCCTCGGTATGCACAAGATCCAGGAACGCCCCATGGCGGTCGATGGCGAAGTGGTCATCCTGCCCATGATGTACCTTGCGCTGTCCTATGATCACCGCCTTATCGATGGCAAGACCGCGGTGCAGTTCCTGGTGGCAGTAAAAGACCTGATCGAAGATCCGGCGCGCATCTTGCTGCAGTTGTAAGCACTCGACGGGAATAGGGAAGACAATGGCTGACAAATACGATGTAGTGGTGATTGGCGCGGGCCCCGGTGGTTACGTGGCTGCGATCAAGGCGGCCCAGCTGGGGTTGTCCACGGCCTGTGTGGAGCAATGGGTGGATGCCGAGGGCAAAACGCGCCTCGGGGGTACCTGCCTCAACGTGGGGTGCATCCCGTCCAAGGCGCTGCTCGACAGCAGCCAGAAATTTGTCGAGGCGAGAGACCACTTCAGCCTGCACGGCATCGCCATCGACACGCCTCGCATGGATATTGCGGCGATGATGGCCCGCAAGAACAAGATCGTCGACCAGCTGACCGGTGGCATCACCGGGCTGTTCAAGCACAATGGCGTGACCAGCATCCAGGGTCGGGGCAAGGTGTTGGCGGGCTGCAAGGTCGAGGTCACTGACAAAGATGGCAAGGTCAGCGTCATCGAAGCCGGCAACATCATTATTGCCGCAGGCTCCAGCCCCATCGCCATCCCGCCCGCGCCGGTAGACAACGAATACATCGTCGATTCCACCGGTGCCCTGGAGTTCAGTGAGGTGCCGCAGCGACTCGGCGTCATCGGCGCAGGCGTCATCGGCCTGGAACTCGGCAGTGTCTGGGCGCGTCTGGGCGCCGAGGTGGTGATGCTGGAGGCGCTGGATGAACTGCTGCCGATGATGGATACGCAGATCGCCAAGGAAGCCGGCAAGATTTTCCGCAAGCAGGGCCTGGATATCCGCCTCAGTACCCGGGTGACCGGCGCCGTGGTGAAGGATGGCAAAGTGGAGGTGACCTTCACCAATGCCGACGGCGAACACCGTGAAGTCTTTGACAAGCTGATTGTTTCGGTGGGGCGACGCCCACGCACCGAGGACCTGCTGGCCACCGATTGCGGCGTCAACCTCGACGAGCGCGGCTTCATCTACGTCAACGACCACTGTGCCACCGAGGCGCCACATGTTTTTGCCGTGGGTGACGTGGTGCGGGGCCCGATGCTCGCGCACAAGGGTTCGGAAGAGGGCGTGATGGTCGCCGAACGCATTGCCGGCAAGAAGGTGCAGCTGAATTACGACTGCATTCCCTCGGTGATCTATACCCACCCCGAAGTTGCTGCGGTCGGTCGCACGGAGCAGGAGTTGAAGTCCGACGGCGTGGACTACAAGGTGGGCGTATTCCCGTTCGCGGCCAGCGGCCGCGCTCTGGCGGCGAACGATACCGATGGCATGGTCAAGATTATTGCCGACGCGGAGACCGATCGCGTGCTCGGCTGTCATATTGTGGGCCCGTCTGCTGCGGATCTTGTGCAGCAGGTGGTGATCGCAATGGAGTTCGGTTCCAGCTCGGAAGATCTGGCACTGACCGTTTTTGGACACCCGACCCTGTCGGAAGCAGTACACGAGGCCGCTCTGGCGGTGCATGGCCATGCCATTCACATTGCCAATCGCAAGCCTCGGAAATGAACTTTGCCCGGTCGCGCGCGCATAAAACCTATTCTGGCGCAGACGAGGCACTGGGGGGTATGGGCCGTTAGGGCGCATTCCAGGACACTACGCAACACACAGGACAAAGCATGAACCTTCACGAGTATCAGGGCAAACAGCTGTTTGCTGAGTACGGCTTGCCCGTATCCAAGGGCTATGCTGTCGACTCGCCGGAAGAGGCGGTCAAGGCAGCGGAGACCATCGGTGGTGACATGTGGGTCGTCAAGGCTCAGGTGCACGCGGGCGGACGCGGTAAAGCGGGTGGCGTCAAGCTGGTGAAAACCACCGACGAAGTACGCGATTTCGCTGCCAAGTGGCTGGGCCAGAACCTGGTGACCTACCAGACCGACGAAAATGGCCAGCCGGTCAGCAAGATTCTGGTCGAGACCTGCACCGATATCGCCGAGGAGCTTTACCTCGGCGCCGTGGTTGACCGCGCAACCCGCCGCATTGTTTTCATGGCCTCTACCGAGGGCGGTGTGGAAATCGAGAAGGTCGCCGAGGAAACCCCGGAGAAAATCCTGCGCGCGGTCATCGACCCGCTGGTCGGTGCACAGCCTTACCAGGGCCGTGAGCTGGCGTTCCAGCTGGGTCTGGAAGGCGACCAGATCAAGCAGTTCGTGAAAATCTTCATGGGGCTGGCGCAGCTGTTCAAGGAAAAGGACCTGGCACTGATTGAAGTCAACCCGCTGGTGATTACCGACCAGGGTAACCTGCACTGCCTGGATGCCAAGCTGGGTGTGGATGGTAACGCGCTGTATCGCCAGCCGGCCCTGCGTGAGATGCACGACCCCTCCCAGGAAGATGCCCGTGAGGCGCACGCCGCCAAGTGGGAGCTGAACTACGTGGCCCTGGACGGCAATATCGGCTGCATGGTCAATGGCGCTGGTCTGGCCATGGGCACCATGGATATCGTCAAGCTGCACGGCGGTGCGCCGGCAAACTTCCTCGACGTCGGCGGCGGCGCGACCAAGGAGCGTGTATCCGAAGCGTTCAAGATCATCCTCTCCGACGATAAGGTCAAGGCGGTGCTGATCAACATCTTCGGCGGTATCGTGCGCTGCGACCTCATTGCAGAAGGCGTGATCGGCGCTGTGCAGGAAATCGGCGTACAGGTGCCGGTTGTTGTGCGTCTCGAAGGCAACAACGCGGAGCTGGGCCGTCAGGTCCTGGCCGACAGTGGCCTGAACATCATTGCCGCAACCAGCCTCACCGATGCTGCCCAGCAGGCAGTCAAAGCAGCTGAAGGAGCCGCCTGAAATGAGTATTTTGATTGACAAGAACACCAAGGTGATCTGCCAGGGCTTCACCGGCTCCCAGGGCACCTTCCACTCCGAACAGGCGATTGCCTATGGCACCCAGATGGTGGGTGGCGTAACGCCCGGCAAGGGCGGTCAGACCCATCTTGGCCTGCCCGTGTTCAATACTGTGGCCGAAGCCGTAGCGGCTACCGGCGCGGATGCGTCAGTGATCTACGTGCCTGCGCCGTTCTGCAAGGACTCCATCCTCGAAGCGGCCAACGGTGGCGTAAAGCTCATCGTCTGCATCACCGAGGGTATTCCGACCCTCGACATGCTGGACTGCAAGGTCAAGTGTGATGAGCTCGGTGTGCGTCTGATTGGCCCCAACTGCCCTGGCGTGATCACGCCCGGTGAGTGCAAGATCGGCATTATGCCGGGCCATATTCACCTGCCCGGCAAGGTCGGTATTGTTTCGCGCTCCGGTACCCTGACCTACGAAGCGGTCAAGCAGACCACAGACGCCGGCTTTGGCCAGTCTACCTGTGTTGGCATCGGCGGCGACCCGATTCCGGGGTCCAACTTTATCGACATCCTGGCGATGTTTGAAAAAGATCCGGCGACCGAAGCCATTGTCATGATCGGTGAGATTGGTGGCACGGCCGAAGAAGAGGCTGCGGCCTTTATCAAGGCCAACGTCACCAAGCCCGTGGTCTCCTACATCGCCGGTGTGACTGCGCCGAAGGGCAAGCGGATGGGTCACGCCGGTGCCATCATCTCCGGCGGTAAAGGCACGGCGGACGAGAAGTTTGCTGCGCTGGAAGATGCCGGTGTGAAAACCGTGCGCAGCCTCGCTGACATCGGCAAGGCGCTGGCGGAAGTCACTGGCTGGAAGTAAGCAGTCAGGGTCGCGGCAGGCAGTGCACGTGCTGCCTGTTCCCGCCACAAAAAAAGCCCGCTTGATGCGGGCTTTTTTTGTGGCTGAATACCTGCCGGCCTATTCGCCGGGCACCTGTGATTGCCACTGCAGGGGAGCGACGGCGCGGATGCGCTCCGCATCCTCTGGCAGCAGGAAGCCTCCCTCCAGCGCGCGGTCCAATGCGTCCGCGACAGCGGCTTCGTAACCGGCCTGGTCCACGTACAGGGACGCCATTTGCGCGGCGTCGAACAGTACCGTGGTGCCGAACAGGAAGCAGAGACGGTCCCCTTCCTGGCCCTCTCCGGAGAGAACGGCTACGGGCGCATCCACCCAGGGCGTGCGCACACCACCCAGCACATTGCCCTGGGCGTCCTTCAGGAACGCGGTGCCGCTATCGTCCACGCTCAGCAGTTCTCCCGTCGGGGGTGCGGTGCCGTCGCGCACCCAGGTGTCCAGCGCGCGCAGGGCTGCGCCGAAGACCCAGGCCATGGGTCCGGCGTTCACGGGCCGCGCGCAGTTCAGAAAGCCGGGTATGCCATTGGCTTCCTCTACCAGCAGAAAGCGCGGGTCGACCCCGGTGTCCTGACGGCCGATGATGAAGGAGTAGTAGTCGCCGTGCGCGGTTCCCGCAACCTCCCAGAGACGGAAGCGGTCGCTGTCCGGCTGGCGGTCGTTGATGGAGCCCAGGAGCAGAACATCGGTTTCCGTCTGGAAGTTGAACACGGGCACGTTCAGATCCTCGCGAAAGAGGACACTTTCCGGTGTCGGTATCTCGGTTTCAGGCTCCTGTGACAGGGGTGAGCTGCCATCGCCCCTGCTGTGCACCATATAACCATCGAAGGTGTTGTACAGCGGATGAATGGCGTTGATATAGGTCGCCAGGCGCCCGGCCGACTGTGACTCGCCGAGGGCAATCATCTGCTCCACCTGCAGGCCCTCGAGCAGGTCGACGTCTGCAGGTTCACGCAGTGCCTGTGCCGCCTGCGAGAACATGTCGTAGGAGTAGCTGTCGCCCGGGTGCTCCAGGCTGCCGTAGCGGGCCGGGTTCACCGCTTTCAGGTGCAACGGTGCCACCGGTGTTCCGGAGCCTTCGATGCCCACGCGCTGTGCCGAGACACCCACCCACACATGACCCTGGCGCAGCATTTCCACATGGCCTGAGCCATAGGATGGGCCGGTGTCGAAGCCGGCGGTCACGTTCAGCCACTCCACGAGCACCGTCCCACTGAAGTCACCGTCGTCGATAGGGCGGTAGACCACAACGCGTGTGCGGTAATTGGCGGTGCCCGCGGGTTCCGCCTCCCAGGCGCCATCACTGCCGAGTTCGTTCAGGTTGCTGAAGGCGCTTGCCTCGCCAGAGAGGAAATACTCACGCTGGCGGTAGCCGACATCGGCGAGGTCAAATGTCGTGGAGAGCAGGAACAGATCCCCCTCGTCCGGCGGGTCGGCGACTTCAGGCTGTGCAATGGGCAGGTAGTCGGGTTCTACGGGTGGCGGCGGCTCCGGCGGCGCGGGCACACCATCGCTGCCATCGCTGCAGCCGGTGAGAAGGACAATAGAAAGCCCGAGTGCAAGCGGCCAAAGGTGGGTGATCATGTTCATGCGCTGTCTCCGGAGTGTTATGAGGCTAATATGCATTAGCCTGCCTTGAAATACCAGCAGTTAGCCCCCACCTCTGCAGTTGCCCACGGCAATACACTTATTCACCTGTCACTACTCGCGAGGGACCCATGACTGCGGATGTGAAAAAAGAAACGCTTGGTTTTCAAACCGAGGCCCGCCAGCTGCTGCACCTGATGATTCATTCTCTGTACAGCAACAAGGAGATTTTCCTGCGTGAGCTGATTTCCAATGCCTCGGACGCAATCGACAAGCTCCGGTTTGCGGCGCTTGCCGACGACAGCCTGCTGGAAGGGCAGGGCGATTACGCGATCCGTGTCGACGTCGACAAGGACGCCAACACCATCACGATCAGCGACAACGGCATTGGCATGAACCGGGATGAGGTGGTCGAGAACCTCGGCACCATCGCCAAATCGGGCACGGCGGCCTTTCTGGAGAGCCTGAGTGGCGACCAGAAAAAGGATTCGCAACTGATTGGCCAGTTCGGTGTGGGCTTCTACTCGGCGTTTATCGTGGCCGATCGTGTGGAGGTGCACACGCGCAAGGCAGGTGCCGATGCGCAAAGCGGTGTGCTCTGGGAGTCCCACGGTGAGGCGGAATTCACCATTGAGCCCCGCGAAAAAGACACCCGTGGCACCACGATCACGCTTTTCCTGAAGCCCGCCTGCAGTGAATTCGCCGATGACTGGCGGGTGCGCAGCGTGATCAAGAAGTACTCCGACCACATTTCCGTACCGGTGATGATGCTGGAAGCGGCAACTGCCAGCAGAGATGACGACGACGCTGCGGAAGAAGCTGAGGCGCCACAGTACAAGCCGGTCAATGAGGCGACGGCGCTGTGGACACGTGCGCGTACCGACATCAGCGACGAGGAGTACTCGGCCTTCTATCGCCATGTGTCGCACGATTTTGAGGAGCCACTCAGCTGGAGTCACAACAAGGTTGAGGGCAAGCAGGAATATACCAGCCTGCTCTACATCCCTCGCCGCGCTCCCTTCGACCTGTGGAACAGGGACATGAATCGCGGTCTCAAGCTGTACGTGCAGCGCACGTTTATCATGGACGACGCCGAACAGTTCCTGCCCCTGTACCTGCGCTTTGTCAAAGGGGTGGTCGATTCCAATGATCTGCCCCTGAACGTGTCGCGGGAAATTCTGCAGCAGGACAGCGCTGTTGACGCCATGCGCAGCGCGCTGACCAAGCGTGTCCTCGACATGCTGGGCAAACTGGCGAAAAAGGAAGGCGATGACTATGCGACTTTCTGGAAAGAATTTGGCCAGGTGCTGAAAGAGGCGCCAGCCGAAGACTTTGGCAACCGGGAGAAAATTGCCGGCCTGCTGCGCTTCAGTACCACCCACACTGACCAGCCGGCTCAGGACCAGTCGCTGGCAGACTATGTTGGGCGCATGCAGGACGGGCAGGACAAGATCTACTACGTGGTGGCCGAGAACTTCAACACGGCACGCAAGAGCCCGCACCTTGAAGTGTTCCGCAAGAAAGGTATCGAGGTCTTGCTGCTCAGTGACCGTGTCGACGACTGGTTGATGAACCAGCTGCAGGAGTTCGACGGCAAGAAATTCCAGGACGTGGCGCGCGGTGCACTGGACCTCGAAGAGGACTCCGAGGAAGCGAAAGCCGAAAAGGAGAAACTCAAGCAGAACAGCGAAGCACTGGTGGAACGCCTCAGCGGCGCACTGGGTGATGCGGTGGCCGAAGTGCGCGCCTCATCCCGGCTCACTGAATCACCAGCCTGTCTGGTGGTGGGTGAATTCGACATGGGTGCGCAGATGAAGCGTATTCTCGAAGCAGCGGGTCAGCCGGTGCCGGACAGCAAACCCATACTTGAAATCAATCCCGTGCACCCGCTGCTGCAGATGCTGGACGCGGAACAGGATGAGGCGCGCTTCAGTGACCTTGCGCATGTGGTGCTTGACCAGGCCACGCTGGCTGAGGGAGGGCAGTTGGAAGATCCGGCTACTTTTGTCAGCCGTCTCAACAGCCTGCTGCTGCAAATGAGCAAGCGCTGAGCTCTGCCCTGCGGGCCTGGTGCTTGCCACGCCCGCAGCACGGTGCCAAGCTGCAACGCGTCCGCGATGGCAGAACGCTTTACGGCGCCATCAGGCTCAGGTCACAGCAACAGGGAGCACGCCATGCCTCGTTCGCACCGGGTCGCCGTTCTCGGCGGGGGCAGTTTCGGCACCGTTATCGCCAATCTGATCGCGGTGAATGGCCATCGCGTGGCCCTCTGGGGGCGCAATGCCGAGCGTGTCGACCTCATCAACACCCTGCGTGAAAACAGGGAGTATCTGCCCGGCTATCGGCTGGACGACGGTTTGCGCGCCACCACGTCACTGGCCGACGCTGTCAGCGACACCGATATCGTCTTTGTCGCGGTGCCCAGCGCATCCTTCCGCCAGATCGTGCGCGACGTGGCCCCCCTGGTGGCCCCGCAGACCTGCCTGGTGAGCCTGACCAAGGGGATAGAGCCCGGTGGCTTTCGCCTGATGAGCGAGATCCTGCGGGAAGAGCTGCCAGCCAACCCGCGTGCTGTGCTCAGTGGGCCCAATCTGGCGAGTGAGATCGCGGCGGGGCAGGTTACCGGCTCGGTGGTCGCCAGTGACAGCGATGCACTGAACCGGTCACTGCACGACCTGCTGCACAGTGAACGCTTCCTGGTCTACGCATCACGGGATCTGTTCGGCGTGGAACTGGGCGGTGCGTTGAAGAATGTCTACGCCATACTCGCTGGTCTCTGTGCCGCCTTGTCCTTCGGCGAAAATACCGTCGGCATGCTGCTGACGCGTGCCCTGGCGGAAATGTCACGTTTTGCGGTGCGCCTGGGGGCGAACCCGCTCACTTTTCTCGGCCTTGCGGGCGTGGGAGATCTCTTTGTGACCTGTTCGTCGCCGCTGTCGCGGAACTACCGCATCGGTTTTGCAGTGGGCAAGGGCGAGCCGCTGGACGCGGTGCTCGACGCGATGGATCAGGTCGCCGAAGGCATCAACACGCTGGCGCTGCTGAAAGCGGAGGCGGATCGGCGAGGTGTGCACATGCCACTAGTCAATGGTTTGTACGGAATTCTGTACGAGCAGCGTCCGGTCACGGAGATCTTCAGTGATATGATGTCTCGCGAGCAGGCGCATGATGTGGAGTTTGCGGTGGGTGATTTTCACCCGACACACAGCGCAAGGAGAGAGGGTTGAAGGTTTCCGTACAACATTGCCGGACAGCGTTTTTATTGCTGGCCTGGGCTGTCGTATCCGGCGCGGGTGCCGCAAGCCCGTCTGGCTACAGTCCGCAGGTGCTGGTGGACGAACTCGAGGCGTTTCCCCACGCGCTGTCGATTGCGCGCAAGCAGGAGGTGGTGCGGGATCACGAAATAGGTCTTGGACCCATTCAGAAATCCATGGGCGCCTGGGTATTTCGCGATAGCGTGCGTATGGATGGTGAACTGCAGCGCCTGACCTGGCAGATTGTCGACGGTTTTACCTCGCGCGAGGTGCTGCGGCGACTGGAGCAGAGCCTCTCGAGGCAGGAGTCAGCAACGCGCCTGTTCGGCTGCGATGGCCGGGCCTGTGGTTCGGGCTCACAATGGGCCAACAGGGTGTTTGGACAGCGACTGCTGTACGGCCGTGCCGACGACCAGAGTTACCGCGTTTATGCCGTGCAGACTACAGGGGCGGAATATCGCGTTTTGCTCTACAGCGGCGCCCGCTCCTCCGACCGCCAGTATCTGCATCTGGATATCCTCGAGGTCAACCCCGAGGTCGATGAAGGCCGGCTTTAGCGGCCCAATTGCAGCAGCGACAGGAACTCGTCGCGCGTCTTCTGCTCGGTGCGGAACGAGCCAAGCATTGCCGAGGTCTTCATCACCGAGTTCTGCTTCTCCACGCCGCGCATCATCATGCACATGTGCTGTGCCTCGATGATAACGCCGACGCCCTCAGCGTCGGTGACGTCCATAATGGTTTGCGCGATCTGCGTGGTCAGGGATTCCTGTATTTGCAGGCGCCGCGCGAAAACATCGACGATGCGGGCGACCTTTGACAGGCCCAGCACCTTGCCGGTGGGAATGTAGGCCACGTGGCATTTGCCGATAAAGGGCAGTACGTGATGCTCGCACAGCGAATACAGCTCAACATTCTGCACCAGCACCATTTCACTGGAGTCGGAGGGGAACAGCGCATTGTTGACTACATCCTCCACCGACTGATGGTAGCCACGCGTGAGGAATTCGAAAGCCTTCGCGGCGCGCTTCGGCGTGTCAGCGAGGCCCGGCCGGGACAGGTCCTCGCCGATCGCCGCAATGATTTTCGCCCACTCTTGTTCCATGAATTGTTCCCCTGGTGACCACCCCGGTGGCGGGCCGAGGATAGTAGCAACCGCCCCGGATGAAGGCAAACCTGTAGCGACCTGGCCGGGCTCCGCGCGACCGGCAGATCGAGGCTACTGCCGCCGCAGCGGATCCATTACACTCGCCGCATGCGAAGCAAACACATAACCTCGGTCGCCGCCGCGACCACCATCGGCGAAGCGCTGGAGCGGGTCAATGCCGCGCTGGAGGCGTCCCCCGTGTATTTTGGCCACGGCACGGATAACCCCTGGGACGAGGCGGTGCAACTGGTGCTGTGGTGTGCCGGGCTGCCCGCTGACAGTGACGACCGCGTGCTGGGCTTGCCGCTGACCGCAGCCCAGTCGGCCAGGGCTGCCGAGCTGCTGCAGCGACGGATTCAGGACCGCGTTCCCTTGCCATACCTGACCGGCGAGGCGTGGTTTGCCGGGCTTCGCTGGCGGTGTGATACGCGCGCCATTATTCCGCGATCCCCAATTGCAGAGCTGCTGCGTGCCGGCTACCAGCCCTGGTATCAGGGACCCGGGCCTGCGCGGGTGCTGGACCTCTGCTGCGGCGGTGGTTGTATCGGCCTCGCGACGGCGTGGTATCTGCCGGATGCCGAGGTTGACCTGATTGACCTGGACGCGGATGCCCTTGCGCTGGCGGCAGTAAATGCGCGGGAGCTGGGCGTGGAGGGCCGCGTGCGTATTCTACAGTCCGATCTGTTTACGGCAGTGCAGGGCGAGCGCTACGACATCATCGTCACCAATCCGCCCTATGTCGATGTGACAGACCTGGCAGCCATGCCGGCGGAGTACGCCCATGAGCCGGCACTGGCACTCGGCTCCGGTGCGGATGGCTTGGATCTGACGCGACGGATCCTTGCGCAGGCGGCGGGGCACCTGCAGCCCCACGGACTGCTGGTGCTGGAAGTGGGCAACAGCTGGGAGGCGCTGGAGGAGGCGTTTCCGCAGCTGCCTTTTACCTGGGTGGAGTTTGCTCACGGCGGTCACGGTGTCTGTGTCCTGACCGCTGCGGAGCTGCGTGAAAGTCGGCCAGCTGCGGGCTTATAGCGTATACTTGCACGTTTCTGGCGGAGACCCCTTAACCATGTCTGGCAATACTCTCGGCAAGCTGTTCACGGTGACCAGCTTCGGTGAAAGCCACGGCCCTGCCCTGGGCTGTATCGTCGACGGCTGCCCGCCCGGGCTCAGCCTGAGCACGGCGGACCTGCAGCGCGACCTGGATCGACGCAAGCCCGGTACCTCCCGATATACCACACAGCGGCGCGAGGCGGACGAAGTACAGATCCTGTCCGGCGTGTTCGAAGGCCGCACCACCGGTACCTCAATCGGCCTGTTGATTGCGAACACGGATCAGCGCTCGAAAGACTACTCGAATATTGCCAACACCTTCCGCCCGGCGCACGCGGATTATACCTATCAGCAGAAGTACGGGTTTCGCGACTATCGGGGCGGCGGCCGCTCGTCAGCCCGGGAAACCGCGATGCGCGTGGCGGCGGGGGCGATTGCCCGCAAGTTTCTGCAGGAGCGCTACGGCATTCTCATTCGCGGCTATCTGGCACAGCTGGGTCCGATCCGCGCCGACACCGTGCAGTGGGACAGTATCGACAGCAATCCGTTTTTCTGCCCGGATCCGTCGAAGGTGGCTGACATGGAAGCGTATATGGCGGCGCTCAATAAACGCGGTGATTCCATTGGCGCGCGGATCAACGTCGTTGCGAGCGGTGTCATGCCGGGCCTGGGCGAACCAGTGTTTGATCGCCTGGACGCGGATATTGCCCACGCCATGATGGGTATCAACGCGGTGAAGGGCGTGGAAATCGGTGCTGGCTTCGCGGTCGTCGAACAGCAGGGCAGTGAACATCGCGACCTGCTTACGCCGGAGGGTTTTGTCGGCAACAATGCCGGCGGCGTTCTGGGGGGGATCTCCAGCGGGCAGGACATCACGGTCAGCCTGGCGTTGAAGCCGACCTCCAGCATCCGCCAGCCGGGTGCCACGATCGATACCTCGGGGGCGGCTATGGAAATGGCCACCCACGGCCGCCACGACCCCTGTGTCGGCATTCGGGCCACCCCCATTGCCGAGGCCATGCTGGCGATCGTGCTGATGGACCACGTGCTGCGCCACCGCGGGCAGAACATGGACGTCACCTGCGCGACGCCGGTACTGCCGGCGTCGGCGCCGGCGCGCTAGCGCTTCCCGTGGCGCGCTCCCGGCGGCGTTACCTGCGCACCCTCATTCTGGGGCTGCTGGCCATGGCGGCGCTGGTCTGGGGCGCAGTCGACAGCTTTGACATTCCGCTCGAGCGTATCTGGGACATGTTCCTGATGACCCTGGTGGTCGTTGTCGCACTGGTGCTTGCCGCGGCCGCGACGGCCGCCCTGTGGATAGGTGTTCGGCGCCTCTCAGCGCGCGACTGAGCTGTCACCGAGGTCGATCTCCAGCGTCATCTGCTCCGCAATGCCGTCGAGGGCATCGGTCAGGGCTTCACGTGACGCACCCTGCGGGATTTCAGCAAGAATATCGGCACGGAACAGCAGTTCACCGCTCATCGGCGCGCTGCTGACCTCACTCTCCATATCGATGACGTTCACCTGCTCCGCGGCGAGTGCCCGGGAAATCTCGCGGACGATGCCGGGCCGGTCCGGTCCGAGTACCGCGAGTGTAATGCGCTGCCCGGCGGCGGGTACGGTACCGGTGGTGGCCGGGGTGACACGCACACTGATGCCGCTGCTGGCGAGACCCTTCAGTGTGTGCTCCAGGGTGTCACCGGCGTCTTCCGGCAGCGAGACGAGTACCAGCCCGGCAAATTTGCCGCCCAGTTGGGAGAGACGGCTTTCCTGCCAGTTGCCGCCACAGCGTTCGATCGCGCTGGACAATTGTTCGACGAGGCCGGGACGGTCGTCGCCAATGAAGGTTACGATAAAAGAAGATTGCACGATCAGGCTCCACATTCACTGCGACAGCCCGTATATTAACCCGCAACCCCATGTGGCAGAAGGAAGCAACCATGAAATATGTACTGGCATTGTTATTGGCCGTGGCACTGGCTCCGGCACAGGCGGCCCTCGACTGGGAGACCGCACTGAATGGCGATCAGCGCAGCGCCGAAAACAAGGCGCGTGACAGCTCACGCCACCCTCGGCAGACACTGGAGTTTTTCGGCATCGAAGAAGGCATGACGGTCGTCGAGCTGTCGCCCGGCGGTGGCTGGTATACCGAGGTGCTGGCCCCACTGGTGGCGCCGAACGGGCAGCTCTACGCGGCGCACTTCGGCATGAACCTGTCCTCCAACGCCTACTTTCGCAATGCACTCGGCGGGTTCCTGCAGAAGCTTGCCAGCAACAATGATCTGTACGGCCCGGTGAAAGTCACCCAGCTGGCACCGCCGGACGAAGTCACGGTTGCACCGGCGGGCTCCGCCGACCTCATCGTGGCGTTTCGCAATATCCATAGCTGGATGCGCATGGGCAGCCTCGATGCGACGCTGGCGGCTGCGTTTACTGCGCTCAAGCCCGGTGGCGTGCTGGGCATCGTGCAACATCGCGCACCCTCCGGCGATGATCCTGCCGAAATGGCGCGCAGCGGCTACGTGACCGAAGCCTATGTCATTGCTGCAGCGGAGAAAGCCGGCTTCAAGCTGGATGCGCGCAGCGAGATCAATGCCAACCCCCGCGATACCGCGGATCACGCCAACGGAGTCTGGTCGTTGCCGCCTGCCCTGCGCGGCGGTGATGAGGACCGCGCCAGGTTCGAGGCCATTGGCGAAAGCGACCGCATGACGCTGCGTTTCGTGAAGCCGGCGTAAGCCTTGGCAGACCTGCTGGAAATACCGCCAGCCCGCCTCTCTGCTGAGGTGCTGGCGGCCCTGCTGGAGGAGTTTGCCAGCCGGGATGGTACCGACTACGGTGACCGGGAGCTCAGTCTCGCCGCCAAGGTGCAGCAGCTTCGGGCTCAGCTCGACTCTGGCGCGCTGGTGCTGCTGTATGACGGTGACAGTGAAACCTGGGATTTGCTGCCGCGCGACAGTGCGAGCCTGTTGCTGTCAGGTGGCGTCCTGTCGTGACGCGGCCAGCCAGTGACCACACGCTGGATGTGACCGGTTTGTATTGCCCGGAACCGGTCATGCTGCTGCACAATCGCATTCGCGATATGCAGGTAGGAGAGACCGTGTGCGTAGTGGCCACGGACCCGACCACGCAGCGCGATATCCCCAAATTCTGCGCCTTTCTTGGCCACGAGCTGCTTACCGAAACGGAGGAGGGCGGAGAGTTTCTCTTCCTGTTGCGTAAAGGTAGCTGAATGCCCGCTGCCGGAGAGCCGATGCCATTTCACGAGTCGGTGTTCTGTGCCCGCCGCGTAGAGCGCGTTTTTGCCGAGTGCTTTCTTCACAGCGAAAATACCGTGCTCTGTGGCGGCGCGGAAGAACCGCTGTACGCGCCTGCCGTGCATCCAGGTGAGCCGCATCGGCTCTGGTTTCGCGAGGACTTCTTCGCCAGTGCGCTGCACGAGACCGCGCATTGGTGTATCGCCGGCAGCGCGCGTCGGCAGCAGGTAGATTTCGGCTATTGGTACGCGCCTGAAGGGCGCGATCCCGAGGCACAGGCGGCCTTTGAGGCGGTGGAGGTTCGCCCGCAGGCTCTGGAGTGGTGTTTTTCCGTTGCCTGCGGTTACCCGTTTCGTGTCAGCACCGACAACCTTGCGGCGGAGGGCGGCGTCGCCGCCGACCACAGTGCGTTCCGTGCTGCTGTACGTCGCGAAGCGCTGCGCCTGTCTGGTGCCCCCCTGCCGCGCCGCGCGGCGGTGTTTTACCGGGCCCTGCAGTTGGAGTTCGGCAGAAGTGGACCACTCACGCCGGCCCTGATCAGGGCGACGGCAGCCCAACCCGATTGATGCGCATTCTCGCCGACCAGAATATTCCCGGCCTGGACGCATACTTCCACGACCTCGGCGAGGTGCGTGTGATGGAAGGACGGGACATTGCGGCTCGCGACCTGCGGGATGTCGATGTGCTGCTGGTGCGCTCGGTGACGCGCGTGGATACCGCCCTGCTTCAGGGCAGCCGGGTGCGTTTTGTGGGGAGCGCGACGGCAGGGCTGGACCATGTGGACATCAACGGGCTTGGAGCAGCGGGTGTCGGGTTTGCCGCAGCGCCCGGTGCCAATGCCAATGCGGTGGTCGAGTACGTGCTGGCCGCTATCGCCGCACAGCCGGACATGCTGGAGCGGCTGCTTGATGGCGGACGCGTCGGCATTATTGGCTACGGTCACGTCGGACGCTTGCTGCGGCAGCGCCTGACGGCCCTGGGGATTGCCAGCCTGCAGTATGACCCGTGGCTGGCGCCAGGCCGGGTGCCGGAGCCCGCCTCCCTGGACGCGGCGCTGGCCTGCGAGGTGGTGTCGGTGCACACGTCGCTGACTCACGACGCTCCCTGGCCCAGTTTTCACCTGCTGGGCGCTCCGCAGCTCGCCAGGCTGGGGCCGCAGAACCTGCTGATAAACGCGAGTCGCGGAGCGGTTGTGGATCAGGCTGCATTGCTGGCGCGGCTGCAGGCGCCGGACCCGCCAAAGTGCGTGCTGGACGTCTGGGAGTTCGAGCCCGAGGTCTCGGCCGCGTTGTTGCGGCGGGTGAGTCTTGGCACGGCGCACATCGCCGGCTATAGCCATGATGCCAAACTGGCCGCCACGCGGCAGCTGGCACAGGCGGTGCAGAGCGCTTTCGGCCTTGTGCAACATGCCATCGCTACGGCGGCCGTGGCCGATCCCCTGGTGCTCCCTGCGGGGTTGCGCGGCGTTGCTGTGCTGCGCTGGCTGTGTGGGGCGCGCTACGACATCCGGGCAGATGACCGCGCCCTGCGCGAGGCGGTCCTTGAGGTCGATGCGGATCGAGCCCGCAGGGCCTTCGATGAGCTGCGCAGGGGCTACCCCATGCGACGTGAACTGGCGGGCAGCCGCGTACAGGCCGGCAACGCAGAACAGCGCAGGTGGATAACGGCGTTGGGTGGGGACGTGCAGTAGCGGGCAGGGGATGGAGCGGGAAACCGGGTTCGAACCGGCGACCTCAACCTTGGCAAGGTTGCGCTCTACCAACTGAGCTATTCCCGCGGCACTTAAAAGAGAGAGTGGCGTCCCCTAGGGGGTTCGAACCCCTGTTACCGCCGTG
>DIBU01000007.1:21823-26678 GCA_002416125.1 Halieaceae bacterium UBA5044
GGTGTCCTAGGCCACTAGACGAAGGGGACGCAGAGCCTCTCGGTCAAGAGGCGCGCATTGTAGGTAGAGAGCCGGAGGACGTCAAGACCTCGGTAGGCACTTTTTGCCGTCCTGTAGCCCCGGTGGCGCCATCAGGTGAGTTGCAGGCGCGCGGTGGCCTGCGCCCGATAATCGTACAGCTCGCCACGCTCGGCGGCTTCCAGGCGCTCCTCGTCCAGCGCCTGGAAGGTTGCGATCTCCTGGTCGGTCAGAACGTGCAGGCAGTCGCCGCCGAGAAACCACAGCAGGCTGCGGGGAAATGTGGGGGCAAATTCGGGTTGGTGGCTGAACAGGCGCATGGCCAGCTCGGGGCCCACGGCGTACAAATCGTCATCGGGCAGGCGATTGCAGGCATCGGCCAGTTCGCGCAGCGGGTTTTCCTCGTCCAGCCCGGCAGTGCGTTTGCCAAGCGTACTGGCGAACTCGCGCCAGAGGCTGCGGCAGTACTGTAAATATTGCGTATCGTCCATTGGCTCGTTCGGTGCGCCGATTGCGGGTACAATGCAGCGCTTGAATTCTCCGGTGGTTTTACTGAGGCGGCATGATACCAGCACTGACGATCGAAAATCTCACCAAGCAATATGCCGGGGGCTTCCAGGCCCTGAAAGGCATCAGTCTCGAGGTGCAGCACGGCGATTTTTTTGCACTCCTGGGCCCCAACGGCGCCGGCAAATCGACCACCATCGGGGTTATCTGCTCACTGGTGTCGAAAACGTCGGGCAAGGTGGCTGTCTACGGCACCGATATTGATGAGGATTTCGCTGGCGCCAAGAAAAACATCGGCATCGTGCCGCAGGAATTCAACTTCAACATGTTCGAGCAGCCCTTCGACATTGTGGTCAACCAGGCCGGTTACTACGGTATGCCTAAGGCACTGGCCAGCCAGCGGGCCGAGCAGTACCTGCGTGAGCTCGGCCTGTGGGAGAAGCGCCACGTGCCATCGCGCATGCTCTCCGGCGGTATGAAGCGCCGTCTGATGATTGCCCGTGCCCTGGTGCACAACCCGCGCCTGCTGATTCTCGACGAGCCCACCGCGGGGGTCGATATCGAGATGCGCCGCTCCATGTGGGATTTTCTGCAGAAACTCAATCGCGAAGGCACAACGATTATCCTGACAACACACTATCTCGAAGAGGCCGAGGCCCTGTGCCGCAACATAGCCATCATCAACCACGGTGAAATTGTCGAGAACAGTTCCATGCGCGATTTACTGCGCCGCCTGCACCGGGAGGTGTTCATCTTCGATGCCGTGGACGATCTGCCTGACGCGGTGGCCATCCCGGAGTTTGGGGTGCGTCGCATCGATGAGCGCACGCTGGAGGTCGAGGTGGAGAAAGGCCAGCATATCAACGAGGTTTTCGCAGCCCTCAGCCAGTCCGGGATTCGCATCAGCAGCATGCGGAATCGTGCAAACCGGCTTGAAGAGATGTTTGTGCGGCTGGTGGAGGGCGCGAAATGAGTTTGCAGGAACAGTGGGTGGCTCTGGTGACCATTCTGCGCAAGGAGGTCAAGCGCTATCTGCGCATCTGGACCCAGACCTTGCTGCCGTCGGCGATCACCATGTCATTGTATTTCGTGATTTTCGGGTCCCTGATCGGCTCGCGCATCGGCGATATGGGCGGGTTCACCTACATGCAGTTTGTGGTGCCGGGCCTGATCATGATGGCGATTGTGACCAACTCCTACTCCAACGTGGTGTCCTCTTTCTTCGGCTCCAAATTCAACCACAGCGTCGAGGAACTTCTGGTATCGCCCACACCGAATTACATCATCCTGCTCGGTTATGTCATTGGCGGCGTAAGCCGCGGCCTGTTGGTCGCCGTGATCGTCACCCTGGTGTCGCTGTTCTTTACGGATCTGCATATCCACAGCTTTACGGTGGTGGTCGTGATCGTGTTGATGACGTCCATCCTGTTTGCCCTGGCCGGCTTCATAAATGCCGTGTATGCGAATAACTTCGACGACATCTCAATCATCCCCACCTTCGTGCTCACACCGCTGATTTACCTGGGCGGCGTGTTCTACTCCATGGACCTGCTGCCGGATTTCTGGGCCACGGTGTCCAAGCTCAATCCGCTGGTGTACGTGGTCAATGCGTTCCGGTATGGGGTGCTCGGGGTCTCCGATGTCAGCCTGACGGTGGCCTTTGGCATGATTGCCGTGTTCACGGTTGCCGCCTGGTGCTACAGCATGCATCTCTTGAACACCGGCAAACGCTTGCGCCAGTAAGCCATGGCGATTGATTCTGAGTCATTGCTGCTGGGCAAGCAGGTGCCCGCAGCCACCCGTTACGCTCCGGAGCTGCTGTTTCCCATTCCTCGACGCGAGGCGCGCGATGCGCTGGGTTACGGGGGCGAAGTGCCCTTCGAGGGTGTGGATATCTGGCACGCCTACGAACTGTCCTGGCTGGATAGCTCCGACAAGGCGCAAGCCAGAATAGGGCGCTTCACCATTCCCGCGACGACGCCGCACCTGGTGGAGTCCAAGTCCTTCAAGCTGTACCTGAACTCCCTGAACAACACGGTGTTCGATGACGAGGCGGCGGCACTTGCCTGTATCGTGCGAGACATCAGTGCGGCGGCCGGCGGCGATGTGGCGCTGGCGGTATTTGCCCCCGACGATCCGTCACTGGCCGGCGCGCAACCCAGCGGGCAGTGCATTGACACGGCTGCCGGGCGCTGGCCGCGGCGGGAGCCCGAGGCCGAAATGCTGCAGTGTGCCCGTGCGAGAGTGGTCGAGGAGCAGCTCTACAGCCACCTCCTGCGCTCCCTGTGCCCGGTGACCGGGCAGCCGGACTGGGCAACGCTGTGGTTGCACTATCGCGGCCCGGCTCTGGACCACGCGGCACTGCTCAGCTATATCCTCGCCTACCGGGAGCATCAGGAATTTCACGAACAGTGTGTGGAGCGCATCTACCGCGATCTCCAGCAGGCCTGCCAACCGGAGTTCCTGCACCTTCAGGCGTTTTACACCCGTCGCGGGGGCCTGGATATCAACCCGTTTCGCAGCAGTGGCGGTGGTGAACCGCCATGGTTACGTCTCGCGCGTCAGTAGCGCATTGCGCCTGCCTTGACAACCACTGCGGGCTCCGCAAAAGTGGTGCAAGAACGATAACAATGCTGCGGAGGTCTTTATGGCTGACATACCGATTCATGTACTCGCCGTGCTCGCGGCCACGCTTGTGGCGTTTATCATTGGCGGATTGTGGTATTCGCCCCTGCTGTTTGGCAGCGCCTGGATGCGCGCCGCCGGCCTTACCGAAGCCCAGGTCAACGCGGGCAACAAGGCCAAAATCTTTGGACTTTCCTTTCTGTTCCTGCTGGTCATGGCGCTGTGCCTGGAGCGCTTTCTCGCGGCCCCGGAGGTGACGCTGGCCACGGGCTCGCTGTACGGCTTCCTGACCGGTTTCGGCTGGCTGTTTTTTGCCACCGGCGTCATCACGCTGTTCGAGCAGCGGCCCTGGTCCTATTTGCTGGTGAACGGCGGGTACTGGGTGGTTGCGCTGACCGCCATGGGCGCCATATTGGGCGGCTGGCGTTAACCCGGGCGAAAACTCCCGGTAAAACGCTGGCAAGCCGCGGCGGTTGTGGTATGATCCGCGCCCTCACGGTGAGGTGGCCGAGTGGTCGAAGGCGCACGCCTGGAAAGTGTGTAACGGGCAACCGTTCGAGAGTTCGAATCTCTCCCTCACCGCCATTTTTCGGCTCTCCCCAATTAACGGGGGATAGACCGGTTCTCACTACACTCGATTGATGATGCCATCGGAACGCCGCACCGCCCATCCACAGTGGGTTAAGACCCTCAGTCGATAGTTCTCAAAGTTTCTGAACCCGTAGGCTCGTCGAGTCATCATCTCCATCTTGGTGTGGAACCCCTCAGTGGGCCCGTTGCTCTTGCTGAATCGCCACATCATGACGATCGGCTCAAGCCAGGATGTGAGTGTCTTTGCCAGCCGTTCTGTTCCCGGTGGAGTGCAGTCCGATTCTCAGAGGTCTAACTGAATGGGAATATATGCTTTGCTGTAGTCGTCAACCTATACGACCTGGGAGACAACGGACATCCACATGAGAGGACTCGGTATAGGCATGGAATGCGCACGTATTCATCCCGCGCTGGTCGCAGCTGCCTTCGCTCTGTTCGTGACAGCGTGTAGCGATGGAAGCAGTTCAGAGAGTGAGCATGGCGCCCATGATGGGCGACTGTTGATTTCGGATATTGAGTTCGCTGACCAGGCACTTCGGAGTTGTGTTGTTGAAGCGGCAATCGAAAATGAATGGATATACGTCGATGAAGTCCAAGTAATCGAGTGTTTCGAGGGTGAGGTTGCGTCGCTGGAGGGGCTGGAGGTTTTCGCTGATACGCCTGGTTCAAACCTGAGAGAACTCCATCTATACAACACTACCACCGCAGATTTAACGCCGTTGACTGGATTCACGTCGCTGGTTCGTTTAAGGATACTCTGAATAAATCTGGAATTTTGCGATAATACGCNNATCATGACGATCGGCTCAAGCCATGACGTCAGCGTTTTGGCCAACCTTCTCAGCGGGCTTTGACGCAGTTGGTCGATCAGCTCCAGTAGCTCAGGCAACTTCTTCTGTGCCGTTTTCTTCTTCAGGTTTTTGAGTAGCAGCAGCGTGTTGAGGCGCTGTCTGGCCCCGTAGAGCGCTGCCAGGACCGGATAGTCGCTCAGGTAGCGCTGCAGATTCTCGCGCTGTTCTGGTTTCAGGCGCCAGGCATGGCGTCGCATGAGGCTCAGTAGCCCCCGGTTCCGGCGACCCTCCGGGTGCACGTCCTTCCAGGCGTTCAGGAAGTG
>DIBU01000007.1:26817-27070 GCA_002416125.1 Halieaceae bacterium UBA5044
TGGTTGACCAGGCGAATAACGTGGAACCGATCGGCGACGATTGTGGCCCCCGGGAAGTACTGACGAGCGATGTTGCGGTAGGTTTCCGACAGGTCCATGACGATGAGTTTCACGTTGTCCTTTCCCGGCAATCGCCGCAAATAACCGTCCAAGCTGGCCTCGGAGCGCCCCAGGCGCACATCAAAGACTTTGTTGCGGCGCAGATCCACGAGGGTTGTGGCAAAGCCCCGTTTGCGGGTGAAGAAGTGCTCGT
>DIBU01000020.1:0-51736 GCA_002416125.1 Halieaceae bacterium UBA5044
ATAGTTAACCGGACAGTAGTGATCCGTACTGACAAATATCAACATAGTGTGAGCGTCCGGATATATAGACTGTGTACCACCTGAAGAATCCCAATCATTCTCCTGGTGAATCCTCGAAGCATTGAGAAGCTTGTCACAGGGACATAGCAAATAGGCTGAGGGGGAATATTGGGAATCGAAAACCGTGTAACAGTATTCACATCTTTAATACATAATTTAATGCATCTACGGAATTATAGTTGTAGAAAGCTTATCCAATTGGAGGGTATAGATTATAAATCGCAGTGGTGCCAAGACCACTGCTTGAATAAAAATAGATGACATGACAGGTGTGACAGGTTGTTAGGATAGTATTTTGAGTATTCTAATAATTCAGTTCTTAAAATAACTTGTCATTATTGTCATTACTGTCATTTTTAGATCATCAACTAATAGAAGTGTAGTCTGCTGAAAAGTTTTCCATCAGCTGATAAACAAGATTGAATGTCCACCCACTATTTGAAAAAAATAATCAGGCAGGTATTTTCAGATGTAGCCAATCCTCTATTAGATCTATTCTAGTCGAGATATCCTCTGTGCTCTTTCCTCGAAGTGAACACTCCCAGACTGTATGTACTCTCCACCCGGCTTTCTGAAGAAGCCGGATGTTTCTTAGGTCTCTTGCTCTATTGCCAAGAATTTTTTCTTCCCAAAATTCTCTGTTGGTATTTGGCCATTTAAACAAATGACACCCATGGCCATGCCAGAAGCAACCATTAACAAATATTACGGCGTGATATTTTGGAAATACGAGATCCGGGCGCCCAGGCAAACCCTTCTTGTGCAGCCGATAACGATAACCCCTCTTGAAGAGTTCCCGTCTGACTATTAGCTCCGGTTTGGTGTCCTTGCCCCGTATGCCAGCCATCATCTGGCTGCGCTTACGGGGTGAGACTACATCGGCCATCAGGCTACCTTCTTGGAGTCTCCTGTTCGGACTTCGCCAGCAGCTACAGCCTTGGCTCTTATAATGTAAGGCAGCATTAGCTTTGCCACCGATGAAAACACGGGGACCACTACGCTGTTGCCGAACTGTTTATAGGCCTGCATATCGGAGACGGGGATTCGGAAAGTGCTCTCACCTGGTTGATCAAATCCCATAAGACGTGAGCATTCCCTGGGCGTTAGTCTTCGCGGTCTCCTCCGGGGGCCGCGATCTACGAGGGCTTCGGAGCCATCCTTGTAGTACCTGGCGGACAATGTTCTCGTAGACCTGTCATTTGCAGTGACTTTTCCAAACCCGAAGCCGTTTCCGGCCTTTCTATGCTTTTCAGCGTAATTCTTCAAATAGGCCCAGAGCTTGGGTGTGAGGATATACTTATCATCCACAGAACCCTCTGGTTCGAGAATATCTCCTACTTTGGGTTCTCTCTTTGGATAGAAATTCTTTATGTCCTTGAGAGTAAGGTCATTCATCACATCAAGGTCGCGTCTGAAGGCAACAATGACTATCCGCTCCCTGTTTTGAGGGACAAAGTGCTTCCCATTGATGATCTTCGGATCAGCTTCTGAATTGTTGTACTCAGAATCAGCGACGTCATATCCAAGCTCATCCAGAGTATTCATGATGACTTTGAATGTCTTCCCCCTGTCGTGGCTCTTCAGGTTTTTGACATTCTCAAGCATCACCGCCAGAGGGCGCTTCGCGTCGATGATCCGAGCAACGTCGAAAAACAGAGTGCCTTGCGTATCGCACTCGAAGCCGTGTGATCGTCCTAGAGAATTCTTCTTGGATACTCCCGCTATTGAAAAAGGCTGACAGGGGAAGCCAGCGAGCAGGACGTCGTGGTCCGGAATGGACTTCCGGATGTGAGCATATGCCTTTTTGTCTGACATACCTGCCGGTTGAGTTATCTCGCGAATATCCCCCTGGATGTCATGATCGCAGTGGTAGTTGGCGAGGTAGGTTTTCACTGCGTATTTATTGTACTCACTTGTGAACACGCACTTTCCCCCAACGGATTCAAATCCGTGACGGATTCCACCAATACCGGCAAACAGGTCTATGAAAGTAAACTGCTCTTCCTGAGTATTCGGCTTTGGAAGCATGGCCTCAAGGTTTATTCGCTCCAGGTAAGTGAGCCAATCCTGCTCTGGATGTGCCACGCGATCCTTTAACCATCGATTGATGACTTCACGAGGATGATTAATTTGGTCGGCAATCGCCTGCTGGGAATAGATGGAAGCCACCTTTGAAAGCAGCTGGTAATCGGTCAGGTTGGGCATGAGCGGTCTGTCTACCTGGCAATCAAAGAAGGAATGAAAGTGTGACAGAAAGTCACACATATGTCCCTTTCTGTCAATCACCAATTATTTGGTAATCCCGGATGTGTATGAAATTCAGGCAGATGGGTCATTCACAGTATGGCGTAGCTGCGACTACTAGTGCGCTTCGCTTGAAATCGGACGAATACCACCTGGAATATGGCTCCCGCCTCCATGCCCCAACCGCATATTTTGGGCTCCTCGTCACTCTGAGTGGAATTAGACCACATGCTGGGGCATCCTACCGCGCACCGAAAGACAAGGAATGGCAACATGCGCAGCGACGATATTCTGCTGCTGGGGATTGGCATTCAGCCACCCTGGCAGCTGGTTGATCAGCATCTGGATACCTCGACGCAGCCCCACGAGCTGCACCTGCAGGTAGCCGGTGAGCGCGGTGCTCGCTACCCCTGTCCGACATGTGGCGCGCTCTGTCCAGCCCATGATTTTCAGGAGAAGCGCTGGTGGCACCTCAACTTCTTCCAGCACCACTGCTACATCACGGCCTCGGTGCCTCGGGTGAAGTGCCCCGACCACGGTGTCCGTCAGGTGGAAGTGCCCTGGGCGCGCAAGGGGAGCGCCTTCACGCTGTTGTTCGAGCAGGCCGCACTGGCTCTGGTTCGGGAGATGCCGGTGCTGGCTGCGGCGCGCCTGATGGAGATCACCGACACGCGCCTGTGGCGTATCGTGAAGCACTATGTCGCACAGGCGATCTCGCAGTTTGATCTGAGCAGCGTTCGAGGTATCGGCCTGGATGAGACGGCCAGTAAGCGCGGCCACAACTACGTTACCGTGTTCATCGACATGGAGCGGCGCAAGGAGCCGGTGCTGTTCGTCACACCCGGTCGTGGCAAGGGGACGCTGAAGCAATTTGCCGACTTTCTGAAGTCTCACGGTGGCGACCCGCAGCAGGTGCTCGAAGTGGTGTGTGACATGTCGCCGGCCTTTATCAATGGCGTCAAGGAACACCTGCCGGAGGCGACCATCACGGTGGACTGGTTCCATATCGTGCAGGTCTTTACCCGCTCGGTGGACTCTGTGCGCAAGCTGGAAGGGAAGGAAAAGCCGTTGCCCAAGCAGCTGCGCTGGGCGGTACTCAAACGGGGGCAGGTGGGCCACCTGACCGACAACCAGTTGCTCGCGCTGGCCGAGATTATCGACCAGGGGCTCGACACGGCCACGGCCTGGCGGATCAAGGAAAAGCTCGCATGGGTACGCAAGGCCAGAACACCGCGAGGCGCACGCTGGCGGATCACTCACTACCTGAACTGGGCATCCTGTCTGGTTGGCGACACGCCAGCCCTGGAGCCCGTGCGAAAAGCGCTGGCTACCTTGAGGACGCATGTGGATCGAGTGGTTCAACGCTGGACCTCAACCTATACCAATGCGCGATTGGAAGGCTTGAATGGCATATTCCAGGCGGCGCGTGCCAGAGCTCGGGGATATCGCAACACGGAGACGTTCATGACCATGATCTAACTGATTGCCAGCCCTGCGGGCTCGATCCTGAAATCCACATGAAATGACGAAGAACCATATTTTGTGACCTGGTTCTATTGAGTGGAATTGGGAAATACGCGAACCTTGTATATTTGCAAAAGCAGCTATCAACGCTGTACCCCAATTTTAGATTGATCTGCGAGTAACTTGGATATGGACTACCAGTCAAGCGGCGAAAATGAGAACAGTCTCCATGATGATATGATCAACGAGCCTGACCCTTCCCGGCTAATTCATGGATTGAGGGACACTGGGTATGACTTCTATACCGCTGCAGCGGATATCATCGATAACTCTATCGCAGCAAATGCAGATAATATCAATATAAATATCGAACTTACTGCCGATGGCAGAAAGTTCGTGTATTTCGGTGATGATGGTCACGGCATGGATTCCGACGGGCTTTGGAATGCGATGCGATATGGCGCGAAAATTCGCGAGGACCTTGCCTCCCTTGGAAAGTTTGGACTGGGATTAAAAACGGCATCCAGCTCGGTCTGTTTGAAATACTCGATAATTTCCCGGAATGGAGCTTCGGTTCCGCTGCAGAAGCTGACTTGGGATCTCGATCATGTCGCTGATGCTAATTCTTGGGAAATGCTTGATGAGCCTATTTCTGAAGACGAAACAGAGATTTTCGAAGAGCTCTGCGGAGAATCAGGCACACTTGTTATCTGGTCAAAATGTGATCGATTGCTCAGTAAGGTCTACGAAGAACCGGGTGGCACCAGAGAACAGACTGCCATCAAGAATAGAAGACAGAAGCTTGCAGAACACTGCGCCCTCATATTCCACAAGTATCTGAATCCGGATGATACAGACCACCGCACTGTGAATATCAACGTTAACGGTTCCAGGGTCGAATACTGGAATCCATTCTACCCGGAGAAATCAGAGCAGGTATTGCCAGAGAAGTTGACAACGCTGGCTATACAGAGGGAAGACGGTACCGTACACAACGCGACAATCAAGGCGTGGATTCTTCCTCATGCGAAGGATATGACGCCGGAGGAGAACAGGAAGTACGCCAAAATATCCAATAGGGGGCAGGGCTTCTACATACACCGGGAAGGCCGTGTAATTCACTACGGTGGATATCTGGGTTTATGGCGGTCAGATGATCCGCACTGGTCTTTGTTGCGAGTAGAGTTTGATTTTGATCATAACCTTGATGAGGCTTTCCGGGTCGATGTGAAGAAGAGCCGAATCCTGCTGGATCCGGCGCTCGAAGATGCGTTAAAGGAGTTATTGGGGCCGGCCCACAAAGAAGCTGATCGACGATACCGTAGAAAGCAGTCCACTAAAGTTACCAGTGGGATCAATCATAGCGATTCCAACAAGACCATTTCAGCAACCAAAAACACCGATAAGGTAACTGCGAGTCAGGTAGACGAAAACACCGGGACCGCAGTAGTTTCGAACAACAAAGGTCACGGGATAAAAATCCTTACTCCGGTGGAGAGCAATGTGTCCCCGGATAACCTTTACGTAAGTCCAGTAGATACCATTTCTACGGGTGCCCTGTGGGAACCTTGTTTGACGAGTGCGACAGACTCGAACCACTCAACCGGAGTTCACCTGAACAAGCAGCATGACTTCTATATAAAAATCTACAGTCAAAGTAATTCAGGAGTGTCAGTTGAAGGTCTTGATCTACTTCTCTGGGCTCTAGCTGCAGCTGAGCACAAAAATACGGATGAAGAGTTAGCTGTTATGTGGGAGGACATACGGGATGAGGTATCGAGTAACCTCAAGAAACTCCTCAGGTCATTCGAAATCCCTTCTTCAGATGATTGAAGTAATTCATTGTGGATGAGCAGTACATACCTGATATCGCTTCTCTGCTGGAAGAGAAGATCGGTGTGGAGATGCGGGGGTCAAAGGATCCACTCGAAGCGAGGAAGGGTCTAATCTTCTGGTTTGCAAATTACAATAGGGGAAATGGTCCAGTATTCTCGATTAGGCCGACCGGACTCAAGCGACTCGTAATAACATTCAAATTCGGTGCGTATGCCGCCGCTTGCGTAGAGCATACTAAATCGCATGCTTCCCGTGAGGACTTCCTGCTTGCAAATGCATTTTTTGAGCAGCTAGATCATGAGTATGGTCTCAGAATAAATGGAAAGCCATTTGGCCCGAACTGGGAGATCAGTTCGGATCTAAAAATTGAAGCAACCAGGAAGATATCCGAACGCATCAGTCGAGAGAGCATTGTTGAAACCGTAAACCTCGTTATGGTACCGATAGTTGCCTCTGTTGCAGAATTGGTAGGGTATGAAGAGAAGGGAAATGAGGCTGAAGAGGCTGTGCCGGATGAAGAGGGTTCGATTAGTCATGCTTTAACACTGAAACGAGAGCGTAGCATTAGGAACAGGTTGTTATGCCTTTCCATTCATGGAGATCAGTGTGGAGTGTGCGGATTCCAGCCTTCGGATCTATATGGGTCGGACATGCCCTCAATTCTTGAGGTTCACCATATTGAGCCCCTGAGTGAAGTAGAGCAACCCAGGGCATATGACCCAAAGACAGACCTAATACCCCTATGCCCCAATTGCCACAGAGCAATACATAAGCGGCGTCCAGCCTATACACCCGCTGAGTTGAAGGAACTTTTGCACACATGAATGGGGAGCTGGAGAGGCTAGAACGTGACTACCGAGATTTTGATGCTTCAAATCTTGGATTCCCGTTTTCAACCAGGCTGATCAATCCGGTATTACGAATTGAGCGGGTAGACACTAAATTTTCTGCTTCACTCGGTTCCAATATCATCAAATCCGGGTCTGAAGTTTTTCTCCCTTGTCTTTCACTGTCACATAATTGGCTTTTTGACGGAGCTCGTATCAAGCCACTACCTCACGACTGTCCTGAGATAGTTGCTAGCGCGATGTCAGGACAAACTCCTTCGGATCTGACCTTTCCCCAAGTACTTAGACTGCTTAGGGAGGGAATTGACGGTATTGAAGTCAGTGTGGCTGCTGAGGTTCTAGAGAAAGCCAATAGTCGGTCGATGCACGTTGCACTGCCAAAAGCCGTCGAGGGACTGAACGCGACTCTGTACCCCTACCAGGAGAGAGGAGTAGCCTGGTTATTGGATGCTTTGGAATCTATAGGCGGTGCAATACTGGCTGACGAGATGGGTCTTGGGAAAACCCTACAGATAATCGCGCTGCTTTTATTGAAAGAACCCTCGGAAGAAAGTCCTGCTCTAATTGTATGTCCAACCACGCTGATAGCAAATTGGCATCGCGAGATCCACAGGTTTGCTCCTTCAATACGTTTACAGATCCACCGAGGCGGTGAGCGTACGGGCTATTATCGAGACCTCATGAGATCAGAAGTTGTTATAACGACTTATGACACTTTGGTAAATGACGTTGCTATGTTCAGGGGGGTGGACTGGACCTATCTGATATGCGACGAAGCTCAGGCCTTGAAGAATCCAGAATCCAAGCGTCGTATAGCGATTTCGACGCTGTCCCGGAAATACGCTATTCCTGTCACGGGTACGCCTGTAGAGAACACACTATTAGACTTGTGGTCACTTGCAGACATTGCTGTGCCTGGTATTTTTGGTACCAAAGAAGACTTTTCTGCGACATATCCAGATTCAGAAGAAGGTGCCATAGAGCTTGGAGAGTCGGCGGATACGATAGTCCTTAAGAGGCGGGTTAGGGATGTTGCCAACGATCTGCCGGACCGAACAGATATCGATCTTCCTGTAGAAATGGATGAAAAATTGAGCCGAAGCTATTGTCAGACCAGAGACGAGGTTATTTCAGAGTATGGACGAGCAGGGAGGCTCGTGGCAGTGGGACAGCTCGCGATCCACTGCGCACATCCCTGGTTAAGAGTTCAGGCAAGCAACGAAGATCCATGGGCAGAAGAAGCCGAACTGTCAGAGGACTCCAATCATGCTCTCTTGACACCCAAAATGGAGTTATGCGCTCAACTTCTCAAAGAGTCTGCCCAAAATGGCAAAAAGGTTCTTATTTTCGCTACTTACAATCGCTGTGGTGAATTGATTCGGCGAGCGATTAGTGAGAGTGGTGTCAGATTCAACTACTGGAACTCAATTAATGGAGCAACGCCTCAGCCTGATAGGCAGGCGATAGTAGATGAATTTTCGTCCGCCAGCGGACCTGCTGTACTGGTTTTGAACCCAAGGGCAGCGGGAGCTGGGTTAAACATTACGGCAGCGACAGTGGTAATTCACTACACACCTAATTGGAACCCTGCGCTGGAAATGCAGGCCTCCGCGCGAGCTCACAGAAGAGGGCAGGAAGATCCTGTCACAGTATACAGATTGTTTTATCTTGGAACGGTAGAAGAAACAATGATAGAGAGAAGCCAGTGGAAGCGAGAATTGGGTAACTCAGCAATTCCAATTAGTACTCGAGACAACAATGACCTGGATAAAGCACTGTCTGTTGAGCCCTAGAATATGAGTAAATCATACAAGAAAGTACTCACCAAGAATGATACCGGCGAAACTGGTGGTCACCAAGCTGGTATTGCAGTTCCCAAGAAAGATGAAGATTTATTGAGTTTCTTCCCGAGGCTTGATCCAGATCTCTTTAATCCGGATGCGTGGATAACGTGTATCGATCCGGACGGCGATGAATGGGAGCTAAGATACATTTACTATAATGGAAAAACCTTTGACCCACCGAAAAGTACTCGTAACGAGTATCGATTGACCCATTTGACAAAGTTTTTTTCGAAATGGAGCGCGGAATCTGGTGATTCTCTTGTTTTTACATCCACGGAAAGAGAGACATATTTCAAGCTACACTTGGAATCTGTGGATAACCACGAATCTATTAATGATCCTGCGCCAATTGTCCTTGCTGGTTGGAAGCCGGTTTTTTAGTTCATGATTGTTGATAGAAAATATAAACCGGGAGTTCTTGGGCTTTCATGGCAGGGCCTTACCAATAGAGCGTAGCTAATCATGGAATTGTATATCTATCCAATTAGAGATCGATGAAGTGACTGCCTCAAAAAATTGAATACAAGATGCCAAAGAAATCAGACAATCCCCTTTTTGACCCCCAGCGTGAGACAGCTGGATCTCAAACTTTTGGAAAATATGAGTATCAATATCATTGGGCGTTGTGCAGATTAATAGAGCAGCATCTCAAGCGGCAAGAGTACATCGTATTTGTCGAGCTTCATGAAGATGTAGTGGTCGGTAATTCGCTAGATGGCAACAAAGTTAAGTTTGAATTCAGTCAAGTAAAAGAGTTTTCGAGTGCAGGGATCACGCTGAATGGAGTAATGTCTTCCAAGGCAGGAAAAGATTCAATACTGCTAAAAATGTTGCGTTCGGTATCAGAAAAGCAGTTTATTGATGACGTCGATGTTATTAATCTTGTCGCTACATGTGGATTTAAATTTCCACTTAAAAATCCGAATCTGAAAGTTGAGGTTCTAGCATGCACAGATCTTACCGAAGAATCCATATCGGAAATTAAAAAACATGTAACTTCAGGAAAGATCGATTTGAAGCTTATTGATAAGCTGAATTTCATATTGCCAAATCTTGCAAGCGTGGGGATACAAGACGCTGTTGTCGGTAGGATTGCATCACTCATCGATCACATATATCCGATGAGCAAATCGATGCCAGTCTACGTTTATAGAACTCTCGTAGATGAATTACATCGGAAAGGTATGGTCTCCTATGATTACAAGAAATGGGAAGACCTGGTTGAGAAAAAAGGGCTAACCAGCGTTACAGTTGACAGGGTAATTAACCAGTTCGCGGTTGATGATCGTAAAGTCGATTTAAGATCAAATTTCGATCTACTCGCTGCAGAGCTTGCGATCCCGTTTATACAGAAAAAGAACTTGTGGAAGTGTGTTGAGCGATATTATACAAGAGCAATAGCATCACGGGACCCGGCAACAATGGCTATCGACCAACAGATATGTGACAAAGTGTCGAGTGCAGAGGATTTGTCCTTTTCGGCAACAATCGATGCTATTGAGTTCATTGAAAGTGAGCTCTCTGAGAAGACGAAGCAAGCACTGGGCAACGCCAATGACATAAGAGGAGCAGTGATATGTCGGATGTTACTGAATTAAGAAATCTTGAGCGCTATAAACTGCTTATCCGCAATTTGAGGACGTTGAGATATGAAGAGCTTAAGATTCAACCAGCTAGAACTCCTGTCCAGTTCGAAAGAATTAGGGGGGCGGTTCGAGTTTCAGCCGAGATTGAATCTAATAACCGGCGTAGATAATGACGTTGGAAAATCGTCACTAGTTAAATCAATTCTTTGGGTTCTCGGCTGTGAGCCATCGTTCGATGATGATTGGATATCGATCGACTGTAAAGGAATTGTAGACTTTACTGTTGACGATATTCGTTATTCTGTAGCGCGGTACAAAGATCAACTATATTTGAAAAAAGGTGATGGCGAATACAAAAAATATACACGAGTAACAGGCGAGTATTCAGATGTATTTTCCGAGATTGTGCGATTTAACGCATTGCTGCCGGCGCGTCCAAAAGAAGGAGAGGTGCCTCGGCTAGAAACGCCACCACCTGCATACTATTTCTTGCCGTACTATTTGGATCAAAAGAAAACGTGGTCACATCCTTGGGCCGGGTTTAAAAATCTAGGTCAGTACGCAAATTGGCAAAAGACAATCATAAAATATCATGCTGGCTACCTCTCTGACGAACACTTTCAGATAGAAGAGTCTATATATGATGCAAAAGTATTGGAAACTGAAAATAACTTTGAAATAGAACGTATCGATAATGCACTCGCAGTTGTAAATAAATACTTTGTTGAATCTAATGTCGACTTTTCGGATGAGTTCTTTGAGGCGGCGAAGTCGGAAATTGACATAGACTTGGCCGCACTCTGCAATGAGCAAGAATTGTTGCTTCAGAAGCTATCTGAACTTCGAGGTGAGGAACAGTACCTCCTCAACCAGCTTGGATATGCTCGGCATGCTGCAAACGAGATTGAGCTCGATTACATTTTCTCAGTAGAGAATCTAGAAACAGATCACCTCGAGTGTCCAGTCTGTGGCACAGAACATGATAATTCAGTTATTAGTCGTTCAAGCCTGCTGGCTGATGAGCAAAAGCTTAAGTCCCAAGCAGACGATCTGCAGATTGAGTACCGATCTACCCTGACTGCACTTAACGAAACCGAGTCCAGGTTAAATTCTGTTCGACAGGAAATTGACTACATCGAAGGCAAGTATTCAAAAGAAGGTATTGGCCAAGATTATACCAACTTGATAGACACTATTTCGTCGCGACAGGTAAAGCAAAGGGTTAGTGTTGTACTGCATGACAAGCATTCTGATGCTAAAAGGTACTCCAATACCTTAAAAAACCTGAAAGGTCGTCAGAGAAAACTTCTAAACAGGAATGAACGCGAGAAGTTAGATTCGGACTTTACCGAGCTTATGGTCACATACATCAATGACCTTAACGCAACGCGTGTCAACTTATCTAGAATCAACAAACCTACGGACTACAACAAAGTGTATGATAATGGTGGTGCCGCGCATAACTCGCGCGCTGTACTGGCTTATTATTTGGCTTTGTATTCACATATGAGAAAGCATGGCTCATGCGTTAGAGCTCCTCTCATTATCGATACACCAAATCAGCACGAACAGTCAGATATAAACTACGAAAGTATTATCTCCGTTCTAACAGAAGATAAGTTAGGAGATGGTCAAATTTTCCTCTGCGCTATGGACAATCAGGCCCTTAAACCGTTTGCGCAATACGCAAATGTTATTACTCTTGATAAAGAGCAGCTTTTTAGTAAAAGTAGGTTCCACGAAGTCCGGGAGCGGTTTGAATCTGTGTTTTCTTAACCTTGCAACTTGAATTTTAGAGCAGAATATATGGAGAAAATGTCAAGAATTCTTTTGCGGCAATAGTTTGAGGGTCTCGGGGAGTATGATGTGCGGCTCCTAAGAAACGCACTGCTTCGTTCAAAATGTTTGGTCATGTCTGGCTCAGGGTTAAGTAACTAGTAGCCAGACGTCTGAAGCCACTTTAGATCGTGAGCGATGCCATCCAGCCCGGGAAACAAGTGCCTTCGGCTTATCCCGTATTTGTTTAATGTACGCTTTATTTCTCTGCGCGCTTTTCTTCTGATGATAATCCTGAACATTGATTTATGAGAAAATGCATCTTCGGGGTTTGGGTGAACAGTAAATAAGCCGGCTTGGGCCGCAATTCTTGGTGTGACGTGGGGTGGCCGGTACCTTACCACCTTATTTATATCCAGTGGGTTACCTTTGAAATCGCTCACCGTTGAGGCTCCCCAGAATATATATACAGCGCTATCGCCATCATGTTCCTCTTCAACTGCAAAGTATGCAGCAGAGAGGGGATTGTAACTCCAGTCCATGAGTCGTGTGGGCAACCCATGATGTTGAGCCACGGCGAGCCACTCCCAGTCATTTTCCGGTCTGTATGAAATATGAGGTAGTGCTGACTCTTTGAAGAGAGTGAGTAGCTTTTTCTCCATCGACGTATGCTTAGCTCTTGGATTGGCGGGCTTAAATCGACCAACGCTTGGCTTCAACTCATAATCAACGCTTTTGAGTCCTCTGCAGATCGTATTCTGCTTTCCTCTAATAGATTCTATAACTCCATGAAACTCGCTAAATGACTCGACTAAATACTCTTCCATGATGAGGTGTCCAGTATTTCTGACTTTCCCATTGATTTTGCAGTCAATTGTCTGAGCTTTTAGCTCGGCTCCTGGTGCCTATGTGCGCACCAGTGATTAAGGGGGTGCCCCTCGGAAACGACCCCCCCGTTGCTTTTTGCGCACATGGCACACCTTCATTTATTAAAGGAGCCATGACCAATGACTATACATTCTAAACCGAATACTTCTTCTGGCAACGAACCTAACCTGATCAAGTCAGGCAATGGGAAGTACCAACTGTCCGAGCCTGCCTCACTCGATGATGTGTACAACCTGATGTTGCAGCTTCTGGAAGAGAAGTACCTGAGACCAGATACTCTCTCTTCCCCGAATGCAGTCAGGAGATACCTTCAGGTCAAGCTGGCCAACCGTGACCACGAAGTCTTCAGTGTTGTCTTTCTGGACAGCCAGCATCGGGTGCTGCACTACGAAGAGATGTTCAGAGGCACCATTGATGGAGCCGCTGTCTATCCCAGAGAAGTAGTTAAACGGTGTCTGCAGATCAATGCCGCTGCAGTGATCTTTTCTCATCCTCATCCATCTGGCGTACCTGAACCGAGTACAGCCGATATCCGCATCACTCAAAGACTGACCGAGGCATTGAGGTTAGTCGATATCCGTGTGGTCGATCATATCGTGATTGGAGGCACGGATTCTGTTTCCTTCGCTGAGAGAGGACTCCTGTAAGACTGTTCGCTCCCTCCTCTATTAGCCCCATCTCCAAGTAGTACTCAACACAATCTGATCACTTTTTCGGCACAGCGTCGGGCTGAGGCCTGCCTGTGCCTGATTACTTTACGAGGAATCAAAGATGACTATCCAATCCACAGTACACGAGAAGATTACCAATCAGATCATTTCAGCAATGGAGAACTCCAGAGATTTCCAGTTGCCCTGGAATGCTCCCGATCTGGGTTTACCGTCCAATGCGTATACACGCAGTACCTACAACGGCATCAATATCCTGTCTCTATGGGCCAGTGCTCTGGACAAGGGCTATTTGTCTAATAGGTGGGCGACATACAAGCAGTGGCATGCGATGGGAGCACAGGTCCGCAAGGGCCAGAAGGCTTCTCCTGTTGTGATCTACAAGCCATTGCCGGAAGCAGAGGTGAATTCAAGCACTGACAGCATTTCCGGTGACAATCCCAGACTCAAGGTTCTCATCAGGACGGCTTCTGTATTCAACGCTGATCAAGTCACTGGGCTGGATGACTTGCTGGAAACCCCAGTCCCGGAGATTACTAATCCCGTTGATCCGTTGCACGGTGTGGATCATTTCATATCCACTACCTGCGCCGATATCAGAACTGGAGGAGCCAGTGCCTACTACTCCCCGAAGAATGACTACATTGCCATTCCCGATCCGGAGAGCTTCATTGGGACGGATACCAGTAGCCCCACAGAAAGCTACTACAGCACGTTGCTGCATGAGCTGACTCACTGGACCGGGAATGAGAAACGCTGCAATAGGGATCTCTCGGGACGCTTCGGAAATGAGGCCTATGCGATGGAGGAACTAATAGCGGAGCTGGGTGCAGCTTTTCTATGTGCACAGCTCAATATCAGTCCTGCTCCCCGGCAAGACCATGCTGATTACCTGGCCAACTGGATCAAAGTTCTGAGCAACGATGTAAAGGCGGTCTTCTGGGCCTCGGCCAGAGCCTCTGAAGCCGTGGCCTACCTCAATGACCTTCAGGATAACTCTACGGCACAACCTCTCCGGAATGTGCCAATCCCCAACCCCGGTAGTAATCAACCAGGCACAATCTGATCAGTTGTCTCCGTGGCACTCCGCAATGGAACCACTTCAGTCAATAGCTGGCTGAACAGGCAAGTCATTCCTGACGAGCCCTGTAATTCCTGCAGGTTTCTCATAACCCGTTAACACCGGGAAGCCAGCTACTGCCTTCAGCGGTGACGGTGAAGGTCAAAAGCCTTCCGTCTTCCCTATCTCTTCGATTCAACCCCCTACGGCCTCCTGTGGATGGAGGCAGTCATTACCGACGACCAACCAATGAGGATCAAATCATGACCTTTTTCAAATTCCGTCGTAAAAGGAACGTCCGTGTCATCAAACCGCGCTCTAGAATGGACCGGATCTGGACCATGCTTAGCTGGGCCTGCAAGATCGGATTCCTGGTCTGGCTTTACGTCCACTTATCCGAGATACTGATTACTGCGATTCTTGCTCTGGGAGTGTGGTACGTTCTTCTGCCGCTTCTGAGAAAGAACAGGCGGGGTGTCAGAACCCGTTAATTGCAGGTGCGTTTTCAGGTGTCAGATCCGTTATATCGGATTCGAACCTTAATAAAAAAATAATATGACGGTATATTTGTCGGTATTACCAGTAGTCGAATTACACTAAAACCTTAGAAAACAAGATGATAGGACTGCTATTCGAGTCCTCTCACACGACCATTTATCCATCGGTGCATTCCGGTCACATAGGTTGCACTTTATTCCGAGGACATGGGTAACACTTTTGGAGCAAAGTGGTTCACACCCACTGGCTCCACCCTGTTCTCGGTCTGGTCAAAAAAGCCTAGATCATAATCCATAAAACTGACAAGCCAGATCTCGTCAGCGATCTCTCTAATCCCTACATACTGGCCCGCAAACACGGTACTGAAGTTCACTTTGCGGCTGCCTATGCATATCCGCCCACACTGGGTGACCCGGATCGTACGGTCATGAAACGGGTACTCAGGCGGTTCCGGGTGGAAGTATTCCCGGGCTGAGGGTGTATACACTTCAGCAGGATACCGGCCTTCAAGCGCCTGGTGGGGTCGGTCGTTGTTGTAACCCTCTATGAAGTCATCAAAGCGCGCTTGCTGCTGCAAGAAGTTATAACTGGGCGGCTTGGTGGCCTCATTCTTGAGGGTCAGGTGCATACGCTCATGTCGGCCGTTCTCCTGGGGGTTGCCCGGTTTGATCCGTTCGATACCGATTCCCAGGCGTAGCCACCAGACCGAGAGCCGGCTCAGGCCAAACAGGGCATGGGGACTGGAGAACGGCACGCCATTGTCAGAGCGAATAGCAGCTGGCAAACCGAACTCCTTAAATACCCGCTCAAATACCGGGAATGCGCCGCTTTCCTTGGTGGATTCCAGGCTCTCACAGGCCAGCAGATAGCGCGAGCGCTGGTCGGTGATTGTCAGGGGATAGCAGTACTGTTTGTTGCCCAGCAGGAACTGGCCCTTGTAGTCAGTACACCACAGGGCATTGGGGCTCAGGGCGATGCTGAGGCTTGTGCCCTGGGCTTTGTGGCGCCTGCGCTTGCGGCGTTTGACCAGTCCGTGTCGATCGAGAATCGCATGGATGGTGCTGGGAGCCGGCGGCTGGATCACCGGGAACTCCTTGATCAACTTGTCCCGGATCTTGGGAGCGCCCCAGGTTTTATGTTCCCGTTTGATTTTCAGGATTGCTTTTTCCACCTGAAAAGGCGTTTTGTTCGGGTGCCGGTAGGGGCTGCGGGCCCTGTCCTCCAGCCCTTGAATACCGGTGTCTTTGTAACGATTGAATATCTTGTACCCGGTTTTGCGGGAGATCCCGAACTCCCGGCACATGACGGCCATTTTCTCGCCATCCAACAGGCGGGCCACAAATCTGAGACGCTCATCCATATGATTACACTCTTTCCAGGGCATCTGAGGCTCCCCCCAAATGCCTAATTGTGTAACCTATGTGCCCGGAATAAAGTGGCACCTATGTGTCGGGAAGCTCAATCGGTGCATTCCGGTCACATAGGTTGCACTTTATTCCGAGGACATGGGTAACACTTTTGGAGCAAAGGGGTTCACACCCACTGGCTCCACCCTGTTCTCGGTTTGGTCAAAAAAGCCTGGATCATATTCCAGGAAGCTGGGGTCCGGCTTCCCGGTCAGGCAAACCTTCTCAGCAATCTCCCTAATCCCCACATGTCGGCCTGCAAAAACCGTGCTTTCTACTATCGCCTGATCGAGGTAATGAGTTTACGCTCCAGGCCAACGACAGCGCGCGCCCAGAACCGGACATGCGCCATTACGGGGCGCATCTGCTGCGCGAACGCTGTCAGTAAATTTTACAACCCGCCTGTGCTGCGCATTGAGGATTTGCGCTAACTTCATGGTTTAATGGAATAAAGACCAGGTTGGCGCGAGTATTGCGAACACCCCTGGCATTCAGAAAATTGAGGTAAACAGATGTCTTTGAAGGTTCTCATTCGTAATGCGGCTGTTGGTGTTTTGATGTTTGGGGGGGTTGCTGCGGCAACTCAGGCTAACCTGATCACTAACGGCACATTCGATACTGATTTGAGCGGCTGGACTATCAATGTACTAAGCGGGACTTCCGGCGTTACTTTTGATAACGGCACAGCACACGTAGGGCGCCCCGGCACACCAGGAACGGTTCAGTTCAACCAGGGGTTTAAACTGCCAACCACGAGTACAGCGGTCGAAATTGCGTTCGATTATCAGTGGCAAATCAACAAACCGCAGCAGACAGACTTTTTCTCCGTCTTTTTTGGCTACTTTCAGCTCGGGAATGGGTTCGTAAGTAGCCTACTTGTTGGTGAGAGCAGCGAAGTCGCTGATTTCGGTAATACCATAAGCTTCAAGAGTACGGTCCTCGTTTCCGATGTTGATTTCAGTGGTGGATTCAACAATGCCCAAATTGATTTTTTTCTGCAAGAAACCAACCCGTCAGCCGGAACCCGGGTCCAACTGGATAACGTTTCGGTAAACGTGGTGCCGGCGCCAGCGACCCTGGCTCTCATCGGTCTCGGTTTGGCAGGTCTTGGCTGGTCGCGGCGTAAGTCGGCTTAACTGGAGTACCTGCTGAAAAAGCCTGCCCAGTGCAGGCTTTTTTATGCCTGTAATTTCCGGTTGGCGGTGAAGGGTAGGAAAATAATCCAGGAAACTGACAAGCCAGGTGACCGAAACCAATATCTATTGGCTAGGGGGTCGCTATCTGAAAGTCAGGATGTAGATTACGCCAGTGTTCTTTCAGTTGTGCTTTGTGCCGCGAGTCCATCGGTAATTCGTTGAGGGCATCCGGCCACTGGTCGCGTGCTTTGGCCATGGTTTCCAGCAAGTGAGGCCGGATAGCACGCCAGGGTATATCGGCTTTACCGGCCCAATACTCGAACTGTTCCATTGTCGCTTGATACCAGTCCCGACCCTTGCCCAGGTTCAGCGCGAACTCCTGTTCGTCACCCATGTAGACGCGAGTCGTCACGATATCATAGGCGGGAGAGAGGACTGGTGTAACGGTGTCGGGATAAATCACGCTCCAGTTCTTCAAATGGGCATCGCCATTGGCGAGCAGGATATTCACCAGTAATCTTCGAGCAAATTGCTGCACATCGCCCAGTCCATCCTCAGCGTAGCGATACAGGATTTTTCCGATCTGCTGGTAGTTGGCGGAGCGGTATTTCTCCTGCGGGTATTTCACCAGTATCTGGGCGAAATCCTCCATGTGGATGCGGTTACCCTCATGTCGATCAAAGCGCCGAATGGCGAAGGCATAGTGTTCATTGGGCAGATTGATGGCAGGGAGCTGCTCCAGCTTATCCATCTCGACCAGGCGGATGTCGGGGATGCTGACACCCGCAAGTTGGGCCAGATGCATCGCCGTGTATTCATTCAGAGGAACATGCTTGTGCGTTGTGGAGGGTGTTTTGATGATCCAGTCCCCCAGCGCCCCCGATTCGGCGATCTGGTAGCGTCCATCCTGTTCGCGCATAGAGAACTTCATCTGTACCCCGGCCAGCGAAAACCGCTTCTTCTCTTTCGGCGCGAGAGGTTTCACCGCGTTGGCCCTCGCTGAATCGTTCAGGACGTAATTGGGAACGTCGTCAGGCTCGATACCGGTAGCGATCAGCGCACCGGGCAAGTCCTGACCCAGATAGGTGAAGAGCTCGAATTCATTTTCTGTATGGGTTTTGAGTGCTTGTGCGAGGTACTCTCGCAATGCGCCCTCGGGCAACAGGTTGGAGAGCACCGGATGCAGCTTCTGCTGCCTGACCCAGGGTTTGGCCATGATTTCCTGTGCCGTGGGGAAAGCCGGGTGCGTAATCAGACTAAACGTCGGACGGGCTTCATCGGCGGCAAACTCGGGCGTAAAGGTCAGGATGGTCTGCCCATCCCGATAGCCCGCCAGATAGCCCAGCGTGACCCCGTGGAGAGCCAGTTCCAGTACGCTGACGGTCTCTCCATCAGTCATCGTGATCCCCCAGTAGGCCGCGCCAGGGGTCGTCCTCTGGCGAGGGCTCAATTGTCGAACCTGTTGCGGTCACCCTGAGCTCGCTGCCAATTTTCTTCTTGCCTGCCAGGATATCCGCTATGTCCCGCAGTTTTTCCTGTGGCACCAGCATGACTTCCATTTTCAGGCCCTTGGCGATCAGTTCCAGCGTGTCCAGGCGGGGGTTGCCCTTGGACTCCAGGTATTGGTATTGCTGGCGTGACATCCCCACCCGCAGCTCCATGTCCTCCTGCTTCAGACCGAGGGCCTTGCGTCGTGCTTTCATCTGCTCATGAATCGCGCCCATTTGGCCTCCTTTCAAGCAATAAATTTGTTGCTAAAAATTGATATAGCAAGATATTAGCTGCTTAGATATTAAAAGCAATTTAAGAGTTGCTTGGTGGGAGATTAAGGTCACTCGCTCTTGGAATGCAACTTATAGCTTGCTTTCTTGGGCGAGATCATTTCGTGGTAGTGCTTTCGCCAGCCCGGATTGCTTATTGCTGATTTCCCAATCCTGCTCATAGATGCTATGGGATATCGATTTCCAAATTCACAAAAAACACCGCTGTCTCAGCGGGGAACGGCTTTTCTGTAGACGTCCATGAAGTGGGCCTTTGATGCTATGAGGGTTCATTTACGGATGTGTCAGTGAAGAGACATGAACGTTATCAACCCACTCAAGAATCACATTGAGAACACGATGGCGCTAAGCGCACAGTTGTGCGTCGTGATGCTTAAAGATAAGTACATCGATATCGAGCGCGCCTACCAGCCCACCCGCAACGGCGCCGGCCCACGTAGAATCGCGCCCCTCGGTACGGCGTCCTGTGGGTGGAGCAGGTGCAGGCCCGGCAGGCGTTCCAGAATGACGTCCAGCGCCACGGCGAGCTGTCGGCGCGCCAGGTGCATGCCCGGGCACAGGCGTGGCCCCGGCCCGAAGCTGAGCAGCTTCTTGCTGCTGTCCCTGTGCATATCGAACACGTCGGGTTGCTCGAACACCGCTGGGTCGCGGTTGGCTGCCGCGATGGCGAACAGACAGAATGTGGCAGGAGGAATCTCCGTGCCGTGGAATTCGATGGGGTGGGGTGCCGATAGCCGCGGCAGCACCGCCACCGGCGTTTCCCAGCGCAGCAGCTCTTCGATGGCGCCGGTGCGCAGCCCTGGTTCGGTCAGTAACGCCTGCCAGCGTGCCGGGTCGGCCAGCAGGGTGTAGACCAGATTGCCCAGCGCATCGGTGGTGGTGGATGCCCCGGCGCTGAACAGCAGGCGAATGTGGGCGAGAATTTCCTCATCGGTGAGTGTGCGCCCCTCCACTTCAGCCAGCACCAGCCCGGAAAGAATGTCCTCTCGAGGCTCCCGTCTGCGCTGCGCCAGAATCGGCAGGAGATACTGGGTAATGTGCTCTGCGCAGGCGCGCGAGCGCATCGGGTCCCGAGGAAACTCGAGGAAGCCCACGGCCCAGTCGCGGAAAACATCCTCCCGGTCGGTGGGGATGCCCAGCATGCGGCTGATGACGGCAAAGGCTACGCGGTGTGTGAACGCCTGGGCGAAATCGGCACTGCGTTGCCCGCCCAGACGGTCGATGAGTTCGTGGGCGATGCGGGCCAGCCCCTCCTGCTCCATGGCTTCCACCACGCGGGACTGAAACGCCGGTGTCGCCAGTCGGCGATACAGCCGGTGTTGCTCCCCCTCCATGGTCTGGAACGTGACGCCCTGCACGGGCTCGATGGTGATGCGGTAGGCATCGGCAGGTGGGAAGCGGGTGTTGTCGCGAAAGGCCTCGGCCAGTGCCGCGTGGCTGCTGATCAGGAACGCGGGTTGACCGCCGAACAGTGCAGGGCTCAGGGGGCCCCGTTCCCGTGCATCGCGCAAGGCGGTGTGCAGCGCATCTCCGGGAAGGTCCTCATGGGCAAAATCATGGATGCTGGCTGCGGTCATACCGAATCCTCCCCGCTGGGCGGTGCGTGTCACAGTAGCAGCGTTCCCCGCCGTCGGCCATATGACGGTGTATCATGGGGAAATCAGTCACAAGGCCGCCGCCGGGACGTTTTATGTTTATCGCGCAATACATCTTCGATTTCGCCGCACGCACACCGTCCGCACCCGCCATCATCCACAACGACCACGCGATTTCCTATTACGCGTTTGCCGGAGCCATTGCCCGGGCGGCCGGTGAGCTCGCTGGAGTCCTTCCGCAGTCCAGGGGGACGGTTGCGGTGATGGTGCACAACCTGGCCGACTGTTGGGTGGCGACTCTGGCGCTGCAGGCGCAGGGGTATACGACGATCTGTGTTGCGTCGCTGGAGGTGCTGGCGTCGCTGGAGATCACGCCTCTGCTGGGCGTTGTGGTGTGTGGCGAAAAAACGGGCACGGTGGAGCCCTGTGAGCTGGCGCCCGTGCTGACCCTTGGCAAGCCCGTATTTGACGACGCGCTCGCTTTCGAAGCCCCACCGCTGGCGGAGGACGTTGACGACTGTGGGCATATCCTCTTCACCTCGGGAACATCAGGCAAGTACAAGAAGGTGTTTGTGCCCGCGCGCGTGCAACGCGAATCAGACAGGGAGCGCTGTGATTTCCAGGCCTATGACAGCAGCACGCGGTACCACGCCTTGGGCTTCGGCCTGTGGACGGGTAACGGCTACAAGGCGCCCTCCTCGGTGTGGCATGTTGGCGGCACAGCCATTCTGGATCAGCGCAGTGACTGGGTAGAGCCCTTTGTACGCAGCGGCGTTACGCGGGCAACACTGCTCCCGGACATGGCCTTGCGGCTGAGCGAGTGCGAGAGTCTGGCGCAGATGGCGATCCAAACGGGCGCCCGCCCGATTCTCTATATGAGCGGCGGTTTCGTATCAGCCAGGGTCGTTGGCACTTTGCGTGAGCACTTCGATGTGTTCAATTCCTACGGTTGCACGGAAGTGGGCCTCGGGGTTCTCTGGCATGACTACGCCCTGCCGGCGGATCTCAGCTGGATGGTCTCGACCGGGGCCCGGGTGGTCGAAGTGGAAAATGCATCGGGGCAGGTGTGTGCGGTCAACGAGGAGGGTCGATTGCGCATCAAGCTGACCGGGCTGGATGCCAGTGGCTACATGGATGACCCGGAGGCCACCCGCGCGGCGTTCCGCGAGGGCTATTTCTACCCGGGTGACCAGGCCATACAGCGCGAAGACGGCGCATTCCGCATTCTGGGCCGCACTGCCGATGTGGTGATCCTCGCCGGGCAGAAACTCGCGGTGGCGCCCATTGAGGCGAACCTGCAGAACGTTCTGCAGGTGAATTACGTGTGCCTGTTTGCAGGTGTCACGGCATCGGGTGAGCCGGAAGTGGTGATTGCCATGGAGGCGGCCGAGCTGCCCAGCCGCGACCGGCTGGACCACGTCGGGCAGGAGTTCTCCCAGTGGGGTGAGGTGCGCTTCGCACTGCTGGACACCTTTCCTCGCACCCAGTCCGGCACCAGCAAGATAGACCGCAAACGACTGAAATCGCTGCTTTTTCCAGCGTAACGCCAGTCGTCGGCAGCAGCAGCGGCCGGTGCCCTCGGCGATCAATTCGGCTCCCGCCCTACACATCCTGACCGCGCCCCACTAGACTGGGCATGTTTACATTCCGGTCCCCGCCCTCACTGCCCGAGCACGCCGTGGCAGGTGGCGTGGCGCCGGAGTGGCCCACCCGATACAAGGAGATCCACACGCGTGGCCTACGACCTCACCGGCAAGATCAAGCTCATCCAGGAACCCCAGACCTTCAACAGCGGCTTTACCAAGCGCGAAATGGTGGTGACGGTGGAGGACGGCAAATACCCCCAGGACATCAGCCTGGAGTTCGTGCAGGACAAGATCAGCCTGCTTGAGGGGCTGCAGCCCGGCCAGGAAGTCACGGTGACGTTTGACATCCGCGGTCGGGAGTACAACGGGCGGTATTTCAACAACCTGCAAGGGTGGAAAATCAGCGCCGCAGGTGCAGCAGCGTCAGCGCCGCCGCCCGCCACTGAGTCTGCCGGGTTTCCCCAGCAGGCGGGTGATCCCGGCTACAGCGATGACGACATTCCGTTCTGACCGGCGCATGATAGCGGGGTGCCGCCTCCGGGGAGAATAACAGTATGCGCACCGACACCCAGTCCGCCGTTGAGCGGGTTTATCCGGAGATCGATTTCGCGACTGACCCATTGCCGGACTTCCACCAGCGCATGGCTGCCCTGCGTGATGCCGGGCGTCGCGTGGTGCCCGTCAATTATCTCGGCGCAACGGCCTGGATCATCCTGCGCCACGAGGACGTGTCGGCACTGTACCGCAATGAGTCTGGTGTGCCCGCTGCGCCGGCCTATCGCCGGCACTCGGAACCCGCCCAGGGCAAAACCCTGTTGTGTATGGAAGGGGATGAACATCGGGTTAACCGATTGCTGGTTTCGGGCGCCTTTCACCCGGGCGCCATTCGCCGCCGTATAGACACCCTGCTGCGGCCGCTCGCGGATGAGTTGATCGACAGTCTTCGGGGTTGTTCCGGGGTGGATCTGGTGTCCGCCTACACCCACCGTTACCCGTTCAAGGTGATTACCGGCTTGCTCGGCATTCCGGTGGAAGATGAGCCCGAGCTGCACCAGTGGCTTGATGGTCTGTTCCAGTTCCCGTGGAACCCGTCACTAGCGCTGGAGGCCCGGGCGGCGATCACGGACTACCTGGCGCCGATTGTGCAGCAGCGCCGCGCGCAGCCGCGGGACGACCTGCTCTCCCTGCTGGCGGCCGCTGACGTGGAGGGCAAGCGCTTGTCGGATGAGGAGATTTTCTCCTTCGTGCGGCTGATTTTCCCCGCCGGAGCGGATACCACCTACCTGTCACTGGGAAGCCTGCTCTGGGCGGTGTTGCGGGATGAGGCCTTGCGCGCGAGCTTGTTGGCCGACCCCGCCCTGCATGCGGCCGCAGTGGATGAGGGTTTGCGGCTGTATGGAGCGGTGTGCCTGCAGCCGCGCTATACGGAGCGGCAAATCACCGTGGCAGGCGTCACCATACCGGCCGATTCGGCGCTGCTCTACGGCAATGCCACGGCGAATCGCGACCCGGCGGTGTTTGCCGATGCCGACACCTTCCGGCTGGACCGCGGCGCGCACCACAAGTCCGTCACGTTTGGTGGAGGCCCGCATTTCTGCCTGGGTTCACACCTGGCACGCGCGGAGATCGAAGTGTCGCTGGGCGCCCTGCTGGGCCGCCTGTCGGGGCTGCGCCTGGCAGATCCGGCCCAGCCCGGACCGCAGGGCGCGGTGTTGCGGGGCGTCAGGGAGCTGCCGGTGCGGTTCGATGCGGTCCTGCCGGCGGGATGATACTCAGGCGGACTGCGGCGGCATGTAGTTGGCCGCCCACACTACGGTGTCGCTGCCACTGGCGTAGTCGGTGATGAGGGCAGAGCGCACGTTGAAGGTGCTGGCGCTGATCAGCCACTCGCCGTCAATGCGGCGGTATTCATCCTCGTAGAAGCCGCCGAGTTGCACGGTGGTCTTGTCCTGTGTGTTGATGCTGTGGAAACGCAGCCCCACCCGCGCGCGCGCGGTGTCGGCCCCGGTAATCTCGACCAGCATGTTCTCCGCGTGGTGCATGTCGACGATGTGCTCGTGACAGCCCAGGGCGACAAACACTGCAACAAAGTCCTCGCGGTTGGCGAACTGCCCGATATGGCCGAAATTGATGTTCACCGGGCCAGGCGCGAAACAGGCTGTCACCTGCTCGGGTGATTTGTCGTCACAGGCATTCAGGTAGCGGTATTTGAGTTCGCGAATGGCCTGCTTGTCCAACAGGGTCTGCAGTGCGTCCTGCGCATCGGCGCTGTCGACAGCCATGGTGTGCTCCTCCGGGTAACTATGCGCTGCAGCTTACCGCAGGCGCCCGCCGCTGTAAGTCCCCTCAGCCGTCGACCGCAACTTTTGACGGTGCTCCGGCAATTTCCTGAACCAGTCTCGGCAACAGGTAGCCGGGCAGCCGCGCGGCCATCTCGCGGTGCAGGCTGCGAGCCTGGTCCGCAGGCACGTCGAAATGCGCCGCGCCGCTCACCCGGTCGAGCAGGTGCAGGTAGTAAGGCAGTGCACCAGCCGCAAACAGACGCTCGCTCAGTGCGACCTGGGCATCGACTGAATCGTTGATGCCGGCCAGCAGTACCGTCTGATTGAGCAGTGTGATGTCGGCCCCGCGTACCTTGCGGAAGGCCGCTGCGACCCCGGTATCGATTTCATGGGCGTGGTTGGTGTGGACCACCAGGGTACTTTGCAGTCGCGGTGGGGTGAGCGCCCGCAACAAGTCGTCCGTTACGCGCTCGGGGATGACCACCGGCAGGCGTGTGTGTACCCGCAGGCGCTGCACGTGAGGGATGCCCGCGACCTGCTGCACCAGTTCGGTGAGTTGCTGGTCGCTGGCCATCAGCGGGTCGCCACCGCTCAGGATGACTTCGCTGATGCTGTCGTCTGCAGCGATGTAGGCCAGTGCCTCGGGCCAGTCATTGCGGCCATTCTGGTTGTCGGCGTAGGGGAAATGCCGGCGAAAGCAGTAACGGCAGTGGATGGCGCAGCTGCCGGTGACAATCAGCAAGACGCGGCCGCGGTATTTGTGAATGATGCCCGGGTGGGGGTTGGCGCGGCCGGTCTCGCCGTTGGGGTCCGCTGTGAAACCCGCCACCTGCTGCATTTCCTGGGCCCCGGCGAGCACCTGCAGCAGCAGCGGGTCGCGCGGGTCTCCTGCCCGCATGCGCGCCACGAAGCCACGCGGCACCCGCAAAGGGAACTGCTGCATGGCCGCAGCGCTCCAGCCGAGGGCGTCCGGCGAGAGCTCCAGCAGTGCGCAGAGCGCTTCCGGCGATGTCACCAGGTCGCGCAACGCGGCGCGCCAGTCAGCTGCGGGCTGGGCTGTCGTGAGCGGTATCAGTGCGGCCATGGTATCCCCTATCCCAGCCTGTCGCGCAGGCTGTAGAACAGCATCCCGGCCACCAGCCCGGGCCAGCGCAGCAATGTGCCGCCGGGAAAGCGCGGCGAGGGCACGCTGGCCATGACGTCAAAGCGCTCGGCGCTGCCGCTGATCACTTCTGCCAGCAGCTTGCCCGCCAGCGTCGCGGTGGGTACGCCGTGCCCGGAGTAGCCGTGGGCGTAAAACACGCCCTGCGACAGCCGACCGAAATCCGGCATGCGGTTGAGCGTGATAGCGAGTGTGCCGCCCCAGCCATAGTCGATGCGGGTGCGCGCCAGTTCCGGGTAAATGCGCAGCATGTACTTGCGCACGAAACCTTTGATGTCCGCCGGGAAGCGGCGGCTGTAGGACTCGCCACCGCCGAACAGCAGGCGGCGGTCGGCGGACAGTTTCCAGTAGTTGACCACAAACAGGGTATCCGACATGGAGCAGTCGTCCCGGATCAGCTGTTGCGCCAGCGTCTCGGGCAGGGGCTCGGTGGCCAGCATGTAGTTGTTGATGGGCATGATGCGCCCCGCGGCGCGGGGCTCCAGATGCTCAAGGTAGCCGTTGCAGGCCAGCACCAGGTAGTTGCAGTCCACGCGCCCCTCGTCAGTGGACACCGCCACCCTGCCGTCCTCCCGGTAATGCGTCACGCGGCTGCCCTCATGCAGCACAGCGCCCAGGTCCCGCGCAGCGCGCGCCAGGCCCAGGGCATAGTTGAGGGGGTGCAGGTGCCGGGCCCCGCTGTCGAAGGTGGCGCCGTGAAAACCCTGGCCGGAGGTCATCTGGGCCAGTTCATCGGCCTCCACGTAGCGGATGTCGTCGTAGCCGTACACCCGGTTGAGGTGGTCGACATCGGCGGCGAGTTCGCTGGCATCGCCGCGTTTGGATGCCACGTGCAGGTTGCCGCTGCGCAGGTCGCAGTCGATGTCGTGCTCGGCAATCAGGTCGCAGACGGTTTCCACCGCTTCCAGGCCCAGCTGCCACAGGGCCTGTGCCTGCTCCAGCCCCACCCACTTCTCCAGCTGCTCCTGGCCGGCGCGTTGCCCGGTACCCACGTGCCCGCCGTTGCGCCCGGACGCACCCCAGCCGACGCGATTGGCCTCCAGCAGTATCACGCTGTAGCCACGCTGGCGCAGGTGGATGGCCGCTGACAGCCCGGTATATCCCCCGCCCACGATGCACACGTCCGCTGCAGCGGCGCCGCGCAGCGGAGGGAAGGACAGGCTCTGGTTGGCCGTGGCGGCGTACCAGGAGTCAACGTGGGCTTCGGGTTGCATGCCGCGATTATACGGAATCCTGGGCCAAAAGCCGCATTTTGCCGGTGGTCTGACCCTTGCGGCGCTGCGGGCACTGCTGCAAACTCAGGTCGTTCTCCTCCTTGGATTCTGTATGAACACCGACACCCGGGCCATTCACGAGTGGCTCAAGCAGCACAAGATATCGGAAGTGGAGTGTCTGGTGCCCGACATGACGGGTAACGCGCGGGGCAAGTTCATTCCCGCGCACCAGTTCCTGAGCATGGGTAACCCCAAGCTGCCGGAAAGCATCATGATCCAGACGGTCACCGGTGAGTACTCAGATGACCACTGGGATTTTGTCGAGCCGACCGACGCGGACATGATCCTCAAGCCGGATCCGGCGACACTGCGGGTTGTACCCTGGGCCAGGGAACCCACGGCGCAGATCATCCACGACTGCTACAAGCGCTCCGGCGAGCGCCACCCGCTGTCCACGCGCAACGTGTTGCGCCATATCCTGGACCTGTATGCCGCCGAGGGCCTGCAGCCCGTTGTGGCGCCCGAGGTGGAGTTCTACCTGGTGGCGAAGAACACGGACCCGGACTACGAACTGCTGCCACCGAAAGGGCGTTCGGGGCGCCGGGAGTCTGCGCGCCTGTCCTACAGCATTGACGCGGTGACCGAGTTCGAAGACTTCGTCGAGGACATGTACGACTACGCCGACGAACAGAAGCTTCAGGTGGATACGCTGATTCACGAAAACGGCGCGGCGCAGATGGAGATCAACTTCCTGCATGGCGATGCCATGGCGCTGGCCGACCAGGTGTTTGTCTTCAAGCGCACCGTGCGCGAGACCGCGCACAAGCACGGCATGTACGCGACCTTCATGGCCAAGCCCATGCAGCGCGAACCGGGCAGTGCGATGCACATCCACCAGAGCGTGGTGCGCGCGGGGTCGGGCGAAAATATCTTTGTGGACGCGAACGGCCAGCACACCCCCGCCTTCCTGTCCTACATTGCGGGCTTGCAACGCTACACGCCGGAGCTGATCAGTCTCTATGCGCCGAACGTGAACTCCTACCGCCGCCTGGCGCCGGAGATTGCCGCCCCGATCAACCTCAACTGGGGCATGGACAACCGCACCACCGCCTTCCGCGTGCCCTGGGGCCCGCCGGAGTCAACCCGTGTGGAAAACCGCTTTCCCGGCGCCGACGCCAACCCCTACCTGGCAATTGCGGCCACGCTGGCCAGCGGCTACCTCGGCATGAAACAGGGCCTTAGCCCGACTGAGCCGCACCAGGGTACGGCCAATGAGGACGACGTGGCGGTCGCGCGCACCCTGGAGGAGGGGCTGCGCAACCTGCACAACACGCCGGAGCTGCAGGACATGTTTGGCGATCTGTTCCTGCGTGCCTATGCAGCGGTGAAGCTGGACGAGTTCGAGGAGTTCAACCGGGTTATCAGTTCCTGGGAACGCGAGCACCTGTTGCTGCAGGTGTGACGCCGGTCAGCGGGTGGCCTGTCAGAGCTTTTCTTCCAGACCGATGTGCTCAATGCGCGGATAGGGCCGCCAGGTAAAAACCTGCTGGTGGTTGCAGATCATGCAGCGGTGGTCAATCTCGCCGGTTTTCGGGTCCATGTCACCACAGGCAGCCATCATGCCCTTGCCGCAGGCATCACACACGTAATTGACTTCTATCGGCCGGACTTCGCGTTTCAATTCTGGCATGACCCAGCAACCCTCCTGTGAATGTGCGCCTATGCGAGTTCGACCGCCAGTGTACCTGATTCCCGGCCCAGCACCACGCCCCGCAGCCAGCTGCCGCCGTCCGCGTCACGCAGGATATCGCCCACGCCGCCGGGGTGCCTTATGCGCAGTGTGCAGGGTGCCGGAGGGCGGTGCTCTGGCGGCAGGGTCATCGCCGAGAGGGCCTGCTGCACCGCGTCCGCGGCAAAGTCGAAGTGCGCCAGTGTGTCCTGTTCCCGGCCGACTCGCGGGCACAGGGCGCGATCCAGTGCCAGCACCTGCAGTGCACCCTGCGGGTCCTGCCCGTGCGCTTTGCAGTGTGCAGCAATCACTGTCGCAAGCGCCGTGTAGAGGCGCTCGGGTGCCGCGAGGGCGGCCAGGTAGATGGCGTTGCGCTGTTCGTAGATGACCATGCGGTCGCTGTGGTCCAGCGCACCCAATGCGGCCTGAAAGGTGTCGATGATGGCCCGCAGGCACTCGCGCAGCAGCGGCGACACCGGTACCTCGCCCTGCAGTGCCAGCAGGCGTGTAGTCAGCGGCATGATGTAGCCATGTACCAGCAGGATGTGGGCACTGATCAGGAAGTAACCCTCTTCCCCTTCGTCGCGCGAAAAGGTGTGGCAGCCCACCACGTATTCACCCTTGGCCTTGCCGTAGCCGGCGACGGGAATGGCTTCGATGCGGTACTCCTCGCGGCGCGCATAGAATTCCGTGCCCGGCAGCAGGGTGTAGCCGAAGATGTTGATGTTGGGAAAGGTGGCCAGCAGGGTGTCGAGATTGCGTTCGAAGTCCGCGAGGTTATCGCCCGGCAAGCCCCAGATCAGCTCTGCGGCGATGGGTACGCCTTGTTCGGACATCTGCCGCGCAATGGGCTCGTATTCGTTGGCGCTCATGTTCTGCCGGTTGCTCAGGCGCAGCGCTTCCGGCGTGAGAGTCTGCAGGGCGAGCTGGTAGTGTGGCAGCAGCTGGTTGCGGTTCAGCAGCAGAGCGATTTCCTGCACCTGGCGGCTGTGTTTCTTCGACCAAGAGGTGGCGAAGCTGCGCGGCAGCCCGGTGCGTTCCTTGAGTTCGACAATCATCTGCGCCTTTGCCAGGTCCTGCTTCAGGGCGCCGAAGTTGGAGTCGGCCAGCCAGATGTTGGCAATGCCGGCGGCAACGATTTTCTCCCAGTCATCGCGTATGCGCTGCAACGACCACTGGTACATCTTGCTGCCGATGGCTCCGGTGCCCCACTCGCAGAAGGCACATTTGAACGGGCAGCCGCGGCTGGTCTCATAGGCGATGGCCGCGTAGCGCGGGCTGCCGTCCGGATGGGTCAGTTCCAGCACGTCCAGCGGGGACGGGAACGCATCCAGTTCCCGGCAGCGCTCCCGGGCACGGGTGCGCAGCAGCTTGCCGTCCTGTAGAAACGCCAGGCCATCGATCTGCTGCCAGTGCGCCCGACTTTCGCTGTCCAGAAATTGCTGGAAGGTGACCTCAGCCTCTCCGAGAAACACCACGTCCAGCGCTTCCTCGCCGACGTAATCCTCCGCCTGCTGTACGTGCGGGCCGCCGGCAATCAGGGTCAGTTCCGGCGCCAGCTGCCGCAGCCGGTGGGCCAGCGCCAGAAACTCAGCCGCATTCCAGGTGTAGACGCTGAAGCCCAGCACGGGGCGCAGCCCCGCCGCAACCGCCTCACGCACCAGCGCCGGGCCGGTAGCGGACCACGCCTCAAACCAGTGCTCGATGTCGTCAGCCTGCTGGAAGTGGACCAGTTCGATACGGGTGTCGGCGCTGCGGGCGCCGTAGCGCCGGTAGTAGGATGACAGGGCGGCGGTTGTGGTGGGGGGTGCGTTGAATTGCTCTGAGTCCATACTCAGAAGCCAGACCGGGCGCTGCACGTGGCGTGCTCCAACAAGAGTGACGCTGCAATGTAGCGAATTGCGCCGGTTTTGCCCAGAATTTCAGGTAGCGCCGAAAGGCGGGCGCGCGGTGGCGCCCGCAGTGCGTTGCTAGAAGTCGCCCAGTTCCAGGTCGTAGTAGCCCAGCTCTTCGCGCAGGCGACGCTGTTCCAGACGCTGTTCGGCGCGACGGCGCTTTTCCGCCAGGCGCTGCTTCTCGGTGGAAACCGGAATCACGTCGTCGAAATCGTCATCGCTCATATCCAGCAGCGCCGGCTCGAAAATATCGTCCAGGCCATCGTTGTTGGACTGCTCTTGGGTACGCTCAGTCATAAATCACCTCCAGATGATTTACAGCTTCAATTTCGGCGCAATATCACTCAGCACTTTTGGCGAGTAAATCAAAATTTTGTGGCATTTATAACAAAAATCTGCGCCGTGTGAAGCAGGCGCAGCGCGTATTTTTAAAGATTGGTGGCCCGTGCCCATCCCGGGCATTCCCTGTACGCGAGGCTACGTCCCTGTAGTCTGTCTTCCCTGACCAACGGTTAACGGGCCACCCTGCAGACAGTTTGCAAAGCCCGTGCCACTGCGCACAGGGCGTCGCAGCGGGGGCTGTAGTGCGCGCCCTGCCGTTCAGGGGGATGTCGGACGTGTCCGTCAACGTCCGTGGTCAGTTCGCAGGCTGGTCCTGGGTGATGCGCTGCAGAATGTGCAGGGCGGTTTGCTGTGGATCACCGTCTCCGCTGGCAATGATGTGGGTGGCGTAGCGCTCATAGAGCGGCGTGCGTTCCCGGAATACGTCGGCAAAACTGTGCGCGCTGTCGCTGGCGATACCCCGTGGCGGTGCAGCGGCTACCCGGCGGCTCAGCGTTTCCAGGTCCACCTGCAGATAGACCACCGGTCCCGCCGCGCGCAGGCGCTGCATGGTGGCGGGGCTGTAGACCACGCTGCCGCCGGTGGCGATCACACTGTTCTCCAGCGGGGTGCTGAGCAATACCGCTTCCTCCAGCGCGCGCAGTGCCAGGTGCCCCTGCGTGTCCACGATGTCCTGCAGGGTAGCGCCGGCGCGGCGCTGGATGCCCAGGTCGGTGTCGTTGAAATCCAGCCCGGCGAGCTTGGCAAGCAGCACGCCAACCGTGCTCTTGCCCGCGCCGGGCATGCCGATCAGGCTGATGGTGCGGGGCGTGGTGGGACTGTTCTGCACGGGTCCGGGTCCTGACTGCTCTTTGCGCACATTATCCGGCCGCCGGGGCCGGTTGCAAAGCGGCCTCTGCTCCTCGCTGCGCCGCAGGCCGGCTGCATGGCCTGCCGCGCAGCACGCTGTTGCGCCCCTGCGGGTCACTGGTTAGAGTGCGGGCTTACCCACCGGACGACTGACTCAAGGCCTCCCCATGACACTGCAGCACACTCCGCTCGACGCTCTGCACCGGGAACTGGGTGCCCGTATGGTGCCGTTTGCCGGCTACGACATGCCGGTGCAGTACCCCGACGGGATTATTCGTGAACACCAGCATACGCGGCAGGCAGCCGGCCTGTTCGATGTGTCGCACATGGGCCAGCTGGTGTTGCGCGGTGCCGGCAGTGCCGAGCTTCTGGAAACGCTGGTGCCTGCCGACGTGGTCGGCCTTGGTGAGCACTGCCAGACTTATGCCCTGTTCACCAACGCAACCGGCGGCGTGCTGGACGACCTGATCATCACGCGCTGGTCGGCGGATACCTTTTTCCTCGTGGTCAACGCCGCCTGCAAGGTCGAGGACATTGCCCACCTGCGGGCACACCTCTCCGGGCAGACCCTGGAGGTGCTTGAACAGCAGGCCCTGCTCGCCCTCCAGGGCCCGGGGGCGCGCGAGGTGATGCGTCGCCTGTGTCCCGAGGTGGATACACTGACCTTTATGCACGGTCAGGCGGCCACGCTGGACGGAGTTGAGGCCTATATCACCTGTTCCGGGTATACCGGCGAAGACGGCTTTGAAATTTCCGTGCCTGCCGCCAGCGCCGAGGCGCTGGCCCGTCGATTACTCGCCGAGCCCGAGGTGGCACCGGTGGGTCTGGGCGCGCGGGACTCCCTGCGGCTGGAGGCCGGTCTCTGCCTCTACGGCCACGAGCTGAACCCGGATATCGATCCCGTACAGGCCGGCCTGCTCTGGTCGATCGGCAAGGCGCGGCGCCCGGGCGGCGCGCGCGAAGGCGGATTCCCGGGTGCGCAGCAGATATTCCATCGGATGGTGAACAAGCCGCCACTGCGTCGGGTGGGTTTGCGGGTAGAGGGCAAGCGTCCCGTGCGCGAAGGCCAGGCAGTGCTGGATGAGCAGGGCAAGCCCGTGGGCGAGGTCTGCTCGGCGGGTTTTGGTGCCACGGCTGGCGGACCGATCGCCATGGCCTATGTACAGCGCTCGCTGGGAGAGCCGGGCACGCGACTCGCGGTGGATGTTCGCGGCAAGGCGCTGCCGGTGACCGTCGCCGCCATGCCCTTCGTACCCCAGCGCTACTTCCGCGGTTAGGTGCTGCTCAGTGCGCCCAATCCCGCGGGGCGCGAAACTGCTGTGACAGGTAATCCATCTGGTCTGCCAGCACCCGTTCGCGGCTGAGGAAGTGCCACTCCCAGGTATTGGGCCTGAAGGGGACGGCGAGCAGCGGCATCCCGGCTTCCTCCGGGGTGCGATTGTCCTTGGCCCAGTTACAGCGGCGACAGGCCGCGACCACGTTCTCCCAGCGGTCGTCCCCGCCGCGTGATGTGGGCAGCACATGATCCCGGGTCAGCTCGGCCCGGGGAAACTGCTGGCCGCAGTACAGGCAGCGGTGCTCGTCGCGACGAAACAGTGTGCGGTTGCACAGGGGCAGGCTGAAACCGGGCCGTACCCGACCCTGGAGCGCGATGATGGGTTGCAGGCGGATGGCGGAGCGCAGACCGGTGAGCCGCTGGATACCGCCGAACATGGGCGGCAGGGGTTCGCCGATGCCGTAGACAACGTCACCGCGTGCGTACGCAGACACCGCCTCCTGTGCGCTGAGCCAACCGCGTGGTTGGCCCGCGACGTCCAGTTTCAGGATGTTTTGCATGGGTCGCCACTCCGCGGAGTTCCCCTAACGCTACTCAAGATGCGTGACATTTACAATCGTGCAGAATGCCGCCGCCGGTGTGCGCCTAGTGCGCGGTCCAGTGCCCCTCCACCAGTACCTCGCCTGCAGATAGAACCCGGCCCAGAAAGCGATCACCAGGACGGACTTCGCCCACCCCGGCGGGGGTTCCTGTCATGACCAGGTCGCCGTCTTCCAGCGTCAGAAAGCCTGACAGGTTGCGCAGGATCTGCGCCGGCGGGTAGAGCATCATGTCCACGGTGCCAGCCTGACGCAGTTCGTCGTTCACATACAGTTCCAGGGCCAGTGCGTCCAGTGGGGTGTCCAGTGCGACAAAGTCGCTACAGAGGGCGGCGCCATCAAAGGATTTGGCGCGCTCCCACGGCAGGCCCTTGGCCTTCAGCTGTGTTTGCAGCGCCCGCAGGGTGAGATCCAGCCCGAACCCGACGGCGTTGAAGGCGCCGTTTTCCCACAGCAGTACGATCTCCCCCTCGTAGTGCACGGGCTCACCGCGCGCGGCGTGCAGCGTGTTCCCCAGCGCCGAGTTGGGCTTGATGAACACCACCATATCGTCGGGCATCTCATTGCCCAGTTCACTCACGTGGGCTGCGTAGTTGCGGCCGATACAAACGATTTTTGAAGGCTGCAGAAGGCGTTGATCGACGCGGATGCTGTGCACGGGGAGGGTCCTTGCGGTGGGGCCGTTGAGTGACGTCATGGTCTCGCTGCCGGGCGACTTTGGCAAGGGGCGGTCCGGCCAGGATCGGCCCGGCCAGGATCGGCCCGGGCAGGTGCGGGGATTGCGAGTTTCAATTGGCAGCTTGGCGACAGTCTGCTGCGGTAAAACGCGCTACGCTCCCCGGCTGTTCCATCCGATGCTGAATAAACAGGGGATAAACGTGATGGCGAAGATGACGATTGCGCCCGCAACGCCGGCCGACTACCGGCGGCTGGCGGAAAAGCGGCTGCCCCGCTTTTTGTTTGACTATATCGACGGCGGCAGCGGCACCGAGCAGACACTGGCGGCCAATTGCCGCGACTTTGACCACATCCTGCTGCGGCAGCGGGTGATGCGTAATGTCGACAACGTGGATACTACAGCGGACCTCCTGGGTCGCAGCGCTTCGATGCCACTGATGCTGGCGCCCGTGGGTATGGCGGGTATGTTTGCCCGGCGCGGCGAGGCGCTGGCTGCGAGTGCGGCCCGCAAGGCGGGCATTCCCTTCACCCTCTCCACGGTGGGAATTTGCCCACTTGCGGAACTGAACGGACCCGGCAAGGAGCCCGTGTGGTTTCAGCTGTACATGCTGCGTGACCGCAGTGCCGTGGAATCCCTGTTGGCCAGCGCGCGGGAGAGCGGTTGCGACACATTGCTTTTCACCGTGGATCTGGCAGTGCCCGGCATGCGCCACCGCGACACCCGCAGTGGCATGGTGGGTGCCAAACCCCTGCCCATGGCGCTTGCCAAGGCGTGGCAACTGGGCACCCGCCCGCGCTGGGTCGTGGATGTGGGGCTTCGGGGCAAGCCGCACACGATTGGCAACCTGTCGCACCTGGTCCCGGATCCCACGGACCTCAACGCCTATAAACAGTGGATTGAGTCCCAGTTCGATCCCACGGTGACCTGGGATGATATCGCCTGGTTGCGCAGCCTGTGGCCGGGCAAACTGGTGATCAAGGGCGTAATGGAGCCCGAGGATGCAGAGGCTGCGGTGGCCGCTGGTGCCGATGGCGTCATCGTGTCCAATCACGGCGGACGCCAGCTCGACAGCGTTGCCTCCTCCATCAGCAAGCTGCCGGAAGTACTGCGTGCCGTGCAGGGCCGGGCCCAGGTATTCCTGGATGGCGGTGTCCGCAGTGGTCAGGATGTGGTCAAGGCCGTGGCCCTCGGGGCCGATGGTGTGCTGATGGGTCGGCCCTGGGTCTGGGCACTGGCCGGCGCCGGTGAGGCGGGTCTCTCCGACCTGCTGGAAACCCTGCGGCGGGAAATGCAGGTCGCCATGGCCCTGATGGGTGTCAGCCGCCTGGATGAACTGCACCCCGACCTGTTGGAGGCCCGGCCCGCCTGAACCGGCGCCACGCGCCCGGCAGCAGGCGCATGGTGTAAACTCGCGGATTTGTCGGCTCCGGGTGCGGACGCAGCGCAAGCCGGGCAACGGGAACGCGGGCGATGACTGAGTGGATGGAGTGGGCACCGCTGGTGCTGACTATGGTGGGCACCGGCGTGTTGGCCGGCGTCATGGCCGGCCTCCTGGGCGTGGGGGGTGGCATTGTCATTGTCCCGGTGCTGGACACCGCGCTGGGCGCGTTGGCGGTCGATCCGGCAATCCGCATGCATATCGCCGTTGCCACATCGCTGGCGACCATTGTGCTGACGTCGCTATCCTCTGCGCGGGCGCACCACCGGCGCGGCGCGGTGGACTTCCAGCTTGCCCGCAGCTGGGGGCCGTTGATCTTCTGCGGCGCGGTATTCGGCGCCTGGCTCGCTTCACGTCTGCACGGCAACGTGCTGGCACTGGTGTTTGGTGGCGTGGCGATTCTGCTGGGCCTGCGCATGCTGCTCTTCGGTGGCCGCAATCCCGCGCCCGGGCGCGAACTGTCCCCGGGCGGATTGGCGCGACTTTTTCCACTGGGTATCGGCGGCCTGTCGAGCATGATGGGTATCGGCGGCGGGACCTTCAGCGTGCCGGTACTGACCCTGCTCGGTCACAGCATACACCGCGCGGTGGGCACCTCCGCCCTGTTTGGTTTACTGATCAGCCTGCCCGGCGCCCTGGCCTATGTGGCAACGGGTTGGGGTGACGACCGCCTGCCGGCCGGAAGCCTGGGGTTTGTCAGCCTGCCTGGCCTCGCCTGCATCGCGCCCATGACCGTTTTGGCAGCGCCGCTGGGGGCACGTCTGGCCCACCGCCTCTCTGCGCGCCAGCTCAATTTTGCCTTTGGCGTGTTTCTGGTGCTGGTCGCCAGCCGCATGCTCTATCGGGCCCTGTAGCCACGCCACCCATAGGCGCGGTCAGCGCAACAGCAGCAGCGTCATTTCGGCCTGGCTCAGCATGCGTGTGGTGTTGCTGCCGACAAAGAACTGGCGAATGCGCGAGTGGCCCCAGGCCCCCATGACCATCAGGTCCACCTGTTGCTCCCGGTGGTAGCGGTTCAATGTGGACTGCACGTCCCCCTCAAGCGTCGCGACGGTGACCGCAAAGCCGGCGGCCTGCAGTGCCCCGGTCGCTTCGGCAACCTGTCGCCGCTGGTCCTCGGTCAGCGGCCCCACTGAGACCAGGTGGCAGGGCAAGCCCGCCAGCAGGGGGCTGCCGGCCACCCGGTCCAGGGCTTTCTGCGCGGTCGCGCTGCCGTCGAAGGCAATCATGAAGGAGCGCGGCGGACGGAATACCTGCAGCGTCACCAGAATGGGTCGCTGGATCCGGCGCACAACGCTTTCGAGGTGTGAGCCAATGGCGTTGGCCTCGGCGGCATGATCCTCGCCCTGACGCCCGAGGATGACCAGTCGCGTGTCATCTTCAAGGTCCGCCAGCGTACTCACCAGATCACCGTGACGCTGGCGCTGCGTCACCTCGGCGGCGCCCGCCCGGCGGGCGACGGCCTCGGCTGCCTGCAGCAGGTGCTTGCCGTGCTCCAGCGCCAGCCGCTCCCGGCGCTCGTCCAGTGCGGTGAGCTCCTCCAGCAGGTGCTCGCGACTGCCCAGGCCGATGGCGCCTGAGAGATCTGCTGCGGGCGGCGTGGCAGGTTTCTCCAGGGCGTGCAACAGGGTCAGTGGTTGCGCCAGGCGCTGGCTGGCCCAGGCCCCGGCGAGGCTGATGGCTTCGGTGCTGGCTGAGCCGTCAATGCAGGCAATGATGGTGTGCATAGGGCAATCTCCCGGTCAGTGCCCCGCCAGCAGCGGGTCGCTGGCATCGGGTTTGTCGTGTACGCCGAAGCGGTCGACGATGGTGGCGCTGGCGGCGTTCATGCCGATCACCTCCACGGCCGCCCCCTCGCGGCGGAACTTGATCACGACCTTGTCGAGGGCCGACACCGAGGTGATGTCCCAGAAGTGTGCGCCGCTGACGTCGATAGTGACACGCTCCAGCGCTTCCTTGAAGTCGAAGGCCGCGGTGAAGCCATCCGCCGTGGCAAAGAATACCTGCCCGATCACGGTATACACCCGGTGGCCATCGCCTGCATCGGCAGACTGGACCAGCATGAAACGGCTGATCTTGTTGGCGAAAAACAGCGCCGCCAGCAGTACACCAACGAGCACGCCCAAGGCCAAGTTGTGAGTGCTCACTACCACGATAACCGTTGAGACCATAACGATGCTGGAGGACAGTGGGTGGGATTTCAGGTTGCGCAGAGAATCCCAGGAGAAGGTGCCGATGGACACCATGATCATCACCGCGACCAGTGCGGCCATGGGAATCCGGCTGATCCAGTCGTCCAGGAACACCACCATGATCAGCAGTAACATGCCGGCTGCGAAGCAGGACAGGCGGCCCCGCCCCCCGGACTTCACGTTGATTACCGACTGGCCGATCATGGCACAGCCCGCCATGCCGCCCATCAGGCCGGCACCGATGTTGGCGATACCCTGGCCCTTGCACTCGCGGTTCTTGTCGCTCTCGGTGTCGGTGAGATCGTCGATGATGGTTGCTGTCATCATCGACTCCAGCAGGCCCACCACCGCCAGCGCCGCGGCGTAGGGAAAAATGATGCCCAGGGTTTCCAGTGTCAGGGGCACATCTGGCCACAGGAAAACCGGCAGCGTATCCGGCAGTTCTCCCATATCCCCTACGGTGCGGATATCCAGGCCCAGCAGGAGCGCGACGGCCGTCAGGGTGAGAATGCACACCAGCGGCGAAGGCACCAGCTTGCCGACGACGGGCAGCCAGGGGAACAGGTAGATAATGCCCAGCCCGCTGGCCGTCATGGCGTAGACATGCCAGGTCACCCCGGTCAGCTCCGGCAGCTGGGCCATGAAGATCAGGATTGCCAGGGCGTTCACAAAGCCGGTGACCACCGAGCGTGAAACGAAGCGCATCAGTGAGCCCAGTTTCAGGTAGCCCGCGAGAATCTGCAGCACGCCAGTCAGCACGGTGGCCGCCAGCAGGTATTCCAGGCCGTGCTCCTTGACCAGGGTAATCATCAACAACGCCATGGCACCCGTGGCGGCGGAGATCATCCCCGGTCGGCCCCCGGTGAAGGCGATGACCACGGCGATACAGAAGGAGGCGTAGAGCCCCACCTTCGGGTCGACACCGGCGATGATGGAAAAGGCGATGGCCTCGGGTATCAGCGCCAGTGCCACGACCAGCCCGGCGAGCAGGTCGCCACGTATGTTACCCAGCCAGTCCTGTTTCAGAGTATCAAGCATGCTGTCTGTCTTCTTGCCTGCGGTGAGTGACGGCCGAACGCGACGACACCCGGGTGATGTGTTTCCCGGTGTGAGACGGCCGTGGTGGAAGGGGGCGGATTATCCGGCAAGCCGCCGCATGTGACCACCGCGATGTGAACTTGTACCGGGATCGGTCAGGCGACCACCCTGCGCGGGCTTGTGCCTCGCGCTAGGGCTCGTGGTTTTCCACGTCGCTCGGCCCGGCCTGGCGCGGCCCGGCCTGGCGCGGCCCGACCGAACGCGGCCCGACCTGCCCCTGCTCCAGGGCGGCGGTCAGCAGGCGCAGCTGTCTCTGCACATCATCCAGCTGTTGGGCGATGAGGTCGCGTTCATCGTGCGCCTGCTGGGCTTCGCGGGCGTTCTGTTCAGCGGTCATCACACCCAGCACGGCGCCGACCATCATGTTGAGGAAAATAAACGCGGTGAGAAAAATGAAGGTCAGATAGTAGAACCAGCTCAGCGGATACGCTTCCATCGTGGCGTACATCACGTCGGTCCAGTCCTCGAATGTGGCCACGCGAAACAGTGTGAGCATGGCAATCGCCACGTCCCCCCACAGCGTTTCGTCCACCTCCGCGAACAACATGGAGCCGACCGCAGCGTAGATGTAGAAAATGATGAACATGAGCAGGGCGATATAGCCCATGCGCGGTATCGCCTTGAGCAGCGAATTGATCAGGAAGCGCAGTTCCGGCACCACCGACACCAGACGCAGGACCCGGAACACCCGCAGCAACCGTCCCAGCAGCACGGCCTGTGAGTTGTCCAGCGGAATCAGGCTGCCGATCACCACCAGGGTATCGAAAATGTTCCAGCCATCGCGGAAAAAGCGGCGCTTGTCGGGGCAGGCGGCGAAGCGAAAGAGGATTTCCACCAGGAAAAACAGGGTAATGGCGGTATCCATAATACCCAGGGTGCGCTCCGCCAGTGGCGGCAGATCGTAGGTTTTGGCGCCGATGGTTAATGCCGACAGGAGAATGATGGCGATCACGGCGCCCTGGAAGATACGGCTGGATTCTATACGCCGCAGCAGCCCGGAGCCGGAGGACGAAAGGGAAGCGCTGGACATGGGGCCTTGCCTGAGTCAGTCGGTGTGCGCCGATTCTAGAGTGCCGCAGGGGACTTGAACAGGCGGGAGACGGCGGAGCAGGGCCGTCCGGACCCGCTTGTGCTCAAGCGCCTCAGCGCTTGCAGCTGTCGATCTCGTTCTGCGAGAGCCCCAGGTCCCGCGCCGCCTGCTCGAAGTCCTCTCTGGTCGCATTGGCGTCGGCGATGTCCCGGCTGGCTTCGGAGATGTCACTGGCGATGTCGCTGCTGCCGCCGTAGCGTGACGCGGTACGTGAGACTGTGTTGAACAGGCTCATCAGCCCCTGCTTCTGCTTTCTCGCCTGCTCGGCTTCGGCGATTTTGCGTTGCAGGCATTCCTGCTCGGTTTCCACCGGTGCCGCGGCCTGCGCCGGCGAGCCACCGCTGTTCACTCTGGACTTGAGGATGCCAGCCAGCTGCGGGCTGGCGCTGCCGGTCACCTCCAGCTGGTTGTCGGCCTGAAACTGTGAAATGGCAATCTGCGTTTCCACGGTTTCCACGCCATCTACCGGCCCAGGTTGATAGCCTAGCGCCGCCAGATCCGTCTCGATGCTCTGGATCAGCGGGTCGGCCTGCGCCGCCGCAATCATCAGCGGCAGTGTGAAAACGGCGAGTGCACTCGCCAGGGTGCGGCTCACGGTTGTGTGTGGTGCGCGCGGCTGAAGCATGGTGTGGTCCCCTCTTTTCTGCTGCCCGGCGGGCCAGTGTTGCGGCGGAGCGCTGACCAGAGGGTTCACCCGGCTCCCGTCAGCTCGCGGATGATGATACTCCAGTGGTCGAGTGCCTCGTCAAACGCTTTGATCGGCACACGCTCATTCAGGCCGTGGGCGTACATCTCGTCCGGGTTCATGAAAATGCTGCCTACGCCCCAAGTGGGGATGCCGGCGTTGCGGAAATGCATGGCATCGGTGCCGCCGGACGACATGTAGGTGATCAGTCGCAGGTCGGGGTGGCGACTGTGCACCGCCTTGCTCACCGCTGACAGCACGTCCGCGCGCAGCTCGGAAATCGGGCTTTCGGTGACCTCGGTGAGCAGTTCGAATTCAGCGCCGCTGTTGGCCACTACCGCTTCCAGCTCGGCCTGGATGTCGGCGGCCTTGACGCCGGGGAAGATCCGGCAGTTGACCGTCGCGGTGGCGGACTGGGGCAGGGCGTTCTCGGCGTGTCCGGCGCGCAGCATGGTGACCACGCAGGTGGTGCGTGTGGAGCCGACGTAGGACGGCTCGGTGCGCAGCCGCTCGGCAGCGTGTTCATCATCGGGGTTGTAGGCAAAACGCACCATGGTTTCACCGAGTTCTCCGCCCAGCTGTTCGCCGATATTCTGGAAATAGGACAGCGTCATCTCGCTCCACATCACCGGGAACCGGTGCGCCTCTATCGCCTTGATAACATCGGCCAACTCGTAGATGGCGTTGTCGTCCCGTGGCCGGCTGCTGTGGCCACCGGGGTTGCGCACGGTGATTTCCCAGGTGGCATAGGTTTTTTCCGCTGCCTGGATCTTGTAGCTCACCGCATCGCCGTTGCTGTCGAGGTCGCCGCCGCCGGCGTCGGAATTGAGGGCGAACTCGGCCTCGGCGAGTTCCGGCATCTCGGAAGCCATCATGCGTGTGGTGGTCATGCCGCTCTCTTCGTCACCGGAGAACGCGAGGATGAGGTCGCGGTCCGGCACGAAACCCTCGCGCCGCAGACGGATGAACGTCGCGGTGAGCTGTGCAACACCAAATTTGTTGTCGATGCTGCCACGGGCGTAATAGTTCACCGCATCCTGGGTCAGGGTGAAGGGTGGACGCTCCCAGTCCGCTGCCAGGGCCTCCACAACATCCAGGTGGCCGAGCAACAGGATGGGCTTGCGGCCGGCGCTGCCGTCGCCGCGATAGGTGGCGATGAGTGTGGCGAATTCGCCTTTCGGCACCACCCGCACGTCCTCCTCGGAAAAGCCCGCAGCGATCAGCTCATCGGCGAGATACCGGGCAACGCGGGGTGTATTGCCCTGCGCCTTGGAGGTATCCACCTCGACAATGGTCTTGTAGATCTCGAACGCCTTGCGCGCATGGGTCTCGTCTGCTTGTGCGGCGGTCTGGCTCGCGAGCAGTGCGAGGCAGGCGCTGCACGCCAGCTTTTTGAGTGACATCGTGTGCTCTCCACAGAGTGTTGTGAAAAAGGTTAGCACATTCGCGCGGCCGCACCGCTGGTCGTCTGCAGGTTTTGGCGTATGCTTGTCGGGTAGACGTCGAGGACCCCCGTGAACAGTACGCCCCCCACCACCCAGCGGCGCAATGTCTGGCTGCGCGACACGCTTTCGCGTTCGCGCCGCGACGCTGTGTCCAGTTCCATGATGACCGGCATTTGCGACAACTACCTCGGTGCCTTCGCCATATCCCTGCGCGCCAGCCTGGCACAGATGGGCTGGTTGATGGCCGCCCCGCAGCTGGCAGGGGCGCTGTTCCAGCTGCTGTCGGTGTGGCTCTGCCCGCGTTTTTCCCGGCGCCGGGCAATCGTCACCGGCGTGGTCCTGCAGGCGCTGGCGGTGCTGGGGATGGCGCTGATAGCGTTTATCCGCCCCGACAACGCCGTCACCTGGTTGATCGTGTTGGCGGTGCTCTACCAGGCCAGCGCCAACTTCGTGCAGCCGCAGTGGCGCAGCTGGATGGGCAGCGTGGTGCCGCCACGGCGCCGCGGGGCCTTCTTTGCGGGGCGCACGCGCCTGACCATGATCACCAGCTTCGCCGTGTTTGCGGGCGGCGGTGCGCTGCTCGGCCTGTTCCAGCGTTTCGAGCTGGCCTGGCTGTGTTTTGGTGCACTGTTCCTGCTCGCCGCAGCGGGCCGCGGCGCTTCCGCACACCAGCTACGGCGCATGCACGACCCGGATCACAGCAGCGTGCCTGGCGCCATATCCTTTACGGCTACCCTGCACCGTGTGCGCGATGCCTTCCGCGACAAGACCTTTTACCAGTACAGCCTGTTCATTGCCGGCATGCAGTCTGCCGTGGCAATTTCCGCACCCTTTTTCAGTGTGTACATGCTGCGCGACCTGAATTACAGCTACTGGCAGTTTTCCGCCAATACCGGCATCGCCATCCTCACACAGTTCTTCACCCTGTCGGTCTGGGGGCGTATCTGTGACCGCTGGGGCAACCGCTGGGTCATGGTGTCCAGCAGCCTGCTGCTGCCGGTAGTGCCTGCGTTGTGGCTGGTATCCAGCGACTTCACTTACCTGCTCGCGGTGCAGGTGCTGTCGGGGCTGGCCTGGGGGGGCTTCACCCTCAGCACCGCCAACTACCTCTACGACCTGCGGCCACCGCGGTCGGATTTTGCGAGCTATGCGGCGGTGCAGTCTTCGCTGGGCGCGGTCGGCATTTTTTGTGGCGCCCTGTTCGGTGGTTATCTGGCCGGGCACCTCTCGGATCTCGCGGCATGGCTCCCGGAAAGCTGGCAGCCGCTGCATCCGGTCGTGCTGATTTTCCTTGTATCGGGCCTGCTGCGGGGCATTATTCTTGCCTGGTTCATTCCCCGCTCGGTGGAGCTGCGCGTGCGCCAGCGCCCTGACCTGCTGCAGGTGGTTTACCGGATTTCGCGCTTCACCCCGGGTGCAGGCATTGTGTTGGACTGGCTGACGGTAACGCGCAAGCGACGCGACTGAGGCTATACTCAGGGAGAAGGGCGCGGAGGGCGCCCCTGCAACCGACCGGGAGTAAGCACTGCATGCATCAATTGAGTGGACTCGACGCGACGTTTCTGTACGCAGAGATGAACAATTCGCCGATGCACATCGCGCCCCTGCTGATTTACGACCCCGCCACCACCGGCCGCGATGTCGTGCGTTTCAAGGACATTCTCGCCACCTTCGCGGAGCGGCTGGATCGCTCCCCCGTATTCCGGCGCAAGCTGGCGATGGTGCCGCTGAACCTGGACCAGCCCTACTGGGTAGACGATGACCGTTTCGACCTCGAGTTCCACGTGCGCCATATCGCCCTGCCGAAGCCCGGTGACTGGCGCCAGCTGTCGATTCTGGCGGCACGGCTTCACGCCCGGCCGCTGGACCGGGCGCGCCCGCTCTGGGAGGCCTACATCATCGAAGGCCTGGACAACGTGGCAGGGCTGCCGCCGGGCTGTTACGCCATGCTGCTCAAGGTGCACCATGCGGCGATCGACGGGGCGTCCGGGGTCGAGCTGATTTCTGCACTGCACGACCTGTCTGCCACACCGCCGCCGCCGCGCCCGGTGGCGCCCCCCTTGCTGGACCCTGCGCCCAGTACGGCCGAAATGCTCTGGCGGGCCTACAAGGTCAACATGAAAGCGCCGTTTCGACTGGCGCGCATGGTTGGGCAGGGCATTCCCGCCTGGCGTCGCGTGCACGAGGGGGTCAAGGCGAAGAAGTTTCGTACACTGGGTGACAAGGAGCGCACCCGCTTCAATGCAGCCGTGTCGCCGCACCGGGTATTCGGTGCAGTGGATTTTGACCTCGCCGTGATTCGCCGGGCGCGTGAAGCGGTGCCGGGGGCGACGGTCAACGATGCCATCCTGAGCATCGTCGGCGGCGCGCTGCGCCAGTACCTGATGGACAAGCAGGAACTGCCTGCGAAGAGCTTGGTGGCGGGGGCGCCGGTGAATGTCCGCAGTCGCGACGAGGCGCACAGCGGTGGCAATCAGGTATCGATGATGACCATCCCGCTGGGCTCGGACGTTGCGGAGCCCCTGGAACGCCTGCGCAGCGTGCACCGGGACGCGGTGGGCTCCAAGGCCTACCACGAGGCGGTCGGGGCGCGCTTCATGACCGACATGACCCACAGCCTGCCGGCGGAACTCGCCGCCCTGGGCGTGCGCGCGGCACTGGGTTCGGGGCTTATGGCGGGCATGAAGCCGATCTTCAATACGATCGTGACCAATGTGCCAGGCCCGCAGGTGCCTCTGTATATGTGTGGTGCGCACGTCGTGCGCAGCTACGGCCTCGGCCCCTGCATTGACAATATGGGGTTGTTCCATGCGGTCACCAGCTACGACGGGCAGATTGCTGTGTCGTTCCAGGCCTGTCGCGCGATGATGCCGGACCCGGGCTTCTACGAGCAGTGCCTGCAGCGCGCCTATGCGGACTTGCAGGCAGCGGCGGAAGCGCCGCGGAAGAAACCCGCGGCCAGGCGCAAAAAAGCGGCGGGTAAGACGCAGCCTCGCGTCACCAGGACGCGCAAGGAAAGCGTGCCCAAGGCGAAGTCAAAGGCCACAGCAAAAGCGAAGGCGCGTCCGCGCAAGCGGCCCGCCTAGTTACTGGCGTTCAGGCACGGGTGAGCGGTGAATGGGGGCGCTCAGGGTGCCGTCGCGGTCGATGCGCCAGGGGGCCCCTTCACACACGGCGTAGTTGCGGCAATCGGGGGTGCAACCGCGGCAGGGCAGCCGGGGGTGTTGTGTCTCTGCGGTATTCCTCGTTGTCATTCAGCACTCTCCTGAGTCTCGCGCAGTATACGGCATTTGCCCGCGCTCCGATCAGCGCAGGCACGGTTAGCCGCTGCGGGCGAGCAGGTGGCAGGCCGCCGCGTGGTTGCCTGTCAGCGGTGCCAGCCCGGGTTCGGCCTCGCTGCATCGCGGCTCAGCGCGGGGACAGCGCGGATGAAAGCTGCAACCCGTGGGTGGGTTGATGGGCGAAGGTACGTCCCCCCGCAGCACATCGCGCTGTGCCTTGCGGTGCGGGTCCGGCACGGGTATGGCCGAGATCAGGCTCTGCGTGTAGGGGTGGCTGGCCTCCCGGTAGAGTGTTTCGCTGGGGGCCGTCTCCACGATTTTGCCCAGGTACATGATCGCAACCCGGTCTGAAACGTGCTTGACCACCGCCAGGTCGTGGGCGATGAACAGGTAGGCGAGGTTGAATTCGCGCTGCAGGTCGACCAGCAGGTTGAGAATCTGGCTTTGGATGGACACGTCCAGTGCCGATACCGGCTCATCGCAGATCACCAGCCTGGGGTTCAGGGCGATGGCCCGTGCAATGCCGATACGCTGTCGCTGACCCCCGGAGAATTCAAAGGGAAAGCGCGTGGCCGAGCGGGCGGGCAGGCCGACGATGTTCAGCAGCTCCGCGACGCGTTTGCGGCGCCAGACGCGGTCGCCGATACGGTGCACGATGAACGGTTCTTCAAGGATATCGCCCACGGTGTGCCGCGCATTCAGTGACTCCATGGGGTCCTGGAAAATCATCTGGATGTCCTGCCGGAGTGGGCGCAGGGTGCGGGGCCGCATGTGCGTGATGTCCTCGCCGGCGAAGCGGATACTGCCGCCGGTGGGCGTGTAGAGCCGCGTGATGCAGCGCCCCAGGGTCGATTTGCCACAGCCAGATTCACCGACCAGACCCAGTGTTTCCCCCGGATTGATGGTGAATGACACGCCATCCACGGCGCGGTTGAAGGCCCGGGCACGCAGGAACAGACCCTCGCGCACCGGGAAGTGCATCTGCAGGTTGCTGACTTCCAGCAGGGGCGCGCTCACAGTTCTTGCCACCGCAGGCAGCTGACCGCGTGGCCGGCCGCCACCTGCTCAGGTGCCGGAAGCTGCTCCCGGCAGCGGTCCACGGCAAAGGTGCAGCGGTTCTCGAAGCGGCAGCCCAGCGGCAGGTCGCGCAGACCGGGCACCATGCCCTCTATCACGCCGAGGCGCGACTTTGCCTCAGTCTCCAGCCGCGGTATCGAGGCCAGCAGACCGCGCGTGTAGGGGTGGGCCGGCCGGTCGAAGATGTCAAACACGGAGCCCTGCTCCGCGACCTTGCCGGCGTACATCACCACCACCTGTTCGCAGGTTTCCGCGATCACGCCGAGATCATGGGTGATCATGATCACCGCCATCCCCATCCGCTTCTGCAGGTCGGCGATCAGCTCTAGTATCTGGGCCTGAATGGTGACATCCAGCGCCGTGGTGGGTTCGTCGGCGATCAGCAGGTCCGGCTCGCAGGCCAGCGCCATGGCAATCACCACCCGCTGGCGCATGCCGCCGGACAGCTGGTGGGGGTATTCGCCCAGGCGCAGGTCCGGCGATGGAATGCCTACCCGGTCGAGCATGTCGGCGGCGGCGCGCAGCGCGTTGGCCGGCTCGCAGACCTTGTGCAGCAGCATGCCCTCGGTGAGCTGGCGGCCGATGGTATGCACCGGGTTCAGAGCCGTCATGGGCTCCTGGAAGACCATGCCGATGCGCCGCCCGCGAATCTTCTGCATGGCGGGAATATCGAGCCGGGCGAGGTCGGTACCCTGGAACCGCAGGCTGCCGCCCGCAATCCGACCCATGGGCTGCGGCAGCAGGCGCATGATCGACAGCGCCGTCACGCTCTTGCCGCAGCCGGACTCGCCGACGATTCCCAGCGTGGCCCCGGCTTCCACCGTGAAGCTGACGCCGTCCACCGCGCGCACCAGGCCCTCATCGGTGGCGAATTCGGTGATCAGCTGGTCGACCTCAAGCAGTGCCACGGCCGGCTACTCCGCCCATTGGTCATGGACGCGGATGACGGGGTCGAAACGCGTGCCGTCGCGACGGGCAGCCTCGGTCTCTGCCTTCATATCGGTGTCGATCCAGTGCACGAAGGCCTCGCCAGGCCCCTGCGCGTGCTTGTGCGAGAAACCCTCGGGGTAGCGCAGCCAGCGCCAGTGGCCGATGCGGAAAAAGCCCTGGTAGAACCCGGGCACGAAGGAGGCGTGCTCGTGGTGCATTTCCGTCATCCGGTGTGCCAGCTGGATCATCTCATCGCGGTCGCTGGAGCGCCGATAGCGTTCAATCAGCTGATCCATTTCCAGAATTGCAAAGCTTTCCAGGTTGTTGGTCTGGGTCTTCAGTTTGCGTTCGGGATTGACACTGCCATCGTCCAGGAAGGCCCTGTCGTAGGCGTTGTCCGAGTGATAGTGCTCCCAGAAGCGGGGGTACAGTTCCAGGAACACGCCAAAGGCGGTGAAGAAGATGTCGTGTTGTTTTTCCTGCACCTTCTTCCAGCCTACGGTGCCATCGAGCACTTCAATGCGCAGATCAAGGCCCGCCTTGGCCGCTTCCTCGCGCAGGATGGTCAGCACATCGCGCAGGCTCTCGTAGCCGGTGGAGAGCGTGAAGGCCAGTCGCTGGCCCTGGTCATTGACCAGAATACCGTCGGCGCCACGCTCGGTGAAACCCGCCGCCGCAAAGTGCGCCTGGGCCTTGCTGATGTCGAAGGTGCGTGCGGTGATGGTGGGGTGGGTGAACTCACCGAAGCCTTCCTGCCCGGTGTTCATGCGCGTGTTGTCACCGCGGAAGAACTTCTCGATCACCAGCTCCCAGTTCGTGGCGTAATTGATGCCCAGCCGGATATCGCGGTCACTCAGCAGCGGCTGGGCTGTGTTGATCCACAGGCCGAAATTGGGCCGCGGGCGCTGGTTGTAGTACATCACCTTGTGAATGTACCCGGCCTGGATGTCCGGGTCGCTGTCTGGCAGCTTCTCATACCAGTATTCCGCAAGACCCAGCCCGAACTGGTCGATATCGCCGCGCTTGAAAGCTTCGAAGGTCTTGGCGTCGTCGCGAATAACCGTGAACTGGATACGGTCCGGATTGAAGCGGTAGCGCCAGTATTTTTTGTCCTTTGCCCACCAGTCCTTGTTGCGTGTGAGGGCGATGGAGCGCCCCTTGCGCACGTCCTCCGGGCGAATGATGTAGGCGCCGGGCGTGGGTTCGAATTCCCACTGGTAGCGCTCGCTGAAGTCGTCACCCATGTCGGTGTAGAAGTGCTGGGGAATAGGCCGCAACAGGAGCACGCGCTCATCGAGGTCCGGCTTCAGTTCGCGGGTGGTGATGGAGATGGTGTAGTCATCGTAGCGGGTGATGTTGGTGTAGGTCGTGCTGTAGAAGTTGTTGTACCAGGGCGCCATGATGTAGGGCGAGCGGTAGAACCAAAACATGAACAGGTAGTCGTCCGCGGTGACGGGCTCGCCATCGGAGAACCGTGCAGCCGGGTCCAGCTTGACGTACACCGTGCGCGCTGCCTCATCAATGGCCCAGGATTCTGCCAGCCCGGGATACAGGTCGCGGGTTTCCGGGTGCAGGTGGGCCATGGTCATGCCCGTGTCGTCGAGTAGATAGGCGCGGAAGCCGCCGTTGGAATCCGGGCCCACGGTGCGCAGGGTGCGCGGAAAGTCCTGCATGGCGGCGTTCTGCGTACCGCCCTTGATGGCGTCCGGCGAGCCGATCTCCGGCAGGTGGTTGTTGTTCTCCCACACCAGGTCCGGGGGCAGGTCTGCCGGGGTCTTGAAACTGAAGAAATCCGGGTTGGCGGCGTAGTAGGCCTCCACCTCGGCGGTGACCCCCGCCAGCCCGTCGGCGCTGCCCGCGGTATCTGTGGGCTCCCGGGATGACTCGCCGCAGCCTGCAACGCACAGGCTGAATAACAGGCAGTACAGGGTCTTTTTCATGGCGGATTCCTCATGTGCGTTGTCCCTAGCGGTAAACAGAGAAGGTTTTGGGATCAAAAGACTCGCGTATGGCTTCACCGATAAACGTCACCAGCGTCAGCAACGCGACCAGCGTGCCGAACGCGGAAATGACAATCCACGGTGCCGTGCGCAGGTTGGCAGTGCCCTGCTTGAGCAACTCGCCCAGGCTGGGTGTGGGTACGGGCAGGCCGAAGCCGAGAAAATCGAGTGCCGTGATGGCGGAAATGGCCGCCACCACCGTGAAAGGCATGAAGGTGATGAGTGTCGACAGCACGTTGGGCATGATGTGGCGGAAGATGATGCGCGTGTTGGAGGCGCCAATGATGCGCGCGGCGGCCACATAGTCCCGGGCCTTCTCCTTGTAGGTTTCCGTGCGCATGTAATAGGTCATCCCCGTCCAGGAAAACAGCACCATCACCAGCAACAGAATGCCGATGCGAGTCGGTACTGCGACGGTTGAGGGGATGACGGAAAAGATGATGATGACCATGTACAGAAAAGGCACATTGGACCAGATTTCGATGACGCGCTGCAGTACCAGGTCGAAAACGCCGCCGAAGTAGCCCATGGCACAGCCGATGGCAATGCCGATCAGGTAGACGGAGAGCGTGAAGCCGAGTGCGAATAGCAGCGCGATGCGTGTGCCGTAGAACAGCCGCGCAAGGATGTCCCGGCTGGTGGTGTCCGTACCCAGGTAGTGCTGTGACGCGGCACTGGGTGGCTGCGGCCGGAACACGCCGCCGGCGGCATTGTTCTCATAGGGGTTGTAGGGCACCAGGGGCAGCAGCACCCAGTTACCCTCATCGGCCTCGTCGAAACGGGCCTGCAGATCCCGGTAGTTGGTCTCGTAGTCGTAGTCGAGGCCAAAGTCGGTGCCGGGATGGAAGTCGCCATAGGTGGGGAAGTAGAGCTCGCCCTGATAACTCACCACCAGCGCCCGGCTGTTGATCAGCAACTCACCACAGGCCAGCAGGGCGGAGAGACCCACCAGAATCAGGAAGCTGTAGTAGCCCCGCTTGATCTGGCGGAAGCGCCGCAGCTTCTTTTGTGTTTGGGGCGTGAGTGCAAACATGGCCTACTGGAACCGTATCCGCGGGTCGACCAGTGCGACCAGGATGTCCGAGATAATGTTGCCGATCAGCAGCAGCAGGCTGGCCAGCAACACCACGCCCATGACCACCGGATAGTCGCGATCGAGAATGGCCGTCAGGCCGAGCAGGCCAAAACCGTCGATATCGAAGATGGTTTCAATCAGGAAGGAGCCGGACACCAGCAGGGTGATGTTCTGCCCGAAGGTGGTCGCGATGGGGATCAGGGAGTTGCGCACCGCGTGGCGCGTGACCGACTGCCGGAAGGACACCCCTTTGGCGATCGCGGTGCGTATGTAGTCCGCCGCCAGGTTGTCCATCAGATGGTTCTTGAGCAGCAGCGTGACCAGGGCGAAGCTGCCCACCAGGTAGCAAATCAGTGGCAGTACGGAGTGGCGCAGCAGGTCCAGGGCCTGTGCGCCCAGCGACAGGTCGCGGAAGTCGTAGCTCACAAAGCCGCCCATGGGGAACCACTCCAGGCGCACTGAAAACAGCAGTATCAGCAGCGAGCCGAGGGCGTAGCCGGGTATCGCGTAGCCGACAAAGATAAGCACCGAGCTGATATTGTCGACAAAGGTGCGGTGGCGTATGGCCTTGAGAATGCCCAACGGTATGCAGACTGCGTAGGTGATCACCAGGGTCACCAGCCCGTAATACAGCGATACCGGGAAGCGCTCGCTGATGACGTCCCACACTGGCTCGTTGTAGCGATAGGAACTGCCCAGGTCGCCGCGCAGCACCTTGCCCAGCCAGGCGGCGTAGCTTTGCAGCACTGGCTTGTCGAAGCCGTAGTATTCCCGCAGCCGGTCGAGTTGTGCCTCCGAGATGGCCATGCCCTGGCCCGCCATCTGGGCGCCGCCGCCGGAGAGGCTCATCTGCTGGGTTTCCATGATGGCCCGTTCCAGTGGTCCACCGGGTACCAGGCGGGTGATGGCGAAGACGATGATGGTCACGCCAATCAGTGTGGGCGGGACGAGCAAGAGGCGTCTGAGAAAATAGTCGCGCATGCGATGTCCGGTGGAGCCCCTGTGGTGTTGCCTGCCGAGTAGTGCAGCGGCGTGAATCCGGATGGTGCCACAAAGGCACCGCGGGGCAAAGCATATCGGCTGCCGCAGCATCGGCTGGCGCAGCATCGGCTGCCGCAGCAT
>DIBU01000020.1:51915-78521 GCA_002416125.1 Halieaceae bacterium UBA5044
ATCGGCTGCCGCAGCATCGGCTGGCGGCTCATCCGCAACGCAGCCGGTCGCGTAGCTAACCACGGTATAGACATCAACCAGCGCCGGGTGCGCAGGGAGGCAAGCGGATGCCCGAGGGTCCTGAAATCCGCCGGGCTGCGGACGAGATAGCCGCGGTGCTGGAGGGTCGCAGCATAGAGACAGTGCGTTTCGGTCTGTCGCGCCTGCGCAGGGTAGAGCGGAGGTTGCGTGGCCATCGCGTGCGGGCGGTGGAAACCCGAGGCAAGGCCATGTTGCTGCACTTTGAGCACGGCCTGACGGTGTACTCGCACAATCAGCTGTACGGCGTCTGGCGCGTGGTGCAGGGGCACCAGCTGCCCGAAAGTACGCGCTCACTGCGTTTGCTGCTGCAGACCGCGACCCACTCCGCCCTCCTCTACAGCGCCTCGGACATCAGCGTGTGGCCCGTGGAGGAACTGGGGCAGCACCCCTTTCTGGCGCGCCTGGGCCCCGACATCATGTCCACCGGGCTGGCCTGGCGAACCATTGCGGACCGGCTGCAGAGCCCGCAGTTTGCGCGTCGCAACCTGGCCAGTCTGTATCTGGACCAGGGTTTTGTTGCGGGCATCGGCAACTACCTGCGCAGCGAGATCCTGCACGCTGCGCGCCTCCACCCCCTGCGCCGGGCCGCCAGCCTGAGTGTCGGAGAACGCGGTCGACTGGCGCGGGCAACCCTGGATGTCAGCCTGCGCAGCTACCGCACTGCCGGCGTCACCCTGGCGCCGTCCCTGGCGCGCGCGCTGCAGGGCACGGCGTTGCCCTGGGAGCAGCGCCGTTTCGCGGTGTTTGGGCGCGACGGGTTGCCCTGCTATCGGTGTGCCGCGGCGATTGTGCGCAGTGAGTTGAACAGCCGGCGGCTGTACGCCTGCCCCGCCTGCCAGCCAGCCTGACGGGGCCCGGCCGCGTCAGCGCGCGTTGCGCAGGCGCTGCTGGCGTCGCCAGTCCCAGGGGGGCGTGGGGTCGGTCGCCGCCCAGAGGCCGCGACGCGCGGAACGCGCCTCTCGCTCGGCGGCCTCCAGAGCGTGCTCCTGGCGCGCGTAATACTGATACCACCAGGCGTGGCCCTGTTCGACCAGCGCCAGGTTGACGTTGCGGTCATCGGCGTACACGGTGCCGACCTTGCGTCCGTAGTCGTCCTCCTCGATCACTACCACGCCGAGGCGCTTGCCCGAGACCATGGCTGCCAGCGCCTCCCGCGAGCGATCCCCATGGGGCTGGTCGCTTTCCGGCGCATCAATGCCGAAGAAGCGGATCTTGTGCTGCGTGTTGCTGGCGTCGAGCAGGGACAGCGTGTCGCCATCGGCGATGCGTACCACGCGGCCTGTCAGGTCGAAGTGCTCGGGGGACTGCCCCTCGCGCGCCGCGCCCGCGGTTTCCAGCGATTCCACCGCCTGGCCGAGGCCGGTGTTGCGCTCCCCGGCGAGTTTGTCCAGTGCCTGCCGGTGCCAGTTCACCTCGCCGTCGGTGGCGAGTTGATACAGGCTGAGGCCCAGCAGCACCAGGGCGACCCGAACCAGATTGCGGGCGGAGAGGGCGGGAAAGCGTTTCATAAGCGAGGTGTTGTCCAGGTCAGTGCCCACTATACCGCAGGCAGGGCAGCGGGGGCACGGGCCCCGCGGCGCGTCCGTTCACGGCTTCAGTGGGCTCGGCGTGATGCTGATGGTCTCCCCCTGGCCGCTCACCATCACCTCGCCGTCGCTGATGGTGCACTGCAGCTGCAGACCGGGACGGGCCATCTGCGCGAGGTTGCGCAGGCTGCTGTCGGGAACCTGCCAGATGCTGAGGTGCTTGAAGCGCTCCAGGGCAGCGGCGTTTTTCTGCCACCAGACCGGCACGGCGCGGTCGCCGTACATGTACAGCACCACCCGCTGCCCCCGGGCGCAGGCCTTGCGCAGGCGGTCCGGATCGGGGGCGCCCAGCTCTACCCAGAGCTCGATGGTCCCGGTCAGGTCTTTCTGCCACAGGTCCGGTTCGTCGTCGGTGCTGATGCCGCGGCCGAAGGTGAGCTGGTCGCCGGCATGCAGGGCGAAAGCCAGCACCCGCAACATCATGCGCTCATCGGTTTCCGATGGGTGGCGCGCCAGGGTGAGTGGAAAATCGCCGTAGACCTGCCTGTCGAGGTCGGCAACGTTCAGGTCCATCTTGAAGATCGTGGATTTCAGGGCCATGTGGGGGCGGTACTCGTGGTGTGGGTGGGCACTATAGCCCAGCCCTGCAGTGCAGGCACGCGGCGGCTCAAGCGCGCAGGCGTGGCAGCAGCGCCGGCGTGCGCGCCCTGTAGGCCTGCCACTGCGGGTCCTGTCCCCAGCGTCGCTCCGCTTTGCGCTCCAGAAGGGGGATGCCACTGACCCGGGTGAGCAGCACGAATACGAACACCGGAGAGATCAGCGTGGCCCATTGCCAGCCCTGCAGCGCCGGCAGGGCCATCAGAGCGATGCCCAGCCAGAGGACGATCTCGCCGAAGTAGTTGGGGTGGCGGGAGCGTGCCCACAGGCCGCTATCGATAAAGCGTTCAGCGCCGTGAGTGCGACGGAAGCGGCGTTTCTGACTGTCGGCAACCACCTCTATGGCAAAACCAAGCACCCATAGCGTGAGGCCCAGCATCCCGGGCAGGCCCAGTTCCGCCATGCGACCGCTGGTGATGGCGGCCAGCGCGCAGCCCGCAGTAATGACCACCCAGAGGCCCTGGAGCGTCCAGGTGAACAGGAAACGGCTGGCGTAGGGTTTGATCTGGTCGAAACGCGAGTCCTTGCCATCGGCGCGGATACGCAGGAACAGGAAGCTCCCCAGACGCAGGGCCCAGAGGCTGATACAGGCAGCCAGCAGCAGGCTCGAGGCGCTCTGCCCCGGTGTCAGGGCAACCGCCAGCCAGATCACGGAGAGATAGGTCAGCGCCCCTGTGAGGTCGTAGAAGGTTTCCGTCTGCAGCCGCCAGGCGGGTACGAAGGCCAGCCACTGCAGCGCAAAAGCGAGCCCCGCACACAGGGCGAAGACCGGCCATCCCAGCCAGCTGGCGCCTGTGTGACTGCCGGCGAACGTGATGCCCAGGCCCAGAAGGAAGACAACGCCGAAACGGGTCAGTGTTTGTAGCATGAGGACGGCTCCCATTCCCGGGTGATTGGCGGGCGTACCTGCACGTCCCGTTTTGCCGTCAAGGTTAGCACAGGGTCAAGGTCGCGGGGTTCGGGGCGGCGTGTAGAGCCAGTCGAATCAATGCCTGGGTGCACACAGCGACAGGGCGTGCTCACCGGTGATGGGGAAAGACTTTGCCGGCAGGCGGCTTCATGCCGATAATGGCGGAAAACCCGTCGAAGAGGAATGCTCATGACAAACGCTGTCGCTACGCCTGCTCCGGAAGAACGGTTTGCCCGCAACGTGGTGTGGATCACCGGTGCGTCCAGTGGCATTGGCGCGGCACTGGCGGTCGAACTGGCCAGTGCGGGTGCAAGGCTGGTGTTATCAGCGCGCCGCGAGGACCGGCTGCAGGCGGTGCGCGAGGAGTGCATTGCGGCTGGCGCTGCCGCTGATGATGTGCTGGTGCAGCCACTGGATGTCGCCGACACCGAGTCCATGCCGGCGGTCGTCGAGACGGTGCTGGGTCGCTACGGGCAGGTCGACCTGCTGATCAACAATGCCGGGATTTCCCAGCGCTCTGCCTGCCTGAACACGGAGCTGAGCGTGTATCGCCGGCTGTTCGAGGTCGATGTACTGGGGCAGATTGCGCTGACCAAGCTGGTGCTGCCCAGTATGGTCGCCCGTGGGCAGGGGCATGTCGCGGTCACCGCCAGCGTGGCCGGCAAGGTCGGGGCGCCGCTGCGCACCGGGTACTGTGCGGCGAAACACGCCGTGATGGGCTTTTTCGACGCGCTGCGCACCGAAGTCGCGCACCTGGGTGTGCAGGTCACCACGATCGTGCCGGGTTACATTCGCACCGATATTGCGCGGCAGGCCCTCACCGGCAGTGGAGCCGCCGCGGGTGATATCGAGGACGATGTCGACAACGGCATGGACGTCGTCGAGTGTGCCCGGGTCATCGTGCAGGGTTTCTGCCGCGGCACAGAGGAAATCGAGGTGGGCAGTGGGCCCGAAATGGGCCTGCTGGAGATGAAACGCAAGGATCCGGTCGGCACCTTCAGGCTGTTGGAGCAGATGGCTGCGGAGGCATTGCAGCGCAGTCTCCCCTAGCGGGCAGGCGGCTGGCGCCGCGAGCCCATTGCTCCCCACTCACGCAGCGGCGGGAGTGCCGAGGATCTGGGCGACGAACTGCAGGTGCTCCGCAGCCTCGTGGCCAAGCGGCGTGAGAAACCCGCCATCCTCCTGGTCAATCAGGCCCTTGTCGTGCAGCCGCCGTGCGGCGGCGATCATCTGCGGGTTCGCGTTGCTGTGCACCTTGAGGCCGACCTGTGCGCTGCTCAGGTCAAATTTCAGCAGCAGTTCGATTTCTTCTATGTGCTCTCTGGGCAGGGCCATAACGGTTTCTCCTGAACGGTGCCGACAGCATAGCGGAAATAGGCGGCGGTTGCGCAAGCCCTTGCGGGGCGGGCAACTCACTCCATGCGCTGTGCAATCGGTACCGGCTCCAGGCGGACAATCGCAGACGGCTCCGCACTGCGGTCGTCCACGGCGAGGTAGATGTAGCCATCGGGGCCCACGCGCACATCGCGCAGGCGTCCGATATCCCGGGCCAGGGTCTCCTCATGGACGACTTTGCCGTCCTGCAATCCGAGCAGGGTCAGCTCCTGTCCCGACAGACCGCCGGCGAGCAGATAGCCGCGCCACTTCGGGAAGGCGTCACCTGCGTAGAGCGCGAGGCCCGATGTGCCAATGGAGGGCACCCAGACCTTTGCCGGCTGTTCCATGCCATCAGCGTGCGTGGTCGCGTGGATCGTCGTACCCTCGCCATAGTTCACGCCATAGCCAATCACCGGCCAACCGTAGTTGGCACCTTTTTGGATACGGTTCAGCTCGTCTCCGCCCTGTGGGCCGTGCTCGGTGATCCACAGCGTGCCGTCTGCGCCGTCAATAACCATGCCCTGGGCGTTGCGGTGGCCGTAGCTCCATATCTCCGGCAGTGCCTGCGGCCTGTCCAGGAAGGGGTTGTCTGCGGGCACACGGCCATCGTCGTGCAGGCGCACAATGACCCCGTGGTGGTCTGCAAGCTGCTGTGCCGGGTGCGCTGGCAGGTCGCCGGTCGGCGGAACCTGACGGTCACCCACGCTGATGAACAGGTAGCCCTGGTCGTCAAACGCGAGGCGGGATCCGTAGTGCCCGCGGCCGCGGGACTGCGCGACGAAAATCTCCTCCACCTCGCTGAGGGCACTGTCGGCGTAGCGACCGCGAGCCACCGCTGTGGTGGACTCCCCATCTGCCAGTGGTTTGGCGTAGGACAGGTACACCAGCCGGTTGCTGGCGAAGTCAGGGTGCAGTACCACGTCCAGCAGGCCGCCCTGACCCTTGTAGAACACCTCCGGTACGCCGCTGACCGGCTGCTCCAGCAGGCGTCCGTTGCGGACGATACGCAGCCGGCCCGGCTGTTCGGTGACCAGCATGTCGCCCCCGGGCAGGAACGCCATCGACCAGGGCCTCACCAGGCCGTCGACCACCGGCACGACACGGTAATCGTGGTACGTGGAATAGTGTACGTCCTGGGCGTGACTGCTGGCGCCGATGAAGCTCAGCAGCAGTGTGCAGGGGAGCAGTAGCCGGGCTACAGTGTTCATGGGATTGTCTCTCGCCGTTGGGTCGCTGCACAGTATAGCGACTTGTGTGCCGATTCTCGAAGCGCGGGGGCAGTCAGGCTGGATCTTGCTTCCTGTTCGGGCTGGTGTAAGTATCCGCGGAAACCTACTGGATGATGTGTGTCATGTTGTTGCGCAAAGTGGTCGTTGTGGTTTGCCTGTTGTTCTGTGTTTCGGCCCGGGCGGAAGAGCGTTTTGCCCAGTGCCTGTTGGCACTGCAGGATCAGGCGCGGGCGGCCGGGGTGGCGGTGGAGATTGTGAACACGGTCGTACCCGGCATGCAGCAGCAGGAACGGGTGCTGGAGCTGGATGGCAAGCAGCCCGAATTCGTGCAGACCTTTGCCCAGTATTTCAACACGCGGGTATCCGAGAGCCGTATCGAGCAGGGGCGGGCGCTGTATGCGCAGCACCGCGATTTCCTTGCGCAGCTGCAGCGGGATTACGGTGTGCCGGGGCACTACCTGGTGGCCTTCTGGGGCCTGGAGACCAATTTCGGCTCCTATCTCGGCCGCATGCCCACCCTGGACTCCCTGGCGACGCTGGCCTGCGACACCCGGCGCGCCGATTTCTTTGGCGGCGAGTTCGTTGCCGCGCTGCAGCTGCTGGAGCGCGAAGGCCTGAGTCCGGACGATATGCAGGGCTCCTGGGCGGGTGCGGTGGGGCACACCCAGTTCATGCCGTCGAACTACCTGCGCTATGCGGTTGACGGCGACGGTGATGGCCGCATCAACCTGTGGCGCAGCGAGCGGGATGCGCTGGCCTCGGGTGCGCGCTTCCTGCGCGACCTGGGCTGGGTGCCCGAGTTGCGCTGGGGGCGCGAGGTCCGTCTGCCGGCAGGCTTTCCCTATGAGCTTGCGCTGTCCGGCGAGGCACTGCCGCTGGCGGAATGGGCCCGGCTGGGTGTGCTGCGCAATGACGGCGGCGCGCTGCCGGTAGCGGATCTGCAGGCATCGCTTTTGGTACCCGCCGGCGCGCCCGGCCCGGCCTTTCTGGTGTACGACAATTTTGCCGTGATCATGCGCTGGAATCGCTCTGAGTCCTACGCGCTTTCCGTGGGCCACCTTGCGGACCGCATCGCCGGCGCCGGGCCCCTGCGGCAGGCACCACCGGCCGATCAGCAGCCGCTGGCGCGTGCCGATGTGCTGGCCCTGCAGCAGCAGCTGAACCTGCTGGGCCATGACGCGGGGGAGGAAGACGGACTGTTCGGGTCGGGCACGCGCGCCGCACTGAGCCGCTTCCAGCGCAGCGTCGGGGCGGTGGCTGACGGCTACCCGGGCAGCGAGATTCTGCAGCGCCTGCAGCGGGCGGCATTGGCGGAGGGGGCTGACGCGGGCAACTAGCTCTCCGAAGCTGCCCGCAGCATGTCGTCGTGCTCGGCCATGTTCCAGGGCAGGCTGGCCGGCGAAATGTGCAGGAAATGCAGGTGCTTTTCCAACTGGTCGAGAATATCGGTAATGATGTCGTGCTGGTCAAAGCCGTAGACATCGTAGGACTGTCCGCCGCGGCGCAGGAACACTTCTGCGCGACAGTAGTGTGCGCTGTCCGCACTGTTGTGCGCCATCTCCGGAAACGCGTAGTGGGGCAGACTGTGCTCCAGCAGGCGTATCTCGTAGATAAAGTCCACGGCCTCGTCCTTGGTCACTTCCAGCCACAGACGTGCCGGCGCCTCGTCCTCGTGCAGGGTGGCATGCCAGCCCTGCTTGTCCAGTTCGCGCTGTACCCGCCACATGGCCTTGCGCACCGTGGTGCTGATGAAGGTCTCCACTTCACCCCGATCCGGGAAGGTGACCAGCCCCGCGAGGCGGCGGCGCCACAGTCCGCGACCGTTGCCCCCTGACAGGCGGCTCGTTACGCCGGTAGTCAGGCTGGTGTGGTGATGGCCCTCAATCACCAGCGCGCGCCACATGCCGATGGCCGCCGCGATCATGATCAGGGAAAACGGCAGGGCACTGGCGATGGTCATGGTCTGCAGCGCGCCCAGGCCGCCGGCAAGCAGCAGGGTCGCGGCCACGGCCCCTTCGCTACTGGCCCAGAACACGCGCTGCCATATCGGTGTGATGGCGGCGCCCCCCGATGCCAGGGAGTCGATGACCAATGAGCCGGAGTCCGAGGAGGTGACGAAGAAGGTCACGATGAGTATGACCGTCAGGAAGGAGACCAGGGAGGAAAATGGCAGCACTTCAAACAGCTTGAACAGGGCCACGGCGTGGTCGGCCTGCACCTGGTCGATGAGGGTGTGGTAGCCCTCGTTCATGATCAGGTGCAGCGCGGTGTCACCGAAGATGGAAAACCACATGAACGTGAACAGTGTGGGCACGAACATCACGCCGACGACGAACTGGCGTATGGTCCGTCCGCGACTGATCTTGGCGATGAACAGGCCCACGAAGGGGGCCCAGGCGATGGTCCAGCCAAAGATGAACAGGGTCCAGTTGCCGATCCAGTCGCTGCGTGTGTAGGCCTGCAGGTTGAAGGTGCGTTCCACGATATGGTTCAGGTAACTGCCCGTGTTCTGCAGAAAACTTTCGAGGATGTGCACGGTGGGGCCCACGCTGAACACAAACAGCATCAGTGCCACCGCCAGCACCATGTTGAGGATGGACAGCCGCTTCACACCCTTGTCCATACCCGCCACCACGGAGAAAATCGCCAGGGCGGTGATGGCGACAATGGCGATGATCTGCACGGTCACGCTCACCGGCACCTGCGGCCAGAGGTAGTTGATACCGGCATTGATCTGCGCCACGGAAAGTCCCAGCGTGGTGGCTATCCCGAACATGGTGCCGAGTATGGCGAAGACATCGACCGCGTGCCCGATGGGCCCATAAATGCGGTTGCCGATCAGGGGATACAGTGCGGAGCGGATCGACAGCGGCAGACCGTGGCGAAAGGCGAAGTAGGCCAGCACCAGCCCCACCAGCCCGTAGATTGCCCAGATGTGGAAGCCCCAGTGGAAAAAGGCGATTTGCATGGCCTGCCGGGCCGCATTCACGGTCTCCGGCGCACCCGCCGGGGGCGCTGAATAGTGCAGCACGGGCTCCGCGACGCCAAAAAACAGCAGGGCGATGCCATAGCCGGCCGAGAACAGCATGGCAAACCAGGCCGGGAAGCTGTACTGCGGGTCCGCGTGGTCCGGCCCCAGCTTGATGTTGCCCCAGTTGCTGAACGCCACCACGACAATGAACACGAGGAAGAACGCCACCGACAGCATGTAGAACCAGCCGAAGGTGCTGGTGATCCAGGCCAGGGATGAACTGAACAGCTGGCCGGCGAGATCGGGGCTGCTGATGGTGCCGATGACGAGCAGGACAATGACCACCACCGCCGGGATAAACACCGGTAACAGCACGGTGGAGGAGGGTGTTCCGGCAGTGTGCGCCTCGTTCATGCAAAGGTCCTCAGCCCGCACGCAGGGGCGGTTCATTTCACGGCTGCGCCGGGCAGGGTAACAGACGGGGCCGCACAGGTGTACCGCGCAACGGTGGGGTGCCGCAGCCTATTCTGTTACTGTTCAGGCTGCTGCCCGCTGCCTGTTTGCGTAGCGGGGCAGATTCCCTTGACCCTGGAGACCCCGATGACCGCCCTCGACAACCGACAATTCCGCCTGAAAGCACGTCCCGCTGGCCGCATAGAGCGTGCGCACTTCGATTTTCTCACCGAGCCCGCGCCCGAGCCCGGGCCGGGGCAGGCGCTGGTGCGGGTGCAGTACCTCAGCCTCGACCCGACCAACAGGATCTGGATGAGCGATATGGACCAGTACATGCCGCCGGTTGCCATCGGCGACGTGATGCGCGGCGGCGGCATCGGCGTGGTGGTGAAGTCGGCGTCGGAGCGCTATCAGGTGGGTGACCACGTCATGGGCCTGACCGGCTGGCAGGACTACTGCCTGGCCGACGAGGGCGAGAATGCCATGGCCGTGTTGCCCGCCAATCTGCCGATTCCGCTCTCGGCGATGCTCGGTGCCTGCGGCATGACCGGGCTCACAGCCTATTTCGGTCTGCTGGATATTGGTCGCCCACAGGTTGGGGAGACGGTGCTGGTCTCCGCTGCCGCCGGCGCCGTGGGTTCCGTGGTGGGACAGATTGCCAGGATTCGTGGCTGTCGGGTGGTGGGCATCGCCGGCGGCCCGGAAAAGTGTCGCTTCCTGCTCGACGAGTTGGGCTTTGATGCTGCGGTGGATTATAAGGCGAGCGATTGGCGTGAGCAGCTCGCGGCGGCGACACCGGACGGTATTGATGTCAATTTCGAGAATGTCGGCGGCGAGATTATGGAAGCGGTCATGGCGCGTATGAACCTCTTCGGGCGCATGCCCCTCTGCGGCATGATCTCGGGCTACAACAGCGGTGAACCCATGCGCGCCGATTTTTCCTCCATCCTGATGCGCCGTATCAAGGTGCGGGGCTTCATCGTCTCCGACTTCATGGAGCGCTTCCCCGCGGCCACACAGGAGCTGGCTACCTGGTATCTGGAGGGGCAGCTGAAGTATCGGGAGACCGTGATCGATGGCCTCGAGCAGGCGCCCGAGGCGGTGAATCTGCTGTTCGACGGCGGCAACATGGGCAAACTGGTGGTGCGCGTCAGCGACGACTGACGCAGCCCACACCCAGCGCCGCTTTCAGGCGGGGAATCTCTGTCGGCTCCAGCAGGGGATCGCCGGTGCGCTGGCGCCACTGCAGCAGCGCTGCCTGCAGATTGGCCAGGCGCTGTGCCTGCTGTGGCCGGTTGGCCAGATTGTTGGTCTCGAACGGGTCTACAAGCAGGTCATAGAGCTCGAACTCCGGCGGGTGAAACAGGTTGCGGTAGGTGGCGTTCCAGCCTGGTGCGGGGCGTACGGTAGGGCTCAGGCGCGTGTTGCCGATGTAGCTCAGCGGGTTGCGGCAGGCGCTGTCGAGGTTGTGGATCAGCTTGAAGCGGGCCGTGCGCACAGCGCGGCGCGGGTAGAAGTGCTCGGGTGCGTGGGCGTTGTATTCGGTGAACAGCAGGCCGCGCCACTGGGCTGGCGTGCTGCCACCGAGCAGCGGGCGCAGTGAGCGACCCTCTGTCCGCGGTGGTGTAATGCGAGCCGCCTCCAGTAGCGTGGGCATAAGGTCCACGGTCGATACCAGTGCTTCACTGCGCAGGCCAGCGCGGCTGGCACCGGGCCAATGGATGATCAGCGGGACGCTCACACCGGCTTCGTAGGTGGTGGTTTTCGCACGGCTGAAAGGCGCGCCGTGGTCGCTGACAAGCACCACGACAGTGCGCTCCAGCACGCCGGCCCGCGCCAGCTCCTGCAGCAACAGGCCCACCCCGGTGTCCAGACGGCTGATGCCGTTGTAATAGGAGGCCACTTCGCTGCGTATCAGTGGGCTGTCGATACCGAGGAACGGTAATGGTGTAACGTCCTCGGCGGTATAAGGCGACGCCGGCAGTCCCAGGAACTGGTCGGACTCGCTGCTGTAAGGGCGGTGCGGGTCGAAGTAATTGACGTACAGGAAGAACGGCCGGTTTCCACGCTGGCGCAGGAAGTCCCTGGCCACGCTGGCAACGCGCCGCACGTCGCGGCTCTCCATTGCGCCGTTCTCGGCATTCCAGCGACGATCAAAAGGGAATGCATCCGGCGGATCAATATGCAGTTTGCCGATAATGCCGTTGAAGTAACCCGCGGTGCGCAGCAGCCCCGGCAGGGTGGCAAGGCCCCTGCGCAGGCCGAACTCCGGGTGTTGTCCCGCTAGGCCAATCTGTCCGTGCTGGTGGGGGTACAGCCCGGTCAGCATGGAAGCCCGCGAAGAACTGCAGGAGGCCTGGGTCACCCAGGCGCGCTCAAAGAGCACACCACGGGCGGCAAGTGCATCGAGATGGGGTGTCTGTGCCAGCGGGTCGCCGTAGGCGCCCAGCGACTTGCCGAGGTCGTCCGCCGTGATCAGCACAATGTTCATGCGCTGCGCCTGTGCGGGCGCGAAGTTCTGCTCCGCCAGCGCGGGCACCGCGGAGGCAGGCGCCGCCGCCCCCAGCCAGAGCAGCAGGGCGGGAAGCCACGAAAGGCGGCGCATAGGGTGTGGTCTCCGGTTCAGTCGCAGCGACGTTCAGCGGGTGGTGTGTCCAGCAAGGACTGCAGGAGCACGGGACGGTCGGTCATTATAGCATCCACCCCCAGCGCCATCATCTGCAACATGTCCTCACAGGCGTTGATGGTCCAGACCTGGACGGCGAGATTGGCCGCGTGGGCATCGGCCACAAAGTCTTCGTTGACCACCTGCAGGAAGAAGCCCTCGGGGAGCTGGCCTTCGCCGGTAATCTGGCTGGTATCCGGCGGCACCTGGAACGACACGTGTTCCGGCACCGGCGGAATGGTGCCGGGCCCCTGTGCCCCCAGCACCAGGCCGGTACCCTGGCCCAGCGGCACCGACGTGGGTATGCAGGGTGCCGCACGCTTGAAGGCGTTGGCGGCCTCGTCAACAAACGACGCCGCAATAATGTCGCGGGTTCGCCCGTAGCGCAGCAGCAGGGTCGCAATCTGCTGTTCGTAGTCGCCCACCCCGTCCAGATCCGGCTTCAATTCAACGTTCAACAGCTTGCCGGCGAAGCGCTGCAGGGCTTCCTCCAGCGTGGGAATGCGAAAGTCCTCGCGGCTGTAGCCCGGCGGTGGCGGGCGGTCACCGGTGGCGATGCCACGGAACACGTAGTCGGCTTCCGGGCGGTCACGGGGTGTCCCGGCGCCGGGTACGAACCAGTAGGCGGCGTCCAGCTCGCGCAGTTCAGCAAGGGTGAGGTCGACAACGCGACCCTCCCCGTTGGTGGTGCGGTCCACCGTCAGGTCATGGAGTATCACCAGTTCGTTATCGAGCGTCTGGTAGACGTCCATCTCCAGCACGTCGGCGCCGACCTCAGCGACTTCCGCATAGGCATACAGCGTGTTTTCGGGGAAATCGATCACCCCGCCGCGGTGGGCGTAGTTCAGTGGATCGGCGCCGAAAACGCGCCACGGGTTGGGCTCCTTGGCCGCGGAGGTCTGGCACAGGGCATCGTCGTTGGCGATGGTCCCCAGCGCCGTGTCCCCGGTCGGTTCGGCGTTGCCGTCAACGCTGTAGACCAGGCGCAGCGTTTTGGCCGGTTCGTCCAGCGCGTTGCCAAACACCTCCACCGCAATATCGGCGCTCAGTGAGCCGGCGGCAATCGTGACGTCGCCCTCGGTGGGCAGGAAATCGATGTCCGGGCGGGCGCTGTCGCCCTCGGTGCGGAAGATGACGCGCACCGGGGCGGGCTGCGGCTCGGTCAGGGTTGCACGGAAACGCAGTGTGGACATCTCGCCCGGGGCACCTTCGGGAACAGCCGTGGGCGCTATGCTCAGCGATGAGGGCGCCACAGGGTCCGGCGGCGGCTGGTCGCTGCCGTCGGAACAGCCGGCGAGCAGGGCAATGGCAATGGGGAACAGCAGGTTTCGGTGTGCATTCACGGTATCGGGTTCCTCTGCAAGATGCGCACAACGCTACGCAATTTCCATGACGGTGGCCAGCGCACGGGCTCAGCGGATGGCCACCGGGTTGATGACGGCCTGCACTGCACCCACGAAGCGCGGTTGGCCCAGCACGAAGAGGAATTCCTGCACCCCGTCAGCGACCAGTGCACGCGTATCCATGTTTTCCAGTACATACACGCCCTGGCGCGCCAGCAGTTCCTGGTGTGCGGGGAACAGCTCATCCGCCTTGTCGCCGGGCAGGGCGTCCAGTCCCCAGGTGTCCGCACCCACAGCCACCACGCCCAACTCGCCGAGATAGCGCGCACCGTCCTCCCCCAGCCCCGGTTCGCCGGCCATGAAACGCTCGGGATCGGTTTCAGACAGCGACAGCCAACCGGTATGGAAGAGCACCACATCGCCCTGTTCCAGGCGCACATTCTGTGCGCTGGCCGCGGCCTTGATCTCCGCGCTGTTGAACACCGTGCCCGCTTCCAGCATCGGCTTGCCAAAATGCGCCGCCATGTCCAGCAGCACCCCCCGGCTGACGATGGGCGGTAGGGTCTCGATACCGAAAGTGGTCAGCCCCGTTACCGTCACGAACTCACTGGCGTGCTTGCCGTTGTAGTAGCGGTGCTTGATGCCCAGGTGGCCGAGGCCGTCAATCTGGCTGCCAATGCCCATCCAGGTCTGCAGCAGGTCATCGTTGGAGGTGATGCCGTTTGCCGCCAGGGGGGCACCCAGGCCATCGTCCAGTTGCAGCACGGTCATCGCATAGCGGCGCGGCCCATAGGCTGGAGAGTCCGGCCCTGTGGGTACACCCAGCGCATAGGTTTTGCCGGTGGTGACCAGACGCGCCGCCTGCACCACTTTGTCCGGCGAGAGAAAATTGATCGCGCCCAGGGTGTCGTCTGCGCCGTGGCGCGAAGGGTACCAGTCGTCAGCCATGGCCGGTACGGCGAGTGCCAGTGCTGCCAGAACAGCCCGCAGGCTGGTAGCGTGTAGAGTCATCATGCCGAGGTTCCTCAGTCTTGTTATGTTTTCGGCCTGTAGTCGCCAGCCGCTCTGGGATAGCATACGGCGCTGGACACCGTCGACCAAGAGGATTCATCCGCCATGAAAATCATTGTGCCGCTGTTGGCCCTGTTGCTGGCCGCCTGCCAGGCCGGCGCGGGTCCTACCACGGTGGCAGGTTCCTGTGACCTGAAAGAGAACCTGCTGGCTAACCCCGGTTTTGTCGCCGACGAGGCGAGCGGCTCCCTGCGCCCCTGGTCGGGTTCCCAGCACGCGGGTGAGCGCTCCTTCACCACCGAGGTGAACGACGGCGTGCTGACTATCGAAAAGATCGCGACCCAGCCCTGGTTCAAGTTCAGCCAGGCGCCCCGTGCGCGCGCGCTGCGCGGCGAGCAGTTGCTGTTTCAGGCAGAGTTCAAGCTGGCACTGGACACCGATGAGGTGATTCATGGCTTCAAGCGCGGCGGTGGAGCGCAGATCCTGATCTGGGGTGACCCCGACCCGGTCATGGGCGGGGACCGCCTCATGCTGGACAGCACGCTGGAGCACGAGCCACACCTGGGGCAGACGGACTGGTTTACCGTGCGCATCCCTGTGAGTGTGCCGGCAACCGCGACCCGCATGAACGTGGGCTTCGTGCACCAGGCCAATGGTGTGATGCAGGTACGCAACCCCGGCCTATATCGTTGCGCGCAGTGATCAGGCTGCGCCTGTTCCAGGCACTGGCTGCGTTTCTCCCCGGCGTCGTGGTCTCAGCCGTGGTGCCGGCGCAACCCGTCGACATGCCGGTGAGCTTCGCCGACGTCCTGTCCGCGGGTGCCGCGCCGCACAGCGCGCAATATACCTACGGTCCGGCGGCCAGCCAGTATGTCCGCTTCTGGCGTGCGCCGCCTGCCAGCGAGCCGGCGCCGCTTGTTGTACTCGTACACGGCGGCTGCTGGCTGGAGGCCTATGACGTGGCACACATTGCCCCACTGGCCTCGGCACTTGCGGCCGAGGGGTTTGCGGTCTGGGCGCCAGAGTATCGCCGTGTCGGGGAGGCGGGGGGTGGCTGGCCCGGAAGCGGGGAAGACCTGCTGGCTGCGCTGCGGGCGTTGCAGACGCAGGCGCCGACAGGCGCGGATCTGCAACAGGTGCTGCTGGTCGGTCATTCTGCGGGCGGGCAGCTGGCCCTCTGGGCCGCCGCAGCGCTGCAGCGGGCGCCGCTGAACGGGCTTCGTATGCGCGGCGTGCTTGGGCTGGCTGCCATCACTGACCTCGACGCCTACGCCCTGGGCAGCAACAGTTGCCAGCGCGCGACCGCTCCGTTTCTTGGTGGGCTGCCGCAGGAGGTGCCGGCGCAGTATGCGGCGGCCTCGCCACATCGGCTGGCACTGCCACCGGCAGCGATGCTCCTGCACGGTGATGCCGACCCCATCGTGCCGCTCGCACAGATGCACGCGATACCGCAGGCCGCTGCGCGCATCATTGCGGGCGCCGGTCATTTTGACCTCGTGCATCCGGGGACAGCGGCGTTTCCGGCCGTTGTCCAGGCTCTGCACACGCTGCTGGAACAGCCATGAGAGATCCCGCCGCGCTCGATGCGCAGGATGCGCTTGGCTACCTGCGCGAGCGCTTCCTGTTGCCCGACAGCACGGTCTACCTGGACGGCAACTCCCTGGGTGTGCTGCCCGCGGCCGTGCCCGCCCGGCTTGAACAGCTGCTTCGCGAGGAGTGGGGTTGCGACCTGATCAGCAGTTGGAATCGCCACGACTGGATCGGCATGCCGATCCGTGTCGGGGAAAAAATCGCTGCGCTGGTCGGAGCCGGCCCCGGTCAGGTCCTGTGTTGCGACAGTATTTCGCTGAACCTGTTCAAGCTGCTCACCACCGCCCTGCAGTTGCGACCCGGCCGTTCGGTGATCCTCAGCCAGCGGGATAACTTCCCCACCGATCTTTACCTTGCCGAAGGTATTAGCGACCTGCTGGGTGACGCGCGCTGCACCCTGCGCAGCGTGCCACTGGAACAGCTGGCGGGCGCCATGAACAGCGAGGTGGCCGTACTGATGCTCACCCAGGTGAACTTCCGCGACGGCAGCCTGCACGATGTACAGGCGCTGACCCGCGCGGCGCATGCGCAGGGCATTCTTGTGCTCTGGGATCTGGCCCACAGCGCAGGTGTGTTGCCGATCCAGCTGGATGCCTGGGAGGTCGACATGGCGGTGGGCTGCGGTTACAAGTTCCTCAACGGCGGGCCGGGCGCCCCCGCGTTCGTCTATCTCGCCGAACGTCACCAGAATCAGGTATCGCAGCCGCTGTCCGGCTGGTTGGGTCATGCCCAGCCATTTGCGTTCGAGCCGGACTATCGTCCCGCCCCCGGTATTCGCCGCTACCTCGCTGGCACGCCGGGCATCCTCGGTATGGCTGCCCTGGATACCGCCCTCGACTGCTTCGAGGGGGTGTCCATGGCGGCGTTGCGGGCCAAGTCGCTGGCACTGTCCACGTACTTTATTGAGGGTATTGGGGAGGACCTTGCCGCCGGCGAGCTGCGCCTGCTGACCCCGCGCGAGGGTGCTCGCCGTGGCAGCCATGTCGCGCTGGCGCATCCCCATGCCTGGGGTGTATCGCAGGCACTGATCGAAGCCGGGGTGATTGTCGATTTTCGCGAGCCGGATGTGGTGCGCTTCGGCTTTGCGCCGCTGTACAACAGTTTTGCCGATGTGGCCTGCGCGATTCAGCGGCTGCGGCACATTCTGGCCAGCGAGCAGTACCGCGATGCCCGCTTCCGGCAGCGGCCACAGGTGACCTGAATACCCGGAATGCCGTGGGCCTGTTATTCTGGTGCCAACGCTGCTGCTGGAGATTTCCATGTCCCGTCTGTCACTCTATCCCGCCCTGTCGGTCGTGTTGGCCCTGCTCTCGCCACTCACCCTGGCGGCAGAGCCCCGGGAGCAGTTGCATGCACTGTTTGCGGACTACTGGGCGCAGGCCACACAGGAACAGGTGTTTTTTCGTACGGATCCGGATGCCTTTCGTCCGGCGGGAAAGCTGCCCGACCTGAGTCCCGAGGGTCGCGAGCGACGCCGACAGTTCAACGAATCGATGTTGCAACGCCTGGCCACAATCGACACCCGCAGCCTCGACGGCCAGGATGCCATCAGCGCCCGCCTGTTCCGCTACGAGCGCGAGACGGAACGCAACAGCTATCGCTTCCAGGATCATCTGTTTCCGATTACCAGCCTGTTTGGCTACCACAGTTATTTCGCCAACGCGCCAGCGAACATGCCCTTCGCGACGCTTGCGGACTACGAGCAGTATCTGGTCAGCCTGGCGGATTTCCCGCGCTACAACCGTGAGCAGATCGCCGCGCTGCAGGCGGGGGTGGACAGCGGATTCACACAACACTGCGGCGCGCTGGGCGGCGTGGAGGACAGTATTGCGCAGCTGCTGGTGGCGGACCCGCGAGACAGCAGCCTGTATGCCCCGTTTGTCGCCCTGCCGGACGCTGTGCCGGAGAGCGAGCGCGCGCGTCTTCGCCAGCGCGGAGAAACGCTGATTGCCGATTCCGTGCTGCCTGCCTACCGCGACCTGTTGGCTTTCTACCGTGCTACCTACCTGCCCAACTGCCGCGTGGGCGTCGGTATTGCCTCGATACCGGGAGGCGATGCCTACTACGACTACCTGCTCAATTACTTCACCACCACTGACCTGAGTGCGCGGGAAATCCATGAAATCGGTCTGCGTGAGACTGCGCGCATTCGTGCGGAAATGGCCGGGATTATCGAGCGCAGCGGCTTTCAGGGCAGCTTCCGGGCCTTTCTCGACCAGCTGCGCGCCGCCCCCGAGTCCTATGCAGGGTCAGCGCAGGAGCTGATGGAGAAAACCGCCCTGATCGCCAAGCGGGCCGACGGCATGATGCCGCGCTTCTTTGGCCATCTGGCGCGTAACACCTATGAAATCCGCAATGCGCCGGGCCGCGGTGCCTACTATGTCAGCGGCCCCGCGGACGGGCGCACCGCCGGCGTCTACTTCATTGACGCCGGCAGTTTCCAGTCGCAGCCACTCTACGCGCTGGAGGCGCTGACCCTGCATGAGGCCGTGCCTGGCCATCATCACCAGTCAGCACTGGCGCTGGAGCTCGACCTGCCGGCATTCCGGCAGCCCCTGTATCACGCCGCGTTCGGCGAGGGCTGGGGTCTGTATGCGGAGAGCCTCGGCAGGGAAATGGGCTTCTATACCGAGCCGGCCAGTGATTTCGGGCGCCTGACCTACGAGATCTGGCGCGCCAACCGGCTGGTCATAGACACAGGGTTACACGCCTTTGGTTGGAGCCGCCAACAGGCTATTGACTACCTGCTGGAGAACTCGGCACTGACCGAGGCGGAGGTGGTTTCGGAAGTAGACCGTTACATTACCTGGCCCGGGCAGGCCACGGCCTACAAGGTGGGCGAGTTGCGCATTCAGGCGCTGCGGCACCGGGCGCAGGACGCGCTGGGCAGTCGCTTCGACCTGCGTGCCTTCCACGACGTGGTGGTGGGCAATGGTTCGCTGGCCATCGCGATTCTGGAAGACGTCGTGGCGGACTGGATCGAAACGCAGCGCGCCGCGCAGTAAAGGCCGCGCGGGGGCTCAGGCGGCGTTGTGGTAAACGTTCTGTACGTCGTCCAGGTAGTTGAGCATATCCAGCAGGCGCTCCATGACCTGTGCGTCCTCGCCTTCCAGGGTCACCGATGTCTGGGGCACGAACTGCACCTCGTCGACGTCGAATTCCAGCCCGCTGAAAGCATCCAGTAGCGCTTGGCGCGCCTTGAAATGTTCGGTGTGGGGGACGAACGCACTGATCCGACCGTCCTCACATTCGATGTCGGTGACGTCCACGTCAGCCTCCATCAGGGCCTCGAGGGCCGCTTCTTCATCGTCGCCGGGAAAGACCAGGATCGCGCTGTGGTCGAACAGGTGGCTCACGCTGCCCGGCGTGCCCAGTTTGCACTTGGTTTTGGTGAAGCAGTGGCGCACATCGCCAAAGGTGCGGTTCGGATTGTCGGTCAGGCACTCGACGATCACCATGGTGCCGCCGGGTCCGAAACCTTCGTAGCGCGCCACCGCAAAGTCCTCCCCGCCGCCGCCGCTGGCCTTGTCGATCGCTTTCTCGATAACGTGGGCGGGCACCTGGTCCTTGCGCGCGCGCTCGAGCAGGCTGCGCAGTGCCAGGTTAGCATCGGGGTCGGTGCCGCCGGCCTTGCCGGTCACATAGATTTCCCGCGCGTACTTGCTGTACACGCGGGCCTTGGCGTCCGATGTTTTGGCGATGGAGTCTTTGCGGTTCTGGTAGGCGCGGCCCATGTGCTGGTCCCGATAGTCACAAAGCCGGGCATTATAGGGCCTGCCCCGGGGGGCTTGACAAGCGTCCACGGGGCGGGCTTGCGGAAACAGCCGGTTACGGCTAGTTGGGAGCCTGATAGACTACGGCGACAGAGAGGGCGAACACGGCAGGGAGAACCTGATGAAGCATCCACTGACAGCCGCGTTGCAGGGCATGGCCTGTCTGCTGCTTGTGGCTTTGCAGCAACCGGCACTCGCGCTGGAGAACGCTGTCACCACACCACTCAAGGTGCTGGTGCGCAGTGAGGACGCCAAATTTATCGGCAGCAAGGTCGGTGGGCTGCAGGTGCAGGTGCGCGACCTGGCGAGCGGCAGGATTCTGGCTCATGGGCCGCTGCAGGGCGGCACCGGAGACACGGCGGCGCTGATGCAGGAACCACAGCTGCGCGGCCGCTCTGCCACCGTGGGCGCACCGGCAAGCTTTGACGCCGAACTGGCGCTGGAGCAGCCCACGCGGGTGGAAATCTCGGTCACCGGCCCACTGGGTGTCGAGCAAAGTGTGCAGGAAACAGCGCTCAGCCTGTGGTTACTGCCTGGGGAAGACCGGGCGCAGCGGCCGGTGATTCTGCACATGTCGGGCCTGATTGTGGACCTCGTGGACTATCGGGTGAGCGCGGCCGGGCTGGCCGTGACCACGCAGGTGACCATGCTCTGCGGCTGCCCGCTGGACCGCGACGGCCTCTGGCCGGTGAGCGATTTTGCCGTCGAGCTGCAGGTGCTGCAGGACGGTGAGCGCGTGGCCCAGCAGACGCTGGAATTTACCGGTGTTGAAAACGAATTCTCCGGCGCGGTCCAGCTCCCGGGCAGCGGCGACTTCATCCTGCAGGTCACAGCCTCCCAGCACAGTACCGGCAACGCCGGCGTCTTTCAGCAACCGCTGCGGGTGTCACCCGCGGCGCAGCAATGACAGGAGCAACAGGGTATGAGTGAGTCAAAAGCCTACGTGCCGCCACAGGTCTGGACCTGGGAGCCGGGTAATGGCGGGCGTTTTGCCAACATCAACCGGCCGATTGCCGGCGCCACGCACGACAAGGCATTACCGCGCGGCGAACACCCGCTGCAGCTCTATTCCCTGGCCACGCCCAACGGCATCAAGGTGACGGTGTTGCTGGAAGAGCTGCTGGCACTGGGTCACTCGGGCGCCGAATACGATGCCTGGCTGATCAACATTCTCGAAGGCGAACAGTTCGGCTCTGGCTTTGTCGACGTCAATCCAAATTCCAAGATTCCTGCCCTGCTCGATTGCAGCAACAATCCGCCGACACGGGTGTTCGAATCCGGTGCGATCCTGTTGTACCTGGCGGAAAAGTTTGGCGCGTTTCTGCCGCAGGCGGCGGGTCAGCGCGCTGAGTGCCTGTCGTGGCTGTTCTGGCAGATGGGCAGCGTGCCCTACCTCGGCGGCGGGTTCGGCCACTTTTACGCCTACGCGCCGGAAAAGCTCGAGTACCCCATTAATCGCTTTACCATGGAGGTCAAGCGCCAGCTCGATGTGCTGGATCGCAACCTGGCGGAGCGCCGCTTTCTCTGTGGTGACGACTACACCATAGCCGATATGGCGAACTGGCCCTGGTACGGAGGTCTGGTGCTGGAAACGTTGTACGACGCCCAGGAGTTCCTCGATGTGGGCTCCTATACCCACGTCAACCGTTGGGCCAAAGAGATCGCAGAGCGCCCCGCGGTGCAGCGTGGCCGACGTGTAAACCGTATCTGGGGGCCGGAAGAGGATCACCAGCCGGAGCGGCACTCGGCACAGGACCTGGACCGCTGACGTGTTGCGGTGTCCAGACATTGCAGGTTGCGGCCAGGGAGGTCAGTGCTGATGGCGGGTTCACTACAGGATCAATTGTTGCAGGCCGGTTTGGCAGATACCGCCAAGGCCAAGCGCCTGGCCAAGGACAAGCGCAAGCAGGCGAATGTGGCGCGTCGCGGCGGGCACGACCCGGCAGAGGAGACCCGCGAGGCGGCGCGGCAGGCGCTGGCGAACAAAGCGGAGCGCGACCGGGAACTGAATGAGGCGCGCAACGCCGAGGCGTCGCGCAAAGCCATCAACGCGCAGATCAGGCAACTGGTCGAGAGTCACAAGCTTCCGCGTGGCAAGGGTGACGTGGGCTTCAATTTTACCGACGGCACCAAGGTCAAGAAGCTGTATGTCACCAGCATGGATCAGAAACAGCTGGCGGCGGGAAACATCGCCATTGTGAAACAGGGCGACCAGTATGAAATGCTGCCGCGCCCCATCGCTGACAAGATTGCCGAGCGCGATGCCGCGCGGGTGATCATCTGCAGCGAGGCGGGGGCGACCGGGCTGAGCTCGGAGGAGCAGGACTGGTACAAGGACTACGAGATTCCCGACGACCTCATGTGGTAGTTCGCCGGGGCCCGATTCCGGCCCTCAGTCCGCGGGCACCGGGCGCGGGGGGAAGTCCGCCAGCAGCTCGGCGGCCACCTCGGAAGCGACGCGGTTCTTGTCGTTGATCGAAAGGTTTTCCTTGAGCCGCCCTTCGGCAATCCCCCGCCAGACTATCTTGCTGCTGCGTGCATCAATGATATCGAGTACCACTGTCCCTTCCTTGTAGGTTCTCACGCTGGGTCCGCTGCTATAGCCGAGGCTCACGGCTGAACCGTAGGTGCCAACCCCCACTCCGCCATGCATGCCCGCCGAAGGGTAGCGGCTGAAACTGTCAATCCGCATCTGCTGTTCTTTCGATATGTGGTAATTCACCCAGACATCGGCGCGCTCAGTGGTGCTTTCGCGTAACCCATGGGCTTTCAGTTCTCGGTCGACATAGGTGCGCACGCGCTTGTCCGAGCTGTTGTACTGGCGGTATTCGGCGAGCTCGGACCCGTGTATGTCGTCGTACCAGCGATAGCTGCGGAAACTGCTGAAATCGGCGTCATCCGCGTAATCGACAGTAAAAGAGGGCTGGTTGCTGCAACCGGCGAGCGCGAACAGCAGGGCGACAACGGCTGCGCCGGTCCACCGGGGGTAGGGTATTGGATGAGGCATGGCCGTGATGTCCTGCGTTGCGGAGAAACTGGCAGGCCATCATAGCCCTGCGGGGTCCGCAGTGCCATGCGATGCAACGGGCAGCGGAACGGCGCGGGGTCTGCTGTCGGGTCGATAGGCATAGCGCTGCACTTCCGGCTGGCGAAACGCGCGCAGCAATATCCGGTAGGCGTCCAGGTCCAGGGCGGGCGGGCTCGCGGCCGGTGCACGCCGGGGTAAATGCCGCAGGGACGGAAAAGTCCCGAGGTGGTGCCACTGGTGCACCAGGTGCCAGTCCGTGTGCGCGTTCCCCGGTGCGTCCTCCCGGAGCAGGATGGCGTGCTGCCAGGGCCAGGCCGCGAGTTGCGCGGGGGCCAGGGCTGCCAGCAGCCTCAGGTTGTGCTTCTTGGCGGGCTCCCGACCCACACAGGCGCCGAGACATTGCCCGAGCTGGTACGCGAAACAGGGGCCGCGGCCCCGGTCCAGCCCGAGCACACGCTGGCACAGGCCGCAGCGCCGCGCGAGGGTGATCAGGTAGTCCTCGGCTGCCCGGCGCTGGCGAAACAGGCCGTAGTGGCTGTCGTCTGGGGACAGATTGTCAGCCGCCAGCGCCGTCACCTCGGGTCGCAGAAAGCCCGAAGCCGCTGCGGCCAGGCGGGGTACATGCACGGTGACCGGGTGGCGAGCTCTGCGCTGACGCCGGTTGAACAGTGGCATGTCCCGCTTGATCTCGAGGTTCTCCAGAAGCTGGGCGCCAATGTCCCCCGCCGTTAACGTACAGTCGATGCGGCGGGTGCTGCGCATCAGGCGCTGGTGGCGGGCCGAGGACTCCGCCTCGCGAGCGTGCTCGCGCAGTCTGCGCGCGATGTGCAGGCTCTTGCCGATGTACAGGGGCGTGGGGCCGTCGCCATACAGGCGATAGACACCGGGGCTGTTCGGCGGCTGGTCGACCAACTGCCCGTTCACGAAATACTCAGGCGGGTGCATTGTCCCTTTCGCTGTTGATGGGTGCGCGTTACCGGCCAATCTGCCGGGATGGGCACCCCTCGGGAAATAATCGAGGCTTTTGCCAGAGAGCCCGACAATGATGGCAGACGGTGTGATGACTGAAAAAGCCTCACTTCACCTTAGAGGAAAATAGCAGGTCAGTACAAGCTGTGGCCCCGGAAAAACGGCGCGGGTATGGGAAGCGGAAAAGCGGCTGCATTACGCTTGCTAACGGGGAGTCGTCGGGCCTCAGCTGCCTTTGATGATAAACGGCACGTGGCCGCTCGCTTGCTTCTTTTCCCGCTTCGCGGTTTTCTTTTCTTTGGGCGTAAGGGCCGAGGCCTTCTTTGATTCTTTATTGCTGCGCTGATTTCTGGACATGCGGTGCACTCCCGGTCCGACATGGACTCTCGACTCACCATAGGCCTATTGGCCGCCGAAATCCGTTTTATTTCACATGGGAGGGACATAAAGAAATTGGTGGGCCCACCAGGACTTGAACCTGGGACCAATCGATTATGAGTCGACTGCTCTAACCAACTGAGCTATAGGCCCGATAATGCAGGTGGGGGATTATAGAGAAGAACCCACCGCAGTCACAGCCCCGTGTGGGGCTGATTGCGGCGGGCGGGTGCGCCTAGGGAGCAGCGATAATATTCACGGCATCGTAGAGGTTGGGTGAGCTGCAGTGCGCAACATCATCCATGGCGGCGTTGGCCTTGCCGATACCACCGCCGTTCATATACGCCTCAAAGGCCTTGCCGAGTGCGGCATAGGATGGCCATGCGGCTACGTGATAATAGTCGAACTCAACATCGCCGACGCCCAGGGAGGGCGCCAGGATCCAGCTCGCTCCGGGCGCTTCCATCTCCACCATCATGGCGCTGACACTGCTATGGCTGGCCATGGCGTCAGCCATGCCGCTGTCGTCGTCGAGGGAGCAGCGAGCGAACCAGACCACACCGTCGCCCGGCTCGCCGTCGGGTTCCAGAATGGTGTAGGACGCCATCAATGCGTGGCTGCAATCCAGTGCATCGGCATAGGCCTGTGACACTGCTCCCGACTCGTGCACCCATTTCTGCATCTGCGCGCCGAACTGTTCAGCGTTGTCATAGGCGCCGATGAAGCCCACCTCAAAGGGCATCTCCCCGGTGCGGAACTGCGGCGTGATCATCCACGCATTGTAGCCGCGGCTGTGTTTCGCTGCCTATTTCTTCAGGCCCTTGTTGGCGCTTTCAAGGTCGGCGAATCCCTTTCCTTCCTTGAAGGTGCAGGCATAGAGCTCGAGGGGTTGAGCTGTTGCGGTATCCTGGGCACTGGACGGTGCAGCGCTGGCCGCGGCCGCCGTGAACACCGCGATAGCGGCATAGGTTGCTGTTTTCATGACATTATTTCCTGTAATTGTTATGAGGGCTATGCCAGTGAGACCAGCTTCGGCATCCACTAAGCGTAGGTGACGCGGGGGTCCTGTCAATTGAGGCGCGCCTGCAGACTCTCGATGTTGCGCCGGATGACGGCATTGATTTCAGCGCTCAGGCCACCGAGGTCGAGGCATTCCTGCAGGAGTCTGGCCGCGCCTGCATGGTCGCCCGCCTTGACCGCGAGGTTGGCTCGGTTCAGGCACATGGCGGGTGTGCGGTGGCCTGTGGCCTCCGCACGCTGGTAGAGGTCGCTGGCGGCGCCGAAATCCTGTGCCCGGTAGCAGGCCTCCGCTGCGCCCTCCAGGCTGTGCCCGGGACGGTAGCCCATCTCCGCGGCGCGCACAAAGTAGTCGCGCGCGCGGGAGAAGTCCGCCGCATGGTACATCGCGCTGGTCGCGGCGATGCTGTAGAGCCTGCCGCTGGGCTGTGTGGCCAGTTCGCGCTCCATCAGCGCCAGATAGCGCAGTGAGCGCGCGCTGCGCGGTCGCGCCGGGTTGGCGTCGATGTAGTGGTGGATCGGGATGTGCAGCGTTCCCTGGCGGTGTTCGTCTATGGAGGCATCTACCGTCTCGTGGATGCTGCCGGTGTAGCGGATGTCCGTGCGATTGCGGAACAGGCGCAGGATGGGGTTGACGGTATAGCCGCTGAAGCCGCGGCTGAGCTCGAGGTCCTGGGCAGCCTGCCAGCCGTAGGCCGTCTGGTCGTTGTTGTAGTTGTATTGTTGCAGGAAAAAGCCGTCGAGGTCGGTGCGCGCGATGACTTGGTGCAGGGCAGAGAAGTCGGTGGGGGTGATGAGCTCGTCGGCGTCCAGCACGAGGATCCACTCATGCCGCGCCTGTGCCAGGGAATAGTTGCGGGCGGCGGCGTAGTCGTCGTGCCAGGTGTAATCGAACACCCGGTCGGTAAAGTTGCTGGCAATCGCGCGGCTGTTGTCGCTGGAGCCGGTGTCAACAACGACGAGTTCGTCGACATGCGGTGCGGCAGCGCTGAGGCAGTCGCGCAGGAAGAAGGCTTCGTCCTTGACGATCATGCACAGTGACAAGGGCATGTTCGGGCTCCGGCGATAGGCGGTCTGCGCAGGCGCCGTCCGTGGCGACCCGCGCGGCTCAGTCCTTACTCGTCCAGGAAGCTGCGCAGGTAGTCTGAGCGCGTCGGGTGGCGCAGCTTGCGCAGTGCCTTGGCCTCGATCTGGCGGATACGCTCGCGGGTGACATCGAACTGTTTGCCCACTTCCTCGAGGGTGTGGTCGGTGTTCATGTCGATGCCGAAGCGCATGCGCAGCACCTTGGCCTCGCGCGCGGTCAGGCCGGCGAGCACTTCCTTGGTCGCTTCCTGCAGGCCCTGGCCGGTAGCCGCTTCGATGGGCGAGCTGATGGTGATGTCCTCGATGAAATCGCCCAGATGCGAGTCTTCGTCATCACCAATCGGGGTTTCCATGGAGATGGGCTCCTTGGCGATCTTGAGCACCTTGCGCACCTTGTCCTCGGGCATGTCCATGCGCTCACCGAGCTCTTCCGGCGTCGGCTCACGGCCCATTTCCTGCAACATCTGCCGCGAGATGCGGTTCAGCTTGTTGATGGTTTCGATCATGTGCACGGGTATGCGGATGGTGCGGGCCTGGTCCGC
>DIBU01000020.1:78787-138328 GCA_002416125.1 Halieaceae bacterium UBA5044
AACTGCAGGCCGCGGTTGGTGTATTTCTTGGCGATCGAAATCACCAGGCGCAGGTTGGCCTCGACCATTTCCTTCTTGGCGCGGCGCGCGCGGGCTTCGCCCATGGACATGCGGCGGTTGATGTCCTTGATTTCGTTGACCGACAGCCCGCACTGCTCCTCGACCGCGATAATGCGGCGCTGCAGACGCAGGATGGTGTCCTTCTGGGCCGTGAGTCGTGCGACGTAGTCTTTCTTGCCCCGGGTCTGGCGCGTAATCCACTTGAGGTCCGACTCGGACCCCTGAAAGGAGGTGATGAAGTCCTTGCGGGGCATGCCGCAGTCGCGGACGGCAATGGTCATGATCTGGCGTTCCTGCTCACGGACAGAAGCCAGCACGTTGCGCGGCCCTTCCATCAGCGGGTCAAAGACTCGAGGGGTCAGCTTGAAGAACTTGAACAGCTCGCCCAGCTTCTCCATCTCCTTGATGGCGGTCTTGTCGTTACGGCCCTTGGCAGCAATTGCCTTTTCGGTCTTGTTGAACTGGCGCTTGAGTGCCGTGAAGCGCTTCTTCGCCTCCACGGGATCGGGGCCCGACTCGGTTTCCTCGTCGGAGGTGTCGGGTTCATTGCTGTTGCTCTCGGCGACTTCAGCGGCCGAAGGCACATGGTCGGCCGGGTCCAGGTAGCCAATCATCACGTCGCCCAGGCGGCGCTCTTCCCGGGTCACCAGGTCGTACTCGTCCAGGATCTGCTTGACGGCACCCGGGTAGTGGGCGAGGGCCGCCATCAGTTCGCGAATACCCTCTTCGATGCGTTTGGCGATGACGATTTCGCCTTCGCGGGTGAGCAGTTCCACGGTGCCCATCTCACGCATGTACATGCGTACGGGGTCGGTGGTGCGACCGGCTTCGGTTTCCACGGCCGCGAGGGCCGCTGCAGCCTCGGCGGCGGCGATGTCATCCGCCGAGCTGTCGCCCTCCGTCATGAGCAGCTCATCGGCATCCGGCGCCACTTCAAACACCTGGATGCCCATGTCGTTGATCATCTGGATGATGTCTTCAACCTGATCCGGATCGGAGATATCCTCGGGCAGGTGATCGTTGACCTCGGAGTAGGTCAGGTAGCCCTGATCCTTGCCACGGGCGATGAGATCCTTGAGCCGGGACTGCTGTTGGGCGGCGTTGGTCATTCGGCAGACACCTTCGAATAAGATACAAAAAAAACGTAGCCGGAAATTATAGCCGGAACAGAGCCGACCCTCCAGTGCAATCCCCGGTATTAATTGGAGCGCCTTGGCGTGAGCGGTGCGAGGCTCAGGGCGGCCGGGCTGAGGGCTGTTGATCCGCTCGAGGCTTTTGTAGCGCTCAGGGCTGTTGAACCGCTCAGGGCTGTTGATCCACTCAAGGCTGCCGCTTCTTGCGGGCCTCATCCAGACGCTGTTTTTCCTTCAGCAAATCCCTGAGTTGTTGCTTGTCCGCTTCGCTCATCTCAGCGTAGTTGGTCGCTTTCAATTTGTCGACTCGCGCCGACAATTCGCTGCGCTGGGGCAGCTGCGCCAGCGCTTCCACGGTGTCGATAAACTGCTGTTCGATCCCCTCGCGCGGAATCAGTCGCTCCTCCCCGGCCAGCCGGCTGAGCAGCTCACCTTCCGGTGTGCCATACCAGTGGCCCAGCAGCATGGCGGTGTTGGAATCCGGCCGCCGCTGCAGCAGTGCCAGTAGCTCGCGCAGCAGCACGATGTCCTCGCCCTCCAGGGCGGCGATGGCCGCAACCTCCACGCGGGCCGCGATGTCGGGCTGGTGCAGCAGCAGGGCGATGGCCGCCTGGGCCAGGTTGCTGTAGCCCAGCGCTGCGCGGCCGCTGGGATTGCGGCGCTTGGGCCCGCCGCCCTCGTGTTGCTCTTCTGGCGCATTGTTGGTCGGCCCAGGCGCGGCTGCGGGTGGTGGTGCCTCCAGGTGCATGAGCTCTGCAACGGTCAACCCGGTTCGCTCGGCGAGTGAGCGGAACATGAGCTGGCGAAACACGCCCTCGGGCAGCTGGCGCAGCCACGGCAGGGCGAGCTTGCTGAGGCGCGCGCGTCCCTCCAGGGTGGTGGTGTCTAGGTCTTCGCTCACGGCCTCGAAGAGGAAGGTCTCCAGGGGGGTCGCGCGCCTGACCAGTTCACGGAAGGCGTCACTGCCCACTTTGCGCACCAGGGTGTCCGGGTCCTCGCCTTCATCGAGAAACAGGAAACGTGCCTGCCGCCCATCCTCCATGCAGGGGAGCGCTGCTTCCAGCGCGCGCAGCGCCGCCTTGCGCCCGGCGGCATCGCCATCGAAACAGAATACGACCTCGGGCGTCAGCCGATACAGGCGCTCCAGATGCGCCTGGCTGGTCGCGGTACCCAGGGTCGCGGTGGCCTGGGTGATGTCGTGCTGGGCCAGCGCGATCACGTCCATATAGCCCTCTACGACCAGCACCCGATCCAGCTTGCGGTTGGCCTGGCGTGCCTGGTAGAGGCCATACAGCTCGCGGCCCTTGGAGAAAATGGGCGTCTCCGGGGAGTTCAGGTACTTGGGTTTGTCGTCGCCAAGCACCCGCCCGCCGAACGCGATGATGCGGCCGCGCTGGTCGCGAATCGGAAACATCACGCGATCGCGGAAGCGATCGTAGGTGCGCCCTGCCTCGTTCTGCACCAGCATCCCGGTTTCGAGCAGCCATTTGCGCTGTTCCTCGCTGTCACCGAGGGCCTGCAGCAGGTTGTCCCAGCCCGGCGGGGCGAATCCCAGGTCAAAGCGTTTGGCAATTTCGCCGGTGAGTCCGCGCTGCTTCAGGTAGTCCACGGCGCGGTGCGCCTCGGGGTGGCTGCGCAGCTGCTTCTGGTAGTAGCGCGCGGCCTGTTCCAGCAGGGCGTACAGCGGTTTGCCGGTTTCCTCCCTGCCCGGCTGGGGGCTGCCGGGCCGTGTCTGCTCCCGCGGCACTTCCAGGCCGAGGCTGCTGGCCAGCGTTTCCACCGCCTGGGGGAAATCCACGTTCTCGTAGTCCATGACGAAGCCGAGGGCGTTGCCGCCGGCACCGCAGCCAAAGCAGTAGTAGAACTGCTTGTCGGGGTTGACGCTGAAGGAGGGGGTTTTCTCCTCGTGGAAGGGGCAGCGGGCGCTGTAGTTCTTGCCGGTTTTTTTCAGTTTCACCCGGCGGTCGATCACCTCCACGATGTCCACGCGGTCGAGCAGATCGTCGAGGAACTTTTGTGGAATGCGTCCGGCCATGGAAGATCAGCGATACTCAGTATACCCGGCCATTGAAGCACGGCGCCGGAGGCTTGTCAGCGGTTAGCGGCGTGGGGACTGCGATGCGGCAGCATCGACGCGCATGGAGGGCGGGCCGGCAGGCCACCGGTCAGGCGGTCAGGCGCGCCTTCACCAGCTTGCTGACCGCGCCCACGTCGGCGCGGCCCTGCAGCTGGGGTTTGAGCTCGGCCATCACGGCGCCCATGGCCTGCATGCCGCTGCCTTCAGCGCGACCGATGGCGGCATTGATCAGTTCGTCAAGCTCGGCTTCACTGAGCGGGCTGGGCAGGAATTCCTGGATGACCGCGATTTCCCGTTCTTCCTGGGCTGCGAGCTCGGGGCGTTCCGCGGCGTGGTATTGCTGCGCCGAATCGCGACGCTGCTTGATCATCTTGTCGAGGACGGCGAGGGCGCGCGCGTCATCGATCTCGATGCGCTCGTCAACCTCAATCCGCTTGAACTCCGACTGAATCAGCCGGATGGTGCCCAGGCGTTCCTTGTCACGGGCCTTCATGGCCGCTTTCATGGCGGCCTTGATGGTTTCTACAAGTGTGGTGCTGCTCATGGGCTGGGCTGCCTGTGTGCTGCCTGGCAGGGAATCAATACAGGCGGACGCGCTTGCGATTTTCCCGGGACAGCTTCTTCAGGTGGCGCTTGACGGCGGCAGCCGCGGCGCGCTTGCGGGTCGTGGTGGGCTTTTCGTAGTGCTCGCGCTTGCGCACTTCAGCCAGTACGCCAGCCTTTTCACAGGAGCGCTTGAAACGGCGCAGGGCGACGTCAAAGGGCTCGTTTTCCTTCAGTTTGATATGCGGCATTAACTCTTTACCTGTTTCGTCTGTTCGTGGCCTGCACGCCCGCTGCCGGGGCGTTGAACCGTAAAAGGTCGCGCATTCTATACCCATGTAGCGGCATTTGCAAAGCCCGAGACGCGCAGTCCGTGACGCGCAGTCCGTGACGCGTCGCCCGGGAAATCCGGAGGGCCTGTCCAGCCTCGCACCCCCCGGCACAACCCGGTATTATCCCACGCTGCAAATATCATGGAGCCCTCATGCGAATTCTGGGCCTGGAAACTTCCTGCGACGAGACCGGCGTGGCCATTTTTGACACCGGGCGCGGCCTGCTGGCGCACGCCCTGTTCAGTCAGGTCGACATACACGTGGAATACGGTGGCGTGGTCCCCGAGTTGGCCTCCCGCGACCATGTGCGCAAGACACTGCCGCTGGTGCACCAGGTGTTGGGGGAGGCGGGCCTGAGCCCGGCAGACCTGGATGGCGTGGCCTATACGGCGGGGCCGGGACTGGTCGGTGCCCTGATGGTGGGAGCCACGCTGGCGCAGACGCTGGCCTGGGCCTGGAACATCCCGGCCCTGGGCGTGCACCACATGGAGGGCCATCTGCTGGCACCCATGCTGGAGGAGGAACACCCGGCATACCCCTTTGTGGCGCTGCTGGTATCCGGGGGCCACACGCAGCTGGTGCGGGTCGACGGCATCGGCCGCTACCGTCTGTTGGGAGAATCACTGGACGATGCTGCCGGTGAAGCCTTCGACAAGGCGGCCAAGATGCTCGGCCTGCCTTACCCCGGTGGCCCGCATATCGCCCGGCTCGCCGAATCCGGCAACGCCACCCGCTTCGATTTTCCGCGACCCATGGTCAATCGCCCGGGTCTCGATTTCAGCTTCAGCGGCCTGAAAACCTTCACGCTCAACACCGTGAATGCCTGCCGGGAGGAGAGTGGCCTGAGCGCTCAGGACAAGTGTGACATTGCCCGCGCCTTCGAGGAGGCCGTGGTTGCCACGCTGGTGATCAAGTGTCGCCGGGCGCTGGAACAGGAGGGCCTGTCCACGCTGGTCATGGCCGGTGGCGTCAGCGCCAATCGCAATCTGCGCGCGCAGTTGCAGTCCGCACTCGGCAAAACCGGGGCACGCGTCTTCTACCCGGCACCCCAGTTCTGTACCGATAATGGTGCGATGATCGCCTTTGCCGGGGCCCAGCGTCTGGCGGCGGGTCAGGTGGACGGCCCCTTGGCGACCGTGCGCCCCCGCTGGCCAATGACCGAACTCCCGCCGCTCTAGGGAGTCCGTGGCAGCGGTGTCGGCTGGTCGGGCGCCGCCGATGCCAGTATCATGCGCCACTGCTCAGTGAAGGCCTGGATTATGTCCCGAGATACGTGTCGCCGCCCCGCTGCGGCGCAGGAACGGCCGCCGTGGTAGATATTGTCTTTATTCGTGAATTGCGCGCGGATGCCGTGATCGGCGTCTACGACTGGGAGCGCGGAATCCGGCAAACCCTGCTTATCGACCTGGAAATGGCCTGGGACAATCGCCCCGCCGCACAGGGGGATGATCTGTCCCGCGCACTGGATTATGCCGCGGTGTCCCGGCGGGTGATCGATTGGGTGGAGGCCTCGCGCTGCGAGCTGCTGGAGACGCTTGCTGAGGAGCTTGCCGAGCAGGTGCTTGGCGGCTTCGATGTGCCGTGGTTGCGCCTGCGTCTGTGCAAGCCGGGGGCAGTGCTGCAGGCGCGCGACGTCGGTGTGCTGATCGAGCGCGGGGTAAGCCCGGCGTGACCCGTGTTTTTCTTGGCCTGGGCAGCAATATCGAGCGTGAACGCTATCTTGTTGCAGGGCTGGATGCGCTGCAGGCGCTCTTTGGCGCCCTGGAACTCTCACCTGTGTACGACAGTGCCGCCATCGGCTTTGACGGACAACCCTTCCTGAATATGGTTGTTGCGGTTGAGACCCGATTGCCGCTGGCCGACATGGCGACTCGCCTGCGCGCCATCGAGACCGAGCACGGTCGCCCGCTGAATGCGACCCGCTTCTCCGCCCGGCAGCTGGACATCGATATTCTCACCTACGGCGATCTGGTGGGCGAGCACCACGGCATCAGCCTCCCCCGCGGGGAGATACTGGAAAACGCCTTTGTGTTGCGCCCCCTGGCCGAGTTGGCACCGGCGCACCGGCATCCCGCTACCGGTTCGAGCTACGCCGAGCTGTGGCGCGCGTTTCGGCAGGACAGCCAGGCGCTGAAGCGGGTGGACTTTGCCTGGCGCGGGCGCTGGATATCCCGCGCCGAGTGAATACGCCGGGCGCGCTGCGCCGCCTCAATCGGCGGGTGTTGTGCGCATGGCGTCCAGCAGGCGGATCTGTTCCGCCGCCAGCGCCTCGCCCAGTGCCTTGCCAGCAAGCCCCTGCGCCACGAACACCTCGGCGCTGACCGATCTCGCCCTGCGCAGCGCCTCGCGCAGGTAGGCCGCCTGGGGATAGGGGCGCTGCTCGCTGCCCGCACGACCGCGGGCGTCGGCCTCGCAGGCCTGCAGAAATGCCTCGAACCGCTGTGGCTGACGCAGGGCGCCGGTTCCACGCAGCAGCTTCAACAGTGTCTTGCCTCGCAGCTCTTGCGCCCGATGGCAGAGCAGGTGGAACTCGCAGACCTGTAGCGCCAGGTCCCGGTACTGGTTGGGTGCGCGCAGGCGCTGGCAGACATCGCGCACCAGCGACAGCCCACGCTGCTCATGTGCGATGTGTCGTGGCCACTCGGCTTCCGGCGTTATGCCCTTGCCCAGGTCGTGCAGCAGGGCCGCAAAGCGCACATCCGCGGCGGGGGTGAGGCGGGCTGCCTGCTGCAACACCATCAGGGTGTGCAGGCCGGTATCCACTTCCGGATGATACTGCGGGCTTTGCGGTACGCCGAACAGCCTGTCGACCTCCGGCAGCAGTGCGCGCAGCGCGCCGCAGTCGCGCAGTACCGTGATGAAGGTCTCGGGGCTGCGTTCAGCGAGTGCTCTCTGCATCTCGATCCAGACGCGCTCCGCCGGCAGGTGCTCCAGTTCACCCTGGTTGACGATGTCCGTCATCAACGCCAGCGTCTCCGCTGCAACGGTAAAGCCGAGGTGCGCGTAGCGGGCGGCGAAGCGCGCTGTGCGCAGCACCCGCAGTGGGTCCTCCACAAAGGCTCCGGACACATGGCGCAGCACCCGCTGGCGCAGGTCCCGCTGGCCACCGTAGGGGTCGATGATCTGCCCGGTTGCGTCGCGGGCCATCGCGTTGATCGTCAGGTCGCGGCGCAGCAGGTCCTCTTCCAGCGTGACTGCGGGATCGCAGTGCACTACAAAGCCGGTATAGCCGTGGCCCTGCTTGCGTTCTGTGCGCGCCAGGGCGTGTTCTTCCTTGGTTTCCGGGTGCAGGAAGACGGGGAAGTCCTTGCCCACTTGCTGATAGCCCAGGGCCAGCAGGGTCTCCGGTGTTGCCCCCACCACCACCCAGTCGCGCTCGCTGCAGGGGTAGTCGAGCAGGGCATCGCGCACGGCACCGCCGACCAGGTAGGTTTTCACGCCCGACAGCGTCCGTTCTTGCAGGCGCAGGAGGTGCGCTCGCCAGTGTCCAGGTTGTACAGGGTCATGGCGCCGCCCCACACGCAGCCCGTGTCGAGGCCAATGGTGTTCGGGCTGTCGGTAACGCCCTCTATCGAGGCCCAGTGACCGAAAATGATCCTGTCGCCCGCGGTTTTGCGCTTCTTGTGGCTGAACCAGGGGGAGACCTTCTTGCTGTCGCCTTCCGGTCGCGGGTTGGGAACGGGGCCCTTGCTCAGCAGGTCGAGCACGCCCTTCTTGGTGCAGTAGCGCATGCGCGTAAGATAGTTGGTGATCACCCGCAGCCGCTCCATGCCCTGCAGCTCATCGGACCAGACCGCCGGCTCGTTACCGTACATTGCCGCCAGGAACGTGATGCAATCGGGGCTCTGCAATACGGCCTCCACTTCCCAGGCGCGGTGCATGGCGTCTTCCACGCTCCACTGCGGCGGAATGCCCGCATGCACCATGGTGTAGCCGTGTTCGTAGTGCAGCAGCGGTCGGTGCGTCAGCCAGTTGAGCAGCTTGTCCCGGTCCGGTGCGGCGAGAATCTTGTCCAGCGTGTCGGAGGGCGAGGGTGCGCGCACACCGGCCGCAACCGCCAGCAGGTGCAGGTCATGGTTGCCCAGCACCATGACCAGGTTGTCGCGCATGTCATACAGGAAACGCAGGGTTTTCAGACACTTGGGGCCGCGGTTGACGATGTCGCCAACCGACCACAGGGTGTCGCGATCGGGGTTGAACTGCACGCGCTTGAGCAGGTGTTTCAGGGGCTGCAGGCATCCCTGTATGTCACCAACTGCATAGATCGCCACAGCGGCTACTCAGTTCAGTGCCGTGGGAGTGTGCAGGGTGAAGGCGCGGATGGGCACATCGAAGCGCTGCTCGGCCTCACCGCCCGGTGCCCCCCCGGTGCGGGTGACCATGGTGTAGCTGCCTTCCATGAAGCCGACCGGGGTGGCCAGGGTTGTGCCGCTGGTATAGCGGAAATACGCCTCCGGCTGAATCACCGGCTGCTCGCCGACCACACCCTCGCCGCGCACCTCCTGCTGCGCCCCTTCCGCATCGGTGATGATCCAGTGCCGCGACAGCAGCTGCACAGCCTGGTTGCCGCTGTTGCGGATGGTGATGGTGTAGGCAAAGGTGTACTGCCCGTCGGTGGGACGTGAATGGCGTGCGAGGTAACTGGTCACCACATCAACGTTCACCAGGGAGGGGTCGAAGGGGCTGGGTGCTCGGGTTTCCATGGGGTCAGGCATCGCTCAGGTGGTTGGCCAGGCGGATAAAATCCAGCAGCTGCAGCGTCTCTGCGCGGGCACCGGGGTCAACCCCCAGCTGCTCGAGTTCGTGATCGGAGAGTATACCCTTTAAATTATTGCGCAGCGTTTTGCGGCGCTGGGCGAAGGAAGCCTGGACGATCCTGCGCAAACTGTCCTCGTCACACTCTGGCCAGGGCGAATGCGGGTAGGGGGTCAGCCTGACAATGGCTGACTGGACCTTCGGCGGCGGATAAAACGCGTCGGGCGGCACATCGAACAGGTGTTCCACCGCGCAGTGATACTGGGCCATGATGCCGAGACGCCCCCAGTGCTTGCCCCCCGGCGTTGCTGCCAGGCGGTTGACCACCTCCAGCTGCAGCATGAAGTGCATGTCCTGCAGCAGGGGGGCGAACTCCAGCAGGCGAAACAGCAGGGGTGTCGAGATGTTGTAGGGCAGGTTGCCTACCACCCTGAGCGGCACGCCATCGCGGGCCAGGGTGGCGAAGTCGAAGGCCAGCGCATCGGCGCTGTGCAATCTGAAATCCGGGTAGATGCTGAACGCCGCCAGCAGGCCGGTCACCAGATCCCGGTCCAGTTCCACCACATCGAGGCGTATATCGCGACTGATCAGTGCGGCGGTCAGCGCACCCTGGCCGGGGCCGATCTCCACCAGGTGCTCACCGGGCTGCGGGTGTATGGCATTGGCGATCTCGGCGATGATGCCTGCGTCCTGCAGGAAATTCTGGCCGAAGCGCTTGCGCGGTGTATGGGCGGTTTTCATGGGCGCATTGTACGGGGCATGCCGGCCAAAGTGCACGTTTTCACGCGGGCGATGGCCAGCCGGCATTCCACACGGGTGCCTTACCGGCCGCCGCACTTCTCCTGCCCCGGCTGTTATACTCCCGCCCCAGATCAACGAGCTACCAGAACGCCGCATGACACTCTCGCAGTACGCCACACTCATGGACACCATGGCTCGCCTGTCACTGAAGGCCGATGCTTCGCGCTATTTTTTCGGCTACGTGTGGTGGGTGCTGGAGCCCCTGCTCTACGTGCTGGTGTTTTATGTGGTCTTCGAGCTCATCCTGCAGAACCGCAAGGAAGACTTTGTGGTATTCCTGATGTGCGGGCAACTGGCGTTTGTCTGGTTCTCCAAGTCGCTGAACCAGGCGGCCCGCAGTATTCTCGGCAGCAAGGGCCTGGTCGGCCGGGTCGACATTCCCAAAAGCCTGTTTCCCCTGGCCACCATCCAGGAGGGCCTGTACAAGCAGGCTGCTGTTTTCCTGCTGCTGTTCGCCGTGCTCCTGGCCAAGGGTTACGCGCCTTCACTGCTGTGGGGCTGGCTGCTGCCGGTGATGCTGGTGAATTACCTGCTGATCGTGGCCTGCTCGCTGTTTGCGGCCTATCTGGTGTGCTGGGTGTTCGACTTCCACGTCTTTATTTCCATGGCGACCATTTTTCTCATGTTCACCTCCGGGGTGTTCTGGGACCCCCGTGACCTGGATCCGGCCATGACCCACTGGGTGCTCACGTTGAACCCGCTCGCCTTCCTGCTGGATGCCTACCGGCAGATCCTGCTGGCGGGTGTAGCACCGGATGCCGTGCATCTGGCGATTGTCGGCAGTATTGCCCTGCTGGTGGCGCTGGCGGGACTGGCGGTGCTGCGGCGCCACAGCCGCTTTATCGCCCTGCGGGTGATCACCTCATGAGCGACCTGCCGATGCTGGAACTGGTGGGCGTCTCCCATCACTACATGGCGCGCAAAAGCAGTTTCGACCATGGCCTGCACCATGTGCTGGACAATGTCTCCCTGCGGGTCATGCCGGGAGATACCCTGGGTATCGTCGGTCGCAACGGGGCCGGCAAGACGACGATGTTGCGCCTGATGGCCGGCATCATCGAGCCGCGGCAGGGGGTCATTCGCCGCCGCGCCGGTGCCAGCTGTGCGCTGCTCAGCCTGGGGCTGGGCTTTCAGGATTCTCTCTCCGGCCGCGACAACGCGCTCATCTCCGCCATGTTGCAGGGCGTGAGCAAGCGCGATGCACTGGCCAGCCTCGATGCCATTCGCGAGTTTACCGAGCTCGGTGACTCCTTCGAGGAGCCGGTGAAAACCTATTCCTCCGGCATGCGCGCCCGTCTGGGTTTCGCCAGCGGCTTGCTGACACGGGTGGATATCCTGCTGATTGACGAGGTGTTGAGCGTCGGCGATGCGCAGTTCCGCGACAAGGCGCTGGCCGCCATGCAGCAGCGCCTGGGCGGCGAGCAGACCGTTGTGTTCGTGTCGCACGCGGAAGGTCAGCTGAAGGCGCTGTGTGACCGGGCAGTCTGGATTGAGCAGGGGCAGCTGCGTGCCGAGGGGAGCCCGGAGGAGGTTATTGCGCTGTATCGGCAGCCGGTGGCCGCGCCCCGCTGACGGTTACGCCGATGGGCCCGCGCGCTACGGACTGATGTGCCGGGCCAGCTTCACCGCCAGACCCAGCGCCGCGCGCAGGCTACCATCACTGGCCAGCCCGGTACCCGCCAGTTCCAGCGCCGTCCCGTGATCCACACTGGTCCTCACTATCGGCAACCCCAGCGTAATGTTCACGGCATTGCCGAACCCCGCATACTTCAGTACCGGCAGGCCCTGGTCGTGGAACATGGCGAGGTAGGCGTCCGTCTGCTCCAGCAGTTTCGGGCTGAAGGCGGTGTCGGCGGGCAGCGGCCCCAGCAGGTGCATGCCCTCTGCGCGCAGCTGCTCCAGCAGTGGCGTGATGATCTCGATTTCCTCGCGCCCCAGGTGGCCGCCTTCGCCGGCGTGCGGGTTGAGGCCCAGCACGGCAATGCAGGGAGCTTCGATGCCAAACTTGCCCTGCAGGTCCGCATGCAGAATGCGCAGTGTGCGGGCCAGCGAGTCGCGGGTTATGGCCTTGGAGACGGCAGACAGCGGCAGGTGCGTGGTGGCCAGCGCCACCCGTAACTCACCGGCGGCGAGCAGCATCACCACCTGGGCGGTGTTGGTCCGTGCAGCCAGGAACTCGGTGTGACCGCTGAAGGGGATGCCCGCATCGTTGATGATCGACTTCTGTACCGGTGCGGTGACCATCGCGTCAAAACACCCGGACAGGCAGCCGTCAGTCGCCAGCTCGAGTGTTCGCACCACGTAGGGCGCATTCGCCCGGTCCAGACTGCCGGGCAGCGCCGGCACGGCCAGTGCGGGGGCGAACAGGCCCGACGCGCCCGTGGTCGCCTCGCACTGGCTGGACGCCGGTGCTGGCAGCACGGTCAGCGTGCCCGCGGCCTGCGTGCGCGCAGCCGCCGCGAAGTCTGCCCGCTGCAGGTCCAGCGGCAGCCCCAGTAGCTCCGCTCGCTGCAGCAGGAGGTCCGGGTCGGCGACCACCACCAGTTCCGCGGGCCAGTCCTGCTGGGCCAGCATGACAATGACATCCGGCCCTATGCCCGCCGGCTCCCCGGCGGTAATGGCGATTCTGGGAATCGTCACGTCGACCTGTTATTTGATGTCGACGAAGGCTTCGTCGCGGATTTTGCGCAGCCAGGCGTCCAGCTCTTCCTCGTATTTACGCTGGTGCAGCGCCTCGGTCGCACGGTTGCGAATGGCCTGGGCGGTCATGTCCTGCTCGCGTCGCTCCATCACTTCCAGGATGTGCCAGCCAAACTGGCTTTTCACAGGCTCTGAGATCTCCCCAACGGCGGTATCGGCCATTGCCGCCTCGAACTCGGGCACCATCTGCCCGGGGGTGGTCCAGCCGAGGTCGCCGCCCTCTGCGGCGGAGCCGATGTCCTTGGAGTACTGGCGCGCCAGTTCGGCGAAGTCCTCGCCCTCCAGGATACGGTTCCTCAGCTCCCGCGCCCGTGCTTCAGCCTGCTCTTCCGTCATGATTTCGGAGGGCTGTATGAGGATATGGCGCACCCGGGTCTGGTTGACCATCTGCTCGCCGCCCTGCATATCGGCGAGGTTGATCAGGTGCAGGCCGGAGGGGCTGCGGATCGGGTCGGATGTGGCACCGACCTCCAGGCTCGGCGCCACATCGCTGAACAGGCTGGGCAGATCCTCCAGCTTGCGCCAGCCGAGGTCGCCCCCGGAGAACGCGTAGCGCCCATCGTTGGAGGAAATGACCTGGTCGAAGGGCTCGCCTGCGCGGATGCGGCGCAGCAGGCCGTTGAGATACGTGCGCGCCGCTTCAACCTCGCTGCCGGGCGCATCCTCGGGCAGGGGCAGCAGGGCGTGAAGAATGCGATACTCGGGCTGGGTGAGCTTCTGTCCTTCCGGTGAGGCGAGGAAGTTGCGTACCTCCTGCTCGGATATCTGGATGCGCTGATTGACGTTGCCAGCCTGAACCCGCTGGATGATCATCTCGCGCCGCACCTGTTCGCGCATGGCGGCGTAGGATTGCCCCTGCTGCTCCAGTGCCGCACTGAACTCGGCCAGGCTCATGCGGTTCTGTGCCGCCACGCGTTCCATCGCCTGGTTGAGCTGTGCATCCGAGATGCGCGCACCGACGCGGTTGCCCAACTGCAACTGGATGCTCTCCAGAATCAGCCTGTCCAGGGTTTCGCGAATCAGCACATCCTCCGGGGGCAACTCGACCCCGCGCGACTGCAGGCTCTGGGTGATGGCGGCAACGCGCTCGCGCAGCTCACTGGCCATGATCACGTCGTCGTCCACGATGGCCACAACCTGGTCGAGTATCTGGGTTTGCGCCTGTACCTGGCTGCCAAGGAGCAGGGTCGCTGCAAGGCCGGCGGCCAGCAGTGCGGATTTAATAGTCACGTTCGTCAAAACCTCGAATCATGTCTTCAAGCAGGTCGGTGACCCGGCTGCCAAAGCCGCCCATGCCCTTCAGCAGGACCTGGACCTGTGTGGAGTAACGCCGTTCCAGGTTGGGATCGGTAAAGTCCGGATCTTGCCCCGACGTCGTATCGATATAGCGCAGATGCAGCAGGCGCACGCGCCAGCAGCAGCTATCGTATTCGATTCCGAACATATCTTCCACGCTGGTACTGCCCTCGACGCTGAAGTTCACGGCGCCGAATACGCTCCAGCGGTTGTTCACGGGGTAGTACGCGGACAGGTGGGCCTGCTCGGTGACGGTGTCGTTATCGACCAGGGTGACGGGGCGTCGATAGGAGTAGCCCACATTGAACACCGCGTTGTCCGAGCGGCGGTAACTGGCGTAGGCGCTGCCTGCGTTCATGTTGCCGCTGTCCGGGTCCCAGACCAGGCTGTTGCGCAGGCTCAGGCGCTTGTTGGGGGTGAAGGTGATTTCTCCGGCCATCTCGGAGCTCGACTGCTCCAGCGCCGTGTCATCGGGGTTCAGCCGTACGCGCCGGTCGCGCAAATAGAAAATCTGCCCAACGCTGGCGCTGAGATACTCGCGACCGTCCTCGGCGCTGATATAGCGCGTGGTCAAACCCAGGGACAGGCGGTTGGCATCGTCCAGGCGGTCCCGGCCGGAGAATCGCGTATCGCGAAACAGCTGGTTGTAGGTGAACGTCAGCTCGGCGCTGTCGAAGTCGGGCTGCGTGGACTGGTCATCGTATTCGCTGATCAGGTAATAGGCGCGCGGTTCCAGCGTTTGCAGCAGCGGCTTCCCTGCAAGGCTGGTGGCGCGTTCGAAGAACAGGCCGCCGTCCAGGCTGGCCAGCGCCGAGCCCGCCGATGGGCTGTCATCACCCAGTTCGCCGTTGTCATTCAGCGCGTACTCGAGATAGCGGTATTTGGCGGTGGAGTTGAGAAAGCCGTACTGCCACAGCATGGGGTAAGTGGCGCCGCCCTCGAGATACATGCGCTGACCGGTGACGACATCATCGTTGGAGTCGAAGTACGAATACTGCGACAGGAACAGGGGCGCAACCGTGAAGGGCGTATTCTCACCCCGGTAGCGCGCGGTGATCTGCGGCAGTTTTTTGTAGTCGTTGTCGAGGTCGTCGGCGAGTGACTGGAACTCCTGCAACTCCAGGCCCACAAGCCACTGGTCCCCCAGATAGTCGAGGGTGCCAAGTTGCAACAGGCTGGTCTGGCGCTTGGTGTCCAGGTTGGAGGTGTTGAGGTCTTTGAAGTAGTCCACGTCACTGACCCGGGAGTAGTCAATGCGTGAACGCCAGCGCTGCTCGAACAGCCCGTTCTGGCGCACATTGGCCAGCCAGCGCGAATCGTCCCCTGCATCCGGGCGCTCGCGCGCGTAGCGATCATCACTGCCCATCCACGTGCCGCCGACCGACCACAAGCCGGTGTTGCGGTTCAGGTAGCGTGTTTCAAGTTCGTGGTTAAATCCGCGCTCCTGGATGTAGCGCGGCGTGTACAGCGCATCGTAATTTGGTGCCAGGTTGAGATACACCGGTACGGCGAGGTCCAGCCCGCCATTGGTGTCGGAGCTGATGTCGGGCCACAGCAGGCCGGTGCGGCGCCGGTCATCCAGCGGAAAGCGCACCCAGGGCAGGTAGAGCACCGGCACGCCGGCGACGTCGAGTTTGGCGCCGGTTGCCGTGCCCAGCCCTTCCTCGAGATCCAGCTTGATGTTGTCGGCACGCATCGCCCACTCTTCATCATCCGGGGCGCAGTAGGACAGACGCCCGTCCTGAATGAACAGCGTGCCATCCGCGGCGCGGCGCAGCTGCCCTGCACTGCCATGCAGGTGCTGTTGGTGCAGGACGAATTCGCTGTCGCGGATACTGGCCTCACCGCTGTTGGCTGAGTAGCGGGCCTCTTCCCCGCGCAACAGGACGCCCGGCTCGCGCAGGGTAATGCCGCCGCTGACCGTGCCCTCGCGCTCGGCGCGGTCAAAATAACCGTCCTCGCCGCGCAGTTGCCGATAGCCCTGGTCGACAGTCACCCCGCCGCGCAGGTAGACATCGTCACCCTGCAGTTCGGACTCCGTGGCGCGGGCGCGAATGTCTGAAGTTTCCGGGGTGTCTGCCGGGTCTGACTCCGCCAGCGGGTCGACATAGTGGCCGCCGCATCGCAGGCATTGCGGGTCGCGCTGGGCCTCGGGCGTTGCCGAGGTGGGTACCCAGTCCAGCAGTGCCGCATCATCCGCCACAGCCTGCAGAGAGCACAGGGCGCTGAGGCTCAGGGCGATGGCGATGTGGCGCAACCGGGGGTGGACGGGGCTGTGCGAGCGCGGGGTCATCAGGTTTGGGTGCATTTTTTGGTGTAAAACGGGATGATAATGCATCGCCCCCGGCTTGTCCGGGTCTTTTTCGTTGCGGGAGCTTCCCATGTCCTTACCGCCAGGCGGCCTGCTTTCCTGGTCCATGCAGGCGCTGTCAATCACCGCCGATGACGCGCCTGTCCTGCATCCGCTCGCCGGAGATGCCAGCCAGCGCCGCTACTTCCGGCTGCGCACGCGGGCGCAGGCCTACATTGCGGTGGATTCGCCCCCTGCCTCGCAGAAAAACCGCGAGTTCCTTGCCGTTCGCGCCTGCCTGGAGGCCGGCGGAGTGCGCGTGCCGGCGCTGCTCGCGGCGGACCTCGAACAGGGGTACCTGGTGCTGGAGGACCTCGGTGACAGCCTGCTGCTGGACCGGCTGACTGACGACGCTGCCGACGGCTGGTATCGACAGGCGCTGGCCCTGCAGCAGCGCATGGCGGACCTGCCCGCCGACGCCATTGCGCTGCCCGCCTATGATGCGCGACTGTTGGGTGGGGAACTGGCGCGTTTTCCCGAGTGGTTTCTGGCCGCGCTGCTTGGCCTCACGCTTTCGGATAGCGAGCGCGCCGCGCTGGGGAAGCTGGACGGACTGCTCGTCGCAAACGCCCTGGCCCAGCCCCGGGTGTTGGTGCACCGCGATTTCCACAGCCGCAATCTCATGTGCATGGCCGATGGGCAACTCGCCGTGATCGACTTCCAGGATGCCGTCTGCGGGCCTGTCACCTATGACGCGGTGTCCCTGCTGAAAGACTGCTACATTCGCTGGCCCCGGGCCCGGGTTGCGGGATGGGCGCTCGACTACCGCGATGCACTGACGGCCTCTGGCCAGCTGCCGGCGCTGGATGACGCCACCTTCCTGCGCTGGTTCGACTGGATGGGCCTGCAGCGACACCTCAAGGTGCTGGGCACCTTTGCACGGCTGGCGCTGCGCGACGGGAAGACCGACTACCTGCAGGATCTGCCGCGGGTGCTGGCGTATGTACAGGAGGTGTTCGCCCTCTACGCGGGGCAGGATCTGGCGCTTGATGCCGTAGCGGTGTGGTTTGACCAGCGCGTGTTGCCGGTTATCCAACGCCAGCCCTGGAGCCGCATGTGAAAGTCATGATCCTGGCGGCGGGATTCGGCGAGCGCATGCGGCCGCTCACCGAGCATACCCCCAAGCCCCTGCTGCAGGCGGGCGGCCGGCCTCTCATTGCCTGGCACATTGAGGCCCTGGCAGCGCTCGGGCTGGACGACCTGGTGATCAATGTCGCGCATCTGGGGCAACAGATTATTGACTGGTGTGGCGACGGCCAGCGTTGGGGTGTGCGCATTCGCTATTCGCGGGAGCCAGAGCCGCTGGAGACGGCGGGCGGCATCCAGCGCGCGCTGCCGCTGCTGGGCAGCGCCCCGTTTCTGGTGGTGAATGGTGATGTGTGGACCGAATATCCGCTGCAGCGCCTGCTTGCACGCGCCCATCTGCCGGACGGTGCCGCACATCTGGTGCTGGTCGATAATCCACCGCAGCACCCGCTGGGCGATTTCCAGCTGACGGACAGCGGCCGTGTGGTCCCCCGGCCACCCACGGCCACGGGGCTGACCTACGCGGGTATCGGGGTGTTCAGCGCCGGTTTCTTCGCCGACATGGCGCCGGGGAAGGTGCCCCTGCGGCCGCTGCTGGATGCCGCGATAGCCGCCGGGCGCCTGTCGGGTGAGCATTTCACCGGCGCCTGGGCCGATGTCGGCACGCCTGAGCGCTTGCAGGCGCTGGATGCCCGACTCCGTGCCGCCGCGGACAGCACGGGATGATCTGTCAGCACTTAGCCGCTAGAATAGCCGCCTGTCCAGTTTCCGGAGCCAGCACATGGCCGATTACCTGATTGCACCCTCCATCCTGTCGGCGAATTTTGCCCGTCTCGGCGAAGAGGTGGATGCCGTGCTGGCCGCTGGCGCCGATGTGGTGCATTTCGACGTCATGGACAACCACTACGTGCCGAACCTCACCATTGGCCCGATGGTGTGCAAGGCGCTGCGCAAGCACGGCGTCACGGCGCCGATAGACGTGCATCTGATGGTCAGTCCGGTAGACCGGCTGATCGGCGACTTCGCCGAGGCCGGCGCCAGCTATATTACCTTCCATCCCGATGCGTCGACCCATGTCGATCGATCCCTGCAGATGATCCGCGATGCCGGCTGCAAGAGCGGGCTGGTGTTCAACCCGCACGCGGGGCTCGAGGCGCTGCGCTACGTGATGGACAAGGTGGACATGGTGTTGCTGATGTCAGTCAACCCGGGCTTTGGCGGCCAGTCTTTTATTCCGGCGACGCTGGATAAACTGCGCGAGGCGCGGGCCCTGATCGACGCCTCGGGCCACGACATCCGGCTGGAGATCGACGGCGGCGTCACCGCGGCCAATATCGCGGACATTGCGGCAGCGGGCGCCGACACCTTCGTGGCCGGCTCGGCCATCTTCAATGCACCCGACTACCGCGCCGTGATTGCGCAGATGCGGGCGGCGCTGGCGGAGGTGCAACAGCCCCGATGAACGAGGCAGAATTCAGCGCCCTCGCGGCACAGGGTTACAATCGCATCCCGGTCAGTACTGAAGTACTGGCGGATCTCGAAACTCCGGTCAGCACCTATCGCAAGCTGGGTGAAGGGGCCTTCTCCTACTTTTTCGAATCCGTGCAGGGCGGCGAAAAGTGGGGCCGGTATTCGATCATCGGCCTGCCCTGCCGCACGCTGTTGCGCGTGTTCGGCAACCGCGTCGAGGTGCTGGTGGATGGCGCTGTGGTCGAGCAGGCCGAGGTCGACGACCCGCTGCAGTACGTCGAGGACTTCCAGCAGCGCTATCGCAGCGCACCGGATGCCGGCCTGCCGGTATTCCACGGTGGGCTGGTGGGCTACTTCGGGTATGACACGGTGCGCTACGTGGAGCCCCGGCTGCGCGCCGGTGCCCCCCGGGATGAGCTCGGCAACCCCGATATCCTCCTCATGGTGTCGGAAGAGGTGCTGGTGTTCGACAATCTGTCGGGCACCATCCGCCTGATCATCAACGCCGACCCACAGCGGCCCGGCGCGCTGCAGGAGGCGCGGCAGCGCCTGAGCGCGCTCGCCCTGAAACTGCGTGAACCCATGCCGCCGTTACCGGATGTGGCGCTGGCCGGTGCCGATAGCGATACGCTTGAGGCCTCAGCGACGTCGCATTTCGACGAACCGGGCTTCGCCCGGGTCGTCGAGCGCATCAAGGACTATGTGCTGGCCGGTGACGTGATGCAGGTTGTGCCGTCGCAGCGCCTCGAGGTGCCGTTCGGCGCGCCGCCCCTGAATCTGTACCGGGCGCTGCGCAACCTCAACCCCTCGCCCTATATGTACTATCTGGATCTCGGGGACTTCCATATTGTGGGGTCGTCCCCGGAGATCCTCGCCCGCCTGCAGAACAATGAAGTGACCGTGCGCCCGCTGGCCGGCACGCGCCGGCGCGGCTACAGCGAGGCAGAGGACAGGGCCCTGGAGGCGGAATTGCTCGCGGACCCCAAGGAGATCGCCGAGCACCTCATGCTCATCGACCTGGGGCGCAACGATATCGGTCGTATTGCGCGCATCGGCTCCGTTACCCTCAGTGACAAGATGGCGGTGGAACGGTATTCCCACGTCATGCACATTGTGTCCAATGTCTGTGGCCAGTTGCAGCCCGGCAAGTCGGCGATTGATGTACTGCGGGCCACCCTGCCCGCCGGCACCTTGAGCGGTGCGCCCAAGATACGTGCGATGGAGATCATCGACGAACTGGAGCCGGTGAAGCGTGGCGTTTATGGCGGCGCGGTCGGGTATCTGTCCTGGGCCGGCGAGATGGACACCGCCATCGCCATTCGTACCGCCGTGATCAAGGACGGCAAGCTGTACATCCAGGTGGGCGCTGGCGTGGTCGCCGACTCGGTGCCGCGTCTGGAGTGGAAGGAAACCCACAACAAGGCGCGCGCCATGTTCCGCGCGGCGTCTATGGTGCTGGCCGGGCTCGACTCGCCGTGAATCAGCGCGAGCAGCTGCAGGCTCTGCTGGCGCACTGTGAACACCCCTACGCGCTGCTCGATGAACTGTACCTGCCTGAAGACCAGGCCCGCGTGCTACGCACCCGCAACCTGCGGCTGATACCCGGGGAGAAGCGGCGTCGCGGCGGCAAGTATGCCTATGCCGAGTGGGCCCACGTCATCGGCATCTTTCAGACGCTCATTGGCCAGCATATCGGCTGGCGGGAAGATCTGCGGGTGCTGGATGCGGGCTGTGGTGCCGGCCTGCTGGCCATCGCCTGCGAACCGTTCCTAGGTCGTGGCGGCTGCTACACCGGCCTGGATGTGGCCGCCGAGCAGCTTGCATTCTGTCGCCAGCACTACCGGGGCGAGCACTACCGTTTCCTGCACCTCGATACCGCCAATCCGTTCTACGCGCCCGACCAGACAGCAGCAGGCGCTCCCTGGCCGGTCGCCGACGCAGGGCAACAGCTGGTGACCGCACTGTCGGTGTGGACGCATTTCAATGAACGCGACGCCCGTTTCTATATGGCGGAGCTGGAGCGGGTGCTGGAGCCCGGCGGCAAGGCGCTGGTGACGGTGTTTCTGCTGGATGAGGCGTATCACGCCACCTTGCCGCGCACTGCGGGCAAGGCCGCGCGCTTTCACGGCACGCCGCTTGAGCGCTGGGTGTTCGACCAACCCGCTTACGGCTCATCCGAGTGGTTGTGTCCCGGCTGGGCGCAGGTGCCGGAGGCGGCCATCGGCATGACGCCGGCGGGCCTGGCCAGCCTGCTGGAGGCCAGCCAGCTACAGCTCGCCGCCCACTACCGTGGGAACTGGAAAGAAGTGCCGGGGCCGTTTTTCCAGGATGTACTGGTGCTGGAAAAGCCCCGGGAGTGCCGCGCCCCGGCTGGATAGCAGGGGCGCAGCGGCTGCGGGCCGGCTACCTAGAAGTTGTAGCGCGCCGTCACGCCGATCGTGCGCTCCGGCACCAGGTTCACCTGGGTGTAGGAGCCGCCGCTGATGGCGATATCGTACTGGTCAGGGCCCTGTTGGAAGATGACGGTGTCGTCATCCAGCAGGTTCTTCGCGAACACCGAGACGTCCCACATGTCGTCGGCGCTGCGCCAGCCGGCATACAGGTTGAAATTGCTGTAGGCATCAAAGGTTTCACGCACTGCACCAATGCCGGCGGAGGCCTCGGTGTTGAGGCGCTCGTCGGTGTACTTGTACAGGCCGCGCAGGTAGATCTCGGTGCTTTGCAGGGGCCAGGTGTATTCAGAGTTCAGCGATAGCGACAGCTCGGGTTCGCCGCCGATCGGGTCGCCCTTGATATCGCAGGAGCCGAGCACCTCACCCGGTTCGCGCTGGTTACAGGGTTTGGTGGCACCGCTGTCCCATTCGCCCTTGGCGTAGCTGAAGCTGGCCCCGGTGACCCACTGCTCGGTGATCAGCAGCCTGCCGTCGAACTCTACGCCGTAGGTGGTTGCGTCGCCGTTGAAAAGGAAGCCGCCCACGATGTCGACCGGTGCACCGCTGTCGTCGAGCACCTGTATACCCCGCGTGAAGCCCAGGTAGCCGTCGAACTGCTGGTAGTACAGTGCGCCGTTGAGTGTCGCCCTGCCGTCGAGCAGGCGGCTCTTGAAGCCGATCTCGAGCGCATCGCTGGTTTCCTCGTCGTGCAGCAGGTCGTCCTCGCCATTGGGCAGGAAAACGACATTGGGGCTGGGTGTAATGGAGATGCCGCTGGGGCGGTAACCGCGGTTGTAGGCACCGTACACCGAGATGTCGTCATCGAATGCATACCGCAGTTTCACCGAGCCGGTCACTGCGGTTTCATCCCCCTTCTGGTTCCGCTCGGAGACGCCCTCAATCGGAAAGGCCGCGGCGATGCCGGCTTCGACCAGCGGTGCAAACGGGAGCAGCGCGGGCGGCAGGTAGTTCAGTGAATCGTAGTTGATGGTGCTGGCACGGAAACGGTCGTAGGACGTCCAGCGTGCACCCACTTCGAGTTGCAGGGCATCAGTCAGGTAGAAGGTGTTGAAGGTGAAGGCGGCCAGTTCCTTGCCATCCACCGGCAGCACGCCGGAGCTCAGGAAAGAGATCTCGGGCCCATTGGTAATGGTGGTGTTGCTGCTGAATTGGGTGGTGGTGTTCTGCTCGTTGTAGTACACGCCGACGATATAGTCCCAGAAATCGTTGCCGGATGAGCTCAGGCGGAACTCCTGGGAGTAGCTCTCCACCGCGGTCAGGGTGTTTTGATGCGTCAGCGCTTCAGGGTTGGTGACGTAATGGGCGCGGTCGTTTTCCGTACCCGCCGGCTTGTCGGAGTTCTGGTAGGCGGTTACCGAGGCCAGTTCAAAGTCACCGAGACGCCAGTTTACCAGCAGGTTGGCGAGGTCGTAGGTGATCTCGCCAAAGTTGTTGTATTTTCCCAGGGCGATGCGGTCATCGTCACGCAGGGTAGGACGCTCGCCCAGTGCATCAGTGCCCGACACCGCCTTGCTGTCCTCAATGCGGCGGTCGAGGTACTGCCACACCAGCGTGACATCGAGGTCGTCGGTGGGTAGCCAGTTGGCGGTGATGCGCCCCGATTTGGCGTCGGCTTCCGGGTCGTCGAGCCCGCTGGTGATATTGTTCACGTTGGCGGAGTTGTTGGTGTCGTAAACCCCGGCAACACGCACACCGAGCTTGCCTTCGATCAAGGGGCCGGTCCACGCCGCCTGGGTGTTCAGGCCATCGTTGTCGCCAAGGGTCATTTGCACATAGCCGTTGGTTTCGAACAGATCGGGACGCCGCGTGATGATGTTGATGGCGCCCGCCGGCGATGTCGCGCCCTGCAGGGTGCCCTGGGGGCCGCGCAGAATCTCCACCCGCTCCAGATCGTACAGCTGGGTGAAGGCGTTGTCTGCGCGCACAATGCCGGAGTTCCAGTACACGTCAACGGCGCTGGCGGCGCCGGCTTCCGGGTCGATGCTGATGCCGCGCATGGAAATGTTCGAGTTGCGGGCGTTGGGCGCGGACAGTGTCACACCCGCCGTCTGTTGTTCAAGGTCGATGAAGCTCAGGGCGGAGAACCGGTCGATGGAGTCGCCGGTCACCACGTTCACGGTCGCGGATATGTCCTGCACCAGCTCGGTACGCTTCTGTGCAGTCACGATGATTTCTTCCAGCTGCAGTTGCGCGAGCGAGGGCATGGTGGTCAGCGCGACGGCAGCGGCGATCAGGGTTTTCTGTGCGTTTCGACCGTGGGTAAATCCATTTGTCACTGTCATATTGTTGTTAACTCTCAGCTTGTGGGTGGATCGGTATGCGGGATGCGCGGCGCAGGAGCGCCGCTGACATCGGGTTCGAATCATAGAGAGGGTCCAGATAAAAGTACACGGTTGTATATTTATACACTTCTGTGACATATTGCTCCGGCCAGAGCGGGGCGAGGCGTGTCCTCAACTGATGCGTTGTGAGCTGCCCTCTCGCAGTGCCCTGAGGCATGGTAAACTCACGCCCCACGCTGCAAGGGACGACCATGCCTGACATTCTGATGATCGATAACTACGATTCCTTCACCTGGAATATCGTGCAGTATCTGGGTGAACTGGGCGCCGAGGTGCAGGTGGTGCGCAACGATGAGATTGGCGTTGCCGATATCGCCACCATCGCCCCGCGCAAGATCGTGATCTCTCCCGGTCCTTGCACGCCCAACGAGGCGGGAATCTCCATGGACGTGATCCGCACCTATGCCGGCCAGCTGCCGATCCTCGGCGTCTGTCTCGGCATGCAGAGCCTCGGACAGGTCTATGGCGGGCAGGTGGTACGCGCGCGGCAGGTGATGCACGGGAAGACGTCGTTGATTCACCATCGTGGCCAGGGCGTATTCCGCGGTCTCAGCCAGCCCTTTGAGGCGACGCGATACCACAGCCTGGTGGTCGCTCGGGAGGGCTTGCCGGCTTGCCTGGAAATCACCGCCTGGACGGAAACCGCTGACGGCGAAATGGATGAGATCATGGGGCTGCGGCACCGGGAGCTGGCGGTTGAAGGCGTGCAATTCCACCCCGAGTCGATTCTTACCGCGCATGGCCATGACCTGCTGCGCAACTTTCTGCAACAGGAGGCCCGTTGATGACCCTGCAGGATGCCCTTGCCCGCCTGGTGGATCACCAGTCACTCACCCGCGATGAAATGGCGCAGGTTATGCGGCTGGTCATGTCCGGCGCCGCAACTGATGCCCAGATTGGAGGCTTGTTGGTGGCCCTGCGCATGAAAGGGGAGAGCACCGAGGAAATCGCGGGTGCGGCGCAGGTGATGCGCGAGCTGGCGACGCCGGTGGAGGTCTCCGGTGAGCACCTGGTCGACCTCGTAGGCACCGGTGGCGACGGTGCCAATCTGTTCAATGTGTCGACGGCGGCCACCTTTGTCGTCGCGGCGGCTGGCGCGCAGGTCGCCAAGCACGGCAACCGCTCTGTTTCCAGTACATCGGGTAGCTCCGACCTGCTGGAGCATCTCGGGGTGCCGCTGGACCTGACGCCAGCACAGGTGGCGCGGGCGATTGACAGTGTCGGCCTGGGCTTCATGTTTGCCCCGGCGCACCACGCCGCGATGCGCCATGCAATCGGCCCGCGTCGCGAGCTGGGCATGCGCACGCTGTTCAATGTGCTGGGTCCCCTGACCAACCCGGCGGGTGTGCGCCGCCAGGTGATCGGCGTGTTTGACCCGGCACTGTGCCGCCCCCTCGCGGAAGTGCTGAAGCTGCTGGGCAGCGAGCACGCCCTGGTTGTGCACGGGGAGGGCGGCCTGGATGAAATCACCTTGAGCGGCAGCACGGAAGTGGCCGAGCTGTGTCGCGGTAATATCGCCAGCTACCGCATTGCCCCGGAGGATTTCGGGATGCAGCGGCAGAGCCTTGAGGGACTGTCGGTAGGCAGTGTCGAGGAGTCGGCGGCGCTGATCCGTGCGGCGTTGGCGGGGCGCGATACGCCTGCGGCACACAAGGCTGCGGCGATGATTGCCCTGAATGCGGGTGCCACCATCTATGTCAGCGGCCTGGCGGCGACCATTGCCGATGGGGTGGCGCTGGCTGAGGACCTGATCGCGACAGGGCAGGCGCGGGAAAAGATGAAGGAGTTTGTCGATTTTACCCAGATGATGCGTCAGGGAGGTCACGCCTGATGGCTGCCGCCCCGACCATCCTGCGCCAGATCCTGGCGCGCAAATACGAGGAAGTGGCGGCAGGGCGCCGCCGTGAATCCCTCGCTGACCTTGAGTCCCGCATCTCGGAGCAGTCCGCGCCGCGCGGTTTCGTGGAGGCGCTACGCCAACGCGTGGAGGCGGCGCAGCCAGCGGTGATTGCGGAGGTGAAGAAAGCCTCACCCAGCCAGGGTGTGATTCGCGCAGATTTTGATCCCGCCGCGATCGCGCGCAGCTACCAGTCCGGCAATGCCGCCTGCCTGTCGGTCCTGACCGACGTCGATTTCTTCCAGGGCAGTGATGCCTATCTGCAGCAGGCGCGTGCCGCCTGCGCCCTGCCGGTGTTGCGCAAGGACTTCACCGTCGACGCCTGGCAGGTGGTTGAGGCCCGCGCCATCGGCGCCGATGCAGTGCTGCTGATTGCGGCAGCGCTGGAAGATGCACAGATGCGCGAGCTGGCCAGCAGCGCCACCGAATACGGGCTGGACGTGCTTGTCGAAGTGCATGATCGCGCCGAACTGGATCGCGCGCTGGACCTGGGCCTGCCGCTGCTCGGTATCAACAACCGCGACCTGCACAGCTTCAAGACCGCCCTGGATACAACCCTGAACCTGCTGCCGCATATCCCGGGTGACCGCGTGGTGGTGACGGAGAGCGGCATCCACAGTCCGGAGGATGTGGCCGTCATGCGGGACGCAGGGGTGTTCAGTTTCCTGGTCGGCGAGGCCTTCATGCGCGCCGGGGAACCCGGCGAGAAATTGCGCGAGCTGTTCTTCCCCGGCTAGCGGGTACCCAGCACCACCATGGTTTTTCCGGAGACAGCCACCAGACCCTCTTCTTCGAGGTTTTTCAGCACCCGTCCGGCCATTTCCCGCGAGCAGCCGACGATCTTGCCCAGTTCCTGACGGGTGACCTTGATCTGCATGCCGTCGGGGTGGGTCATGGCGTCCGGCTGTTTGCACAGGTCTATCAGGGTGTGAGCGATGCGCCCGGAAACATCGACAAAGGCGAGATCCTTGAGTTTGCGGGTGGTCTGCCGCAAACGCATGCCCATCTGGTTGGCGATGGCAAAGAGAATGTCGGGGTAATGGCTGCGGATCTGGTGGAATCGGGCATAGGAAATCTCGGCGACCTCGCACTGCTCCCGGGCGACCACCATGGCGCTGCGCACTTCCTCGCTGGCGCCGAACAGGCCCATCTCCCCGAAGAAGTCACCGGCATTCAGGTAGCTGACCACCATCATGTGATCGGCATCGTTTTCATCCTGCACCATCACCGACACCGAGCCGTCCAGAATCAGAAACAGGCGATCGCAGTTGGCACCCTCCTGCAGAATGACATGCTTGGCCCGATAGATGGACCGGTTGCAGTGACGGAGAAAGTTCTCCACCCCCGGAATGGCACTGGTGACCTGGTGCTTCAGCATGCTGGGGTTTCCCCTCTTCTTGTCATACGACCTGTAGGCCAATATTACCCCACGCGTGCGGCAAGTAAAACGTAAACCCCTGTGCTAAGCTCGCGCCGTCTTGCGAACAGGAGAAGCCGAGCAATGCAGGCAACCGTGAAGTGGGTGGATGGCGTCATGTTTCTGGGTGAGTCCGGCAGTGGCCACAGTGTTGTGATGGACGGGCCGCCCGACCTCGGCGGGCGCAATCTTGGCCCGCGCCCGATGGAGATGCTGCTGCTGGGGGTGGGGGGATGCTCGTCGTTTGACGTGATGAGCATGCTGCAGAAGTCCCGCCAGCAGGTGGTTGACTGTCGCGTAGAGCTGCAGGCCGAGCGTGCGGATGCGGTGCCCGCGGTATTCACCCGTATTCACATGCACTTTGTGGTGACCGGCGTGGACCTGAAGGAAAAACAGGTGCAGCGGGCGGTTGAACTCTCCGCAGAGAAATACTGTTCGGCATCCATCATGCTGGGTGCTGCCGGCGTGGCGATGAGCCACAGCTTCGAGATACAGGCGTTTTCGCCGTCTTGAGGGGCGCAGACCTGCCCCACAGCAGGGCAGGCAGGTTACAGGTAGTAGCTGCTGCGGGTCATGAGTTTTGACACGACGCTCATCAGGTCCTTGACCGGCGCAGGCAGATCCGCGCCGCCCGCTGCCAGGGCGTTCTCCCCGTGACGCTCTTCGTCTTCCAGCATCTTCTGCAGGATCAACTGGGATTTGCGATCGTCGGCAGGCAGTTGCTGCAGGTGGTCGCGCAGGTGGCGGCAGACCCGCTCCTCCGTGGCGGCCACGAACCCCAGGCTCCATTTGTCGCCGATCGCGCCGGCGCTGGCACCGAGCAGGAAGGATAGGCCGTACCAGGCCGGGTTCAGGTGACTGGGGCGGCTGCCCAGCTCCTGCAGGCGTTGGGCGCACCAGGCCAGATGATCCTCTTCTTCGCGCGCCGCTTCGCGCATGTCCTCGCGGACGGCGGGTAATTTGGCGGTCAGTGCCTGTCCCTGGTACAGCGCCTGCGCGCACACTTCACCGGTGTGGTTGACCCGCATGAGCCCCGCAACGTGACTGCGCTGCGCCGGATTGAGGGTGCAGTCCCGGTGGCCCTCGGCAGGAGAGGGGCGGGTGGCGGGCCTGCCGCGATTGCTGAGGGTACGCAATACTGTGTCAGCTTCCCCCAACAGGCGGTCTACGAGCGTCAGTTTTCGGCTATGCATGGCGTGCTCCATCACCGTGAAGCCCTAACTATAGCGGGCAATCGCGCGCCAACCAATGTCGTTGCGCCGGGTCACGCCGTCCCACTGGATATGCCCGGCGGCGTCGTAACAGCTGCGCTGGGCGGCGGCGATATCCTCCCCCAGCGCGGTCACGCAGAGAACGCGACCCCCGTTGGTGACGACTGTGTCGCCCCGCACGGTGGTGCCTGCATGGAAGACCTTGACGTGCTCCGGGAAGGCGTAATCCAGCCCGGAGATGGGCAGTCCCTTGGCGTAGTCCCCCGGATACCCGCCGGCGGCCAGCACCACGCCGATGGCGCAGCGGCTGTCCCAGCGGGCCGTGGCGCGATCCAGCTCACCGTCGAGTGCCGCAGCACACAGTGCGACCAGGTCGGACTGCAGGCGCAGCATGATGGGCTGGGTTTCCGGGTCGCCGAAGCGACAGTTGTACTCGATGACTTTCGGGTCACCCGCGGGGGAGATCATCAGCCCCGCGTAGAGAAAGCCGGTGTAGTCATTGCCTTCTGCGGCCATGCCGCGCACGGTGGGCAGGATGACCTCATCCATGACGCGCCGGAACACGGCATCCGTGACGACGGGGGCCGGTGAGTAGGCCCCCATGCCGCCCGTGTTCGGCCCGGTGTCACCGTCGCCGATGCGCTTGTGGTCCTGGCTGGTCGCCATTGGCAGCACGTGTTCGCCATCTACCATGACGATAAAACTGGCTTCCTCGCCCTGCAGAAATTCCTCGATCACAACACGGCCGCCGGCATCGCCGAAGGCGTTGCCCGACAGCATGTCAGTCACCGCTGCTTCGGCTTCAGCGAGGGTCTCGGCGACGATCACGCCCTTGCCCGCCGCCAGGCCGTCGGCCTTGACCACGATCGGCGCGCCCTGGGCACGCAGGTATGCGAGCGCAGGTTCCAACTCGGTAAAGTTGCCGTAGGCCGCGGTGGGAATGTTGTGGCGGGCGAGAAAGTCCTTGGTGAACGCCTTCGATCCTTCCAGCTGGGCTGCGCCCTTGCGCGGCCCAAAGCAGCGCAGGCCGCGTTCCTGGAAGTAATCCACAATGCCTGCCACCAGGGGTGCTTCGGGTCCGACGATAGTGAGCGCAACGCCCTCCGCGGCCGCGAAGTCGGCCAGTGCGGCGAAGTCCATGGGGTCGATGGCGACGTTCTGCAGGCCGGCTTCGGTGGCAGTGCCCGCGTTCCCCGGCGCGACGAATACACGCTCGACGCCGCTCCCCTGTGCCGCTTTCCAGGCCAGCGCGTGTTCGCGGCCGCCGCTGCCAATCACCAGAATGTTCATCAGTTGCTCTCTCAGTGGCGGAAGTGGCGCATGCCGGTAAAGACCATGGCCATATCGTGTTCATCGGCGGCGGCGATAACTTCCTCGTCGCGAATCGAACCGCCCGGCTGAATGACGGCGGCAATACCGGCCTTGCCGGCGTTGTCGATGCCGTCTCGGAACGGGAAGAACGCGTCGGACGCCATCACCGAGCCACGCACGGTGAGGCCCGCGTGCTCTGCCTTGATCGCGGCGATACGGGCTGAATTGACCCGGCTCATCTGGCCGGCACCTACGCCGATCGTGCGGCCATTTGCCGCGTAGACAATCGCATTGGACTTGACGAACTTGGCGACTTTCCAGGCGAACAGGAGGTCCTGCATCTGCTGCGGCGTCGGCTGCCGCTTGCTGACAATGCGCAGATCCGCGCTGTCGACCATGCCCAGGTCGCGATCCTGGACCAGCAGCCCGCCATTCACCCGCTTGTAATCGAGGGCCGGGATGCCGGGGCCCCAGTTGCCGCAGGCGAGCAGTCGCACGTTCTGCTTGGCCGCGACCACTTCCTGCGCGGCGGCACTCACAGCCGGCGCGATGATCACTTCGACGAACTGTCGCTCGACGATGGCCTGTGCGGTTTCTGCGTCCAGCTCCCGATTGAAGGCAATGATGCCGCCAAAGGCGGATTCCGGGTCGGTGGCAAAGGCGAGGTCGTAGGCCTCCAGCAGCGTCGCGGCGACGGCCACGCCACAGGGGTTGGCGTGTTTGACAATCACGCAGGCCGGTTCGGCAAAATTCTTTACACACTCCAGTGCGGCGTCGGTGTCCGCCACGTTGTTGTAGGACAGTTCCTTGCCCTGCAGCTGCCGGGCGGTGGCGATGCCGGCTTCGGCAGGCTGCGCTTCAACGTAGAATGCCGCTTTCTGGTGCGGGTTTTCCCCGTAGCGCATCTCCTGCGCCTTGTGGAACTGCGTGTTGAACGTGCGCGGGAACGCGGCTGAGCCACCCGGGGTCAGTTTTCCGAAGTGGTTGGCGATGGCGCCATCGTAGGCCGCGGTATGCTCATAGGCGCGAATCGCCAGGTCGAAGCGGGTTGCGAGTGTGGTGGCGCCCTGATGGCTGCGCATCTCTTCGATGATGCGGGTGTAGTCGCCTGCATTCACCACGATATTCACCCAGCGGTGGTTCTTTGCAGCGGCGCGCACCATGGTCGGGCCGCCGATGTCGATGTTCTCGACTGCCTCTTCCAGCGTGCAGTCCGGTCTGGCGACGGTGGCCTCGAAGGGATACAGGTTGACCACGACCATATCAATAGCATCGATGCCATGCTCAGCCATCACCGCATCGTCCTGCCCGCGACGGGCGAGGATGCCGCCGTGAATCTTCGGATGCAGCGTTTTCACGCGGCCGTCCATCATCTCGGGGAAGCCGGTGTGGTCGGCAACCTCAGTGACCGCGAGGCCGGCATCGCGCAACAGGCGGTAGGTGCCGCCGGTCGACAGCAGCGCAACGCCGAGCTCCTGCAGGGCGGTGGCAAATTCAACGATGCCGGTTTTGTCGGAGACGCTGATCAGCGCGCGTCTAACGGGTACGAGATGGGAGTCGCTCATGGTGTGTGGGGTGCCTGTCAGCTTTTGTCGGAAATGAGTTGGTACTGTTTGAGTTTCTTGCGCAGCGTGCCGCGATTCAGGCCCAGCATGTGGGAGGCACGGGTCTGGTTGTTGCGCGTGTAGTCCATGACGGCACGCAGCAGTGGCGCCTCAACTTCGGCCAGCACGAGTTGGTAGAAATCTGTCGTCGTCTGCCCATCCAGCGCTTCGAGGTATTCACCGACTGCGCGAGCCACGGCATCGTGCAATCGCTCCGGTGTAGGCGCTGCAGACGTGCTGTCGGGGAGGGTTGGGACGTCGGGGGTAAGCGAGGGTGGGTCGGATTTCTTCATGCAGCCATGTTCTCTGCGGTGGTGCCTGTAAACAGTTGGTCAATCATGTGGAGTTGCGCGGCGCTGTCGTCGAGGGCGTTGAATGCGGCCCGGTGCGTGAGCCACTGTGGCTGGTGTTGCAGGAACCAGCCGACATGTTTGCGTGCGATGCGCGGCCCCAGGAAGTCGCCATAGAAGAGGTGCAGGGCGCTGACGTGGTCGTGCAGCAGGGCGACCTGCTGCGCCAGTGAGGGCGCTGGCGGTGTGCTGCCGGTGGCCAGCCGTGCGGCGATCTGGCCGCAGAGCCAGGGTCGACCCTGAGCAGCGCGGCCGACCATGACGCCTGCGGCGCCGGTATGACGCAACACCGCTTCGGCCTTCTCGGCAGAGTCGATGTCGCCATTGGCAAAGACCGGGATATCCACGGCGGCGACGATGTCGGCGATGGTGTCGTACTCCGCGCGACCGCGGAAGGCGCAGGCGCGGGTGCGACCGTGCACCGCCAGCGCGGCGACACCGGCATCCTCGGCGATGCGCGCAATGCTGACCCCGTTGCGCGCCTGCGGTGAGGACCCCGTGCGGATTTTCAGGGTGACCGGGACCTGCACGGCCGCGACCACGGCCTGCAGGATATCCAGTACCAGGGGTTCGTCAGCGAGCAGCGCGGAACCGGCTGCCTTGCGGCAGACCTTCTTGGCCGGGCAGCCCATATTGATATCGATGACCTGTGCACCCAGGGCGACGTTATAGCGTGCTGCGGCGGCCATCTGCTGTGGGTCGTTGCCGGCAATCTGTACCGAGCGGGGCTCGATTTCAGCATCGTGGCGGGTGCGTAGCCGGGTCTTGTCCGTATTCCTCAGGCGCGGGTTGCTGTTGACCATTTCGGACACGACCAGCCCCGCACCGAGTCGCGCACAGAGCTGCCGGAACGGCAGGTCGGTGACGCCCGCCATGGGTGCCAGCGCTACGGCATTGGTCAGTGTGTAAGGCCCGATTTGTGGCATTGCGGGAGACTGTGAGGTCGCTGCAGAGAGCAGCCTATGATACGCCACCGCGGCCTGCGGTTAAAGCGCGCTGTGGGCTGCGGCGCGGGCAGGTTAGACTGGGGACTGGCTTTGCCAGCGCAAATAACGAAAACAGGAGGATGTATGGGCACGGTAAAGGGTCTGCAGGGCAAGACGGCACTGGTCACTGGCGGTGCGGGCGGCATTGGCGCGGCCTGCGCTGCGGCACTGCTGCAGGATGGCGCCGCTGTGGTGCTGATGGGGCGCCGTGAGGCGGCGTTGCAGGCGGCGCGCACCGCTTTGCTGGAGCAGGTACCGGGCGGCGAGGTGCGTCTCTGCCCCGGCGACGCCTTGCGGGAGGAGGATGTGTGCCGGGCGGTGGACATGGCACATGGCGTGGCCGGGCGCCTGGATATTGTGGTGCCCACAGTGGGCGGCGGGGGCTTCAAGCCGCTGTTGCTGCAGGATCTGGATGGCCTGCGCCGGGAACTGGACCTGAATATCGGGTCGGTATTCCTGGCCGTGCGCCACGCGGCTCCGGTGATGGCTCGAGGTGGCAGCATCGTGTGCATCTCCTCCACCACAGCTGGCATGCCGTTTCCCTGGTTGTCGGCCTATTGCGCGGGCAAGGCCGGTCTGGAAGGGCTGGTGAGAGCCGCTGCGGATGAGCTGTCGTATCTTGGGCTGCGGATCAACGCGGTGCGGCCGGGGCTGACGCGTAGCGAAGCCACGGGTGATCTTTTTGCCAGCCCCGAGGTGATGCAGGCGTTCGAGGAGCAGATCCCGCTGCGGCGGCCCGGTGAACCGGAAGACATTGCCGCCAGCGTGCGCTATCTGGCGGGTCCCGAGTCGTCCTGGGTGACGGGGCAGTGTTTCAACGTTGATGGCGGACAGTGCTTGCGCCGGCATCCTGACATGACGGGATCGCTGTCCTACCTGTTCGATGACGCGCAGATGGCCGCGGTGCTGGGGCGTGAGCCCCAGGGTTGACGCTCAGACCCTCAGGCCGGGGACAGCACCCCGCGCAGGCACACCCAGTCCTCGCGCTCTCCAGCCACGGTGAGCTTGATGCGCGTCGCGTAGTGCTCGCACAGGGAGGCCGCCTGGCTGTTGAGCAGGCCTGACAGCAGCAGGGTGCCGCCCGGTTTGAGCAGGCTCAGCAGGGTGTCCGAGAGCTCTGCCAGTGGTCCGGCAAGAATGTTCGCCACCACGACATCTGCACGGCCTTGCCAGGCGGCATTGGTGGCGGCATCCGGCAGGGTGACGCTGAAGCGTTCATCTGCGACGCTGTTGCGCCGGGCGTTGTCGCGGCTGGCGACCAGTGCCTGCGGGTCGTTGTCCACCCCCAGGGCGCGCTCGGCGCCGAGCTTGAGTGCCGCCACCGCCAGGATGCCCGAGCCGCAGCCGTAGTCGACGAGAGTCTGGCCGCGCAGCCTCAGCTGGTCGAGCTGGCCAAGGCAGAGGGCCGTGGTCGGGTGTGTACCGGTGCCGAAGGCCAGGCCCGGGTCCAAGAGGAGATTGACGGCGTCCGGATCCGGCGGGTCGATCCAGCTGGGGCAGACCCACAGTTTTTCGCCAAAGCGCATGGGCTGGTAGTGGCTGATCCACTCCCGCTCCCAGTCCTTGTCCTCGAGGATCTCCACCCGCTGGTTGCACCCGTCCAGAAGTGTGTCCGGGATGCGTTCCAGCACCGACGGCATGTGGGTGTCCGCGGGGAACAGGCCGGTCAGCCGTATGTGTTGCCAGAGCGGGGTTTCCCCCACGCCGGGTTCCAGCACCGGCTGGTCGGCATTGTCTTCCATGGTCACCGCCACCGCACCCGCCGCCAGCAGCTGTTCCTCAAGGTCAGCGGCGAGCGCCGGGCTGGTGTCCAGTCGCAGCTGCAGCCAGCTCACTAGCTCCAGTCTTCCAGCTTGCTTTCAAGGTAGTGAATGCTCACACCACCAGCTTGGAATGAGCGGTCCCGCACCAGTTCGCGGTGCAGCGCCGTGTTTGTGCGGATACCCTCTATGACCAGTTCATCAAGGGCCTGGCGCATCCGCGCCAGGGCGATCTCGCGGCTTTCGCCGTAGCTGATGATCTTGGCAATCAGGGAATCGTAGAACGGGGGTACGGTGTAGCCATCGTACAGATGCGAGTCGACGCGGATGCCGGGACCGCCGGGTGCGTGGAAGGTGGTGACCTTCCCTGGCGAGGGCATGAAGGTCTGGTGATCTTCCGCGTTGATGCGACATTCGAAGGCGTGACCGCGAAAGGCCACCTGTTCCTGGGTGACCGACAGCGGCAGGCCGCTGGCGATGCGCAGTTGCTCGCGCACGATGTCGATGCCGGTGATCATTTCCGTCACCGGGTGCTCCACCTGCACCCGGGTATTCATTTCAATGAAGTAAAAACCACCGTCTTCATAGAGAAATTCGAAGGTGCCGGCACCGCGATAGCCGATCTCGATGCAGGCGTTGACGCAGGCCTCGGCGACCTGGGCGCGCAGGTGCTCGTCGACACCGGGCGCCGGCGCTTCTTCCAATACCTTCTGGTGGCGGCGCTGTAGCGAGCAGTCCCTGTCCCCCAGGTGAATGGCGTTGCCCTGCCCGTCTGCGATGACCTGCACTTCCACGTGACGCGGCTTTTGCAGGAATTTCTCCAGGTAAACGACACCGGACCCGAAGGCGGCCGCGGCCTCGGCCTGGGTCAACTGCACCGAGTTCAGCAGCGCCGCTTCATTGTGCACAACCCGCATGCCGCGACCGCCACCGCCGGCGGCGGCCTTCACGATGACGGGGTAGCCGATGCGCCGGGCAATCTCCAATGTGCGCTCGGCGTCATCGGTGAGGGGGCCATCGGAGCCCGGAACTGTGGGCACGCCGGTCTTCTTCATGGCCTCAATGGCCGATACCTTGTCGCCCATGAGCCGGATGGTGTCGGCTTTCGGACCGATAAAGATGAAGCCGCTCTTCTCTACCTGCTCGGCAAAGTCCGCATTCTCGGCCAGGAACCCGTAACCGGGGTGAATAGCGCTTGCGTTGGTGACTTCCGCGGCACTGATGATCGCGGGTACGTTGAGATAGCTTGCGGTGGAGGCTGCGGGACCGATACAGACCGCCTCGTCGGCGAGGCGCACGTGCATCAATTCGCGGTCTGCCTTGGAGTGGACCGCCACGGTCTTGATGCCCATCTCCTTGCAGGCCCGGAGAATCCGCAGGGCGATCTCACCGCGATTGGCGATGAGAACCTTTTCCAGCTTGGCCATGATGTGTTCCTCTGCTTGCGGCGCGCGGGCGCCGGTGGCTGTGTCAGACGATGGAGAACAGAGGCTGCTCGAATTCAACCGCCTCACCGTTGTCGACCAGGATGGCCTCGATGGTGCCGGACTTGTCCGCTTCGATCTGGTTCATCATTTTCATGGCTTCGACGATGCAGAGGACATCGCCCACCTTCACGCTCTGGCCCACTTCGACGAAAGCGGGCGACGTGGGCGAGGGGGAGCGGTAGAAGGTGCCCACCATCGGCGAGGTGATGAGTTTGCCACTGTGCACCGGTGCGCTGGGCGCTGCCGCTTCTGCCGCGGGTGCAGGGGTCGCCGCCGGAGCGCTGGGCGCCGGCGCCGCAGCGGGGGCTGGTGCCTGTGCATAGGCCGCCATCAGGGGTTGGGCGCTGTTGCGGCTGATGCGCACAGACTCTTCCCCCTCCTTGATTTCTATCTCATCGATGTTGGACTCTTCCAGCAATTCGATCAGCTTTTTAACTTTGCGAATGTCCATGACAGGGCTCTCTCTGGTTTTCGTTTCAGGGCTGTTCCAGTTGCCGCAGGGCGGCCAGTAAAGCGAGTTCGTAACCGTGCGCGCCCAGTCCGCAGATCACACCCACCGCCAGATCGGAGAAATACGAGTGCTGTCGAAAGGGCTCTCGGGCGTGGGTGTTGGACAGGTGCACTTCGATAAAGGGAATCGCCACTGCTGCCAGGGCGTCCCGCAGCGCGACGCTGGTGTGGGTAAACGCCGCCGGGTTGATCAGGATGAAGTTCACCCCTTCGCGCCGCGCATCGTGGATGCGCTCCACGAGTTCGTATTCCGCGTTGCTCTGCATGGCGAGCAGGTGATGCCCCTGCGCGGTGGCAACGTGAGTCAGTCGGCTGTCAATGTCGGCGAGGGTGGTGTGGCCATATACGGCGGGTTCACGCTCCCCCAGGAGGTTCAGGTTGGGACCGTGCAGTACCAGAATGGTGGCCATGGTTATTCGCCTGTGCGCTTTTTGACCCATTGCGCCAAAGTCTGGCTGAAAAATCCGTGGCTGTCCATCCGTGAGCAGGATTTTTTAGAAAATAGCGGATGTTAGCCGCCAGTTAGGCGAATTTTTCCCATTTCCGGTAGATAGCGGCACAGAGGCCCGCGAAACAGGCGCAATGGCTGAAGTTGCACGAAAACCAGCGTATTTCCGGCAAAACGCGAGGAGATCAGCGCGATCTAGCCTTTATCTGTCGAAATACGTTCCAGCGAGCTGATAACCCCATTGCGTGTCAGTACCTGGGGCAGGAGCACAGGTGCCGCCGCGGAGTCGGCCGGATACAGCACATACAGGGGGATTCCGGAGCGGCCGTGGCTGCGCAGGTAGTTGGCAATATCGGCATCATAGTTGGTCCAGTCTGCCACCAGAAAGGCGACGTTGTGCTCCCGGAACGCGGACTGCACCGCCTCGGTGTAGAGCACACCCCGCTCGTTGGCGATGCAGGTGATGCACCAGTCGGCGGTGACGTCAACGAAAACCGGGCGACCCGAGCGACGCAGCTCCTCCACCCGTTCCTCTGACCAGACCGATGCATCGTCGACCCCCGTGTCCGGTGCTGCGGGTATGCGCCAGAGCCCCAACGCCACTGCACCCGCTAGACTGGCGAGGGCGAGTACCCTGCGAGCCGTCCGGCCAGACGAGGCCCGGCCAGACGAGGTGTTTCCCTGCCACAGCCACAGTGCCAGCGCCAGGAGCAGGCCACCGCTGAGGGCGGCGGCCATGGTATCCACGCTGGTCTGGCGCCCGGCAACCCACAATAACCAGATGGCCGTGGCGTAGAGCGGAAAGGCCAGCAACTGCTTCAGCGTTTCCATCCACGCCCCGGGCCGCGGCAGCCAGTCACGGGCCCGGCTGCTGTAGCTCAGCAGTAACATTGGCGCTGCCATGCCCGCCCCGAGGGCAAAGAAGATGGCGAGCGACACCAGTGCGGGCTGGGTCAGCGCGAAACCCAGCGCGGTGCCCATAAAGGGCGCCGTGCAGGGGCTGGCCACGACCACGGCCAGCACACCGGTAAAAAAGCTACCCGCCGATCCCTGGCGCCCGGCCAGGCTGCCGCCCAGGTTCATTACGCTGCTGCCGAGCTGCACCATGCCAGACAGCGAGAGCCCCATGGCCAGGAACAGGTAGGCGAGGGCGATGACAAAGCCCGGGGATTGCAGCTGGAACCCCCAGCCCACCGCCTGCCCCGCAGTCTGCAGGGCGATCAGCACACTGGCGACGGCCAGGAAACTGGCAATAACGCCGAGGGTGTAGAGCCAGCCGTGGTGCAGGCGTTCCTGTCGACCGGTGTTGGCAAAGCCGAGGACTTTCAGCGAGAGCACAGGGAATACACAGGGCATCAGGTTCAAGATGGCGCCTCCGAAGAACGCCAGCAGCAGCATGTAAGGCAGGGCCGACAGGCGTGCACCGGCGGCAGGGAGGCTCGCAGCCGCAGTGGCCGGCGCCAGGGCGACCGGGTTGACCTGGCCCGTACCGAAGTCTATGTCGAAGACTTCAGTGCGCGGTGGATAGCAGAGCCCGGCATCGGCGCAGCCCTGTGACTGCACGCTGAGACGGGCGAAGCCCGGCGGCTCCCGGGCCTGAAGCTGCACTTCAACCTCGTTGTAGTACACCTGCACATCGCCGAAGAATTCGTCACTGCGGGCCAGCCCGGGAGGCACCTCGGCGCCGACTTCCAGGGGCTCCCCGCCATGCTCGAGACGGAAGTCGAAGGCGTGCTGGTACAGGTAATAGCCCTCGGCGATTCGCCAGTAGAGCCTTATCCGGCCATCGTCCGCGGGCTCCACAGCAAGCTGGTACGCCTCCTCCACCGGCAGGAAATCGGGTTGTGCAAAGGGGTTCGCCCCCGGTGTGCCGGTGGGAAGCTGGGCCAGCACCAAACTGCTGTACAACCAGAGCAGGCTGGCAAGCACGAAACGCATGAGCAATCCTTGTAGGGTAGCGGCCGTGTGCCGCGTCGCGATTGTAGCAGCCTGCGCCGGGCGGCCCAACGAAATGGCGCCAACCGGCGCTGCGCGCAAGTGTTATAATCTGAGCCTCGCATATCGTGATAGTTTCATTGCAGGAGAGAAAAAAGGTGAGCCAAAGAGGTATTCGTTCTGCGCTGTTTCTCGTTGTGCTCGCACTGCCGTTGGCTCAGGCTGCGGCCGCTCAGGTGGCGCTGGAGGGAGCCTGGGTGCGCGCACTGCCGCCGACCCAGACGCGCACTGCGGCCTATCTGACGGTGCGCAATGCCAGTGCTGAGGCGGTTGTCATCAGCGGTGCCAGCACGCCCATTGCGGGGCGCGTGGAGCTGCACGAAACCCTGCAGAGCGAGGGCATGATGCGCATGCAGGAGCAGTCTGAGGTCCGGGTGCCGGCTGGCGCTGAGGTGTCGTTCGTTCCCGGCGGTCTGCACCTCATGCTGCTGGACCTGGACGCCATGCCGGCCGTGGGTGATGTGGTGGAGCTGTGCCTGACTATCGACGGCGCGCCGCTGTGTACCCCGGCGGAGACCCGTCGCGATGCCGCCCCCGCAGGCCATCACGACCACCAGCACCACTGAACGGCCTTTGCGCCAGGGAGTGAACAACCATGACAGGATTGCAGGATCGCATCGCCAACTGGCGTGACGGCGCGCTGCCCGGCGGCCTCTGGGCGCGGCGTCTGGGTGGCGCAGTGCTGGTGTATCTGCTGTTGGCCGTGCTCGTGGGTGCCTACTGGAGCCTGACGCCCGCGCCCTTCGATGTCGCAGAGCGTGCGAGCAGCTACTCGACGCGAACGGGGGGCCAGGTCGCCGTGGGTTCCACCACCACGGCAGCCCTGATCGGCGCCGTGGAAACCCTGCTGGAGAAGCCTGGCGGCTACCTCAGTAACGATGTGGCACCGCCGGGGCTCTGGCTGGACAACATCCCCAACTGGGAATTTGGTGTGCTGATACAGTCCCGCGATCTGGCGCGTGCCATGCGCGAGGTGTTCAGTCGCTCGCAATCCCAGTCGCGGGAAGACCAGGATCTGGCACTTGCGGAGCCGCAGCTCAACTTCAATTCTGACAGCTGGATCCTGCCGACGACCGAGGCACAGTACCGGGATGGCGTGAAACACCTGCACAGCTACCTCGCGCGTCTGGAGGATGACAACGACAGCGATGCCCAGTTCTACGCCCGTGCTGACAACCTCCGCTACTGGCTGGCCACCGTGAGTTCACGCCTGGGCAGTCTGTCCCAGCGGCTGAGCGCCAGCGTGGGGCAGCGTCGCCTGAATACGGATCTGGCGGGCGACGGCAGTGCGCGGCAGTCAACACCAGCGCCGGCCGAGATGCTGGTCAGCACCCCCTGGCTGGAGATCGACGACGTGTTCTTTGAAGCACGTGGCACCGCCTGGGCGCTGATTCATTTCCTGAAAGCGGTGGAAGTGGACTTCGCGGACGTGCTGGCCAACAAAAACGCGCAGGTCAGCGTGCAGCAGATCATTCGCGAGTTGGAGGCCACCCAGGACGTGGTGTGGAGCCCGATGATCCTCAACGGCAGCGGCTTCGGCCTGCTGGCGAATCATTCGCTGGTCATGGCGTCCTACATCAGCCGCGCCAACACCGCGATGATCGATCTGCGCGATTTGCTCGCCCAGGGCTAGCGGGGTACTACTTGCGGTCGTAGCGCAGCCGGGTGCCGGTGTCCAGCGAGAGCCGGATCTCATCCGCGCTGATGGCCTCGGGGAAGTAGGTCCCCGACAGCTTGGCGTCCAGCAGGCTGGCGCCTTCCAGGTTGGTTTCCCGGAAGTCGATGCCGCTGAGATCCGCATTGCGAAAATAGGAGTTACTGAAATCGAGGCCGCGCGCGTTCATATTGCGCAGGTCTCGGCCGCGATAATCGCCACTGCGCAGTTCGCCCGTGTCCAGTACATCGCGCTGTTCGTTGAAGCCTTTGATATCTTCATTGCGCAGCAGCTGGTAGAGCGGGTCTTGCTTGATTTCAGGTTTGCTCATTGTGATCTTCCAGGGAGGCGGGCGTGGTCCGGTCGGTGTTATGTCCGTTAGCTTAAGGCACCTGCATCGATATGCCTAGCACGTCGGCGCCAGAGTCGGTGGAGCTCGCTGGTTTTCTGCTCACACGGCAGTGGCGTGAGAGCCAGGGTGGCATTGTCGTTGAGCTCTGGTTTGCCACGGCGCGCGGTCCCGTGCAGGTGGAGATCGAGGGTGAGCGTGCGGTGTTCTTTCTCGCCGCTCCGGAGGCGGAGCAGCAGCGTGCACTACTGGCGCTGCAGGCCGGCGTGGAGCTCAAGCCTCTGGGTCTGCGCAATTTCGCCATGCAGCCCGTGACGGGCGTCTATAGTCCTGGCTACCGGCAGTCCCGAGCGCTCGCCGACCGCCTGCTGGAGCGCGGCGCGGACCCGCTGGAGGCGGACATCAATCCGGCCGATCGTTACCTGATGGAGCGGTTCATCACCGGGGGCGCCCAACTGGCGGGTCAACTGGAGCAGCGAACGGGTCACGGCTACATGCGCAACCCGCAGCTGCGTCCCGCAGCACTGCGCCCGCAATTGACCATGGCCTCTTTCGACATTGAAACCGCCATGGAAGGCCTGCAGCTGTATTCGATTGCCGTGCACGTGACACCTGCGGCAGGGGACACCGGCGGCCAGCAGTTGCGACGCGTTTTCATGCTGGGCGCCTGCGACGCCGGGGAGCAGGTTGAAGCGCTGCCCACGCAACGCGCGGTGCTGGAACGTTTCCTTGACTTCATTGCCGAGGTCGATCCGGACGTGCTGGTTGGCTGGAATGTCGTGAATTTCGATACGTGGTACCTGCAGCGACTGGCAGATGCCCTGGGTGTGCCTCTGCGTCTGGGTCGCGCCGGCACCACCGTACACTGGCGCACACTGGATGAGGACGGAGAGCGGCGCAGCGCGCGGCTGCCGGGGCGCCTGCTGATTGATGGCATTGAACTCCTGCGCGCTGCCTTCTACCGCTTCGAAAGCTTTGCCCTGGATGCCGTGGCGCGCGAGTTGCTCGGTACCGGCAAGCTGCTGCAGGGTGCCGGGCGCGGCGAAGAGATCGGCCGCCTGTTCCAGGAGGACAAGGCGCGGTTGGCAGCGTACAACCTGCGCGACTGTGAGCTGGTATCGGATATTTTTGCCCACGCGGGGTTGCTGGACTTCGCCATCGCGCGCAGTGTCATGACGGGACTCAACCCGGATCGGCTGGGGGGCTCCGTCGCCTCATTCGATAACCTGTACCTGCCCCGGCTGCACCGCGCTGGCTTTGTTGCACCCAACCCGCAGCGCGATCAGGAGCCGAGTCCCGGCGGCGTCGTGCTGGATTCGCGTCCCGGCCTTTACCGACACGTGCTGGTGCTGGACTTCAAGAGCCTCTATCCCAGTATCATTCGCACCTTCTGCATCGACCCGCTGGGCCTCGCCCTGGGCCTTGCCAACCCGCGGCAGGAGGCTTCGGTGCCGGGCTTTGCCGGCGCTCGCTTTGCGCGCCGAGGGCACATTCTGCCGGCCCTCATCGAGACGCTCTGGCAGCGGCGGGATGCGGCCAAGCAGGCGCAGGATGCACCGCTCTCTCAGGCGATCAAGATCATCATGAATTCGTTCTACGGGGTGCTCGGCAGTCCGGGGTGTCGCTTCTTCGATGCCCGCCTGGCCAGCAGTATCACTCGCCGCGGGCATGAGATACTGCTGCGAACCCGGGAGCGCATTGAGTCCCTGGGCCACCAGGTGATCTACGGCGACACGGATTCCGTGTTCGTGTGGATTGCTGATGCCGCCGATGACGCAGCCGCAGAGGCCGCGGGGCGCCTCCTGCAGCGCGACCTCAATCGCTGGTGGCAGCAGCAGCTGCGCGAAGCGTTCGCCCTGGACTGTGCCCTGGAACTGGAATTCGAAACGCATTACCGGCGGTTTCTCATGCCCACCATTCGCGGCTCGGAGAAAGGCTCGAAGAAGCGCTACGCCGGCCTGGTGGGTACGGGGGCAGCGGAGCATGTGGTGTTCAAGGGCCTGGAGAATGTGCGCACGGACTGGACCAGGCTCGCCCGCGACTGTCAGCAGGCGCTGTACCGGCGCGTATTTCTGGACCAGCCCTGGGAGGCCTGGCTGCAACAGCTGGTCGCGGCGGTGCTGGCAGGAGACCACGATGGGGACCTGGTATACCGCAAGCGGCTGCGCCGTCGCCTGATGGATTATGAACGCAACGTTCCGCCCCATGTGCAGGCTGCGCGTCGCTATGCCGACCACGGCCTGTCGCCTCCCGCGCGGGGCGACTGGGTGGAATACGTGATGACGACCTCGGGGCCCGAGCCGGCCGCCGCTCCCCGGTCGCCGCTGGACTACGGGCATTATCTGGAGCGGCAGCTGGCGCCGGTGGTGGACGGCATACTCGGTTTTCTCGACACGTCCTTCGCGGCGGTTACCGGGCGTCAGATGGACCTGTTCTGAACCTGCCCGGCAGCCGCATGTCGCGGCGATGTTCAGTCGCCGAAAAACTCCGCGCGCAGGGCGGGGTAGTCGGCCGCGGGGAGGCGCGGGCCGTAGTTGGCAACCACGCGTCCCGCGGCAAGGCTGGCGAAACGGCCGGCGGTGGCGTAGTCCTCGCCGCGGCCGATGGCATAGAGGAATGCGCCCGCAAACATGTCGCCGGCGCCGTTGCTGTCCACCGCCTGTACCCGGTGTGGGGGAATGTCGTGCCGGGTGACGCCATCCCAGGCGAGTGCGCCAGCGGCGCCGCAGGTCACGACAAAGCGGCGCGCGATCGGTTTCAGGCGCTCCATGGCGGTGTTCAGGTCGTCGGTGTCGCCCCAGCAGAGGGCCTCGTCCCGGTTGCAGAACACCAGGTCCACCTGCGTGCCGATCATGGCCTGCAGGCCTTCGCGGAAGAACTCCACCATGCCCGGGTCGGAAAAGCTGAGTACCGTCTTCACACCCGCGGCTTCGGCCAGTTCCCGGGCGCGGATGGCGGCTGCGCGCCCCGTGTCCGAGGTGACCAGATAACCCTCGATATACAGGTACTCTGAGTCGGCCAGTGCGGCAGGGTCGAGCTCGTGTACCGACAGTGTTTCACTGATGCCGAGGAAGGTATTCATGCTGCGTTCGGCATCGGGCGAAATCAGCACCAGGCATTTGCCGGTGGTGCCCTGCGGCCGCCGTGCCATGTTGTGCGCCACGCCCGCCTGCTCGAGGTCCCTGACGTAGATGGCGCCGTCGGCGTCGTCGGCGACCTTGCAGGTCATATAGGTTGGTACGCCGAACTGGGCCGCGGCGATCATCGAGTTGCCGGCGCTACCGCCGCTGGCGTGACTGGCCTTTACCAGGTGGCCTTGCAGCAGGCCAAGCAGCTCCGCCTGACGGGCCTCATCGACCAGCGTCATCAGGCCCTTGTCGACCCCCATGGCGGTCAGTTCAGCGTCCTGCACCTGGATTTCGGTGTCGACCAGGGCTGCACCCATGCCGTAGATCGTGTATTTCTTCATCTGCCTGTGGCTCCCTCCAGTTCAGGCGGCTATTATCCCGATCCCCCAGTCAAATGAAAGCGGGTGTGCGCTACACTCCCCCCATGGCCAGAACCCGTCGCCCATTCCTGAAGCTGTTTCTCGCAGCCTGCGCTGCAGGCCTGCTGGTGGTGGTGTACCTCGACGTGCGGATTACGTCGACGTTTACCGACAAGATGTGGGAGTTGCCGGCCAAGGTGTATGCCAGGCCGCTGGAGCTGTTCGCCGGTGCCGCCCTGTCGGCCGATGACCTCGCCTGGGAACTGGAGGTGCTGGGCTATCGCAAGCAGGCTGCGGCGCGGCGACCCGGTGAAGTGTCCCGGGCGGGGAATCGTTTCGACCTGTATACCCGGGGCTTCAGCTTCCCCGGGGAGCGCGAGCCACCGCGGCTGGTGCGGCTGGAGGTGCAGGGCGATCGCGTGGCCGTGCTGCGTGACGCCCAGGGCACCATCGACCTGATGCGTCTGGATCCGGTACAGATCGGCGGCATCTATCCGCACCACGGTGAAGACAGGATTCTGGTCCGGCTGGAGGATGTACCCGAGAGCCTGCGCGCAACGCTGCTGGCCGTGGAGGATCAACGCTTCTACGACCACTGGGGATTCTCGCTGACCGGCATTGCCCGTGCGGCGCTCAGCAACCTGCGCTCCGGGCAGGTGGTGGCAGGTGGCAGCACCATTACCCAGCAGCTGGTGAAGAACTATTACCTGACGCCGGAGCGCACCATTGTGCGCAAGCTCACCGAAGTGGTGATGGCGGTGCTGCTGGAGCTCCACTTCAGCAAGGAGCAGATCCTCGAAAGCTACCTCAATGAGGTGTACCTGGGGCAGGAGGGTCCGCGCGCCATTCACGGGTTTGCCCTGGCCTCGCTGCACTACTTCGACCGGCCGCTGCAGCAATTGGGTTTGCATCAGCAGGCGCTGTTGGTGGGCATGATCAAGGGGCCCTCCCTGTACAATCCGCTGCGCAACCCCGAGCGCGCTCGATCCCGGCGCAACGTGGTGCTGGATGTCATGGTCGAGCAGGGATTGGTGTCGCGAGAGCAGGCGACAGTCGCGCAGGGCATGCCGCTTGATCTCAACAACCGCGACGGTATCCGCGACAGCTTCCCCGCCTTTCTCGACCTGGTGCGGCGGCAGTTACGCCTCGAGTATCGGGACGAAGACCTGACCACGCTGGGTCTCAGCATCTTCACCAGTTTTGACCCCCTGTTGCAGCGGCAGATGGAGCGCAGCAGCACGGCGATCCTGAAGCAGGTCGATGGCGCCGGTAAACTGGAAACGGCTTCGGTGGTCACCCGTTTCGACAGCGGTGAAGTCGCGGCGCTGGTGGGTGGTCGGCAGGTGCGCTATGCCGGTTTCAACCGGGCGCTCGATGCCCGTCGACCCGCCGGTTCCCTGCTCAAGCCGGCTGTTTACCTCGCGGCACTGGAACAGCCGCGCCGATATACACTGGCCACACCCCTGGCGGATACCCCGCTGCGGGTGCCCGGGCCCAACGGTGACGTCTGGGAGCCCCGCAATTTCGACCGCCAGGCCCACGGGCAGGTACTGCTGCATCGCGCGCTGGCGAACTCCTATAACCTCGCCACCGCTCGTTTGGGCCTGGATCTCGGCATCGACCGGGTTGCCGACATGCTGCGCCGGCTGGGCGTGGAGGGTGACATCCCGGAGGTGCCGGCGCTCACACTCGGCGCCGGAGAATACTCACCCATGGACATGGCGGCGATGTACCAGACCATCGCCGCGGGTGGCTTCCGCATGCCGCTGCGCAGTATTCGCGAGATCGTCGATGCAGACGGGGAACCGCTGCGCCGCTACCCGCTGGAATACGATCGTACCGTCAGCCTGCAGGCGATGCACCTGCTGCATTATGCGCTGCGCGAAGTCCTGCGCGAGGGAACAGGGCGGGGTGCCTATGCGTATCTCGACAACAGCTTCCAGGCGGCGGGCAAGACCGGCACGACCAACGAGGGGCGTGACTCCTGGTTTGCCGGTTTCTCCGGCGACCTGCTGGCGGTTACCTGGGTCGGTCGCGACGACAACAGCGCGACCGGGCTCACCGGCAGCACGGGCGCCCTGAAAATCTGGTCTCACTTCATGGCCAACGCGAGCCAGCGTTCACTGGGGTACCGCATGCCTGAAGACATGCAGCCCCAATGGATAGACAGTGCTACCGGTTATGTGACCGGCGAGGGCTGTCCCGGCGCCCGCTTGATGCCGTTCGTGATCGGGTCCGAGCCACGCCAGCGCAGCCAGTGCAGCGGTGGCAGCAAGAGCAACACCATCCGCGACTGGTTCCAGTCACTCTTCGGGGGGAATTCCTGATGTCCATCGTCACGCGGCTGCAGCGCAGCGTCCTGCCAGTGCTGCTGCTGGCGCTGTCCGGTTGCACCATCTACTCGCCCCCGCAGGGACCTGCGCCGATCGAAACGCGACCCGAACCCGGCGTGGTGACCGAGCAGAAGCAGCCGCCTGTCGCACCCCAGCCCCCGCCTGCCAGGGAGCCCAACGCCGTGGCCGCCTACAGCGGCCTGGTGAGTAAAGCGCGCGCCGCCAGTGCGCAGGGCGACTACAATGGCGCCCTGTCCTTGCTGGAGCGCGCCCAGCGCATCGACCCGGACAGCGCTGAAATCTACCTTGAACTGGCCCGAACCTACGCCGCCCAGGGGCAGAAGGAACAGGCACGTGCCACAGCGGCCCGCGGCACCTTGTACTGCAGGAGCCAGAGCGAGTGCGAGGCCCTGCGCGCCCTGGCGCGCTAGGTGTTTTCGCAGACCACGCGAAAGCCGTCTGCTGCGGGCTCAAAGCGCAGCTGCTGATTGATGCAGTCCGGTATATCGCCCGCCGAGTGGCTGACAAAGATGATCTGCGTGTCGCTGTGGCAGGCAATGTGATCAATGGCCTGCAGCAGACGCCTCCGGTGATTGCCATCCAGACCCAGGGTCGGTTCATCCAGCAGCAGGATCAGCGGCGATTTCACCATCGCCCGGGCCAGCAGGACCATCCGCTGTAGCCCGAAGGACAGGGTGTCATAGCTCTGCATCGACAGGTCGCCGACGCCCAGTGCATCCAGCCAGGCTTCTGCGGCGCGGCGCTGTACGTCGCCCCAGTCGTCATACAGCCCGACGCTGTCGAAAAAACCGGACACCACGACCTCGACCACCTTCATGGAGCGCGCGAAGTTCAGCTGTAGCTGGGTGTCCAGCTGACCGTACTTCTGTTTGATGTCCCAGATGCTCTCCCCGCTGCCACGCCTGCGACCGAACAGCGTGATGTCCTGTCCGTAGGCCTTGTGGTTATCCCCGGTGATCAGGCTGAGCAGGGTGGTCTTGCCGCAGCCGTTGGGTCCGGATACACAGCAGTGCTGATGGCGGTCGAAGCGCCAGTTGAGACCTTGCAGCACGGTCAGGTCGCCGTAGCGCACCGCCACATCGCGCAGCTCCAGCAGCGGGCCCTCGGGCAGGTGGTAGGGGCGTGGCGCCGGCAGTGGCAGGTCGCAAAGCGGTGGCAGCGGGGGCGCCAGCAAGCCTGGCACCTCCTCGTGCGTGAGCACCTCGGCCGGGCTTCCCTGGCAGACAACGCGGCCTGCATCGAGCACGAGAACCCGGTGTACGCCTGCTGGAATGTCCTCCAACTGGCGACAGAGGATGAGCAGATTCTGCTCCTCTTGCAGCAGGCTTCCCAGGGCATCATTCATCGCTTGCTGGCTGGCGTGATCCAGGCCGTCCAGGGGATTGTCGAGAATCAGCAGCGCAGGGTTGCTGAGCAGCGCACGTACCAACAGCGTCTTGCGCATTTCACCGGTGGAGATGTAGCGCAGGCCTCGGTCGAGGATATGCTCCATGCCCAGGCGGGTGACCCACGCGAGAAAGTGCTCGTCGGCCTCATGCCCTGCGAGTATCGCGTCCCGAACCCGCGTTCCGGGGTCGGCCGCATCGGCGCGGTACTCGGAGTCATCCAGTTTGCGGTCACGGGCGCACAGCGCCTGTGCCTGTTCGAAACACACATAGGCAACGCCGCTGGCCAGCAGCAGTTCCGAACTGTGGTAGTCGCCCGAGAAGTGAGTGGTCTGGTGACTCAGTATGCGTGCCAGGCTGGTTTTGCCACTGCCGTTGGGGCCAACGCAGGCCCAGTGCTGACCGACGGGCACGGTCCAGTTGAGTTGACTGAGCGCCGGGCGAGCGCGGTACACAAGGTTGATATCGCGCAGTTCAAACAGCGTCTGTGTCGCGGTCATGCGGTTGTCCTGGTCGTGGGCGGCTTGTCATGTTCGGCCCTGGCTGGCTTAATCACACGCCAATCTGCAGGAATCCGCCGGTGTCTGTCTCTCTGCTGCACATGATCGAAAACCGTCTGGCCGCGCATCGGCCCGCGCGGCCCTGGTTGCGGCCGTTGATGAAGCGCTCCGCGGTGGCGCTGGTCTTGCAGGTGCGAGAGGGTGAGTTGCATATTCTAATGATCAAGCGCGCAGAAAGGGAGGGGGACCCCTGGTCTGGCCACATGGCATTCCCTGGCGGGCGCATGGATCCGGGTGATGCCCATGGCTACGCGGTGGCGCTGCGCGAAACGCGGGAGGAGGTGGGTCTCGACCTCGCGCGCCAGGGTCGCTGCATTGGCCGCCTGTCCGACCTGAACGCGCGACCGCACCGCGGCACCTTCGGCATGGCGGTCAGCCCCTTCGTCTTTCGTGTGGATCGGAGCGTGCACTTCCAGCTCAATTACGAAGTGGCCGAAGTGGTCTGGGTGCCGCTGGAGTTTCTGCTCGACAATGCCAACCGCGACACGATGCGCTGGCAGCGCAACCGCATTACCCTGAACATGCCCTGCTATCACTTCGGCAAATACCGCATCTGGGGCCTGTCGTTGGCGATGCTGGATGAACTCATGGATCTGATCGAGGCCGGCAGTCAGCGTCGTCGCAGCTGGCGCAGGCGCTAGCCCCGGTCGGCTACTGCGCCTCGCGCAGGAACTCGCTGGTATCCAGCATCAGCTCGCGCAGGGCCGGGTCCTCGCGGCTGGCCTGCCGCAACGCGTCCTGGCTGGTGTCGCCTCGAATGTAGGCGGCTAGGAGGTCCAGCAACACGGGCGTCATTTTGGGGTCGCGCTCCCAGCGCGGGGCGTCGACCAAGTTGCCCGTCACCCGATCATCATGGAGCTGTAACCAGTAGCCTCCGCAGCTGGACAGGTAATAGTCGCCGAGCCTGCCGTAGCTGATATTCGGCGTCATCGGGTCGAAGCCGCCGGGTACCTGTTCGGTGATGCGGTAGAGTGCCATCACCCAGCGGCTGTTGGCGGGAAACTCGGTGGCGTCCGGGCGGCAGTAGTCGCGTGCCTGCAGCCACAACCTGATGCTCTGGTTGTACTCGCGACCGCGCAGGATGCTGTCGACGGCAAGGTCGACCGAATTACCCTTACCGCCGGTGACGGTAACGGCAGCGACGAGGTCCGCCCGGTCCTGCACGTCGGCAAAACTCCCTTCCCAGAGGCACAGGCAGGATGCTTCCGGTGTACTGTTCTCGGCCGTTTCGTCGTCTGCCTTGCCCGGGTCGGCGAAGGTGAGGGTGGCGAGCAGGGAAAGCGTGATGCTGGCCAGCACTGCGTAGCGTCTCACGACAGCCCGCCTAGTCCTGCAGGGCGCGTGCCGCCTGCAGCGCGAAGTAGGTCAGTATGCCGTCACAGCCGGCGCGCTTGAAGGCAAGCAGTGACTCCAGCATCACCGGCTCCTGTGCCAGCCAACCTTGCTGGAAGGCCGCCATGTGCATGGCATATTCGCCGCTCACCTGGTAAGCGAAGGTGGGGGCCTGCAACTCCGTCTTCACGCGGCGCACGATATCGAGGTAGGGCATGCCCGGCTTCACCATGATCATGTCGGCGCCTTCGGCGAGGTCGAGGGCGCACTCGTGCAGGGCTTCATCGCTGTTGCCCGGGTCCATCTGGTAACTGTACTTGTTGCCGCCCTTGATGTTGGCCGCGGAACCCACGGCATCCCGGAAGGGACCGTAATACGCCGATGCGTATTTTGCGGCGTAGGCCATGATCAGGGTGTTGGGGTGGCTGTGCTGCTCGAGCATGTTGCGAATCGCTCCGACGCGCCCGTCCATCATGTCAGAAGGTGCCACGATGTCGGCACCGGCTTCGGCGTGAGACAGCGCCTGCTGTACCAGTGCATCGGTGGTAACGTCGTTGAGTACGTAACCGCTGTCGTCAATGATGCCGTCTTGCCCGTGCGTGGTATAGGGGTCCAGCGCCACGTCCGTGATAAGCCCCAGCTCCGGTACTGCGTCCTTCAGCGCCTTTACGGTGCGCTGGACCAGCCCGTCCGGGTTCCAGGCCTCCTCGGCCCGCAGGCTTTTGCGCTCTGCCGGTATCACGGGGAATATGGCGAGGGCGGGTATGCCAAGATCATGGGCCTCGCGCGCGAGATCTGTCAGCAGGTCGACACTGAGCCGTTCAATCCCCGGCATGGACGCCACGCTTTCCCGCTGCTGACGGCCCTCCAGTACAAACACCGGATAAATCAGGTCGGCTGGGCTGAGCGCATGTTCACGCACCAGCCGGCGGGAGAAGGCGTGCGCGCGCAAGCGCCGCATGCGGGTCTGAGGAAAGGGGCCGCGAGAACTCTGGATCATGGGCGCGTTGCTCCGTTCAGAGGCTGGCAAATGCGCTGCGCGCTGCCGCCAGGGTCTGCTCGATGTCATCTTCGGTATGGGCTGCCGATGTGAACCCTGCCTCGTAAGATGCCGGGGCAAGGTAGACGCCAGCATCCAGCATCAGGTGGAAAAAGCGGTTGAAGGCTGCGCTGTCACAGGCCATGACCTGCTGGTAGTTGCTGACGTGGTCAGCATCAGTGAAGAATCCACCGAACATGGTACCGGCGTGATTTGTGGTAAACGGCACCCCGGCACTGGCAGCCGCCTGTTCGAGTCCCTCACAGAGCGCGGTGGTGCGCGCAAACACCGGTTCATAGAATCCCGGCGCGGAAATCACCTCCAGGGTCGCGAGGCCTGCGGCCATGGCGATGGGATTACCCGAGAGCGTGCCGGCCTGATACACCGGCCCCAGCGGTGCAATGTGCTCCATGATATCGCGCTTGCCACCGAAGGCGCCTACCGGCATGCCGCCACCGATGACTTTGCCCAGGCAGGTGAGGTCTGCCTCAACGCCGTAGAATCCCTGTGCGCCCTGCAGGCCGAAGCGGAAACCGGTCATGACTTCATCGAGTATCAGCAGGCTACCGTGTGCGCTGCATACGTCGCGCAGCGTTTCCAGAAAGCCCGGTTGCGGGGGGATGCAGTTCATGTTGCCCGCGACCGGTTCGACGATGACACAGGCGATCGCGTCGCCGTGCTCGGCAAAGGCGCGGCGGAGGCCCTCGCTGTCGTTGTAGGTCAGTGTCATGGTGTGATCTGCCAGCGCCGCCGGTACGCCTGGTGAGCTCGGCACACCGAGGGTCAGCGCTCCGGAGCCGGCCTTGACCAGCAGGGAGTCAGAGTGCCCGTGGTAGCAGCCCTCGAACTTCACGATGGTGTCACGCCCGGTGAAACCGCGAGCCAGCCGTATGGCGCTCATGGTGGCTTCGGTTCCGGAGTTGACCATGCGCACCATATCCATGCCTGGCATGATTTCGCAGATCCGGTCGGCGAGGCGAATTTCCAGTTCCGTCGGGGTGCCGAAGCTCAACCCCTTCGCCGCCTGGCTGATCACGGCTTCGCGCACATGGGGATGGTTGTGGCCCATGAGCATGGGGCCCCAGGAGAGCACGTAGTCGATATAGCGCTTGCCCTCGCAGTCGTAAAGGTAGGCGCCGTTTGCGCTGTCGATGAATACCGGCGTGCCGCCCACGGCCTTGAACGCGCGTACGGGAGAGTTCACGCCGCCGGGTATATGGTGCAGGGCGCGCTCGAAGAGTTGCTGTGATGTACTCATGAAGTGGGTTCCTGGTCCGGTTTCGCGCTGTACTGTGTGGCGAGGCTGCGGATTATCACGTTTCGCGCGCAGTATAGCCAACCCTGCCCGGCTTCCGTCAAAGTGGTCTCACCACCGCCAGAACGATGATTGCGAAAAGAAACAACACGGGAATTTCGTTGAAGAACCGGTAAAACACGTGGCCGTGTCGGTTGCTGTCGGCGTTCGCCTCGCGCACATAGCGGCCGCATTGCAGGTGGTACAGGACCAGGCCGACGACCCCCGCCAGCTTCACCCACAGCCACACGCTGGTCAGGTAGTAGCCCGGGTTGCTGACGATCAGTGCCAGTCCGAAGGCAATGGTCAGGAACATGAACGGGGTGACAAAGCGGTACAGCTTGCGCGCCATGACGGCCAGCTGCGCGCGTGTCGCGGCATTCTGGCTGGCGGCAAAGTACACCAGAATGCGCGGCAGGTAGAACAGGCCGGCAAACCAGCACACCATGAAAATCAGATGAAACGCTTTTAGCCAGAGCATGCAGGTGCAATCCGTCGGTCGCTGTGGGGTGACGGGCGAATATTAACAGTTATCTGCACTGAATTTGCTCTTATACTACGATGTTCGCGGGCGGCCTGCGATCAGGCGGCCTGCGTTCAGGCGGCCTGTGCTCAGGCAGATGTTGTGTTGTGGTCTTGGGAGGGTGAATGATCAGGGCAGGTATTGTGGGCGGCACGGGTTACACCGGGGTCGAGTTGTTGCGGCTTTTGGCGTCTCATGCAGATGTCGAGGTGGTCGCGATCACCTCCCGTGCCGAGGCGGGGCGTCGGGTGGATGAGCTCTACCCCAACCTGCGCGGTATCTATGACCTCGCGTTCGAAGAGCCGGACGTGGCCTTGCTGGCGGGTTGCGATGTCGTGTTCTTTGCCACACCCCATAACGTAGCGATGCATATGGTGCCGGACCTGCTCGCCGCGGGTACGCGCATTATCGACTTGTCGGCGGATTACCGGATTCGCGATGCCGAACTCTGGTCACGCTGGTATGGCGAGCCACACGCCAGCCCCGAACTGCTGGCGCAAGCCGTGTATGGCCTGCCCGAATTGCACAGGGAAAAGATTCGCGACGCACAGCTGCTGGCCTGCCCGGGCTGTTACCCCACGGCGATCCAGCTGGGCTGGTTGCCGCTGCTGGCGGCGAGCAAGGTCGACCCCGGAAGCCTGATTGCCAGTGCCGCCTCGGGCGCCAGCGGCGCAGGACGCCAGGCAAAAGTCGATAACCTGCTGAGCGAAGTGGCGGGTAGCTTCAAAGCCTATGGTGTAGGCGGCCACCGCCACCTGCCGGAGATCGAGCAGGGTCTGACGGAGGTTGCGGCGGGCCCGGTGTCGGTCACTTTCGTGCCGCACCTGCTGCCCATGGTCCGCGGTATACACGCGACCCTCTTCGCGCGGCTGCGGGAGCCCGCCGCCGATCTGCAGGCCCTGTTTGAAGCGTACTATGCTACGGAGCCCTTCGTCGACGTGTTGCCGCCGGGCGTGTTCCCGCAAACGCGCACCGTGAAGGGAGCCAACCGCTGTCAGCTCGCCGTCAGCGTGCCCCAGGGCCGCGACACCGTGGTGGTGATGTCGACTATCGACAATCTGGTGAAGGGTGCGTCCGGGCAGGCACTGCAGTGCATGAATATCATGTTCGGACTGCAGGAAACCCGTGGCCTTGAGCAGGTAGGTCTGTTGCCTTGAGGCGCCTGTGAGCAGCGGCGCGGAGCGCTACCGCACAGTTGTACGGCGCTACCATGTCCGGCACCATCAGTTCGTGGTGCTGGGGTTGGCGCTCGCAGCATCCCTGGTGCTTCTCGTGGGCTTTCTGCTGGGCCGCCAGGCGGCGTTCAGCGGTTCCGGTATCGACCCTGTAAAATACCGCGAGCAGGGCAGGGCAATGCGCGCTGCGCTGGCGGAAAACGCCGAGTTGAATCGGCAGGTGGGTGTACTGGCTGCGCGACACGAGGTGGACCGCGCTGCGCTGGAGCTGGTGCGTCAGGAACTGGCTGAGCAAAAGGAACTGATTGCCGGGCTGGAAGAGGGTGTGCGTTTTTACCGCAGCCTGATGACGCCGGGGGAAATCGCCCAGGGGTTCAGCTTGCGTGCCATAGAGCTGGTGCCGCGCGACGAGCCCGGGCGCTACGGATTTCGCATTGTGGCGCAGCAGGAGGCGCGCAAGCACAGCACCCTGCAGGGCGAGTTGTATGCCGAGATTACCGGCCAGGAAGCGGGCAAGGTTCGAAGCTACCCGCTGTTTGAGCTGAGTCCCGATATCGAGCATCGCCAGCTACCCTTGCGGTTCCGCTATTTTCAGTCGATCGAAGGTGACCTGGTGTTGCCGGAGGGCTTCGAGCCCCAGGCCATCAGCGTTGTGGCAACGGTCAAGGCTCCGCGCAACGCGGAAGTGCGCGAGCAGTACCCGTGGCAGGTTCAGGAGAGATTTACGCATGTTGGGAAATAAGCGCGGCACATCGGCGGTCGCTGGAGGCACAACCCTGATCTCACGTGAGACGCGGATCATCGGTAACGTGCACTTCAGCGGCAACCTGGAAATCGAGGGTGAAGTGGTCGGGGACGTTCTTGCCGCCCCGGGGAGCGACGCCATGGTACGCCTGGTCGAAGCCGGCTCCATCCAGGGCGAGATCCACGCGCCCAGGGTGATGATCAATGGCTCGGTGGAGGGCGCGGTGCATGCCACGAGCCACCTGGAGCTGGCGCCGAGAGCCAGGGTCGCGGGGGATGTCCACTACCACATCATCGAAATGGCTGCCGGAGCCGAGGTAAACGGTCGCCTGTTGCACTGTATGGAGACGGCGGCGGATCCGGATGACGCCGGCCAAAACCCTGCCGCGTTGCAGGCGCCTGCGGCTAAAGTTGACTAAAATAGTCGGGCTTACCATAATGGTGCGCTGCAAACCATTGCGGGGAAACGCGATGCCCCGGAGAAAGATATGTCGGTAGCCGAAGCATTCAATCCCGCCGGGATCAACCTGACCGCCCGCGCCGTCAACAAGGTGCGAGAGCTGGTGGAAGAAGAGGAAAACCCCTCTCTCAAGCTGCGCGTCTACATCACGGGCGGCGGCTGCTCGGGCTTTCAATACGGTTTTACCTTCGAGGACTCCAGTGCGGAGGACGACACCGTGATTGAGCGGGAGGGCGTATCTGTCCTGGTGGACCCCATGAGCTTTCAGTATCTCGTCGGGTCGGAGGTGGACTACACGGAAGGTCTCGAGGGCGCTCGCTTTGTGATCAACAACCCCAATGCCACGACCACCTGCGGCTGCGGGGCGTCGTTCTCTATCTAGCTGAAAGCGGGGCTGTGCCGGCACCGGGGCGTGCAGCCCCCGGGTAGATGCCACCCAGCACTCGAGCACCCGCTGCGCCGGTCACCTCGGCGGCGCTGCCGTTCAGGTTGTTCAGCGTTCTCCATGCCAACCAGGCAAAAGCAGCACCCTCCACCCATTCCGGTGCCAGGCCCAGTTCTGCGGTGCTGGTGAGTCGCGCCGGCGCCAGTCGGTGGTAGAGGCGGCGCATCAGGTCGGTATTGTAGGCGCCGCCGCCGCAGACGTAGACCTCGTCCACGGGCAAGGCGCCTCCAAGAATGCTGTCGGCGATGCATTGCGCTGTGAATTCGGCGAGTGTCGCCTGCACATCCTGTGGGTTCAGGAATGGCAGCCCGGCAAGGCAGCTGGCGAGCCAGCTCAGGTGGAAAGCCTCCTTGCCGGTACTGCGCGCGCCCTGCTGCGCCAGAAACGGGTGCTGTTGCATGCGCGCCAGCAGCGGCCGGTCGACGGCGCCTTCCGCCGCCCAGGCGCCATCACGATCGTAGCGATCCCCCCGGTGGCGGTGCACCCACTGATCCAGCAGCGTGTTTCCGGGCCCGGTGTCAAAACCGCTGAGCAGCGCGTCCCCGGCCAGCAGGCTGACGTTGGCGATACCGCCGATATTGACCACAGCGCGGTTGACGCCGGCTCTGGCAAACGCTGCCGCGTGGAAGGCAGGTGCCAGTGGAGCACCTTCTCCGCCGGCGGCGACATCCCGGCGCCGAAAATCGGCCACGGTGGTGATGCCGGTGCGCTCTGCAATCGTGTTGGGGTCGCCAATCTGCAGCGTGTAGGCGGTAGCATTGCCGCCCGAGGGAGGGCGGTGGCGGATCGTCTGGCCGTGGCTGCCAATCACGAACACATCCGACGCTGCTACACCGGCATGGTCCAGCAGTGCCGTGCAGGCATCGGCAAACAGCTCACCCAGCTGGCGGTCCAGTATGCCCATGCGCTCAACTTCATTGTCACCCGGCTGGCTGATGTCGGCGATGGCCTGGCGCAGATCGGGGGGAATGGGGTGTTCCAGCGTGGCCTGCAGTGCGTGGCCGTGGTGCGAGATGTGGGCGAGGACCGCATCGATGCTGTCGATGCTGGTCCCGGACATGAGCCCTATACAGAGTGCGTCGCCGGCCACCTCAGGGCGCGGGTGAGGCGCTGCGGTCGTTACTGCGCATGGCGAGACGCCGGTCTTCCTGCAAGCCCGCCAGCTGCTGGGAGGAATCCGCGATGGCGCTGCGGAAGGCCGGCAGTTCTGCCGCTGCCAGTGTTTTCGCCTTCGGTAGTTCACGGTGCACTTTGCGTGGATCCCGGTGCTGGCCGTCGATCAGGAACTCGTAGTGAAGGTGTGGCCCGGTGGCTGCCCCGGTGGACCCCACGGAACCGATCACCTGCCCCTGTGTTACGCGTTGACCCTGCTTCACCTTGCGTTGGTGGAGGTGCAGGTAGCGCGTGACGTAGCGGTCGCCGTGCTGCAGGAACAGGTAGTTCCCGTTGGCCCGTGTAAAGCCGGATTTAATGACTTTGCCATCACCTGCCGCATACACCGGCGTGCCCGTTGGTGCAGCATAGTCGGTGCCGCGGTGGGGGCGCGTGGTCTTGTAGATCGGGTGCAGACGGCGCGGATTGAAGTTGGAGCTGATGCGGGTGAAATCGACAGGTGCGAGCAGGAAGGCCTTGCGCATGCTGACGCCGTCTTCGTTGTAGTAGGCTACGTGGCCATCCCTGTCCTCAAACCGGAACGCGTTGTAGGTCTTTCCCCGATTGGTGAAGGAGGCAGCGAGAATGGCCCCGTCCTGGTATTTTTCGCCGTCGAGCAGCACTTCTTCATAGATGACGTGGAAGGTGTCACCCTTGCGCGGGTCCTGTACAAAATCGATGACACCGCCGAAGATATTGGCGAGCTCGATAATCAGGCCGCTGGAGAGGCCGGCGTCCTGACCGGCCATGAATAGCGAGGACGTAATTTCCGCGCTTACCCAGGTTTCCTGTATGTCGGTCTGGCGGATTTCCCGCGCGGTCTCATAGCCGGCCGCGCCCCGTTGGTAGGTAACCGACTCCAGCGGGGAGATGACATGGCGCACTGCCTGCAGGCCACCGTCTTCCGCCGTCAGGAACGCAATGGTCTGCCCCGGGTAAATGCGGGACAGTGCCTTGCCCTCCGGTGCTTCATTGACCACCTGGTGTACGTCCGACGAATTGAAACCCGCGCGTTTGAAAATGAGAGAGAGGTTGTCGCCGCGGCGCACCGTCTCTTCATGCCATTCAGGCTGCGCCGGTGCAGCGGCGAGTACCGGTTCCGGCTCGGGAGTCGCCTCTGCCTCAGCGGAGGGCTGCGGTGCCGGGACACTGCCCACGACGATGGGCTTGAGGATGTCGGCTTCCAGGGTCAGCTCGATGTCGTTGCGGTCCTCACGGTTCGCCGCCACATCACCCGATGGCGTGAAGATGGTGGTAGCCGCCACCAGTGCCGACAGGACGCCTACCGCAATCAGGTGTTTCCGATGCGATGCCTGTTTCTCTGGCGGGCGCACTGTGGCCCCCCGAACGTTTCCCGATTTATGCATAAACATTATGAGCTGTGCTTTGTAGGCCTTTGAGTATATAAAAGAATTTTGGCGGCTGACAGGGGGGCGAGGCACTTAACGTCTTGCTTTTTGAGAACCTTATTGTATGGTTTGCGCCCCTTTTAATGCCTTCTTCTACTATAGCCAGGAGTTGCCAGATGAGCAGTGCCCTGTTGACCGACCTGCGTGCCCGCGGCCTGATCTTTCAGGCGGCCGGTGAAGAGCAGCTGCCCGAGTGGCTGGACGGCGGTGTGCGCACCCTGTATTGCGGCTTCGATCCGACGGCGGACAGCCTGCATATCGGGTCCCTGGTGCCGCTGTTGATGTTGCGTCGCTTCCAGTTGGCGGGGCATCGTCCGCTGGCGCTGGTCGGCGGCGCTACCGGCCTGATTGGCGACCCGTCCTTCAAGGCTCAGGAGCGACAGTTGAACACGCCTGAAGTGATTGCGGGTTGGGTCGACAAGATTCGCCAGCAGGTCTCCCGATTTGTCGACTTTGATGCTGGAGAGGCGTCTGCCATCGTGGTCAATAACCTTGACTGGACGCGGGATATGGATGTGCTGACCTTCCTGCGCGATGTGGGCAAGCACTTCTCCGTCAACGCCATGATCCAGAAAGAGTCAGTCAAGCAGCGCATCGAGCGTGAGGGCAGCGGCATCAGCTTCACGGAGTTCACCTACATGATTCTGCAGTCCTACGACTTCGCGGAATTGAGTAAACGCTATGGATGCGGCCTGCAGATTGGCGGCTCGGACCAGTGGGGGAATATCACAGGCGGCATCGATCTTGCCCGTCGCATGTATGGCAATCAGGTATACGGCCTTACCATGCCCCTGATTACCAAGGCTGACGGCACCAAGTTCGGCAAGACCGAGTCTGGTACGGTTTGGCTGGACCCGGTGCGCACCTCGCCCTATGCCTTTTACCAGTTCTGGCTGAACACGGCCGATGTCGATGTCTATCGCTTCCTGAAATACTTTACTTTCCTGCCGGTTGCAGAGATCGACGTGCTGGAGCGGGCGGATGAGCAGCGCCAGGGGCGCCCGGAGGCGCAGTCGGTGCTGGCGCGGGAAGTCACCCGGCTGGTGCATGGTAATGAGGGGCTGGTCGCTGCGCAGCGCATTACCGAGGCGTTGTTCAGTGACAATCTCTCGACCCTGTCGGCGGCTGACTTCGAGCAGCTGCGTCTCGATGGCCTGCCGGCGTCCGAGCTTCCGGAGGCCGCATCGATGCCTGCCACGCTGACACAGTTGCTTACCGAGGCGGGAATGGCGCCCTCTGGCAAACAGGTGAAGGATGCCCTGGCGCGCAACGCGGTACTCTGCAACGGCAGGCCGCTGGGTTGGGGCGATAACGAGCAGCCGGCGGCGGTCCTGACGCCGGATAATGCACTCCATGGGCGGTATTTCGTGGTCCGTCTGGGGAAAAAGAAATACCACCTGTTCTACGGCAAGGCAGCCTGACAGTGCGGCCCCCGGCGGCGCCGTCGGGGGCAGCGCCGGGCGCTGGAGTAAATTCACCAACTATTTTTTACCGCAGGTCTTGCGCGCTGCAGGAGCGCTGCGTATAGTTCGCCTCCCTTCGCAGTGGCCCTGACGCGCTGCAGCGGAGAGACGCTTATATCCCCAGATCTTTCAACTGGTTAGGGGGTATAAGTGAGATGAAGTCTGGGCATACGCAGTACGCAAAAATTTGCGAAAAGCTGTTGCCAACAAGGCGCTCATCGGTATAATACGCGTCCCCGTCGAGGAGAGCATCCCGGCGGATACCACGGCCCTGGCGGCCCTGGGTTATTTAACAAAGAAGCGAAGACAGATGTGTGGGCACTTGTTGGGATAGTTGTACGACTATTCAGACACGACAAGTGACTCATCGATTCATTTATGGATATATGATTACGAACTGTG
>DIBU01000003.1:0-39085 GCA_002416125.1 Halieaceae bacterium UBA5044
AACCCGCGATGAACCTTTTTTTTTCAGACCACGTAAGCACCCCGGAAGCCCTATGCTAACAGCCAGTAAACTTGAAAAAATCATGGAACTCGAGGCGAATCTCCGCGCCGAATATCAGCAACAGCTCGATGCCAAGACCGCCGAAATCGACCGCCTGAGCGCCCGGGAGTCAGAACTCCAGGCCGCCGTTGACAAGCAGTTGGAGACCATCACAGATCTGACCGGCAAGGCGACAGACAGCCAGAAGGCCGAGCAGCGGGCCCGCGAGCTGCACAATCGCAGTGAGCGACTGCTGGCGGAAATCGCCGACCTGAAGCAGCGGATAAAGACCCTGCAGAAAGACCTGGCGGCGGTGCGGGAGGAGAACAAGGGTCTCACGCAATTCGACCCGGTGCGTATGAAGAAGAACCTCGACGCCAGCAAGAAGAAACTGGCTGAAAAGACCCGCGCCTCCGACCTGCTGCAGAAAACGCTCAGCGAGACCAAGAAGGAAAACGCGGAGCTGCGGCGGAAAGTCGCTGAGCTGGAGGCGAAAGTCGGGGGGCCCGGGGCTGAAGTGGCGGATTCGCCTGAAAGCGAAGCCAAGGAAGCATCAGCGGCGGCTTGATCTGTTAGCGGGACCAGGCCTGTTCCGGCCGGTAACTGTCGGATCAGGTGGCGACGGTTACCGCTGTTGACCCCCATCTCTGCCCACTCACGCATACGAGCGCAATATGAACAGAATAGAGAAGCTCAAAAACGACGTATACAGCTTTGAAGAGCTCGATACTCTGGAGAAGAATGCGATCAAACTGCGCGATCAGGAAACACTGGGGCTGATCATGCGTAGCCGCGCATCAAAGACTGCCAAGGGCGAGACGCCAAAAAGTACTGTTGATGCAGAGGGTAAGCCGCTGACCAAAAGGGCTCGCCGTGATGCAAAAAACCAGCGCTAGTTGTTGGCTGGTACGGGTCACCAGCCTACAGAACCCACGGCGGCGACCTTGAATTCGTGACGGACCTGCTTTCGCCCATCGCCCCTTCCACGCCATTTTATTCTTTATCGCCCCTTCCACGCCCTTTTATTTTTCACAGCCATCCCGGTTATCCTAGCGCTCTGTGACACCCTGTGCCCGGAGCGACAATAATGCACTCGAAACGCGACTCCCTGCTCAAGCGCCTGCACAGCGCCATGATTTCACCTGCTGCCTGCGCAAGAAAATGGCAGGGACAGTACTGGCAGGATAACGGTGATGAGCGCAGGGTATCCTGCGCCGGTTGCCGAAGCTTTGACGCCGCCAGACAGCGCTGCAGCATTCGCTTCGGCACGCCGCTGCGTAAATGCGTTGTCTCTTCCGTGGAGGCACATTTTCACGACTGCGTCGGGGAGGAGGTACTGGAGGTTGGCTTCGGACGCTTCAAACTGGCCCGCAACCTGGTGGTCCGCAACGGCAGCCGCTGGACGGGTATCGATCCGCAACAGCCTGCTTCACGTCCCGCCCGCATAGGCACTGGGGGCCACGGACTGGTGAACGCCCTGCCTTTCCCTACTGCGACCTTCGACCGTGTATTTGGCGTTCAATCCATTGAGCATTGGGGGCAGCGCGCTGGTGGCCTGCGGGAACCTGCGTGCTATGAAGATTGCCTGGCGGAAATCGCTCGCGTCACAAAACCCGGAGGCCGGGTGTATTTCGACGCACCGATACATTTCCATGGCAACGAAATATTTATCATGGGCGATATTGATCGGATACGTAAATTGTTTACGACTCCCTGGTGGGAGAATGTAAATATTGAACGCTGGCGGGAGAATCACGCGCCACTGGAACGTTATACGCCGTCACACAAGGAATTTACCGACTGGCCAATTGAAATCGTGAATTATGCGGATAACGCGGTAAATGCAATCAGGGATAACGGCGTTATCTGGCTGTTGGTCATCACAGCGACGCGCAGCGACGCACGGCTTGATTGACGGCTGACCGAACGGCGCTGAATGGTATCCGAAATCACCGTTTCCAACAGCGGCACAACATGGATCAAAGTTTTCGCAATTACCAAATAGATACCGTTTCTATTAAATCATTTAAATCGCTTTTTGCCTTGTTTACTTCAGTTCGAATATAATTCGCGTGTTATCAGGCAGGAGTATGAAAATGAAAGTCAAACCATCAGCACTGGCGGTATTTGCAAATTCCAAAGTAAAAGCCAAGGCGGAAGCCCGCCGTCTTAGCCAGGCAGAGCTCGAAAAACTGATCGCATCTTTAAATGAGGCGCTGCGCGCGGAAAAAGAAAAAACCAAAAGAAAACTGGAAAAAGACCGCGTTGCCACCATTCGCAAAGTAAATAGCCTGTTGGCAGAAAGTGGCCTCAAACCCGAGGATCTGAAGAAGGCGTCAGCGGGAACCCGCGGCCGCAAATCGACGAGCAAAGGCCGCAAAGCCGGGACAGTCGCGCCCAAGTATCGCCTTGTTATCGATGGCAAGAAGCACGAATGGACTGGGCGCGGCCGCACCCCCAAGGTTTTCCAGGCCTATTTCGATGCCGGCAATTCCCGCGAAAGCTGCGCCATCAAGAGCTAGCAGGCGGCGCCCGCAGGGTGTTGGAGATACTGCACTGCGACGAGGATCTCGTCGCAGTGAACAAGCCCGCCGGACTTCTGGTCCATCGCAGTCCCATTGATCGCCACGAGACCCGCTTCGCCTTACAGTTGCTGCGCGACCAGCTGGGGCACAGGGTTTACCCGGTCCATCGCCTGGACAAACCCACATCCGGTGTTCTGCTGTTTGGACGAAGCCCAGAGTCAGCGGCTGCACTCGCTGGCCAGTTTGCCCGCCGCAGCGCGGGTAAAACCTACATCGCCATCGTGCGCGGGTGGTGCCCTGAACAGGGAACCATCGATCATCCCCTGACGGAGAACCACGATTCTGCCGCGGGGTCAGGCAAGCCGATGCCAGCGCGCACACAGGACGCGGTGACCCTGTTCCAACGCCTCGCCACAGCGGATCTGCCCGTTGCCGTAGACCGTTACCCGTCCACGCGCTACAGCCTGGTGCTGCTGCGCCCGGTCACCGGGCGCCGGCACCAGCTGCGCCGCCACCTCAAGCACATCAGCCATCCGATAATCGGTGACGCAAACCACGGAAAGGGCGTTCACAACCGTTTCTTCCAACAGCACTTCAACTGCCACAGATTGCTGCTGGCCTGTGTCAAATTGAACCTGCAACACCCGACCCACGGCAGCGCACTGGAGCTACGAACCGGTCCCGGCGGGGAATTCGAGGCCGTCGCCAGAGCACTGGGCTGGCAAGGCGCGCTGAAGGCAGCACTCGCCGCCTGACGCCCCTGCGTGTAGCGAGCGCTGGAACCGTGTACGCTACCCGCGTCTTTTCGATCGCACATCACTGAAGGGCTCTCATGAAACGCATTGCTGCACTCACACTACAGGGACTGGTCGCCGTCTTGCCGGTCGCACTCACACTGTATCTGGTGTACTGGCTGCTGATGACCATCGAGGCCATGGCCGGTGCCGCGCTCAGAGCCATTCTTCCGGCAGACTGGTATTTTGCCGGACTCGGCGTGATCTCGGGACTGGTCCTGCTGACGGCGATTGGTGTACTGGTGAATGCCTACGCAGTGCGCCATCTGCTGCGACTGGGTGACGCCCTGCTCAGCCGAATTCCGCTGGTGAAGTCAGTGCACGGCGCCATTCAGGATGTCCTGCGGGCTTTCAGCATCGCCAACAAGCAGCAGGCGGACTCTGTGGTCCTTGTGAAGATCGGCGAGAATATGCGGCTATTGGGCTTCGTCACCTCGCGCGAGCCCGCCAGGCGTTTACGGGGAGCAGTCGACGAATCGGTGGTCGGTGTCTATCTACCCATGAGTTATCAGTTAGGGGGTTATACCGTCTACCTGCCCGCGAACCAGCTTGAATCCGTCGACCTGAGTGTCGAGGAAGCCATGCGCATAGCCGTTACCGGTGGCGTCCAGAACCCCGAGGGAGCGCCTGAGGGCGCCCGTGCCCCTTAGGCGTAAAACGCCGCGATACGGTCGACGAAGGCCTGCAACTGGCTCGCCGGCAGGGCGTTGATTCCCGCCGCAGCTGAACGTCCGCCGCCGGTGGGAAACTCCCGACACAGCACATCAGCACCCGTCTTGTTATCCAGCGGTGCCCGCACGCTGACCAGGTAGTCGCCGTCAGCTCTCTCCGTCACCACCGCATGCGCGCGTGCCGGATCCTGATTGGCGAGATCGTTGCCGAATACCCCACTGACACGGCGCGCCCAGGCGGCGTCGGGCAGCAGGAACACTGCGGCACTATCGCCCCGGTAGATTGGTTGCAGCGAGGCCGCTGCGGACATATCTTCCCGGTAACCCGTCTCCAGGCGCTCGAAATGCGCCCGCTCCGCCGCCATGAACTGGAAGGGATCATCGTGCCGCGCCAACAGCCGATACAGCGCTGCCGGCGCGAAGTGGAGATCCTCCAGTGACGGGCCGTAGCCGTTGTAATTAATATAAATCCCCAGATTCTCCAGCGCCTGCAGCTGCGCCTCATCCAGGTCCAGGGTTTTCGCCAGGCGCTGCGCAGAGTCGCGCAGATTGTCGCCGAAAGCACCGGTAACGGCCCAGGCCGCATAGGCCCCCTGCAAGCGACCATTCACCAGCAGACTGGTGCACACATCCGCTGCCGGGTTGATCACCGCGTCGAGCCGGGCACTCTCAGGAATGTCCCCGGCAAAGTGGTGGTCGCAGTAGAACACCTCTGCGCCGGCGTTGAGCAGCCGCTGCAGATCAGCGCGATTCTTGTCCAGCGAAATATCCAGCACTGCCACGCGGTCACCGCTGCCAGCCTGAACCTGCTGCAGCAGGGCGATATCCCGTTTTACGCCCGTTACAAGCGTTGCGTCACGGGGCTCCGCCCGACGCAGTTGAACCAGCGAGCACAGACCATCCGCATCGCCATTGAAGACATCGTAATCCATTCTGATTCCTTACCGCTGCGCTCAGGACTTGTCCGGAAACAGTTCCTGGACATTGGACAAACCGACGGCCGCCGGCTTTTGCTTGGGCTTGGCGAGCACAGAGCGCCCTGCCATGCCCTGCTTGCGCCAGACGTGGTCATAGCGCACCTCGTGCAGGTTGAAGCCGCTCACCGCGGCGTTCAGCACCGAGGTGATACCGGCACAATCCATCACATCGCAATGCTGCATGAGTTCAGTCAGCATGCGGTGAATCTGGTTGTAGGAGAGACACTCCTCCTCGGCACGCATGATCATGGGGTGCCCGGTGCCCGTCACGTTGCTGCCCAGCAGCAGCTCTTCCCGCAGCTTTTCCCCGGGTCGCAGGCCAATGAACTCGATTTGTATGTGATCGTGGGCGTGGCTGTCGTGCTGCATTTCATAGCCGCTCAGCCGGATCATACGCCGCGCGAGATCGACAATGCGCACCGGCTCACCCATGTCCAGTACGAAAACGTCGCCCCCGGTTCCCATGGCACCGGCCTGCAGCACCAGCTGTGCCGCTTCCTGAATGCTCATGAAATAACGCGACACTTCGGGGTGGGTCACCGTCACCGGGCCGCCGCCTTCAATCTGCTCCCGAAAGAGCGGCACGACGGAGCCGGAGGAGCCCAGCACATTGCCGAAGCGGACCATGCAGAAGCGCGTGCCGGAGTCGCGCTGGGCCAGGCCCTGCAACACCATCTCGGCGAAGCGCTTGGAGGCGCCCATAATATTGGTAGGCCGTACGGCTTTGTCGGTGGACACCAGAACGAAGGTTTCCACTCCAGCCTTGCGTGCAGCCTCCGCGGCATACCAGGTGCCGAACACGTTATTGGCCACCCCTTCCGCCACGTTGTATTCAACCATGGGGACATGCTTGTACGCCGCCGCGTGGTATACCGTCTGCACGGCAAAGGTGCGATACACGGTCTCCAGCCGGCGTTGATCCTGCACCGACCCAAGCAGCGCGATGATCTCCACGCTCGCGCCCAATGCCTGACCCATCTCCCGCAGCTCGCGTTCGATGCGATACAGGGCGTACTCGGAGTTGTCCAGCAGAACCAGCTCTCGCGGCCCGGAGGTCAGGATCTGGCGGCACAGCTCCGACCCGATGGAGCCCCCTGCCCCCGTCACCATCACCACCTTGTCGGTGATGCAGCGGTCTATCAGTTCGGGATGCGGCGGCACCGGATCCCGACCCAGCAGGTCATCGAGATCGATGTCCTGAATCTGGTTGACGCTGGCCCGCCCCGCCACCAGTTCATTGATCTTGGGCACCGTGCGCACGTGCACCGGCAGCCCCACCAGGGAGTTGATGATTTCCCGGCGCCGCTCTGGCGACGCGGCCGGAATGGCGAGCAAGACCTGGGTGATGTTGTGTTCGCCGATGAGACGCTTGATTTCCTCGGGGCGCGCCACCTGCAGGCCGTTGATCACCGAGTGCTGCAGACGCGGATCGTCGTCCACAAAGACCACAGCCCGATACTGGTCACCATGGTGCAATGCCGTGAGCAGCTGCCGGCCAGATTCACCGGCGCCGTAGATGATGACGTTGCGCGATAGCGAGCGCAGTTTGGCCTGGTAGTAAGCGCGCACGGTGAGGCGGGTACCCCCAATCAACAGCAGCGCAATGCCCCAGTAGAAAAATGGCATGGTCCGCGGCACTTCAGCCTGGGCGACGAATACCGAGGCGGACAGAATCAGCGTTGAATAGGTGACGGCGGTGATCACCGCCCAGATTGCCTGCTGACCCATAAAGCGGATGACCGCGCGATACAGGCCAAGGCGCAGGAATATAATTGCACTGATGACGACAGTGATGGCGCCACAGGCGATTTCAGTGGGGCCGAGCGTGAAGTCCGTACTGCCGTGGCGCAGTGCCACCGCCGACCACATGGCCGCGCTCACGAACACCATGTCCAGGGCAAGGAGCAGAGCCTGCTTGATATTTCGCGGGAGTTCTATGAGTTTTTCCAGTGCATCCCGGACGCTTCCAAGCACCCCGGATATCGCTTGCAGCACACCATTGCCAAGCCGATTCAGCAAAATCCCTCCCACTCCGGATAGTCGTGACAGGCCCGCTTGCAGTGCATCGCAGTCGCGCGAACCCGGAACCTCCGATGTTACGTCAATCGCCGTAACTTCGCCATGCCGAGCAGGAGCGGAAGGTATGCCAAAATTACCAAGAAAAGCTGGAATTGTGGCCAACGCAGAATCGTCCACGCCAAAGGAAACAGCCACAGCGCATTGAGCGCGATCAGCACAAAGTCCACCGCCAGGTGGGAGTTCCAGTAGCGCGCCAGGCGCTGATAGGCGTGGTCCCGGTGCGCCTCGAACAGCCTGGCTCCTGCGCGCCAGCGCGCCAGCAGGGTCCAGGTCGCATCCGTAATGAAGGCGGCCAGCAACACCAGCCAGCAGGCCAGCGGCAGCGTACCGTGAGCGGCCGCGATGAGGGCGAGACCACCGAGCAGGAAACCGAGCGGCACGCTGCCCGCATCACCCATGAACAGACGGGCTGGCGGCCAATTCCAGTAGAGAAAGCCCAGCTGGCAAGCGGCCAGAAGCGCACACATCAGCGCCAGTGGGGGATCACCCGCGAGCAGCGCGAGCAGTGCCCCGCTCATCCCGGCCAGAAAGGCCTGCAGGGCAGCGAGCCCATCGATGCCATCCATGAAGTTGTACAGGTTGACCAGCCAGAGCAGACCGAGCGCGAGTAACGGGAGTTGCAGCCACAGTGGCAGCGGCAGCCCCGGGAAGCCCGCGCGCGGCAGGACAACCAGGTACAGTGCAGCCATCAACACCGCGCAGGCGAGGGCATAACAGCCCAGCCGCAGCAGCGCGGGCAGGTTGTACCGGTCGTCGAGCAGGCCCACCAACATCAGCAGGGCAGCGAGCCCCAGCAAGACTCCGTATACAGGCGGCCACAGGACACCCGCAAGCGCTGCGACCCACACCGATGCCGCCAAACCGAGAACAATGCCCACCCCACCGCCGCTGGGCGTGGGCTGCCGGTGCGCGCTGCGGTGACCCGGTGTATCGACCCAGCGACCGCTGCGCGCAAGCCGCAACCAGAGGCCACACAGCAGCGCCACCGCCACGGGCGCTGTAAGCAGTGCAAGGCTCACAGCGTGGCGACCATCATCGGCGCCACCGTGGCGAGTGTTTGACGCGGCCTCCAGCCGGTCGCCTCCTGCACGGCGTGATTGTCATAGCGCTCGGCAGCAAACAGTCGATCGTAACTGCTGCCCTGTGGCTGGCGCTGGAGAAAATCCAGCAGTGCCGCAAGCAATCGCCACAGCCAGGCGGGGCCGGTTCTACCCGCCCCCTCCTTGCCCAGCGCGGCGCGCAACAGGAGGAAGCTCTCTCGCGCACTGTAAGCGTGCCCGTCTGTGACATTGAAGGTACTCACGCCGCTCAGGCCGCAGCGGGGCAGCAGAAGCAGCAATTCGACCAGGTCGTCGAGACCTACCATGGAGCGCGCGCCACCTGCGGGGGGAGCCGGTAGCTGGAAGCGCGCGGCGCGCAGCAGCCACTTCAGGTTCGCCTTGGGACGTGGGCCATACACCAGCGCCGGCCGCAGTATGATCACCGACATCGCGCTGCCGGCATAGCGCTCACGCAGCGCACACTCCGCCTCCCACTTCGAACGCCCATAGGCATCGGCTGGCGGCGCCACTTCGCTCTCCCGACGCGGCATGGCGGTAGCCGCCGCACCCATGGCCTTGACGCTACTCAGAAAAACGAAGGTCTGGACCCCCGCCCGTTCGGCTGCCTCCGCCAGCGCCAGCGTCGCGCGGCAGTTCACAGCAGCGTGTTGGCCCTCCGCCGCCCGCCGATGGGCGATGCCTGCCAGGTGGTAGACCGTCTCGACACCGCGCAACAGTTCGTCGCTGACAGTGCCGGTGGCAAGATCCACTGCATGGCTGGGTTTGCCGCGCCCGGGAATCGCCCCCCGGCGGCTGACCAACACGGTCGACTCACCGTCCCGATGCAGTCGTTCAGTCAAGGCACGGCCAATATAGCCGGTGGCACCGGTCACCAGAACTGACATACAGACCTCACTACAGCCTTGTTACCGTCTGCCACGCGGGCGTGGTATTGATGCATGGGATACCCTGCGGGCCCGCGTGGGCGCGCCGAAAAAAAATGGGGGCACAAGCCCCCATGATACGGATGCCGGCCGCCTAATCCAGTGTTATGACAGTGCGGTTTCTTTCCAAAGTGGACTGGCCAATGCCTTTGACATCAGCCAGTTCCTCCACCGACTTGAAGGGCCCGTAGGCCTCCCGGTAACGAATGATATCCTGCGCGCGGGAGAGGCCCACACCCTTCAGCCCGGCGGCCAGTGTGGCGGCGTCCGCCGTGTTGATGTTGACCCGGGCAACACTCGCCTCAGCGGCGAGGGGCGGCACCTCCGGCGCAGCCGAGGCCGGCGCGGTCGCAGCGCCCAGGCACAGGCAAACGGCAAGGGTGCCCAGCAAGGCCGGCCACCGCGAAAGACGCTCGCGTAACAAGGTGAGGCGCTGGTGCGCCCCATACAGGTATTGGGTAGGTTGGTTGATCGACATGGCGTTATCTCCGTATGACGTTGTGGCATCCCTGCACATCCGTATCGAAGCGAAGTCTAGCAGTCCCTCACGGGAAGAAGAGGCCTGCGGTCACATCTGATGGTATTCGCGGCACTCAGCGACTGGTTGCGGTGCCCAGCTCTTCATGTACCCGATGCAGCGCGGCAAGCGGATCGGCCGCTGCGGTGATGGAGCGTCCAATAACCAGAAAATCGGCGCCGCGCTCACGCGCTGCGGCGGGCGTCACGACACGACGCTGGTCACCCGGCGCATCACCCGCGAGTCGAATACCCGGCGTTACCAGGAGAAACTCACCACCACGCTGTGCGCGCAGCGCAGGCGCCTCTTCAGCGGAGCAGACCACCCCTTGCATGCCACAGTCCGCCGCGAGACCAGCAAGCGCTGTGACGCGGGCCAGCGCACCTTCAGTGCAACCCAGCTCGCGCAGATCCTCGTCCGTCATGCTGGTCAGCACGGTGACGGCAATCAGCAGCGGCGCCTGCTGCAGGCGAGCCAGTTCCGCTGCCGCCGCCTCCATCATGCGCCGTCCCCCGCTGGCGTGCACATTGACCATCCAGACACCCAGGTCTGCCGCTGCCCGAACCGCAGAGGCTACAGTATTGGGTATATCGTGAAACTTGAGATCCAGAAACACGTCAAAACCCTGATCCTGCAAGCGCCGCACGAGGCCCGGGCCGCTGCGGGTAAACAGTTCCTTGCCCACCTTGAGCCGACACAGCGTCGGTGACAGCTGCTCCACGAGTGCCAGCGCCGAGGCCTCATCGGGATAATCCAGAGCGACGAGAACAGGAGATTGCATCAAAACACGCCTTCAATAACTGCGGCGACGCTCAGTCGACCCGATTGCCGCGAATGGATTTAACGGTGCCCCAGTGCTTGCAACCGGGACAGAACCAGTGAAGTTGACGACCGGAAAAGCCGCAATGGCCGCAGCGGTAACTGGGGCGCTCCGCGAGCAGGCGCGCCACCAGCTTCTGCAACGATGTCAGGTTTTCACGCACCGGACCCTCGGTGTTGGCGGCCTGCAACTCAATCAACCGTGACAAGCCGCCCAGAGACGGCGACGTTGCGAGGCGGTCAGTCAGAAACTCCATCGCCGCCTGGTCGCCGTGGCGGCTGCGCACGTCATCGGCCACAGCAACCACCAGGCCGGTTGCGGGACTGGATTCCAGGCATTCCTGCAGATACTGCCGCAATGGGGCCGTGTCACCCAGCTGGCTGTACGCCTCGTGCAACGCCGGAATGGTCTCGGGTATGTAGTCCGGGTCCTGCTGCTGCACCTTGCGCAAAGCCTTGATCGCAGCCTTGTACTGCCCGGCCTGGCACTCCAGGTCGCCCAGCATCAGTGAGGCACGCACACAGCGGCGATCGTGATGCAGGGCCTGCTGCAGTTGCTTGCGCGCCTCCTGCAGGCTGCCCTGCTCCAGCAGTTCTGCCGCGAGCTCGCAGTGGTAGTGCGCCAGGGCCACCGCGACCGGTTGACGACTGGCACCGCTGGGCGGTGGCGCAGGCGCGCCGAGCAGCGTCTTGCGTGGCAACAGCGCCGTCGCCACCTCCACGGCCTGAGCCCACTCGCGCTGGCTCTGGAAAATTTCCAAGAGGTGCCGGCGACTGGCGCGGCGCTGCTCCGGCGAGTCTTTGACGAGGTCCAGCAACAAGCGTTCGGCACGATCAAAGAGTCCAGCGCTGATGTAGTCGCGCGCCAGTTCCAGGTGCGCCTGGTGGATTTGTGGTCGAGGCAGGCTGGGACGCGCCAACAGATTCTGGTGAATGCGTATCGCCCGATCTACCTCCCCGCGCTTGCGCAGCAGGTTGCCGAGCGCGATGTGGGTCTCCAGTGTTTCACTGTTGACTTCGAGGGCGTCGATAAAGGCGTCAACGGCGCCGTCCGGTCGGCCGTCAAGGAGATAATTCAGCCCCTTGTAATACTGGCCGGGCACCGCAGAGACACGGGCGCTGGCGCTGCGTCGCCCCAGCCACCAGCCGATGCCGATGGCGACAAACAGGAGCGCAAATACGAGCAGGTCAGTCACCGTCTTTAAGTCCGGCGACCCTCAGACGATCCAGTTCAACTTTGCAGTTTTCCAGCTTGCGCCGGGCCAGCAGAAGGTTACCGCGCAAACGCAGGATAATGATGCTGGACGCCAGCAACCCCAGCAAACCACCCAGCGCCAGCGTGGCAAGCAGCCACAGCGCGAGACTGCGTGGTGCCAGGTCGATAACCAGCAGATCCAGCGCCACCGGTTGGGGGTTCTGCACGGCAAACAGTACGCCGGCCGCCAGCATGGCGAGTACGACCAGCACGACGATCAGCCGGCGCAGCAGATTCGCAACGCGGCCGGCGCCGCCACGTGACGCAGCAACCACGTTCACAACCCCGCCTGCAGACCCAGGTTGACCCGTTCCCGCAGTTCCTTGCCGGGCTTGAAGTGCGGCACATACTTGCCGGTGAGCTCGACGGTGTCGCCGGTTTTCGGGTTGCGCCCGCGGCGCGGCTCGCGGTAGTGCAGGGAAAAGCTGCCAAACCCACGGATCTCGATCCGCTCACCACCGGAAAGCGCCTCGGACATGTGTTCAATGATGGTTTTGACCGCCAGCTCCACATCTTTCAGCGAAAGCTGTGCCTGTCGGGCGGCAATTGCCTCAATCAGTTCACTTTTCGTCATCGCGGGCCCCTATCCACCTGCGCTCTCGCCAGCCTTCGGTCGGCCGTGCTCAGGGAATCTATTGTGACGCCGCCGGGGCAGTTACGCAACTCGTTATTTTATATAGAAAAAAGGCCCACCAAACGGTGAGCCTTTGCGGTTCGGTGAAGCCCCGGGGCGAGTGGACGCCCTGGGGCTTGCCGGTGGGACGCAAGCGCCCCAGCGGGCGATCACTTCTCCATTTGCGCCTTGATAAGGTCGCCGATCGTACCGGGAGAAGACGATTCTTCCTGGTCCTTGAGCGACTTCACCGCATCTTTCTCGTCGTCGTAGTCCTTGGCTTTGACCGAGAGCACCACGCTGCGATTCTTGCGATCAACCGAGATGATCTTGGCTTCAACGCTGTCGCCGACCTTGTACACGCTGCGTGCGTCTTCCACCTTCTCGCGGCTGATATCCGAGGCCTTGAGGATACCCTCAACCTCATCCGCCAGCTGCACGGTAACGCTGCGCGCGTCAACCGCGATGACTTCACCGGTGACGATGGCGCCGCGGTCATTTTCACCGACGAAGCCGGAGAACGCGTCGTCCTCAAGCTGCTTGATACCCAGCGAGATACGCTCGCGCTCGGGATCGATGGAGAGAATGACGGTCTCGATCTCGTCGCCTTTCTTGTAGTTGCGCACGGCTTCCTCGCCCGCCTCGTTCCAGCTGATGTCGGAGAGGTGAACCAGGCCGTCGATGTTGCCTTCCAGGCCGATGAAGATGCCGAAATCGGTGATCGACTTGATACTGCCGGAAATCTTGTCGCCCTTGGCATACTGTGAGGCGAATGCATCCCAGGGGTTTTGCTGGCACTGCTTGATACCCAGCGAAATGCGGCGACGCTCCTCGTCGATATCCAGCACCATGACCTCGACCTCGTCGCCCAGCTGGACGATTTTGGACGGGTGCACGTTTTTGTTGGTCCAGTCCATCTCGGAGACGTGAACCAGACCCTCGACACCCTCTTCCAGCTCGGCAAAGCAGCCGTAGTCGGTGAGGTTGGTGACACGCGCCTTGACGCGGCTGCCTTCCGGGTAACGGTTGGTGATTTCGACCCAGGGATCCTCGCCCAGCTGCTTCAGGCCCAGGGAGACGCGATTGCGCTCGCGGTCGAACTTGAGGATCTTGACGTCGATTTCCTGACCCACTTCGACGATCTCGGAGGGGTGCTTGATACGCTTCCACGCCATGTCGGTGATGTGCAACAGGCCGTCCACACCGCCCAGATCCACAAACGCACCGTAGTCGGTGAGGTTCTTGACGATACCCTTGACGGACATGCCTTCCTGCAGGGATTCCAGCAGGGCCTCACGCTCAACGCTGTTCGCCGCTTCCATCACGGCGCGGCGGGATACCACCACGTTGTTGCGCTTCTGGTCCAGCTTGATGACCTTGAATTCGAGTTCCTTGTTCTCCAGGTGCGCGGTGTCACGAACCGGGCGCACGTCAACCAGCGAGCCGGGGAGGAACGCGCGGATGGTATTGATATCCACGGTAAAGCCACCCTTGACCTTGCCGTTGATAACACCCTTGACCACTTCGTCCGCCTCATGCGCGGCTTCGAGCTCTTTCCAGGACTCGGCGCGCTTGGCTTTTTCGCGGGACAGCTTGGTCTCACCGAAACCATCTTCCACGGTTTCCAGTGCAACCTGGACTTCATCGCCGATGCTCAGGGAGCAGTTGCCCGCAGAGTCGACGAACTGGGCACGAGGAATCACGCCTTCGGACTTCAGCCCGGCATGGACGGTGACCCACTCGTTGTCTATGTCGATGACGACACCGGTGACAATACTGCCCGGCTCCATCTCGACGGTCTTCAAGCTTTCTTCAAAGAGTTCAGCGAAGGATTCGCTCATTACACATTACCTGTTTGTGAGAGTACGGCGGCTAACCGCCTTGCCGCGCCTCCAGCTGGCACGGGTCATCCGTTAAAGCGATCCCCGGCCACTTCTGGAACCGGCCCTGGGAAAGCGGGTTAAACACCCTTGCGTGTGGCGACGCTGCAATGCGCCAGTATCGTCACACCAGGCCGCGCCTGCGCGCTGCCTCCATGACCGCAGTAAACACGTCGCTGATGGGCAAACGGCTGCTGTCAATGACAATGGCATCTTCAGCGGGAACCAGCGGGGAGACGGAGCGGCTGCTATCGCGCGCATCGCGCTCCTCGATGTCCTCGAGAAGGCGCGGGAGACTAACATTTTCTCCCTTGTCGAGCAACTGCAGGTAACGGCGCCGTGCGCGCTCTTCAGCGCTGGCCGTGAGGAATATTTTCAGCGCGGCATCGGGAAACACCACGGTGCCCATATCGCGACCGTCGGCGACCAGTCCGGGGGGCTGGCAGAACTCGCGCTGGCGCTGCAACAGGGCCGTCCGTACCGCCGGGATCACCGCCACCGTGGAAGCACCCCGACCGCCTTCCTCGGTACGGATGGCGCGACTGACATCGCTGCCTTTATAGGCGACACGCACCTCCCCATTGCGGTCGGTGGTGAACACGACGTCCAGGTGGCGGGCCACAGCGGCGACGGCGGCGTGATCCTCCCAGGATACCCCTTCCAACACACAGGCATGGCCAGTGACCCGATACAGCGCTCCACTGTCGAGAAAATGCCAACCCAGAGCGTCGGCAAGCAGGTGGCTCAGCGTACCCTTGCCGGCCCCACTGGGGCCGTCAACCGTAATCACCGGCACCGGCTGGCCCTGCATCAATCGACCCGCGCGGATATTTGCAGGCCGAGACCCCTCGCCAGGGCATCAAAACCGGGAAAGGAGGTGCTGACATGATCGCAATCGAGTATGCGAATCTCCTCGTTGGCCCGCAGGGCGGCGATGGCAAAGGACATGGCGATACGGTGGTCGTGGTAGGTGTTGATGACGCCACCCCCCATCGGCCCACCCTCGATGACGATACCGTCCTCCAGCACCTCGTTGACGACGCCGAGCGTGGTGAGGCCCGCCGCCATCGCAGCGATGCGGTCACTCTCCTTGACGCGCAATTCCTCCGCCCCGCGCAGAACCGTGCGGCCACTGGCGCAGGCGGCGGCAATGAACAAGGCCGGAAACTCGTCAATCGCCAGCGGCACCTGGTCGAGCGGGATATCGATGCCGGTGAGTGGCGCATAGCGCACGCGAATATCAGCCACCGGCTCGCCACCGACCTCGCGCGCGTTTTTCAGCGTGAGGTCAGCGCCCATTGCACGCAGGATGTTCAATACCCCGATGCGGGTGGGATTGACGCCGACATGGGTCAGCAGCAGGTCCGAACCCGGCGCGATGCTCGCCGCCACGAGGAAGAAGGCGGCGGAGGAGATATCCGCCGGCACATCGATCTCGGTCGCCCGCAGTTGACCGCCGCCGGCAAGGCTGATCACCCCCTGCTCCGTACCGACGGTATAGCCGAAGCCGCGCAGCATGCGCTCCGTGTGATCGCGTGTCGGAGCCGGCTCGGTCACAGAGGTTGTGCCCGAGGCATACAGCCCGGCGAGCAGCACGCAGGATTTGACCTGTGCACTGGCCATGGGGAGATCGTAGTGAATGCCACGCAGCGTCTGCCCGCCGACAATATGCAGCGGCGGCGTGCCGGCCCCGGCGCCCTCTATGTGGGCACCCATCAAACGCAGGGGATCCATTACGCGGCCCATGGGCCGTTTGCACAGGGAAACGTCGCCAGTCAATTCGCTATCAAACGGCTGACCCGCCAGCAAGCCGCTGAGGAGACGGATACTGGTACCCGAATTCCCCATGTCCAGCGCTCCCGATGGCGCCTGCAAGCCGTGCAGCCCGACACCGTGGATGACCACTCTCCCCTCCTCGGGGCCTTCAATTGACACACCCATGGCGCGGAACGCCGCCACAGTAGCCAGCGCATCCTCACCCTCGAGAAACCCGCTCACCCGTGTGGTGCCCTCTGCCAGCGCACCCAGCATGATGGACCGGTGTGAAATGGACTTGTCCCCGGGGACGCGGGCTTCGCCGCTGATGACACCACCGGGCATTAACTGAAATTCCATGCGGGATTCTCTCTGGCGTTCTCTGGCTCAGGTGACCGACTGGCCACGTGCCGCCAACAGGGCGGCGAATTCATCGCGCGCGGCCTTGGCGCGGGAAAACGTCTGCAGCAATGCATCGCCGTCACCGGCCTCAATTGCTGCGCGTAGTTCATCAAGATGCGTGGTAAACAGGTCCATAGACTGCAGCAGCGCCGGCCTGTTGGCAATGGCAATGTCCCGCCACATCACCGGGTCGCTGGAGGCAATGCGCGTGAAGTCACGAAAACCGCCCGCGGCAAAACGGAAGATATCATCGCTGGCATCGCTGCGCGCCAGTGCATCCACCAGCGCGTAGGCGAGGACATGGGGCAGGTGACTGGTCGCCGCGAGCACCCGGTCGTGATCCGCGACCGCCATATCAACCACCTCGGCACCGGTGCTCGCCCACATGGCGCGCACCAGTTCCACCGCTGAAGGGTCGTTGGCGGCCACAGGCGTCAGAATAACCCGATGCTTCTCGAACAGTCCGGCATTCGAGGCCTCGACACCGCTGCGCTCGGAGCCGGCGATCGGGTGACCCAACACCAGCCGCGGCGGCATCGACCCCCAGACACGCTCCGCCGCGCGCTGCAGACTGCCCTTGACGCTGGCGACATCGGTGATGACCGGAGGCCGGGCGCGATCGCGCAACCGGGGCAGGATACGCTCCAGCATCTCCTCCGCAATCAGGGTGGGCGTGGCAATCACCAGAATATCCGCGGCGTCCACCGCCTCCTCCAGTACCAGTGTGTACCGGTCTATAACACCCATCTGCACGCCCCGCCGCAGCGAGGCCTCGCGGTGCCCCCAGCCGATACAGGCCGCCGCGAAACCGTTGCCACGCAGGGCTGCGGCCAGCGATCCGCCAATCAGGCCCAGTCCGAGCACGACCACAGTGGGTCGCGCAGCCGCCGCTCCGGCTCCCGACTGCGCCATGGCTAGAGAACCGCCTGCGGGTAGGAGCCCAGGGGCTTGAGCAGGATGGACTGTTCTTCCAGGTCGGCGACGATGCTGCGGATCACCTCATCCTGCATATGCCCTTCGAACTCGATGAAGAACACATAGGCCCATTTTTCCGTGCGCGAAGGACGGGTGTCGATGCGGGTCAGGCTGACGCCGGCGCGACGGAAGGGGTCCAGCAGGGTAAACAGTGCACCCGGCTTGTTGCGGCTGGACACGATCAGTGAGGTCTTGTCGCGCCCACTGGGCGGCACTTCCTCACGCCCCACGACCAGGAAGCGGGTGGTGTTGTCGGGATAATCCTCGATGTGTTCCGCCAGGCGATCCAGGTGGTACAGTTCCGCCGCCATGTCACCCGCAACAGCCGCAACGCCCGGCGTCGTGGCTGCCAGGCGCGCCGCCTCACCGTTGCTACTCACGGCCTCGCGCTCAACCCGGGGCCAGTGTGTGTCCAGCCAGTTGCGGCACTGCGCCAGTGCCTGCTGATGCGCACAGATCCGCGTGACGTCGGACTCTGCAGTGCCGGGGGCGACCAGCAGGTGGTGCACGATACGCATTTCGACTTCGCCGGATATCTTCAACGGCGAATCCATGAAGTTGTCCAGCGTATGGCTGACCATGCCCTCCGTGGAGTTCTCCACCGGTACCACGCCGTAGTTGCACTCGCCAGATTCCACCTGTGCAAAAACGCCATCGATGGTGTTTTGTGGCACGCAGAGCGCGGCATGCCCAAAGTGCTTGAGCGCTGCCGCCTGGGTGAACGTGCCCTCAGGGCCCAGGTAGGCCACCTGCAGAGGGCGCTCCAGGGCGAGGCAGGCAGACATGATTTCGCGGAAGATGTGCGCCACTGCGGTGCCCTCGAGGGGGCCGCCATTGCGTTCGATGATGCGGCGCAGTACCTGTGCCTCGCGCTCCGGCCGGTAATACACCACCTCCGCCGCGGCTTCACCCCGATTGCGCAGTGCCAGCACTTCCTCCAGCTTGATGTCGGCGACGCGCTGGGCACACTGGGCGCGGCGCTGGATCAAGTTCTGGATTTCACGGTCAATGGCGTCAATGTCCGCCCTGACCTGATCGAGATCCCTGGTATCTGCCATCAGAGTGCCGCCGTGTCAGCCGTTACGTTGCTCGAAATCCTGCATGAAAGCGATAAGCGCATCAACTGCCGCCTCCGGCACCGCATTGTAGATACTGGCGCGCATCCCGCCGACAGAGCGGTGCCCGGCCAGGTTGAGCAGGCCGGCCTCGGCAGACTGTTGCAGGAAGAGCTTGTCGAGGCTGGCATCAGCCAGGGTAAAGGGAACATTCATCTGCGAACGGCTGGCGACCTCCACCGGGTTGGCATAGAACGCGCTGTTGTCGATGGCAGCATAGAGCTTATCCGCCTTGCGCCGGTTGAGCTCCGCCATGGCCGTTAGCCCGCCAAGCTCCTGCAACCAGTCAAACACCAGCCCCGCGAGGTAGAGCGCGAAGGTGGGGGGCGTGTTGTACATCGAATCGTTGTCCGCCGCCGTTTTCCAGTCGAGCATGACTGGACACAGGGGGCGCGAGCGACCCAGCAAGTCGCGATGCACGATGACCAGGGTCAGGCCTGCAGGCCCGATATTCTTCTGTGCGCCCGCATAGATAACGCCGAAACGTGACACATCAACCGGCCGCGACAGGATGGTCGAGGACATGTCGGCCACCAGCGGTGCATCCACGTCAGGCACCCAGTGGAACTCCACGCCGCCGATGGTCTCGTTGGGGGTGTAGTGAAAATACGCTGCGTCCGCAGACAGTTGCCAGCTGTCCCGGGCCGGTATCGAGCTGAAATTGCCCGCCTCGGCGCTGGCCGCCACATTCACCGAGCCGAAGCGCTTGCCCTCGGCAATGGCTTTCTTGGACCACTGCCCGGTATTCAGGTAGTCGGCGCGTCCGCCCTCTGGCATCAGGTTCAGGGGTACCGCGGAAAACTGCAGGCTCGCGCCCCCTTGCAGGAACAGCACGGCGTACTCGTCGGGGATCGCCAGCAGCTTGCGCAGTGTAGCCTCCGCACGCTCGGCGATGCCGACAAATTCGCTGCTGCGATGGCTCATTTCCATCACGGACAGGCCGCGCCCGTGCCAGTCCAGCATGTCCTCGCGGGCGGTTTCCAGAACCGGCTCAGGCAGGGCCGCCGGGCCGGCACAAAAATTGTACAAGCGGGTCATTTCAGTCATTTCCTCGAGATGGTGGGAAAACGGTCGAGTTACTCGCCGCCCTCCCCGGAATCGTCAGCCGCACCCAGTTCAGGCTCGGCCACCCGCTCCACACTGACCAGGTACTCGTCAGTGCGGGTGCGAATCACTCTGACGCCCTGCGTGTTGCGACCCAGCAGGGACACCTCATCGGCGCGGGTGCGCACCAAGGTGCCCTGATTGGAGATCAGCATCAGCTCGTCGCCGTCGAACACCTGGGTGGCGCCCACCAGAGCCCCGTTACGGGCGCTCGTTGACATGGCGATAACGCCCTTGTTACCACGCCCCTTGGTGGGGAACTCGCTGGCCTCAGTGCGCTTGCCGTAGCCGTTCTCGGTGACCGTGAGGATACGTCCTCCCTCCCTGGGCACGATGAGAGAGATCAGGCGCTGGCCCTCATCCAGGCGGATACCCCGCACCCCGCGCGCCGTGCGCCCCATGGCGCGCACATCGTCCTCGCGGAAACGCACCGTCTTGCCACCGCTACTGAACAACATCACGTCGCAGCTACCGTCGGTGAGCGCCGTGCCCACCAGCACATCCCCTTCGTCCAGGGCCAGTGCGCGCAACCCGACACTGCGCTGGCGCGCGAAGTCGGTCAGGGCGGTTTTCTTCACCGTGCCGTTGGCCGTCGCCATAAAGATGTACCAGCCTTCCGTGTATTCATTCACCTGCAGGATTGAGGTGACGCGTTCTCCCACCTCCAGCGGCAACAGATTGACCATCGGGCGCCCGCGGGAATTACGCGTTGCCAGCGGAATCTGGTAGACCTTGAGCCAGTACACCTTGCCCAGGTCGGTGAAGCAGAGAATGGTTGCGTGGGTGCTGGCAATCACCAGATGCTCGACAAAGTCCTCGTCCTTCACCGCCGTGGCAGAGCGGCCGGTGCCACCGCGACGCTGGGCCTGGTAGTCCGAGAGCGGCTGTGTCTTGGCGTAACCGAGGTGACTGATGGTGACCACCCTGTCCTCCTCGGTGATCAGGTCCTCAACCGTGAGGTCGTGCTGCGAGGCACTGATTTCAGTCACGCGGTCGTCACCGAACTCGGTAACCAGTTCCTCCAACTCTTCGCGAATCACCAGCTTCAGGCGATCCGGGTCGGCGAGAATCTCCAGATAGTCAGCGATTTCGCGCAACTTTTCATCGTACTCGTTGAGCAGCTTTTCGTGTTCCAGCCCGGTGAGGCGATGCAGTCGCAGGTCGAGGATGGCCTGGGCCTGCACGGGTGACAGGTGATACTGGCCGTCTATCAGGCCGTATTGCGGTTCCAGTTCGTCCGGACGGCAGGCGTCCTCCCCCGCGCGCTCCAGCATCGCCAGGACATCGCCCGGGGCCCAGGCGGCAGCGATCAGTTTTTCACGCGCCTCGGAGGAACTCGGCGACGACTTGATCAGCTCGATCACTTCGTCGATGTTGGCCAGCGCCACCGCGAGGCCTTCCAGGATATGACCGCGTTCGCGCGCCTTGCGCAGCAGGTAGACCGTGCGCCGTGTCACCACCTCGCGGCGATGGCGGATAAACGCCTCGATGATCTCCTTGAGGTTGAGCACCCGCGGCTGCCCGTCCACCAGGGCCACCATGTTGATGCCAAACACCGACTGCAGCTGGGTCTGCGCGTACAGATTGTTCAACACCACATCGCCGATTTCGCCGCGGCGCAGCTCGATGACCACGCGCAGGCCATCCTTGTCCGATTCGTCGCGCAGCTCCGAGATACCTTCGATCTTCTTTTCTTTCACCAGCTCGGCAATGCGCTCGATGAGGCGCGCCTTGTTCAGCTGGTAGGGGATTTCGTGAATGATAATGACATCCCGCCCCTTCTTTTCCTCGTGGATCACTTCGGCCTTGGCGCGCACATAGATACGCCCGCGCCCGGTGCGGTAGGCCTGGATGATGCCGGCACGGCCGTTGATGATGCCGCCGGTGGGGAAATCGGGACCGGGGATGAACTCCATCAGCTCATCGACGGTGATATCCGGGTTGGCCATCAGGGCCAGACAGCCGCCTACCACTTCGCGCAGGTTGTGGGGCGGTATATTGGTGGCCATGCCGACGGCGATACCCGAAGAGCCGTTGATCAGCAGGGTGGGCACCTTGGTGGGCAGCACAACCGGGATGCGCTCGGTACCGTCGTAGTTATCGACAAAATCGACGGTTTCCTTGTCGAGATCCGCCAGCATGGCATGGGAAATCTTGCGCATGCGGATCTCGGTGTACCGCATGGCGGCTGCGGAGTCGCCGTCCACAGAGCCGAAGTTGCCCTGGCCGTCGACCAGCATGTAACGCATGGAGAAGGGCTGCGCCATGCGCACGATGGTGTCGTAGACAGCGGAATCGCCGTGCGGGTGGTATTTACCGATCACGTCACCGACCACGCGGGCGGATTTTTTGTAACCCTTGTTCCAGTCGTTGTTCAACTCGTTCATGGCGAACAGTACCCGGCGGTGAACCGGTTTCAGTCCATCGCGGACATCAGGCAGCGCGCGCCCGACAATCACGCTCATCGCATAGTCGAGGTACGATTGTTTGAGCTCGTCCTCGATATTGACGGGAAGAATTTCCTTGGCTAATTCACCCATGTACAACAGCTTCCTTGTATGACTGCGGGGAGCCGCCACGGCACGGCGCCAGGGCGAACTCGGGCCGGGCTGGGGGCCCGCTTACCGGGCCAGGGCAAGCGCCCGGCACAAACCCCGAATTATACGGCAGAAGCCACTTTGTCGCCATGTTTTTGCAGATTATGGCGGCCGTTCGGGCGGCAATCGGCGAATTCCGGTTATACTGGGAAACCAATGCAAACTGCGGTGCGACGCCCCGGGCACGAAACCGCAAATCCCTGGCTGAAAGCCCCCGATCGAGGCCTCATGAGCGCGCCCGCCGAGACAGTAGACACCCTTATCCACCCGGGCTGGATCATACCCGTGGCGCCCACCGGCCAGGTGCTGGAAAACCACAGCCTGGCGATTCGCGATGACCGCATTGTGGCAATCGTGCCGCGGACAGATGCGACGCGTCTGTCCGCGACAGACGTGTTCGAGCTGCCTGGTCACGCCCTGCTGCCGGGATTGGTCAACGCCCACGGCCATGCCGCCATGAGTCTGCTGCGTGGCTACGCCGATGACCTGCCGCTGATGCCGTGGCTGGAGCAGCATATCTGGCCCGCCGAAGGCCGTCATGTCAGCGCGGAGTTTGTCGCCGATGGGGCGGCGCTGGCCATCGCCGAGATGCTGCGTGCCGGCACCACGACCTTTTCCGACATGTATTTCTACCCCGACGCCTGCGCACGCACGGCCCAGCGCATGGGCATGCGCTGTCAGATCAGTTTTCCGGTGCTCGACTTCCCCACCCCCTGGGCGCGGGAGGCGGATGAATACATCAGCAAGGGGCTGGCGCTGCGGGATGCAGTGAAGCACAGCAGCCTGGTCAGCGTCGGCTTCGGCCCCCACGCACCCTACACCGTCAGCCACCCCAACCTGGCCAAGGTGGCCATGCTGGCCGCCGAACTGGATACCAGCATCCAGATCCACCTGCATGAGACACGCGGCGAAGTGCTGCAGGCCGTGGAAGCTCACGGGGAGCGCCCCCTGGACAGCCTGTACCGATTGGGGTTGCTGGGGCCACGCACACAATGTGTCCACATGACAGACCTCGGGGAGCAGGATATCGCGCTACTCGCCGAGACTGGCGCCCACGTTGTGCACTGCCCCAAGTCCAACATGAAGCTGGCCTCTGGCGCCTGCCCGGTGACACGCCTGCTGGCCGCCGGTGTCAATGTGGCGCTCGGCACGGACAGCGCCGCCAGCAACAACAGCCTGAATCTGTTTGACGAAATGCGCAGCGCCGCCCTGCTGGCGAAGCTGGCCAGCCAGGATGCCAGCGCGCTGTCGGCGGCAGAGGCGCTGCACATGGCTACCCTGGGGGGTGCGCGAGCCCTGGGACTGGAAGAGCAGATCGGCAGCCTGGAACAGGGCAAGCTGGCCGATCTGATCGCCGTGGACCTCACCGGGCCCGAGACCCAGCCCCTCTACAACCCGCTTTCACAACTGGTCTACGCCTGCAACGGCAGCCAGGTCACCCACAGCTGGATCGCCGGGCAACTGCGCCTGCGCGACCGCCAGCTGCAGGGGCTGGACCTGGCCGCCATCGCATCGCGCAGCCAATACTGGCAACAACGCATTACGGGACAACAGCAATGACTGCACGTGCCAACGTCGACCCCCAGGAAATCGCCAAGTTCGAGGCCCTCGCCTCGCGCTGGTGGGACCGGAACAGTGAATTCAAACCCCTGCACGACATCAACCCGCTGCGCGCCAACTACATCGATCAACACTCCCCTGTCGCGGGCCGAACGCTGGTGGATGTGGGCTGCGGCGGCGGCATACTCGCCGAATCGATGGCACAACGCGGTGCCACCGTCACCGGTATCGACATGGGAGAGGCTCCCCTGGCCGTGGCGCGCATTCACCAGCTCGAATCCGGGGTCGCGGTGGATTACCGGCAGGCGACGGCCGAAGAGCTCGCCGCGGAGCAACCCGGCCACTACGACGTGGTCTGCTGCCTGGAGATGCTCGAACACGTGCCCGACCCGTCAGCCGTGGTGGCGGCCTGCGCCGAGCTGGCGCAGCCCGGCGGCAGCCTGTATTTCTCCACCATCAACCGCAATCCGAAGGCCTTTGCCTTTGCCATTGTCGGCGCGGAATACGTGCTGAAGCTGCTGCCCGCGGGTACACACGAGTACAGCAAGTTCATCAAACCCTCGGAGCTCGCTGCCTGGGTTCGCGCCGCCGGACTGCGGGTCGAAGGCATGACCGGTCTGCTCTACAACCCGCTTACCCGCCAGTACCGGCTGCACGAGCGCGATGTCTCGGTCAACTATATGCTGCGCGCCAGCAAGCCAGCGGCATGAGCCCGCCGCGTCCGGATAACCTGCGCGCGGTGCTGTTCGACCTGGACGGCACACTAGTCGATACCGCCAGCGAATTCGTCGTGGTGGTGCAGGCCCTGCGGGCCGAACACGGGCTGCCGCCACTGGAGGCGGCGCGTATCTGCGCCAGTGTGTCCAACGGCGCACGCGCCCTGGTCACACTCGCCCTCGGCACGGTAGAAACAGACCCGGAATTCGAGGCCCAGCGGCAGCGCCTGCTCGCCCTGTACGCGGAGGTGCTGGGCAGCAGCGCCCGGCCGTATCCCGGCATTCCCGCGCTGCTCGGCGCACTGGCCGAGCGCGGCATCGCCTGGGGCGTCTCCACCAACAAGCCGCGCGCCTTTGCCGCGCCCCTGATGGCGCGCCTCGACCTCCAGCCGTCCATTGGCAGCCTGGTCTGCCCCGACGACGTTCGCGAGCGCAAACCACACCCGGAGGCCCTGCTGCGCAACTGTGCGGAGCTGGGCTGCCAACCCGAACAGGCCATCTATATTGGCGACCATCAGCGCGATATCGAAGCCGGCCGGCGCGCCGGCATGTACACCGTGGCCGCCCTGTATGGCTACATCGAGGCCGATGACAACCCCACTCTGTGGGGCGCAGACGCGAGCGTGAGCAGCAGCAGAGACCTCGCGCCCCTGATTCTCGGTACCCACCTACCCGCTTGAGGACAGTACATGAACGGCCCAGGACTCCCCGACAACTACACACCGGCGCCGGACCTGCTCGTCGACAAGACCATTCTCATCACCGGAGCCGGTGACGGCATAGGGCGCGCTGCAGCTGAGCGGTTCGCGCGCCACGGCGCCACGGTTATCCTGCTGGGCCGCACCCAGGAAAAACTCGAGGCGGTTTACGATGCGATAGAGCGCGAAGGTGGCCCGCAGCCGGCGCTGTTTCCGATGGATCTGGCGACGGCGACAGAAGATGACTATGCGGGGTTGGCGGGGGCCATCGAAAGCACCTTTGGCCGCCTGGATGGCCTGCTGCACAACGCCAGCGTGCTGGGGGAGCGGCGCCCGATCGCGAATGCCTCCTGGCGGGCCTGGTCGGACGTCATGCAGGTCAATGTCAACGCGCCGTTTCTGCTCACCCGGGCCCTGCTACCGCTGCTGGAACAGGCACCGCAGGCGTCCATTGTCATGACCTCATCGGGAGTGGGTCGTCGCGGACGTGCGTACTGGGGCGCCTACGCGGTGTCGAAGTTCGCGACTGAGGGGTTTATGCAGGTGCTGGCAGACGAACTGGAAAACACCTCGCGCGTGCGGGTCAACAGCCTGAACCCGGGGGCCACCAACACCGCCATGCGCCGCACCGCCTACCCTGCGGAGGTACCGACCACGAACCCGTCGCCGGCAGACATCATGCCGCTGTACCTGTACCTGATGGGTGATGACAGCTGCGGGGTGACGGGCGCGGCCTTCAGCGCGCAGGGCTGACGCCGGCGGCGCGTTAACGGCTCTTTTGCGGCCGGCGAGGCGGCTTGCGGCCAGCGTTCGCGGCCGGCGCCTTGCGCTTGCCGAACTGCCGTTCCATGACTTCCTTTTCCTTGACCGTGTTGCGCTTGACCTGCTTGACCGGTAGATGCGCCAGCTCGTACAGCCCCTTGACTTCTTTCGGCTCAAGTTCGGCCCACTGGCCCTGCTTGACGCGGGACGGAATGAACACGTTGCCGTAGCGGACGCGCTTGAGCCGCGACACGGTAAGCCCCTGGGACTCCCACAGGCGGCGCACCTCGCGGTTGCGACCCTCCATCAACACCACGTAATACCAGTGGTTGATACCATCACCGCCGCCGTCCTGGATGTCGGTGAAGCGCGCCGCCCCGTCCTCCAGCATGACGCCGTCGAGCAGACGCTGCAGGATATCCTCGTCGACCGCGCCCATTACGCGCACCATGTACTCGCGCTCAATGTTCGACGACGGGTGCATCAGCGCATTGGCGAGTTCACCATCTGTGGTGAACAGCAACAGGCCGGAGGTGTTGAAATCCAGGCGACCAATGGATATCCAGCGCCCGGATTTCAGCTTCGGCAGGCGCTCGAACACCGTGCGCCGACCCTGTGGGTCCTTGCGACTGCACACCTCGCCAGTGGGCTTGTGGTAGATGATGCAGCGCGTCTGTTCCGCCGGTGCGGCCTCCAGTGGCTTGCCATCGATGCTGATGCGGTCGCGGCCGGAAACACGGTCGCCGAGAGAGGCGCGGCGCCCCTCCACCTCAACCCGGCCTTCTTCTATCCAGCGCTCCATCTCGCGGCGCGAGCCCAGCCCCGTACGCGCCAGTACTTTCTGCAGCTTTTCGCCGGCAACGGTACCGGCCGCCTCGGCATGAGGCGTGTCGCCGGGCGCCGATACGCGCCGACGGCTCATTGCGCGCCACCCGGCGCAAGCGGATCGGCTGCCTCTGAACTGTCACTGTCGCCGACATCCGAGCTGTCGTCCTCCGCGCCCACCGCCGCCGACGGCGGCTCTGCGGATGCCGGCTCGGCTGCCTGGTCCGCTGCGTCGTTGGCCGCGGCCAGGGGTTCACTGAAGCCCAGCTCGGCGTTCAGGGTCTCGAGGTCACGGATTTCCGCCAACGCCGGCAACTGGTCGAGGTTCTTCAGGTTGAAATAATCGAGAAACTGCCGCGTGGTGGCATACATGGCGGGGCGACCGGGCACATCGCGGTGCCCGACGACACGAATCCAGTCGCGCTCGTGCAGCGTCTTGATGATGTTCGAACTCACCGCGACGCCGCGGATCTCCTCGATTTCACCCCGCGTGATGGGTTGCCGGTAGGCAATCAACGCCAGGGTCTCCAGCAGCGCGCGCGAATACTTTTGTGGGCGCTCCTGCCACAGCCTCGCCACCCACGGGCTCAGCGACTGTCGCACCTGGAAACGGAAGCCGCTGGCGACCTCACACAGTTCAAAGCCGCGATCCTCGCAGCGCTCGCTGACCACCGCCAGCGCTTCCCGGATTTCGACCGCCGAGGGGCGCTCAGCCTCTTCAAACAGCTCGCCCAGTTGCGCCACCGTGAGTGCACGGCCAGCGGCGAGCAGGGCGCCCTCGATAATCTGGACCAGCATGGATGCCGATTCGGACATTATTCGGACCTCGCCTTGACGTGAATGGGGCCGAAGTTCTCGGTTTGCACAATTTCCACCAGGGCCTCCTTGATCAGTTCCATCACGGCGAGAAAGGTCACCACCACGCCAAGTCGACCCTCGCGGGCAGAGAACAGCGACACGAACGGCACGAACTGGCGCCCCGACAGTTTTTCCAGCACCTCTGACATGCGCTCGCGCGTCGACAGTGCCTCGCGCTGGATATGGTGGCTCTCGAACATGTCGGCGCGCCGCAGCACTTCGCTGAGGGCCAGCAGCAGTTCTCGCATGTCCACGTCCGGGTCGGGGCGCGCACGCTCAAGGTCCGGCGGCTCGGCACTGGCAACCCAGGTATCCCGCTCCAGCCGCGGCATCTCCTCGATATCCTCGGCCGCCTTCTTGAAGCGCTCGTACTCCTGCAGACGGCGAATCAGCTGGGCTCGCGGGTCCTCTTCATCCTCGTCCACATCGACGGCGCGGGGCAACAGCATCCGCGACTTGATTTCCGCCAGCACCGCGGCCATCAACAAATACTCGGCCGCGAGTTCGAACTGCATGGCATCCATGAGTTCAACATAGCGCATGTACTGCTCGGTGATTTCCGAGACATCGATCTCGAGGATATCCAGGTTCTGGCGCCGTATCAGGTAGAGCAGAAGATCCAGCGGCCCTTCGAAGGCCTCGAGGAACACTTCCAATGCCTGGGGCGGGATATACAGGTCCCTGGGCAGCTCGGTCATCGCCTTGCCCAACACCACGGCAAAGGGCATCTCCCCCTGCTGTGGCCTTGCTGGTGAGGGGCTGTCGGTGGCGGGCGCGGCCGGCGTGGAATCGTTCACGAAACATCCTGTGCCTGAGAAGGCTGTGAGTATACCCGATCAGACCTGGAATGGCGTCACATCGCCCTTGCCGGCGCGCAGGATGATCGGCAGGTCGTCGGCCAGATCGACCACAGTAGTCGGCTCCAGCCCACAGTAACCGCCGTCAATCACCAGATCGACCTCGTGCTCCAGCACGTCGCGGATCTCATAGGGATCAATCAGCGGCAGCTCATCGCCGGGCATGATCAGCGTTACACTCATCATCGGCTCTCCAAGATCCGCCAGCAGGGCCATGGCCACCGCGTTGTCCGGGATACGCAGTCCTACGGTCTTGCGTTTGGGGTGCATCAGCCGGCGCGGCACCTCCGATGTCGCACGCAGGATGAAGGTATAGGCGCCTGGGGTGCAGGCTTTCAACAGGCGGTACACCGTATTGTCGACACGCGCGTAATTGGCGATATCCGAGAGATCGCGGCACACCAGGGTAAAGTTGTGCCGATCATCGAGGCGCCTGATGCGCCGGATACGGTCCAGGGCGGCCTTGTCACCGATGTGGCAACCCAGCGCATAGGCCGAGTCCGTGGGGTACACCACAACGCCCCCGCCGCGCACAATGTCCGCCGCCTGGCGAATCAGTCGCGCCTGCGGATTTTCCGGGTGAATCTGAAAAAACTGGCTCACGTAACCTCCACTGACGGACAGTCCTGGGGCGGCAGCCACCGCTGCCAGACACCGCGCAGACCGCCGAGATGCCGCAATTCTACACCCACTTCGGCGCCCCAGGAGGACTCCTGGTGGAAATCGCTGCCGGCGGAGACCTCGAGCCCGGCCTCCAGGGCAAGCAGGCGCAACTGGCGGCTCTGATCCGGGGTCTGGCGACCGTTGAGTATTTCCACCGCCGATCCGCCGGCCGCCACGAAATCCGCCACCAGCCGACGCAGTTTGCTGCGCGTCAATGCGTATTTGAGCGGATGCGCCAGCACCGCGACCCCCCCGGCCTGGACAATCCAGGCGGTGACTTCCGCAAGCTCGGGCCAGAAGGCCTTGACGTCGCCCGGTTTGCCCCTGCCCAGGTAGCGATCAAAGGCCCTGGTGAGGCTATCGACATGCCCGCGGGCCAGCATCCAGGCAGCGAAGTGCGGACGACCCACCTGGCTTGCGCCCGCCTCCTGAAGGGCGCCCTCCAGCGCGCCCGGGAAACCCAGCTTCGCCAGCCGCTCGCCAATCACCCGGGCACGCTCGGTGCGGGCCGCCGCAAGCCGCGCCAGCCCCGCGACGAAAACCGGGTGTTCACAGTCCATGCCAAGCCCCACCACGTGCACCGTGACACCAGACCACACACAGGACAATTCCACACCGGGCACCAGGCGCAACGCGTTCCCCGAGGGGTTATACTGCGCGACCGCCGCCTGGTATCCGGCCACGGTGTCGTGATCGGTTATCGCCAGCAGGCGTATATCCCTGTCACGTGCCCGCTGCAGCAAGGCAGCAGGCGACAGGGCACCGTCAGATGCGGTGGTGTGGGTATGGAAGTCGATCAACACAGACACTACACTCCGGGATCGCAGAAACGGCTGGCGCACAGTGCAGGTAGGCCCTGCCGCCGACAGCGTCCATCCTAACATGTCAGGGCCAGGCTGATTTCATGAGACAACTGCTGGAATTTCTCCCCATCGCGCTGTTCTTCATCGTCTACCAGATGGATGGAGATACCGTCACGCTGTATGGCTGGAGCCACACCATCGACGGCATCTTCACCGCCACTGCGGTGCTGATGGCCGCCACCGTGCTGCAACTGCTGCTGACCTGGGCCATTACCCGACAGCTGGAAAAACGTTTGCTGTGGGTCGGTCTCGCCGTCTGCGGTTTTGGCGCAGCCACGCTGCTGCTGCACAACGAACTGTTCATCATGTGGAAACCGACCATTTTCAACTGGGCACTGGCGCTGGCCTTTGCCGCGTCCCAGTTCATCGGCAAACGCAACCTGATGGAGCGCACGCTGGGCAGCCAGATCCAGCTGCCGCACCGCGTGTGGACCCGGCTCAACCTGCTCTGGGTCGCCCACTTCAGCGTGGTCGGCGCACTGAACCTGGTCGTTGCCTACGGCTACAGCGAGGCCACCTGGGTGAGCTACAAGCTGTACTCCGCGATACTGTTCACAGTGCTGCTCACCGGGCTGACGGCCTGGATGGTGGCACCCCACCTGAAAGACCAGCCGGCTGAAAGCCAGGAGTAAACCACGCCATGCTCTACGCCATTATGTGTGAGGACGTTGACGACAGCCTGCCTCTGCGCCAGGCCGCACGACCGGCCCACCTGTCACGCATCCAGCATCTCGTGGATGAGGGTCGCCTGCTGGCTGCCGGCCCGCACCCGGCACTGGATACCGAGGAACCGGGAGCTGCGGGCTTCACAGGCAGCCTCATCATCGCCGATTTCGACAGCCTGGAAGCGGCACAGGCCTGGGCGGACAGTGACCCCTACATGGCCGCCGGCGTATTCCGCCAGGTGATCGTCAAGCCCTACAAACGCGTGCTGCCCTGAGCCGCGGGCGATGGTAAACTGCGCGATTGACCACCGACTGCAGAGAAGGACCCACGTTTTGCAGCATTTCCTGATTGTTTCCCTGCTCGCGATCCTGGGCAGCGCCGCCGCGCTGGCACAGGATATCCGCTACATCAGCGATACCCAGTACATTCCCGTGCGCAGCGGCGCCGGCAATGAGTTCCGAATTATCCACCGTGGCATTCCGTCCGGCACCCGGCTCACCGTCAGCCGTGAGTCAGAGGACGGCACCTGGGCGGAAATCACCACGGACGGCGGCACCACCGGCTGGGTGCGGTCGCAATACCTGATGAGCACCGTACCGGCCAAGACCCTGGTGGATTCAGCGCGCACGAGGGCGGAGCAGCTGGCAGAGGAAAACGCCAGCCTGACCGCGGAGCTGAACCAGCTGAAGGAGGTTCGCGGGGAGCTGGAGAGCAGCATCGACAGCGCCGACGGTACGCTGCAGGCGGTGACCGAGGAACTCGCGCAGCTGAAGCAGATATCGGGACGCTCGCTGGAACTGGACGCCGAGAACCGGCGCCTGGTGGAAGATGTCGAGAACCTGCGGGCGCAGGCTGACATGCTCGGTGCCGAGAACCAGCGGCTGCAGGAAAACCTGCGCAGCAGCGCCTTTATTGACGGCGCACTGGCTGTGCTGCTGGGGGTGGTCATCACCCTTGTGGTACCGCGTCTGTGGCCCAAACGCCGCCGCAACGATGGCTGGGCCTGAGCGCCCCAATCCCTGAGCCCCCAACGGAGACCACACTGATGAAAGCTGTTTTCAGCCTGTTGATCGCCTTGCTGCTGGCGCTCAACCCCGCCTGGTCACAGGAGCCGGGGCCCAACGCCCCGCTGGTGACGATCAGTACCAGCGAGGGCAACATCACGCTGCGTCTGTTCCCGGACAAGTCACCACTGACCGTAGCCAACTTCCTGTCCTATGTGGACAGCGGGCACTACGACGGCACCATTTTTCATCGCGTCATTCCCAACTTCATGATTCAGGGCGGGGGCTTTCTGCCCGACATGACGGAAAAGGCGACCGGCGAGCCGATTGTCAATGAATCCCGCAACCGGCTGCACAATATCCGCGGGACCATCGCCATGGCACGCACCTCCGACCCGGATTCGGCGACGGCGCAATTCTTCATCAACCAGCGCAGCAACCTGCAGCTGGACTGGTCGCCGGGCCAGGTTGGCTACACGGTATTTGGCGAGGTGATCGAGGGCATGTCGGTGGTGGACTACATTGCCTCCAGCCCGGTGCGCCAGTGGGCGGGTTTCCAGGACGTGCCGGTAGAACCCATTCTGATACACAGCGTCCAGCGCAAGACCAGCGAATGACCGCACTCAGCGTCAACCTGAACAAGATCGCGCTGATCCGCAATTCACGCGATACCCGCAACCCCGATATTCCCCTGCACGCCCAGCTGTGCATTGACGCCGGGGCCGACGGCATTACCGTCCACCCGCGGCCCGACCAGCGCCATATCCGGGTGCAGGATTGCCACGATCTGGCGGCTATGCTCACCGTGGAATTCAACATCGAGGGCAACCCCATGACCGGCCCGCGCAAGAGTGATCGCGCGGGTGTCAGCGACTACCCCGGCTTCATGGCGCTGGTGCGTGAAATTCGCCCGGCTCAGGCGACGCTGGTGCCGGACGGCGACAACCAGCTGACCTCCGATCACGGCTTTGACCTGCAACGGGACGGCGAGCAGATTGCGCCGCTGGTCGCCGAACTCAAGGCACTGGGGATTCGCACCAGCCTGTTTATGGATCCGGATCCGGCCCAGATCCGCCTCGCCGCGCAGGTGGGCGCCGACCGTATTGAGCTGTATACCGAGGCTTATGCGCGGGCCTACGCAGCGGGCGCCGAGGTGGATGCCGTACTGCAGCGCTACATCCGCGCGGCGGAGACGGCGGCCGAGGTGGGCCTGGGCGTGAACGCGGGCCACGATCTCGACCTGCAAAATCTGCCCCTGTTCAGCCGTGTACCGGGCTTGCTCGAGGTGTCGATCGGCCATGCGCTGACTGTCGATGCCCTGCGCCTCGGCCTCGCCACTACCATTGCCGCCTATCAGCGCGCACTGGGCAAGGCGGGCGGCTGAAGATGTGAGCAGCGAAGACGAGCTGCCCCCCTACCTGGTGCCCCACAGCCAGGAGCCGATTCGCATCCTGTATGCCGACGCCGACCTGCTGCTGGTGCGCAAGCCGCACCTGCTCCTCAGCGTGCCGGGGCGGCATCCCCTCAACCGCGACTGCCTGATCAGCCGGCTGCAGCAGGACTACCCCCGAGCCAGCATGGTCCACCGTCTGGACCTCGATACCTCGGGCATCATGGTGGTACCCCTGAACCGCGCCTGCCATGCCCACCTCAGCCGCCAGTTTCAGGAAAGGCTGGTCTACAAGCGCTACGAGGCCGTGGTCTGGGGCGTCGTGGAGCCCGACCGGGGTGAAATCAGCTTGCCTATCGTCAGTGACTGGGAGCGCCGGCCGCTGCAGAAGATCTGCTTCGAGACCGGGCGCGAGGCGGTGACCTGGTTCGAGGTGATGGCGCGCGAAGCAGACCGCACGCGGCTGCAGCTGATGCCCCAAACCGGGCGTTCACACCAGCTGCGCATCCACTGTCGGGAACTCGGCCACCCGATTCTCGGCTGTGACATGTACGCCCACGAGGCGGCACTGGCCATGGCGCCCCGGCTCCTGCTGCACGCCACGGAGCTAGGCTTTACGCACCCGACCACCGGAGACTGGCTACAGGAAGCCTGCCCCGCCGACTTCTAGACTACTCATCAGCCACCAAATGGCTGCACCAGTCCGACCAGCTGCCGGCATACAGCAGCGCGCTTTCATCCCCTGCGCGGGCCAGGGCAAACAGATTGACGCAGGCCGTTACGCCGCTGCCGCAGTACACCACGCGCGGCCTGCCCTCGGGTAGCCCCGCAAAGTGCGCAGACAGGCGGGCATCATCCAGCAGGAAGCCCTGCGCATCGGACACCGCCTGCCAGGGCAGGTTCAGCGCACCGGGGATATGCCCCGCGACCGGATCCAGTGGCTCCTCGAGGCCGGCATAGCGGGCGGGATCCCGGGAGTCCAACAGGGGTGACCCGGCGCTCTGCAGCGACGCGAGCGCGGTGATATCCACCACACCGCGGTAAGGCTCCACGGTCGGCATCGCGCAGGGCTCAGGCTGCGGAATGGCCTGCTCCTCCGCACCACCGGCCGCCAGCCAGCCCGCATAACCCCCATCCAGCAACTCGGGTGGACGGTAACCCAGTGCGCGCAACAGCCACCAGAAGCGGGCCGCAAAGGCGAAACGGGCGTCGTCATAGGCCACCACCCGGGCGCCCGGATGGATCCCCAGCGAGGCGAGCCGGGCTGTCAGCTGCCGGGCATCAGGCAGGGGATGGCGCCCCCCGTGGCGCGCCACGGGGGCCGAGAGGTCCTTTTCGAGGTCGAGGTAATGTGCACCGGGAATATGGCCACGCAAATAGGCCTCGCGACCCGCGTCGGGCTGGCCCAGGACAAACCGGCAATCGACGATGGTGGCGTCCGTCGCCTGCGCCAGTTGCCCGGCACTGATCAGTATTGCGGAAGACTGTCTGCTCATACCCGGAGTGTAGCGCCTGGGTTACCGCTCGCCCAGCGCCGCGCAGGGGTTTTGTCGCTGGTCAAAACAGGGACATGCATGCCAGCGGGGCGCGACTGTACTAGACTGTCGCAAATTCCTCAGAGGCCGCCACACGTGGTCGTACGCAGCTGCGATGGTGACACCATAACCATCATTGCCAAACCCAACCAGTCTGCCACCTGGCGAACCAACAAGCTGGTCATTCTGGCGCTGGCGGTGCCCTCACTGGGTGCCGGTATCGGTTTTGCCCTGGCGGGTGCCTGGGTCATCCTGCCCTTTGCCGGGCTGGAGCTCGCGGCACTCGGCGGCTCCCTGTATTACGTCAACTGGAAACTGCAATACCGCCATGTCATCACCCTTGATGCAACCACGGTGCGTATCGACAAGGGTTTCTATCTGCCGCGCCAGAGCTGGGCGTTTCCACGCCAACGCACCGGGCTCAGCATACAGCCGGAGCGCCACCCCTGGGACGCACCGGCGCTGAGCCTGCAAAGCTCCGGCGAGAGCATCCGGGTGGGCGAGTTTCTCAACCGGGACGACGGACTACTGTTGCAACAGCAGCTGCAGCGGGAATTGCGTACCAGCAGCATCGCCAGACAGGCCAGCCAGGCATTCTAGAGCGCCCACTTTTCGCGCATTTCCCTCTGCAGACCGGCGGGCTATCAGGTATCATCGCGCCTCATTGACAACACCATCCCAACCGGCAGCTGACCCTCTCGCCGGGACCTTCAACGCGCCACGCAGACGGCAGCCACGGGTGACATCATGAGCAACGCGGACAAGAAAACCATCGGCTTCGTCAGCCTGGGCTGCCCCAAGGCCCTGGTGGATTCGGAGCGCATCCTGACGCAGCTCAAGCTGGACGGCTACGACATTGTGCCCAGCTATGAGGATGCGCAGCTGGTGGTGGTAAACACCTGCGGTTTCATTGACAGTGCGAAGCAGGAGTCGCTGGACGCCATCGGCGAAGCCCTGAGCGAAAATGGCAGGGTGATTGTCACCGGCTGCATGGGCAAGGGCGCCGATGCCGACGCCATCCGCGAACTGCACCCCAAAGTCCTCAGCGTAACCGGGCCCGCTGCCTATGAAGAGGTGGTGAGCGCGGTACACCAGTACGTGCCGCACACCCCCGTACACGATCCCTACGTGGATCTGGTTCCGCCACAGGGCATAAAGCTGACACCGCGGCACTACGCCTACCTGAAAATCTCGGAAGGCTGCAACCACCGCTGCAGCTTCTGCATTATCCCGCATATGCGCGGTGATCTGGTGAGTCGGCCCATCGGTGACGTGATGGAAGAAGCCGAGCGGCTGGTGCGCGCCGGTGTGCGCGAGCTGCTGGTGATCTCCCAGGACACCAGCGCCTACGGCGTTGACCTGAAATACCGCACCGGTTTCTGGAATGGGCGGCCGATGAAAACCAGCATGCAGTCGCTGTGTGAGGGGCTGGCCGAGTTCGGCATCTGGGTGCGACTGCATTACGTGTACCCCTACCCACATGTGGACCACGTACTCCCGCTGATGGCCGAAGGCAGGATCCTCCCGTACCTCGATATCCCCTTTCAACACGGCAGTCCCAGCGTGCTGAAACGCATGAAACGCCCCGCCGCCGCAGAGAAGTCGCTGGAGCGCATTCATCGCTGGCGCGAGGTCTGCCCCGACATCACCCTGCGCAGTACCTTTATCGTGGGATTCCCGGGCGAAACCGACGCCGATTTCGAAACGCTGCTGGACTTCCTGCGCGAAGCACAGCTGGACCGGGTCGGCTGTTTCCAGTACTCACCGGTGGCGGGCGCACCCGCCAACGACCTGCCCGACCAGGTGCCCGATATCGTCAAGCAGGAGCGCTGGGACCGTTTCATGGCACTGCAGCAGGAGATCAGCGCCGCCAAGTTGCAGGCTAAGGTGGGACGGCGGATTGAGATTCTCATAGATGAAGTGGACGACCAGGGCGCTATCGGCCGCTCCAGCGCGGATGCCCCGGAGATCGATGGCAAGGTCTACCTCGACGGCGTTACCGATCTGCAGCCCGGCGACTTTGTGGAGGCCGAGGTCACCGCCGCCGACGACTACGACCTGTGGGCAGGCTAGTCACCCGGTGAACCTGCTGCTTTTCAAGGCCGGAGAATGCACCGCCGACGGCCAGCTGCGCGTGACCGGCCGTCGCGCGCAGCACCTGCGGCAGGTTTTGCAGGCCAAACCCGGCGATACCCTGCAGGTGGGGCAGATCGATGGCCGGGTCGGCACCGCCGAACTGATGGCCATCGACCCGCACAGCGCCACCCTGCAGGTGAGCCTGACCCATACGGCGCCAGCGAAACTGCCCGTGACCCTGGTACTGGCGTTGCCGCGGCCGAAGATGCTGCGACGCATCCTGCGTACGGCAGCCGAATTCGGCGCGCGCGAAATACACCTGATAAACAGCTACCGTGTAGAAAAAAGCTATTGGCAAACGCCGGTACTCGGGGCCGCCGTCATCGAGGATTACCTGCTACAGGGGCTGGAGCAGGCGCGCGACACCGTCATTCCCCCGGTGCTACTACACCGCCGCTTCAAACCTTTCGTCGAGGACCGGCTGCCGGACATCATCGCCGGGCGCTGTGCCCTGCTGGCGCATCCCGGCATTGCGCCACTGGCACCCGCGGAACTACAGGACGACACGGTGCTGGTGGTGGGTCCGGAGGGCGGCTTCATACCCTACGAGGCAGAGAAACTGCTGGCGGCGGGCTGTCGCCAGGTCTCGCTGGGCGACCGCATTCTCCGGGTGGAAAATGCGGTCGCTGCGCTACTGGCGAGAGGGCTGCAGGTGCAGGCCTAGAAGCGGTACTGAATTTCGGCCCCGTACATACGCGGCGGCGCCACGGCAACCCCCCCTGTGCCCGAAGACTCAACCAGCGCGATACCGCCGTTGATGTAGTCCTCGTCGGTGAGGTTGGTACCATACAGCGAAGCGCTCCAGCGCTCATCGGTGGAGGTCCATCCCAGACGTGCGCTCAGCTCGAACTGTTCATCTTCGAACCACAGACCCGTCGTGCAACTCAACGCATCAAAGCAGAACTCCATATCGAACTTCCAACTGGCCTGGATGCGCGGCAGGAAGGTCCCCCAGGCGGTGTCCAGCGCGTACTGGGCAGAGAGCAGGTAGCTCTGCTCAGGCAGGCGGGGCAGATTCTCGCTGGAGCGGTCGTTGGGGCAGGAATCGACCTGGATAAGGCTCAGGTCGGCGCGCACGCAGCCCGCCGCCGGCGGCACACTGGTGTCGGCAATCCTGATCTGCTCGTCCATGAACTCCTTGATCTCACCGTCGGTAAAGGTGGCGTTGAAACCGATGATCAGGTTATCCGTCGCCAGCCAGGTGGTCTCCAGTTCGAAGCCCTTGATGGTCGACTTGGCCGCATTGATGGTGGCTGGCGAGGGCGAATTCACCTCCGGGTTGATCACCAGCGTTGTCAACTGACGGTTGGTGTAGTCGCTGTAGAAAAACGCGCCATTCAGCCGCAGCCGGCGATCCAGTAAATCCAGCTTGAAGCCCAGCTCGATATTCTCCACTTCCTCGGGCTCAAAGGGCTCCAGCTCTCCCGTGGGCGACTCCGAGAGACCGCCAGACAGGAAGCCCTCGCTGTAGGTGAGATACAGGCTGCCCTGGTCCAGCCAGTCGCTGTCGCCAATCAGGTACTGGATACTGGCCATGGGTGTCACGTCACTGTTGGAAACCTTGCGCTGGCGCACCTCGCTTTCCTCCAGCACGAAGGCCGGGTTGTACTCAAAGCCCGGGCGCTGCACGACGAACAGGCCGCCGCCCACGGGGATGGCCGGGCCGCCATTGGCATCCAGCGTGCTGGCATCAATACTGTAGTCCTGCACCCGCAGGTCGCGGCTTTCGTCCGTATAGCGCAGGCCGAGGGTGGTACGCCACTGCGGGGTGAACTCCCACTCCACCTGCGCGTAGGCCGCAATGGCATCGTTCTTCGCAGTCAGGCTGCTGGGCGAGATGTTAAGGAAAAACAGGTTGGCGATGGCCGGGGCGAAGGGCCCGAGGAAACTGATACTCTGGCGGCCGCCACTCTCCTCTTCAAACCAGAACAGGCCGCTGACGTACTGCATGCGGTCGTCAAAGGCACTGCCAATGAGCTGAAACTCCTGGCTGTACTGGTCACTTTCACCGGCACCGCCCTGCGGGTGCACGGTGTTGGTGCGGTGCAGGAACGGGATACCGGTGTGGTCCAGTTCGTCGTTTTGTGAGGCTTCGGTGTAGCGATAGGCGCTGATACTTTTGAATGACAGGTCCGGGTTGATGGCCCATTCGGCCACCAGTGAAGCTCCGCGATTTTCCGCCTTGTAATCGCCCCCGAGGTCCGATATCACCGTGCGCGGGTCGCCGCCGCCGGCCTGCGCCGCTTCCTCACAGAAATCGGCCAGGGTGCGGCCCGTGGCGGGGCCGATGGCTATCGCATTGAACAGCGCTGCCTGCCAGCCATTGGCGCCCTCAACATTGACGCACTTCTGGGGACGCATCTTCTGGTCGGTATCCGCCCAGTTCAGGTTCAGGTCCAGCGTCAGGTCCTCGCTCGCCGCCCAACGCGTCTGCCAGATCAGGCTCTGCCG
>DIBU01000003.1:39273-39524 GCA_002416125.1 Halieaceae bacterium UBA5044
TGCCGATCTTCGTCCATGTAGTCTTCGCCGTCGAAAAGGTTCTCTATCTGACCGTCGCGCTTGCGCGTGACTCCGGACAGGCGAGTCCAGACGGAGTCAGTCAGGGGCACGTTGAGTACGAACTCCGTGTCCAACCGATCATAATTGCCGACCCGCAGACCTACCGAACCCTCAAACTCCTCCACCGGCTTGTTTGTGGTGAACACCAATGCACCGCCGGTGGTGTTCTTGCCAAAGAGCGTGCCCTGCGG
>DIBU01000003.1:39713-119922 GCA_002416125.1 Halieaceae bacterium UBA5044
GCCGCCGGTCGCGTTGCGGCCATAGAGCGTGCCCTGCGGGCCGCGCAGGACCTGCACCGACTGCACATCGTTCAGGTCGAGCAAGGCGCCGTCCGGTCGTCCCAGGTAAACATCATCGATGTAGATACCAACACCCGAGTCGATGTTCTCCCCCGTATTGCGCTGCCCGACCCCGCGGATGTAGACGCTGGCCAGCGGCGCAGACCCGTTGGCCTCCACCACGTCGATATTCGGGGCGAGCGTATTGAGATCTGCGAGGTTGCGTACGCCGGCCTCGCGCAGGGCGGCGGCATCCAGCGCCGTTACGGCCAACGGGGTTTCCTGCAGGCTCTCGGCGCGTTTACGCGCCGTCACCACCACCTCCTCCAGCACCATGCCCTGCGCCAGCACAGGCGCAACGGCGCCGGCGGACAATGCACCGGCGACCGCCAGGGAAAGAACAGACATCCGCGGAAATTCGTTGTTGAACATCAACTGCACCTCACCATTATCGTTATCGTTCGAGTGTGCTCGCCAACACTAACGGCGATTAGTCTGGATTAAACAGCCTTTGCGTCATCCGGGCAAGACGCCTTTGCTTCGCAGGACTCAATTTTTACCGCCCACTGCCAGACCCAGCGGACAGCTGACCCCGGTACCACCGAGTCCGCAGTAACCACCCGGGTTCTTGGCGAGATACTGCTGGTGGTACTCCTCGGCGTAATAGAAGGGCGACGCCGGGGCTATCTCGGTCGTGATGGCACCGTAACCGGATTGCTCCAGCGCCGCCTGGAACCGATCCCTGCTCTCCAGCGCCTGCGCCAGCTGCTCCTCGCCGTAGGTGTAGATAGCGGAGCGGTACTGTGTTCCCAGATCATTGCCCTGGCGCATGCCCTGGGTCGGGTCATGCCCCTCCCAGAAATGCTGCAGCAAGCGTTCGTAGCTGATCTGTGACGGGTCGAAAACCACCAGCACCGCCTCGGTGTGGCCTGTACCGCCACTGCACACCTCCTGATAGGTGGGATTGGGTGTATGACCACCCGCATAGCCAGCCGCGCTGGTGTACACCCCCTCAAGCTGCCAGAACAGGCGCTCGACACCCCAGAAGCAACCCATGCCGAACACGGCCTGCTGCAGGGGAGCAGGAAACGGCCCTTGCAGCGGATGACCGCTGACAAAGTGCGCCGGCGGCACCGGCAGGGATTCACTGCGCCCCGGCAGGGCGGATGCCGCATCGGGCAATGCGCGCTTTTTGCGGATATCGAACAGACTCATACGGCTCACCTCGATTCAACAGACAAGCCAGTGTACTGCCCTTCCCCTCTCCGGTGTAGCCGGTGTAAGCTCGGGGCAACGCGAATCCAGTGGCCTGCCGACAAACTGTCACAATTTTGCCCTAGCGTGATGCCTGACACGGGCAGGCGCAGTGAACCAAACCCCCTGCGCCGGGTCTGACTGGAGAGAACAGGACAACGACGATGAATACAAACACGACATTCAATCCCGGGGCGCTGTGCAGCCGCAAGCTGTTGCGTATTGTTGCCGGACAGGAACAGTTGCCTAACCTCGACGAGCAGGGGCTGCGCAGCGCCATCGCGGAGCTTGCCGAGCGCCGCACCTACCTCATTGAACTGGAGCGCCTCGGCAAGCTCAACGCGAGGCATTGACGCAGCAACCGCCATGGCGAAACCCCCTGCCCGAACATCCAGTTCACAGGACATTCAGGCATTTCTCGGCACTGCCAAGGCGGTTGCCGTGTTTGCCGAGCGCCATCCCCGACTTGTTTTCGCCATAGACGCCACGGCCAGTCGCAAACCGACCTGGGCATTCGCGCGCGATCGTCAGGCGGCCATGTTCCACAGTGCCGGGCAGGTAGCCTCACTCAGTATCCAGCTCTGCTACTACCGCGGCTTCCACGAGTTCAGGGCCAGCCCCTGGCTCAGCGACAGCAAGGCACTCGCCGGGCAGATGATGCGGGTACGCTGCGAAGGCGGACACACGCAAATTCAACGGCTGTTGCGCCATGCACTGGCAGTACATCGGGAAACCCCCTTGAGAGGCCTGGTCTTTATCGGTGACGCGCTGGAGGAGTCACCGGATGAGGTCTGCCATCTCGCCGGCGAGTGCGGACTGCGCAAGCTGCCGTTGTTCCTCTTCCAGGAAGGTGCCGACAGTGCGGTGCAGCGCACGTTCCAGAGCATGGCGCGGCTGAGCGGCGGTGCCTGGGCGCGTTTCGATCAACACAGTGCAGACACGCTGTCAGACCTGCTCGATGCCGTGGCGCGATATGCCACGGGTGGGCGGGCCGCGCTGGAGAATCACCCCGGGCAAGGTGCTAAACTGCTCCTCCAACAGCTGAAACCCTGAGGGCCAACGTGCCGAGAATCCTGCTGCTACTGGCAATCGCCGCGGCCCTGTACATCCTGTACCTGCGCGCTCGTACATTGCCACCCCACAAGCGCAGGGCGCAGTACATCAAACTCTGCATTGCAGCGGCGGCCGTCATCGTGCTGTACCTGACGCTGACTGGCCGCATGCACTGGGTCGGAGCCGCGCTCACCGGTCTGCTGGTTGCAGGCCGGCAAATGCTGCCACTGCTGATCCGTCTCTTTCCCATGCTCAGCTCGCTGCGCAACCGTTCGGCGAACGCAGCGCATGGCCGACAGTCCACGGTGGAAAGCGCGGTGCTGCGCATGCACCTGGACCACGATAGCGGCAAACTCAGCGGGGAAGTCCTGTCTGGCCCATTCAAGGAATGGCGCCTGGATGAACTGGATCGAAGCCAGTTGGAAACGCTCCTGCACTACTGCCGGCAGCAGGACAACGATTCCGTACAACTACTGGACAGCTACCTGCAACAGCGTTTTCCCGGCGAGACGGATTTCGGCGCGACACAGTCGAGCCCCCCGCCCGACAGCCAGAGCGGTCTGACGCGCCGCGAGGCACTCGCCATTCTCGGACTTGGCGACGATGCCAGCGATGAGGACATTGTGGCTGCCCACCGCAAACTCATGCAGAAGCTGCACCCGGATCGCGGGGGCAACCACTACCTGGCGGCCAAGGTCAACGAGGCCAAGGACTTCCTGCTCGGCTGAGCCGGGGAACCCGCCGCAGGCTGGTGTCGATCGCAACGACTCATTACACTGCGCGGCGCAACGCGTGAGAGGAGCCCGCAACACATGAGTGAGGTATTTGTCATCCGCAATCAGCTCGGCCACTACTGGGGCAAGTCCAGGAGCTGGCTGGACGGCCGCGATGCGCGCCTGGTAGCGCGCCTGAAACACCACGACGAAGGCATCAACCTGCTGTTCGAGCTGAGCAGCAAGGATGTGTCGCTGCGCGGCGAAGTGCTGGCAGTCGAACTGGACGCGCGCGGAGAGCCGGCGATCGAACCCAGCAGCCACCCACTGCCCGACCCGACGCCCGATCTGCTGACAGACAGGGAACAGAATCCATCAGCCGCCGGTCAAAGCGGGGCTGCATCAACCACCACGAGGTGAAACGACTGTCATGAGAATCCTGCTCTTCCTTGCCACAAACTTCGCAGTACTGGTACTGGTCAGCATTATTTTCAATCTGCTGGGCCTGGAAGGTATTCTTGCCGCCAACGGGGTGGACCTGAACCTGGGGCCCCTGCTCATCTTCTGCGCCCTGTTCGGCTTCGGTGGGTCGCTGATCTCTCTGTTCCTGTCCAAGTGGATGGCAAAGCGGGGCACCGGCACCTACATCATCGAACAGCCGCGAAACCGCGAAGAACAATGGCTGCTGGACACGGTGCGGGAACTCGCCGACGAGGTGGGTATCGGCATGCCGGAGGTGGGCATTTTTCCCTCCGAGGCGGCCAACGCCTTCGCCACGGGCTGGAATCGCAATGCGGCACTGGTTGCTGTGTCCAGCGGCATGTTGCAGCGTTTCCAGCCCGCCGAAGTCCGCGCCGTCATGGCCCATGAAATTGGCCACGTCGCCAATGGCGATATGGTGACCCTGACCTTGATTCAGGGGGTGGTCAACACCTTCGTCATGTTTCTCGCGCGCATCATCGGCCACACGGTTGACCGGGTCGTCTTCAAGACCGAGCGCGGCTACGGCATAGGCTATTACGTGGTCACGATTGTCGCCGAACTGGTCCTGGGCATCCTGGCCAGCATGATCGTGTTCTGGTTTTCGCGCTGGCGTGAATACCGCGCCGACGCCGCGGGTGCCCGACTCGCCGGCAGCGGGGCCATGGTCGCCGCACTGCAGCGCCTGCGTGCCGAGCAGGGCCTGCCGCAGGACTTGCCGGGGGAGCTGACAGCGTTCGGCATCAGCGAACAGTTGAAAGAAGGGTTCTCCGCCCTGTTTCGCTCACACCCGCCGCTGGAAGACCGGATCAGGGCCCTGCAGCAGGGCTGAACCAGTACGCGCTCATCGGCACGACATCAATCTTGTCGAAGTCGATGAAGCGCGCGCAACTCTCCATCATGGCCGTCTGGTGGGCCTGCAGGGTCGCGTCGTCCGGCGCGGCATAGAAACTGTGCGCGGAGGTCATCGCCTCGGCCGGGAAGTCTTCTTCCACGATGGCATCCAGGGATGGGCCACCCCCGTCGAGATCACACACCACCAGATTCTGCCGGTAGCCGAAGGTCGACTGCGTATCGATGGCAATCTGCCAATGACTGCCCTTCCAGATGTGCAGCCATTCGGCGACGTCGAGCCGCGGTGGACGCTGCAGCAAAGCCACCTGACAGAAGCCGGGAACCCGCGCATCGGCACCCGGCGGCTGCGTGGCGTTGACGACAGGCTCCGCCTCGGATACCAGCCAGGCGTGACTGCGCGCCACCAGTTCGGGCACCAGTGCCATGGGCTGCGGCCTGCGCCAGGCATCGTCCAACCAGACCGACAGCAGCGCGTCTGGCAGACTGCCGGAGTTGGCCAGACGCTTGTCTGCGGCGGGCGCCACGGCTGAGTCCACCACCGCGAGGCGCAGCCCGCGAACCGATTCCAGACGCTGCAGCGCCGGCACCAGGTCAGCCAGCAAACCCGCGCGAAACGCATCCTCACCCACTGCGGGGGCGCGCCAGAGCGCGTACTGTACCTTTTCCATGATGCCTCCTATGACAGGCCGACAGGCGGCGTGATCGTGGAGCAGTTATCGATCAGCATTTCAGTCCCGTTGACAAACCAGGACTCATCCGCAGCGAGGTAGAGCACCATCTGCGCGATATCTTCCGGGTTGCACATATCGTTGCCCTGCAGCGAAGCCAGCTCCTCCGGAGACGCCGAGTCCTTGCCTGTAGCAGCCTTGATGACCATGGGCGTACGCACACCATCCGGGTGGATGGAGTTGCAGCGGATGCCGTTGCCCTTCTCCTTGCAGTACATCGCAATGGATTTGGTGATGGAGCGTACTGCGCCCTTGCTGGCGCTGTAGGCCGCGGCAAAGGAAATGCCCTGGATAGCCGCCACCGATGACATGTTGATGATCGAGCCGCCGCCACTCTGCTCCATGGCCGGGATGGCGTGCTTGCAGCCGAGAAAAACACCCTCACTGTTCACGGACTGCACTTTGCGGAACATCGCCAGATCCGTGTCTACAATCGACGCGATGGTCAGCATACCGGCGTTGTTCACCAGAATGTCCAGGCGCCCAAACACGCTCAGGGTGTCGGCAATAACCTGCCGCCAGTTGTCTTCATCGGAAACATCCAGGCGCATGAAACGCGCGCGCCCACCGATGCTGTCCGCGACCGCCTGCCCATCTTTCTCGTTCAGGTCAGCGACCACCACAGAGGCACCCTCCTCTGCCAGCAGAATGGCGTCTGCCTTGCCCATCCCACTGGCGGCACCTGTAACAATGGCGACTTTACCGGCGACTCGTCCCATACTGCAGCTCCTTGTGCCCGTTGCGGGCTTGTTATCCGTGTGAGCGCTGGAGTTAAGCAAATGCCCCCACAAAGCTCAATGCGCCAGCCTCAAAACGCAGGGCGTGACTGCTCTGTTGAACCGTAGACGGGCCTCGCACACTGCGCCCCGGAATAGTATTCTCACCCCCTCTGCGACTTCGCCTGGAGCCCGACATGACCGACCATCCACGTCCCGCACGACTGCCAACGCTGCTCTTCTACTTCAGCGTCACTTTACTGCTGACACTGCCGCTGGCCGTGCTTGTTGTGCGGTCCGGCCACTGGCAACAGGGCCTGCTGCTGTACGCGCTGGCCTGCCTGCTGGCGGCAATCACCGCGCTACTGCTCACGGTGCTGTCTGTGCTGCCCCGCTACCGGCAGCAACGCAGGCGGCTGCTCACAGGACTGGCGTGCGCGTTGCCCGGCACGCTGCTTTTCCTGTCGGTTGTGGCGGGGCGGGGAGACTACCCTGCGATTCACGACATCACCACCGACCTCAGCGACCCACCGACATTCAGCCACGCGCCGTCCCTGCGCGGCCCGGACAGCAACCCGCTGGATATCAAGCCCGACAGTCTGGGCGCGCAGCAGGACGCCTATCCGGACCTGCAGTCGCTGCGCAGTGAACGCAGCGCGAACAATGCTTTCCGCCATGCGCTGGCCGTCGCTGACCAACTGGGCTGGAAAATCACCTGGCAGGATGCGGATGCATGGCGATTCGAGGCCGTCGACACCACCGCCATCATGGCCTTCAAGGATGATATCGCCGTGCGCATCCGCTCCACCTCCGAGGGCAGCGTGATCGACCTGCGTTCAGTATCGCGGGTGGGTGTGGGCGACATCGGCGCCAACGCCAAGCGCATCCGGGCGTTCCAGACGACCTTCGCGGAGGATCAGGGAGGACAGCTGTGAAACACTGGCTGTGCGTACTGGGTCTTGCGCTGCTACTGCCGTCGGCCCTGGCCCAGGAGGTTGACTACCTGAGCTTCGCCACCGAGGACGAGGCCAACAGCACGGAGATTTTCAGCAAGGCCAGCCCAGCGGTGGTGTTCGTTACCAACAAGGCCCTGCGGCGGGACCTGTTTTCACTGAACGTACACGAGATACCGCGCGGTTCCGGAACAGGTTTCGTGTGGGACCCCAGCGGCCTGATTGTCACCAACTTTCACGTGATAGCCGGAGCGCACCGGTTGACGGTCACCCTGCAGGATCGCAGCGAGTACGACGCGGAGGTCATAGGCGTGGCGCCGGAGAAGGATCTCGCCGTGCTGCGCATACAAAACCCGCCGGCGGGACTGACCACGCTGCCACTGGGCGATTCATCGGAGCTCAGCGTGGGTCGCAAGGTTCTCGCCATCGGCAATCCTTTCGGGCTCGACACCACACTGACCACCGGTGTGGTCAGCGCCCTGGGGCGCGAGATCCGCGCACCGGGCAACCGCACCATCCGCGGCGTCATCCAGACCGATGCCGCCATCAACCCGGGCAACTCGGGCGGCCCCCTGCTCAATTCCATGGGGCAGCTGGTGGGGGTGAATACCGCAATCTACAGCCCCAGCGGTGCCAGTGCGGGTATCGGCTTTGCCATTCCCGTGAATACGGTTCGGGAAGTGGTGCCCCAGCTGATCAGCTATGGCCGTATCCAGAGGCCCAGTCTCGGCCTGGAACTGGCCAGCGATCGCTGGATTCGTCGCTATCGAATCGAAGGGCTGCCTGTGGTGCGCGTATTCCCCGGCCTGCCTGCAGATCGTGCCGGCATCCGCGGTGCCTACCGCAACGCGCGAGGTGAAATCCTTCTGGGGGACATTATCACTGCCGTGGACGGCGAGGCCGTGCGCAGCAATGACGATTACCTGAGCCTGATCGAGCAGCATGAGCCCGGCGACACGGTAACCATCACCCTGCGCCGCGGCGATGAGCGGCGCGAGGTGAGCGTCAGATTGAGCGATTCAGAGTAGCGTGCAACGCCCGAGAACGGGCGCTGTGCCAACATCAGGAGAGCGTGCCACCGTCGACCCGGATGTCCTCGCCGGTGATATGCACCGCATCCTCGGATGCCAGCATGGCAATGACACCCGCCATGACCTCGGCATCTTTCGGACCGGACAGGGACGAAATACGCCCGATCAACTCAAAGTCCATGTTGGGTGGCCACTCGATGCCCGTGGTCATACCGCTGTTGATATCGCCAGGGCAGACGCAGTTGGCCCGTACGCCGCGCTTGGCAAACTCTACGGCGATGCTGCGTGTCATCGCCAGCACACCACCCTTGCTCGCTGAATACGCTGCACCACAGGGCAGTCCCGCAAGGGCCGCCGTGGACGCGGCGTTTACGATACTGCCGCGGGTCTCCATCAGGTGAGGCAGGACTTCCCTGCAGAGCAGCAGTGTCCCCGTCAGGTTGACGGCAATCACGCGCTGGAAGGCGTCCAGGGCGATCGCATCGGTATCGTCGAAGCGCAGAATCCCGGCCATGTTCACCAGCGCGTAGAGGCTGCCGTAGCGCGCCACGCAGGCCGCCACCGTATCCTTGACCTGGGTTTCATCAGACACGTCGCAACATTGTCCAGTTGCCTCGCCGCCCGCCGCCGAGATGGTCGCTACGGTGTCGTCGAGGCCAGCCTGACTGATATCCACGCAGTACACACTGCCACCCTCAGCCGCTATGCGCACTGCCGCGGCGCGCCCAATACCGCTGCCGGCTCCCGTGACCATGACTACCCTGTTCGTGAAACGCTGCATTGCCTGCCCTCGTGAATGAATTCCAGCGCCGGAGCATGAACCAGAGCCCAGGAGAGCGTCAATTCCGGCGGTACGCGGCACTGAACTCGACGCAGGTGATTGCGCAGCACCGGAGGGTTTGCTGCTCTATACCAGTGCTGCCTCTCGGGCCCGGCAATACGCTCAGCCGTTTGCTTATACTCGCGCGGTCATTACCCTTGGCACACTCGCCGCGCGCGCCCTCCCGGCAGCGCGAGAACGGCCGTCACACAGGAGATTGTGCGTGGAAGACCTAGACCAGTTTCGCGAGGAAACGCGGCAATGGCTGGAAGCCAACTGCCCCGCTTCGCAGCGGCTGCCGAATACACCGGAAGAACAGTACTGGGGCGGGCGGCGCGGCAGTTTTGCCAGCGACGATGCACGCGTCTGGTTCGAGCGGATGCGCGACCGCGGCTGGACTGCGCCGGAATGGCCCACAGCCTATGGCGGCGGCGGCCTCACGCCGCAGCAGGGGCAGATTCTGAAAGAGGAAATGAAGCGCATCAACGCGCGCACGCCCCTGTACAGTCTGGGTTTGTGGATGTTGGGGCCGGCGCTGCTGGAATATGGCAGTGAGGCACAGAAGCAAGAGCACCTGCGGGCCATCGTCAACGGGGAGTTTCGCTGGTGTCAGGGCTACTCCGAGCCAGGGGCAGGCTCCGACCTCGCCAGTCTGCAAACCCGGGCCGAAGACCAGGGCGATCACTTCCTGGTCAACGGCAGCAAAATCTGGACAACGGCCGCGGATCGCTCAGACTGGATCTTCTGCCTGGTGCGCACCGACCCCCACGCCAAGAAGCAGGAGGGCATCAGCTTCCTGCTCATCGACATGGCAAGCCCAGGAGTGAGCACCACGCCGATTGAGTTGATCAGCGGTGACTCCGAATTCTGCCAGACCTTTTTCGACAACGTTCGCGTGCCCAAGAGCAATCTGGTCGGCAAGCTGAACCAGGGATGGTCGGTGGCCAAGGCGCTGCTGGTCCACGAGCGTAAGCTGATGGCGGAAATCGGCGGGGATTCGCCGCGCAAGGAAATCCCCCCGGTCGAGGCTGCGCGGCGCTACCTGGAATTCACCGACGGCCGCATCGCCAACGCACAGCTGCGCAGCGACCTGGTCGACTACGAAATGCGCATGCATGCGATTGGCCTGACCCACATGCGCAGCTTTGAGGAGCGCGCGGCGGGCATCAAGGGAACCGTCGGGCTGGCAATGAAGTACCTCGGTACGGAGGCCATCAAGGACAAGAACGAGCTGCTGCTGGCCATTATGGGCACCCGTGGACTCGGCTGGGAGGCGCCCGGATTCACCCCGGAGGAACTCGACACCACCCGCCTCTGGGCGATGTCAAAAGCCATGACCATCGCCGGCGGCACCAGCGAAGTGCAGCTGAATGTGATCGCCAACCACGTCCTGCAGTTGCCGCAGCCCCCCAAAGCTGCCACCGAGTACTGAGGAGAACAGCATGGCACTGGTTTTGAATGAAGAACAGCGCTTGCTGGCCGAAACAGCACGCGAATTTCTGCAGAAGGAGGCGCCCGTCAGCGCCCTGCGCGCCCTGCGCAACGCCCGCGACCCGCTGGGGTATGACCCGGAGCTCTGGCGCCAGATGGCGGAGCTGGGCTGGGCGAGCGTGATCCTGCCCGAGGACGTTGGCGGCCTGGACTTCGGCTTCAGTGGCCTCGGCGTGGTGCTGCAGGAAACCGGCCGCACCCTGGCCGCGAGCCCGTTGTTCGCCACGGCAGTTGTCGGCGCGTCCGCGCTGTTACTGGGCGGCAGCGAAGCCCAGAAAGCAGACTACCTGCCACAGGTTGCAGCGGGCGAGCTTACGCTGGCGCTGGCGCTGGAGGAATCACACCACCACCGACCGCACCATATCGCCACCCGGCTGGAGAGGTCGGGTGACGGCTTTCTGCTTTCCGGTGAGAAGCTGTTTGTACTCGACGGTCATTCGGCGGATGCGCTGCTGGTAGTCGCCCGCAGCGCCGGCGAGACAAGCAGCCGCGACGGTCTCTCGGTGGTGCTTGTCCCGCGCGACACGTCAGGTGTCGAGATCGAACGCACCATCATGGCCGACAGCCGCAACGCCGCTAATATCCGCTTTAACGCGGTCAGCATCGCCAGCAACCAGGTCATCGGCACCGAGGGTGAGGCGGGGCGGTGGCTTGAGGACGTGCTCGACCGCGGTCGCATCGCCATGGCTGCCGAGATGCTGGGCAGCGTTGAAGAAGTGTTTGCGCGCACGGTGGCCTGGCTGAAGGAGCGCGTGCAGTTCGGCGTGCCCATCGGCAGCTTCCAGGCCCTGCAACACCGCGCCGCCAGTTTGCAGGCGGAGCTGGAGCTGGCACGCTCCGTGGTCCTGCAGGCGCTGACCGTCGTGGACGAGCAGCCACAGCAGCTGGCCATCATGGCCAGCCTCGCCAAGGCCACGCTCAACGACCTGGGCAGGCACGCCACCAATGAGGCCGTGCAGATGCACGGTGGCATCGGGGTAACCGATGAGCTTGAGATCGGGTTCTTCCTGAAACGCGCACGCACTGCCATGCAGATTCTTGGCGACACCGGTTTCCACAAAAACCGCTATGCCACCCTGTGCGGCTATTGAAGGCACACCACAGAAAACGAGGTCACTGAATGAACAATGCAGACAAGCTCGCCATGGTAGAACGCTACGTTGAGGCGTTCGAAAAATCCGATGTGGAGATTATCCGCGGCATGTACGCCGACAACGCCGTAGTAGAAGACCCGGTTGGCACGGAGCCGCATCGCGGCCTTGATGCCATCTGCGCGTTTTACCAGGGTGCCCTGGGCGCCGGCGCCAAACTGCGGCTGTCAGGGCAGGTGCGCTGCGCGGGCAATGCGGTCGCCTTCCCGTTCCATGTTGTCATGCCGGGAATGCAGATTGACGTTATCGATGTGTTTGAATTCGATGACAATGGCAAGATCAGCAGTATGAAAGCCTACTGGGGTCCGGACAACCTGCGCAAGGACGGCTGACCTCGCTCACGGGTCCGCAGCCGCCGGCAGCACGCGGTCGCCTGGCTCCAGCCCGGCAACCACCTCGACCCGGCCATCAATGTCGCGCTTGCCAACGCGCAGAAAGCGGCGCTCCGGCCCCTCCGGGCCGGCAACATCAGCCACCCACAGCTGCCCCACCCGGGCCAGCAGGCTCTCGGGCACGCGGATGCGCTGCTCACTGCCCGCCGGCACTTCAATGCGCGCATACAATCCCGGCAGCAGCCGGTCATCGTAGGGCAGGCGAATTTTCACCAGAAAGCTGCGTGATCCGGGCTCAGCCGCCGGTACGATCTCCTCGATGCTGCCGCTCACCCTGCTGTCCAGTGCCGGCAGGCTCACCGGCACGGTCTGGCCCACGTCCAGGCGCACTGCCAGCTGTTCGCGAACACTCGCCTCGACCCGCAGTGACAGCGGATTGTACAGCGACAGCAGGCGTGTACCGGGGGCTGCGGTGTCACCGGGTTCGGCAAACCGGTCAACGACCCGACCATCCAGCGGGGACCGGATAGACGCGTAGGCCAGAGCGGCGCGCGCTTCCTCAAGCCCCTGCTGCATGCGCTGCAGGTCGGCCTGCAGGCTGTCGCGCGTTGCCTGCGCCGCATCGCGATCAGAGGCGGAAAGCAGACCGCGTTGTTGCAACTCCAGGCTGCGCTGCAGATTGCGTTCGGCTTCCGTGAAACGCGCGCGCACCGCGCTGATCTGGTTACTGGCCTGGGCGACCCGCGCTTCCAGATCAGTCTTTTCGAGTTCCAGCAGCAGCTGCCCTTCGCTGACGGTGTCGCCAGCGCGCACCAGAATCCGCTCAATGCGCGCCATGATACGCGACGAAATCAGCGTTGCCTGCTTCGCCTCCACGGAACCGGGCACCGGCTCGGCAACCGGCACCTCCTCCAGTTCCACAAGGTAAGCCGCCTGCGCCGGCTCAGCAGGCGGGGGCGCAAGACCGGGCGCAAGCCGTTTATCAAAAACACCCGCCATCCAGCTGACCAACAGCACCAGCACCACGATTGCCGCCACGGCCGGCGCCCATTTCCAGACACTACGCATTGCTTGCGACCTCCCCGGTCTCACGGTCGAAGACCAGCAGATACACCACCGGCACCACCACCAGGGTCAACAGGGTCGACGCGATGATGCCGAAAATAATTGCCAGCGCCAGGCCACTGAACACCGGGTCCAGGATGATCACCAGATTGCCGAGCAAGGTTGTACCCGCCGTCAACAGCACCGGACGCATGCGCACATGACCCGCTTCCAGCAGAGCATTGCGAATGCTCTCGCCGCGACCGCGCGCCTGGGTGACGAACTCGACAAGGATCAGTGAATTGCGCACCACGATACCCGCCAGCGCAATCATGCCGATCATTGCCGTTGCGGTGAACAACACCGGGTCTGGCGCACCCGCAACGCTCCGCTCTCCCAACATGTTCAGCGACCAGAATCCGGGCATGATGCCGATCACGGTCAACGGAATGGCAGCCATGATAATCAGCAACAGTGCCGCGGAGTTTGTCTGCACCCGCAACACAAAGAAAATCGCCACCAGGGCGAAAGCGAATGCCAGTCCCATATCGCGGAACACATCGACTGTGATGCGCCACTCCCCCTCACCGGTCCAGCGGACCTCGATATCCTCCGGCAGCGCCCAGCCATCACCTCCACCGGGATTGAGGAAGCTGCGCTGTTGCCAGTCGTTTGCACTGCCCTCGCTGACGCCCCGGTCGGCTACCATATCGGCGATGACATCGGCGGGAGGGCGGCCCGACAGTTCAGCGGTGACATACACGACAGGGCGCAGATCCTTGCGATAAATTGCCTGATCGGCCGCCAGCTGCTGAAACTCGCCGAGTTCGCCCAACGCCACCAAAGGTTGCGGTGCCGCATCCAGTCCACTGGCCTTGCTGGCCTGGGTAATGCCGGCACGCCCCTTGACCTGCAGGCGTGCAAAATCCTGTGGCGAGACACGCTGCTCGGGGGCCAGGCGCAGCAGCAGGGGCAAGGGCAGCGCTTCACTGGCCTCCTGCAGATAGCCTGCGACCAGACCTTCGTTCGCCATGGCGATGGTGTCATTGATATCCGCCGTCGACACACCGGACAGTGCCGCTCGCGGCTTGTCCGCAACGAAACGCCAGCGCATCTGCCGCGCCTCTACGGACGTGTCCACCTCGACCACATGCGCTTCTCGCAGGAGACGGTCGGCCAGCTGCCGGGCGGCAGCCAGCTGACGTTCATAGGGCGTCAGCGTATCGCCGTAGACCTCCGCCACCAGCGTGCTCATCACGGGAGGACCCGGAGGTACCTCCACCACCTTCAGATGCACCCCCTCGGCCTGCAGTGGGGCGAGCAACGCCCGGAGCCGCAGCACAACACCGTGTGACTGCTGCTCGCGAGCCGCCTTGTCGACCAGCACCACTCGGATGTCCGCCAGCTGCGGCGCCACACGCTGGTAATGCCGGCGCACCATGCCATTGAAATCGATCGGCGAAGGCTCACCGACAAATGCGGCCACGGTCTGCACTTCCGGCACCCGCAGCAGGGACTGCATAACACGCTGGGTCAAGGCCGCCGTCTGCTCGAGAGTGGCCGACTCCGGCAGGTCGATCAGTACCTGGACCTCGTTCTTGTTGTCGTAGGGCAACAATTTCAGGGGCACAAGGCGCAGCAACGGCAGACTGGCTGCGAGCAGAAACAGCACAATCACCACCCACACCACCAAACGAGCTCTACCGCGGTGCGCGAGCAGGGGGCCCACCAGCCGCGCGTACACGCCATGGTTGCTGCCACCGCTGTCACCGGTCAACGCGTCAAGAGCCGGGCTGTCCATCGAGGGCAGCAGGCGTCCGGCAAGCCAGGGCGTGACCAGAAAGGCCACCAGCGTGCTGCTGATAACGGCCACAGGCACGTTGAAAGCCATGGGTGCCATATACGGTCCCATCATGCCGGTGATAAACGCCAGAGGCAGAAAGGCCACGACAATGGTCAGTGTCGACATCAGCAAGGGCACACGTATTTCCGCCATTGCATCGACGATGCGACGCGCGCGCGAACCGCTGCCTACGGCAAAGTTGCGCGCGATGTTGTCGACACCGGTGATCGGATCATCCACCAGCAAGCCGAGGGCGAGGATCAGCGCGAACAGGGTAACGCGGTTGATGGTGTAGCCGAAGGCCATGTCCAGGGCCAGCGTGAACCCGTAGCAGATTGGCACCGCCAGGCCCACTACCAGGCCCGCGCGCCAGCCCAGGAACACACTGATGAACACCACCACGGTAACGATGGCAAAGCCGAGGCTGCTGGCCAGGTTGTTGACTTTCTCATCGGCCGTCTGGCCGTAGTCGCGCAATACGCTCACATGCATCTGCGCCGGGAGCAGATCGCGCTGCAGCAATTCGAGCTCTGCGTGCACCCGCTGCGCGACGCCGACCGCATTGGTGCCCGGCTTCTTGGCGACATTCAGCGTCACCATGGGGTAGCGCGGCGTGGATTGCCCCTGCTCTCCGGGCTCCCCGGCGAAGCTGATCCAGGTGTAGCTCGCCGGCTCCTGCGGACCATCCACAATCCGCGCCACATCGCGCAAATACACCGGCACACCATCGATCACATTCACAACCAGTCCCGGCAGCTCGTGTGCACCGCGCAGCGCGTCCCCGCTTTCCAGCAGAATCGACTCGTTGCTGAACGTCCAGCGGCCGGCGGATTGCAGCTGGTTGGATGCCGCCAGTGCCGCACTTACCTCCGCCGCACTGGTGCGCCGCGCGGCCAGGCTTTCCGGGTCCAGCAGAATCTGCACCTGGCGGGTGCGGCCACCGGTTACCGTCACTTCACCCGTGTCTGGCAGGCGCTGCAGGCGCGTACTCAGTTCGTCCGCCACGCGACGCAAATCGTAGTCGCTGTAGCGCTCCGGTGCCTCCGACCACAATGCGAGCACCACGATCGCAACGTCATCGACCTCCACCGGGCTCAGGTGCCAGCGGCTGACGACCGCGGGGAGGTGCTGGGGGTTGGAGTACAGCTTGTTGTAGGTGTTGAGCAGCGCTTCTTCCCGATCTTCGCCGACGAAGAACGACAGCGTGACCGCCGAGCGCCCGGCTGTTGTTGTGGAATAGACGTGCTCGACCCCCGGAATCTGTGCCAGAAGTTTCTCCAGGGGCACCGCGACTTGTCGCTCCACCTGCACGGCCGTCAACCCGGGCGCCTCGACAAACACATCCACCACGGGCACGACGATCTGAGGCTCTTCCTCACGCGGGGTCAGCAGCAGGGCCAGCAGCCCCGCCACGATGCCGATCACGAACAGCAGCTTGGGCAAGCCGCCGCCCAGGGTGTAATTCACCACACGGTCCAGCGGGTGGCTCATGCTCAGCGTTGCGCCTCACCGCAGTACAATGTGTGCAGCACCTGTAGCACAGCAGCTACCTCGCCCGCGGCAACCGAGTAATACACCTGTTGTCCGTCACGCCGGGCATTTACCAGACCTGCTTCGCGCAGGCGCGCGAGGTGCTGCGACAAGGCGGACTGCGACAGATCCAGCCCTGCATTCAGTGCACCTACCGAACACTCGCCCTCAACCAGCGTGCACAGAATCAACAGCCGCTGTTCATTGGCGAGTTCCTTGAGCAGGGCTACTGCCTGTCTCGCCTGCCGGGCCATTGCGGCAGCGTCCATCTCTGACATTCCTGTTGCACCTCCGGCAATGCTGACAACGTTATATTAGATTTAGTTAATATGTAAAGAGTTTGACGCCTGCGCAAGGGGAAAACGTCTACACTGGTAGGCAGAATATACACGGAAGAGGCATTAAAATGCGTACAGCGAACAACAACATCATCATGAACCGCGACACGAGCGGCATGGGCGGTGAATCCACCGACAAATCCCTCACCGAACTGCGCACTGAGCGCAAGCAGCGCCTTGCTGCGACACTGCGCCTGTTCGGCAAGTTCGGCTTCGACGAAGGCGTTGCGGGCCATGTGACCGTGCGCGACCCGGAGCACAGTGATCACTTCTGGGTCAATCCCATGGGGCGTTCGTTCAAACAGATGCGGGTATCCGACCTTCTGCTGGTCAGCCACACCGGCGATGTCGTAGAGGGTGACGGGTTACTGAACGGCGCGGCCTTCACCATTCATTCACGCATCCACATGGCACATCCAAGGGTCACCGCAGCAGCCCATTCACACTCGCTGTATGGCAAAGCCTGGGCTTCCCTCGGGCGTACGCTGGATCCCATCACGCAGGACGCCTGCGCCTTCTTCGAAGACCATGTGCTGTTCGACGACTTCACAGGCGTTGTGCTGGACAACTCGGAGGGCGAACGAATCGCCGCGGCGCTCGGCGACAACAAGGCCGCCATCCTGCAGAACCACGGACTGCTGACCGTTGGCGAAAGCGTGGACGAGGCCGCCTGGTGGTTTATCACCATGGAGCGCTCCTGCCAGGCGCAACTCCTGGCCGAGGCCGCCGGCACGCCAAAGCTGATCGACGCGGAATGCGCGCGACAGACCCGTGGCACCGTTGGCTCGTCCCTGGCGGGCTGGTTCAGCTTCCAGCCACTGTACGACGTGATTGTTGCGGAGCAGCCCGAACTCCTCGAATAACCGGCTACGAACGTCCGCGCGGGGGTGGTATCCTGCGCGGAGCCTTCTTCCAGACGGATACCGCATGTCACGAGCGTTCTGGTACAAATTGCTGTTGGCCGTGTTTCTTATCGCACTGGCCATTATCCAGTTCATACCGCCTGCACCCCTGCAGTTGCCTGCGGAATTGCCCGACGCTGACCGGGAATCCGCCCGCCTGCTGGGCTTCGAAGGGATCCACAATTTTCGCGACCTCGGCGGCTACACCACGGAAGACGGACGCCGCGTAGCCTGGGGGAGACTGTACCGCTCAGGTCATTTCGCCACCGCGACACGCAGCGACCTGCAGCAACTTCAGCGCCTGCAGCTGGACACGCTGATCGACTTCCGTTCTGCCGGCGAACGCGAGGAGGAACCCAGCCGCGTACCCGAGGATGCGCCGTTCACGCAGTTGAGCATCCCCACCCTCGATGCCGGGAACAACGCCATGGTGAGCGAGTTGCGTGAGCGGATCGAAAGCGACGATCTCACAGGGTTCGATGCCGATGCCTTCATGCTCCAGGCCAATCGTCAGTTTGCCGACGAGTTCACCCCGCAGTATCGTCAGTTCATGCACGCAGTGCTCCGGGCCGAGGGTCGCCCGGTGGCCTGGCAGTGCACTGCCGGCAAAGACCGCACCGGATTTGCCGCCGCCATTCTCCTGCGCATTCTGGGCGTTCCCGACGAGCAGATCATCCAGGACTACCTCGCCAGCCGCGAGCCGTCGCTGGATGCCCGCAGCCGCGAATTGATGCTGCTGCGGCTGTTCAGGGGCGAGGCCGCAGCGGAAACCGTGGCCACCATGTTGAGTGTAGATGCGCGCTGGCTACAGGCAGGTTTCGACGAGATTGATGCGCGCTGGGGAAGCTTCGATGCCTATGTTCGCGATGGCCTGGCGCTCTCCACCGCGGACGTCCAGACCCTGCGCCGGCACCTGCTGGCGGGGGCCGGGTAAGCGGCTTGGGGCTTGAGATGTACACCGAGATCATCGCAGTTGCGGTGGTCCTGTTCTACGCCCTGGGCATCGTATCGGCGGTGGAGGCCATCATCAACGTGCGCACGGCGCAGGGGGCAATCGCCTGGGCCATCTCGCTGCTTACCATGCCCTACATCGCCGTACCCTGCTATCTGGTATTCGGTCGCACCAAATTTGATGGTTACCTGGAACAGCGCAACGCCGTGGAGCAGGAAACCCGCGAGCTGCTCCAGCAGACCCGCGCCGAAGTCGCCAAGCACCTGGTCGCCAGCTCACCCGCCGAACCGGTATATAACGCCCTGTTCAACCTCACCGGCATACCCGCGGCGAGCGGCAACGCCGTTGAACTGCTGATTGACGGCCAGCAGACCTTCGACAGTATCCTCGCCGGGCTGGAATCCGCAGAACATCACATCCTGCTGGAATCCTACATCATTCGCGACGACAACCTGGGCCGTCGTCTTGGCAGGGTACTGTCGGACAAGGCTCGAGCGGGGGTCAGCGTGCATGTGCTGTACGACGAGATTGGCAGCCGCAACTTTCACCGTACCGGACTCTGCCGCCAGCTGCGCCAGACTGGCGTGCAGGTTGCCGCATTCAACACGACGCAGGGCCGTCGCAACCGGTTTCAGCTGAACTTTCGCAATCACCGCAAGATCGTCGTGGTGGACGGTCGCGTCGCCTGGGTCGGCGGGCACAACATCGGCGACGAGTATCTGGGCCTGGACCCGCGCATCGGCCACTGGCGCGACACCCACCTGCGTCTGCAGGGGCCGGCTGTACTGGGCGTCGAGCTGGCCTTTGCCACGGATTGGCGCTGGGCCACCCAGAACGTGCTCAGTGTGGTACACCCCGACGCGGAGGACAGCCAGCGGGGCAACGAGAACGTGCTCGTCTTCCCCTCGGACCCTTCCAGTATTCTGGAGCAGGCCGGGCTGATGTTCCTGCAGGTTATTGTGGCCGCGCGGCAACGCATCTGGATTGCCAGCCCCTACTTCGTGCCCGACCGGAGTATCGTGTCTGCACTGCAGCTTGCCGCGCTGCGCGGTGTCGATGTGCGTGTCATGATTCCCGATGAACCCGATGGCCCGGTCGTCGGCATGGCCAACTGGTCATTCACACGGGAGCTGCTGCCCGCGGGTGTGAAGGTGTATCGCTATCAGGGCGGCTTCCTGCACCAGAAAGTCCTGCTCATGGACCATCACCTGGCGGGCGTGGGAACAGCCAACTTCGATAATCGCTCCTTCAGACTGAACTTCGAAATTACCCTGCTGGTGGATGGCGAGCAGTTTGCCAGCGAGGTGCAGGCCATGCTGGAGGCAGATCTACTACAGTGCCGCGAAGTCACGCTCGCGGAAATCGACGCCAAACCAGCCTGGTTTCCCCTGGCGATGGGCGCGGCGCGCCTGTTTTCACCGGTGCTGTGAGCAAGCGCTGCGGTTGCAGCCCGCTAACCCGGCCAGGACTTCGCATCAATATCGAGGTCGCGCCAGGCGTCCGGCCGCAGGCGCGGCTCCACACCCTGGCGTAGCTGTGTATCGTAGTCGCGCAGCAGGCGCATGCCAATCCGGTACATCCAGACCAGCCCCACCAGATTGACCAGTGCCAGCAGTCCCATGGTGATTTCGGCAAAACCGAACACGGTACTGAGGTCCTGCAGCGAGCCCCAGAACACCAGCCCCAGCACTGCCACGCGAAACCCGTTCGCCACCGTGGCATTGTCGTGACTGAAAAAACTCAGGCTGTTGTCACCCAGATAGTAGTTGTAGAGGATAGAGCTGAAGGCAAAGAGCACGAGAGCGACTGACACGAAGGTGGCACCCCAGCCGCCCACATGGCTGCCCATGGCAAGCTGGGTGAGCAGTACACCGTCTACATCCGGCGCACCCGGCTGGTACACATCGGAAAGCAGGATAATCACGGCGGTGCAGCTGCACATGATCATGGTGTCAATAAACACGCTGAAAGCCTGCACCACGCCCTGATTGGCCGGGTGCGGCACATGCGCCACCGCCGCGACATTCGGTGCGCTGCCAAGCCCCGCCTCGTTACTGAACAGGCCCCGTTTGACACCCTGCAGAATCACGGCGCCGAGCCCACCCCCCACAGCCTGCTCCAGCCCAAATGCACTCTTCACGATAAGCAACAGCGCGGCGGGAACCTCAGTGATATGCAGTGCAATCACCACGAGCGCCGCCAGGAAGTACATGAGCGCCATGATCGGCACAATCACCTCGGAGACCAGCGCGATGCGGCGAATGCCACCGAAAATCACCGAACCCAGCACCACTACCATGACCAGGCCGGTGATCCAGGTGGAAATACCAAAGGACTCCGCCAGGGACGTTGCCACAACATAGGACTGTACCGCATTGAAACCGAGGCCAAAGGTGACCAGCAGCAATACGGAATACACGGCGGCCAGACCGCGCTGTCCGACGCCGTGCGTCAGGTAATAGGCCGGCCCGCCGCGGAAACTGCCGTCGGGTTCCGTGCGCTTGAACAGCTGCGCCAGCGAGCACTCGAAAAAGCTTGTTGCCATGCCCATCAAGCCAATCAGCCACATCCAGAACACCGCACCCGGGCCGCCGAGGGTAATGGCCACGGCGACGCCCGCGATATTGCCGCTGCCCACGCGGCCCGCCACCGACACCACCAGTGCCTGGAAGGAACTCACCTGGCCGCGCTCATGGTGCATGCCGCCGCGCAGCACGCCGAACATGCGCCTGAAATAGCGAAACTGCACCCCGCGGGACGCTACAGTGAACAACAGGCCTACGGCCACCAGCACCAGCACGAGCACCTGGCCCCAGAGGAAATCATTGAGAGCTGTCAGCATGGGTTCTCCGCGGGCGCAAACCCGACATGGGCGAATCCGCGCGGTGTCAGCCTGTCACACCGCGTACGAAAATGACCACCAGCGCGGGCGGGACGACAAAGCGAATCATGAAACGCCAAAGCGCATACCCCAGGCCGTGCATGCTGGAGAGTTCATCGCGGCTCGCGCAGGAGGTCATAACCCAGCCGGCAAACACCGCAATCAACAGGCCGCCCAGGGGCAGGAGTATCTGGTTGGAGAAATAATCCATACTGTCGTTGAAGTTGCGACCACCGATACTGAAATCCACCCACACGTTATAGGACAGGATGCTCAGCACGCTGAACACGGCGACGGAGCCAATAACCAGCAAGGCGCTGCGATGCCGCGGCATGCCGTAGCGCTCTTCGATCCAGGCATTCACGCACTCGACAAGCCCCACCATAGAGGTGATGCCGGCCACCGACAGCATGGTGAAAAACAGCACACCGAACACCTGCCCCCCGGGCATCTGGGCGAAGGCTACCGGCAGCGTCTGGAAAATCAGGCCCGCACCGGCAGCCGGGTTCAGCCCGTAATTGAACACGGCCGGGAAAATCACCAGGCCCGCCAGCAGCGCCACGAGGGTATCCGCAATCACCACGATCAGCGCAGACTGACCAATGGAAATAGACTTGGGCAGGTAAGAGCCGTAAATCATCATACCGCCCATCGCCACACCGATGGAGAAAAACGCCTGGCCAATGGCGGCCAACACCGCGTCCGGGCCGATCTTGCTGAAGTCCGGCGTAAACAGCCAGTCGATGGCCGCAGTGAACCCTCCGGCGAAATAGTTGTAAACGGCCAGGCCGACGAGCAGCAGAAACATCAGCGGCATCATCACCACCACTGCCCGCTCAATGCCGTCCTTGACCCCGGCATAGATAATCAGCCCGGTGATCGCCAGTCCCACCAGCGTCCAGAACAGCATCCCTGCGGTATCCGCCTGCACGGCGCTGAACTGCGCGGCCGCGTCTACCGCATCGACACCTACGAAACCCGTGGTAACCGCCTTGAAGAGATACCACAACACCCAGCCCACAATGACCGCGTACACAATTTCGATGGTGTAGGCAGCGAGCAAACCCATGCCGCCCACCCACTGCCACTGCCGGCTGCGCGCACTCTCCACTGCGACCGCCGCCATCGCCGCCGGCGGGCTGGCCTGGCCGCGCCGGCCGACCATCAGCTCCGCGATCAGGATGGGCATCCCTATGCCAAAGGCACAGACCAGGTAGACGATGATAAACGCCGCGCCACCGTTCTCACCCGTGATGTAGGGGAAACGCCAGATGTTGCCGAGGCCGACCGCAAAGCCGACCGCTGCCATCAGGAAGGCAAATCGCGAGGACCAATGGTCCGCCTGTGCTACCGCCATGGTATCCGACCCCCGGTATTCTCATTATTATTTACAGTGTACACAAAAGCCCCCGGGGCATCAGCTGGCCGCGAGCGGGGCGCAGGCCTGGGCCAGCCACTGTCGATCAGGCCCCGCCAGCAGCGGGCCCACCGCGTCTTCCACGCGCCTGTGATAGCGGTCGATCCACACCCGCTCATCGCGCGACAGCATGCCGGCGTCGATCAACCGCCGGTCGAAGGGCACCAGCGTCAGTGCGTCGAAGCCGTACATCGGTGTTTCCAGGTCACCCTCCACCGCCTGCACCACCACCAGGTTTTCGCAGCGAATACCGAAGGCGCCGTCCCGGTAATAGCCGGGCTCGTTGCTGAGGATCATGCCCGGTTGCAGGGTGGTTGCGCCCCAGGCCCGGCCGATACGCTGCGGACCTTCGTGCACGCTGAGAAAGGCGCCGACACCGTGCCCCGTGCCGTGATCGTAGTCGAAACCCGCGCGCCAGAGCGGCTGGCGCGCCAGCACATCCAGGTGAGTGCCGGTTGTCCCCTCCGGAAACTGCACCTGGTCCAGCGCGATGTGACCCTGCAAGACCCGCGTGAACAGCTCGCGGACCTCGGCCGGTGGTTCGCCGATTGCCACGGTACGTGTGATGTCCGTGGTACCGTCGGTGTACTGGCCACCAGAGTCCACGAGGTACACCGAGTTGGGTGGCAACTGCGCCGGGGTGCCATTCCGGTGATTGTAGTGGCACATGGCCGCATTGCCGCCGGCGGCGGAAATCGTGTCGAATGAAGGTCCCTGAAAGTGCTCGCCACCCTCGCGGAAGGCCAGCAGCTGATCGGCAAGCCCCGCTTCATCGTGATAGCGACCCGCCCGCAGCTCAGAATCCAGCCAGGCAAGAAAACGGACCACGGCGACCGCATCGCGCACGTGGGCACTGCGCGCGCCAGCGATTTCCACGGCGTTCTTGCAGGCCTTGGGCAACAGCACCGGGTCCGGCGCGGCGATCAGGGTGGCACCACCGTCCTGCAACAGCTGCTGGCTCCAGGCGTTTGCGGTGTGCGGGTCCGCCAATACCCGACAGCCTGACTGCGCGGCGAGCAGGGTCGCCGCAGCCTCCGGCGCATGCAGCCGTACATCGGCGCCACAGTGCGCCTGCCAGCCCTCCGGCATGCGCCGCGGATCCACGATAAGGTCGACCGAGCCGTCGCGTCGGAGTAGCGCCATGGACTGCAACACCGGCAGGCAGGGGACATCCAGGCCACGCAGGTTGAGCAACCAGGAGACCGAGTCCGGAGCGAACACCAGGGCGGCGTCAGCGCGATGCGCATCCAGGCCCGCCGCGATGCGGGCGCGTTTACTGGCGCTGGACTCACCGGTGAAGGTCTCGTCCAGCAGCAACGCCGGGCGCACATCGGCGGCGGGGCGTTCCAGCCAGCACTGGTCCACGAGGTTGTCTGCATCCGCACAGAGCTGCATGCCAGAGGCCTGCAGCGTGTCTTCCGTCTCCCGATACCAGTGCAGGCTGTGCAGCCTGGGATCCACGGCGACGCGGGCGCCCGCCTGCAACGTCGTCGTTAACCAGTGAGCCGGTGGGGTTTTGATCAGGTGCTGGTAGCTGAAATGCGCGGCATCAACCTGCTGCCGTACCTGCACCGTGTAGCGCCCATCGACAAAGATGGCAGCCGCATCACGCAGGACGACCGCCATGCCTGCGGACCCGGTGAAGCCGGACACCCAGAGCAGGCGTTCGTTGTGCAGGGGAATGTACTCGCCGAGATGCTCGTCGGCACGCGGAATCACCAGGGCATCGTAACCCCGCTCCGCCATCAGTGTACGCAGGGCTTGCAACCGGGTTGCTGTCGTCATCGGGGATGTCCAGAAAGTCGGGAGGCGGGCTCAGCCTTCCATGAGGTCGAAGTCTTCTTTCGAAATACCGCAGTCGGGGCATTCCCAGCCATCGGGCAGGTCCTCCCAGAGGGTGCCCGGCGCAATGCCGTCCTCGGGGATACCCAGAGCCTCGTCATAAATGAAACCGCAAATGACACATTCATACTTGCGCTGGCCGGGTTTACTCATTGTACTTGGTCCTGTTTGGTTGTGTGGAATCAGCGATCCGGCCCGGGGAGCGAACCACTGAGTCGCAGATCGTAGCCTTCCGCCACTGGCCGCGCCAACAGTGCCAGCGCTTCCTGCAACAGCGGATCCCAGGCGCCATCGTGGGTTAACATGATGGCGATGCTATAGTCGCGCTGCTGCAACTGCAACTCTCCCTCGGCGCGCAGCGGCCCGGCGAGGGTCACGATAGTGCCGGTCAATGGCGCCGGCGCCGCGCCACGCACATCAACGGCGTAACTGCCCAGCGGTAACAGCCCCTGCGGTGAGTCCCAGCCCGCCTGTTGCCAGGTGAAGCGGGCCACGGCTTCGAGGGGGACTGTGTCGCGCAGGTGCAGGGTGTCGATCTGTGCACCCAGCGTCCCGGTGAGCGCCACCGGCGCCAGATGGCGCAGCAGCGATGCATCGAACCGCGCCTCCACGCCGTTCAGCAGGACCTCGTTCGCACCCCGCCACGTGGCTTCGCCCGCCACCTGCTGGGTACCCCAGCGGGCGCTGAAGCGCAGGGTGGGCGCGAGCGCAAGCAGCGAGAGCGGGCGCAACGACCAGGTCACCGCGCCCAGGTGCAGGACACCCGCATCGGTAGCCACACGGACGCGACTTGCACGCCCCTGCCACAGCGTACCCCCCAGACCGTCAGCCACCACTGGCGTCCCGACAAGGGCGCGGACAACCAGATGGGCGGGCGCGCTGGCCAGCAGGAACAGCAACAGCAAACAGAGGGCAACGCAGCCCAGGAGCAGGCGGGGCCGCGTCATGGCTGGCTGATCCGCACCGTGACATTCACCCGGCCGGCACCTCCTGCCTGGGTGATTGCGACCTCTTCGAATATCAGGCCATCGCGCGATTCAAGCTGATGCAGCCAGGCCGCCAGATCGGCAAACCGGGCATTCTCCAGGCGCACCTGCAGATCGCCGCCCGCGCCGGGCTGCAACCTGCTCACCGCAAGCCCGAAGCGCGCCGTGCTCTGGTTGACCACCGCAGCCAGGTTGCTGCTGGCGCGAACCGGAGCGCCGTCTGCGCGCGCCTGCATGACGAGCGCCGACAGCGCATCGACACGCACCAGTGCTTCCGCTGTGGCAATATTCTGCTCGGCCATGCGGTCGCGCTTGGCCGCCAAGGGCACCCACAACACCATCCAAAGCAGCCAGACACCCACGGCAACGGCCAGTACGAGCAAGCTTGCCTGCTCCCGCACAGCGAGGCCCGCCCACCATGTTTTCATCACGCCCCCCTCACCCGGATCCGCGCCCGCACACCGTCGCTCTGTGCACTGCTGCTTTCCATTTCAGCGGCGAGACCCGCATCGGCGAGCCCCGCGCGCAACTGCTCAACAGCGGAAAAGTCGCTGGCGACAATGTTCAGCCGCATCTCGCCGCCGCGTTGATTGTAATTCAGGCTGAGCACCCGGGCCGACGGACGCTGGGCGATAACACCGCCGGCGCGCTCCAGCAGCGGCACAAAGCTGCCGGCACCAGGGCCACCACGCAGGCTGTCCAACTGCCGCTGCAGCTGCCGTTCGGCATCCACCAGAGCACCCTGGGGCATCGCCTGGCGATAGCTCGCTTCAAGGGCTCCGCGCAGTGCGAGGTTCTCGGCTGCGAGTGACCGATAGTCGGCCCAGGTCGCCGCCAGCTGCAGCGCGAACGCGCCCAGGACGACCCCGGCTGCAAGTCGCCAGTGATTCCACCATTGCTGCAGCGGCAGGCGCGGCGCATAAGCGCCCTGGCGCAGGTTCAACGCCGGCCCCTCGTTGGACAGCAACAGTGCGCTGCACAGGTTCCCCTGCCGCCACTGCACACGTTCACGCAAGCCCGGCGGCAGCAACTCGAGTGTGGCGGCGTGGTCCCCGGCGTAGACGATGATCGCCTCCGGCAGCTGTTGTTCAGCAGCAGCCTCGAGCACTACCGGGAGCAGCTCACGCTCCACGGTAAAACCGTCACCCTCACCGCTGCGCACGATAACCTGTTCGCCATCCATAACCAGGCACCACTCACCCGCGCGCCAGGGCAGCAACAGCGCCTCCGGGACCCACTGGGGCAAGTCCGGCAAGTGCGCCAGTGCCTCCGCCCAACGCTGCATGGCGTGGTGGCTGCAGATGGCGACGGCATAGCGGGACTTGTCGAGGGCGCGCGCCGCGAAATGCAGCGCTTCGATATCGTCAGCGACCTGCTCTTCGAACAGGTAGGGCAGCGCGCGCGCCAGGTGTTTTTTCTCGGCCGGTGCCACGGGAAGCGTTACCACCCGTACTTCGGCTCCGGGCGCCGCAAAACAGGCCTGCCAGCGCGCACTGCGCAGCCTGGCGGCGAAGTCTGCCACGTCTTCCGCGCTGTGCAGTGGCAGAGGCTGTGCGCCGGCGCCGGGAGGGTACCAGACAAGCGCATCATCCATCAGGCGCACGACGGCTAGGTTCTGCACAGGACGTTCTCCGTTGTCATCAATACCGGGGATGGCGAGCGAGTCACAGGCTACCCATCGCACGCACGACCGGCTGCACCTCGCGCTTGTTGCGCTGCAGGACACTGTACAAGCGCATCTTGCGCTCGGCAACTTCCACCTCGGCCGAGAGCAGAAACCAGGATGAGCTCTCACCCAGCAGGGCGAGGACCTTGGCCATGCTTTTATCGCCAAACACCGGATGCTCGAGAAAAGCCGTCACATCGGCAAAGCCACCCTGCTCTTCCTGTGTTTGCAGCAACGCCTCGCCCTGGGCTTCACTCAGGGGCGCCAGGTCACCGTCAGCATTGACTGCCCGCAGCAGGGGCAGCGACGCCGTATGAATGTTCAGCGGTGCGGGTGTACGCGGCCAGACCGTCACCAACGGCGCCAGCGCCAGATACAGCTGCGGCGTGACATTGGCCACTGCGCGCAGCTCACTGACGCTGGCCATCGGCCGGTTGGCTGCCCGATAGGGTGGCGACTGACGGAAGTAGACATCGTCTTCAGCGCCGTACGCCCGTGGGATGCCGTCCGCATCCAGCCAGTCGCCGATGGCGCGGGTCACCGCCACCGCTTCCGCCTGCCCCAGAGGCGCGTCAGGGAGTGCCTGCAGCAGACGAATAAAAAACTCCTCCGCCGCGGTAAACCGGTCCGAGGCCGCAGCTTCATCCGCCTCCGACGGAGTTGCCGCAAGCGCATTCAGGTTGAAGCGCCCCTGCAGATCCTGCAGTGAGCCCACCAGCCAGCCACCCTCGTCCAGGGGATAGGGCGTCGCCTGCTGCGCCCAGAGTTCACTCCTGTCATCCCGCGACTGGTCGGCGTCATAGTCCATCACCAGCGCCACCGCCGCCAGCTCCTCGGCTCCACGCAGGTACGCATAGCCCTGATCCTGCAGAAACAGGTTGGCACCGCGCTGTGCGAACAGGGTGAATTCGCGCTGCATGGCCACCATCAGCGCCGCGCACAGGCCAAACACCAATAGCGCCACCACCAGGGCCACGCCCTGCTGCGCAGTGCGATTATAGCGGGGGCAGTGCATACAACATCCGCAGGTCGCCCAGGTCATCCAGTTCCAGCGTAAGCTCCAGTGCCGCCGGCGGCTCCAGTGTGGCATCGGGCTGGCTGGTATCCGCCACCCAGTTGTCCGGCCAGTTGCGGGTATCCACGGCCGTGCCACGAGCACCCGGCTGCAGCGCCGACACGGCAGCCAGAAAGGTGATCTGGACGCCGGTGACACCGTCCAGCAGGCGCACGCGCTGCGGCTCCGTGGAGCCTGTGCGGTCCAGTACGGAATAGCTCTCGCGCCAGAGGCTGTCGTCCTCCCAGACGTAATTGACACGTTGCAGCGTACTGCGTGGCTGCGCCACAGGGTTGTGCCAGCCGGTGCGCGTGAAGCTGAGCAGGAAGCGCGCCGCAGGGCCGCCGGTCAAGGCCGGCTCCTCATCGCCGAACTCGTCACGCACGGGGCGGTTCACGAACTGTCGCAGGTCACGCTGCAGTATCTGCAGGGCACGATTCACCTCCCAGGTACGCTCCGCCACCACGCGGGTACTTTCGACGCCGCTGATGACCGTGGAGAGCCCGCTGTAGGCTACCGCGGCCACAAAGGCCGTAATCGCCAGCGCAATCAGCACCTCCACCAGCGTAAAGCCTCTAGCCCGCAAGAGGTACATCCCCCACAGGCGCCCGCGCGGCGACGCCCTGCGGCAGGCCGCCGGGCATGGCCATGAAGGCCACCAGCGAATACATCAGCGGACCGCTCTCGCCCTCGCCGGCGCGTACGACAATCTCAACCCGGAAAAAGCCCTGCACCTGCGTCGGGGTGCTCTCCAGTCGCCAGTGCCAAGCGCGCCCGGCAAACTCTTCGGTACCGCTGTCCGCACCCTGCAGCAACTCTGCCCGGGCCGCCGTCAGCAGCCGCAACTCCACCAGTTTCCTGTTGGCGAGCAGCTGCGCCAGTGACTTGTCCCGCAGATAGCCGGTACCGTCCACCTGCTGATGCAGGGCAAAAAGCAGGGCGGGTAAGGCCAGGGCGACGATCGCCAGCGCCACCATCACCTCCACCAGGGTAAAACCGTGCAGCCCCCCCGGCGGACACCTAGCGCAGCGCATCCGCGTCATCCGCCAGCCCGCGGGGCATCATCGCCATGCGCCCCAGTAAATCCCACTCCAGTCGCCACAACAGCTCTGCAGTCTCCCGGCTGCGCCATTCCAGCGCACCCGGCGCCACCTCGCCGCTGGCGTAGAACACAACCTGGGGCGCGGCATCCTCCGCCAGCGGGGCAGTCAGCAGATCTGACGCGGGCACACCGTCGAGCAGCAGCACCAGCTCTACATCGGCCACCAACGTGCGCGGCGCAAGCACATCGCGGGCGAGTGCCGGCGACCGCCAACCCTCAGGACGGCGTTCGCGCCAGTCGTATAGATAACGGGTTTCCGCGCCTCGCGGATCCACGGCCAGTACCAACCCCATATCGCGCCCGGCCATCTGCGCCTCCTCCAGCGCGAATTCTGCAACGTTCCGCAGCTCCCGCACCTGGGATTCGAGCAGCTGCTGCTGCCCGCCATCGCCCACGTTCAGGGTTGCCAGTGAGGTCATCATGACAATCACGAACAGGACGACGAGCAGTTCAACCAGGCTGAAGCCGCGACGCCGCGCGGCAGACTCCCGGCGGGCACCCACCACCGCCCGCGCGCGCATCGACTCAGTCCCGCTCCTTCCAGTTACCGATGTCAGCGTTCTGTCCCTCACCACCCGACAAGCCGTCCGCACCGAGGCTGTAAATGTCGACTTCGCCGTTTTCCCCGGGGCTCAGGTACAGGTAGGGCCGTCCCCAGGGGTCCAGCGGAACTTCCTGCAGGTAGCCGCCATCCTTGAAGTTACGCGGCTGCGGGTCGAGGTTGCTGGCCTCTACCAGAGCCTCCAGACCCTGCTCCGTGCTTGGATACACATAGTTGTCGAGGCGGTAGATCTTCAGCGCGGTCTCAATGGCCTTGAAATCCGCGTGCACCTTCTGGATGCGCGCCTCATCCGCACGGTTCAGCACTGTGGGTGCCACGACACTGATCAGCAGCCCCATGATCACCAGTACCACCAGAATCTCCACCAGCGAAAAACCGCTGGCCCGCCTTGCTGTTGTCCGGAGTTTCATATCGCTATCGCACCATCGTATTGAGATCAAAAATTGGCAGCAGGATGGCCATCACGATCAGCAACACCATCCCGCCCATAAACACCACCAGAAGCGGCTCTAGCAGGCTCATCATCGTGCCGAGCGTCATTTCCAGCTCACGCTCCTGATTGCTGGCAGAGCGCGCGAGCATCGTTTCCAGTTCTCCACTTGCCTCGCCACTGGCCACCATGTGCACCATCATCGGCGGGAAGCGGCCACTTTCGCGCAGCGCACGGTGCAGGCTACTGCCCTCCTGGACACGCTCCGCCACCCGTGCACTGTCCTCTCGCAGCAGCAGGTTGGTCAATACCTGCCCGGCGATGCGCAGCGACTCCAGCAGGGGCACCCCGCTGGCCATGAGAATGCTCAGGGTCGAGGCAAAACGGGCCGTGTCCATTGCAATCACCAGCCGTGAAAAACCGGGAATGCGCAACAGCAGTGCATGCCAGCGTCTGCGGCGTTGCGGGTGGCGCAACCAGCGACGCAGCGCGAACACCAGTACCACCGCGGCCAGCAGCACCCAGAGCGCATAGTCACGGGAGAAATCGCTGGCGACTATCAGCCCCCGGGTCAACAGCGGCAGTTCACGGTTGGTATGTGCGAAGATGCCGATCAGTTCCGGCACGACAAAAATCATCAGCGCGACGACCACGGCCAGCGCCACAGCAATCAGAATAAACGGGTAAATCATGGCCATTTTCAGTTTCTGCGCCGTGTACTGCCGCTGTTCGTTGTAATCCGCCAGCTGCGCCAGCACCGGCCCGAGAAAGCCCGCGTGTTCGCCGGCGTTGACCATGGCCCGATACATTTCATTGAATACCAGCGGGAACTCACCCATCGCGTAGGCCAGCGTATGGCCCTCCGCCACGCGGGAGCGCACCTGCAGCAGCAGGCCCTGGGTGCGCCCTTTGCGGCTTTGCTCCGCCGCGGCCTGCAAACACTCGTCCAACGGCAGGTTGGACTGGACCAGCGTGGCGAGCTGCCGTGTCACCAGGGCGAGTTCCGCCACGCTGATACGCGGTTGCAGAAATGACCAACCCGTCCGCCGCTTGCCTTCGGACTGACGGTTCGCCACCGACACTTCCACCGGCCGCAGCTTCTGTGTGCGCAACTGGCCGCGTACCTGGCGCTCGGAGTCTCCCTCAAGTACGCCCTTGACCAGCTTGCCGCCGGGATCCAGTGCCTGATAACGGTATGCTGTCATGCCGGTTCCGCGCTCAGGTCACGGCGGTGACGCGCAGCACCTCTTCGATGCTGGTTTCACCGCTGAGCACGCGCCGGCGACCGTCCTCCTGGATCCCCGGATAGTGCCTGCGCGCCTCCGCCAGCATCTGCTGCTCGCTCGCACCCTCATGGATCATCAGGCGCAGCGCGTCAGTGACCTCGATGAGCTCGTAGATGCCGGTGCGGCCGCGGTATCCACTGTAGTGGCACTGCTCACAGCCCTTCGCCCGGTAGACGTTCACGGCGGAGTGATCATCGGCGGCCAGCCCGAGCAGTGTCCGTTCGGCGTCCACCAGAGGGTGGGGTTCCTTGCACTCGATGCACAGCAGTCGTACGAGACGCTGTGCCATGACACCGATCAGGCTGGAGGACAAGAGGAAAGGCTCTATACCCATATCCTGCAGGCGAGTTACTGCGCCGATAGCCGTATTGGTGTGCAGCGTGGACAGTACCAGGTGACCGGTAAGCGAAGCCTGCACCGCAATTTCCGCGGTTTCCAGGTCGCGGATTTCCCCGACCATCACCACATCGGGATCCTGCCGCAGGATGGCCCGCAGGCCGCGGGCAAAGGTCATATCCACCTTGGGGTTGACCTGCGTCTGGCCGACCCCCGGCAGCATGTATTCCACCGGGTCTTCGATAGTGAGGATATTGCGCGTGGCCTGGTTGATATGGGTCAGGCCGGCATACAGGGTAGTGGTTTTCCCCGACCCTGTGGGGCCCGTGACCAGGATGATGCCGTGGGGACTGCGCAGGGCTTTCTCGTAACACGAGAGAACCTGCGCATTCATGTTCAGCTGCTGTAGCTCCAACTGGCCCGCCTGCTTGTCCAGCAGGCGCAGCACCACCCGCTCGCCGTGGGCGGAAGGCATGGTCGACATCCGGATATCGATGGCATGGCCGGCGATGCGCACCGAGATACGACCGTCCTGCGGCACGCGCTTCTCGGCAATATCCAGCTTCGCCATCACCTTCAGCCGCGACACCAACAGTGGTGCCAGCATACGCTTGGGCGACAGCACCTCAGCCAGAACACCATCAACCCGGTAGCGCACGCTCAGGCGGTCCTCGAAGGTTTCAATGTGGATATCCGAAGCCTGCTCCCGCACCGCCTGTGACAGGATCGCGTTGATCAGGCGAATAATCGGCGCGTCGTCTTCAGCGTCCATCAGATCGCCGGCGTCAGGTATCTCATCGGCGAGACGGCTCAGATCCACATCGGCACTGATGTCCTCGGCCATCTGCACGGCGGCGTTGTTGTCGCGCTGGTAGGCGCGGGACAGGCGCCGCTGGAACTCGGTGTCAGAGACGCGTTCAAACCCGAAAGGCGTTCCCAGCCAGCGGCGGATCTCCAGCAGCAGCTGCGGTTCCAGCGCATTGCGGTGAATGAGCACGGCGCCCTGCGCACGGCTGTCCACCAGCACACCATACTGCTTGGCGAAGCCGAAGGGCAGGTTTGACCTCGACGCTGCGGGCGCTGTGACGTCCGCGGCAGACATCAGTTGGCCTCCACGGCCGCCGGTGCGTTACCCGCCTCGTCGCGGATCTCCTCGAGCTGGCGGATCTGCTCCTCCCACTCGGGCAGAACCGGCATATTGCCATCATCGAGGAACATCAGGCCGCGCTCTCGACGCAGTACCTGCTGGTCGCGAATGTAGCGATACTTGTCCGCCGTGGCACCGGCCAACTGCTCGTCATCACGGATGATGGTGGGGCGTATGAAAATCAGCAGGTTGGTCTTCACAACCTGCACCGCATCGTTGCGGAACAGGCGCCCAAAGAACGGAATGTCGCCAAGCAGCGGCACCTTCTGGGTGGCGTCCTGCACATCGTCTTTAATCAGACCGCCCAACACCACCACACGGCCATCCGCTGCGAGCACCTTGGTTTGCAACACACGCTCATTGGTGATGAGATCCGAGGCCTGCAATACCACCGAGGTATTGCTCAGGCTGGACACTTCCTGGGAAATGTCCAGCACCACGGCATCGCCTTCATTGATGTGCGGCGTGACTTTCAGCGTAATCCCCACATTTTCCCGCTCGATAGTCTGGAACGGGTTCTGGGCGCCATCGCCGGTACCGGTACTGGTAAACGAACCGGTCACGAAAGGCACATTCTGGCCTACGGTGATGTAGGCTTCCTGGTTATCCAGGGTCAGCAGACTGGGCGTGGAGAGAATATTGGCATTGGAGTTCTCCTTCAGTGCATTGAGGATGACGGTCATGGACAGGTCATCGTCGATCACCCCCCAACCCAGGGACACACCCGGCGACTGTGCCAGCGCCCCGGCCAGGGCACCCACGTCAAAGTCGCCCGTGGTCACGCCGCTGGTGGTATCGTCCCCGCCATCTTCCGGCAGGATCGCGCCCGCGATGCGCCGGGCACGCGCGTCGTCGGCATTGATACTGCTGCCAAAAAAGCCGCTGTCATTGGCAAACAGCCACTGCAAGCCCAGATCCTGGCCGTCGCGCACTTCCATCTCAACGATGATGGCCTCCACGAGCACCTGGGCCCGACGGATATCCAGACGCGCGACCACCGCCTCCAGCGCCGCCATTTTGTCGGTTGGGGCCGTGATGATGAGTGCGTTGGTGTTCTTGTCGGCCTCAATGGTGGCGCTGGTTTCACCTGCACGCTGCGGGCGCCCCGCCTCACCCGCATCGACGCGACCGATATTCTGCATGACGCGAGTCAGGACCTCCGCCACCTCCTCGGCCTTGGCGTACTCGAGGTAGATGACTTTCACGTTGCCGCTCTGCTCGAGCGGGGTATCCAGATACCGAATCAGCTGGGTCAGGCGCGCGCGCTCGAGCTCGTCGGCGCTGACCAGCACGCTGTTGGTTCGCGCATCCGCGACCAGCATCACCTCGACCTCGGTGCCCTGCTGCGCCTCCGAGCTGTTCAACTGATCGAGCATCCGCACCACATCCTCGGCTACGCCGTAGCGCAGCTTGATGACCTCGGTTTCCTGGGTGGCTGTGCGATCCATACGCTCGATGATTGCCGCTATGCGATCGATATTGGAGGCAACATCGGAAATAATGATCGCGTTACTCGGCGCATAGGCCGCCATGTGCGCCTGCTGGGGCACCAGTGGACGCAGTACGGGTATCAGCTTGGCCGCGGAGATATTCTTCAGGCGCATCACCTGGGTGACGTACTCGTCGTTGCCGCGTTGGCCCTCATCATCGCGCACGGTTACCGGCGCCGAGCGGGCATCCTTGCTCTGGATGACACGCACCACGCCGCCGGAGCGAACCGCCGTGTAGCCATGCACTTCAAGTATGGAGAGGAACAGATCATAGAGCTCTGCCCGCGAGACCGGCTTGGAGGACACAACCTTGACCTTGCCCTTCACCGCCGGGTCCACAACGATGGTCGTTTCAGTGGCCTCGGCGACAAACTTGATCAGCTCCTGGATATCCGCTTCTTTCAGGTTGACGGTGAAATCCTGGGCGCTCGCGGTGGCCGCGCCCAGGGCGGCCAGTAGATAAAAGAGCAGTACTCGCAGTGCCCGCGACATGATTCTCACTGAGTCTGTGTCCTTAAATGAGTAGAGGTGACTCTATCACCGATCGGCCGAAGCATCATCAAGCCTCACACTCAGCGCCACGGACTCCGCCCCGCGCAGCAGGTCGAAAGACACCTCGCTCGCGGAGCGCATGGCCTGATAAAGCCGCATGGTGTTCGCCGGGTCTGACAGGGACAAGCCGTTTACCGCAACAACCAGATCACCGGGGCGGAAGCCCAATTGTTCGAATTGCTCCCGGTGCTGCCCCGGGGTGACTCGGTAGCCGCGCAACACGCCCTCTTCACGCACTGCACTGATACGCACGAGGTCGGCGAGGGACTGCGGATCCTCATACAGCTGGTCGCGATACTCCGCCGCCAAGGCTGCGGACTCGGGGTCCGTACGACGATCCACCACCGTCGCAGCGGCTCCCGAGGGTTGGGCGATGCGGGGCAACCCGGTCTGCCCGCCCGTCAGTTGGGCGTCCAGCGTCGAGGGGGGATACAGGCGCAGCAGCTCGTAGGTACCGCCGTTGTCGAGCACAACCTGATCCGGCATGACCTTCGCCAGCATCACTTTGCCGGCCACCGGCAACTCGTCGTCCACGGAGTAAATGGCTTGGCGACCGCGGTGTTCGATCACGGCGCTGCCCTCCCCGGCAGCATTGAAAGCGATAATCCCGCGGAGCGTGAGCTCGAGGCGGCTCTCTCGCGCCCCTCGCTCGATGCCCTCCCGCGCGCTGCGTACCTCGCTGGCACTTTCCACAGCCGCCTCGATGTCCGTTGCGGCGCCAGGCTCACCAAACAGGGCCCAGCCACGCAGCGCCTCGATGTCCACCTGGGCCCGGTCACTTGTGGTCGCCAGGGCCTGCGCCGGAGGGTTGATCACCGCACCCTCCAGCCTGGCCGCCGGCGCCGCCGGGAACAGCGCCCAGAACAGCTGCACGGCAGCCGCCAACATCCAGATGCAGGCCAGCAACACCACCGCCCTGCGCAACCAGAGCACGCTGCGCGGGCGGCTCAGGGCCGAGACCAGGCGCAGCAACGCATCGACCGCCTTGCCTGCAACGCTGCTGTGACTCAGTGAACCTGCGGCCAATGCTCTCTCCCGATATGCCCCGCCCGCCAGCGGCGGCCCGATGGGCGAAACGCCTCGATTATAGGGTGCGCCATTAAAAGATAAAACCGTGACGGTTGCGTGACAGCGAGATGACCGCCCCGTGACACGAGGTCGATGGACAGGGAGAGGCCAGTTGACTAACCTTGCCCGCTGCCGACAACTTTTCAGGAGCATCACCGATGGGACGCATCTTCAACGACAATTCGGAGACCATTGGCGGCACACCGCTGGTTCGCATCAACCACATCAGCACGGGCAATGTGTACGCCAAGCTCGAGAACCGCAACCCGGCCATGTCGGTGAAATGCCGCATCGGCACCAGCATGGTGCTGGCAGCAGAGCGGGACGGCAGCCTGAAACCCGGCATGACCATTGTTGAACCCACCAGCGGCAACACCGGCATCGCGCTGGCCTTCGTCGCTGCGGCCCGCGGCTACGGCTGCACCCTTACCATGCCCAACACCATGAGCCTGGAGCGGCGGAAGTTGATGAAGGCGCTGGGCGCGGAAATCATTCTCACTGACGGCAGCAAGGGCATGCCCGCCGCCATCGCCCGGGCAGAGGAGATCATCGCCTCAGACCCGGGGCGCTACTGGGGCGCGCGCCAGTTTGAAAACCCGGCCAACCCGGCGATTCACGAGCGCACGACGGGGCCGGAGATCTGGCAGGACACCGATGGGGGGATCGATATTCTGGTTGCAGGCGTTGGCACCGGCGGCACCCTGACCGGCACCTCGCGCTACATCAAGGGCACCGCGGGCAAGGCCATACAGACGATAGCGGTCGAACCCGCGAGTACGACGATCATCACCGCAGCCAAGGCGGGTACGGAGCCGACCCACGCGCCGCACAAGATACAGGGCATCGGCGCCGGATTCCTGCCCGTCAACCTGGATCTGTCCATGGTCGACCGCGTGGAGCAGGTCAGCAACGAGGACGCGATATCCTGGGCGCACAAACTGATGCAGCAGGAGGGCATCCTCGCCGGCGTATCCTGCGGCGCCGCAATGGCTGTTGCCGACCGCGTATCACGCGAGCCCGAGAATGCGGGCAAGATGGTTGTAGTGATTCTCCCGGATTCCGGCGAGCGCTACCTCAGCGCCGCACTGTTCGAAGGCCGCTTCAGCGAAAACGAAATGGTGCAGTAGACGCAAGGCCTCTCAGCGTCCCTCACGCAGCTGTGCCAGGCGTCGCTTGACCGCGGGCCACTCGGTATCCAGGACGCTGAAGTAGACGGAGTCCCTCGAGAAGTCGTTCTGCACAATGCGGTGTTTGCGCAGCACGCCCTCCCGGATCGCGCCGATCCGCTCCAGCGCGCGCTGGGAGCGTAAATTGCGCGCGTCGGCCTTGAACTCCACGCGCAGGCAGCGCAAGCGCTCGAAGGCGTGGGTGAGCAACAACAGCTTGGTTTCCGTGTTGATACCCGTGCGCTGCCACTCCTGGCCCAGCCAGGTCCAGCCGATCTCCAGGCTGCGATGTTCGGGCAGCATATTCAGGTAGCGCGTACTGCCCACAATCTTGCCCTTGGCGTTCTCGACGATCGCCCACGCCTGTTCACCGGGCGCGGCAATGGCCTCATCGATCCACTGCCGCGTGTCTGCCAGGTCGATGAAGCAGCTGCGCGGCATATAGGCCCAGTCAGGGGCATGGCAACCGCGCAAAAACAGGCCCTGGGCGTGCGCCTGCGAAAGTGGCTCCAGTCGCACCTGCTCGCCCTGCAGCACGCGCGTATGCCCCTCGGCACCCGGGGGAGCGTTCACGGTAGCAGGAGTGTGGAGCCGGTGGTCAGGCGGCACTCCAGGTCGGTATGGGCTCGCGCAACCTCCGCCAGCGGGTAACGCTGGCCGATGCTGACCTGTACCTCACCCGCGAGCAGACGATCAAATACCGCCGCAGAGGACATGCGCAGGTCTTCGGTCGATGCGGTATAGGTGAGCAGCGTGGGGCGGGTCACGTAGAGCGAACCCATATTGGCCAGAGTTTGCAGGTCCAGTGGCTCAGGCTTGCCGGACGCATTGCCGAAACTGACCAGCATGCCGCGCGGCTGCAGGCTGGCGAGTGAGGCATCGAAGGTGTCGCGGCCTACGCCATCATAGACCACGGGCACACCCTGTCCCCCTGTCAGCTCACGCACTCGTTCTGCAACATTCTCCTCGGCGTAATTCACCACCTGCGCATAACCGTGCGCCAGCGCCAGCTCCGCCTTTGCCGCCGAGCTGACCGTGCCAATGGCCGTAACACCCATGGCACGCGCCCACTGGCCAAACAGCAGCCCCACGCCGCCGGCCGCCGCGTGGAACAGGCAGGTCTGACCGGCCTTCATCGGGAACACCCGCTGCAGCAGAAACTCGGTGGTCTGGCCCTTCAACAGGGCCGCGGCCGCTGTTTCGAAGTCGATGCCATCCGGGATCCTGACCAGCCGTGAGGCCGGCAGGTTCACCGCCTGGGCGTAGGCACCGAACAGGGCCGAGCAGTAGGCAACACGGTCTCCGACGGCGAATTCGGCGCCCTCCCCGACGGCGGTTACGACGCCGGCGCCCTCCATGCCCAACCCACTGGGTAGCGGGATCGGATACAGGCCGCTGCGGTGGTAGGTGTCGATAAAGTTCAGGCCGATGGCCTGTTGCGTCACCGTCACCATGCCGGGCCCCGGCTGCGGCAGTTCAACATCCACCAGCTGCATGACCTCGGGCCCGCCCGTTTCCTCGATACGAACCGCTTTTACCGTTCCTGTGTGCATGCGACTGTCTGATCCCCGTGTCGATGCGGCTTAGTGTGCCAAACAAGCGAAGCAGAGGGAACGACTAGTTACGGTTAACCATGCGTGTCGGGGATACATCGTCGGCGTGATACACTTTACTCCCTGACAGGCGCAGGGAAAGCACCCGCGCCGCGGCACGAGATGACCCATGTGTTAGAGAACCTCGACCTTGACCGTAGCCTGCAACTTGCGCTGGAGGAGCTGGCTTTCGGGCAGCCCACGGCGGTACAGCAGGACGTTATTCCCCTGGCGCTGGCGGGTGCCGACCTGCGTGTGAGCGCCCCCACCGGCAGTGGCAAGACGCTGGCCTACCTGCTGCCGGGCCTGCAGGCCCTGCTGGGGGACACTCTGCCCACCGGCGGCGGAACCCTCATGCTGGTGCTGGTACCCACGCGGGAACTGGCCCGGCAGGTGCTGAAAAGCTGTCGCCAGTTGCTGGCCAAGAGCTCACTGCGCGCGGATGCCCTGACCGGGGGTGCCGACTTCAAGTACCAGAAATCCCTGCTGCGGAAAAATCCCGAGGTCGTCATAGCGACACCGGGGCGCCTGCTGGAACACTGCGAACATCGCAGCGCCGACCTCAGCGGCCTTCGCGTACTGGTCATTGACGAGGCGGACCGCATGCTGGACATGGGTTTCAGGGACGATGTTCTCAAAATCGCGGCGTTCTGCCCCCCGCAGCGGCAAACCCTGCTGCTTTCGGCCACGCTGCATGCGCGCGGGCTCGGCGACATGAGTGCAGCGCTGCAGAAGGACCCTGTCGCGGTAAGCTGCGGCGACATTCGCGCCGCCCATGAAAGCATTCATCACCAGCGGATCCTCGCCGACAGCCAGGAGCACAAGGACAAACTCCTGCTCGCGCTGCTGCAGGACAGTGGGCGCAAACAGCTGGTCTTTGCCAACAAGCGCAGCACGGCGTCTCGGCTGGCTGATTATCTGCGCCACCACGGCCTGCGCGCAGGCTGCCTGCACGGCGAGATGAGCACCGAGGAGCGCAAGGCCATTGTCACGCGTTTCGAACAGGGCGGGGTGACGACGGTGACCGCCAGCGATGTGGCTGCACGGGGGCTGGACATACAGGGCATCGACACGGTCATCAACTACGATCTGCCACGCAGCGGCGACGATTACCTGCACCGCACCGGTCGCACTGGCAGAGCGGATCACAAGGGCGTTGCCATCTCCCTGGTCAGCGCTGCCGACTGGAACCTGATGATCAGCATCCAGCGCTACCTGAAGATCGAGATGGAGCCGCGCTCGCTCCCGGGCCTGAAAGCGCGCTATGCGGGCCCAAAAAAGATGAAGTCGTCAGGCAAGGCCAGCGGCACCAAGAAGAAGACGCCCGCCGCCAGGAAAAAAGTGCGCGCGCGGGACAGCAAAGCAAAGGGCAGGCCACGCAAATCCGCAGTCACGCGCCCGGCAAACGACGGCTTCGCACCACTGATGAAAAAACGGCGCGAGCCCGACAAGGACTAGTACCGGTCATGCCACCGGCGCGGACAAACCGGTGGAGGGTTGCTACGACGGTAGTGACCGGCAGCCCGCCGCATTCATTCCGCAACGGTGCCACTATCCGTTAAACTGTGGCCGAACTTTCAGGAAATTTCGGAATATGACGAACCCCCTGCTGGAAAAGAACCTTCTGCCGCCATTCTCTGCCATCCGCGCAGAGCATGTTGAGCCGGCAATACGCACACTCATTGAGCGCCACAAGGCTGCACTTGACGGGCTGCTTGCCCAACCCGGTCCCCGCCGCTGGGACTCGCTGGTTGCACCTATCGAGGCCATGGACGACGAGCTGGCGCAGGCCTGGTCACCCGTCGGGCATTTGAACGGAGTCCTGAACAGCGAGGCGCTGCGATCCGCCTACAACGCCTGCCTTCCGCTGCTGTCCGAATACCGTACCTGGGTGGGCCAGAATGCCGCGCTGTATGCCGCCTACCGCGAGCTTGCGGAGAGCCCCGGGTTTGCCGATCTCAGCCAGCCGCAGCAACAGTCTGTGCGCTATGCCCTGCGCGATTTCGAACTGGCCGGTGTCGCACTCCCTGAGGCTGGTAAAAAACGCTTCGGGGAAATACAGCAGCGCCTGTCCGAGCTCAGCAGCCGTTTCAGCGATAACGTGCTGGACGCCACCAATGCCTGGAGCAAGCACGTTACGGCGGAGCAACTACAGGGCCTGCCGGCTTCGGCGCTTGACAGTGCGGCCCAGGCCGCACGACAGCGCGACCTCGACGGCTGCCTGCTGACACTGGACTTCCCTTCGGTATACCCGGTGTTGACCTACTGTGATGACCGCGAGCTGCGCCGCGAGGTCTACCTCGCCAATGTAACGCGCGCCTCCGAGATCGGTCCCCATGGTGGCCAGTTTGACAACAGCACCCTGATGGCGGAGATACTCGACCTGCGCCAGGAACTCGCTCGCCTGCTGGGTTTCGCCCACTACGCGGAATGCTCGCTGGCGACGAAGATGGCCGATAGCCCTGAGCGCGTCATAGAGTTCCTCACCGAACTGGCGGAGCGCTCCAGGCCGCAAGCGCAGGCTGAATGGCGGGATCTGTGTGCCTTCGCGGAGAGCGAGCACCGCCTTGCGCAACTTGAACCCTGGGACGTGGCCTACTACAGCGAAAAACTGCGCCAGCGAACCTTCAGTATTGCGCAGGAAGAGCTGCGCCCGTATCTGCCGGTCGACCGCGTACTGGGCGGCCTGTTTGAGGTCGTTCAACGTCTCTACGGCGTGACGGTCAGCGAAGTGAGCGAGTTCGACAGCTACCACCCGGACGTGCGCCTGTTCGAAATCAGCCAGGCGGGGAAAACGCTGGCGCGCTTCTATCTCGACCTGTACGCCCGCAGCCACAAGCGCGGTGGCGCGTGGATGGACGATTGCCGGGTGCGACGCCTGACGCCGGAGGGCCTGCAACTGCCGGCGGCCTATCTGGTCTGCAACTTTACCGCCCCGGTGGGCGACCAGCCCTCGCTGCTCACTGAAAACGAACTGGTGACACTGTTCCACGAATTTGGACACGGATTGCATCACATGCTCACGGCACAGCATGTGGCGGCAGTATCAGGCATCAACGGCGTGGCGTGGGATGCCGTGGAACTGCCCAGCCAATTCCTGGAAAACTGGTGCTACCAGCCCGAGGCACTGGCGTTCATCTCGGGGCACGTGGACACTGGAGAGCCCCTGCCCCAGGCCCTGCTGGACAAGATGCTGGCGGCGCGCAATTTCCAATCCGGAATGCAGATGATGCGTCAGCTGGAGTTTGCCCTTTTCGACTTTCAGCTGCACCAGCAGTGGGGAGAGCCGGGGGTCACGGTGCAGGGCTTGCTGGACGATGTGCGCGCACGCGTCGCGGTCGTGCCAGCGGTACCCGAAAACCGCTTCCAGCACGCCTTCAGCCACATCTTTGCCGGGGGCTATGCGGCAGGCTACTACAGCTACAAATGGGCCGAGGTGCTGTCCGCTGATGCCTTTGCCCGGTTTGAGGAAGAAGGCATCTTCAACCCGCATACCGGCAGCGATTTCCGGCGTCACATCCTCGAGGCTGGCGGGTCACAGGACGCTATGGCGCTGTTTGTGGCCTTCCGCGGCCGGGAGCCGGACGTCGAACCGCTGCTGCGGCACAGCGGTATCGCGGCGTAGGGCACTGACTCAGGGCTTGTGCCAGCTGGCGCAGCCCTTTTGTCCGGGCCCCGAGGCAACACACAGCTCCACTTCGCGCAGGTCGTCTCCCTCCGAGGCCAGCAGCAGCTGCTGTAGCAGGTAACGGGAGAACTCCTCCACAGTGGCATTGCGCAGTGGCAGGACTCGGGTGTCCGTCTTGAGAAAAAGCATCTCCTCACTGGCGAAGTGCACCCGGTAATAGGCATCGGCATCTTCAATGCGCTGGTGTGGTGAGTCTCCAGCCAGCACAAGATACTCGTCAAGCGCATCGCACAGCGATTTCAGGCGTCGCTTGTACACGTTGTAGTCGGCGGCAAAGCCGTTGTCGCCCATAGGCGCCACGATCTTTGCCGACACGGAATAATTGTGCCCGTGCAGACGCTCGCGTTCAGTCGCGGAAAATATCGTGAAATGCGCCGCAGAAAACTTGTGACTCTCCTTGTCAATGTACAGCGTGGTCAAGCGCTCCATGAGATACTTCCAACCCGGTTATGTTGATTCATTGTTACGAGTCTACGCAGAATAGGCAAGGCTGGACCGCTGGGGCACAATACCGCTGCCGCGGTGCGCGCAAACTGAATCCGGCAGACCTGCGTATTACCAGACAGCAACGCCCGCCGCAGTACCACCCAGCCGGGCGCACCGCACCATCAGGGGGACTCTATGCAGCACACTGCAATCATCACCGGCGCCAGCGTCGGTATCGGTCGCGCCACGGCACAGCGCTTTGTGGCGCTCGGCTACCGCGTCTATAACCTGTCACGACGCGCCTGCCCGGAGCCCGGCGTGGAGAACATCGCCTGTGACCTCGCTTCCGACACCTCCATCGCCAGCGCCTGCGCAACGCTGCTGCCCGTCGTGCGCGAAAGTGCCTCGGTCTGCCTGTTGCACAACGCCAGCCAGATGCGCAAGGATGCGGCTGGAAGCTGCAGCAGTGACAGCCTGCGCGAGGTTCTGGAAACCAACGTGGTCGCGGTCAACACCATCAATCAGCAACTGCTGCCGGTACTGCCGCGAGGTTCCAGCCTGTTGTACATCGGCTCCACACTGTCCGAAAAGGCGGTGGCCGGCTCCTTCAGCTATGTTCTGAGCAAACATGCCCAGCTGGGCATGATGCGGGCCAGCTGCCAGGATCTTATGGGTACGGGCATCCACACAGCGTTGATCTGCCCCGGCTTCACCGACACCGAGATGCTGCGCACGCACATCGGCAATGACCCGCAGGTTGTTGCCGCCATCGGCGGAATGAATGCCTACGGACGACTCATCGATCCGGGTGAAATTGCGGAGCTGGTGGTCTGGTCACACAGCAACCCGGTCATCAACGGCGCGGTACTGCACGCCAATCTGGGACAAAAGGAAGCCTGACATGACTGCGGCCGTCACCGTATGGGAACGCCGGGAGCGGGTTTTCCTGGTTCTGGCAGGGACGTTCCTCTGCGCGATGACGCTGCTGAATGTGATCGGCATCACCCGCTTTATTCAGCTGGGCCCCATGGCATTGGCTGTGGGCGTCCTGCCCTACCCGCTGACTTTTCTCTGCACCGACCTCGTCTGTGAACTGTACGGCCGGGCGCGCGCCAATTTTCTCGTCAGCGTCGGCCTTGGCCTGAACTTCTTCATTCTCCTCGTACTGTTCCTCGGCGACACCATGCCCTCGGTCGGACCGGAGGCGATGCCGCCCTGGCAGGTGCTGCAACTCGCCCAGCCGGTCACACTACCCAGCGGCGAGGTCGTCAGTAACAGCATCGGCCTGTACCAGCTGATCTACGCCACCACATCCGGTGCCGTTTTCGCCTCGATGATGGCCTACATTGCGGCACAGTACTGCGACGTACAGCTGTTTCATTTCTGGAAACGGGTGACGCGGGGCAAATACCTGTGGGTGCGCAACAATTTCAGTACCCTGATGAGCCAGATGGTCGATTCCGTGATGGTGATCACCGTGACCTTCGGCGCCGCCTTCCTGCGCGGTGACATCGCCTTCCAGGCGCTGCTGGTGTTGATCGGCAGCAACTATCTGTTCAAGGCTACCGTCGCGCTGCTGGACACTGGCCCGTTCTACCTGCTCGTGCACTACCTGCGGCGCTATCTCGAGCTGGGCCCCGAGGAGTATGCCGTGCCGGGGGGGCGTTCAGACGGCGTTGCCGGCGGCTAACGGCACCCCAACCTTGTCGTACGCCACGGCGCTTGCAAACTGTTACAAAGCCGTACATGTGCCGGCGGGTAACAGCGCGTATCATCTCAGTCGTGTGCCGCCGAGAACAAGGAAACCGCCGTGGCAGAGGCCAATCTACTGATCATTGACGACGACCTGCTGTTCTGCAAGGTTCTGCGCTACCAACTGGGCGTTCGCAAGTACGACTGTGAATTCGTCGATTCCTCCGTGCAGGCCCTGAAGCGGCTGCAACACTCACCACCGCCCGACCTCATACTGCTGGACTACTTTCTCGGGCCCCAGGACCTGAACGGGCTGCAGCTTTGCAGCCAGATCAAGTCGATCTGCACTGTGCCCGTCATCATGCTCACCGCAAACGACGAAGTGCGCACCACCATCTCCTGCCTGGACGCCGGCGCCGATCAGTACATCGTGAAGCCCTACGATATTGAGGAGCTCATGGCACGCGTTCGGGCTGTGTTGCGACAGCATGGGAGCAGCGACCGCTCACGCGACACTGCCGAGTCCAGTCGCGTTCTCGAGTGGGGCGCCCTGCAAATTGACCCGCTACACCGCACACTCAGCGCCTACGGCAATGAGGTACCGCTGTCTGAAAAAGAGCTGGCGGTGCTCTCAGTGCTGATGCGCAGCGCAGGCAACGCCGTTGAACGCCGCGAGCTCTACAGCATCGTTTACGGCCGGGATTTCGACTCCATGAACCGCGCCATGGATGTACTGGTCGGGCGCACCCGGAAGAAACTCAGATCGCTCACCGACGACTACCGAATCCGTTCGGTACGTGGCACGGGTTATGCCCTGCAGCCCGCCAGAGCAAGCAGAAGCACCCCCGGAGAACCGGCACCATGAGCACGCAACGCAGCGTTTTCGACAGCGACCACCTGCCCCGGTCACTTGAGCTGGAGGATTGGGAGGTGCTTGCGGACTTCTACACCACGTTTCTGCGACAACTGGAAGAGTTCCTGAAGCAAGCACAGGCCACGGCGCCGGCAATGGAGCTGGAGGAGCAGCGTCATCATGCGCACAAACTCGGCTCTTCCTGCCGCACTGTCGGCGCCCCTGCGCTGGCGACGTTACTTGAGGAGCTGGAAAACCTGTGCAGATGTGCGGCAGATACCGACACGCGAAGCAGGCTGCTGACCGAGATTGTCGGGCTGGGTGCAGACACCCACCGCGCCGTTGCCTCACACCTTTCGACGGCCGGGCGCGGCTGACCGGCATGGCCGCCACGCGCGCTGTTTTCGAGGCACTGAACGCCTGCGAGCTTGGCGCGATGCACTGGCGCAAGGGAGTGGGCGCCATCGCGATGAACCGCGCGGTCGCAAGCGCACTGGCGCTGCCGGCGGACACCCATACGATACTCGAAGAAGATTTCTGGGCCATGGTGTACGAGGAGGATCGCGCAAGAGCGACCCGCAGTCTCGACCATTACATGGAACAGGGCCTTGAGGAAGCCGTGGAGATACCCCTGCGGGTTATCACACCGGGCGGCGCCATGCGCAAACTACAGTGCGTGCTCAGCCTCGTTGCCGACCCTGCGCTGCCGCAGGACGACCTGATGATTCTGCTGCGCGACGTGACGCAGGCAGAACTTGCCCGCACAGAAACACTGCAGAAGTCCGAATTGGAGCGGCTGATCATCTCCATTTCCATCAAGCTGCTGGAAGCGCCGATCGAGAGCATAGACGCCATCATCATTGAGGCCCTGGGTGACACCTCACGGTATGTCGGCGCCGACCGAGGCTACCGGTTCACCTATGACTGGGAACATGGGACATGCAGCAATACCCACGAGTGGTGCGCGGAGGGCATCGATCCCCAGATTGACTTCCTGCAGGATATTTCGCTGCGGGGCATGGAGATGTGGAGCAGCAACCACAGGAAGCGGTTGCCGTTCATCATCTCCTCGGTGCGTGGACGCAGTCCTGAAGACGCAGTGCGCGCGGTACTTGAGCCGCAGGGCATTCAGTCTCTGGCGACTTTTCCCGAGCTATTGGGTGCGGAGTGTATTGGCTTCATCGGCTTCGACTCGGTGCGCAGCACGCGCCAGTACAGTGATGTGGAAATCAGGCTGCTGGAACTGCTGGGCGACCTCATCGCCCATACCGTAGAGCGTCGGCGCCGGGAACAGGAGTTATTGGACACCCTGCGTTCGCTGAAGGAATCACGCAACTCTGCGCTGACCATGGCCGCCGTGGCCAGTTCCGCCAATGAGGCGAAATCACGCTTCGTGGCAACCATGAGCCATGAAATTCGTACGCCCCTGCATGTCATTCTGGGGATGACCGAGCTACTGAAGGCAACCGTGCTGGACGAGAACCAGCGCTCCCAGCTTGACGCGCTGGAATCCTCAGGGCGAAACCTTGCCGAGCTGATTGGCGACATTCTCGAAGTGTCGCGCATCGAGAGCGGTAACCTCGCGCTGCAGCCGGTGCCACTTGCATTGCAGGACCTCAGCGGCCCCGTGGAAAAGGTCATGCGGCCGCTGGCCGAGCGCAAGCGCATCGGGCTGCGGTTCAGTCTGCCGGAAGATGCGTCCTGCCGCTTCTTCAACGATGCCATCAGGATCCGCCAGGTGATCCAGAACCTGGTCGGCAATGCCATCAAATTCACTGAACGGGGCGGCGTGGATGTGGCACTGCGCGTGACGCCACCACGGGCACAGGCAGACAGGAACCTCTGGCGCCTGCATGTCACGGTTAGCGATACGGGTATCGGCATGCCAAAGAGCGTGCTGGCGCATTTGCACGAACCGTTCTACCAGGCTGCGGCGGACGGCCCCGCAAGGGCAGGCGGCACCGGGCTGGGTCTGGCCATTGTCTATAACCTGGTCAGCGCGATGGGCGGCACTGTCACGGTAGACAGCGAGCTGGGAAAAGGCTCTCAGTTCGCGGTGAGCCTGCCACTCCAGCCGCTGGCTGAACAGGAGAGCACAGGGCATTCAGCCAGCGGCGCAAACCAAACCCATGCGGGCAGCGAGTTTGCCGACACATTTCACGGCAGGCGTATCCTGCTGGCGGAAGACAACCTGATGAACCAGCGCCTTGTGCAAACGCACCTGCGGAGCCTTGACTGCGAACTCATGTTTGCCGAAACCGGTGAAGAAGCCGTGGCACTGGTGACCCAACACGACTTCGACCTGATACTGATGGACTGCCAGATGCCTGTCATGAACGGCTTCGACGCGACCCGCGAGATCCGCGCCATACTGCGGCAGAAGCAGCGACACCAGCCCGCCATCCTGGCCGTCACCGCCAATTCTGTACAGGGGGACAGGGAAAGGTGTCTCAGCGCGGGCATGGATGACATGCTCAGCAAGCCCTTTTCGCGCCAGGAACTGATTGCAGCTGTCGCGCAGTGGATTGCCAGGGTCACCTGAGCCCAGTAGTGCGACCGGGGCAGGATACGGATACCCAACGTTACAGTGCGCGCACACGACCTCTGCTAGGCTAGCCGCTTTTCCCATTCGAGAATCAGCATGGCACAGCAGACACCGGAGGCCGCACTGGCGGCGCTTGACTGTCGACCCGGCACACTCACTGGCGGAGCAAGAGAAGAGCGGCGCCGCCTTCACGCAGCCTCCCCTGCCCTCTTGCCGCTTGTCGTGGCGAGCGGCTTGACCAGTATTATCGCGCTGCAGGCGCTGCTCGGCCTGGTAACTCAGTAGCTCGGGGAGCCCGCGCTGCATCGCGCAGGTATTCCACCGCCAGCGCCTCGGCAACCTCGTTCGACGGCCTTCCCGTCACATCTGCGCGGTGCAGCACCTCCGCCAAGGTGTCGACAATGCGCTCAATGTGCGCCCGCTTCGCTTCCGCCGGCAAACCGGCACGCTGATAGTGCACATCAATGATACCTCCTGCATTGATCAGGAAGTCAGGACAGTAAAGAATGCCATGACCCTGCAGCCGCGCGGAATCCTCTGCCGTGGCCAGCTGGTTATTGGCAGCCCCGGCCACGATCCCCGCACGCAGGGTGTCGATTGACCGCGCGTTCAGCACGGCGCCCATGGCGCAGGGTGCAAGAACGTCCACTTCAAGGCTGAGGATCTCCGCGGGATCCACGGCTATCACACCCAACTCGTCACTTGCACGTGCAATGTTTGCCGGATTGACGTCGGCGCCGTAGACCACGGCACCGTCCGTGCGCAGATGACGGGCCAGGTGGTATCCGACATGGCCGAGGCCCTGCACCGCCACGCGCAGCCCCGACGTGCTGGCAACGCCGAGGCGGTGCTGCACTGCCGTACGAATCGCGAGAAATACGCCGTAGGCGGTACTCGGAGACGGATCGCCACCGTGTTCATTGTCGTCTATACCGCTGACATAGGGGGTGCGCCCGGCCATTCTGCGCAGGTCCTCCACACCGGTTCCCGAATCTTCTGCAGCGACGTAGCGACCTCCCTGGGCATGCACAAAATCGCCCATGGCGCTGATCAGCGCGGGCGTTTTATCACGACGGGGGTCGCCTATGATCACCGACTTGCCGCCGCCCATGGGCAGCCCGGCCAGAGCCGATTTGTAGGTCATGCCGCGGGACAGGCGCAGCACATCGTGCAGGGCATCGGCATCACTGGCATAGGGAAACATGCGGCAGCCCCCGACGCCCGGGCCGAGCGTGGAGTCGTGCACGGCGATAATCGCTCGCAGTCCTGTGCGGGCATCGCTGCCAAACGCCACCAGTTCGTGGCTATCCCAGGCGGGGGCTGAAAACACGCTCATGAAGAGTTCCTTTTATCTACCGCCTGTACTCAGGCGGCGTTGACGATGGTGACCGGATCAGCAGTGTCCCCTCGAAACTGCCGCAGCAGCGCCGCACGCTGCTCCGCCAGGTTTTCGCGGTTGCGATCCTTGACGTGACCAAAGCCGCGCAAGCGGGACGGCAGGGCCGCCAGCGCCACAGCCGTGGCGTAATTGTCGGGGTTCAGACCTGCGCACAGCTCCGCAAGCAGCGCGATGTAGTCATCAATGTCCGCGCGCTCCTGGCGACGCTCTGCCGTGTACCCAAAGATATCCAGACGCGTTCCACGCAGCCGGCGCAGCCTGGCCAGCCAGCCGAAGGCCTTCAGCATCCACGGGCCGAACTCCTGCTTGATCAGGTGGCCGGTAGATGGGTCACGCTTGCTGAACAGAGGCGGCGCCAGGTTGAAGCGCAGTTCGAAATCCCCCTCGAACTGTTGTTGCACCTTGTGCAGGAACTCGCCATCACTGTACAACCTGGCAACTTCGTACTCATCCTTGTAAGCCATCAACTTGTAGAGTGCCCTGGCGACAACTGCGCTCAGGCTGCCAGGCTCCTCCGCCCGCGGGTCCGCAGCGCGCACACTGTTCACCTGCTGCAGGTAACGCTCCGCGTAAGCGGCATCCTGGTACGCCGTTAGACGTGCAGCGCGGTCGGCTGCGATCTCGTCCACCTGCTCGAGGCGGGGAGCGGCGCGAGGCGCCAGTTCTTCCACCAGGGCCAGCACCTGTTGCGGCTGGTCTGCACAGCGGCGTCCCCACAGGAACGCCTGCTTGTTGAAGTTGACGGCAACCGCGTTCAGTTCTATCGCCTCTTCCAGCGCAGCGGCCGAAACCGGCACCAGGCCCTGCTGCCAGGCATAGCCGAGCAGAAACAGGTTGGCGGCAATGGAGTCGCCCAGTAGTTGTGTGGCAATCCTCGTGGCATCAATGAAGAACGCAGACGCCTCACCCACTTCGTCACTGACCTTGGCTTTCATCGACGCCGTGGGGAAGCGCGCGTCCGGATCCAGGATGAAAGCCGACGTGGGCACTTCAGCATCGTTGACCACGGCGTGCGTGCGACCGTGCGCGACCTTGCCCAGTGCCTCATACGTCGAGGTGACGACAAGGTCGCAGCCCAGCAGCAGGTCGGCTTCCCCGGCAGGAATGCGCACTGCCTTGATGTCCTCCTGCCTTGCGCTGACCCGCACATGGCTGACCACAGCGCCGAACTTCTGTGCCAGCCCGGTCTGGTTCATGGTCGCGCAGCCCTTGCCCTCAATGTGTGCCGCCATCGCCACCAGTGCCGTAATCGTCAGGACACCGGTACCACCAACACCCGTCACCACGGTATTCCACGGTTTGTCCAGTGAAGGCAGACTGGGCTCCGGCAGCGGGTCAAACAGGGCTTCAACGCCGCCCGCGGCGCCTTCCGGCTTGCGCAGCCTGCCCCCAACCACGGACACAAAGCTCGGACAAAAGCCGTTGGCGCAGCTGTAATCCTTGTTGCATGAACTCTGGTCTATCTGGCGCTTGCGCCCCAGCTCCGTTTCCTTGGGCAGTACCGAAAGGCAGTTGGACTTGATACTGCAATCGCCGCAGCCTTCACAGACGGCGTCATTGATGAACAGGCGCTTGGCGGGATCTTCCAGCTGCCCCTTCTTGCGGCGGCGGCGCTTTTCCGCTGCACAGGTCTGTACGTAAACGATCACCGAGGTCCCGGCGAATTCCCGCAGCTCCCGCTGCAGGGCGTCCATCTCGCTGCGGTCATGCAAACTGTAATAGTCGGTAATGCCGTGGAACTGTCCGCTCCAGGCTTCCGGATGATCGCTGACCAGCGCGATACGCCGCACGCCCTCGGCGGCGACCTGGCGCACCAGATCGCCCACAGTCAGGGTGCCATCCAGTGGCTGTCCGCCGGTCATGGCAACCGCATCGTTATAGAGAATCTTGTAGGTGATATTCACGCCCGCCGCGACAGCCGCACGAATGGCGAGAATACCCGAGTGAAAATAGGTGCCGTCCCCAAGATTCTGGAAGACATGCCGGGTATCGGTGAACGGTGCCTGCCCGATCCACGTGGCGCCCTCTCCCCCCATTTGTGTGAAGGTGTGGGTCTGCCGGTCAGGCATCCAGGTCGCCATGTAGTGACAACCGATACCCCCCAGGGCGTGACTGCCCTCGGGCACCCGGGTTGACGTGTTGTGTGGGCACCCCGAGCAAAAATGCGGCACGCGCTCAATGGTCTCGCGCGGCTGCGCCAGGGAGCGTTCTTTCTCCTCTATCCAGCGGATACGTCGATCCATGCTGTCGGACTGGTAGAAGCGGCGAATCCGGCTGGCGATGGCCAGCGCCACCATGGCCGGGGTCAACTCTGCCAGATTGGGCAGGAGGTCCCTGCCGGCCTCATCAAACTCACCGATGACACGCGGCCGCGCTGCGACAGGGTAATTATAAAGCTGCCCGGTAAGCTGGTCTTCGATGATGGAGCGCTTCTCTTCCACGACCAGGATTTCTTCCAGCCCCTCAGCAAAGTCGTGGGTTACACGCGGCTCAAGTGGCCAGGGCATGCCCACCTTGTAGACGCGCAGGCCGATCTCCGCCGCGACCGCATCATCAATGCCCATGTCCTCCAGCGCCTGCATCACATCGAGGTAGGCCTTGCCCGTCGTGATGATGCCGAGGCGTGGATTCAGGCAGTCCACGACAATGCGATTGATGCCGTTAACCCGGGCAAATTCGCGGGCCGCGTAGATCTTGAACTTGTTGAGCCGCAGTTCCTGCTCAAGTGGCTTGTCGGGCCAGCGGGCATGCACACCGTCTGCCGGCAGCTGGAAGTCCTCAGGGAGGACAATGTTGATACGATTGGGATCGATGTCGGCAGAGATCGCCGAGTCCATATTCTCGGTGATGGCCTTGAGCGCCACCCAGCAACCGCTGTAGCGCGACAACTCCCAGCCAAAAATACCCAGATCGAGCACTTCCTGCACGTTGGCCGGGCTCAACACCGGCACTGAGGCGCCGATGAACATGTGCTCCGACTGGTGAGGCAGGGTAGACGATTTACAGGCGTGGTCATCGCCGGCCACCGCCAGCACGCCGCCATAACGCGAAGTGCCGAAGGCGTTGGCGTGTTTGATGACATCCATGCTGCGGTCAACCCCGGGCCCCTTGCCGTACCACATACCGAACACACCGTCGTAGCGCGCCCCTGCAAACAGATTGGTTTGCTGGCTTCCCCACACCGAGGTTGCCGCCAGGTCCTCGTTCAATCCCGGCTGGAAGTGGATATTGTGCTGCTTCAGCCACGGCTCCGCCTTCCACATGGCCTGGTCGACACCGCCCACGGGTGAGCCGCGGTATCCGGAAATGAAACCCGCCGTGTTGAGACCCGCGCGGCGGTCGCGTTGCTGCTGCAGCATCGGCAACCGGACCAGCGCCTCGATGCCGGTCATGTACGCGCGGGTCGTGTCCAGCGCGTATTTGTCGTCCAGCGACACTTTGGTTAGAGCCTTGCGGTTATCGTTTGTCATGACGGCTGCTCCTGCACGGATGTGGAATTCTGCGCCAGACGGCGAGGATTTGTTATTTGATTTTCCGGCTGTTTGGGGCATATTATGAATAAAATATGCATTTCAATGACGATTAAAGGCAAAAATGACTAACAAGCTGGCCAATCAGGACATCGAGATACTGAAGATCCTGCAGCGGGATGCCACCACCAGTACCGCCAGCATCGCCGAGAGGATCAACCTGTCCCAGTCACCCTGCTGGCGGCGCATCAATCGCCTTGAGGAAGATGGCATTATCCAGCGGCGTGTCGCCCTGCTGGACCGCGCGCAGTTGGGTATGGATGTGGTGGTGTTCGCCACGATTAACCTGACCGCCACCGGGCGGCAGAACCTGGTCAGTTTTGAAACGGAAATCGTCAATCATCCCGAAGTCGTGGAGTGCTACACCATGACGGGCATCTGGGACTACATGCTGAAAATCGTCACCCGGGACATCCGCCACTACGAAGACTTTGTGCGCAACACGCTCACCACCAGCCCCGGCATCCGCGAGCTGCATTCCCATATGGCGGTAACCGAAATCAAGAACACCACCGAATTGCCGCTGGACACACAACTGTAGGTCGACCATGTTGCAGAGCAAACTTCCGGCAGTGGGCACCACCATTTTTACGCGCATGTCCGCACTGGCCCAGAAGCAGGGCGCGCTGAATCTCTCACAGGGTTTCCCGGATTTCGCGGCCCCCGAGGCCCTGCGTAAAGCACTGGCGCGCCATGCCCTGGAGGGGCACAACCAATACGCACCGATGGCTGGGTTGCCCGAGCTGCGCGAGGCAATTGCGGCACAGCTGGCGCGGCACCGCAACGTCGAATGTGACCCGGAAAGTGAAATCACGGTGCTGCCCGGCGCGACGGAGGCCATCTACTGCGCGATCACCGCCTGTATCAACCTCGGTGACGAGGTCATCCTGCTTGACCCCTGTTATGACAGCTATCGACCGGCGGTGCTCCTCGCGGGGGGCGTGCCTGTCCACATACCTCTTACTCCGGGCACCTTCCGACCGGACTGGGCGCGGGTCGAAGCCGCAATCAGCCGCCGCACGCGCATGCTGGTGGTCAACTCGCCACACAATCCTACCGGGGCAATGCTGGAAAAAGAGGATCTTGAAACCCTGAACGCACTGGTCGCGAATTACGGCCTTCTGGTGGTGAGCGACGAAGTGTACGAATATCTGGTCTACGATGGCCGGGTGCACTACAGCGCGCTGCAGTTTGACGCGTTGCGCGCGGCCACCTTCGCCGTGTTCTCCTTTGGCAAAACCTACGGCGTGACTGGTTGGAAAACCGGATATTGTGTTGCCCCGCCGGCGCTGACGGCAGAGCTGCGCAAGGTTCACCAATTCGTCTGCTTTGTCGCGGTAACGCCGGTGCAGCAGGCCCTGGCCGACTTCATGTGCGCGGAGCCGGACTATCCGCTTACCCTTGCTGCGCTCTACCAGGGCAAGCGCGACCTGTTCAACCGCGCACTGACGGGCTCACCGTTTCGCCTGGAACCCAGCGCCGGAAGTTATTTCCAGCTTCTCGACTACACTGACATCACTGACACACCGGACGCCCAACTCTGTGAGCTGTGGACGAAGGACCCTGGCGTGGCCTCCATACCCATTTCAGTGTTTTACCAGCAACCGCCTGAGCAGCACCTGCTGCGCTTCTGCTTCGCCAAGCAGGACGCCGTGCTGCAGCAGGCCGCGGAGCGACTATGCAAGATCTGACGGTTACCCTGGTGCAATGTGAACTGGCCTGGGAAGCACCTGCCGACAACCGGCGGCACCTCGAGGCGCTGCTTGAACGCAGCGCAGCGGGCAGCGATCTCGTGGTGCTGCCGGAAATGTTCACCACCGGCTTTTCGATGAATGCGCTGGCCAATGCCGAGCCAACCGGCGGCGACACCGAGCGCTGGATGCAGCGGCTGGCGCGGCAACACGACTGCGCCATCACCGGCAGCATCGCCGTGCGCACCGAGGGCGATGCCGTTTACAACCGCATGCTGTTTGTCACTCCCGACGGCGGCATTACCCACTACGATAAACGCCACCTGTTTCGCATGGCGGGCGAACACGAGCGCTATGCCGGCGGCAAGGAGCGGGTCACTGTGACCTGGCGTGGTTGGCGCATTCTGCTGCAGGTGTGCTACGACCTGCGCTTTCCCGTGTTCAGCCGGAACCGGGGAGATTACGATCTGGCGCTGTATGTCGCCAACTGGCCTGCAGCCAGACGTCTGCACTGGCGTGCGCTGCTGCCGGCTCGGGCGATTGAAAACGCGGCCTGCGTGGTGGGTGTGAACAGGATCGGCAGGGATGCCAAAGACGTGGATTACGCGGGTGACAGTCTCGCCATTGCGGCAGACGGCAACATGCTGGCGGACCTTACAAATGAAAACGGCACTGTCAGCGTCGTACTGAACAGTGCCGATCTTCTTGCTTACCGGACCCGATTTCCCTGCCACCTGGATGCGGACGACTTCCAGCTGCGCTGAACAGTCGTCCCACCGCTTGCGGCGTCAGGGCGCCGATTTACTCCTTGTATTCAACTTCCAGCGTAGCCATTACGCGACGGTTCTCGGCGCGGCCTTCACTGGTGTCGTTGCTCGCAACCGGGCGAGACTCACCGTAACCAACGGCTTCCAGACGGTCAGCGCTGATGCCGTGCTGGTTGACCAGCAGATCAACCACTGCCTGCGCGCGACGCTGGGACAGTTGCTGGTTGTAGTTCTCGGGACCCACGCTGTCGGTGTGGCCTTCGACGTCAACCTGCAGGTCGCTGAAGCGCTTCAGGAACGCGGCCAGCTCGCTGATGTCGCCAAAGTACACTTCCTTCACCTTGGTGGAGTCGAAGTCGAAGTTGACCTTCAGCTTGATGGACGCCACCTGGGCGACCGGCAGCGGGCAGCCCGTCGCGTCTACGCGGGTGCCAGCAGGCGTGCCGGGGCACTGGTCGCGGTCGTCAGTGACGCCGTCACCATCGGAATCAACCGGAGCTGCTGCAACACGGGTCGGCTCAGGATCCGCTTCGACCTTGCCGAAGTAGAAGTTGAGACCAGCGGTGAGCAGGAAATCGTTCTCGCTTTCGTCCAGGCTGTGCAGCATGCGCGCATCCAGACGGGCACCGAAGCGCGGAGTCAGCATCCAGCGCAAACCACCACCGGCATTGGCCGTGGTTTCAACCGTATCAAAGACATCGGCGTCGATGTCGATCTCACCCATACCGAAAGCCAGGTAGGGGCGAACGCGGTTGCCGCCACCGATGTAGCTGCCGGTGTAGTACATCATGCCGACCTGCCAGGCTGCGACGTCGGTTTCGGTACCATCGTTGTAGCGCGTGCTGTCTTCGGCGTACATGACTTCAGCCGCCCAGTTGTCAGTGAAGGCGTACTCCAGGCCGACGACGGGAGTTTCGGTGTCTTTCAGGCGCCGATCGCCGTCAAACACGAACTGGCCGATACCGACGTTGAAAGTCAGCGGGACCTCCGCGGAGACCGGTGCAGCAAACATGGATGCGGCAGTTGCCACTGCGGCAACGCCGGCAAGAAATTGTTGTTTCATTACATACACTCCTGTTGAACGGACAAGGCCCCCTACACAATGGCCATTACGCAATGATACAGAGTCGGGCGCCAATCTCCAGCACGACGGGGTTAAAAAATTCACAGTCTTAATGCGGAATATTTCAGCAACTAGACGCCCAGCACCTGCTTCACAAACGGCACGGTGAGTGCGCGCTGGTCGGCGAGGGAGCGGGCATCGAGCCGGTCCAGGACCTGCATCAGCGCCGCCATTTCCCGCGGGGCGCGGCTGACCAGAAAGCGACCAACTTCGGACGGCATGTCGAGGCCACGGCAGCGCGCGCGGAACTGCAGGATGGCCTGTAGCTGCTCGTCATCCGGTGCGGGCAGCTGAAACACCGGTCCCCACCCCAAACGCGAGCGCAGGTCATCCAGCGTCACTGCCAGTTGACGGGGGCTGTTGCGGCCCGCAAACAGAAGGCGACAACCGCGCTCGCGCGCGCGATTGTAGAAATGAAACAGCGCTTCCTCCCAGGCCGGATTGCCCGCAACCCGGTCCAGGTCGTCAATGCACACCAGGCCCTGCCGCTCCAGCCCGCTGAGCAACTCCGCCGCGGGCGCGGCCTGCAACTCTGTCAGCGGCAGGTATGAGCTGTTGTCAGGGATCAGGTGGCACGCCGCCTGCAGCAGATGTGATTTGCCACCGCCGTGAGGGCCGTAGAGATAAATGGCCGGCTCTCCCGTGGCCAGGCCCTGCCCGCGCAGCGCCGCCAGCAGGGGTTCGTGCGCCGCGGTGGCGAGAAAGCTGGCAAAGGTGGCGTCGTCACGCAGCCGCATGTTCAAGGCCAGCTGACTGGCCGGCGCCACCGACACGACCTCAATCCCCGCTGTACAGCTGGCTGGCGCGGTAATAGGCCAGCGCATGGCGCACGAAGACCATGATCACCGCCGATACGGGCAGTGCCACCAGCACACCGACAAACCCTGCAATCTGGCCGCCTGCCATCAGCGCAAAGATCACCGCCACCGGGTGCAGGCCGATACGATCGCCTACCAGCACCGGTGTCAGGAGGACACTTTCGAGCACCTGGCCGACGCCGAACACCAGAGCGACCCAAAGCAGAACGGTCCAGTCCTGGAACTGCACGTACGCCAGTATGCAGGACGTGAGAATGCCCACCACAAAGCCCAGATAAGGCACGATGCTGGCGAGCCCGGCGACAACGCCCAGCACCAGGGCAAACTGCACCCCGACCAGCCACAGCCCGGTGCTGTAGATCACGCCCAGCGAACACATGACCAGGAACTGTCCACGCAGGAAGGCGCTGAGCACCTCATCCGCCTCGCTTACCAGGGCTATCGCGTTCTTGTGCCAGGCGACCGGCACAATACCGAGCGCCTTCTGCATCAGGATGTCCCAGTCGCGCATCAGGTAAAATGCCACCACGGGCACCAGTGCCAGATTGAACAAACCCGCGAGAAAACCTGCCCCGGAGCCCGTGATGCTCTTGAGCGTTGATGCCGTCACCTTGCCCAGGGACTGCCAATGCTCGGCGAGCTGCCCTGACCAGTCGATCTGTGGCAGCTGGGCCGCCGGCACACTCAGCCGCTCCTGCAGCCAGGGCAGCAGGGTTTTTGTAAGCCACTGATATAAAACAGGAATTTTCTGCACAAGCGCATCGAGCTGCTGCAACACGAGGGGCACGGCAACCAGCACGCCCACCACCACCAGCGCAGAGAACAGAACGAACACCACCAGCACACCGGTGGTACGCCCCAGCCGGCGACGCTCCAGGGCATCCACCAGGGGATCGCCGAGATAACCGATGAGCGCACCCAGCACGAACGGCAGCAGGATGGGCTTTAACAGGTAAAAGGCCAATGAGACCGCCACCAGCGCCGCCAGCGCCCATGGCCACCGCTGCACCGGCAATGCGTTTTCAGGTTCTAGTTGCGCCACTGGTACTCCAAACCTTCCCCGCTGTTGCCAGGCAACGGCCGCATACGCGGGTTCAACTCGATGATAGACGCCAATTGCGCGAGGTCTGCCGCCGCAACGATCGCCAGCGTCAGGGTCCCCTCGTCCAGTGCCGTAAGCCGCGCCTGGCTGATAGGTTCCAAACCCTCCAGCCAGCTTATGATTGCCGCGTAGTCAGCGTAGCTGGATACGCCGCGTACACGCAGCGAGACGGCACCGCTGGCCTCCACGCCACTGATCGCGTAGCGTGCGGCCATGTCCTCGACCACCAGCTCAACGCCGGCCTGCATGAACAGGCCCGGCTCTGTGCGAGGCACACTGCGTCCCTGCCGACCCTGCGTTGACAGGTAAGCCCAATCGCCAACCACGTCGCCGGAGGCGAGTACCGCCAGTCGACCCGCCAGCACCTCGCCTGCGCGGTAGCGCGTCGACGCGGCAACCAGCAACGGCGAGGGCAGGTGCCAGGCCTCTGCGGGGTCCAGAGCCGCCGCATCGGTCAGGTCCAGCAAGGGAAACCGCAGCGGCACCCCGCGCCGCCGGAACCCCTCAGCCAGCTGAGTGGCCAGCTCGGGATGCGTACCGGGGCTGAGAAAGCGGCGCTCACCGGCCTCCTCAACCACCAGCCATACCAGCACCGCTGGGCGCGTTGCGGTCCAGATGGGTGCCCCTGCGCTCACCAGCATGTCACGCACCTGCGCTGCATCGAACTCGACCCGTGCCGACAACTCCCCCGAACCGGCATCGACCCGGCTGTAGGAGTACTGCTGCACGCGCCCCCGGGCGCCCTGCAGGGCCGGCGCGATCTCCGGTCGCTGCAGCACGTCCACGGACCCGGACACCTTCACCAGTACCTGGGCCAACCCCTCTGTGGCGGCGCGTGCCAGCTCCGCCTCGCCACGGTCGGCAACCGGGATGTCAGCCACGTACAGGTCGCGGACCAGCTCCGCCGGCCAGGCGTTGATGACGAAGAGTAGCAGCAACGCTGCCAGCCAGTTCAGGGGCGCCCGCAAGTCGGCCTCCGGCGTATAGGGTAAACGCCTAGTGTAACAGCAGGCGGGTGCTGGCGAGATGCTCAGCGTGAAAATTGCCGCAGGCGTGAATCGCCCCTCGATTAAGGCTAGAATACGCCACCCTGCAACGACAGCTGCCCGCAACTGAACCGGACCCCGCACACCATGAGCACAGACAACCAGGGCAAGGCCCTCAGCTACAAGGACGCCGGCGTCAACATCGACGCCGGCAACGCTCTGGTGGAGCGCATCAAGCACGTTTCCCGGCGCACGGCACGCCCCGAGGTGCTCGGCGGACTGGGCGGCTTTGGCGCACTGTGCGAAATTCCCGCCGGCTATCGCCAGCCGGTGCTGGTATCGGGCACCGATGGCGTGGGAACCAAACTGCGACTGGCGATGGAGATGGGTGTGCATGACACCATCGGCATCGACCTGGTGGCCATGTGCGTCAACGACCTGGTGGTCGCCGGCGCCGAACCTCTGTTCTTCCTCGACTACTACGCCACCGGCGCGCTGAATGTTGACACCGCCGCAGCGGTTGTCGCCGGCATTGGGCAGGGCTGTGAACTGGCAGGATGCGCGCTGGTCGGCGGGGAAACTGCGGAAATGCCCGGCGTGTACGAGGGTGAAGACTATGACCTGGCGGGTTTCTGCGTTGGCGTCGTAGAGAAATCCGCGATCATTGACGGCAGCAAAGTCGCGGCGGGTGACACGCTGATCGGTATCGGCAGCAGCGGGCCACACTCCAACGGCTACTCCCTGATCCGCAAGATACTCGAGGTCAGTGGCGCCCGCCTCGACGAGCCTTTTGGCGACAGCACCCTGGGGGAGACGCTGCTCACCCCGACCGTGATATATGTCAAGGCACTGCTCGCGCTGTTCCGCCGGGTGGAGGTCAAGGCACTGAGCCACATCACCGGCGGTGGTTTGCCCGAGAATCTGCCGCGCGTCCTCCCCGCTGACTGCCGGGCCGTGGTGGACACCGCATCCTGGAACTGGCCGCCGATTTTCAGCTGGCTGCAGTCGCAGGGCAACGTCGCCACGCCGGAAATGTACCGGACCTTCAACTGCGGTGTGGGTATGGTCCTCTGCGTCGCAGAGTCCGATGCCCCCGCCACCCTGCAACTGCTGTCCGATGAGGGCCTGAACGCCTGGCGGCTGGGGCGCATCGAAAGCGGCGAGCGCGGTGTGGATCTGGCCTGATGTCGGCCTCGCCCCGCGCTCGCATCGCCGTGCTGATATCCGGGCGGGGCTCGAATATGCGAGCGCTGCTCGACGCCTGCAATCATGGCACATTGCCGGCAGAGATCAGCCTGGTGGTCAGCAACCGCGCTGACGCTGAAGGCCTGCAGGCGGCGCGGGAAGCCGGCATTGAAACCGCCTGCATCGCCCATGCCGACTACCCCAGCCGCGAAGCCTTCGATGCCGCCCTGGTCCACCGGCTGCAACAGGTAGACCCGGACCTGGTGGCCCTGGCCGGGTTCATGCGCATCCTCACGCCGGTATTTATCACACCTTTTGCCGGTAGATTATTGAACATTCATCCGTCATTGTTGCCAAAGTACCCGGGGCTGCATACGCACCAGCGGGCGATTGACGCCGGCGACAGCGAAGCCGGCAGTACGGTTCATTTTGTGACACCCGAACTGGATGGCGGCCCGCCCGTGCTGCAGGCACGCGTGCCGATACGGGCGGATGACACCGCAGACAGCCTGGCGCAGCGTGTACTGGAGATGGAGCACGCCATCTACCCGCTGGCCGCCCTCTGGTTCCTGCAGGGCAGGCTCACACTGGACAAACAAGGAGCACTTTTCGATGGCCAGACGATACCCGCGAACGGGCTTCAATATCGGCCGCCCTCTGTCACTGGTGACGCTGCTGCTGGCGGCCTTGGTTAGCGCACCCTTGTCGGCGGCCAAAGTCGCCGGCGAGCCGGTGTTGCAGCCCTATCTCGTCAAGTATTCCACCTCGGCGCGGGGCATGACGGTTACCCTGGAGCGTGAACTGAAAGACGAAGGCGAGGGGCGCTACACCCTCACCAACGGTGGCAAGCTGCTCGTCGTGGGCTTCCACGAGGTCGCCGTATTCAGCGTCGAAGGCAGTGAAATCCATCCCAAGTCCTACATCTACCAGGGCACGGGGCTGATCAACCGGCGCCGTGAGGTGCATTTCACGCCCGGCTCCGACACGGTCCGCAGTCTGTACAAGGACGAGTGGTATGAGCTCCCGTATACCGAAGGCACACTGGATCGCATGAGCCAGCAGGAGCAGCTGCGCCTGCAATTGATGGCCAAGGAAAACCCGCGCGAGAACCTGCAGGTGCGCATCGCCGACGGCAAGCGCATCCGCGACTACGAACTGGTCTATGTGGGTGAGGAAGTCGTCGATACGCCCCTGGGCCCGGTGAACACGCTGCATTTCGAGCGCCTGCACGAAGAGCCTGACCGTGAATCAGCCATGTGGCTGGCGCCGGACTGGGACTACCTGATGGTGAAAACCATCCACGTCGAGGACGACAAGCCTGTTGAAGTGCTGCTGGCTGAAGGCAGCATGGCGGGCACTCCGCTGCAGGCGCTGGTGCCCTGAACCGCCAAACTCAGGCGCGCGGCAGGGTTACGCCGCGCTGCCCCTGGTATTTGCCACCGCGGTCGCGATAGCTGGTCTCACACACTTCATCCGATTCGAAGAACAGCATCTGGGCGACGCCCTCATTCGCATAGATCTTCGCCGGCAAGGTCGTGGTGTTGGAGAACTCCAGCGTCACATGCCCCTCCCACTCCGGCTCCAGGGGCGTGACATTAACGATTATGCCGCAGCGGGCATACGTGGACTTGCCCAGGCAGATCGTCAACACATTGCGCGGAATGCGAAAGTATTCAACGGTCACCGCCAGCGCAAAGGAATTGGGTGGAATCACGCACACATCACCGCGCACGTCCACGAAGCTGTTCTCGTCGAAGGCCTTGGGGTCCACCGTCGCGGAGTTGATGTTGGTGAACACCTTGAAATGGTCGGAGCAGCGCACGTCGTACCCATAGCTGGATGTACCGTAGGAGATCAGCCGGCGATCTCCGTCGTTGCGCACCTGGCTCGGCTCAAAGGGCTCGATCATGCCGTGTTGCTCCGCCATGCGGCGAATCCATTTGTCTGCCTTGATACTCACGCTGTCTTACGCTCCGGTCAGTCGTCAGTTATTCGAATAGTGGGCACCTGCGAGTCTCCCGCGGACGCTGTACCCGACAGTGCCGCCTGAATGGCGCGCGCGGCCGAAAGATAAAGCTGCGCCTCGGCGGAGTCGGGTGCCGCCACGACGGTAGGGGTGCCGCTGTCAGTCTGCTCCCGTATCGACAGCGCCAGGGGCAGGCTCGCCAGCAGCGGCACGCCGTAGTCCCGGGACACACGCTCGCCGCCCTCGCTGCCGAAGATATGTTCGACGTGGCCGCACTGGCCGCAGACATGTACTGCCATGTTCTCGACAATGCCCAGGATGGGCACATCCACCTTGCGAAACATCTCGATACCCTTGCGCGCGTCCAGCAGGGCAATGTCCTGCGGTGTGGTCACGATGACGGCACCCGCGACCGTGGCCTTTTGCGACAGGGTGAGCTGTATGTCACCCGTGCCCGGTGGCATGTCAATCACCAGGTAGTCCAGCTCCCCCCAGAGTGTCTGCTCCAGCATCTGCACCAGGGCACCTCCGGCCATGGGACCACGCCAGACCATCGGCGTGCGCTCGCTGGCGAGGAAACCCATCGACATGGTTTTCAAGCCGTGCGCCATGACCGGCAGCAGCCACTTGCCATCCTTCTGCTCCGGCTTGGTGCCCTCGGCGATGCCCAGCATGCGCTGCTGACTCGGCCCGTAGATATCGGCATCGAGCAGGCCCACGCGGCTGCCCAGTGACTGCAGCGCCAGGGCCAGATTAACTGCTGTGGTCGATTTACCCACGCCGCCCTTGCCTGAGGCAACGGCGATAATGTGCCTGATTGTGTTCATGACTGCCGGGATCCGTGAAATGCGCGTACCGGCGGGGAGGAAGGCCCCGCGTATGGCTTGGCAGTATAGGCAGTTGCAGGGGCCCCGACAATGACTGAGGAGCCCAAACCCGCTATGATACGCCCCCCTTTTTCTGAACTGCAGGGAATCGACAAGCACATGCCGGACAGCCGCGCGCGCAAGATACTGGTCACCAGCGCCCTACCCTATGCCAACGGCCCACTGCATCTGGGCCACATGCTGGAGATGGTGCAGACCGACATCTGGGTTCGCTTCCAGAAGTCGCGCGGCCACGACTGCCTCTACGTATGTGCCGACGATGCGCACGGTACCGCCATCATGCTCACAGCCGAGAAGCTGGGCATCACCCCCGAGCAGCAGATTGCAAAGATCAAGGCAGAACACGAGCGGGACGCAGCGGGCTTCTGCATAGGGTTCGACAACTACTACAGCACCCACTCCGAGGAAAACCGCTACTGGAGCGAGGAAATCTACCGTCGCCTGCAGGCCAACGGGCACATCACGCGCCGCGATATCGTGCAGGCCTTCGACCCCGAAAAGCAGCTTTTTCTCGCGGATCGCTTTATCAAGGGCACCTGTCCGCGCTGCAAGACGCCCGGCCAGTACGGCGACAATTGCGAAGCCTGCGGAGCAACCTACACGCCCGCAGACCTCATTGACCCGGTTTCCGCCATTTCCGGTGCACGCCCGGTGGACAAGGAGTCGACCCACTTCTTTTTCAACCTGCCCGCGCTGTCTGACATGCTTGCCGAGTGGATCGACTCCGGCACCCTGCAGCCGCAGATTGCCAACAAACTCCGTGAATGGACGGCAGCGGGTCTGCAGGAGTGGGATATCAGCCGCGACGCCCCCTACTTTGGCTTCGAGATTCCGGGGGAGCCGGGCAAATACTTCTACGTCTGGCTCGATGCCCCCATCGGCTACATCGCCAGCTTCCAGAACTACTGCGAGCGCACCGGGCGGGACTTTGCGGCCTATTGGCATGCCGACGCCGACGCCGAGCTGTTTCACTTTATCGGCAAGGACATCATCAACTTCCACGGCCTGTTCTGGCCGGCGATGCTGCATTCCGCCGGCCTGCGCACGCCTACCGCAATCTATGCGCATGGCTTCCTGACCGTGAACGGGACCAAGATGTCCAAGAGCCGCGGCACATTCATCAACGCCGGCACCTACCTGGACCACCTGGACGCCGAATACCTGCGCTACTACTTTGCCGCCAAGCTCAGCGCCGCTGTGGACGATATCGACCTCAACCTGACCGACTTCGTGCAGCGCGTCAACGCCGATGTGATCGGCAAGGTGGTCAATATCGCGAGCCGCTGCGCCGGCTTCCTGCGCAAGAACTTTGAAAACAGGACCAGCACTGACTGCGCAGAGCCGGAGCTGCTACAGTTGTTTCTCGACGAGGGAGAGTCGATCGCGGACGCCTATGAACAACGCGAGTACAGCAAGGCGATTCGGGCTATCGTCGCGCTGGCCGATCGGGCCAACCAGTACATCGATGAGCGCAAGCCATGGGTTCTGGCCAAGGAAAGCGGCCGTGAGGCTGAGGTGCACGCCGTGTGCAGTGTCGGCATCAACCTGTTTCGAGTACTCATGACCTACCTGAAGCCGGTACTGCCCGCGATGGCAGACAAATCCGAGCTTTTCCTCAACTGTTCGCTGGACTGGACAGCGCTGGTGGAGGGGCCCTTGCTGGGGCATCAGTTGGAGCCCTTCCAGCCGTTGCTGACGCGGATAGATCCCGCCCAGGTGGAGGCGCTGCTCGCAGCGAGTGCGAACGAGGCGCAGGCCAGCCAGGTTTGAACCGCGGCGGCTTTATACCCCGGTGGCGATTGTTTCCACCGGGATAACTACTTACCATTAGGCGATTTGACGACCCCTTGATGACACTATTGTGCTGGCCGACTATTCCATCCTTCTGATCGGAGCCATTCTGGTCAACAACTTCGTGCTCGTACAGTTCCTTGGGCTGTGCCCGTTCATGGGCGTGTCCAACAAACTGGAAACGGCCATGGGCATGTCGATGGCGACCACGTTTGTGCTCACCCTGGCATCGGCCTGCAGCCACCTGACCTACTACCTGCTGCTGGAACCGCTGGGCCTTGAATACCTGCGCACCATCTCCTTCATCCTGGTGATCGCCGTGGTGGTGCAGTTTACGGAAATGGTGGTGCGCAAAAGCAGCCCCCTGCTGCACCGTGTCCTGGGCGTTTACCTGCCGCTGATTACCACCAACTGTGCCGTACTGGGCGTGGCGCTGCTCAACATCAACAAGGATCACAGTTTCCTGCAGGCCCTGTTCTACGGGTTCGGCGCCGCCCTCGGCTTTTCCCTCGTGCTCATTCTGTTTGCTGCGATGCGCGAGCGGCTTGCGGTTGCCGATGTACCGGAGCCCTTCCGGGGCGCCGCCATTGGCATGGTCACGGCCGGTTTGATGTCGCTGGCCTTTATGGGCTTTGCGGGGCTGGTGTAGCGCGATGCCGAACTGGATTGCTGATTACCCGCTGCTGGCGGCGCTGCTGGCGCTGGTCGGCCTCGGTGCGCCGTTTGGGGCGCTACTGGGCTTTGCCGCGGTGCGTTTCCGTACCGAAGGCAACCCCATCGCCGACCAGATCAACGCCATACTGCCGCAGACACAGTGCGGCCAGTGCGGGTTTCCGGGCTGCCGTCCCTACGCCGAGGCGATTGCCGGTGGTGAGGCGATCAACAAGTGTCCCCCGGGCGGCGAAGCCACGATCCAGGCGCTGGCCGACCTGCTGGATGTCGAGGCCCCGCCGCTGGATGAAGAACACGGGGAAGAAAAGGTCAAGGCTGTCGCGTTCATCCGCGAGGACGAGTGCATCGGCTGTACCAAGTGCATTCAGGCCTGCCCTGTGGACGCCATTCTGGGCGCTGCCAAGCAGATGCACACCGTGATCGCCAGCGAGTGCACCGGCTGCGACCTGTGTGTGGAGCCCTGCCCGGTCGACTGCATCGACATGATTCCGCAGGAGGAAACCCTGCAAACCTGGCACTGGCAACTGCCCGCACCGCGCAGCCGCAACCTGGATATCATCGCCACCGACGCGCCCTCGGCCGAGCGTGCGGCATGAGGCGGGTTTACGGTTTTCACGGCGGCATACACCCCGCCGAAAACAAACACCAGTCGCTGGGCAGCAAAATCCAGCAGGCGGGCATACCGCAGCAGCTGATCCTGCCCCTTTCCCAACACATTGGTGCACCCGCCCGACCGGTCGTGGCGGTCGGTGACCGGGTGCTGAAAGGGCAGATGATCGCTGAGCCCGTCGGCCACGTCAGTGTGCCCTTGCACGCGCCGAGCTCTGGACATATCAGCGCCATCGAAGAACGCCCGATCCCGCACCCCTCTGGCTTCCCTGCGCCCTGCATCGTCATCGACTGTGACGGTGAGGATGCATGGGCGCCACTGCAGGGCGTGGCAAACTACAGGGATTGCGAAGCCACCGAATTGCTTGAACTGATTCGCAGCGCCGGCATCGCGGGCATGGGCGGAGCCGGTTTCCCCACCGCGGTCAAGCTCGCCGGCAAGTCCGGGCAAAGCGTCAAGACGCTGATCATCAACGGTACCGAGTGCGAGCCCTATATCACGGCCGACGATATCCTCATGCGCGAGCGCGCTGACGACATCGTTGCCGGCATCGCCATACTGCAGCATATCCTGCAGCCGCAGGAGACCCTGCTGGGCGTCGAAGACAATAAACCCGAGGCCATTGCCGCACTCCAGGCGGCCGCAGCCGGCAGTGCCATAGAGGTGGTGACCTTTCCCACCAAGTACCCCTCGGGCGGTGAAAAACAGCTCATCGAGATACTCACCGGGCTGCAGGTACCCAGCGGTGGCCTGCCCGGAGACCTGGGCATTGTCTGCCAGAACGTGGGCACGGCCGTCGCGGTACGCGACGCCATTTGCCACGGGCGCCCGCTGATTTCCCGCATAACCACCGTCACCGGCAATGCCGTGGACCACCCACAGAATTTCGAGGTATTGCTGGGCACGCCGATGCAGTACCTGCTGGATCTTGCTGGCCTGCACCCCGAGCGCTGCGAGCGGCTGGTGATGGGCGGACCGATGATGGGCTTCACCGTCACCACAGCCGAAGCTCCGGTTGTCAAAACCACCAACTGTATACTTGCCCCGACCCCCGAGGAACTGCCACCCCCACCGCCCGCGCAGCCCTGCATCCGCTGCGGCCTCTGTGCGGAGGCCTGCCCGGCAAGCCTGCTGCCACAGCAGTTGTTCTGGTTCGCCCAGGGCAAGGAATTCGAAAAGCTGGAGCAACACAATCTGTTCGACTGCATCGAATGTGGCGCCTGCTCCTGGGTGTGCCCCAGCCATATACCGCTGGTACAGTACTACCGCGCATCGAAAGCGGACATCCTGCAGCAACGCCGCGAACACGCCAAGTCGGAACAGGCGCGGCTGCGGTTTGAGGCGCGCCAGGCGCGGCTTGCCCAGGAAGAGGAAGAGCGCGAAGCGAAGCGTGCCGCACGCAAGGCGGCTGCGGAAAAGCGTGCGGCCCTCGCCGAGCAGGGCGGCGAAGAGGACCCCATCCAGGCTGCCATTGAGCGCGCCAAGGCGAAAAAGGCGGCACAGCAGGCCGGCGATGGCACGGCTGCCACCCCGGTGAAGGCATCCCCGGAAGTGGCGCTGCGGCAGAAACTGGCAAAGTCGGAACAGCGCCTGGCGCAAAGCATCGCTGCCGGCGAAGATGCCAAGATCGTCAGCGCCCTGGAGGCGACCGTGCAGCGACTGAAGGATAAACTGGCCGAAGCGGAAGCAGCGGCAACGGAATCGGGCACCGACTGATGGCACTGATGCGCGTCAGTTCACCCCATGCCCACGGTCGCTACAGCACCGGCATGGTCATGCGCCAGGTGCTTCTGGCCACGGTGCCGGGCGTGTTTGTGCTGACGCTGTTCTTTGGCTTTGGCACCCTGGTCAACGTGCTTTGGGCCTGTCTCGTGGGCCTGGCCTGTGAGTCTGTCGCCCTGTTGCTGCGCGGCCGGTCCCTGGCTTTCTACCTGAAGGACTGCAGCGCGCTGGTCACCTGCGTACTGCTGGGCATCGCCCTGCCGCCCTACGCACCCTGGTGGTTGATTGCAGTGGGGGTGGCGGCATCGATACTGATGGCCAAGCAACTCTATGGGGGGCTGGGCTACAACCCGTTCAACCCCGCCATGGTTGGCTACGTAGTGCTGCTGATTTCCTTCCCGGTGCAAATGACCGCCTGGACACCACCACGCGGCCTGGGCGAGGTGCCCGGCCTCTGGGAGGCACTGCAGGCCTGCTTCCTGCCCGCCCGGTACGACGCGGTCACCATGGCGACGCCGCTGGATGTACTGCGCCAGAACCAGGGGCTGTTGCTTGAAGATCTCTGGGCACAGACACCGCAGTTCGGACGCTGGGCAGGCATTGGCTGGGAGTGGGTCAACCTGGCTTTCCTGGCTGGCGGACTCTGGCTGCTGTACCGACGCATATTCACCTGGCATGCGCCGGTGGCCATGCTCGCCAGTCTGGCGCTGATGGCGGCCCTGTTCTACGACGGCGGCAGTTCCAGCAGTGGCGGCTCGCCGCTGTTTCATCTGCTCAGCGGCGCGACCATGTTCGGCGCCTTTTTCATCATCACCGACCCAGTGTCCTCTGCCGTTTCGGTGCGCGGGCGACTGGTATTCGGCGCGCTGATCGGCGTGCTGGTGTACCTGATTCGCGTCTGGGGTAACTACCCCGATGCCGTGGCATTCGCGGTGCTCATCGCCAACTTCGCGGCGCCCTTCATCGACCACTACACGCAGCCCCGTGTCTACGGCCACGGCAAATCAGGGGGCACAGGCTGATGCAGCTACTCGGGCAATCCATCACCCGCAACAGCGCGCTGCTCGCCCTGTTCGCCCTGTTCACCGCCCTGCTGATTGGTGGTACCTGGCTGGCCACCCGCGACACCATTGCCCTCGAGCAGCGACATGCCGAAGAGAAAGCCCTGCTGGAAATCGTGCCGCGTGAGCGCCATGACAACAGTATGCTGGATGACACACGCACACTGCGGCCGGAGTTCACAGATCTCGGGCTACGCGAACCGCGTCCGCTGTACATTGCGCGCCAGGGGGGCAGGGCCGTGGCCGTGATCGTACCGGTGGTGGCGCGAGACGGTTACAGCGGCGATATCGAGTTGATCGTCGGGGTGAACGCCGATGGCACCATCGCCGGCGTCCGCACCGTCAAGCACCGCGAAACCCCGGGTCTCGGTGACAAGGTCGATCTGCGTAAATCGCAGTGGATACTTGATTTCACCGGCGCCTCGCTGGATAACCCGAAGCCGGCAGGCTGGGCCGTGCGCAAGGACGGTGGCAACTTTGACCAATTTACCGGCGCGACCATTACGCCGCGCGCCGTGGTCGCTGCGGTACAGCGGGCACTGCGCTACGTGCAACGCGAACGCGCCACGCTGTTCGGCCCCGGAGTACCAGGCCGCGACAGCACACCCGAGGAGGGCCCCACCGCATGAGCACCCCCGCCTACAGCGAGCTGACACTCAACGGCCTGTGGAAGAACAACCCGGCGATCGTGCAACTGCTGGGCCTCTGCCCACTGCTCGCGGTCACCGGCAACGTGGTCAACGCACTCGGGCTGGCCGCCGCCACCACCCTGGTGCTGGCCTGCTCCAACACGGCCGTCTCGGTGATCCGCAATGTCGTCTCGGATGCGGTGCGCCTGCCGGTGTTTGTCATGATTATCGCCTCTGCCGTGACCTGTACCGAACTGTTGATGCAGGCTTTTGCCTTTGAGCTGTACCAGATTCTGGGGATTTTCCTGCCACTGATCACCACCAACTGCGTCATTCTCGGGCGCGCCGATGCCTTTGCCAGCAAACACGCCGTCGCGCCGGCGCTGTACGATGGGCTGATCATGGGGCTGGGGTTCGGGGTGGTACTGGTGCTGCTCGGCGCCCTGCGCGAACTGCTCGGCACCGGCGCACTGTTTGCCGATATGCAATTGCTGTTCGGACCTGCAGCGGCGAGTTGGAAACTGGTGCTGATCGACGATTACCAACCCTTTCTACTGGCCGTACTGCCGCCGGGCGCATTCATCTTCACCGGGCTGATGATCGCCGGTAAAAACCTTGTCGACGGACATATCAAACGCCGCCAGGACGCCCTGAAGGCCAGGCCGGTCAAGGGTGCCAAGCGGGTGCGCGTCACCGGCACCATCAGCTGAGCTGAGGGTGCCGGGCCGGGCCAGCTTTACACAGCGGCGGGCGCGCTGCGGGCAAGGGTATCAAGCAGCGCGTCCACCGCCGCGTCATCCATACCGCGGTTATCCAGATCACAACTGTAACTGACAAATAGCAGAAGGCCCCCGGACGCCAGGTACCACTCGCGCACCGCAGCCTCCGCCTCGGAAAAGCTCGCCGTGAAGCCGCGGAAGTCGCCGCAGTTTACGGCCTTCCAGGCAGGCACCGAAGGCGATTCGGTTACCGCTATCTGCTTGAGCTCGGCCGGGGTGAGTTGGCCATCGGTTTTGTGCAAGGTGGTCATCTCGAGGCAGCCCACGTCGTCCTCATCTGCGACCAGCACCGTGCCGTCCTCTTCCACATCAGCCCACCACTCGGGCGCCAATGCCATCGTCCACCACTCGGTTTCCACTACGTCCATCGGTCTCTCACAGGTCCAGTGACATCAGTACCGCATCTTCACGTCCGGTCGGCAGGGGGTAATAGTTGCGCCGCATGCCGTCGACGTGAAACCCCATCTGCTCATACAGCTTGCGCGCCGCGCTGTTTGACTTGCGCACCTCCAGCAGACAACGCCTTGCTCCACTGGCCACCATGGCATCGACCGCGGCCTGCAGCAGGCGTAAACCAAAGCCCTGGCGACGGGCTGTATCTGCAACCACAATATTGTAGATGCTGCCGTCGTCAAATTCGCGCGCGTACACCACAAAACCCTGCAGCACCGCATCCACCTCCAGCAACAGGGCTCGCTCGGCGCTGTCTTCCGCGGTGGCGCAACAGCGCAGGTACTGGGACTCACGCCAGGGCCACAGGGAAGCGCTGGCGTCCAACAGGGCCATTCGCGGGGCATCTTCGGGTAACGCCGGCCGAACCAGAGCCGACACGTCTAGTGTTCCAGGGCCAGCAGCGCCAGCCACGCATCGCGCTTCAAAGCAGGGGCAGCAATCATCTCGGCGCAGGCCGGCAAACGCACCGTGCGCACGCCGTCCAACTCGGGCTGCAGCAGGTACTGTCCTGCGCGCTCACCCAGTAACACGAGGCCGTGGCAGTCTCTGTCACGCAGTTGGCGCAGGACAAAGCCGGTCAGGGCGGCTGCGGCGGCCTCCTCACCGAGGTCCAGCTGGCGGTTGGTGTGCATCGGCCAGTCAAACCGGGTGGGCGGGGACAGCCCCTCGCGCCTGTCGCCGGCGCGCACGCCGCGCGCAAACCCCATGGCACGGATCAGTTGCAGTTCATCGGTCGGAAGGTCACCGCTGTCCACAGCCTGCAACCAGAGACAGCCACCGGCGACAGTCGAGACGATGCTGAATGTGACAGCCGGCGCGCCAACCGGCCTCGCAGCGCTGTGCACTGCTGCCGAGGCGGGCCGACGCGGGGAAGCCGCCGGCGGCGCAACGGCCGGAATCACCGGGGATGGTGGCACCCTGCGCTCTGGCAGTTCCGCCGGCTGATATTGTGGGGCGAGCACCGGATTACCCCGCTGTACCGACACGCGGGGCGGACTCGGAGCCGCACCCGGCAATGTCCGGTGGGCAACCAACAGCTGCAACCCCAAGGGCTCCAGGCAGGCCAGCTTGTGCAAATCTCGTTGGGTTGCCATGGGCATTCGTCTACCAGTGAAGCACGAGTCTAGCAGTTTTCACACCGAGCTACAGCCAGCGCCACCCGTAGCGGTGGAAGAAGCGCAGCCCTGAGCGCAGGAAGCAGGTGAGATGGCTGAGACCCTTGCGCGCACTGTCGCCACCGTAGTGGCGCACGCGCATCTCGGGCAGGTAGTGCAGCTCACCCAGGGAAGCCAGTCGCAGGGAGAGATCAAAATCCTCAAAATACAGGAAGAACGCCGGATCAAAACCCCCGATCCTGCGCAGCGCGCTGCCGCGCACGAGCATGAAACACCCGCTGGCCAGTGGTACGGGCGCCGGCCTGCCTGCGCCGTGCACATCGTGCATGGCATAGTGGGCGAGGCGAGCGGCAAAACGCGCCTGCAGCCAGCGCGGCGCGAATGCCCGCAATGCCAGGACCAGCACGGATGGCATGCGCTTGCTCAGATAAGCCGGACGGCCATCCGCCAACGCGCCGTCGGGGCAAACCAGCACGACCCCCGGATGCTCACGCAGGTATCCGATGCCCGTCAGCAGCGACGCCGGGGCCGAGGCAATGTCAGGATTCAGGATCAGGTGATAGTCAGACTCGCAGGCCTCCAGGGCCCTGTTGTGCCCGGCTCCGTATCCAGAGTTGCTCGTGGACACCAGCACCTGGTACGCCACAGCCGCGTCCGTCCATGACACACGATTGATGACCGCCAGCATGTCGGAGTGATAGTCGGGGCACAGCGAATTGTCGACCACGACTACCGCAACCGTCGACAGCATGCCCGCACCGCGCGCTGCGTGTACGGCAACCAACAAGGTCTCCAGGGTTTCCTGCAGACGCTGCAGGTTGCTGTGATAGACAACCACAGAAACACACAGCGACGAGGCAGAGGGCAGCGAGACCATGTCCGGCATGGTATCAGCAGCGGGCACCGACAACCTAACGCAACGCTGCTACCATGCATTCCAACATCCTGCGAGAGTACAGCTCCATGACCTCGACCACGCGCCGCTTCCGCTTTGGCCCCGGGCTCCTGGTGACCGCGGCATTTATCGGCCCGGGCACCATCACCACAGCGAGTTCCGCGGGTGCCCATTTCGGCTTTGCCCTGCTCTGGGCGCTGCTGTTCTCGATCATCGCCACCTATGTCCTGCAGGAAATGAGCGCGCGCCTGGGACTGGCGACGCGGGCCGGGCTTGCGGAGGCCATGCGAGCCCATTTCAGCAGCCCGGTACTGGGGAAAATGGCAGTGGTGCTGGTGGTACTTGCCATCGGCGTGGGCAATGCCGCCTATGAGGCGGGCAATATTGCGGGCGCGTCGCTGGCCCTGAGTACCGTCTCCGGCACAGGCACCACGTTCTGGTCGATCATTATTGGCTTCGGGGCGGCATTACTGCTGGCCAGCGGGCGCTACGCCGTACTGGAAGGGGTGTTGATAGTGCTCGTGCTGGTCATGAGCGTGGTGTTCGTCCTGGCGGCCATCGTCATCGGCCCGTCCCCGAGCGATCTGCTGCGCGGACTGCTGCGGCCCACGCTGCCCGAGGGCTCGGTCATGGTCGCCATCGCGCTGATTGGCACAACCGTTGTCCCTTACAACCTCTTTCTCCATGCCAACGCAGTGCGCGAGAAGTGGCCGGCCAACCTGCCTCTGGATCAGGCCATCCACGAGTCACGTCTGGACAGCGGGCTCTCTATCGGCCTCGGCGGGCTGATCACACTCGCCATCATGAGTACCGCTGCAACGGCCTTCTTTGGCACGGGTGTCGCATTTGACGGCAACTCTCTGGCACTGCAACTGGAACCGCTGCTGGGGCCTGCCGCCCACAGCATCTTTGCTGCGGGCCTGTTTGCGGGGGGGCTGACCAGTGCGATTACTGCACCGCTGGCCGCATCCTATGCCGTCTGTGGCGCACTAGGCTGGTCCTCCCGGATGACAGCACCCGGGTTTCGCCTGGTCTGGATCGGTGTTCTGCTCACGGGCACGCTGTTTGCCGCATTGGGCACACGGCCCCTCAGCGCGATTCTCCTGGCACAAATGGCCAACGGCCTGCTACTGCCTGTCGTGGCGGTTTTCCTGCTGATGGTCATGAACAGCCGGGTGCTGCTGGGCGCTCAGGCGAACCGATGGCCCGCAAACCTGCTCGGAGGCGTGGTCGTTGCGGTGGCGGTTGGCCTCGGAGGCCTGAAGATTCTGGATGTGGTCGGCTGGCTATAGCAGCGGCTTGCAAGGCGGGGAGGTTCTAGCTGTCAATGACAGCAACCGGGACAACCGTTGCCAGCCCTCAGCAACGGTCGCCGCCGGGGTTTACCCTGCCATGTCGGCAGGGTAACAGCCCGGCGCTGACCCAGTCTTAGGGATCGGTACCGGTACCTGGCACGGTGAACCCACACTCGAGGTCGAATTGAGCGTCGCCGTTACCGGTCTCGAAGGTCGCCGTGTAGGTGACAGTCTGGTCCTCCTCCTGTGCCGGAGGGAACACGGTGGAGTAGCGCACCGTCACCGCGCCACTGGCATCGGTAATGCCTGCACTCGAACCGGAATCGGACGCCGGCGAGAAGATGAAGTTGGGACTGCCCGCCGGCCAGTCGAACGACGTGACAGAGATCAGCGCATCGGGGATCGGCTCACCGGAGCTCGTCAGGTAGAGCAACCCCAGCCGGCTTGAGCCGCAGTTCAGGTTGCCGATCAGATTGCCGTCTCCCGATGCCAGGATCGTGACCTCGACTTCGCTCGCCTCCCCGATGGACTGTACCGCAAACAGCAGCGTAATTTCCTGGCTACCCGGAAGCTGCCCTTCCACGTTGACCACTGCCGTGGCACAACCGCCACTGCCCGTGACCAGTGTGCCTGAGGAGCCACGGCCGTTCACGTCAACACTGGCGCCAAAGGTATCGCCCGTGCTGAACTGGATCGACTGCGACGACAGCGGCACCTGGTTGCCATCACGTACGCACAGCGACACGACACCGTCATTCACGTTACTCGCCAGAATGCTGGTTGACGCAGTCAGACTGATACCATCTTCCTCCAGGGAGCCCAGGTAGACAGGGCCACCCGGGTTGAACACGCGGCTGACAGAGAAATCTTCCGTCTGCGCGACGATCAGTGCGGTGCGCCCGAGATTGCTGAAGGGATAAGTCAGCAACGTGCTTGCGGTTCCGTTGGCATCGGTGAAGGCAAGTGCCTGGATATTACCCACGCGGGCGCGCCCGATAACATAGGGCACGGTTGCGCCCTGGTCTTCGCCGACACGGAAGGCCTCTTCGTCAGAGCGGATGGACAGTGCATCGGGGCGGTCTGCGGGGAATTCGGCTATGGTGCGAATACCGGCATGGTAAAACGAACGGCCGTCCGGATCGGGCGCCAGCGCCAGGCGGTCACCCACCCGAGCACCCAGTGCGGCGAAGTTGCCGCCCGCCGCATTGAAGCTGAAATTACCCTCAAGCGGATTGCCGTTGGAACCGGTAATCACGAAACTGCCGGCGCCGGACTCCGGGTAGCCAGTGAGGGGCGCGTCAATCAAACGGAACAGGATGGGCGTATTGACTGCCACCGGGTTACCGTTGGCATCGGTTGCCGTCACCGAGACCACGCGGCTGTAGGTGCCATTCTGGAAATCGATGGTTTCATCCGCGGCGAGACCTATCTGTACCCGATTGGTACGAATCGCCTCGATAAAGGGCCCGGTGAACTCCAGCCCGGCAACAGGGCCGGCTGCACTGACAACGGCAATCGAGACCACAGATTCTGCGCCACCCGTGGTCGAGCCCTGCGCCGAGCGCTCCGCGCGAATCCGCAGTGTCGCTTCGCCGCTGACTGCGCCGGCTACGAAATACACCCTGGCATCGCCGTTGGAACCCGTCTGGACGCTGACGCTGGACAGTGTGTCCTCTGCGCCACTGGCGAGATCCTCTTCGCTCAGCAGGCCGCCGATTCGGGTTCCGGTGAAGGAGACCGTGACCTCCGCGCCCGTGACAGGCAGCCCCGTGCCGCTGTCCGTGACTTCAACCGCGATCTCGGCCACGTGGGGACTGTCGGACTGTGCCGGATTCTGCGCCGCGTTCACGGGCACCGACTCTTTGTCGAGCAGTACGCTCAGGGCAAGATTGTTCGGCGTATCGGGATCCGGCAGAAAACCGCCGCCACCACCACCGCCGCCACCACAGGCCGTCAACGCAAACGCGGTAACCAATAGCGCAGCCAGTCGGCTATATTGAGTAATGCCCCTGATGATCATTGTCGTCCCCTGTTGCCCACTCTGAAGCAGATCTTGGTTTTTTTCGTCCCTGAACGATTATGCGGCGTTTACCCACAGAATCAACCAGAGCAGACCCTAACCGCACCAAGCTTAGCACGGGATATCAAAGAATCTCTATGAATTACAAGCCCATACACGCTTTTTGTGACTTTTTGGTTCATATCAGCCTGTATGCTGCGCAAATTTCCGCTCCTGCCTCTTCGGTCGGGGGTCGCACCCCCGTGGTAACAGCACTTCCCCCGACCGGTGCAGGCAAAATCAGTCGCGGTTGGTTTCCCAGCCTTCACCCAGGAGCATTGAACTGATCCAGTCAGCCACGGAAACGCCGCCGGCTGTTTTCTGCAGGTCGCCCAGGAGGAAGGTGTGATCGGTACCCGTTGCCACGAAGGACTTCACCCGCTCCGGATAGGCGGCCTCGAGATCATCGAGTTCACCCAGCAGGGCTTCTTCGAAGACTTCCCCGCCCACCTGCACAAAGGTTACCGCGATGACCGTATCACGGGTGTAGCTCATCATACCGAGGCGGAAGTTCTCGTCTTCGCTGAGCTGGTATTTGTGGTAGTCCGTGATGTGGCCGTCATCCCCGATGCAGGTCTCGCAGCTTTCCGGGAAAAACGCCGTGGCATTCCACTCCGTCAGCAGTTGCTGGATAAACTCGGGCTCGTCAATACGACCGAGCCCAAGACCGGAGTCATTGATCAGTTCGATGGGCACATCCGGGTACAGTTGCCGCACCAGCGGCAGCGCATAGGTGGTACCAAAGCCCCCGGCACTGGAACCCGTCAACAGTATGCGACGCGGCGCCGGGAAGGTGTTGACGGCCACATCGAGGGACGCGGAGAGATTGTGCAACCCGCGGTGAAAGCGGTCTGCCACGCCGTCGTCGTCCGTGTCGACATCCTGGTCACCGGCGTGCAGGGAGCCATCGCAATAGGGAAGGTACACCGTGTTCCAACCGGCCACGGGGTTGCCCTCGCGTGCCGGATCCAGCACGCCGAGGGGCGGTATGCCGGGCGCCGCCTGCTCTGTTGCCAGGCACAGGTCGGACCAGCAGGCTCCGCCGCCCTGGAGGAAAATCACCAGGTCTTCTGAACCGGTGTCGCGCGTTGCCATGGTGTACTCACCACCCGTGAGACACAGCGGCCCATCGCCAGCACCAAAGCTGTGATTCACCACATCGCCGTCCTGTTCAGACAACATCGGCGTGTATTCGCCCAGATAGCGGGCGATGCCCTGGTCCAGCAGCTCCTGAAACGGTACCGCCGCGGGTTCCACCGGGGGCTCTACCGGGGCCACAACGCTGTCAGTGGAATCGCTGCAGGCGGTCAAAAGCGGCAGGGCAGCGCACAAAGCAATGGAAAGTCGGCGCAGCGCCGGCCGACGGTTGGTATCCTCAATTTTCATTATTACTCTCCGGGGGTGGCGCACCGACGTGGTGTCGGAAGCTTGCTGGACAAGATGCCCAGTCCCGGGACATCTTTCAAGCCCGTGACGCAATCCAGTACAGCTTCACATCCGACATACTAATTTTTAGATCGTATTAATCATAATAATCATATTTTCAGAATGCTTGGTTCCGGCTATAGTGGCCCCTCGTAGCAGTTCGCCCCTTGCAGCTGCGCGACAACACATTGGATGATGATTGAGGAGTTACCATGATCTCTGCAGGACAGGTTCCACACACTGTGTTTAAGATGCGTGTTCGCGATGAATCCGTCGGCGGCGACAACCCCTACCGCTGGCAGGACACGACCACAGACGACATTTTTGCCGGCAAGAAGGTGATCGTATTCTCACTGCCCGGCGCTTTCACCCCCACCTGCTCCTCCAACCACCTGCCACGTTACGAGGCACTGTTTGAGGACTTCAAGAAAGAGGGCGTTGACGAGATTTACTGCCTTTCCGTCAACGACGCCTTCGTGATGTTCCAGTGGGGCAAGCACGTGGGCGCCAAAAACGTGAAAATGCTGCCCGATGGCAACGGCGAGTTCACGCGCAAAATGGGTATGCTGGTAGACAAGTCCAACCTTGGCTTTGGCATGCGCTCCTGGCGCTACTCGATGCTGGTGAACGACGGCAAAATCGAAAAACTGTTTGCCGAGCCGGACTTCGGTGATGTGTGCCCGACGGACCCCTTCGAAGTATCTGATGCAGACACCATGCTGGCGTACCTGAAAGGCACCCAGTCAGAGGGTGTTGCTGCACCGAGCAAAGCCTTCGTCGGCTGACAGCCTTTTGCACCCCGTCCACCGGGCGGGGTGCAACCTGCTATCGACTGAAGCGCCGCTGGACATGGGCGCGCCTTGCCCGAACCTGCTCAGCTCGCTCAGCAGCGCTGAGCACAAAGAAGCCGGGGATAGCAGCAGGCAGTTCCTCCAGCTTTAATAACGTAGCTTGTGGCCAGTCATCCTCTGCCAACGCGGTTGTCATACCGTCATAGCGCAACAACACCGTACCCCGCTGCAATCCGCCCGTCCCCAGCCAATTGGGATAACCCGGGTCCTGCGCAGCGATCACATGGTAATAGGCCCCGTCGCTGGCGAGCGTTGACTGGCTGCGGGTAAAACTCGCGGTACCGTTCGCATATTCCAGGGAAGCAAACCAGAGGTCGGTAATCTGCAGTGCCTGGTAGCGTGCAGACGTCGGTGTTGTGCGCAGCAGCAGCGCATGCCCGGGGGGAATGTCGAAATGGCCGCTCACCATCCAGCGCCCTTTTACCCCACCCAGCGTCGAGGTATCCAGCGGCGGCGACAGCACGTTGGCCTCGCGCACCTGGCGGTACCGCTGCTCCACAAATGCCGGCCATACGGCCACGGACTGCTCAAGGATCCGCGCTGTCTCGCGCAGCCGGGCTGCCACCTCCGCTCCCGTATCCGGCAATCGCACGTCGCCTTCCATACCCGTCCGGTCGATGTGCACGTGTCCGGGGGCATCCTGCGTCCAGTCAGCATAGATCTGGCGCACCACCACCGTGGTCGTGTCCTCCGGGTTCGGCAGCGCCCCAGGCCGAAGCGCTGCGCCTGGCGGTTCCAGGTAGACCTCGAACCGACCCTCGGCGTCGATGGGAATTGCTTCGAACCCCAGATAGCCCGCCGACCTGCCGGCACCCGCCCAGGGCTCGCCTGCGTAGAGCTGTACTTCGATACGGCTTGCGGAGCCCAGTTCGCCGTGGATGCGGTAGGCGGCGCCACCCTCCACTGGCGCGAACAGATAGCGCTGATCCGGATTGTCTCCCCCTTCACGCACATGCATGTCCATCACGCGGAAAAACGGGTAGCGGGCGTCCTGCAACATGCCCGCTTCAATCGACTTCAGCAACATGCGCAGCATATGCTGGTAGCCCGCGGCGCGTTCGGCATCGCTGCCGAAAGCGGGACTGCTGCGCACATCGCTCTCGGCCTGCTGCAAGGCGCGTTGAAAGTCTTCAAAGGCGGCGGACAAGGTGTCCTCTTCAGCGGCACAGACCGTTTGCGCGTGCAACGCGGCGATGCCCAGACAGGCCGCGGCGGCCCCTCTGCGAAACGCGGAGCAGCCCCTGACCCACAGGTTGTTACACCCTGACTGCATACTGCCTCCCTGTAAGCGCGAGTTACACCGGCCACGTGCCCGGGGCCTGACCAGCACCATGCCGGACCATCAATGTGCGCCATTGCGGGAAAGAACGCAAAAAAAAGGTTCATCGCGCA